>NZ_JAFCUC010000004.1:0-403030 GCF_049896345.1 Caulobacter sp. DWR2-3-1b2 | reverse complement strand
ACTCGCCCTGGCAGAAGGGCGGCGTCGAGAACGCCATCGGCCGTCTGCGCCGCTTCCTCCCGCGCAAGACCAACCTCGACACCCTCGACCTGGACGACATCCTGTGGCTCAACAGGCTCCACAACCACACGCCTCGAAAGTGCCTGGGCTTCCAGACACCCGCCGAGGTCTACGCCCTGTTGCACTTCAAGTGTGAATCCACATCCCGACTTTCGTCGTTATGAGCGGTGGGTTGGGAGACTTACCCTACCCGCCCGCCTTATCCCCCGCCGACCGCTCCACCGCGCCTAGCGCGTCCGCCAGCCGCATCTTGGCCGACCCCGGCCGCAGCGGCTTCTGCTGGCTATCGTGCGGAGCCCAGCCGGTGACGGTGATGATCTCGAAAGTGGCGGGCACCTTGCCGTCGGCCTCGGCGAATCGTTCCTGATAGAGCTCCATCGCCCGGAACAGCACCTTGCGGGGGAGCGGCTTGCGCGAACGGTCGAGCAGCACGCTGGTCTCACCCATGGCCCGCAGGTCCTTCAGAAGGGCCAGCGGATGGCCGTAGCGCACCTTGACCCGGTCCTTGTCGGCGACGGGCAGGGCGAAGCCCGCCCGCTGCAACAGGCCGGCGGCGTCGACGGTGTCGGCGAAGGGCGAAACGCGAGCGGAGGCCCCGCCGCTGACCTCGTCCTCCGCCGCTAGCAGGGCCTGGCGCAGCTCGGTCAGGGTGGCGCCGCCGAACAACGCGCCGACGAACAGGCCGTCGGGCCGCAAGGCGCGGCGTATCTGGATCAGGGCGCCCACCAGGTCATTCGTCCAGTGCAGGGCCAGGGTCGAGACGGCCAGGTCTATCGTCGCGTCGCCGAACGGCAGGTGCTCCTCGTCGACCGCGACGCGCGGACCGTGCAGCCCGCCCAGCATGCGTTCGGACAGGTCGGTCTGGATCAGGAGGCCGATCTTCTCGCGGGCGTCGCTCTCCGCCAGGGCGCGAGCAAAGGCGCCGTTTCTCGCGCCAAGGTCGACCGCGACCGGAAACTCGCGCAGGATGGCTTCCAGCCGCATCACCGCGTCTTCGGCCGCGCGGGCTTTCAGGAAGCCGGCGGTCTCGAAGCCGGGCGCGGCGCGGTCTAGGCGGGCGCGCAGCAGGGCGCGGTCGAAGAGCAGGGGGGCGGCGGTCATGTCGGCGCAAGATGGGGCTTCTCGCGCGTCATGGAAACCTTCCCCTCGCCTGACCGCGTTGGCGCAGGACCTGCTGGACCTGATCCTGCCGCCGCGCGCCTTCGATGGCGCGGCGGCCCTGACCTCGGGGCTGTCGGCCGAGGCCTGGAGCCGCATCACCTTCCTGGACGGTCCGGTGTGCGACGGTTGCGGCGCGCCGTTCGCTTATGACGTCGGCGAAATCCGCTGCGTTCTGTGCCAATCGCGCGAACGGCCCTTCAGCCGGGCGCGGGCGGCCTGCCTCTATGACGAGCATTCGCGCGACCTGATCCTGAAGCTGAAACACGCCGACCGCACCGACCTGTCGAGCCTGTTCGCCCGGTGGCTGTCGCGATCGGCGGTGGATCTGCTGGACGAAGCCGAGGCGGTGGTTCCGGTCCCGATGCACAGCTCACGCCTGCTCAAGCGCCGCTACAACCAGGCCGCCGAAATCGCCCGGCCGCTGTGCGCGATGGCGGGGCGGCCCTACCTCCCCGACGCCCTTGTCCGCAAGCGCGACACCGACAGTCAGGGCGGCAAGTCGGCGGTGGGTCGCCGACGCAACGTCGCGGCGGCGTTCGCCGTCCCCGAATCGCGGCGACATCGGGTGGTCGGCCGCAAGGTGCTGCTGGTCGATGACGTGCTGACCACCGGCGCCACGGCGGAGGGCTGCGCGCGGGCGCTGCTGGCGGCTGGAGCCAGCCAGGTGACACTCGCCGTCGTCGCGCGCGTTACAGAACTGCACGCGCGTCCTATATGAGGACGGAAACGACGTCTGTTACGGATTCTCCATGGCCAAGGTCATCATCTACACCCGCCCGTTCTGCGGCTACTGCGCCCGGGCCCTGAAACTGCTCAACGACAAGGGCGCCGACTTCACCGAACTGGAGGCCGGCATGGATCCAGCCCTGCGCAAGGAGATGATGGATCGCTCGGGTCGCACCACCTTCCCGCAAATCTTCGTCGGCGAGCAGCATATCGGCGGCTGCGACGACATGATGGCGCTGGAGCGCGCGGGCAAGCTGGACGCCTTGCTCGCGACATGACACTCCGGGTCGGCCTCGTTCAGACCCGCACGCCGGCCACCCACGAGGCCGCTCTGGCCCATGTCGCGCCGCTGGTGCGCGAGGCCGCGGAGAAGGGCGCCCGGTTCATCCTGGCGCCGGAGGGCGTCAACGTGCTGCAGAAGGACCGCGCCAAGCTGCTGCCGACGCTGGTCTCGCTGGACGACGATCCGGTGGTGCTGGGCCTGCGCAACCTGGCCCGCGAGCTGGGCGTCTGGATCGATGTCGGCTCGGCGCTGGTCAAGCGAGAAGACGGCAAGGCCGCCAACCGTCAGGCAGTGATCGATCCGTCCGGGGCGATCGTCGCGACCTACGACAAGCTGCACATGTTCGACGTGAATCTGCCGACCGGTGAGACGGCCCGGGAATCATCGACCTACGAGCCCGGCGACCGAGCCGTGGTGGTCGAAACCCCCTTGGGCGCCTTTGGCCTGACCATCTGCTACGACATGCGCTTTCCTGCCCTACACCGTGCCCTGGCGCTGGGTGGGGCCCAGATCCTGACCGTGCCCGCCGCCTTCACCCGGCCAACAGGCGAGGCGCATTGGGACATCCTGCTGCGGGCGCGGGCCATCGAGACCGGCTCTTTCGTGCTGGCTGCGGCCCAAGGCGGCCTTCACGAGGACGGCAGAGGCACCTGGGGTCGCTCGATCGTTGTCGGGCCTTGGGGCGAGGTGATCGGAAAGCTTGATCACGACGCGCCGGGCGTGCTGATCGCCGATCTCGAGCTCGGGGCCGTCGACAGGGCCCGCGCGGCGATCCCCGCCCTGAAGAACGCGCGTGCCTTCACGGGTCCCTGACCCCATATTGGCCTCATGATCAAGTACGCGCTCGCTTGCGACCACGACCACGCCTTCGAGGGCTGGTTCGGTTCGTCGTCGGACTATGACGACCAGTTGGCGCGTGGGCTGGTGGACTGTCCGGTCTGCGGCTCCAAGGGTGTGCGCAAGCAGATTATGTCGCCCGCCATCTCCGGCACCAAGGCGCGCAGGCCCACGCCCGAACCCAACGCCCAGGTGCGCGAGATGATGATGACCGCCGCCAGCGAGGTCCGACGCCAGGTCGAGGACAGTTTCGACTATGTCGGCGACCGCTTCGCCAAGGAGGCCCGCGACATCCACGAGGGCAAGTCCGAGGATCGCGGCATCTATGGCGAGGCCACGCCCAAGGAGGTCGCGGCCCTGATCGAGGACGGAGTCAAGGTCGCGGCCCTGCCGCCGGCTCCGCCCAAGAAGACGGACATGAACTAAGGGTTCAACCACGAAAAAGGGGACGGTTTCCCGTCCCCTCGTCCGTTTGACTTTTGCGCGCCGCTTAGTAGTAGCGATATTCGTAGTGGCAATTGTTCTTCTTGGAATTCCTCTTGGCGATCTGGTTGCCGGCGACGGCGCCCAGGGCGCCGCCGAGGAGGGCGCCTTCGGTCTTGTTGCCATGGCCCGCGACGACCGTGCCTAGCACACCGCCGCTGACGCCGCCGATCACGGTGCCCTTGTTACGAGCGCTCTTGGTGCTCTTGCAGACGGTGATGCGGTGACGCGTCTCGGCTTGGGCGGCGGTTACAGCGATGGTGGACGCCGTGAAGCCGAGGGCGACGATGACGGCGAGGGTCTTGAATTGGGCGCGCATGGCGGCCTCCTAAATCGGTTGTCAGACGCTTGGGCAACAACAACGCTCAAGCTTGCTTTTGGTTCGCATTGGTCGAGAGCCTATTGTCGGATAGCCGACCTGAACGGCGGATGAAACGGCGGCGACGCCGCCGTTCATCCTGCCGACAGGATCAACCCTGAATGCGATAGCGACCTTGGCTGTCTGGGCAAACCCGCACATAACGGGTTTCGGTCCGGCCGTCGTAGTCGGTGTCAGCCGGGGCCAGGCGGCACGTCCTGGAATAGTTGTTGTAGGCGGTGGCCGAGCTGGCGCGATAGCGGCTGCTTTCGCGGTAGGCCACGGTCTCTTCCCGGCTCCAGTACTGCCCCTGGGCGTCGCAGCGACCCTTGGCCGAAGCGTTGCCGATGCTGGCGCCGACGCCGGCCCCAACCAAGGCGCCCAGCACGGTGCCTTCGGGTTTTGCGTTGCGAGCGGCCAGCTTCGAGCCGGCCAGGGCGCCCACCAGGGCCCCGATCACACCGCCGGCGGCCGCGTTCTTGCGAGCGTCGATACGGCAGGGCTCGTTGTAGGAAACGTTGTCGCCGTAGCCGCCGGCATTGGGGGCGCTGTAGGGCGTGGTGTAACGCGTGGCGTAATCCGGGTAGCGCCTATCGTACGAGCCCGAACCATAGCGACGATCATAGTCACCGCGAGCCCGATCATAGTCCGCGCGGTCGCGATCATACTGGGCGCGCTGGTTCTGATAGTCGCTGCTGGCGGAATCATGGACCCGGCCGTCGGTGCTGTAGCGCGAGGCGTCGTCCGGATGACGACGATCATAGGCGCCGTTTCCATTGCGGCTGTCATAGTCGCGACGGTTGTCCATATAGACCATGCGGTCATGATCGTAGGTTTGTTGTTCGCCGTAATAGGCGCCGCTGCTGGCGTAGGTGGGGTCCACGTAACGCGTTGCGTATTGTGGATAGCGGCGGTCATAGGCCCCCGAACCGTAACGGCGATCGTAGTCGGCGCGAGCCCGCACATACTTGGAGCGCTCGGCTTCATAGGCGCGCTGTTGGTCCTGATAATCAGCCGAGCGCTCGTTGTAGGCGGCGCGTTGATCGCCATAGGCCTGGAGGCGCTGCTGATAGGCGGCGTCGCTCGATTGCGCGAAAACCGGCGCGGCGGTGCTCAAGGCGACGGCCGAAGCCATCACCCACGCGGTGTGCTTGAAAGTCATGGTAGTCTCCGTTCCGACGAACGGATCGACGTTCGACCCCCGAAGCGAGCCGCCAATCCTGAAAAGTCCCTGGCAACCATAAATCTCAGGGGCGGCTCAGGTTCCGCCAGGCGCGGCGGCGTCGTCGACAAGACATGCGGTGTTGTTGCGCTTGGGTCTCAGTCCTTGGTGACCGTCATCATGTAGTTGATGTCGGAGTCGGTTGATTGGCTCCAGCGGCCGGTCAGCGGGTTGTAGGCCACGCCGAATGGACCCTGCATCGTCACGGGCTCGCCGGCCAGGAAGGCGCGCAGTTCCTCGGGCTTGAGAAACTGTTTCCAGTCGTGTGTGCCGGGCGGCACCCAGCGCAGCACGTACTCCGCGCCGATCTTGGCCAGGGCCAAGGCCTTGAGCGTACGGTTCAGCGTGGCGACGATCATCAGCCCGCCGGGGGCCAGCAGCTGTGCGCAGGTCCGCAGGAACTGGCCCGGGTTGGCGACATGCTCGATCACCTCCATGGTCAGCACCACGTCGAACGGCCCCGCGCCCTCGGCCAAAAGCTGTTCGGCGGTGGCGGGGCGGTAGCCGATCTCCAGCCCCTGCTCGGCCGCGTGGGCGGCGGCGGTCTTGATATTGTTTTCCGAGGCGTCGACGGCCGTGACCGTGAAGCCCAGCCGGGCCATGGGCTCGCTGAGCAGCCCCCCGCCGCAGCCGATGTCGAGCAAGCTCAGCCCCTCGAACGGCGTGCGCGAATTGCCGTCGCGGTCGAAGCGGGCCAAGGCCTGCTCCCTGATGAAGCTAAGCCGGCAGGGGTTGAACACATGCAGCGGCGCGAACTTGCCGCGCGGGTCCCACCATTCGGCGGCGATGGCCGAGAACCTCGCCACATCGGCGGGGTCGATGCTCCAGGAGGGGGTGTCGGCGGCTTGGGTCATGGTCAGCGTATGAACACGACTTCTACGCCGAGGTCCAGATCGGCCCAGGCCCGATCGGCGGTCATGATCGGCAGACGCTCGCGCATCGCCAGGGCCAGACAGGCGCGGTCGCCCAGGGAGAGGCCTTTGTGGCGGGTGGCGTCGCGCAGGAGGCCGGCCTGGATGGCGAGGTCGCGATCGAAGTCGATGATTTGGCCGCAAAGCTCCGACACGGTCTCTTCGACGTCGAAAATCGCGACGCCTCGATCCAGCATCTTTGTGACGACCTCCGTTATGTTCACTGAACAGGTTTGGGCCTGAAATAGGCGGCCTACGACTAGGTCGCGGCCAGGTTCTTCGAGAACCACCGCCAGGATCGCCGACGAATCCAGGACCACGTCAGTCATCTTTGCGATTTCGAGCCTGACATTGCTCATATTCCCGATCATCATCGGCGGCCTCGCGGCGGCGGTCGGCGATCAATTCGTCCACGATCGAGACGCCGGGGCGCCAATAGGGCCGCAGCCGCTCCTGAATCCGGCGGACCGATTCCGGTATGCTGATGATCTTGAAGAACTCGCCGTCCAATTCGGCGATGATCAGGCCGTTAGGCCCGGCTCCCAGCGCTTCCAGCACCTCGGGTGGTAAGGTCACCGAGCCGTTCCGGACCTGCAGTCTATAGGTCTTGGGCTTGTCGTGGACGGACGCTCGGGCGTCGCCCTCCGCCAGTCCTTCAAGCGCGGATTCGACCGGCGTATTCCCCGCCCCCGGCTCCTCCAGCACGTTGCGCACGTGCTGATACCGCTTGCCGAGGATGCGGGCGATCTGGGCGCGCGGGACGCCGGCGGCGGCCAAGGCGCGAATCCTTCCGGCGACGGTCTTGTGGCCCTGCAATAGGGCTTCCAGGTCAGGCGGCATGACGGCTCTCCATCATCTGGAAAACAGATAGGTAGTTAGGTAGGTTGCGACAAAGGAGTCAAGGCGCGCCGCTCGCGACGAAAAAGACATCCGCGACATTGCCGTTGCGTCCCCACGCCGCTAGAAGACCGCGGCTTGCGCGCCCAGCGATGTTCCGCCGCGTGCGGCGCAAGAATTGACCTTAGGTTTTTACGGGGTAGGGCGTGTCTCGTCTGGTGATGAAGTTCGGCGGCACCTCGGTGGCCGACCTGGAGCGCATCCGCCGGGTGGCGCGTCTGGTCGCCGCCGAGCTGGCGACCGGCAAGCAGATCGCGGTGGTGGTCTCGGCGATGTCGGGAAAGACCAACGAGCTGGTGGCCTGGACCGACGGCTGTGGCCGGGCGGCCGAGGGTTTGCCGGAATCCGACGACGAATACGACGCCATCGTCGCCTCGGGCGAGCAGGTGACGGCCGGCCTGCTGGCCATGACCCTGCGCAACATGGGCATCGGCGCGCGCTCGTTCCTGGGCTGGCAGGTGCCGATCCTCACCGACGACGCTCATGGCCGGGCCCGCATCGAAGAGATTCCGTCCGACAATCTCGACGCCGTGCTCAATGCCGGCCAGGTGGCGGTGATCGCCGGCTTCCAAGGCGTGACCTCCGATGGCCGTATCACCACCCTGGGCCGGGGCGGCTCGGACACCAGCGCCGTGGCCATCGCCGCGGTGCTGAAGGCGTCCTGCGACATCTATACCGACGTCGATGGCGTCTACACCACCGACCCTCGGATCGAAAAAAAGGCCCGCCGCCTGGCCAAGATCTCCTACGAGGAAATGCTGGAAATGGCCTCGCTGGGGGCCAAGGTGCTGCAGACCCGTTCGGTCGAGATGGCCATGGCCCATCGCGTGCCGGTTCGGGTGCTGTCGAGTTTCGTCGAACCGGGGGAATCTCCCGGCCAAGGTACGATCGTCTGCGACGAGGAAGAAATCATGGAAAAGCGCATCGTCTCGGGCGTCGCCTATAGCCGCGACGAAGCCAAGATCACCCTGCTGGGCCTGCCCGACCATCCGGGCGTGTCGTCGCAAATCTTCGGCCGGCTGGCGGACGCCAATGTGAATGTCGACATGATCGTGCAGTCGCGCGCCCGCAGCGCCGACACCGCCAACATGGAGTTCACGGTCGGCAAGCGCGACGCCGTCCGCGCCGTTGAGATCGTCCGCAAGGCCCAGGCCGAGATCGGCTTCGAGGACGTGGCGATCAACGAGGACGTCGCCAAGGTCTCGGTGATCGGGGTGGGCATGCGCAGCCACGCCGGCGTTGCGCAATCGATGTTCCAGGCCCTGGCCGAGAAGAACATCAACATCCAGGTGATCTCGACCTCGGAGATCAAGATCAGCGTGCTGATCGACGCGGCCTATACAGAGCTGGCCGTGCGGGCTCTGCATGCCGTGTATGGGCTGGATCAGCTTTAGGATCGATTGACAGGTGGCGGACGAATTCGACTTCGACGACGAAGCTAAAACCGTCACCTTCAAGGGCGCTCGACTGCATCTGCTGTTGGGCCTTATCCAGCGCGCCAAGTTTGGTGATCGGCACGATAGGCTTCTGCTTCTGAGTGAGTGGATAGCTGATCTGAGCACGCGGATCACCGGCGCGCTTGGCCTTCAACAGCCTGCCCCACAGGTTGGCGTGGCTGATGAGCTTACGATCTTCGACAATAATCTCGTCTTGGCTATTCGCGACGCGATCATTGCGGAAGCCGCGACGATCGGTTGGTGGACCAAGACCGCCGAGGAGCGCCGTCGCTATCTTCGCGAGGTCGTGGCCGCGCCAGTGGGAATGACCGATCGCGACATCGAGCGGATCGAAGGTGCGATCGAAGCTTGGATCATTCACGCCAGGCTGGCTTTAGCTGCCATGGTTGCCACCAACTGAAGTAGACGTTTCGCCGTTAGCAAAACGTCGCCTTCTGACAGTATGAAGGGCCGCGAATCCCTTCAGGAGCCCCTATGTCCGTCTTCCACTTCGATCCCGAAAAGAAGTCGGTCACCTTCCAGGGCGATGCGGGCCTGGACCTGCTGTACGATCTGCTGCTGCGCGCCAAGTTCGGCGACGGCTATGAAAAGCCTCTGCTGGTCAGCCCTTGGCTGGCCGTGCTGCTCAAGCAGTTGGACCAGTTCTTGCCCGACGACGGTCAGTGGTTCCCCGAACAGCCCGGGCGGCCGATCTTCGACGAGGACGACCTGCTGGCCATGGGCGACGCGGTGATCGAGGAAGGTCACACCGTCGGCTGGTGGACCATGACCGAGCCCGAGAAACGCGCCTATCTGCGCGACACCATCGCCGCCCCCCATCCCCTGACCGACGCAGAGGTCGAGTTCATCGAGGCCGACATCGACGCCGCCGTCGAACAGGCCAGGCAGTTGGTCGAGGCGGTCAGCGAACCGCTGGCCTTGCCGGGGCACGGCTGACGGAAGCTGTTGGGGCTGGGGCCGCCCTCTTGGGGCGGATGATGGGAGGTCGGTGCGATTGGATCGGTCGTCAACATGACGGGAACCTGAACAACGCCGTTCAGATCGGGTTCAAGGCGGCAATGCGACAAAGGTCCCAACAGCGCCGCACCGGACTTCTTCCGGCCTGACGCTCTCTAGGAGCAAACGCCATGAAGACCTTTGGTAAGTTCTCGAAGATCGCCGTCGCCGTCGCCGTGACCGGCGCTCTGGTCCTGCCCGCCTCGGCCGCCTTCGCCGGCGACAAGACGCAGCGGGCCGTGATCGGCGCCCTGATCGGCGGCCTGGCCGGCGGCGCCCTGTCGAAGGGCGACAAGAGCGGGATCGTCATCGGCGCCGTTGCCGGCGCCGCCCTGGGCGCGGCCACCGACAACGATCGCAACGACCGTCGCTATTCGAGCAACTATCGCGACACTCGCTATGGCAACGGCTACGGCCAGACCTACAACAACAGGTCGAGCTACAACAACGGCTACGGCCAGACCTACGACAACGGGTCGAGCTACAACAACGGCTACGGCCAGACCTACGACAGCGGGTCGAGCTACAACAACGGCTACGGCCAGACCTACGACAGCGGGTCGAGCCACAACAATGGCTACGGCCAGACCTACAATGGCGGATCGAGCTACAACACCGGCTACGGCCAAACCGGCTATGACAACCGCTCCAACCCTCGTCGCGACCAGCGCAACGACCGCTACAACAGCGGCTACAGAACCAGCTACGGCAATGGCTACTACGGCCAACACCGCTAACCGCTGGTCAGGTTGAACGACCCGGCGCCGTCCCTCTCCGAGGGGCGGCGCTTTTTCGCGCGTCCTGCGCGAATTGACCGAGAGCGAACGCTGTGCGTCGCGCGAAATCTGCTATAGCCCGCTCCACGGCGTTGCGGCTTCTTAACCCCTGACGCGTGTTGTCGGGCTAAGCCGTACAGGCCAAAAGGGGAGTGCGCGCGCGAACATGGCGGCGTCTGGGATCGCTGTTCGGGGACCACGCAGCCTGCTTCGGCAGATTCGCGAGGCCATGGCCGGGGGCGGCCCCGCCCAGGTCAAGCTCGACTTGGTGGTGCGCACCATCGCCATTTCGATGGTGGCGGAAGTCTGCTCGATCTATCTGCGCCGTGCGTCCAACGATCTGGAACTGTTCGCCACCGAAGGCCTGTCGCGCGACGCCGTTCACGTCACCCGGCTAAAGCCTGGCGAAGGTCTGGTCGGCGAGACCATGCGCCTGGGCCGGCCGCTGAACCTGTCGGACGCAGCCAGCCACCCGGCCTTCTCTTACCGCCCGGAAACCGGCGAAGATCCCTATCACGCCTTCCTGGCCGTGCCGCTGCTGCGCGGCGGCCGCTCGATCGGCGTGCTGGTCGTCCAGAACCGCACCGAGCGGGTCTATGGCGAGGACGAGGTCGAGGACCTGCAGATCATCGCCATGGTCCTGGCCGAGATGGTCAGCGCCGGCGAACTGCTGGGCCTGGACGAGCTCAAGGACGTCGAGATCGCGCCCCACAAGCCCGAGCGCCTGAAGGGCGCGCGCTTCGCCGAGGGCCTGGCCTGTGGCGTGGCGGTGCTGCACGAACAGCCGGTCGCCCCCGAGCAACTGCTGTCGGATGACGCCGCCGCCGAGGAGGCCAAGCTCAAGGTCGCGGTCGATGCTCTGAAGCAGCAGATCGACGAGATGTTGGAAGGCCAGCACGGCCTGGTCGGCGCCTCCTACGAAGTGCTCGAGACCTACAAGATGTTCGCCCATGACCGGGGGTGGAACCGGTCGCTGCTGGAAGCCGTGCGCTCGGGCCTGACCGCCGAGGCGGCGGTCGAACGCGTGCGTTCAGAGCACCGCGCCCGTCTGGGCCAGGCCCGCGACCCCTATCTGCGCGAGCGGCTGCACGATCTGGAAGACCTCAATGACCGTCTGCTGCGTCACCTGTCGGGCGACGTCCACGCCGTGCGGGTCCTGCCGGACGACGCCATCCTGATCGCCCGCAACCTCGGGCCCGCAGACCTGCTGGAATATGACCGCACCAAGCTGAAGGGCATCCTGCTCGAGGAAGGCTCGTCCGCCAGCCACGCGGGCATTGTCGCCCGGGCCCTAGACATCCCCTGCGTCGGCCGCCTCGCCGGACTGCGCGACCGGGTCAACGAGGGCGACCCCGTTGTGGTCGACGCCGAGGCCGCCGAGGCCTGGCTGCGGCCGCGTCCCGACGTGGTCAAGTCGCTGAAGGCCCGGATGGAGGTCCGCGCCCAGCGCAAGGCCGAGTTCGCCCGCCTGCGTGACACACCCGCCGTCACCAAGGACGGCGACAAGATCACCCTGCTGATGAACGCCGGCCTGGCCGTTGATCTCGACATCCTGGGCGAGACGGGGGCCGAGGGCATCGGCCTGTTCCGCACCGAGTTCCAGTTCATGGTCGCCGAGGAAATGCCCCGGCTCGAGGCTCAGACCGCGCTCTACGAGAAGGTGCTGGACGCCGCCAACGGCATGCCGGTCACCTTCCGCACCCTGGATCTCGGCGGCGACAAGCTGCTGCCGTACATGGAGTTGGAGCGCGAGGACAATCCGGCCTTGGGCTGGCGGGCCATCCGCATGGGCCTGGACCGTCCAGCCCTGCTGCGCATGCAAATCCGCGCCCTGATCAAGGCCGCCGCCGGGCGTCCGCTGCGGATCATGTTCCCGCTGGTGGCCAATGTGGACGAGTTCCGCGCCGCCCGCGCCTTTGTCGATCAGGAAGTCGCCTGGGCCCTCAAGCGTGGCCGGCCTGAACCCGCGCGCCTGGACGTCGGCGCGATGATCGAGGCGCCGTCCCTGCTGTGGCATCTGGACGCCCTGCTGCCGATGACCGATTTCGTTTCGGTCGGCACCAACGACCTGATGCAGTATCTGTTCGCCGCCGACCGGGGAAACTCGCGGGTGTCGGATCGCTATGATCCGCTGTCGCCGGCCGCCCTGCGGGCCTTGAAGACCATCCAGCAGGCCTGCGCCGACACGGGCACGCCGGTGTCGGTCTGCGGTGAGATGGCGGGGCGGCCGCTTGAGGCTTTCGCCTTGCTGGCCTTGGGTTTCGACGCCTTCTCGATGCCGCCGGCCGGCATCGGACCCGTCAAGCAGATGGTGCTTTCGCTCGATCGCGAGGCCGCCCGGCGCAATGTCGAGGCGCTGCTGAAGACCTCGGCCGGGTCGCTCCGTGGTGAGATCGAAACCTTGGCGCGCAAGCTTTACGTCGCGATCTAGACGGTCGGAGCGTTAACCGAGCTCTACCTTATAGTGTATTGAATCCGGCGACTTACTTTGATATCCACGATGAAGTATTAATAATCCCGGTTATCTCGGGTGGGGCATAGTCGTAGGGTTCTCTGTCGGGCTCCCGTACGGCGCGAATTTTGGGGTCACATGGCAGCCATGCCGCTGGATACGGGCAGGGTTCCGCACTTGCATCTGGTCGCCGATAGCGATCCGGAGGACGCGCCCGCGACGGCGCATCAGCCTTCGATCGACTTCGGCGTCGATATCGGTTCGGCCCTGCGCGCGGCGCGCGAGTTTCGGGGTCTCACCCTGCGCGATGTCGCCGACGCCACCCGCATCCGCCAGGGCTATGTCGAGGCGCTGGAGGACCTGCGCCTCGACGAACTGCCCTCGCGCCCCTTCACCATCGGCTATGTGAAATCCTACGCCAAGCTGCTGGGCCTGGACGGCGACGCCGCCGTCGACCGCTTCAAGCTGGACGCGCCCGACGACAGCGAACCGTTGCGCGCGCCGGTCGGCGTGCGTCACGAACGCGACCCGCGTCTGGGCCTGATCCTGGCCCTGGGTGTGCTGATCGTCGCCGCCATCGTGCTGTGGAACGTCGCCCAGCGCGCCATCGCCAAGGACGCCCCGCCCGCCCTGGTGGCCCGGGAGCAGGCCAGCGCCGCGGTCGCCGCGCCCGCCGCCATTCCGGTCGATCCCAACGCCACGCCGGGTTCGGTCCCGCTGGGCGCCCCCCTGCCGGCTCCGGTCGAATCGACCACGCCCGAGCCCTACAAGACCCCCGGCCTCGACGACGCCGCCGCCAATGGCGGTTCTGCCGACGCTGTGACCGCCGCCTCCAAGTCCCGCGCGGAAGCCGCTGGCGCAACCGCCGACGCGCTCCAGTTGACCCGGGTTGGCACGCCGTTCCGCCCCAAGGGCGCGATCTATGGCGCCACGGCCGCCGACGCCTCGGGCGTCGTGCTGCAGGCCCGCAAGCCCGCCTCGCTGGCCGTGCACGGGGCCGGCGACTCGACCTATTTCGCCCGCTGGATGGCAACTGGAGAGTCGTTCCGCGCCCCGCGCACTGCTGGCCTGGTCGCCGATGTCTCCGACCCGACCGCCTTCGACGTCTATGTCAACGGCGTGCTGGCCACGCGCCTGGCGACACCGCAAGTGACGCTGAGCAAGTTGGTCGCGGCCCCGGTGGCTCCGGTCGCCCCGCCGGCCGCCCCTCAGTAATCCTGTCGCCCTCCGGCCAGCGAAGCCGACGGCGGGCGACATTTTCATGACGGTCTTGGGTTCCGTCGCCAAACGCCTTAGATTGACGCCATGGCCACCGACCACACCCACATTCGTCCGTGGCGCTCGATCGAGCGCCGCACGTCGCGCAAGATCCGCGTTGGCAATGTCGAGGTGGGCGGCGACGCCCCGATCACCGTCCAATCGATGACCAACACCCTGACCAGCGACGCCGCAGCGACGCTGGAGCAGATTCGCCAGCTGGAAGAAGCCGGCGCCGACATCGTTCGGGTCTCGTGCCCCGACACCGACAGCACGGCGGCCTTCAAGACCATCGCCCGCGAGAGCCGGGTGCCGCTGGTGGCCGACATCCACTTCCACTACAAGCGCGGCATCGAGGCGGCGCAAAACGGCGCGGCCTGCCTGCGGATCAATCCGGGCAATATCGGTTCGCCTGACCGCGTCCGCGACGTCATCCAGGCGGCCCGCGATTACGGCTGCTCGATGCGGATCGGGGTCAACGCCGGCTCGCTGGAACGCAACCTGCTGGAAAAGTACGGCGAGCCGTGCCCTGACGCCATGGTCGAGAGCGCCTTGAACCACGCCCGCATCCTGCAGGACCACGACTTCCACGAGTTCAAGATCAGCGTGAAGGCGTCCGATCCGTTCATGACGGTGGCGGCGTACCATCAGCTGTCGGAACGCATCGACTGCCCGCTTCACCTGGGCGTCACCGAGGCCGGGGCCCTACGCACCGGCACGGTCAAGTCGTCGATCGGCATCGGCGCCATGCTGTGGGCCGGCATCGGCGACACCATCCGCGTCTCGCTGGCCGCCGACCCGGTCGAGGAGATCAAGGTCGGCTTCGACATCCTCAAATCGCTGGGCCTGCGTCACCGCGGGGTCAACATCATCGCCTGCCCGTCCTGCGCGCGTCAGGGCTTCAACGTCATCAAGACGGTGGAGGCCTTGGAAGCGCGCTTGGCTCACATCTCCCAGCCGATGTCGCTGTCGATCATCGGCTGCGTGGTCAACGGCCCTGGCGAGGCCCTGATGACCGACCTGGGCTTCACCGGCGGTGGCGCCGGCTCAGGCATGGTCTACATGGCCGGCAAGCCCAACCACAAACAGTCCAACGACGGCATGATCGACCACATCGTCGAACTGGTCGAACAACGCGCCGCGGTGCTGCAAGCCGCCGCCGACGAGGCCGAGGCGATCGCGGCGGAGTAGGGGCGCCATCTGGCGCTTGACTTTAGGTGGTGCGATCGGAAATGTCCCGGTCGCGGCAAAGGCCGCGAGTACGGGGGTTTTCATGAGAATTCTGGCTATCATCGCGCTGGCCGCGACCGTCACGGCCTGCGCCACGACGGAAGAGGTAATTCCGGTCGGCTATGTGCCGGCCGCGGTTCCGGCTGTCGCCGGCGCTGACTCCATTCTGGTCACGGTGACCGCCGTTGACGGTCGTTCCACCAACCGCGCCCGAATCTCCACCAAGATCAATGGCTACGGCATGGAGATGGCGCCGATCCGGTCCAAGGAAGAAGTCGCAGACATCGTGCGTGATGCTCTGAGCGCCGAGTTCAAGCAACATGGCTACAGGCTGGCGTCCGGCGGGCCGAAGGTCGAGGCGAAGGTCACCACCTTCTACAACCAGTTTGGCGTGGGCATGTTCGCCGGCAAGGCCAATTCCGAAGTCAATGTGACCGTGTCGGTGACCTCGCCTTCAGGCGCCCAAGTCTACACCCGCGACCTGGCGGGCAAGGCGAGCAAGTCGGTGCAGATGGCCAGCGGCAAGAACGCCGTGGCGTCGTTGACCGAGGCCTTGGCCGACGACTTCAAGACCTTGTTTGCAGATGAGGCCTTCACCAAGGCGCTCTCGGCTCAATAGAGCGATCAAACCAAAAAAGGGCGCGGCGACATTTGTCCCGCGCCCTTTCCCATGGGTGCCTTGCGCTAGAGCATTTTTCGAGCGAAGTGGCTCCGGTTCGCGTGAAGAAAAATGCGTCAAAACAAAAGATTAGAGCTCACGGCCTGACGCAGTCAGGTCGGGAAATGCTCTAGCGAGCGATGAAGGCGCGCTTGCAGATTTCCGCGCCGAAACCCGACGACATCTGGCCTTCGGCGTCAGCCATGGCCGCTGCCGCGATCAGACCGCCGCCGCCCGTCGAGCGATCGATCTCGTAATCGGCAACCACCTTGTCGGTGGCTGGATCGATCAACTGGGCCACACCCTTTATCGTGTTGGACGAGCCGACGAGGATCGTCATGCCGGCGTTGGCCTTCTTGAAGCCGGTGATGTTAACCTTCAGCAGCAGGGGCTGGGTCCCCTTGGCGCAGGAGGCCAGCTTTTCCGCGACGTTTTTCTTGAAGGTCGTTTCGAAGGCGGCGCTCGCCCCGGTTGGGGTGTTGACGACGATCTCCTTGACGAAAGCGTTTTTCGAAATGTCCGACGAGATTTGGGCGATGGTGTCGCCCCCCGACTGCGTGACGCAGCCGGTGGTCATCGCGCAAAGCGCGGCGACAAGGAAAATACGACGCATGATGGCTCCAACTTAGGCATTGGCTGAAACCGTTTCAGCCCCCCAGCGCACCATAGCAAACCTTAAGGTTGCAGCGTAAGGGCGCTTGTCGCTGTTCGTTCAAATCATCGCCCGCGAGCGATCGTCGGCGCCTGACAGCGCCTCCGCCACTACACCCAGAGCGCGTTCCAGCTCGGCCTGATCCCTGGCCGCGCCCAGACACAGCCGCACGCCGCTCTCCAGGCCTGGGGCGACGATTGGGGCGCCGGGCGGGGTCAGTTCGACACCGCAGCGCAGGGCGCGGCCCGCCAGGCGTTCGGCCGCCAGCTCGTCCATCGGCAGCCAGATGTGCGGGCTGAAGGCCGAGGCGGGGGTCTCCATGGCCGGGCCAAGGATCCCACGCGACAGGGCCAGCCGCTGGCCCATCTCGTCGCGGATCTCGCCGGCGATGGCGTCGGCCGAGCCGTCCTCGATCCACTGGGTGGCGATCAGGGCGCCGAAATTGGGGGGGGCGTAGAATTGGGCGCGCACCGCGTGGATCACCCGCTCGAACACCTCGCCCGGCGGGGCCAGCAGGAAGCCGACCCGCAGGCCGGGCGATAGCGCCTTGGAGAGCCCCGAAACGTGGATCGTCCGTTCGGGCGCCAGCTCGACCAGCGCGGGCAGGGGATCGCCACCAAAGATCGCATAGATGCCATCCTCGATGATCCACAGGTCGCGTTTGCGGGCGACCGCCACGATGTCGGCGCGGCGCGCGGCGCCCATGATCCGGCCAGTGGGGTTCTGCAAGGTGGGCAAGACGAACACCGCCTTGGCCCCGTTCGCCGCCGCCCGGTCCAAGGCGTCGGGCAGCAGGCCTTCGCCGTCCATGGCCACGCCGGTCAGGCGATAGCCGGCGTGGTCGGCCAGCACCCGGGCGCCGGGGAAGGTGGCGGCCTCGCACAGCACCGCGTCGCCCGGCCGGCACAGGGCGGCCAGGGCCAGGCTCAGGGCCTGCTGGGCGCCTGCGCAGCAGATCAGCTGGCGCCAGTCGGCGCGTTCGACCCCGGCGGTGCGCGACAGCCAGGTCGCGAAGGCCCTGCGGTGGGTCTCAAGCCCTGTCGATGGGGCGTAGGCCAGGTTGTCGATCAGGTCGGATCGGCGCTGCAGCCGGGCCAGGGTCTGGACGATCCGCGCCGCGCCGGGGCCGACCGGCGCGATGTTCTGGCTGAGATTGATCGGGCCCTGGTCTTTCATCACTGGCCGCCCGGCGGTGGCCGCGTTCCGCACGAAGCTGCCGCGCCCGACATGACCTTTGACCAGCCCGGCCTTCTCAGCCTCGACATAGGCGCGGGTCACCGTGCCCAAGCCCAGGCCCAGGCGATGGGCGAGTTCGCGCTGCGGCGGCAGACGGTCACCGTCGTTCAGGGCTCCAGACGCGATGTCGGCGCGTAGCGCGTCGAGCAGGCGCTCATAGAGCGGCGAGTCGCCGGGCGGGAGGGTCGGGGTCCAGGCGGCCACGCAGGTCTCCAGAATTGTCACTGGAGCAATATAGTTTTTGACTCGTGATGCAATCGGCAAGATTACCGTGACATTCGTCGGATTGGAGTGTCCGCCATGACCGCCCAACTTCTGCTCGCCTTCGTCCTGTTCGCCTTCGCCACGGCTGGCACGCCCGGCCCCAACAACATGATGCTGCTGGCGTCCGGCGCGAACTTCGGGTTTCGGGCGACGATCGTGCACATCCTGGGGATCAGCGTGGGACTAGGCGTGATGGTGCTGGCCATGGGGCTGGGACTGGGCGGGGTGTTCAGGGCCTGGCCGGTGCTGCACGAGTTGCTGCGCTGGGTCGGGGGCGGTTATCTGCTGTGGCTGGCCTGGAAGATCGGCACGGCCAAGGGGATCGGCGACAGGGAGGCCGGCGCGCGGCCAATGACCTTCCTCGGCGCGGCCGCCTTTCAATGGGTCAATCCCAAGGCCTGGGCCATGGCCCTGACGGCCGCCAGCACCTACACGCCCGAGGGCTCGAGCAGCGCGGTGTTCATCGTGGCCGGGACCTTCATGCTGGTCGGCGCGCCCTGCAGCGCGGCCTGGGCCGGTTTCGGCCAAGGGATGAGACGGTTCCTCGACCGCCCCGCCGTGTTGCGGACCTTCAACCTGACCATGGCCGCGCTGCTGGTCGCCTCGCTGTATCCGCTGGTTGTCGAGACCGGTTGAGCGGCGAGCGCTTGCCTCGAACGCCGGATCGGGCCCACATCAGTGGCCAATCCGAGGTCCGCCCATGCGTTTCCCGCTCATCCTGACCGCTGTCCTGGCCTTGGCCTGGACCCCCGCCTTGGCCCAGGACATCAAGGTCACAGTGGTCGGTCGCGACTCGGTAGTTCTGACCCCGGCCGACCTCAAGGCCCTGCCGCGCGCCAAGGCCACCTTCACCGCCCACGGCCATCCGATCACCTACGAAGGCGCGGTGCTCAACGCCGCCCTGCTCAAGGCCGGCGTGGTGTCGGGCGACCGGCTGATGGGCCGCTATCTGAACCAGGTGGTGGTCGCCAAGGGCGCGGACGGCTTCACCGCGACCTATTCCCTGGGCGAGACCGACCCGATCTATCGGACCAATCCGGTGATCATCGCCGACAGCAAGGACGGCCAGCCGCTCGACGCCAAGGAGGGCCCGTATCGGCTGGTGGTCGACGGCGACCTGCGCCCGGGGCGTTCGGTGCGCATGTTGGCCTCGGTGGAGGTCAAGCCCGTGCCCTGAGGCGGAACTCGACGGCGGCGATCGCTGGGGGTACAGAGACCGCCCCACCCCTTCCAGACCATGTGACCCTCCCTTGCGACTGCCCCAGGCCCGCCTCGACCAAGTTCTCGACCGCTTCCGCGAGGTGGAAGCCCGGATGGGCGCCGCGACGGACGGGGCCGAGATCGTCAGGCTCTCCAAGGAGCACGCCGAAATCCGCCCGGTGGCCGAGGCCGTCGAGGCCCTGGCCAAGCTGGCCGCCGAGCGCGCTGGCCTCCAGGAGATGGCCGCCGACCCCGAAATGGCCGCCATGGTCGCCGACGAAATCCAGGCCCTCGACGAGAAGCTTCCCGTCATGGAGCGCGACCTGGCCCTGATGCTGGCCCCTCGCGACAAGGACGAGAACGCTTCCGCCATTCTCGAAGTCAGGGCTGGCACGGGGGGCGACGAGGCGGCCCTGTTCGCCGGCGATCTCTTCCGCATGTACCAGCGCTACGCCCAACTTCAGGGCTGGAAGGTCGAGGTCGACAGCGTCTCCGAGGGCGAGATGGGCGGCTACAAGGAAATCATCGCCTCGGTCAGCGGCGACGGGGTGTTCGGTCGCTGGAAGTTCGAGAGCGGCGTCCACCGCGTCCAGCGCGTGCCGGCCACCGAGGCTCAGGGCCGCATCCACACCTCGGCCGCCACCGTCGCCGTGCTGCCCGAGGCCGAGGACGTCGAGATCGAGATCAACGACGCCGACATTCGCATCGACACCTACCGCTCCTCCGGGGCCGGCGGCCAGCACGTCAACAAGACCGACTCGGCCGTCCGCATCACCCACCTGCCCACCGGCGTGGTCGTCACCTCCTCGGAAAAGTCCCAGCACCAGAACCGCGCCAAGGCCATGAAGAACCTCAAGGCCCGGCTCTACGACATGCAGCGCCAGGCCCTCGACGACGCACGCTCCGACGCCCGCAAGACCCAGGTCGGCAGCGGCGACCGCTCCGAGCGCATCCGCACCTACAACTTCCCGCAAGGGAGGGTCACCGACCACCGCATCAACCTAACCCTCTACAACCTCTCCCGGGTGATGGAGGGCGATGCCCTGGACGACATCATCAAGCCCCTGATCGCCGAGGACCAGGCCGCCCGGCTGGCGAGCCTGGAAGAGGGGTACTAGAGCATTTCCCGACCTGACTGCGTCAGGCCGTGAGCTCTAATCTTCTGTTTTGACGCATTTTTCTTCACGCGAACCAGAACCACTTCGCTCGAAAAATGCTCTAGCGAAGGGCCGCTCAAGGGCGTCGCCCGCAAGCCCGACGGTCGCGACACCAAGAACAGCTGACGGCGCATCCGCATCCGCCTCAGCGGATGCGGATGCGCCTTAAACCCTTGGTGGATCGGAGCTCTGGCGTCTGACGATGTCAAGGACCGCCTCTGGCGGCCGCGTCGCGGCGGCGCTCCGCCCCGTCCTTGACATCGTCAGACGCCAGAGCAAGCTCGCCATCAAGGTTTCAAGGCGCGGCCTCGCCGACGCGGACGGTGGCTTCGCCGGCAGGGCCTGGGCCGTCATGCGGGGAAATCTGACGTGGAAACATTACCGTTCGACCCGGCCGACTATCTGGAGAGCGAAGAGGGCATCGAGGCCTATCTTGCCGACGCGCGATCGTTCGGGTCGCAGGCCCTGTCGGAGGCCGTCGAGGTTGTGGCCCGCGCCAGGGCGCGGGCGTCGACCAAACGCGCCTTGCCTCCCCAGAGCGGGGCGGGAAAGAGGGTTCAGCTAAACCCCCTTCTCCAGCACCACGAACTCCAGCGCCTGCCGCGGCGTCCCGAACCGTTCTCCCACCGGGAACGGCTCGCGTTCGCCGGTCAGCGCGTAGCCGCGGCGCTGATACCAGGCGATCAGGGTGTCGCGCAGGTGGACCACCGTCATGCGGACGCGCTTGGCGCCCAGCCGGGCGGCGTGGGCTTCGGCCTGGGCCAGCAGGGCGGCGCCCAGCTTGCGGTCCTGGAGGTCGGGGCGGATGGTCAGCATGCCCAGGTACCAGACGTCCTCGCCCGGACTGTCGCCGTCCGGCTGCAGCCAGACACAGCCCAGCAGGGGGCCGTCCGCCGCGTCGCGTAGGGTCAGCAGTGTGGCGCCCGGACCGTCGGCCAGGTCCTGGCGGAGGCTGTCCAGGTCGATGCGCTGGCCGTCGATATAGCCGGCCTCGGTGGTCCAGCCGGCTTGCGCGCCCTGGCCGCGACAGGCGCTGTTGACCAGGGCCACGAGGGCGGGGAAGTCGGTCTCGGCGGCGGGGGCGAAGATCATGGGTGGAGGTTTAGCGGGTCGTGGCCTTCTGCTTAAGCCACCTTTTCTCCGCTCATCCCGGCATCCGCCGGGACCAGAGGATTTTTGTCAGGCCGGCGGCGGCTTGCGACCCCGGGCCTGGTTCCAATAGCGGCCCGAGGCGCGTTTGACGACGCCGGCCTCGCGCTGCAGGAATTCCCAGGGATGGAAGGCCAGGCCGACGGTGTCGGCCATGGCGGCGCCGCGCTCGCCCATCGGCTTTTCGGGGCCGGTGGTGGAGTCGATGGCGGTCTGGTGCTCGATCTCGGCGTTCAGCTCGGCGCCGACCAGCACGGTCATGATCGAGAACCACATCCAGACCATGAAGGCGATGATGGCGCCCAGGGGGCCGTAGGTGGCGTCATAATGGGCGACGGTGTTGACATAGAGCGAGAAGCCCAGCGAGCCGATCAGCCAGGCCGCCGCGCCGAACACCGATCCCCAGATCACCCAGCGCCAGCGGGGACGGGCGCGGCAGGGCGCGAAGCGGTAGAGCATGGCGAAGGCGCCGGTCGTCACCACCAGCACGATCAGCCAGCGCAGGGGGATCCAGATCACCGCCGCGCTGCTCAGACCCACATGCTCCAGCACGATCGGCGCGCCGATCAGCACCCCGGCCAGCACCCCCGCATAGAGCAGGGCGCAGAAGGTGAAGGCGTAGGTCCACGCGGTCTTGGTGACGAAATTGCGCTTGTCGTCCTCGTCATAGGCGACGTTCAGCCCGTCGAAGAGCGCCTTCATGCTGGCGTTGGCGCTCCACACCGACAGCAGCAGGCTGACCACGAAGGCGACGCCCAGCTTGGTCTGTTCCTGGCTGGCCAGGCGCAGCATCTGCTCGCCGACGATGTTGACGACGCTGGCGGGGAAGACGCTGGACATCTCCCGCAACTGCTTCTCGACCGCCCCGACGTCGGCGAACAGGCCGTATAGCGACACGAAGGCGCCGATGGCCGGGAACAGGGCCAGCAGGGTGTAGAAGGTGACGCCCCCGGCCACGGCCGGCAGGCGGTCGGCCTCGATCTCGCGGAAGGTGCGCCACAGGATGTCGCGCCAGCCCAGCATCGGGATGTGGTGGGGATGGTGGGCGGCGCGGCCGCGCAGGGGTTCGACCTGGTCGAAGTCGTGCGGCGGCATGGCCCGGTCCTCGGACAGGCCGGGCGGGTTCTCGATGGGCGTTTCGCTGGGGAGGCGGTCGGCGGCGCCCGTGGGGCCGGGCGCGCGGCGGGGCAGGGCGAAGGGCGCCAGGGCCAGCAGGGCGATCCACGGGGCCAGGTGATAGGGGCGCGAGGCGATCCACGACCGGAGGGGGCGTCGCGGCGCTTTATCTGTCATGGTGTGGCCCTCCGGGGGAGGAACTCGCCGGGCGCCGCTCCGTTCCTGCGCCGGTCTTACCCTGTTTCGCGGCTTGCCAAGCCCTGAGTCGTCATCGACCTTGCCGGCCATGCAAGCGCCAACACCGCAGGCGAGTATCGTCAGCCTCTACCGCCACCCCGTGAAGGGGTTCACGCCCGAACGGCTGGCGGCGGCGCAGCTGGTGGCCGGCGAATGCTTTCCGTGCGACCGGCTCTATGCGGTGGAGGACGGGCCCAGCGGCTTTGACCCCGACGTGCCGGCCCATATCTCGAAGATGAAGTTCACGGTGCTGGCCAAGATCCCCGCCGTCGCCAAGGCTCGCACGGCCTATGACGACGCCACCGGCCTGCTGACCGCCAGCGCCCAGGGCCAGCCGGACTTCGCCGGCGACCTGCGGGGCGAGCCGGGGCGGCGCGGCTTCGAGGCGTGGCTCGAGGCTTTGTTGGGCGACGCGATCAGGGGTCCGCTGCGAGTGGTGGAGGGGCCAGGCGACTACCGGTTCATGGACAGCCGGTCGGGCTATGTGTCCATCGTCAATCTCGCCAGCGTCCGCGACCTTGCGGCCAAGCTGGCCCGCCCCGTCGATCCGCTGCGGTTCCGCGCCAACCTCTATGTCGAGGGCTGGCCGGCCTGGATCGAGAACGACTGGACCGGCCACGCCCTGCGGGTCGGGGCGGCGCGGGCCCAGGTGCTGAAGCCCATCGTCCGCTGCGCGGCCATCCATGTCGATCCGGTCACCGCGCAGCGCGACATCGAAATGGTCAAGGCGCTGTTCGACCATTACGGCCACATGTTCTGCGGAATCTATATGAAGGTGGAAGAGGGCGGGACGGTGCGCGAGGGGGATGGGGTGGGGCTAGTCTAGCCCTGGCAATCGGCGCGTGGCGTCCATGTTCTGATGCAGAATTCGGACGATCTCCATCACACCGGCTTCAAGACGATAGAAGATGAAGTGCGATCCGACGGGTCGCTTGCGAAAGGCGTGGTCAGGCGCCTCAAGCACGGTTCCGACGCCAGGGCGCTCGGCGATCAAGCCGATGGTGGCGCGCAGGTCATGAAGGTAGCTTGCGGCCCGCCGCGCACCCCGATGGTCGCGTGAGTAGTCCCAGATATCGTCGAGATCACGCCGGGCGTCGTGCGAAAGCCGATAGGCCTTCACTCCGCTAAGCTTCGCTTTCGCCTTGCAGCTTCTCCGCGATAAAGCCGTCGAAGTCGAAGTCATGGATGAACCCGCTCGCCACGCCTTTGGCTAGTTCGGCTCTTAGCGCCGTCATACGCGCTTCCTGGTTCTCCAACAGACGCAGGCCCGCCCGCACGACCTCGCTGGCCGAGCCGTAGCGTCCTTCTCCGATCTGGCCTTCGATGAAGGTCTGGAAGTGGTCACTAAGAACGATCGAGGTATTCTTGCTCATCGGGTCCTCCGAGCCACATATTACCAAAATCTGGTACCAAACTCAAACTCGCCCCGGCGCCGCCGACGCGCTAAGGAGCCGCCCATGACCCTGACCCTCGTCAAAGCCTGGACCGCCGCCAAGGAACGTCTGAAGACTGTTCAGATCGACCAGCCGGCGATCGACGCCCGCCTGCTGCTGGAAGTGGCCGCCGACGTCACGCGCACCGACATCATCACCGATCCCTACCGCGAACTGACACCAGACCAGGAGGCGACGCTCGACGACTTCCTGAACCGTCGCGCTCGGCGCGAGCCGGTCAGCCACATCATCGGCCGCAAGGGGTTCTGGAAGATCCTGCTGCAGGTCAACAAGAACGTCCTGACGCCGCGGCCCGAGACCGAGGTCATAGTCGACGAGGTGCTGAAGGCGTTTCCGGAGCAGATCAGCTTCAACATGCTCGACCTCGGCGTTGGCTCGGGCACGATCCTGCTGGCGGTGTTGGCCGAGCGGCCGGCCGGCAAGGGGCTGGGAATCGACGTCTCCGAGGAGGCCCTCGCCGTGGCGCGCGAGAACGCCGCCAATCTGGACCTGGCCGGCCGCGTGGCCCTGATGCGCGGCGACTGGACCAACGGACTGGGCGACGACAGCTTCGACCTGGTGGTCTCCAACCCGCCCTATATCGCCACCCACGTGATCGAGAGCCTCGAGCCGGAGGTGCGCGACCACGAGCCGCGCCTGGCCTTGGACGGCGGTCCCGACGGCCTGGACGCCTACCGCTTCCTGGCCGGCGAGATCCTGCGGGTGCTCAAGCCCGGCGCGATGTTCGCCGTCGAGATCGGCTACGACCAGTCCGAAGCGGTCGAGACACTGTTCAAGGAAGCCGGCGGCCAGAACGTACGGACCATCAAGGACCTTTCGGTCCACGACCGCGTTGTCACCGGCACGAAATAGGCGGGCCGGCGAGAGGGTCGAAAAATCCCTTGGAAAGCCCGGCGTGAGGCGCTAGACGGATAAGGCCTCCTTCCAAAACGCCGGGTGACGGGAAAAGCGGTCGTCTTCGATGATCGCAAGGCTCCCCCGGCAGGCGCGAACGGCCCAACAGGCTGATCGCCGCGCCCGAACCGGGCGGAGGCTCTACGGAAACCAGCGTCTCTAGACAATCGAAGGCCGAACCGCAGGGTTCCACCCCGCTCGAAGAGACCAAACAGCCGGACGTGACAGTGATCGCCGCCGGACAGGTTCAGAAGAGAACATGAGAGATTTCAAGGGCATGAAGCGCCAGCGCGGCCGCAATAATCGCGGCGGCATGGTGAGTGGCGGCAAGCCTCAGCAGCACAACGCCAACCGGGCCTTCGATTCGAACGGCCCCGAAGGCGTGAAGGTGCGCGGCGCCGCCCAAGGCGTTTATGAAAAGTACCAGCAACTGGCCCGCGACGCGACGTCGTCCGGCGACCGGGTTCTGGCCGAGAACTATCTGCAGCACGCCGAGCACTATTTCCGCGTGTTGCGGGCCATTCAGCCGAATCGCCCCGTCAGCGACATCATCGGCAAGGACGCCTATTCGGCCTACGAGATCGACTTCGAGGCCGAGCCGGAAGAACAGCCCGAGATCCCCGAAGTCGTCCAGACCGAGACCCAGGGCGACGGCGAGAACGGCAACGACGGCCAGACCAACGAGGGCCGCCGCGACCGCTTCGAGAACCGGCCGCGCGACGACCGGCCGCGGGACAACAATAGCAATAACAACAACCAAAACCGTGACCGCTTTGACGGTCAGGGCCAAGGCGGCCAAGGCCAGGGTCAAGGCCGCCGCGACCGTTGGCGCGAACGCGACGAGCGTCCGCGCGACGACAACCGCCCCCGTGATGACCGCCCCCGCGACGACCGTCCTCGTGACGACCGGCCCCGGGAAGATCGGCCCCGGGAAGATCGGCCTCGTGATGATCGTCCGCCACGTGAAGAGCGTCCCCGTGACGACCGGCCGCGTGAGGAGCGCGCGCCGCGCGAAGATCGTTTCCGTGACGAGCGCCCTCGCGAGGACCGCGTCCGTGAAGACCGTCCCGCCGTCATCGCCGAAGCCGTCGAGGCCGCGCCGACCGAAGCCCGCCGCGAGCGTCCGCGCCGCGAGCGCGCGCCCCGCGACCGTGATCCGATGGCGGTGATCGAGCCCCAGGCCACGCCGCTGACCAGCGAGGCTCCCTCCTCGCCGCTGCTGCGCAGCCAGGACGGCGATGTCAGCCACGCCCCGGCCTTCCTGGGCCGCAAGACGCCGCGCGCCGAGCCCGCCGCGGACGCCGGCCCGGTCTCGACCTCATCGGTGCTGGCCGCCGACGCCGAGGCCGCCCCGGCCAAGCCCAAGCGTCGCCGCGCCCCACGCAGCTTCGAAGGCGCCGCGCCTGGGTCGGACGACGCTTGACCGCCGTGCTGTGACCGCCATCGGCGTCTGATCCTCCGCCGCAGGCGGGGGATGATGCCGTGCCGGGCCGAGCGCCTGCGGCCGCCCCGCCGATGCGACGTGAGGGGTTGAAATGGCGGAAGCTTTGTCGCTAGGGATTTGGACCCTTTCGGAAAGACCGTCGGAGACCCCATGCGCCCGGTTCTGCTCCTCCCCCTCGCCGCCCTGACCCTGTCGGCTTGCGCCTATAATCCCGAGTTGGGTCGCCAGCAGATGACCATCATCGACGACGCCAGCTTGGCCAAGGCCGGCGAGCAGGCCTGGAGCCAGGCCCTGGCGACCAGCAAGGTCAGCCCGGACAAGGCGGCGACCGCCCGGGTGCGGGCCGTGGGCCAGCGCGTGGTCGACGCGGCGGGGCTGGGCGGCCGGCCGTGGGACTATGCGGTCTTCGAGGATACAGCCCCCAACGCCTTCGTGCTGCCCGGCGGTCATGTTGGGGTCACCACGGGCCTGGTCAAGTTGGTCGACAATGACGACCAACTGGCCGCCGTGATCGGTCATGAGGCCGGTCACGTCGTCGCCCACCACGCCGCCGAGCGACAGTCGCAGACCGTGGCCTCGAGCTTGGTGCTGGGCGTTCTGGGGGTGGCGGCCGGCTCGTCAGACGCGGCGCGCGCGATCAACAGCTATGGCGCGACGGGCGCGAAGTACGGCTTCCTGCTGCCGTTCTCGCGCAAGCAGGAGTTGGAGGCCGACCGGTTGGGGGTCGATTTCATGCAGCGGGCCGGTTACCGGCCGCGCGAGGCGGTGGTGCTGTGGACACACATGCAGGCCCAAGGCGGTTCGAACAGCCCGCAGTTCGCCTCGACCCACCCGTCGGACGCCTCGCGGATCGCGGCGCTGCAAACATATATCGCCGGCCGCGGCTGGTGACGCTTGTGTGGCCCATCGGCCACACTACATCCCCTGAAGCCGCGTTGCGCTTGATCAAGGCGACGCGGCCGAATCCGCCGACATTGGGGATATCATGAAAATCGACCTCTATTCCGACCGCGCCAAGACCGCCGTGCAATCCGCTCAAAGCCTGGCGCTAGCCCGGGGCCATCAGCAGCTCGGCCCTGAACACCTGCTCAAGGTGCTGCTTGAGGAGAAGGACGGCCTCAGTCGCGCCTTGATCCAGAGCGCCGGCGGGCGGCCCGACGCCGCCGACGCCGCGACCGACGCCCTGCTGGCCAAGACGCCGCGCGTCGACGGCGCGGGCGGCCAGCTGTTCATGAAGCCCGACACCGCACGGGTGTTTGACGCGGCCGAGACAGGCGCCAAGAAGGCCGGCGACGCCTTCGTCACCACCGAACGCCTGCTGATCGCCATCGCCAAGGAAGGCGGCGACGCGGCCAAGATCCTAAAGGACGCCGGCGCTAGCGCCCAGGGCCTGGAGACCGCCGCCGCCGCCGTTCGCAAGGGTCGAACCGCCGACAGCGCCTCGACCGAGGACGGCTATGACGCCCTCAAGCGCTATGCCCGCGACCTGACCCAGGCGGCTCGCGATGGCAAGATCGACCCGGTGATCGGCCGCGACGAGGAGATCCGCCGCACCATCCAGGTGCTGAGCCGCCGCACCAAAAACAATCCCGTCCTGATCGGCGAGCCCGGCGTCGGCAAGACCGCGATCGTCGAGGGCCTGGCCCAGCGCATCGTCGAGGGCGATGTGCCCGAAAGCCTGAAGGACAAGAAGCTGCTGTCGCTGGACATGGGCAGCCTGATCGCCGGCGCGAAATATCGCGGCGAGTTCGAGGAGCGGCTCAAGGCCGTGCTCGGCGAGGTCACCGCCGCCGAGGGCTCGATCATCCTGTTCATCGACGAGATGCACACGCTGGTTGGGGCCGGCAAGAGCGAGGGGGCCATGGACGCCTCCAACCTGCTGAAACCCGCCCTGGCGCGCGGCGAGCTGCACTGCGTGGGCGCCACCACGCTGGACGAGTACCGCAAGCACGTCGAGAAGGACGCCGCCCTGGCGCGCCGGTTTCAGCCGGTGTTCGTCGGCGAGCCCACGGTGGAGGACACCGTCTCGATCTTGCGCGGGCTGAAGGAAAAGTACGAGGTGCACCACGGCGTGCGGATCTCGGACTCCGCCCTGGTCGCCGCCGCCACCCTGAGCAACCGCTACATCGCCGACCGCTTCCTGCCGGACAAGGCCATCGACCTGATGGACGAGGCCGCTAGCCGGGTGCGGATGGCGATCGACTCCAAGCCCGAGGAACTGGACGAGATCGACCGCCGCCTGGTGCAGCTGAAGATCGAGCGCGAGGCGCTGAGCAAGGAAACTGACGCGGCCTCCAGGCAGCGCCTGGAAAACCTTGAAGTCGAAGTCGATGACCTGCAGTTCCGCTCCGACGAGATGACCGCCCGCTGGAAGGCCGAGAAGGACAAGGTCGGCGGCGCCGCCCAGGCCCGCGAGGCTCTGGACCGCCTGCGCGCCGATCTCGCCTCCGCTCAGCGGGCCGGCGACTTCGCGCGGGCCGGCCAGATCCAATATGGCGAGATCCCCGCCCTGGAGCGCCGCCTGGCGGAAGCCGAGAGCGGCGAGGGCGGGACCCAGAAGGCCCTGACCCCCGAGGTCGTCGACGCCGAGCAGATCGCCGCCGTGGTCAGCCGCTGGACGGGCGTGCCGGTCGAGAAGATGCTGGAAGGCGAGCGCGAGAAGCTGCTGAAGATGGAGGACGCCCTGCGCGGCCGCGTCGTCGGCCAGGACGAGGCGCTGGAGGCGGTGTCCGACGCCGTGCGGCGCGCTCGCGCGGGCCTGCACGACCCGTCCAAGCCGATCGGCTCGTTCCTGTTCCTGGGTCCGACGGGCGTGGGCAAGACCGAGCTGACCAAGGCCCTGGCCGAGTTCATGTTCGCCGATGAGCATGCGATCACCCGCATGGACATGAGCGAATACATGGAGAAGCACTCGGTCAGCCGGATGATCGGCGCGCCCCCCGGCTATGTCGGTTATGACGAGGGCGGGGCCCTGACCGAGGCCGTGCGCCGGCGGCCCTATCAGGTGCTGCTGTTCGACGAGATCGAGAAGGCTCACCCGGACGTTTTCAACGTGCTGCTTCAGGTGCTGGATGACGGCCGGCTCACGGACGGCCAGGGTCGGACGGTCGATTTCAGGAACACCCTGATCATCATGACCTCCAACCTTGGCTCGGAATATCTGGCCGGTCAGGAAGACGGTTCGGATGTGGAAGAGGTGCGGCCTCTGGTGATGAACACGGTGCGCGGCCACTTCCGTCCCGAGTTCCTCAACCGGATCGACGAGATCATCCTGTTCAAGCGGCTCTCCCGCGCCAACATGGGCGACATCGTCCGCATCCAGCTGCAACGGGTCGACAAGATGCTGGCCGAGCGTCGCATGACGCTGTCGCTGGATGCCGGCGCCCTGCAGTGGCTGGCCGACAAGGGCTATGATCCGGTCTATGGCGCGCGCCCGCTCAAGCGGGTGATCCAGAAAGACCTGATCGACCCAATCGCCAAGCGGCTGCTGGCCGGCGAACTGGAAGATGGCGGCGTGATCGCCGTAGGGACCGGCGACGGTGGCCTGGCGATCGGCAAGGCGACCCTGCAGTAGGCTTGCGAGGCTTCAGCGGGGCGGACGTGATCATCGTCCGCTCCGCTGAAGCATTTTTCGAGCGAAGTGGTTCCGGTTCGCGTGAAGAAAAATGCGTCAAAACAACAGATTAGAGCTCACGGCCTGACGCAGTCAGGTCGGGAAATGCTCTAGCGAGCCGCAGCATCTCGTACGGCGAGGAAGACCCGCCGGCCCCGAACGACACTCCCGGCGGCCGCGCCCAGAACCAGCGCGCGGTGATCCAGGTCCTGGGCGAGATCATATCACCAGATCTCCTCCGGGAGCGGGTTTCAGGAGGCCGCCTGAGCCGCCGCGATCAGGGCGTCGTCGATCTCGGCGGCGCGCTTGGCGGCCGGCCGGGCGCTGATCCCGGCCCAATAGGCCTCGAACGCCGGGCGCTTCTCGATCGAGCCGAACATCATGCCCCAGCCGATCTGCGAACCGACATAGACGTCGGCCGCCGAGAACCTGTCGCCGGCGATGTAGGTCTTGCCGGTGACCGCCGTCTCCAGAGCGTCGAGCGTGTCTTCCAGGCAGCCATAGCCCGCCATGGGCTTGCGATCAGCGGGAACCTCGAAGCCGAGCGACTTGTTGGTGACTGCGGATTCCACGGGCCCGCAGGCGAACATCAGCCAGCGATAATAGGTCCCGCGCTCGGGCGAACTCACGGGTGGGGCCAGGCCCTTCTCAGGGAAGGCGTCGGCCAGGTAGGCGCAGATCGCCGCGCCCTCGGTGATCGTGACGCCGCGATGGGTGATGGCCGGCACCTTGCCCATCGGGTTGATGGCCAGATAGGCGGGGGCTTTCATTGACGAGGCATAGTCGAGCACCTCGGTGCGATAGGGCGCGCCGACTTCCTCGAGCATCCAGCGGATGACCCGGCCACGCGACATTGGGTTGGTGTAGAAGACGATTTCGTCGGTCATGGCGGCCTCCGTGGAACGAGGCGCGATCCTAGCGCGCGGCCTCGGCGAAGCAATCTCGACGATCGGTGCTATCCGATCTTCGCGCCGTTTCAGGTGGCTTGGAGCGCGGCTCATCGCCGCGTGCCCAAGGTTGCATCCTCGGAAATCCCGAACCCGACTTCAGTGCTCGAACCGCTTGCTAGAGCATTTCCCGACCTGACTGCGTCAGGCCGTGAGCTCTAATATTTTGTTTTGACGCCCGTCTGACCGCGCACTCGCCCGCATGAGCGGAACCAGCCTCGCGGCCCCGGCGCGCGAAGGCGCCCAGGCCTCAGCCCACCTTGGCGGACGCGTCCTCCGTCTCGCCCAGGCTCCTGGCCAGGGCCAGGATTTGGCGGCGTTGATGCAGGGGGATCTTCGGCACCAGGGTGGCCAGCTCGACCCCCTCGCTCGACATCATGAACCGCTGCAGGCTCTTTGTACGGCGCTCGTCGTGCATCTGCTCGTCGGTGGCGTTAGCCAGATCGACGACCGACAGGCCCTCGAAGAACCAAGCGACCGAAGCCTGCAGGGTCACGGCGATACCATAGAGCTTGGAGGCGCTGACCCGATTAGCGCCACGCTCGTATTTCTGAAGTTGCTGGAAGGTGATGCCAACGCTCTCGGCCAGTTGGGTCTGGCTCAGGCCCAGCGATTTGCGGCGCATGCGCACCCGCGCGCCCACGTGGATATCGACGAGGTGAGGTTCGTGATCGGCGGCCAAAGGCGTCTCCTCGGTCGGAGACACAACAGGCCTCCTTTCGCTTAGACGCCGGGGACGGGGCGCCCCCTCAAGCCAAGGTGGTTATTTTCTGTATACCGTGTTGTTTGGTCACAGGCCGATGTCGCTAGCCAAGCGGCTTTTGAGCCGGCGGACGGGTCACGGCGGCCACCGCGTGGTCGGCGTCGCTGGCCTGGCGCAGGGCGCGGAGGTCTTCGCTGATCCGGAAGATGGCGACGTAGAATTCGCAGAAGGCGCGCCAGAGCAGCACCATGGCCGCGGCGACCAGCAGGCCAGCGATCAGCACTGGGAAAGCCAGCAGCAGAGATTGTGGGCCAGGCTCCTTGAGGGCTAGGCCGACGGCGGCGCCCACCACGGAAAAGGCGAACAGCGCCACGACGCCCAGACCCGCCCAGTAGATCAGATGGATCACCGGTCCCGTGACGAGCCGATCGAACGTCAGCAGGTCCCAGAACAGACCGTTCGAGCCGCGCGCGTTGGATTTGTTGGCCGGAGCCATCCGACACCCCTCATGTCAGCGGAAACACACCCGCCCGGTAAGCTGCATCGCTAGCAGCGTGAAGCCCGCTCGGCAATGCCGAGCGGGCTCCGGACCGTCTATCGCCGCAGGCCTGGCTTATTGCGGCTTGGCGCCGGCCAGGGTGGCGTCGATCTGGGCCTTGGTGGCCGTGGTGGCGAGACTGCCGTCGGCGCCCGCGCTGAAGCTGGCCTTGGGCAGGGCGAACTTCTTCTCGCCGCTGGTCACGACCACATTGGTCGAACCGTCAGCGCCGGCCGATGCGCCAGAGATGACGCCCACCACGGCGCCGGAAGGATCCTTCACCGCCGAGCCGACCTTCAGGTCGAGGGCCACATTGGCCGAGGACGGCGTACCGGCCGCGTCGGCGTCAGCCGCCGTGGTCGAGGTCGTCGTGCTGCTCGTGGTGGATTGAGCCGGCGCGGTGGCCGAAGGCATGGCCGGCGCGGCGGTTGTCGCCTTGGCCGGGGCCGTCGTGGTGGTGGTGGTCGATGAGGTCGTGGCTGGCGGCAGCTGCGTCGGATTGGTCGGCGCGGCCGGGGCCGTCGATTGGGCGAATGCAGCGCCAGCCAGCGAAAGCGTCGCGGCGGCGGCGAACATGGCGATCTTGGTCTTCATGGTTTTGCGCTCCGTCTTGCAGGCCCCCGCCTTGCCAAACAAAACGCGACCTAATCAGTCACGGTTCCGAAATAGTCGGTAACAGAGCGTGACCATTTCGCGGCGAAATGTGGCGGCCTGAGGTTGAGCGCCACAATCTGGATAGGGCGTGGGTTGGGACGGGGAGGCGCGCATGCGCGCGTCCCCAATCGTGGAGCGGCGATCGCCCCTAAACCATGCCCACCGTGCGCAGACGCGCACGCGGATGGATCTCGTTCTGGCTCATCACCACGGTCTGGCCGCGGAAGCGCTCGATGATCGAACGCACATAGGGCCGCACGCCGGGGCTGGTCAGCAGCACGGCGCTGTCGCCGCCCATGGCCGCCTGGTCGAAGGCGTCGCGGACGCCGCGGATGAAGTCCTGCAGTCGCGAAGGGGCCAGGGCCAACTGCTTGTCCTCGCCCGAACCAACCAGGGCCTCGGCGAAGGCCTGCTCCCATTCGGCCGACAGGGTGATGATCGGCAAGCTGCCGTCCTCGCCGCGATTGGACCAGCACAGCTGACGCCCCAAACGGGCGCGCACCTGCTCGACCAGCTGGGTCACCGAGGCGGTGTGCGGCGCGGCCTCGCCGATCCCTTCCAGGATCTGCGGCAGGTCGCGGATCGACACGCGTTCCTTGAGCAGGGCCTGCAGCACGCGCTGGATGGTGGTGGCGCTGACCACCGAGGGGATCAGGTCGTCGACCAGCTTCTTCTGGCCCTCCGGCAGGTCCTTCAGCAGCTTCTGCACCTCGGCGTAGGAGAGCAGGTCGGTCATGTTCTCCTTGAGGATCTCGGTCAGGTGCGTGGTCAGCACGGTGGCCGGATCGACGATGGTGTAGCCGCGGAAGGTGGCCTCCTCGCGCATCGCCTCTTCCACCCAGGTGGCGGGCAGGCCAAAGGCGGGTTCGCGCACGTGCTCGCCGGGCAACTCCACCTGGCCGCCGCGCGGGTCCATGGCCATCAGGCAGCCCAGCCGGACCTCGCCGGCCCCGGCCTCCATCTCCTTGATGCGGATCGCGTAGCCCTGGTTGGCCAAGCGCATGTTGTCGAGGATGCGGACCGGCGGCATCACGAAGCCAAACTCGGTGGCCAGGGTCTTGCGCAGGGCGCGGATCTGGTCGGTCAGCTTGCGGCCGTCCAGGTCGTTGATCAGGGTCAGCAAGCCGTAGCCCAGCTCGATCTTGACGTCGTCTATGGCCAGGGAGGCGCTGATTGGCTCCTCCTCCGGCTCGGCCGAGCCCTCGGCCAGGGCGGCCATGGCGGCGGGGTCGAGCGGCTTGGGCTGCTTGGCCGTCATGGCGCGGCGATAGGCCAGATAGCCCGAGCCGATCGACAGGGCGGCGAACGGGATGATCGGCATGCCCGGGATCAGGGCGATGACGCCGGACGAGGCCGAGACCATGCCGAGGGCCACCGGGTTCATGGCCAGCTGGGTAATCAGGGCGGCGTTGGCGCTGCCTTCGACGCCGGCCTTGGAGACCACCAGGCCGGCGGCGATCGAGATGATCAGGGCCGGGATCTGACTGACCAGGCCGTCGCCGATGGTCATCAGGGTGTAGCTGGCCGAGGCCTCGCCGATCGGCATCTTGTGCTGGACGACACCAATGAGAATGCCGCCGATGATGTTGATGGCGGTGATGATCAGGCCGGCGACGGCGTCGCCCTTCACGAACTTGCTCGCGCCGTCCATGGCGCCGAAGAAGGTGCTTTCCTGCTCCAGATCCTTGCGGCGCTGCTTGGCGGTGTCCTGGTCGATCAGGCCGGTCGACAGGTCGGCGTCGATGGCCATCTGCTTGCCGGGCATGGCGTCGAGCGTGAAGCGGGCGGCGACTTCGGCGATCCGGCCCGAACCCTTGGTGACGACCATGAAGTTGACCACCACCAGGATGATGAAGACGATCACCCCGATGACGAAATTGCCCTGCATCATCAGGTTGCCGAACGCCGCGATCACCGCGCCGGCCCCGTGCGAGCCTTCCTGGCCATGGCCGAGGATCAGGCGCGTCGAGGCGATGTTCAGCCCCAGCCGGTAGAGGGTGGCGACCAGGAGCACGGTCGGGAACGAGGTGAATTCCAGCGGCTTCTTGATCAGCACAGCAGTCATCAGGATCAACACCGAGCCGGTCAGCGAAATGGCCAGCAACAGGTCCAGCACCATCGCCGGGACGGGGATGATCAGCAGGACGATGATGCCGACGATGCCCAGGGCCAGGCCCATTTCGCCGCGCAGGATCCCCGCCCACAGCGAGCTGGCGCTGGGCATGGAAGAGGCGGTCTTGGGGACGGCGGCGTCAGCCATGCAGATCCTGGGTCCGGTGGAGGCCCCGATCGCGATGAAGCGATTTGCGGGGGGCCGCCACGTCCTTAGTGAAAGTTAGCCATGTCGGGCGCCGGACCGATGGTCGCGGCCCTCCGACAGGGCCGGCGAACTCGACGGCTAGGCGGCGTTGGTCACGCCGCCCTGGGGCGCGGGTACGGCGACGCCGGCTTCGGAATATTCCTTCAGCTTGTTGCGCAAAGTGCGGATCGAGATGCCCAGTATGTTGGCCGCGTGCGTGCGATTGCCCATGCAGTGCTCCAGGGTGTCGATGATCAGGGTCTGCTCGACCTCGGCCACCGTCGAGCCGACGAAGGTGCGCGAGATGGCGTCGGCCGCCATCTGGGCGCCGCGGGCGACCAAGGTGTCGGGGGCCGGGGCCAGGGGCTGGCCATCGGGCAGGCGGATGGCGAATTCCTCGATCTCCGAGCCCGGCGACAGCAGCACCGCGCGGTGCATGGCGTTTTCCAGTTCCCGCACATTGCCCGGCCAGCGGTGGGCGATCAGCCGACGCTTGGCCTCGGCCGAGATCGGCTTTTCGGCGACGCCATTGGCGGCCGAATACTTCTTCACGAAGTGCTCGCACAGGGTGATGACGTCGCCCGGACGCTCGCGCAGCGGCGGCAGGCGCAGGTTCACGACGTTGAGGCGATAGAGCAGGTCCTCGCGGAACGAGCCGTCCTTCACCGCAGCCGTCAGGTCGCGGTTGGAGGTGGCCAGGATGCGGATATCGACCTTCACCGGCTTGGAGCCGCCGACCCGGTCGATCTCGCGCTCCTGAATGGCGCGCAGCAGCTTGGCCTGCAGGCGGGTGTCCATCTCGCTGATTTCATCGAGCAGCAGCGTGCCGCCATTGGCTTCCTCGAACTTGCCGATCCGCCGGGCCAGGGCGCCGGTGAAGGCCCCCTTCTCATGGCCGAACAGTTCGCTCTCCAGCAGGTTTTCGGGGATGGCGGCGCAGTTGACGCTGATGAACGGCGCCTTGGCCCGACGCGACTTGGCGTGGACATAGCGGGCCATGACCTCCTTGCCCGAGCCGCTTTCGCCGGTGATCAGGATCGAGGCTTCTGACGCCGCCACCTGGTCGGCCAGGCGGATGACGTCGCCCATGGCCGGATCGCGGACGATCATCGGACGGTTGTCGTCGGTGACGGCGGCTAGCACGGCGGCGATCAGCTCGGCGTCCGGCGGCAACGGGATGAACTCTTTCGCCCCGGCCTTGATCGCGGCGGCGGCCTTGACCGGATCGGCGTCGACCCCGCAGGCCACGACCGGCACCCGGATCCGCTCGGACTCGTTGGCGGCGATCATGCCGGCGATGTCGAGCGTGTAGTCGACCATCAGCAGATCGGCTCCCTGCCCGGCGCGCAGCGCATGCGTAGCCGCTTCCGTGGTCTCGACATGCGAGACCTTGGCCCCGGTGTTCATCGCCATCTTCACGGCGACCGAGAGCTGTCCGTTCAGTTTTCCGACGACCAGGAGGCGCATCGTTTTCTCTCCGTTGGGGCTTTGCCGCCCCTAACCCCGCTGAAGAAGGGGCAGTGCAACTGTTTAAGCGGTAGTCGACGTCGCTTGGCCTTAGCCGGCGGCGTCGCCGTCCTTGATGATTTCCGTCATGGTCACGCCCAGGCGCTCGTCGACGACGACGACCTCGCCGCGCGCCACCAGGCGGTTGTTCACATAGATGTCGATCGCCTCGCCGACCTTGCGATCGAGCTCCAGGATGCTACCGGCCGTCAGCTGCAGCAGCTGCGCCACCGACATGTGGGCCCGGCCCAGCACTGCGGAGATGTTGACGGGGACGTCGAACACCGGCGCCAGGTCCGCCGCGATCTTGTCGGACATCTCGACCGGCATTTCGGAGGCCAGCATGCTGCCGCCGAATTCGTCGAGGGTGAGATTGTCTTCGGACATCGGGGTCAGCTTTCGCTAGCGGGAAGCAGGGGTTCGGCGTGGAGACCCTCGGCCGCGATGGCGGCTTCGAGGGCCTTTGTGACGCGGGCGGCCGCGTCTGCGGGGTTGAACGCCGCGCGCCCGTCACCCCAGTCGAGGAGGAAGGCGGCGGGCGGGAAGTGGGCGTCGGCCCTCGCCAGGATCTGACCGGGATAGCCAATGGCGTGGGCCGTGGTCTCCAAGGCCGCCTGAGTGCGCTCGACCAGATTCGGGGCGACGCGGACAGTCAGTTTCGGACTGGCCTCGACCTCGCGGGCCAAGGCGACCAGGGCCGCCTGGGTTGGGGCCTGCGGGAACTGGTCCAGGGCTGCGTCGGCGATGGCCCGGCCGCAGGCCAGGGCCAGCATCGCCGAGCCTTCGCGGTGCTCGTGGGCCACGGCGGTCAGGGTGGAGAAGGCCTCGTGCACGACCTGACCAACCTGGGCCAGGGCGGCGGCGGCCTCGCGCTCAGCGCGGGCCACGGCCGACTGCTCGCCCTCGGCGAAGGCCTGGGCCTTGGCGGCTTCCAGCTCTTCCAGCGTGAAGTTCTTCTGCACGCGAACCGGCGCGCTCATGCCGCCGCGATCGTCGAACACGGTGTCGAAGGTGAAGCGCTTGTGGGGGATGTCGGTCATTCAGCCATCTCCCTAGTAGATCAGTTCGTCTTCGGCGCCGGCCCCGGCCAGCATGATCTCGCCCTTGGCGGCCAGGTCCTTGGCGACCTGCACCATGGCGACCTGGGCCTGGTCGACGTCCTTCAGACGCACGGGGCCCATGCTCTCCATGTCCTCGCGCATGATCTTCGAGGCGCGTTCCGACATGTTGGAGAAGAACATCTCGCGCAGCTTGTCCGAGGCGCCCTTCAGGGCCAGGGCCAGTTGTTCCTTGCCCGTGGCGCGCAACAGGGTCTGGACGCCGCCCGGGTCGAGCTTCGAAAGGTCCTCGAACACGAACATCAGGGCGCGGATGCGCTCGGCGGCCTCGCGGTTGCGCTCTTCCAGGGCCGCGATGAACCGCGCCTCGGTCTGGCGGTCGAAGTTGTTGAAGATCTCGGCCATCATCTCGTGGCTGTCGCGCTTGGAGGTGCGCGCCAGGTTCGACATGAATTCGGTGCGCAGGGTCTGCTCGATCTTGTCGAGGATCTCGCGCTGCACCGGCTCCATCCGCAGCATGCGGGTGACGCATTCCAGGGCGAAGTCCTCAGGCAGGGACGCCAGAACGCGCGCGGCGTGGTCGGACTTCACCTTCGACAGAACCACGGCGACGGTCTGCGGATATTCGTTCTTCAGATAGTTGGCGAGCACCGCCTCGTTCACATTGCCCAGCTTGTCCCACATGGTGCGACCCGCCGGACCGCGGATCTCCTCCATCAGCTGGTCGACCTTCTCCGGCGGCATGAAGGCCGACAGCAGGCGCTGGGTTTGTTCGTAGGAGCCCATGATCGCGCCGGTCGAGCTCATGCCCGAGACGAATTCAACCAGCAGCTCCTCGACGACCGACGCCGAGATCGAGCCCAGGCCGGCCATGGCCTGTGAGACTTCCTTGATTTCCTCGTCGTCCAGGGCTTCCCAGATCGCGGTGTGGTCCTCACCCAGGGCGAGCAGCACGATCGCGGCCTTCTCGGGCCCGGACAGCTTCTTGACGTCGGTGATCGCGCCCTTGGCCATTATTCGGACTCGTGCAGCCAGGTGCGCAGGATCGCGACGGACTCGTCAGGATGTTTTTCGACGAACTCCGACACCCGCTTGATCGACGAGGCCTTCACCTGGCCCTCGATCTTGGCGATGTCGATCCGGTTGTCCATGTCGCTGGCCGGACCGGCGATGGCGATCGCCTCGCCCGACTGGTCGATGACCACTTCCTGGGTCGAACCGTCAGAGAGGGTGACCATGCGGGTCACCTGCGGCCCGTTCAGGGCCATGCCCAGCGGGGTTGGCGGAGGACCCATCAGGCTCTTGAGGAACGGCCGGACCGCGAAGAGCAGGATCAGCAGCGCCACGACCGCTAGCACGCCGAGTTCGGCGATCCGCATGATGTCGTTCTTGTCAAAGCCCGCCATCAGGCCGGCCTTGCCCAGACCCTGGTCCTCGGGTTGCGGGAAGGCGACGTTGACCAGGGAGACCTGGTCGCCGCGCGCGGCGTCGTAACCGACCGCGGTCTTCACCATCTGGTCCAGCTTCGCCATTTCCTCGGCGCTGCGCGGGGTATAGGCGCCCAATTTGCCGTTCTTGCCCGCGGGGGCGGTCATTCCGTCAATGGCCACCGACACAGCCTGCTTGGTCACCTGACCCGGCTCCTGGACGGTGGTCTTGGTGGTTTCGCCGATCTCGTAGTTGGTGACGCTCTCGTTGCCGGCCGACTTGGAGCCCAGCGGCTGGAAGCCGTTCGGGGTCTGGCCGGGGATGTTCTGGGTCGAGGTGACGCCGCCGTTGTCGTCGTTCTTGTTCTCGCTGGCGCTGTTCTCGTTGGTGCTTTCCGAGCGGATGACCTGGCCGTCCGGGTCGAACTTGCGCTCCTGCATGGTGACCCGGCTCAGGTCCAGATCGGCGGTGACCTTGACGCGCGCCTTGCCCGGACCGAGCACGCCGTCGAGCATGTCCTGCACCGTCTTTGCGATGCGGGCCTCGGCCTCGCTCTTGGCGTCCTGGGCGGCCTTGCCAGCCAGGCTGTCGTTATTGCCGGCAGACAGGGTCTTGCCGTGCTGGTCCATCACGCCGACGGCTTCGGGCTTCATGCCCGAAACCGAACCGGCCACCAGGTTCTGGATGGCGCGGACCATGTCGGCCGAGGGCTCGCGGCCCATGCTGATGCTGACGGCGGCGGTCGGTTGAGCGGCGTCTTCCTCGAAGAGCTGGCGCTTGGGCATGACCAGGTGGACGCGGGCGGCGCGCACGCCGTCCCAGCCCTGGATCGTGCGTTCGAGCTCGCCCTGCAGGGCGCGCTGGCGGTTCAGCTGCTGGACGAAGTCGGTCTGGCCCAGGGCGCTGCCGGTGTCGAAGATTTCGTAACCGACCGACCCGGAGGTCACGAGCCCCTTGGTAAAGATCAGCTGGCGGGCGGCGTTGACCTTGTCGCGGGCGACATAGATCGTCGAGCCGTCGCTCTTGGTCTCGTACTTGATGCCGGCGGTGTCGAGCGCCTGGGTGGCGGCGGCTGATTCCTTGGGATCGACATTGGACAGCAGCAGCTCATTAGGCTGCTTGCTCATCATCAGCATTACGGCCGCGATCACGGCGATCGCGCCAGCGGCGACGCCGATCAGGGCGGCCAGACGGCCGACGCCAAATCTCTGAATCGCGCTCAGGAATCTATCCAACCTACGCCCTGCCCCGAAAGAGCGTCCCGATAGGACGCCAGCTGCGCACCGAAGCACGCCGTCGCTAGGCAGGATTTACCCAGTGCAAGGTAAACGGGTCGTTTACAAAGGGCCCTGGCAAGCGCCGCCACAGGCGCCAAAAGGTCGCGGCCGCGCCCCAGGGGACGCGGCCGTTGATCTATCTCATGGAAGGCTGACAAGAGCCGAAGCCCTTGCACGCCATGGCCGTCCAGTCCCGCGGCTAGAGCATTTCCCGACCTGACTGCGTCAGGCCGTGAGCTCTAATCTTCTGTTTCGACGCATTTTTCTTCACGCGAACCGGAACCACTTCGCTCGAAAAATGCTCTAGCGGTACTGCTGAAGCCGGGTCGTCCGAAGACCCGCCAGACCGTGCCGTTCGATCGATTGCTGCCAATTGAGGAACTCCTCATTAGTCAACTTGTACCGATCGCACGCCTCGTCGAGCGAGAGCAGACCACCGCGGACTGCGGCGACCACCTCGGCCTTGCGCCGGATCACCCAACGTTGGGTTTCCGGAGGCGGCAAGTCGGAGAGAGTTAGTGGCGCGCCGGTCGGACCGATCACGTACTTCTCACCCCGGCTGTTCGTGCGCTGCTGCTGCAACATGGCTTTACGCCTTTCCCACAACCATCACTGTTGGAGAGGAATATAGGCGCCGGGAAATAACATCGGCTTAATTCCAATAGTAAAGAAAGGCTGAAACATATGACTTTCTCCCTGCTCCAGTGATGTCTCAATTCGACACAGGCTAATTAAAGTCGGTTAAGACCTGTAATTACCGCTTAATGCTGAGAAGTTCTTCCAGCATCTGATCGGCTGTAGTGATGATCTTCGACGACGCCGAGTAGGCTCTTTGTGTCGTGATCAAGCCGGTGAACTCTGTCGACAGGTCGACGGTCGAGGCTTCGAGGGTGGACGGAGCAATCGAGCCCGCGCCGCCACCGCCCGGAGTCTTCAGGCTGTAGGTGCCGCTTTCGTTCGTGACGCGATACGCATTTCCGTTCACCCCCTTCAATCCGTTGGGGTTCGAGAAGGTCGCGATCGCCACCTGTGCGATCCGGCGGGTCACGCCGTTGTCGAAAATCGCCGAGACATAGCCTTTGTCGTCGACTTCGATATTGGTCAGATTGCCGAACGCGGTGCCGTTGGTATTCACCGACTGGACGACCGACTGGCTGTTGTACTGGGTCAGGCCACCGGCGGCGTTGGCCAGGTCGACCTGCAGGTTCTGGGCGTCGATGCCCAGGCCGTCGGCCCAGCGCGGCGTCGAGGTGGTCACTGTCGGGTCGGACGCGCCGATCGTGATCGCCGTCGGGGTGATGCCGCCGAACAGGTTGCCGACCGAGGCGAGCTTGCCGTCGGTGGTGAAGGTCACCTTGCCCGACGCGATCTGGCCATTGGCGTTGTTGTCCAGGTCGCCCGGCTTGGCGCGCAGTTCGGCGAACCATTCATTGGGGCCCGGACCCTTCAGCAGCGACAGGGTGATGGTGCGCTGGCCGCCCTTGGAGTCGGAGACCGGAATCTGAATCTCGAAGTCCGGCTTGACGCCCGTGGTGTTGTCCAGGGCGTAGTCCGACATCGAGCGGGTGGTCGGGTCATAGGCGCCGCTGGCGATGGCGTCGGCCTTGGTGTTCAGGCCCATCTGGGTCTGGGTGACGGTGACGCCGGGCGCGACAGTGATGTTGGGGGGCGTGCCCGGCAGGGTGGTCGACAACAGGTTGCCGGTGACGGGATCGAAGGTCGCCGTGCCGGTCGAAACCGCGACGCCGGCCTTGCGGATTTCGACGCTGTACTGGTTACCCGCGCCCGTGGGGCTGTAATAGATCGAGTAGTTGGCTGTGCCGCCGCCGCTATCGACCACAGCGGTCTTGGTGGCGGCCGCATTGGCTGCGGCGGACACTGGCTGCTCGGAGCGCAGGTTGGCGTTGACGCCAATACGGGTGGTTTTCTCGGCGGTGCCGCCGACCGTGCCCACATTGATCGACGACAGTTGCGTCAGGTCCGACGGATCGGGGGTGATCGTGCCGGTCACCGGATCGGCCAGCCAGCCTTGCAGATAGAGGCCGGCGTCGTTCTTCAGATAGCCCAGATTGTCCAGCTGAAACGAGCCGGCGCGGGTGAACGAGCGCGTATCGGTGGCGGTCAGGCCTTCCGGCTTTTCGGTGCCAACGAAGAAGCCCGAGCCGGCGATCGACAGGTCCAGGTTCGAGCTCGTCGACTGGGTCAGGCCTTGCTGGCTGACAAACTGGTGCGTCTGGGCCTTCACCCCGCCGGCGCTGTAGGTGGCGCTCTTGCTCTGCGCGGTGACCAACGTCGAGAAGTTCGCCGAACTGCGCTTGTAGCCAACCGTGTTGACGTTGGCGATGTTGTCCGAGATCGCGGCCAGGGCCGACGAGTTGGAGATCAGGCCCGAAACGCCCGAGAGCATGGCGCTGTTGATGCTCATGACTGTATTCCTGCGATGAGGGTCAATGGGTCGAGGGGTTCAGCGCGGTTTGCGTTTGGGCGCTCCGGGGAGGCCGCGACGGCGTCATTCTGACGCCCATTCATGGGTGGCGACGTGTCAGGTCGTGGCGGTGGCGACCGGGGCGTTGGTGACCCCGATCACGGAGTCCAGCGGCACCTTGGTGTCGCCGATCCAGACCATGTTGGTTCCGCTTTCGTTGGTGACCTTGGTGACGACGCCTTCGATACGGCCTTTGGCCGTTGTCGGGATGGCCGAGCCGGCTGCGTCGGTGGCCGTGACCTTGATGGTGTAGGCGCCGCCGTCCGGCTGCTTGACGCCATCGGCGCTCTTGCCGTCCCACTTGAAGGTGTGGTCGCCGCTGGCCATGTCGTCCGGCAGCACGGTGGCGATGACCTTGTCGAACTTGTCGAGGACCTCGATCTTTACGCCGGTGCCGCCGCGGCTCTGGGTGTAGCTCCAGCTGGCCTCGCCGCCCTTGAGCACCGACTTGGCGGTCTCGGCGGTGACCTGCTTGCCCATCAGGTTGACGCCTTCGCTGATGCCACCCCCGGAATTCATGCCAACCAGGGCGGTCAACAACTCGTTGGTCACCAACTGCTGTTCGACGCCGGTCATCTGGGTGATCTGGCTGGTCATCTGGGCCGTGTCGGTCGGCGCCAGCGGATCCTGGTTCTTCAGCTGGGTGGTCAACAGCTTCAGGAAGGTTTGCTGGTTGCTGGCGAGCGACGTCCGCGACGTGTTGATCTTGTCGGTGGCGGTGTTGCTGGTGGTGTTGGTAGCGGCGACGGCCATGGCGGTCTCTCCTAGATTTTCACGTCGACGCCGCTGCGCTCGGCGACGCGCAGGCCGGGCAACAGGGCGGACGGAGATATGGTGGGCAGGTCTTCGCCAAGCGCCGATTGGAAGGCGCGGCCGTTGAAGGCCTGACGGCCGTTCTCGCCGCCCTGGAAGTTGAAGAAGGCGTTCTGGTTCTGGCCGCCGTGCTGGCTCGACGTGTCGAAGCTCAGGGCGGTGTCGGCGACGATGAAGCCGGCTTGGGCCAGGGCCTGGCGCAACTCTCCCGACTTGCCGCGCATGTCGGCGGCGGCTTGCGGGTTGTCGAAGTTCAGGGCGGCGGTCAGCTTGCCGTCCTTGGCGATCTCGATGCGCACATCGACGCGACCCAGGCCTTCCGGCTGCAGCACGACGTCGAAGCGGCTGGTCTTGCCCAGCTGGGCCTTGCCGGTGATCTCGGTCGTCAGGTGACTGACCGTCTCCGGCGTCACGGCGGCCTTGGCCAGCGTCGCGGCGATCGGGGCGGGCGCCGGCGCTGCGGTGGTGCCTGGCGCGACGAAGGTCGGGGCCGAAGCGTCGGGCGCCGCGGCCGGCGCGGCCTCGGCCAGGGCCGCGCCCTGGGCGCCGCTCTTGTCCTTGCCAGTGTCGGCGTCGCCTTGACCGGTTGTGGCGGCGTGGGCCGATTGGACCGCTTCGGCCAAGGTCGCCTCGACCGCGTCCTGCAAGGCGCCGGCGACGGTGTTGGTCGCGGCGGCGGCGGGCGCCTTCTCTTCGACCGCCTTGACGATCTTGCCGCTGATCGAGGCGATCTCTGGAGCGATGACCTGGCGCGCCGCAGCCTGCGCGGCCTGCGCGGCGGCGGGCGGCGGCGGGATGGTGCCGGTGGGCGGGGCGAGGGCGGCGAGGGCGGCCTCGACGGTGTCGCTGACCGGTGTGGAGGCCGGGGGCGCGGCCGTCGCGGCGGCGCTGGCGGTCTTCGCCGCCGGGCCGGGGGTCGTCGCCTGGGCGACAGCAGCGGCGGCCAGGTCGATCGCCGAGGCGGCCGGCGTTTCCGGCAGGTCCGCAGCCGGCGCGGTCTCGGCCGGCGTGGCCAGGGCGGCGGAGACCGCGACCGGGGTCGTCGGCGCGGCGTCCGTGGCCAAGGTGAGGGCGTCGGCGGCGGTGGCGGCCTGGGCGGCGGCGGCGAGCGGGTTAAGCGCCGGGACCTGGGCGACCTGCATGGCGGCGATCAGGGCCGCGGCGGCCTGGGCGGCGGCGGCGGCTTGCCCGGCGGTGGCGTCGGCGACCCGGGCGTCCTTGACCCCGTCGGCGTCCGTCGTGTCGGCGGTCTGGTCCTGGCTGTCGGCAAGCTTGCCGTCGGCGTTGTCCTTGGAAGACGTCTTGAGCGTGTCGAGCTTGCCCGAGGTCTTGTCGGCCGTCTTGGTGTCGGCCGTCCTGGTGTCGGGCGTCTTGCTTGACGCCTTGGCGTCGTTGGCGCGGTCGGAAGCCTTGTTGGCGACCTTTTCGGCCAACTTGGCGTCGGCGGCGCGATCAGCGGCCCGGTCGGCGGCGGCCTTGCTGTCCTGCAGCTTGGTGTCTCGCGGAGCGGCCTTGTCATTGGCGGCTGTCGCGCTTCCGGCTTGGGCCAGCAGCGCGCCGAAGCCTTCGGCCGTATCCTTGTCCTGCGTCCCGACGACGGGCGCCGGGATCGAGGCAACGGGAGTGGGAGCAGCGATCGCGTTCATGCGGCGGATGAAGTCCACGGTGAATGGCGGTTCCGAAAGGGACGCCTTGATCCGTTTCTCCAACAGCAACGGTCGGGCCAACTCGCCAAAATCATGCAACCTGTTGGTTTTACTCGCTTTAATGAATCGTTTACCACTTCAGATAGACCGACCACGGCGCTTTTTGCCGGGCCAAACACGCTGAAAGGGGCGTGGCTTGCCGCGTCGCCCTGCCGCCCCCGCAGTTGGCGCCCTCCTTGCGGATAGGGTCGTGTCGCTCACGCTGCGTCAGGAACGGAACGCCATGAAATTCAATGGCTTGCACATGATCGAAGGGGTCGCCCCCCGCCACGCCCGGCAGTTTTCGCCGGGCAAGGCCGCGTCATGCCGTTCGTGGTTTGCCGAGTGGGCTGGAGAATAGCCGATGTCGTTGAACACCATCCTTAATATCGCGACCTCGGGCATGATGGCGGCCCAGACGGGCCTGCGCGTCACGTCCGACAACGTCGCCAACATCAATACGCCGGGCTATGTCCGCAAGACGATCGCCCAGTCGAACCTGGTATCGAACGGCATGGGCGTGGGCGTCAATGTTGACGCCATCAAGCGCGCCACCGACAAGTTCATGGCCGCCGCCAGCCTGAACGGGGCGTCCGGCGCCGGCAAGGCCAACGCCATCGCTACCGCCATGGACAACGCCCAGAAGTTGTTTGGCGACCCCAGCGCCGCCAGCAACTACTTCTCGACGCTCGACGACGTCTATACGGCCTTCTCGGCTGCGGTCGCCGAGCCGTCCTCGACCCTGCTGCGCAGCACCGCCACGACCCAGCTCGACAATTTCCTCAGCGAGAGCAAGCGCATCACCGCGTCGCTGTCGGGCCAGATCACCGACACCGACAACCGCCTGGGCGCCGACGTCGATCGGGTCAATGACCTGCTCAAGCAGATCGACTCCCTCAACGTCGATATCACCCGCGCCAAGATGGCCGGCGCCGACGGCACCGGCTCGGAGAATATCCAGAGCGGCCTGATCGACGAGCTCTCAACCTATATGGACGTGCAGGTCAGCGACCGGGCCAATGGCGGCGTCATCGTCCGCTCGGCTGAAGGCGTCAGCCTGGCCGACAACGGCCCGGCGACCGTGACCTACAATCAATCGGGCCCGGCCAACGGCTATCTGACCGTGACCACCGCCAACAGCGGTGGACAGACCCTGCCGCTGTATGTCGCCAACGGCGAGATCCAGGGATTGCTGGAGCTGCGCAACAAGGAACTACCAAACCTTTCGGACCAACTGGGCGAATTCGTCAGCCGGGCGGCCGAGGAATTGAACCGCGCCTCCAACGCCTCCAGCTCGGTCCCCGCCCCGGCCACCATGACCGGCAAGAACACCGGCCTGGATCCGGCCACCGCCTTCAAGAACTTCACCGGCAAGACCACCATCGCCGTGACCAACGCTGCGGGCGCGATCGTCCAGCGCGTCGATGTGGATTTCACCGCCGGGACGATGACGGTCAACGGCGCGGCCGGGCCGGCCTTCACCAACGCCAACTTCACCACTCAACTGAATACCGCCCTGGGCGGCACGGCCACGGCCTCCTTCGCCAATGGGTCGCTGAGCCTCAACACCACGCTCTCGACCAACGGCATCGCCATCGCCGACGACGCCACCACCCCTTCGACCAAGGCCGGCAAGGGCTTCAGCCAGTTCTTTGGCCTCAATGACGTGGTCCGCAACAGCGGCTACTCGCCCTACGAGACAGGCATGGTCGCCAGCGACCAGAGCGGCTTCGCGCCCGGCCAGACCATCACGCTTCGGATGACCGACACCGACGGCAGCCGTATCCGCGACGTGCAGGTGACCATCCCCACGGGGACGGGCACGATGCAGGAGACGATCGACGCGCTGAACTCGCGCAACAACGGCATTGGCCTCTATGGCGCCTTCGCCCTCGGCGCGAAGGGCGAGCTGAGCTTCACCTCCAACACCGCCTCGCCCGTCAGCCTGTCGGTCGTGGAAGACACCACCCAGCGCGGCGTCTCGGGTCCTTCGCTCAGCCAGCTGTTCGGCGTGGGCCTGAGCGAGCGCAGCACGCGGGGCGGCCTGTACAAGGTCGATCCGGCGATGAAGTCCGACCCGTCCAGGCTGCCGTTCGCCAAACTCAACCTGACCGTGGCGGCCGGCGCGCCTGCCCTGGCGGTCGGCGATGGCCGCGGAGCCCTGGCCCTGGCCAAGGCCGGCGACAGCCTCGCCAGCTTCGCCCAGGCCGGCGACGCGGCGGGGTCGAAGAAGAGCGTCCTGACCTACGCTGCCGATTTCAGCGGCTCGATCGCTCGCAAGTCGGCCGCCGCGATCAGCCGCAAGGAAGCCGCCGAGTCCGTCCAGACCGAGGTCAACGCCCAGCGCCAGTCGCAGGAGGGCGTCAATCTCGACGAGGAGCTCGTCAATCTCACCACCTTTCAGCAGGCGTTCAACGCCTCCGCCCGCCTGATCCAGGCGACCAAGGACATGTACGATGTCCTTGTCGGCATCGTTTGAGGTTAAGCCATGACCCGCGTCTCCACCTCCGGCAATTTCGGCGTGATGACCAGCAACCTGATGCGCGCGCAGGTTCTGCAGAACATCGCCGGCGAGCAGGTTTCCAGCCAGAAGAACGCCACCGACCTCAAGGGCTACGCCAAGAACGCGGAGGTGCTGACCGCAATGCGCTCGGCCCAAGCCAAGGTCGCCGGCTTTCTGGAGCAGTCCACCCAGGTCGCCAATCGCCTGGACATGCAGGACACCTCGATCGGCCAGATCTCGGACGGCATGCAGAGCGCGCGGGACTCGATCGCCAACGCCGTCGCCGCCGGCAGCGCCGAAACCATGATGCAGGCCTTGAGCGGCGCGTTTGGCGATGTGATCCAGGGGCTGAACGCCAAGTCCAACGGCCGCTACCTGTTCTCGGGCGCCAAGTCCGACACCCAAGCGACCACGGCCACCAGCATGCCCGACCTGACCGCCGCGGCCAGCACCGCCTCGCTGTTTCAGAACGACCAATACATCACCAGCAACCGCATCGACGACACCACCTCGGTCGACACCGGCGTGTTGGCCGACAAGCTGGGCACCGGCGTGTTCAACGCCTTCAAGCAGGTCCAGGCCTATGTCGACGTCAACGGCCCGTTCACCGGCAAGCTGACCCAGGCCCAGTCCACCTTCCTGTCCGGCCTGCTGCCCACCTTCGACGGCGTAAAGACCACCCTGACGACCGACCAGGCCAAGAATGGCCTCAACCAGGCGCGCTTCGACACCGCCAAGACCGACCTTTCCAATCGGGCCGACACCTTGAAGACCATGGTCGGCGGCATCACCGACGTCGACATGGCCGAGGCCATCACCCGCCTGGAGTCCGCCAAGCTGGCCGTCCAGGCCTCGGCCCAGGTGTTCGCGTCCTTGCAGAACTCGTCGCTGCTGAACGTGCTGAAGTAGTCAAAGGCGCAGGACGCCCCCCCACACAACCTCGCAAAACGCAGCCCAAACCGCTATATGGCGGCGATGGACGCCGACATCGCCACCTTCGACACAGCCAAGACCGACCCCGCCATCCTCGACCGCGCCGTCGAGCAGGCGCGCGGGGCCGTCGGCCTGCCGGTCGGGACGCGGATCGTCGCGGCGATGTCGGGGGGCGTGGACTCCACCGTCACCGCCGCCCTGCTGGCCCGGGCCGGCTATGACGTGGTGGGTGTCACCCTGCAGCTCTATGACCATGGCGCGGCGATCACCAAGAAAGGCGCCTGCTGCGCCGGCCAGGACATACTGGACGCCCGGATGGCCGCCGAGCGGATCGGCATTCCGCACTATGTTCTCGACTACGAGAGCCGCTTCAAGGAACAGGTGATCGAGGAGTTCGCCGACGCCTATCTGCGCGGCGAGACGCCGATCCCCTGCGTGCGCTGCAACCAGACGGTCAAGTTCCGCGACCTGCTGGATGTCGCGCGGGATCTGGGCGCCGAGGCCATGGCGACCGGGCATTATGTGCAGCGGACGATGACCGGCGGCGGCAACCGCCCGCAGCTGCGGCGTGCGGCCGATCCTTCGAAGGACCAGAGCTACTTCCTGTTCGCCACCACGGCCGAGCAGCTGGAATTCCTGCGCTTCCCGCTGGGCGGCATGCCCAAGAGCCAGGTGCGCCAGGTGGCCGCCGCCCTGGGCCTGACCGTGGCCGACAAGCCCGACAGCCAGGACATCTGTTTCGTGCCCGAGGGCAAGTACACCACGGTGATCGACCGCATCCGGCCGCACGGCGCGATCCCCGGCGACCTGGTCCACATCGACGGCCGCGTGCTGGGCCGCCACGAGGGCGTCACCCGCTACACCATCGGCCAGCGCCGGGGCCTGAACATCGCGGTCGGCGACCCGCTGTTCGTGGTCAGGATCGACGCCGACAAGCGCCAGGTGATCGTCGGGCCGCGCGAGGCGCTGCTGACCCAGGCGCTATCGCTGAAGGAGGCGAACTGGCTGGGCGCTGAGGACAGCCTGGAAGCCGCCGCTGCGGCTGGCGCGCCGGTGCTGGCCCGCGTTCGCTCGACCCGCGAACCCGTCCCGGGCCATCTGGCCTTGGTCGATGGCCAGCCGCGCCTGGTGTTCGACGGGCTCGAAGAGGGCGTCGCCCCCGGCCAGGCCTGCGTGCTCTACGACCCCGCCGATCCCGAACGCGTGCTGGGCGGCGGCTTCATCGTGGCGACGGAACGGGCGCAGATCGCGCTATAGAATCGGTTCGATTCACAGCGAAACCGTCCTCCATTCTCCTCATCTTGGCGAAAGTCGGGATGAGAGGATTTGAGAGCTGCGATCTGAGGCCAGGACGCCATGCTTCGCACCATGCCAGCCTCCGTGCCCGGAACACCATTTCGACCTGACCGTTAGCGGCGCCCGCGCCCTCATGCGCGTTCAGGAAAGCAGACATCAAGCGGCGCCGGCTGGCCCTGCCCAAGCTCATCGAGATCGCCTCGCGCCTTGGCTTTGCCGCGCGGGGCCTGGTGTATCTGGGCATTGGCGCCATCGTGTTGCTGGCCGCCACAGATCGGACGCCCAGCGCCCAGCGCCCAGCGCCGAGGGCGCGACGGGCGTGTTGCGCGCTTGGGCGGACTGGCCCCTGGGATAGGTACTGATTACCGCCGTCGGCTGCGGCCTGGCCGCCTTCGCTGCCTGGCGTGTCCTGCAGTCGGTGTTCGACGCCGATCACCACGGGACTTCGCCCAAGGCCCAGGGGGTGCGCATCGGCCAGGCGGTCAGTGGCCTGGATTATGGGGGCCTCGCCCTGTTGGTCCTCGAGTTGATGGACGTGTTCGAGGATTTCGATACCCGCGGGCCGTCACTCACGCCGCCGCGATGGCGACCGAGGCTTCCAGCGCCTCGCCGACCGTCATGGCCGGCTGGTCGTGGACCACGCGGGTCAGGTCGCGGCCTTCGACCATGGCTCCGCACGCCTCGCAAGCCAGGTGCGGGTGGAAGTCGTGGCCGCAGGTCTTGTGGACGAAGTGGACGGGTCCCTTGCCGACGCCATAGACGTGCTGGTCGCCCCATTCGGCCATGGTCAGCAGCACCGGCGACAGGGCGCGGCCCTTGGCGGTCAGCACATATTCCTGGCGCGGCGGGCGCTCGGAATAGCGGCGGGGCTCCAGCACGCCGTTGCTCACCAGGCTTTTGAGTCGCGCGGCCAGCACGTTTCGGGCCACGCCCAGGCGTTCCTGCCATTGCTCGAAGCGCTTCACGCCCTGGAAGGCGTCGCGCAGGATCAATAGAGTCCAGGGGTCTCCGACCACCTCAAGGGTGGCTGCGATAGAGCAACGTTCGTTGGTGTAGTCAGCGGTGCGGCCCATCACGCGAAGGTGAAGCCTTCCGCGGGGGAATGCAAGGGTTGCTTTTGCAGACGAACGACGTAGGTTTCTTAAAGCAATTGACTGTCTCAGTTGCCCCCTGCGGAGCGCGATAGTCGAAAGTGGAACCCGGTTTCGACGGCTATCGCGTTCCAACTTTTTGAATCAGAAATTGGCTTTGCCGATTTCTGCCGACGGCCAAGGACATCCGCTCCCGCCGTCGGTCGCTTTTTGCGCGAGACCCTTGCGCCAGCCGCGCCCAAGGGGGTTTATTCCGCCACGAATTTCCAAGGCCGGAGTTTATCCATGTCCAATGTCTCTGATCCCGTCGTCATCGTCTCGTTCGCTCGCACGCCGATGGGCGGTTTCCAGGGCGCGCTGGCCGGGGCCAAGGCCACGGAGCTGGGCGCGACGGCCGTGAAGGCGGCGATCGAGCGGGCGCGCGTGTCGGGCGAACTGGTCGAGCAGATCTTCATGGGCTGCGTCCTTCCCGCAGGCCTTGGCCAGGCGCCAGCCCGCCAGGCGGCTGTGGGCGCGGGCCTGCCGCTGTCGGTCGAGGCCACGACGGTCAACAAGATGTGCGGCAGCGGCATGCAGGCCGCGATCATGGCCCACGACGCCCTGCTGGCCGGCAGCGCCCAGATCATCGTGGCCGGCGGCATGGAGAGCATGACCAACGCCCCCTACCTGCTGACCAAACACCGCGCCGGCGCCCGCATCGGCCACGACCAGATGTGGGATTCCATGTACCTGGACGGGCTGGAGGACGCCTACTCGCCCGGCAAGCTGATGGGCTCGTTCGCTGAGGACAGCGCGGCGGCCTATCAGTTCGACCGCGACGCCATGGACGCCTACGCCATCGCCGGCCTGGCCAAGGCCCGGCAAGCGGTGACCTCGGGCGCCTTCGCCGCCGAGATCACGCCGGTGACCATTGCCACTCGCAAGGGCGTCGAAACCGTCACGCAAGACGAGCAGCCGCTGAAGGCCGACGCCGCCAAGATCCCGACCCTGCGCCCGGCCTTCAGTCGCGATGGCGGCGTCACGGCGGGCAATTCCTCGTCGATCAGCGACGGCGCCGCCGCCTTGGTAATGACCCGCGAGAGCGTCGCCCAGCGTCTGGGCCTGCCGATCGTCGCCCGCGTCGTGTCGCACGCCGCCCACGCCCACGAGCCGGGCCTGTTCACCACCGCCCCCGTGCCGGCCATGAAGAAGGCCCTGGCCAAGGCCGGCTGGAGCGTCGCCGAGGTCGATCTGTTCGAGGTCAACGAGGCCTTCGCCGTGGTGGCGATGATCGCCCAGCAGGAACTGGGCATCGATCCGGAGAAGCTGAACGTCAATGGCGGCGCCTGCGCCCTGGGCCACCCGATCGGCGCCTCGGGCGCGCGCATCCTCTGCACCCTGATCGCGGCCTTGCAGGCGCGCGGCGGTAAGAAGGGCCTGGCGTCGCTTTGCATCGGCGGCGGCGAGGCCACGGCGATGGCGATAGAGCTGGTTTGAGCTGCTGACGGGGACACACACTCATCCCGCGTCGTCGCCAACGAGCCACGAGCCGTGGGATGAGTGTGTGTCCCCAACCGCACCCCGCATCCTCTTCCCATGATCCGCGTTCACCCCTGATGACCGACGCATTCAGCCATAACCCCGCCAAGAGCCGCTACGAACTGGAGGTCGATGGCCTGATCGCCTTCGCCGACTACCAGCGCAGCGGCCTTCGCCTGGTGATCGCCCATGTCGAGGCCGACCCCGCCCTGCGCGGCACCGGCGCGGCCGGACGCCTGATGGGCGAGGTGACCAAGACTGCCCGGGCCGAGGGCATGAAGATCGTGCCAATGTGCAGCTATGCCTCCGCCTGGCTGCGCCGGAACGATCCCGAGATGATCGCCGGCTAGAGCATTTTTCGAGCGAAGTGGTTCCGGTTCGCGGGAAGAAAAATGCGTCAAAACAGAAGATTAGAGCTCACGGCCTGACGCAGTCAGGTCGGGAAATGCTCTAGCCCCGGAACGCCTCGACCAGAGCCGCAGCGCCGAGTTTGGGCCGTCCAGCGTCGTCGAACGGCGCGGGGGCGTCGGTGGGGTGGGCCTTGCGCAGCCACGAGTCCCGGTCGCGCAGGCCCCATAGGGTGAAGGCGAAGCGTTGGCGCTCGGGCAGGGCCATGAAGGCCTGCGCGGTCTCGCCATAGACCGCCGCCTGGCGACGTTGCAAATCCGATCGCGACAGCAGCTTGTTCTCGGCCTCGCTCAGCGAGATGTCGAGTTCGGAGACGTGGATCGGCAGCCCCAGGCTGGCCAAGTCGCGCATCATCTCGAGAATCTTGCTGGGCTCGATATCGGCGGCGACATGCATCTGGGTTCCCAGGCCGGTCAGCGGCGCGCCGGAGGACAGCAGCCGTTCGGCCAGCTTCAGGAAGGTCGCGCGCTTTCGCGGATTGTATTCAAGATTGTAGTCATTGAGCAGCAACACGGCCTGCGGGTCTGCCTCGCGGGCGGTGCGATAGGCCAGGGCGATGTGTTCGAAGGCTCCCAGCTTCTGGGACCACAGGCTGTCGCGCCAGCCGTTACCGTCCTCGGCGACGGCCTCGTTGACCACGTCCCAGCCGACCACCTGGCCGCGATAACGACCGGCGACGGCCAGGATGTAGTTGCGATAGGCGTCGACGAACTTGATGCGGCTCTCGTCCAGCGCCTGGAAGGCCGGCGGGGCCTGGGCGTACCAGACCAGGGTGTGGCCCAGCAGGCCCATGCCGTGGGCGCGGGCGAAAGCGGCGATGCGGTCGGGGGCGTCGAAGCGGAAAGAGCCGTCCGGCTGGACGATGTACTCCATCTTCATTTCCCACTCTGGGGTCAGTTGGCTGACCTGGCGGGCCACCAGCCCGGCGAGCGCCGGGTCGTCCAGATGCAGGGCCTGGACGCAGGTTCCGATCCGGAAGGGCGCCATGGTCTTCAGCGGCGGCAGGTCCGCGGGGACGGTCTGGCTCTTGGCGCCGGGGCCGCAGGCGGACAGGGCCAGGGCGCCTGTCAGCACTGCGCGGCGGTCTAGGCGGTGCAAGCGCGACGGACCGGGACAGGCACATGTGCCTGTCCCGGGCTCCGGGCGCGGCGAATAGAGGCTGTCAGCGCTACCGCCCACCGGCGGCGATCCTGCGCAGGCCCAACTCGTCGAGGGCGGCGCTCTCCAGCTTGCCGACCAGCTTGGCCTTGGCGAGCTTGGCGGCCTCGGCGACGTGTTCGTATTTTTTGAGGTTCTCGAAGGCCATGGCCAGGGCGTCGCGCGCGCCGGTTTCCTCGATCAGGGTCTGGTCGATCTCCAGCAGGGCCTGGTCGCGGCGGATCTTGAACCCCTGGCGAAAGCCGATCATGTACCACCCGGCCTGGATGTCGCCCTGGGCGCCCAGGGCCTCGGCCTCGGCCTCGGCGTCGAGCGACGCGACCCGCATCTCGGCGGTCTGGCGACGATCGACGATCTCGGACAACCGCTTCTGAAGCGTCTCCACCTCGTGGTTCGAGATGCGGATCAGGGAGTCGGCCCACTTGGTCATCAGGCGGCGTCACTTTGCAGGATATGGGCGAGATAGCCGAAGCTGTCGTCGAGGCTGGTGGCCTCGTCCTTGTCCTGGCCCAGGAAGGCTTCCACGGCGGGGTTCAGGCGGATGGCGCGGTCGATGACCGGGTCGGCCCCGGCCCGATAGGCGCCGATGCGGATCAGCTCTTCCATGTTGGCGTAGGCCGACATGGTTTGGCGGGCCGTCTTGACGACCTCGCGCTCTTCCAGGGTCTGGCAACCGGGCATGGTCCGACTTATGGACTTGAGCACGTTAATGGCGGGAAAACGCCCGCGTTCGGCGATGGCCCGTTCCATGACGATGTGGCCGTCGAGGATGCCTCGGGTGGCGTCGGCGATCGGCTCGTTGTGGTCGTCGCCATCGACCAGCACCGTGAACATCGCGGTGATCGGGGCGGCGGTCGTGCCGTCGGGGCGGATCGGGCCGGGGCCGGCCCGCTCGAGCAGCTTGGGCAGTTCGGTGAAGACGGTGGGGGTGTAGCCCTTGGTGGTCGGAGGCTCGCCGGCGGCCAGGCCAATCTCGCGCTGGGCCATGGCGAAGCGGGTCACCGAGTCCATCAGGCAAAGCACTTCCTGGTCCTGGTCGCGCAGATATTCGCAGATCGCCATGGTCATGTAGGCGGCCTGGCGGCGGGTCAGGGCAGGCTCGTCCGAGGTGGCGACCACGACGATGGCGCGCTTGAGGCCTTCCTCGCCGAGGGTCTCCTCGATGAACTCGCGGACCTCGCGGCCCCGTTCGCCGATCAGGCCCACGACGACGGCGTCACAGGTCGCCTCCTTGGCCAGCATAGATAGCAGCACCGACTTGCCGACCCCCGAGCCGGCGAAGATGCCCAGGCGCTGGCCGCGGCAGGTGGTGGTGAAGACGTTCATCGACCGCACGCCCAGATCGATGCGCTCGCCGACCCGGCCGCGCGCGTGGGCGGGCGGAGGCGGGGCCTTCAGCGGGTAGGGGACTTCGCCCTGTGGCAAGGGGCCGAGCCCGTCTATGGGCTCGCCAAAGGCGTTGATGATGCGGCCCAGCCAGGCCTTGGTCGGACGCACGGCGGCGCCCTCGGGCATGATGCGGATCTCGGCGCCGGGGGCCACGCCCTCGACGGGGCCGAACGGCATCAGCAGGGCGCGGGTTTCGCGGAAGCCGACCACCTCAGCCGGCAGCACCGGCAGGTTCAGCCGGTCGATCTCGACCCGCGCGCCGATCGCCAGCCGCGTCAGCCCGCCGCGCGCCTCGATCAAGAGGCCGTTCACGGCGGCGACGCGACCGGAAATGGTCAGCGGATCGATACGTTCGACGGCGGCGATCAGGCTACGCAAGCAGGACTCCCGAGCTCCGGGTCAAGCTTCGACCCCGCGCGTTAATGGGCCGTGAAGTAGGGCTGACATGGTTAATTGGGTCTTGCGACCTGGAGCGTGGGGTTGGAGCTGCGGCGTTATGACCGTCCCTTCCTTCTCCCCTTGCGGGAGAAGGTGGCGGCGAAGCCAACGGATGAGGGGGCGACGGGCGATCGCCGTGCGCTCCAAGGCTTTCGGACAGGGCGGTGCGACCCCTCATCCGACCTCCTTCGGAGGCCACCTTCTCCCGTAAGGGGAAAAGGATATTCGCTTCAGCGCCGCGCCAAGTTCGCCTCGAAGAACTCCACCACGGCCTTGTTGAAATCCACATGGAACGCGGCCCGGTCGAAACCTGGGGCGCTGGCGCAGATGAACCCCGCCGTGGCCAGACCCGCCGCGTTGCAAGGCGTCAGGAAGTCGAAATGCCCGGCGCCGGCCACCAGATGATAGTCGGGCGCCTTGGGCAGGTTGGCGCGGACGGTCGAGGCATAGAACGGATCGGGCAGGATCTGGTCGTCGGCCGCTCGCCACAACTGCACGGGCACGCTCACGTGGCGCAGGTCGAGGATGTAGCCCAGGGCCGGGGCGGCCGAGACCACGGCCTTGATGCGGGCGTCGTGCACCCAAGTGGCCTTTAGCGCTTCTTCGGACTGCGGATGCTCAGCCAGCAGCTTGCAGTCGTAAAAGTCCGGATGGGCCTGGCAGTGCGGCGCGATCTTGCTCAGGTCCGGCTCGCCGCCTGCCGCCGCCAGCACCGTGAAGCCGCCAGACGAGAAGCCGAAGGCGCCGACCCGCTCGGGGTCGAGGGCGGTCTTCATCGGCGAGGCGGTCAGCATGTAGCCGATCAGCACCGACAATTGGCGGGGGCGGTTGGCCATGTCGGTGGCTCGGCTCTGGTCGGCATAGTTGTCGCCCGTGTGGGTCAGGGCGGCGACCACGAAGCCGGCCTCCGCCAAGGCCTGGGCGGTGTCGGCATGGCCGCCGAAGAAGCCGCCATTGCCGTGCGACATGACGACCAGCGGCAGGTAATCGCCGGCCAGCGGCGCGCCGCGCGCCACGGTCTGGGCGCCGATGCCCAGGTCCATCGGCGTGGCGGGGGCGTCGGTGGGATACCAGACGCCCACCATGATCGGCGGGCCTTGCGGGTCGGGAACCTGAACCACCGTGAAGCCGGCATTGGCGGCCAGGGCCGGGGCGGCGCAGGCCAGCAAGGCCAGGGCGGCGACGGGCGGCAGAAGAAGGGAGCGGATCGACATGGATGTCCTTGGGCGAAGTGAAACCTGACCAAGCCATGCCGAGACCGAACGCTCTCCGCCAGCGCGCCTGCGCGGATGGGCGAACGGGTTCGCGAACCGGCCAACCGCCGCTATAGGAGCAGCATGACCGCCAGGACGCCTTTCTTCGGAACCGCCCGCGAATGGGCCATCAACCTGGGCGTCGCCTCGGTGGCGGGCGCGTTCCTCGGCGTGATCGGACCCTTTGGCAGCTATTATAACGGCCCGCCGGGACCCCGCGTTTTCCACTTCGTCGTTTGCTTCTGGGTCGGGACGATGATCTTCGGCATGTCGCTTCGCTTGGCCGAGGCCTGGTCGGAACGCAGCCGGGTCCCGCCCTGCCTGAGCCTCGCCATCCTGGCGCCCGTCGCCTGCGGTCTACTGGCGGTCTTCGTCAGTTGGCTGGCCACCCTTCTGTGGCCGCAACTGAAGGCGTATACGCCGTGGGACTGGTACAGCCAGTGCCTAGTGCTGTCGGTTCCGGTCCTGGTCTTCATGATCCTGGGCCGCCGGCTGCGCGCCGCGCGGTCGCTTACACCTGTCGCCTTGGAAAGCCGGCCCTCACGCGACGTTCCGGCTGGCGAGGTGCTGTGTCTGCGGATGGAGGACCACTATGTGCGGGTCCACACCCTGACGGGCTCGCGCCTGGTGGCCGGTCCGTTCGAGCGGGTGATCGCCGGCCTGGACGCGCGCGAGGGCATGCGGGTCCATCGCTCTTGGTGGGTGGCGCGCGCCGCGGTGGTCGGTGTGGCCGCCGAGGGCCGCAACCTGCGCCTGGTTCTGCGAGGCGACCTGTCGGCGCCGGTCTCGCGGACCTCGGTGGCGCGGCTGCGGGACGCCGGATGGCTCCCACCCGAAAAATAATAGGTCAAGCTTCTGCGGCAGGACGTCGCGACCGTGGCAGGCGCTTTGCGCCCCGCCGAAAAGTTCTGGCGATCACCGTTCGAAAATCTTCGCGACAGAACGCCGCAATCTCGCCCCACAGATGAACGGCGCGATGGTCAGGAAACGCGCCTGAGGCGATGTCGAAGAGCTTTGCGGGGCTGGATTTCACGGCTTTTGACCCAAAAGGAATCGTCTTGACGAACGATCCACAGGCCGCCGCGACCAATGCGACAAACGACTCGCTGGGCGCTTGCGCCCGATTCGCAAATCAGATTAACCATTTCCTCAGCGAGATTATTCACCATTAACCAGTCTTAAATTAACTGTCCCGCACAGTGCAGGACGGGTTTCACCGGCGGTATTCCGCCACGCTGTCGAATAATGCCGCCCAAGGGCGGGGAGGGCTGCATGCGCGTACTGTTGATCGAGGATGACAGCGCCACCGCGCAGACCATCGAGCTGATGCTGAAGTCTGAAGGCTTCAACGTCTACACGACGGATCTTGGCGAAGAGGGCGTGGATCTGGGCAAGATCTATGACTACGACCTGATCCTGTTGGACCTGAACCTGCCGGACATGAGCGGCCTCGACGTGCTGCGCACCCTGCGGGTGGGCAAGGTCAACACGCCGATCATGATCCTGTCGGGCACGTCGGAAATCGACACGAAGGTCAAGACCTTCTCGGGCGGCGCCGACGACTACATGACCAAGCCGTTCCACAAGGACGAGATGATCGCCCGCATCCATGCGGTGGTCCGTCGCTCCAAGGGTCACGCCCAGTCGGTGATCAAGACCGGCGACATCGTGGTCAATCTGGACGCCAAGACGGTCGAGGTGACGGGCAACCGCGTCCACCTGACCGGCAAGGAATACCAGATGCTGGAGCTGCTCTCCCTGCGCAAGGGCACGACCCTGACCAAGGAAATGTTCCTCAACCACCTGTACGGCGGCATGGACGAGCCGGAACTGAAGATCATCGACGTCTTCATCTGCAAGCTGCGCAAGAAGCTGGCGGCCTCGGCCCAAGGCAAGCACCACATCGAAACCGTCTGGGGCCGGGGCTACGTCCTGCGCGACCCGAACGAGCAAGTCGCCGCGGCCTAAACCGTCCCGCGCGATGTCGAGAGATCAAGGCGCCCGTCTCTCCGGAGGCGGGCGTTTTTCTCTGCCAGATCAACGGATTAACCCTATCCGTGACAAAACGCCCAAAGCACTTGATAGTCCTTGTCCAGGGGCGGTCTCATCCGTCACTTTCCGGCGCGAGGCTTGCTGGGGGGCATCCCAGCCGTGTCATTCTTGAACGCACGCGGCATCGCTACCGAACGGGGGCATGATGCAGGAATTCGATCCGAGGCGGCCGACCTTGCGTTGGGCTCCGCGCGTCTTCACCGCCATCGCCGGTCTGGCCGCCCTGGGCCTGGGCTGGAAGCTTACGGCGCCCGACGCCCCGATCGCCTTGGTCCGCGCCCCGCTCGACGCCGCCGCCATGGCTATCCTGCAGCACAACGCCTTCGCCAGCGCCGAGGCCCAGCCTGGCTTCGACCGTCCGCAATCGATCCCCGTCAAGGTGCGTCCCGGCGAGACCCTGGAAAGCGCCGTGCTGCGCACAGGGATCGCCCCCAATGACGCCCACCAGGTGGTGGCCTCTCTACAGGGCGCGATCGACACCGTTAACATCAAGGCCGGCATGGCCTTCGAGGCCGCCATCGCCGAGCGCCGCAATGGGCCCAATGGTAGAAGGGGGGCCGGCGCCGCCCGCCTGATCGGCCTGTCGATGCGCACCGGCCCGTCCTCCACCCTGACCGTCTCGCGCACCTTCGACGGCGCGATGAAGCTGCGGGAGCTTGAGGAAAAGGTCAGCGACGAGACCAAGGTCGCCTGCGGCCGGATGGAGGGCTCGTTCTATGAGAGCGTCGCCAATGTCGGCGGCACGCCGGCGGTGATCAGCCAGGCGGCTCAGCTGTTCTCGCACAAGATCGACTTCTCGCGCGACATCCGCGAGGGCGACAGGTTCTGCCTGGTGTTCGACCGCAAGGTCACCGAGAGCGGTCGCACGGTCGAGGCCGGCGACCTGGAATATGCCGAGGTCAAGGGCCAGAAGTTCTACGCCTTCGACCGCGATGGTCGCAATGGAGCAGGGGGGGATGGCAAGCCTCAGTTCTTCGATGAGCTGGGCAAGAACATTAAGGGCTTCCTGCTGCGCACGCCGGTTGACGGGGCCCGCATCACCTCCACCTTTGGGCCGCGCAAGCACCCGGTGCTGGGCTATACCCGCGCTCACCAGGGCGTAGACTTCGGCGCCGGCGCCGGCACGCCCATTCTTGCGGCCGGCGACGGCGTGGTGCTGGAGGCTCGCCGCTGGAGCGGCTACGGCAACTGGCTGCGTATCCGCCATTCGGGCCAGTGGGACACCGGCTACGGCCACATCTCGCGCTACGCCCCCGGCATCCGTCCGGGCGTCCATGTGCGCCAGGGGCAAGTCGTCGCCTATGTCGGCCAGACCGGCCTGGCGACCGGTCCCCATCTGCATTACGAGGTCTGGCTCAACGGCCAGCGCGTTAACCCGATCGGCGCCAAGGTCCCACAGGGCACGATCCTGGCGGGCGGCGAACTGAGCCGCTTCAAGGCCCAGCGGGCGCATATCGACCGGCTGCTGGCCGATGGCGGCGACGCGGACGACAAGGCGACCCCAAAACTGGCCCTGGCCAGCCTGGACAAGACCAAGGGCCCGACGTTGCGGTAATGCTGAGGACACGCCCTTGCGGCGTGTCCCCATTTAGCTTCAGCGGTTGCGGAAGGGGACACGCCGCAAGGGCGTGTCCCCGCCATCACGCGAGCTTGACCATCGTCCCGCCGCGTCCCATCCAGAGGGCGCATGAAATCTTTCCCACCTCTGAAACCCGACTCCGAGGACATGCTGCACCTCGACGCCCTGCGCATCGTCGGGGCGCTGATGATCGTGGTGTTCCATTTCAACCGCTTCATCAATCTGGATGGGCGCTGGCAGGCCGTGGACGACATGGTCAAGGGCTTCAGCCTGATCGTCGACCTGTTCTTCGTGATCTCCGGCTATGTGATGGCGGCGGTCTATGCCGGGCGGCTGACGACCTGGGGCAAGTACGGGACCTTCCTGAAGAAGCGGGTGGCGCGGCTGGGGCCGCTGCACTGGGCGACGCTTGCGGTGTTCGTCGCCGTCTGGGCCGCAGGGCAAGCGGGTTTGGTCGCCGATCGCGATCCCAAGCGCTACGACCTGGCCTGCATCGTCCCCAACATCATCTTCATCCACGCCTGGCACGTTTGCCACGCCCAGACCTGGAACTTCGTCAGCTGGGCGATCAGCGCCGAGATGGGGATGTATATCGCCCTGCCGCTGCTGTTCTGGATCACGGCGCGCGGATGGGTGGTGACGGCCTTGGCGGCGGGCGTCAGCCTGACGGTGCTGCTGCTCAATCCCGACGGGCCGATGCCCTTTCACCAGTGGACCTGGAACTTTGGGGTGCTGCGCGCTGTGCCGGGGTTCCTGATCGGCATGCTGGGGTTCCAACTGAGGCCGATACTGGGGCGGCTGCCCTTGGCGCGCTTGTGGATGTGGGGCCTGCTGGCGCTGTTCCTGGGGCTGTCGATGATCCGCGTCGAGCGCACCTGGCTGCTGCTGCTCGTCTACGCCCTGGGCCTGGCCGGCGTCGCCGCCGATGCCGCAGGGACGCAGGGCGGGGTCAGTCGCCGCCTGGCGCCGTGGGCGCAATTGAGCTTTACCCTCTATCTGCTGCATCCGATCTTCCTGAAGATGGTGCTGAACTGGCTGGGGCTCAGCACCTGGCATCTGGGCGACAACGGCGACGCCATGCGTTGGCTGGTGCTGGCCAGCATCGTGGCGCTGATCCCGCTGGCCTATCTGTCGCTGGTGCTCTTCGAACGGCCGGCGCGCGACTGGATTTCACGGCTGGGCCAAAAACGAACCCTCTCTCATAGAGAGAGGGAGGGACCCGCCGCGTAGCGGTGGGAGGGTGAGAGGTTACACCTTGGACGATTTCGCGCCGCGCCCGCAATGGGCGCTCGGACGGTCAGTTATGGGTAGGTTTCAGACGTGGCGGACAGCTAGATAGGCTTCTTGTTGGGCCGCCTCTTCATCTGTGTAGAAGTGATCGTCGAGCCCCTCGACAGGCACGTAATCGCCATAGTCAAGCTGTTCATTGTAGAGCTGCATCGCCTCGTACCATGACGACGCGCGGAGTTCAAAAACCCTGCGGGCGTGAGGTGTCAGGCCAGGGCGCAGCTGATCGCTGCGCTCACGGACCGGTCCGAATTCGCCGCCGTGTCCGCTTTCCCAATACTCGTGGAGTAGCTCAGGCATACGCGATGTTTGCGGCAGCTTCACGGAATCCGCAACGGGTCGAAAGCAGACCGGGCGCTATCCGTCATGCCCTGCCGGCACGCCGGTCAGCGGTGTAACCTCTCACCCTCCCATGGCTTCGCCATGGGCCCCTCCCTCTCTCAAAGAGAGAGGGTTCAAGAAAGACTGTCCACCCAGCTCGGCAGCGCCGAAATCGACCCCAACTCGCCGTACCGCGCATGGTCCTTTGGCGCGGTCGCCGCCTCGTGCGCCCAGACCAGCGGGTAGGGGATCAGCGCCGCCCAGGCGCCGGCCTCAAGGGCCGGGAGGATGTCGGACTTCACCGAATTGCCGGCCATCACCGCCTGCTCGGGTCCGGTCCCGTGGCGGGCGAAAACCCGGCGATAGGTGCCGGCGTCCTTCTCCGAGACGATCTCGACGGCGGCGAACAGGTCGCCCAGACCGGAAGCCGCCAGCTTCTGCTCCTGGTGTAGCAAATCGCCCTTGGTGATCAGCACCAGCCGGTAGCGTTCGGACAAAGTCGCCAGGGCCTTCTCGACGCCGGGCAGCGGCTCGACGGGTTCGCTGAGCATCTCGCGGCCGGCCGCCAGGATCTGGCGGATCACCCCGATGCTGACCTGGCTGTCGGTCAGGTCCATGGCGGTCTCGATCATCGACAGGGTGAAGCCCTTGGCCCCGTAGCCATAGAGCCGCAGGTTGCGCTGCTCGGTCTCGACCAGGCTGGCGTCGATCTGGGCCTCATCGCCATAGGGCGCCAGCAGCTCGACGAACCGCTTGTGGGTCAGGCGGAAGAGGGTCTCGTTGTGCCAGAGGGTGTCGTCGGCATCGACGCCGACAGTGGTGATGGGCATGGAAGCGCTCCGGATCGGAGGCGGGTGATACGACGGGTCCGGAGAGGAGGGAAGGGTCGGCGGCGTTCCTCCTAGAGCAAGCCGCGCAATATAGGAATCGCGCGGCTTGCTCTAGACTTTTGTTTTCGCATCGCTTTTGCGGAAAACCGGTGGCCACTTTTCCGCGCGATGCTCTAGGCCCAGGAGGGCGCAGACGCCTGGGGCGACGGTGGTCGCAGCCTGGCGCAGGCGGGATGGGCCTTGTAGACGCGCTTCAGCGAGGCCGGGAAACGGTGCAGGGCCGACGCGGGCCGGATCGGCCGCGCCGACAATCCGCCGCCGCAATTGGGACAGACGCCGGAAAAGCGGCTCTCCACGCAGTCGATGCAGAAGGTGCATTCGAAGGTGCAGATCAGGGCCTGGTCGCTGCTGGGCGGCAGGTCGCGATCGCAGCACTCGCAATTGGGACGAAGTTCGAGCATGGTCGCCTCCTCCCTTGATCGCGTGTCTTGATACGCGTTGACCCGCGCACCATAAGGGCCGATGGCGCGCGAACGCGAGAGAGCAAGTTCGCCGATCACGGGAATGTGGGAGCGCGCTCGCCGCGCCGTGATCGAAAGGGTTGACCCCCCCGTCATACCCCCCTAGACACGCCGCCGTTTGCGCGGCGGGTGGGGGTTATCTCCGACCCGCCTTTTTGCGACAATGATCGGCCCTTCGGGGCCAGCGTTCTGGAGGCGCTTTCCGAGATGTCCCAAGACCTTCTCCCCGGCGTCACCGGAATTTTGGCCCTGGCCGACGGCACGATCCTGCAAGGCCTCGGCTGCGGCGCGACGGGCGACGCGGTCGGCGAGGTGTGTTTCAACACCGCCATGACCGGCTACCAGGAGATCCTCACCGACCCCTCGTACATGGCCCAGATCGTCGCCTTCACCTTCCCGCACATCGGCAATGTCGGGACCAATGTCGAGGACCTCGAACAGATGGCCGGCGGGGCCGAGACGGCGGCCCGCGGCGCGATCTTCCGCGACGCCCCGACCCACCAAGCCAATTGGCGCGCCGACAGCGACTTCGACGGCTGGATGAAGCGCCGCAACATGATCGGCCTGTCGGGCGTCGACACCCGCGCCCTGACCCGCAAGATCCGCGAGACCGGCATGCCGCACGGCGTCATCGCCCACAGCCCGAGCGGTGAGTTCGACCTCAACGCCCTGGTCGCCAAGGCCAAGGCCTGGGCCGGACTGGAAGGCCTCGACCTGGCCAAGGACGCCTCCACCACCCAGACCTTCACCTGGGACGAGGGCCTGTGGTCCTGGCCGGAAGGCTACGCCAAGCTGGACAAGCCCAAATATGAGGTCGTGGTCCTCGACTATGGCGTCAAGCGCAACATCCTGCGCGCCCTGGCCCATGTCGGCGCCCGCGCCACGGTCGTGCCGGCCGACACCTCGGCCGAGGACATCCTGGCGCGCAATCCCGATGGCGTGCTGCTGTCAAACGGCCCGGGCGATCCGGCCGCGACCGGCGAATATGCGGTGCCCGAGATCCAGAAGCTCGTCGCCAGCGGCAAGCCGGTGTTCGGCATCTGTCTGGGCCACCAGATGCTGGCCCTGGCTGTCGGCGCCAAGACCGTGAAGATGGAACAGGGCCACCACGGCGCCAACCACCCGGTGAAGGACCTGACGACCGGCAAGGTCGAGATCGTCTCGATGAACCACGGCTTCACGGTGGACAGCGCGAGCCTGCCCGAGGCGGTGACCGAGACCCACGTCTCGCTGTTCGACGGCACCAATGCCGGCATCGCCGTGACGGGGAAACCGGTTTTCAGCGTGCAGCACCATCCTGAGGCCTCGCCGGGGCCGACGGACAGTCTGTACCTGTTCGAGCGGTTCGCGGGTCTGATGGATCAGGCGAAGTAAAAATCCTCCCCCTGTGGGGGAGGTGTCGCCCGAAGGGCGACAGAGGGGGGGAGTGTTCGGCAGGTGACCGCCTGCAGGATTGCCGACCCTAAAACTCCCCCCACCGATCGCTTCGCGATCGCCTCCCCCATCGGGGGAGGATTTTACGTCCCGAACTGCGTGAACGGGACCTTGTTGAACAGCTCGCGCTCCGCCCCGCGCGGGTCGTCCTGCATCCGGGTGGTGTTGTCGAACACCAGCGTCTGCCGCCTCGGCAGGGTGTAGGGCTCCCACTTCGGGATCGCCGGGCAGTTGGGATCACCCGTCCGCGCGAAGGCGATGAAGGCGTCGGCCAGGCGCTCATGCAAGGCCACAGCGTCGGGCGCTGAGCCGGTGATCACGCCGGGCGCGTCGAGATTTCCGAACACCAGCTGCATGTCCAGCGTATGGGGGGCGCCCCAGACGCCGCCGTCCTTGGGGGCGCGCCAGTCGAGCTGATAGGCGAAGGCGGGGGCGCCGGCCTTGGCGCGTTCCTCGTCCTGGATGATCGCCGCCTTCCACGAGCGGCCGGCCGTGGCGGCGGCGAAATAGACGTCGGACGGGGCATAGGCCGGATAGATCTTGCGATAGGCCGCCACCACCGTGGCGGGGTCGATGTCGACGCGCGCGTTGAACTGGCTGGGCAACTTGGCGATGACCTGGTCCCAGGTCAGGTCCAGCAGGCTCTTGTCATAACCGACGAAGCCGCGCGTCTCGTCATGGGTGTTGCCGACCATCATCGGCACGTCCAGGCTCTGGGGCGCGGCGTCGGGGAAGAAGGGGTGGCGGGTCAGGCTCCGCTCGTCCAGCACCGGACCCATATAGACCCCGCCGCTGCCGGCGATGGGATCGACGGCCTTCAGGCCGGCCAGGAACTGGTCGGCGCGCAGGGCGCGCAGGGCGGCCAGGTCCTTGACCCCCAGCTTGTCCACGAAGCCCTTGGCGCGCTTGGTGGCGTTGAACGGGCCGCCGACCGTGACCTGCTGGCCGCTCATGGTCGCGGCGCGGTGGAACAGGCCCTTGGCCGACGGCATGGCCATCAGGGTGGCGATCTTGGCGCCGCCGCCGGACTGGCCAAACAGCATGACATTACCGGGATCCCCGCCAAACGCGGCGATATTGTCGCGCACCCATTGCAGCGCCAGGACGAGGTCCAGCTGGCCGGCATTGCCGCTGTCAGCCACGGAAGGGTCGTCGAAGAGGCGGGCCAGATAGAGGTAGCCAAAGGCGTTGAGGCGGTGATTGACCGTCACCACCACCACGTCACCGCGCTTGGCCAGTTTCGTGCCGTCATACCAGGGGCTGGCCCCCGAGCCGGTGTTGTAGGCGCCGCCGTGGATGTAGACCATCACCGGGCGCTTCTTGCCCTCTGAGGCTGGGGTCCAGACGTTGAGGAACAGGCAGTCCTCGCTGAGCGTCTCGCCCTCCTCGCCCTTGCCGCTTTGCGGTGACGCCGCGCCGAAGGCCAGGGCGTCGGCGACGCCGGTCCAAGGCTTGGGCTTGACGGGCGGCGTGAACCGCGCCGCGCCGCCGGTGTCGGCGCCGTAACGCAGACCCTTGAACACCTGGACGCCCGTGGCGCTGGCTCCACGCACCTTGCCCGCCGTGGTGGCGACGACGGGACCGGCCTTGGCGGCGGCGAAGGCCGGCGTCGAGGCCAAGGCCAGGGCCGCGCCCGCGCCGGCGATCAGGCCGCGGCGATCGACATTCAGGTGGTCCATGAGCTTGCTCCGGCGCGGTTGGGCTCGCGCTCGGAAGAAGGGCTATCACGGATCATGACACCGGTGACATCCACTTTTTGGGGAGGGCGGAGCGCCAGCCGAGCAGGTCCTCCCCCCGTGGGGGAGGCGGCGCGAAGGCGCCGGTGGCGGGAGTAGACCCACCTCACCGACACTCCCCCCACCGTCGGCTTCGCCGACACCTCCCCCACAGGGGGAGGACTTAGAGTGCGTCCACCGCCTCTGCGTGCTCGCGGATGATCTCCAACGTCGAGACATCCGCGTCGAACACCCCGAACAACCCCTGCTCCTCCTGCGGCGGATCGCCGACATAGGCCTGGTCGCCCATCTTGAACCAGGCGTCCGGATGGGCCGCGCGGGCCTCGCCGTTCCAGGCCCAGAAGTTGGTCCCGGCGATCGGGCCGCCGGCCTTCATGTCGGCCAGGGCGGTGTCGAAGACCATGCCGTAGAACCGGTCCTTGAACGTGGCCAGAGCGCCGGGCGTGAAGGCGCGATCGTCGCGGATCAGGCCGAACTCCTCGATCACGAGGGGCTTGCCCAGCCCCTTGGCCAGCGCGATGTGGCGAGCGATGTAGTCGCGGCACTTCGCCTCGCCGGCGGCGTAGGTCGCGGGCTGATCCTTGAAGTCGATCCAGTTCCAGTTGTTGGGCCAGACGTGCAGGGTCAGGTAGTCGATGCTAGCGGGCTTGTGGGCCTCGACCACGCAGGCCTCGCGCTGCAGGCAGCCCATGTCGCCCTCGCTGCCGGTGCTCACCAGGTGGCGGCGGTCCAGCGCCTTGATGAAGGCCGAGGTCTCGGCGATCCAGCGATAATAGGTCGGCAGGTTGGCGACCCCGAACGCCTCGCTGCCGCCCGGCCGCGGCTCGTTGGCCAGCTGCCAGGCCATGATGGTCGGGTCATCGCGATAGGCCTTGCCGGTGACGCCGTTGGTGCGGGTCACCAAGGCGCGGACATAGTTCTGGAACAGGACCTGGGCCTTGGCGTCGCCATAGAAGCGCGCCGAATAGTCGGCGAACTCTGGCCACGGGTGGGCCGGATCGCCCTGCTGAAACCAGTCGCCATTGCCGGTCCAGCGCAGATAGGCCGGCATGCCGCCTGACCAGTCCCAGAAGTTGTTGAGATAGATCACCGCCTTCATGCCGCGCTCGGCCATTTGCGCCAACAGCACGTCGAGGCCGGTCAGCAGATCCTGGTCATAGTCCTCGCCGGGCCCACGGAAGGTCGGGTCGATCGCCACCTTGGCCGGCGACCGCTCGCCCGCGCCCAGCACCCGCAGATTGGTGACGCCCAAGGCCTTCAGCCGGTCCAGCTCGCGCCCCAGGCGGGCGCGGTCGCCGGTCTTGCCTGGGGAGCCCAGCCAGGCCCCGTACCAGAGATTGGCGCCGACGAAGCGATAGGGCTTGCCGTCGAGGGTCAGGTGGCCGTCGCGGACGGTGACGAAGCCCTTTGCGGGCGTGGCGGCCTGCGCGTCGCCAACGGCCATCAGGGCGGCTCCGGCCATCATCAGGTGGCGTCTCGACAGCATGGTTGGCTCCCCCGTTTTGCCTACACTAGCGGAGGGCGGTGGCGCGGGGGAGGGGACTCCAGAACTTGATTTCTGAAAGAATGGCCCAGGCTGCTCCCTTTAGCCTTTGTACAGCGTGGTCGGCCCGTTCGATCGGCGCGACAGCTGTTGTCGAAGAAGTGCGATGCCGGATTGATCCTTACGCCCTTGACCGCCGAGCCCTGCGAGAGGCCGGCCAGAGAAGCGACGGCTTGCTAACTCAAGGCGTTCGTTTTTCCAGCCCATGCCAGACCCTAGAAACGCGCACCCTGTCACCAGCGGGTTCGTAACGCACGACGTAGCTTGATGAGCCGAAGGGCACGATCAACTCGCGAAGACCGTCGGCATCGATGGGGCGTCCCCGATCCGAAATCTCGCCGAGACTTTCGAAGGCCTGGGCCAGCACGTCGAGCAAGCGATCGGCCGCGAGAGGATGCTTCTCGAACAGCCAGTCGTGGACGCGTGCCACATCGGCGTGCGCTTCGCGTGAAAGGATGACCGGGCGGGGCAGAGCGTTACAGGCGGTGGCGCGCGCGAAGCCGATCGCGCAGTTCGGGCCAAGCCGTTCCCTCGCCGGTCCGTTTCATGCGTTCAATGATAGCCCGGTCAATAGCCGGATCAGGATCGATCGGCGCTTGCCCGGCCTGATCGATCTCTCGATCGATCAGCAAGGCGGCATAGTCTTTCGGAGACATGTCCAGCCGATCCGCCAAAGCCTTCAGCTTGGCGGTCTTTTCAGCGTTCACATGAAGATCAAAGCCGTCAGCCATGAGCGAAGAATCCCGCCCTGGGCCGGCGGCGTCAAGTCACAGATTCAACGACACCGGATGCCCGTCCTGGGCCGTGATGTTGACGCTCAGCGCCCGCTCCACCGCATAGCGCAGCGGGGCATGCGGCCCGCCGGCCGACAGGTCCGAGTGGCGGCGGTCCAGCCTCACCGGCGTTCTTCTAGCCCGTGCCAGATCCGGGTGATGATCACCCGGTCGGAAGTGACCCGGTAGCGGATGATGTAGCCACCTTGTCCGAAAGGAATATTCACTTCGCGGGTCGCGGGTCGCGGGTCGTGGGGCCGACGGGGCGGCCTCTCAAAGGATGTCTGGTCAGGCTGATAAGCATCTGGCCCATTAGATCGCCGAAACGGGCGGCTATGGCGGTGTCGTATTCCATCAGTCTCCCGTTCAGGCGTTCGGCGTCCTTGCCTGCCCGAGGAGAGACGGTGATGGAATAGATCACCCCTCTCGGCCGCCGAACGTCCGGAGCCGCACCTGAAATTCTGGCCAGGAAATGGCCTCGCCCGTGCGCTCAACCTCGTCCGCTATGGCTTCATCGATGGCGGGGTCTGGATCGACCCACCCCGAATTACTGTTCGCGAGGTCCCGATCGATCAACAGGCCCGCATAGTCCTCCGGTGACATGTTGAGCCGGTCTGCCAGAGCCTTGAGTTTGGCGGCCCGTTCGTCGTCCAGGTGAAGATCAAATCCATCGGCCATGGACGCAGAATCCCGCCCCTGGCCGAGATCGTCAACTCACAGATTCAGCAGCGCCGGATCCCCGCCCTGGGCCGTGATGTTGACGCTCAGCGCCCGCTCCACGGCGTAGCGCAGCAGCGCATGGGGCCCGCCGGCCTTGGGGCCGGTGCCCGACAGGCCCTCGCCGCCGAACGGCTGGACGCCGACCACGGCGCCGGTCATCGAGCGGTTGACGTAGCAGTTGCCGGCTGGGACCAGGCGCTGCACGTCGGCCGCGAAGCGCTCGATCCGCGAGTGAACGCCCAGGGTCAGGCCGTAGCGGCGGGCCGCCAGGGCGCCGGCCACCTGCTCCAGGTCCTCGGGCCGATAGCGCACCACGTGCAGCACCGGGCCGAACACCTCGCGCTCCAGGAAGTCGGCGGCGGGGATCTCGGCCAGGACCGGGGCGAAGAAGGTCCCGGCTTCCGGGGCCGTAAGCTGGTGCAGGACCTTGGCCTCGTGTCTCAGGCGGACGAGATGCTTGTCTAGCGCCGCCTTGGCCTCGGCGTCGATCACCGGGCCGACGTCGGTGGCAGCCAGGGCCGGGTCGCCGATCACCAGGGCGTCCATGGCCCCCTTCAGGCCCTCGATCAAGCCGTCGGCGGTGTCTTCCGGCAGGAACAGCAGCCGCAGGGCCGAGCAGCGCTGGCCGGCGCTGCCGAAGGCCGACAGGATCACGTCGTCGATCACCTGTTCGCGCTGGGCGGTGGTATCGACGAACATGCCGTTCAGGCCGCCGGTCTCGGCGATGAACGGCACGATCGGGCCTTGGCGTTGGGCCAGCGTCTGGTTGATCCGCCAGGCGGTGTCGGTGCCGCCGGTGAAGGCCACGCCGTCCAGGCCGTCATGGGCGGTCAGGGCCGCGCCGACCGTCTCGCCGCGACCTGGCAGCAGGGCCAGCAGGCGGTGGTCCAGGCCGGCGGCGTGATAGAGCTTTACCGCCTCATAGGCGACCAGCGGCGTCTGCTCGGCAGGCTTGGCCAGCACGGCGTTGCCGGCCGCCAAGGCGGCGGCGATCTGGCCGGTGAAGATCGCCAGCGGGAAGTTCCACGGGCTGATGCAGACGAAGACGCCCCGGCCCGCCAAGCGCAGTGTGTTGGTCTCGCCGGCCGGTCCAGTCAGGGTCTCGCCAGCCAGGCCGAACTGCTCCTCGGCCAGCTTGGCGTAGTAGCGGCAGAAATCGACCGCTTCGCGCACCTCGGCCACGGCGTCGGGCAGGGTCTTGCCGGCTTCGCGTGACAGGATGGCGATCAGGCGCTCGATATTGGCTTCCAGGGCGTCGCCCATCGACCGCAGGACCACGGCGCGGGCGGGGCCGCCGGCCTGATCCCAGGCGGGCTGGGCGGCGCGAGCCAGCTTGAAAGCCTGGTCGATCTGCGGCAGTTGGGCCTCGGAGACGACGCCCACCACGCGGTCGGGATCGGCGGGGCTGACCACCGGCATCGGCGGCGCGCCGGCCGTGAATTTGCCGCCGATCAGCGGGCCGGACGACAGGGTCAGCTTGTCCAGTTCGACGAGGTGGGCGGCCAGGCGGTCGCGCGCCGCCTTCACCGACAGGTCGACGCCAGCGCTGTTGCGGCGCCACGGACCGTAGATATCGGTCGGCGTCGGGATCTTGGCGTGGCGGTCGGGGTGGGCTTCCACGGCGGTGATCGGATCGACCACCACCTGCTCAACCGGCACCCGCTCGTCGAGCAGGGCGTGGACGAACGATGTGTTGGCGCCGTTCTCCAGCAGGCGGCGGACCAGGTAGGGCAACAGGTCCTCGTGGCCGCCCACCGGGGCGTAGGCCCGCAGGGTGACGCCGTCATAGAGGTCGTCGGCGGCGGCATAGAGCGCCTCGCCCATGCCGTGCAGGCGTTGGTGCTCGATCTTGACGCCGGAATTCTTGGCCATGCGCACCACGGCCGCCAGCGTGTGGGCGTTGTGGGTGGCGAACTGGGCATAGAGGTGGGGCGCGGCAGCGACCAGGGCCTTGGCGCAGACCAGGTACGACAGGTCGGTGGCGGGCTTGGTGGTGTAGACCGGATAGTCCGGCCGGCCGGCGACCTGGGCGCGCTTGATCTCGCTGTCCCAGTAGGCCCCCTTGACCAGGCGGACCATCAGGCGGCGACCGGTTTCCTTGGAGAGGGCGGTGAGGCGGGCGATCACCTCGGGGCAGCGCTTCTGATAGGCCTGGACAGCCAGGCCCAGGCCGGTCCAGTCGCCCAGTTCCGGCTCGCGGCACAGGCGGTCCAGCAGCTTCAGCGACAACGCCAGTCTGTCCGCCTCTTCGGCGTCGATCGTGAAGCTTAAATCATGCTCTGCGGCGATCAGCGCCAGGCGCAGGATGCGCGGATAGAGTTCGTCCCAGACGCGGGCCTCTTGCGTGGCCTCATAGCGCGGGGTCAAGGCCGACAGCTTGATCGACACGCCGTGGCCGGCTTCCGGGCCGGCGCGGTTGGACAGCTTGCCGACGGTTTGAATCGCGTCGGCATAGGACTTCTCATAGCGGGCGGCGTCGGCGGCGGTGCGGGCGCCTTCGCCCAGCATGTCAAAGCTGCAGATGTCGTTGTCGTGGGCGGCGCGCTTGATGGCCGCCTCGATGGTGCGGCCCAGCACGAACTGCTCGCCCATGATGCGGATGGCCTGGCCGACGGCGGCGCGGATCACCGGCTCGCCCAGGCGGCCGGCGATCTTTTTGATAAACGCCGGCAAATCCCGCTGGGCCTGGTCGTCGGGCTCGACCAGCTTGCCGGTCAGCATCAAGCCCCAGGTCGAGGCGTTGACGAACAGGCTGTCGCTGCCGCCCAAGTGGGAAGCCCAGTCGGCCGAGCCGATCTTCTCGGCGATCAGCTTGTCGCGGGTGTCGTCGTCAGGGGTGCGCAGCAGGGCCTCGGCCAGGCACATCAGGGCCAGGCCCTCGCGGGTGCCGAGCGAAAACTCCTGCAGGAAGCTTTCGACCACGCCCTGCTTGCGGACGCTGCGGCGGGCGCCGCGCACCAGGGCCTCGGCCTCGGCGCGGATGGCGGCGCGATCCTCCAGGCTCAGGGGCTGGGCGGCTAGCAGGTCGGCGATCACCGCGGCCTCGTCGCGGTACTTGCCGTCGTCCAGCGTGTCCCAGTCGGTCATGGTCGCCTCGTTAATGGAATATCATCGGTCTATCGCGACATCGGCCAAAGGTGCTTCGTTTGTTCGGTGGCTGGTCCGTGTAATCTTCGGTAAAATCGGCGAGACCAGTCATTCGCTCCAGGCGCGCCGCGAGGTCGCTCGGGAGCATGTCGACGGCACATTGGGCGGGAAGGAGAGCGGTGGGAAGGGACACGTTACGGGGGGAGGTCGCGTGCCCCTTCCGCTCTCGCGCGGCGCTCAACGGGGGAGAGGCGCGCCGCGACGGCCGCCGCTTGCGCGGGGCGATCCTGCCGCCTGGAAACGCCGAGGGGGGGAGTGGCGCGGCCAAGCTTGCTAGGACGATTGAGGGTATAGCGCCGACATGATCGAAGGTGCTTTGTTTGTTCGGATCAATTTCCGAATTATCTTCGGTTAAAACGGGAAAAGTCCATGTCTGCTCTAGATGATACCGATCGCCGACTTTTACGGGTGCTGCAGGTCGATGGCCGTATCACCAACGCCGAGCTGGCCAAACGCTGCAACCTGTCACCGGCCGCCACCTTCGACCGTGTGCGGCGGCTGCGCGAGCGCGGTTTCATCCTCGGCTATGTGGCGCTGCTCGACCCGGCCAAGGTCGACCGCGCCCTGCTGATCTTCGTCGAGGTGGTGCTGGACCGCACGACCGGCGAGATGTTCGAGGACTTCGCCGCCGCCGTGCGCCGCGCGCCCGAGATCCTGGAGTGCCACATGGTGGCCGGGGGCTTCGACTATCTGATCAAGGCCCGGGTGCGCGACATGGAGGCCTATCGCGGGTTCCTGGGCGACATTTTGGTCAAGATGCCGGGGGTGCGCGAGACGCGGACCTATGCCGTGCTGGAAGAGGTTAAGAGCACGGTGCAGCTGCCGTTGTAATCCCGCCAAAAACCCGCTCATCCCGGCGAATGCCGGGACCGAGATGGAATAGCTGAGGCTGACGCCATAGGCGTCGAGCTCTTCCCGTCATCCTCACCGCTAAGGGGTCTGGGTCCCGGCATTCGCCGGGATGAGCGGAATTAGAGAGACCGCTCCCGCTTCCGAAACCCTGCCGCCTTCGCCCTGTTTCCGCACGCGGTCATCGAGCACCACCGCCTGTCTCCCTTGCGGGAGGTGTCGAGGAACAGCACCGCGCAGGGCGGGCCTTCGCACTGGCGGATGCGGTCGGAGAGCTCGCCGCCCAGCAGGTCGACGCTTTCACGGGCCAGGCCGGCCAATAGGCTGCGCGCATCGCCAAACAACCGAGCGCGGCCATCCTCGCCCAGCCAGGGCGGGGCGGCGGGCAGGGCGGCGAAGCCATTGATCAGCTCGCGGTCGAGGCTCGGCAGGTCGCCGCCCTTGGCGCGGGCCAAGGCCAGGCGATAGAGCGCCTCGCGCAGGCCGCGGGCCTGGACCAGGTTGCCGTCGGTGGCGCTGGGCGAGACCTCGGCCAAGCCAGCGGCGACCAGCCAGCGATCGAGATCGGCGGGCGTGGCCAGCAGGTCGCGGGGCGCGGCGCCCAGGCGACCGGTCACCGTCGCCGGCAGGTCGAGCGCCAGGCGGCCGCCTCGAAACTTGAAGCCGTCGCGGATTTCCGCCTTCGCGATCATGCGTTCCTGTCCAGTAACCGAATTGACAGGTTAGGATGCGTCGTCGAAGGTGCACAAGTAACCTGTCAAACAAGTTATCACTGGAGATCGACATGAGCACGACCACGACGCGGCCATGGGGCGTGGCTTTCGGTTTGACGTTAGCGGCCTTGTCGGTCTCGGCGGCGCACGCGGCCGAGCCATCGCTGGGGGGGACCTGGATCTTGGTCGCCGCCGACGACCTGCATCCCGGCGGGGCGCGCACCCACGGCTATGGCGAGGCGCCCAAGGGCCGGCTGATTGTCGATGACCAAGGCCGTTACAGCCTGCAGATCTTCAAGGCGGAGCGGCCGAGGTTCGCCTTGGCCGACAAGCGCAAGGGCACGGCGGCCGAGTTCGAGAGCGCCGTGCTGGGGTCGAGCACCCATTATGGGACTGTGACGATCGACGCGCCGGCCCACGTGCTGACCTTCCGAATCGAGGGCGCGTCCTATCCCAATTGGGAGGGCACGGAGCAGAAGCGGCGATATGAGCTGAAGGGCGAGGAACTGAGCTACCAGGTGCCGGCGGCGGCAGACGGGACGATCCCGATCTCGGTATGGAAGCGGGTAAGGTAGGGCCCGCTCCGCATACCCAATTCAGCGATCTTGCTATCGCGTCCTTCTCCCGCAAGGGGAGAAGGAAAATGGCACGCTTGGGGGAGGGGGCGCATGGGGGATCGCGTGGTCCGTCTAGAGCATTTTTCGAGCGAAGTGGTTCCGGTTCGCGTGAAGAAAAATACGTCAAAACAGAAGATTAGAGCTCACGGCCTGACGCAGTCAGGTCGGGAAATCCTCTAGGTCCCCGGCGCGGCGGGGGCGCCGCCGCCGAGGGCCTTGTAGAGGGTGGCCAGGTTGGTGGCGCGCACCAGGCGGGTGTTGATCAAGCCCTTCCGGGCCGTATAGAGCGTGCGCTCGGAGTCGAGCAGGCTGAGCGAGCTGTCGATCCCCGCGCCGTAGCGGGCCCGCGACAGGCGGACCGTGTCGTTGGCGGCGGCGACCAGGCGCTCCTGCGAGCCGACCCGGTCCTGGATGGTGGCCTGGACGGCCAAGCCGTCGGAGACTTCGCGGAACGCGGTCTGCACGGCCCGTTCGTACTGGGCTATGGCGATGTCGCGGCCGGCCTTGGCGCTGTCGAGATTGGCCATATTGGCCCCGCCGTTGAAGATCGGCAGGCTGATGCGCGGCGTGAAGCTCCAGGCGCCGCTGCCGCTGTCGAACAGGCCGCCCAGATCGTTGCTGGCCACGCCGGTCTGGCCGGTCAGGCTGATGCTGGGGAAGAAGGCCGCGCGGGCCGCGCCGATATTGGCGTTGGCGCCGGCCAGGCCGTGCTCGGCGGCCAGCACGTCGGGGCGACGGGTCAGCACGTCCGAAGGCAGGCCAGCCGGCAGGTCGGGCAGGATCTGGGCGGTGACCAGCCCGCCGGCCGGCAGCAGGTCGTTCGGCGCATCGGCGCCGACCACCAGCCGCAGGGCGTTCCTGTCCTGCTCGACCTGGGCCAGGTAGGTCGCCACGTCGGAGCGGGCGTTCTCGACCAGGGTCTCGGCCTCGCGCACTTCCAGCTGCGAGATCGCGCCGGCCTCGAAGCGCCGGCGGATCAGGGTCATGGACTGGTCGCGGGTGGACAGGGTCTCTTGCGACAGGGCCAGCAGGTCCTGGTCGGCGGCCAGGGTCAGCCACGTGCCGGCCGTCTGGGCGATCAGGCTGATCTGCATCGCGCGGCTGTTTTCGTGGGTGGCCAGATAGCTCTGCAGCGCCGCGTCTTTGAGGCTGCGCACGCGGCCGAAAATGTCCAGTTCGTAGGACGTGACGCCGACGCCGGCCGAGTAGCTCTCGATGTCGCGACCGACCGCCACGCCGGGGATATTGGCCGTTTGCGACGATGAGCTCTGGCCTCGGGTCCCCATCGCCGAGGCGTCGATGCCCGGAATGAGCGCCGCGCGCTGAATGCGGTACTGGGCGCGGGCCCGCTCGATGTTCAGCACCGCCACCCGCAGGTCGCGGTTGTTGCTGAGGGCCATCTCGATGACGCCTTGCAGGCGCGGGTCTTCGAACACCTCGCGCCAACCCAGGTCGGTGGCGGTGACCCTAGAGCCGGTATTCGAGGCCGCGACCGGCCAGGCGTTGTCGACCGCCAGGGCCGGACGCACGGTGGCGGGGGCCAGGGTGCAGGCGCCGAGGGCCGAGGCGGCCAACAGGGCCAGGGTCAGGCTACGCAAGTTCATCTCAGTGGCCCTCGGCCGGGGTGACAGGCGTCTCGGCGAAATGGCGCGGCTTGGGTTTGAAAATCCGTTCGACGATCACGAAGAACAACGGGACGAAGAAGATCGCCAGGACGGTGGCCGAGATCATGCCGCCGATCACGCCAGTGCCGATGGCGTGCTGGCTGCCGGATCCAGCCCCGTTCGAAATCGCCAAGGGCAACACGCCGAAGATGAAGGCCAGCGAGGTCATGATGATCGGCCGCAGACGGATGCGCACGGCCTCCACCGTGGCCTCGACCAGGTCCATGCCCTTTTCGTGCAGATCCTTGGCGAACTCGACGATCAGGATGGCGTTCTTGGACGCCAGGCCCATGGTCGTCAGCAGGCCCACCTGGAAGTAGATGTCGTTGGACAGGCCGCGCAGGGTGGTGGCCAGCAGGGCGCCGACGATGCCCAGTGGAATGACCAGGATCACCGACAGCGGGATCGACCAGCTCTCATAAAGCGCCGCCAGCAGCAGGAAGACCACCAGGATCGAGACGCCATAGAGGGCGGGCGCCTGGCTGCCCGACTCGCGTTCCTGGGCCGACAGGCCGGTCCATTCGAAGCTGATGCCCGGGGGCAGCTGGGCGGCGATCTTTTCCATGGCGTCCATGGCCTGGCCCGAGCTCTTGCCTGGGGCTGGGGCTCCCTGGATATTCATCGACGACAGGCCATTATAGCGCTCCAGGCGCGGCGAACCGTAGACCCAGCGGGTGGTGGCAAAGGCGCTGAACGGCGCCATCGCGCCGCTGCCGGTGCGGACGTACCAGTTGTTGAGGTCCTCGGGCCGCATGCGATAGGGCGCGTCGGCCTGGACATAGACCTTCTTGATCCGGCCCCGGTCAATGAAGTCGTTCACATAGGCCCCGCCCCAGGCGGTGCTCAGCGCGGCGTTGATGTCGGCCGTGGTCAGGCCCATCGCCCCGGCCTTGGCCTGGTCGATGTCGATCTTCAGCTGCGGGGTGTCGTCCTGGCCGTTGGGGCGGACGCCGGCCAGGGCCGGGTCTTTTGCCGCCATGCCGAGCACCTGGTTGCGCGCCGCCAGCAGGGCCTCGTGGCCGACGCCGCCGATGTCCTGCAGCTGGAAGTCGAAGCCCGAGGAGGTGCCCAGTTCCGGCACGGCCGGCGGCACGATGGCGAAGACCATGGCGTCGCGAATCTGCATGAACTTGCCCATGGCGCGGCCGGCGACGGCCGGGGTCTTGAGCCGGGCGGCCTTGCGCTCGTCGAAGTCCTTCATCCGAACGAAGGCCAGGCCGGCGTTCTGGCCGGCGCCGCTGAAGCTGAAGCCGGCGACGGTGAACACCGCCTGCACCGCGTCCTTCTCGTCGACCAGGAAGTGGTCGCGCACCTGGTCCAGCACCCGCTGGGTGCGTTCCTCGGTGGCGCCCGGCGGCAGTTGGACGATGGTGAACATCGTGCCCTGGTCCTCTTCCGGCAGGAAGGCGCTGGGCAGGCGGATGAACAGGAAGCCCATCACCAGTATGACCACGCCATAGGCCAGCATCCAGCGGGCGCTCTTGCCCAGGATGCCGCGCACCGAGCCCTGATAGTTGCGGCTCATATGGTCGAAGCTGCGGTTGAACCAGTTGAAGAACCGGTTGAAGAAATTCACGACCCCGCCCAGCGGACCCGTACGGTCTGTCCGCAAAGGCTCGCCATGGCCCGGGCGAGCCGGCTTCAGCAGAGTGGCGCAGAGGGCCGGGGTCAGCACCAGGGCGACCAGCACCGACAGACCCATGGCCGAGACGATGGTGATCGAGAACTGGCGATAGATCACGCCCTGCGAGCCGCTGAAGAAGGCCATGGGCACGAACACTGCGGCCAGCACCAAGGCGATGCCGACCAGGGCGCCGGTGATCTCGTCCATCGACTTGCGCGTGGCCTCGACGGGCGACAGGCCTTCCTCGCTCATCACCCGCTCGACGTTCTCGACCACGACGATGGCGTCATCGACCAGCAGGCCGATGGCAAGCACCAGGCCGAACATGGTCAAAGTGTTGATGGAATAGCCGAAGATCGACAGGATTCCGAAGGTGCCCAGCAGCACAACGGGCACGGCGATGGTCGGGATCAGCGTGGCGCGCCAGTTCTGCAGGAACAGGAACATGACGATGAAGACCAGGATGATGGCCTCGATCAGGGTCTTGATGACCTCCTCGATCGACAGCTTCACGAAAGGCGTGGAGTCGTAGGGGACTACGTACTGATAGCCGGCAGGGAAGGTCTTGGAGAGCTCCTCGACCCGCTTCTTGACGGCGTCGGCCGTGTCCAGCGCATTGGCGCCGGGCGCCAGCTTGATGGCGATGCCGGCGGCGGGCTTGCCGTTGTACTTGGCGCCAAAGCCGTAGCTCTCGGCGCCCAGCTCGACGCGGGCCACGTCGCGCAGGTGGACGATGGCGCCGCCGGCGCTGTTCCTGACGATGATGTTCTCGAACTCGGCCGGGGTGGTCAGGCGCGACTGGGCGGTGATCGTGGCGTTCAGGGCCGTGCCCGGCAGGTTGGGCGCCCCGCCCAGCTGGCCAGCCGAGACCTGGGCGTTCTGGGCCCGGATGGCGGCCTGCACGTCGGCTGGGTTCAGGCTGAAGCTGGCCAGCTTGGTCGGATCCAACCAGATGCGCATGGCGTATTGCGAGCCGAACATCTGGATGTCGCCCACGCCGTCGACGCGGCTCAGCGGGTCCTGCAGGTTGCTGGAGATGTAGTCGGCCAGGTCGGTGGCGGTGGTCTTCGGATCCTCCGAATACATGCCGACCACCAGCAGGAAGTTCCGGGCCGACTTGGCCACTGCCAGGCCTTGCTGCTGCACTTCCTGCGGCAGCAGGGCGGTGGCGGTCTGCAGCTTGTTCTGGACCTGCACCTGGGCGATGTCGATATCGGTGCCGGCCTTGAAGGTCAGGGTCGTCGTGGCCCGGCCCGAGTTGTCGCTGGTCGAGGCCATGTAGTCCAGGCCGTCGAGGCCCTTCATCTTCTGCTCGATGACCTGGGTGACGCTGTCCTCGACGGTCTTGGCCGAGGCGCCGGGATAGACGGCGGTCACCGCGACCTGGGGCAGGGCGATGTTGGGATATTGGGCGATCGGCAGGCTGCGGATGGCCAGGGCCCCCGCCAGCATGATGACGATGGCCACGACCCAGGCAAAGATCGGCCGGTCGATGAAGAAACGGGAAAGCATCGGGGACCGGCCTTAGCGTTGAGCAGAGGTAGCAGGAGCGGTGATGACGGCGGCCTTGACCGGCGCGCCGGGGCGCACCTTCTGCAGGCCTTCGACGATGACCTGGTCACCCGGCTTCAGGCCCGAGGTCACCAGCCACTTGTCGCCGATCGTCTGGCTGGCGACCACGACACGTGGCTCGGCCAGGCTCTTGGCGCCGACCACCATCACGGTGGCGTTGCCCTTGGGATCACGGCTGACGGCCGCTTGCGGGATCAGCATGCCGCCATTGGCCACGCCCTTGCCGAGAATGGCGCGGACATACATGCCCGGCAGCAGCACGCCATTGGGATTGTCGAAGGTGGCGCGCAGGCCGACCGACCCGGTGGTGGGATCGACGCTGACGTCGGAGAACTCCAGGCGGCCGGGCACGGGATAGGTGGAGCCGTCTTCCAGCTTCAGGGTCACCTGAGCCGAACCCGAGCGGCCCAGCTGGCCGCTGTTCAGGGCGCTCTGCAGCTTCAGCATGTCCGAGGACGACTGGGTCAGGTCGACATAGATCTTCGACAGGTCCTGCACCGTGGCCAGGGCCGTGGCCTGGCTGGCGGTGACCAGGGCGCCCGGGGTCACCGTGCTCTTGCCGATGCGGCCCGAGATCGGGGCGAGCACGCGGGTATAGCCCAGATTGATGCGGGCGCCGTCGACGGCGGCCTTTTGGGCGGCGACATTGGCGGCGGCCGTCAGGGACGCGGCCTGGGCGTCGTCATTGTCCTGCTTGGAGACTGCGTTGATCTCGACCAGGCCCTTGTAGCGCTCGGCCTTGAGACGGGCGGCGGTAGCCTGGGCCTGGGCCTGGGCGAGACCCGCAGCGGCGCTGTTATAGGCGACCTGATAGGTCGCGGCGTCGATTTGGTACAGCGCCTGACCGGCGCGGACATAGCCGCCTTCCTGGAACAGCCGCGCCTTGACGATGCCGCCGACCTGCGGACGCACCTCGGAGATCAGGTGGGCCGAGGTGCGGCCGGTCAGTTCGGAGGTCAGGGTGACCGGCTCGATCCTGGCGATGATCACGCCCACCGGCGAGGGGCCGCGCGGTCCCATGCCGCCGGCCCCGCCCGCGCCCTTGCCTTGGCCACAGGCGGCCAGGGTCAGCGCGATGGCCGCGAGGCAGGCCGCCGAAAGGACGGCGCGAGAAAGGTTGACGGACATAGAGAAACCCCAGGAGCGACAGGGCGCCGCAGGCGCTTGGCCTTGACGAGGCCCTGGTGGTAACCAACATGAGAATGAACGTTCATTCTCAATCGGGCTGGACATAGTTCCGGGGTTGTCGCAAGTCAACCTCGGGGGTTCCGTCCAGGTTGACGCGACGGAAATTTAATTGGGACTTGTAGCTTTCCATGGACGACGAAGCCCAGGCCGTGTGCAGGCCGACGCCGGAAGCCCGACGCCAGCAGATTCTTGACGCGGCCTGCGACTGCGTGCGCCAGGCCGGGTTCCATGGCGCCAGCATGGCCGAGATCGCCAAGGCGGCGGGTCTCAGTGTCGGCCAGATCTATCGCTATTTCGAGAACAAGGAGGCGATCATCGCCGCCATCGTCGCCCAGGACCTGGCCGAGATGCGCGAGAAGTTCGCCGAGATGAAAAGCCGGCCTGGCGACCTGCTGGACGCCATGACCGAGCACCTGCCCGAGGCAGTCGACAAATGCTTCGACCTGCGCCGCGCGGCCCTGGTGCTGGAAGTGCTGGCCGAGGCGGCGCGCAATCCCAAGGTGGCCTGCATTGTCCGCGCCGCCGACGAACAGGAACGCGCCTTCGCCCGCGGCATGCTGGAGCGCAGCCGCAATCCCGCTTGGAGCGATGCGGAGTTCCATGCCCGCAGCGAAGTGGTCGGCATGCTGTTCGACGGCATGATCATGCGCGCGGTCAACCATCCCGACACCGACCGCCAGGCCCTGGCCCGCGTGCTGGGCGCCACCGTGCGGCAGCTGCTCAGCTAGGGGTGCGGGGAAGCGGGGCCAACAAAGTCCGCGCCGCGATGTCGGATCATCGTCCCCAGCTTCGTCCTTGGGCTGACGACGCTGACAAAAGTTCGAGGGAGCCCACCATGACCGCGCCAACCCGCCGCCGGCCCTTCCGTTTGGCCCTGATGGCCGTCGCGGCCGCGGCCGCACTGGCCGCCTGTTCGCCGCCCGCCGACAGGGAGGCCGCCCCGCCGGCGACGCCGGCCGCCGGCCCCGCTCAGCCCGCCATGCCTCAGGTTCCGGCCGGCGACTACACGCTCGACAAGAGCCACTCGACGGTGGTGTTCAAGGTCGGCCATCTCGGCTTTTCGCAATATACGGCCCAGTTCGCCGCCTTCGACGCCAAGCTGAAATTCGACCCGGCCAATCCGGCGGCGGCCAGCATAGAGGCGACGATCGACCCGCGCTCCCTGGTGATCCCCAGCCCGCCGGCCGGCTTCCGCGACGAACTGACCGGGCCATCCTGGTTCGACGCCGCGAAATATCCGGCCATCACCTTCCGCTCGACCAAGATCGAGGTCACCGGCGCCAATAAGGCGAAGATGACCGGCGACCTGACCCTGCATGGCGTCACCAAGCCAGTGGTGCTGGAAGCGACCTTCAACGGCGGCTATGCGGGCTTCGACATGGACCCGCACGCCCGCATCGGCTTTTCGGCCCACGGCGTGTTCAAGCGCTCCCACTTCGGCATGGGCTTCGGCGTGCCGGCCCCGGGCACGACCATGGGCGTCAGCGACGCGGTGGATGTGCGGATCGAGACGGAGTTCAGCGGACCGGCTTGGGTGAAGTAGGGGCGTCTCAGCTCTACGGCGCCAAGACGTGCGCCAACTCCGGAACCGCCTTCGCCAACGCTTCAGCCACGATCGTCGCGCAAGCCTCCGCCCCCACCGGACCCAGGTGGGTATAGTCGAAGGGCGCCTCGCCCGGCGCGCCCGGCGCGGGCATCGGCACGGCGACGGCGCCTGGGATCGGCGGCTCATAGAACTTCACGCCGACCGTCGTGCCGGTCGCCAGGGCCTTGGCCACCTCCGCCGAGGGCGGCCCCTCGGCCCAGTCCGCCACCTTCACGGGGCCTAGCGCCTGAGCGGCGGCGGCGCTGCGGGCGTTCAAGTCGACCAGCGGCGTGGCGGTTTCGGCGGCGACGGCGCGGATGGCCTGGGCCCACGGGATCAGGTCGTCGACCAGCTTGCCGTCGCTGAACTGTCGGCGTGACAGTGGGGTCACCAGCACCGGATGGGCGCCCGCCGCGCGCACGTCGGCGACATAGCGCTTCAGATTGGTCGGAAACTCGGTCTTCAGGTCGGTCAGGCGCTCGGCCCGGCCATAGGCGTCGTTGTGGCCGAACTGGATCAGCACATAGGTGTCGGCGAAGCCCCCGGCCTTCATCTCGGAGAGGACCAGGGTCCAGGATCCTTCGCTGCGATAGGTCTTGGTGCTGCGCCCGCCGCGCCCAAGGTTTACGCAGGCCACGGCCGACGTCACCCGCTGACCGCAGAACGCCCCGCCCCAGCCGCTGCGCACCGCCGTGGTCGAGTCGCCGACCAGGATGATCTTGGTCGCCTTGAACGGCAGCGGATCAGCCGGGGCCTGGGCGAGGACGGGCGTCGCGATCAGGAGGGCGGCGGCGAGGAGGAGGGGCTTGAGCGTCATCGATCTTTCCACCAAACGATTGTCATCCCGGACAAGGTCCGGACGACCGCCGATCCGGGACCGCCGGAAGCGCCGGCGTTCACGCGTCGGTCCCAGATCTCCGCGCCGCGCGCTTGTCCGGGATGACAACATGGATTATGCCAGCGCCCGGTATTTGAAGCCCTTGAACCGCGCCGAGCCCTTGCCGGCCGCGTAGAGGCCCGGCTTCAACATCAGGAAGCCGCCGCGCACATTGTGGTGGTAGCCCGAGACCTCCATGCCGCGGTCGAACCGCTTCCAGGTCGCGCCGCCGTCCCCGCTGGTGTGGAAGGACACGATGTGGCGGTCGTTTTTCAGCCGCATCAGCATCTTCGACCCCTGCGGATTGGCCGGCCGGCCGCGCTCGATGCCGTACTGATGAGTGACGAAGTTCTTGGTGTCGAAGCCCAGGCCGCAATAGAGCTGGCGGTCATAGAACAGGATCAGGCCGGCCCGCGTGTCGGGATCGACCTCGATCTCGCATTCGATCTCATAGGCTTGGTCGCCGTTGACGAAGATCAGCGGAGCGCCGGTGCTGGGCGCCTCGCCGGCCCCCTTCAGGGTCATGACCCCGCCGGACCGGCTGATGCGGTCGTGCTCGCCTGGCTTGGGATCGAAGAAGTTCCATTGCAGGCCGTGCTTGTCGGCGCCGAAGTCATCCGACAAAGCCAGGCCGTGGGGACCCACCTTGCCACCCTTGGGCTTGGGGAGCGGCTTGGACAGATCGCCGCCGCCCACCTCGAACCAGCCGTCCTTGGTCCAGGTCACCGGGGCCAGCAGGGTCTGGCGGCCCAGGGTATAAAAGCCGTTTTCGTAGCCGTGATAGACGGTCCACCAGTCGCCGGCCGGACCCTGGACCAAGGTGGCGTGGCCGCGCGACCACCACTTTTCGCTATTGTCGGTGGTGCGCACGATGGGGTTTTTCGGATCGTTCTCCCAGGGCCCGGCCAACGACTTGGACCGCGCGACGATGACCATGTGGCCAGTCGGCGGGCCGGCCGTGCCGCCCACGGCGGTGACCAGGTAATAGTAGTCGCCGCGCTTGGTGACCTTGGGGCCCTCGGGCGAGAAGCCCTCGACGTCCCAGTCCTCCGGATAATGCCAGGGATCATAGACGTGCTCGGGCTTGCCGATGGTGGACAGTCCGTCGGGCGCCAACTGGATGCGGTCGCCACCCGACAGGAACAGCCAGCGTACGCCGTGTTCGTCGACCACGTGGCCGGGGTCGATATAGCGCGGCAGCTTCAGATCGACCGGCTCGCTCCACGGACCCTCGATCTGGTCGGCCCAGATCACATAGCTGGTGTTGTTGTCCGGGAATTTGGCCGGCAGGAAGATGTAGTAGCGGCCCCGGTGCTTGCAGAGCTCGGGCGCCCAGATCGAGCCGACATTGGTCTTCAGGGCCGGGCCGACCGGGGTCCAGTTGACGAGATCCGTCGAGCGCCAGATCAGCAGGCCCGGATAGGCGTCAAACGACGAGTGGGTCATGTAATAGACCTCGCCGTCCTTGAGGATCGACGGGTCGGGATGGTCGCCAGCCAGGAGGGGGTTGAGGAAGGTCCCGTCTCCGAGATCGGCTTTGCGCTGGCCCTCGACGCCCTTGGCCCAGGTCGCGGCGGGCTTGGCGGCGGCGGTCGCGGCGTCGGCGATCGTGGGAAGAGCGGCCGCGGCGGCGCCGGTGAAGACCGCGCCCAGCGCGCCTCGGCGATTGAGATCGACCATGTGTTTCCCTCCCAGAACGCGCGCGACGTTGGCTCGTCGCTTCAATGATACCGCTAGCCTATCGGGCCTTTTCGACTGATGTCTACCGGTGTCATCGCCGATAACGCTGTCAGCATGAAACGAAAAACGCCCGGAGGCATAGCCCCCGGGCGTTTCTGAATTCTTTCCTTCCCCATTTCGGGGAGGGAAATGGCGCCTTAGCCCTGCATCGCCTCGAGTTCCTTGCCGCGTGTCTCCTGGATCAGCTTCTGGACCAGGAAGAACGAGACCACGGCGCTCAGGGCGTAGAAGCCATAGGTCATCGGCAGGCTCTTGGCGGCCATCGACGGGAAGCTGACCGAGATGCCGAAATTGGCGATCCATTGGGCGAAGCCGGCGACGGCCAGGGCCGGGCCGCGCATCTGGTTGGGGAACATCTCGCCCAGCATGACCCACATCACCGGACCCCAGCTGAGGTTGAAGAACACCACATAGGCGTTGGCCGAGACCAGGGCGATCAGGCCGGTGTCGCCCGCCAGTTGCAGGGCGCCGTTGACGGTGGTGGCGGTCGAGAAGCACCAGGTTAGCAGGCCCAGGGTCACGGCCATGCCGGCCGAGCCGATCAGCAGCAGCGGCTTGCGGCCGATCTTGTCGATCAGGCCGATGGCCAGCAGACAGGCCAGGATCGACAGCGCGCCCGACAGGATGTTGATCTTCAGGCTGTCGTCCTCGGTGAAGCCCACCGACTGCCACAGCACCGAGCCATAGTAGAAGACGATGTTGATGCCGACCAGTTGCTGGAAGACGGCCAGCACGAGACCGGCCCAGAGGATGGCGCGTACCTTGTGGGTGGTGGGGTCCAGCAGGTCCGAGAACTTCGGCTTGTGGTCTGCCGACAGCGAGGCGCGGATCTCGGCGACCTTGGCGGCGCCTTGGCCGGCCCCGAACAGGCGCGACAGGATTTTTTCGGCCTCGGCCTCCTTGCCCTTGGCCACCAGGTAGCGCGGGCTTTCCGGGATCGACAGCAGGGCGAAGAAGAAGATGGCGGCCGGAATGGTCTGCATCCAGAACATCCAGCGCCAGGCGGGCAAGCCCAGCCAGAACGGGGCGGTCGAACTGCCGGCGGTGTGGGCCAGAATGTAGTTGGCCAGGAAGGCGCCGGTCAGGCCGGTGATGATCATGATCTGCTGCACCGACGACAGCCGGCCGCGGATATTGGCCGGGGTCACTTCGGAGATATAGACCGGGCACAGCACGCTGGCCGCGCCCACGCCCAGGCCGCCGATCAGGCGAAAGATGATGAACACGGTGGAGGTGTGGGCCGCGCCCGAGCCGATGGCGCTGACCAGAAACAACAGGGCGGCGATGATCATCACCGTGCGGCGGCCCCACACGTCGGCCAGGCGGCCGGCGGCGAAGGCGCCAAACGCGCAGCCGATCAGGATGGCCCCGACATTGAGGCCGGTGCCCAGCTTGCTGAGGCTGAAAGCCTTCTCCAGGCCTTCCTGCGTGCCGTTGATGACGCCGCTGTCGTAGCCGAACATGAAGCCGCCGATGGTGGCGACCGCGACGATGGCGGCGATGAAGGCCATGTTGACCTTGCCCCCATTGGGGCCGCCCACGGCGCTCATGCCCGGGCTTGGGCCGGCGTTGATGACTGATGCCACGGTTTCTTCCCCGATGTGGCCCGAAGGCCCGTTTGTACGCGGAGCGGTCCTTGGCGGACCGCTCATTGAGCTTGACCTTAGTGTTACCGGTATCAGCTCGCAAGCGGCGTTGGCGGCCTTTCCGTAGGGTTGGTCTTGTGCGAGCTAAGATTAGCTAATCGCGAGCCCGACCATGCGCACAGTCAACATGCACGACGCCAAGTCGCAGCTTTCCAAGTTGGTGGAGGCTGTGGAGAGCGGCGAAACCGACCAGGTGGTGATCGCGCGCAATGGCCGGCCTGCCGCGCGGCTCATCCCCATGACGACGGCGGCCAGGACGCCGGTCAGAATCGGCATCGCCAAGGGCCTGTTCGTCGCCCCGGCCGACACGGCCTCCCAGGACGCCGAGGTGGCGGCGCTGTTCCTCGATCCGCGCGATTGAGGCTGCTGCTCGACACCCCATCGCCTTGTGGACCCTGACCGACGATCCCCGCCTGACGCAGGCGGCGCGCGACCTGATCCTCGACCCGGCCAATGAGATCTGCGTCAGCGCGGTGACGCTCTGGGAGATCGCCATCAAGCATGGCCTCGACCGCCAAGGTCCGGGCGCCATGCCGATCGGCGCCCATGAGGCCCAGGTGCTGTTCGCCGCCGCCGGCTACGTCTTGATCCCGATCACGCCGCAGCAGGCGGTCATCGTCGAAACCCTGCCGCGCGTCCACGCCGACCCGTTCGATCGCCTGCTGATCGCCCAGGGGCTGACGGAGGCCTTGGTCCTGCTGACCCACGACGCCGCCGTCGCGTCCTACAACACGCGCATCATCAAGGTTTGACGCCGGCGGCTTTGGCGGCGGCCTGAGTCTTCGACTTTGCCGCAGGTCGTGCGACCTACTCGCCCCATCCGGTGACAGCATGACCGCCGAAGACCATGCGGCGGATCATCGGTGACGTCAGTCCCGCGCTGAAGCTCGCGGGTGGGGCGCTCGCAGCGTTCAGGCGCGCCATCTGGGAGTCGTTGAGCACGACCTGCGTGGCGGCGATGTTTCCGGCAAGCTGCTCCAGCTTGCTCGCGCCGACGATCGTCGCGGTGACGCCGGGGCGCGCCATGACCCAGCTGAGCGCGACCTGCGCGACGGGGCGATCGAGTTCGGCCGCGACTGTCTTCAGCGTGTCGAGAACCTCCCAGTTGCGGTCGGTGAACTTGCTGTCGCCGAACGGGTTGGGGCCGCTGAGCCGGCCGGTGTTTTTGGTGTCTTCGCGGCGGTACTTGCCGGACAGGAAGCCGCCCGCCAGCGGACTCCACGGCATCACGCCCATGCCGCCTTCACGGGCGGCCGGCACATGCTCGCTTTCGACGTCGCGCGCGACAAGGGAGTATTCCACCTGGATGGCGATCGGTCCCGGCACGCGCCGTTCGGCGGCGATGGTGGCGGCTTTCATCGCCAGCCACGCGGGCATGTCGGAGAGGCCATAGTAGCGGATCTTGCCGGCCCGCACCAAGTCGCCCAGCGTTTGCACGATCTCCTCGATGGGCGTTACCCCGTCCCAGATGTGCATCCAGTAGAGGTCGACATAGTCGGTCCCCAGGCGCTTCAGCGATGCGTCGAGCGCGCGGTGAATGTTCTTCGCCCCGGCGCCGCCGGCGTTGGGGTTTCCGCCGCCGGCCTGGGTGGCGGTCAAGGGGCTCGCCGATCCGTTGAAGGCGAATTTCGTCGCCAGCACGATGTCGTCGCGCGAGCCGGCCTCCTTGATGAATTGACCCACGAGACGCTCGCTCTCGCCGCCCGAGTAGATGTCGGCGGTGTCAATGAAGTTGCCGCCCGCCGCGCGGTAGGCCTGAAAGATCTGGCGCGAGGTCGCCTCGTCGGCGCCCCAGGCGCCCGGCCCAAAGGTCATCGTGCCGAGGGCCAGGGGGCTGACGACGAGGCCGGAGCGACCCAGGGTGCGGAAGGCGGTGAGCGACATGAGGATCTGACTTTCATAGCGGTTGCTACGAAAGTCATGACTCTCTTGCATCGGCGGGTCAACATATTCCATAGTGGTCGCTATGGAATATGTTGACCCGCAACGTCCACGGCGTCTTGGCCGCCCGCTGTCGTTCGACCGGGATGTCGCCCTTCAGACCGCGATGCTGACCTTTTGGCGTCATGGCTACGAGACCACGTCGGTGGCCGACCTGACCGCCGCCATGGGCGTGACGGCGCCCAGCCTCTACACCGCGTTTGGCGACAAGAAGCAGTTGTTCCTGGAAGCCGTGCGGCTGTACGCGGGCGATCCAGACGTCATGGCGCGGGCCATCGGCGATGCGCCCAGCGCCTTGGAGGCGGCGCGTGACCTGATGACCGCAGCCGCTACCGCCTATACCGGCGAGGAGACGCCCAGGGGCTGCCTGCTCGCCAGCGCGACGGCCAGCGGGTCGGCGGCGTCCTGCGACGTGCAACAGGCCGTCGCAGACATCCGGCGTGGCGTGCAACGGCGCCTTGATGAGAGAATTCAGCGAGACATCGCCGACGGCGCGCTACCGTTGACCACGAACCCGGCCGAGCTTTCGGGGCTGGTCATGGCCGTCATACAGGGGATGTCCGTGCTCGCCCGGGACGGCGCGAGCCGCGCGTCCTTGCTGGCGACGGTCCAGGCGGCCTTGCGCGCCTGGCCTGGCATGGGCGCTGATCGATAGGGCTCGCCGGCGTCGCCGGCCGAGGTGGGTGACAGGCCCATGGGCCTGTCACCGTCCGCCCCCCTAGAGCTCCCGGCCTGACTGCGTCAGGCCGGGAGCTCTAATCTTTTGTTTTGACGCATTTTTCTTCACGCGAACCGGAACCACTTCGCTCGAAAAATGCCCTAGTGGTTATGCCTCGGCAGCTTGCTCGCCAGGTCCTGGTACTTGACCGCAAACTCGAGCACCGCACCGGTTTCCAGCTGGCCGGTATGGGCGCGGTAGATTTCCTGCCAGGGCGTCATCGTGGCCGGCACGGCGGGGATGCCCTCCAGGCGCCGCTCGGCGATGGTCGCCTCGTCCACCAGGGCGTTGCACTGGCCGGTGTTGAGGTCGATGCGGATCCGGTCGCCGGTGCGCAGCCAGGACAGGCCGCCGCCGATCGCGCTTTCGGGCGAGGCGTTGAGGATCGAGGGGCTGTCGGCGGTGCCCGACTGGCGGCCGTCGCCCAGGGTGGGCAGGCTCATGATCCCGCGCTTCAGCAGGGCGTCCGGCGGCTGCATGTTCACGACCTCGGCCGAGCCCGGCCAGCCGATCGGACCGGCCCCGCGGATCACCAGTATGGTGCGCTCGTCGATCTCCAGCGAGGGATCGTTGATCCGGGCGTGATAGTCGTCCGATCCGTCGAACACCACGGCCCGCGCCTCGAACGCGCCCGTATTGCCGGGCTCGCTCAAGTAGCGATCGCGGAACTCCTGGCTGATGACGCTGGTCTTCATGATCGCGAAGTCGAACAGGTTGCCCTTCAAAACCAGGAACCCGGCTCGCTCGCTCATCGGCGCCGCGTAGGGGAAGATCACCTCGCGGTCGCGGGTCTCGCGGCCTTCCAGGTTTTCCGCCATCGTCTTGCCGGTGACGGTCATGACGTCGCCGTGCAGGCGGCCGGCCTGCAGCAGCTCCCACAGCACCGCCGGCGCGCCGCCGGCCCGGTGGAAGCGCTCGCCGAGGTACTTGCCGGCCGGCTGCATGTTGAGGATCAGCGGGATGTCATAGGCCGCCCGCCAGTCGTCGGCGGTGATGTCCAGCCCGGCGTGACGGGCCATGGCCACGATATGCGGCTGGGCGTTGGTCGAGCCGCCGGCCGCCGCCACCAGGGCGATGGCGTTCTCGAAGGCCTTTTGGGTCAGGATGTCGAGCGGCTTCACATCCTCATAGGCCAGGTCGACGATCCGCTGGCCGGTGCGATAGGCCATCTGGCCGCGCTCGCGATAGGGGGCGGGGATGGCCGCGCAGCCGGTCAGCGACAGGCCCAAGGCCTCGGCCACGGCGTTCATGGTCGAGGCCGTGCCCATGGTGTTGCAGTGGCCGGCCGAGGGGGCGCTGTCGGAGGCGCGCTGGATGAACTCCTCCTCGTTGATCTCGCCGGCCGCCAGCTTGCGCCGCGAGCGCCAGATCACCGTGCCCGAGCCGACCAGCTCATTGTTGTGCCAGCCGTCCAGCATCGGCCCGCCCGACAGCACGATGGTCGGGATATTGACCGTGGTGGCGGCCATGATGCCGGCCGGGGTGGTCTTGTCGCAGCCGGTGGTCAGGACGACGGCGTCGATCGGATAGCCGTGCAGCACCTCGACCAGGCCCAGATAGGACAGGTTGCGGTCGAGCGCCGCGGTCGGGCGGCGGCAGTTCTCGAAGATCGGGTGGACCGGGAACTCCATCGGGATACCGCCGGAATCGCGGATGCCGTCGCGGATCCGGCTCACCAGGTCCAGGTGGATACGGTTGCACGGCGAGATGTCGCTGCCGGTCTGGGCGATGCCGATGATCGGCTTGCCGCTGCGCAGTTCCTCAGGCGTGATCCCGTAGTTCATGAATCGCTCGAGGTAGAGCGCCGTCATGTCGATATGGTCGGGATTGTCGAACCAGTCGCGCGATCGGAACCGGCGCGGGGTACGGCCCGATGGGGTGTGATTAGAGGTCAAGACGCACCTCGTATTGGGGTTGGCCGGCGACGGCGACGGGCAGGGCGAACAGGCCGCCGCACAGGGGGAAGGCGGCGAGCTGGTCGTCGCTCAGCCCCTTGCGGGCGGTGGTGAAATAGACGGTCTTCAGGTCGGGCCCACCGAAGCAGGGCTTGGTGACATTGATGGCCGGCAGGGTGATCCGGTCGACGACCTCGCCTTCCGGGGAGATCCGCAAAGCGCCGCTGCCGCCCCACAGGGCGGTCCAGATGTAGCCGTCCGCGTCGACCACCGAGCCGTCGGGCCAGGCGTTTTCGAGCTCAAGCTTGAAGAACAGCCGCTTGTTCGACAGCGCCCCGCCCTCCATGTCGTAGGCCCAGATCACCTTCTCCAGCGTGTCGGTGTGATAGAAGGTCTGGCCGTCGGGACTGACGCAGGGGCCGTTGGTGATGCAGATGCCGGTGTCCTCGGCGATCGGCCGGCCGGCCTCGTCGAGGCGGTAGAGCGCGCCGCTCGGGGCCTCCTCGCCGTCGTCCATGGTGCCGAACCACAGCCGGCCCTCGCCATCCACCGTGGCGTCGTTGGGGCGATTGTTCAGCTCCGGCGGCTCGATCTCGCCCAGGAAGGTGAAGCCGATGTCGGGGTGGAAGTGATGCAGGCCGCTCTTCAGGCCCGCCACGAAGCCGCCGCCAGCCCGGGGCGCCAGGAAAGTCACTTGGTCGGGAGCGTCGAAGCTGGTCGTCTCGCCGCTGGCGGGGTGGAAGCGGTGGACCTTGTGGCTCTTGATATCGACGAACCACACGGCCTGTTCCTCAGCCGACCAGATCGGACCCTCGCCGAGCGTAGCCTTCAGGTCCCAGACGCAGAGGGGTTCGGGCATGAGTCTATCCATTTTTGAACCCTTCCCCCTGGAGGGGGGAAGGGCAGGGATGGGGGTGGCCCCGCCAATTGGAAGCTGTGATTCCATCGCCCTATCCTGAACCGTTTCCACCCCCATCCCCAGCCCTTCCCCACTCCAGGGGGAAGGGGGCTCAAGGAGCAACCCCTAACGCCAGCCGGCGTCGATCCAGTATTCGTGACCCGTGCACAGGCTCGCATCGTCCGAGGCCAGGAACATCACCAGCGAGGCGATGTGGTCGGGCAGCAGCCGGCCCTTCAGGGCCTGGGCCTTGACGATCTCGGCCTCGCCCTCGGGCGTATACCACTTTTCCTGGCGCTTGGTCTTGACGTTGCCGGGCACCACGCAGGTGACGCGGATGTCGTCGGGGCCGAGCTCCCGGGCCAGGGCGCGGGTCATGCCCTCGATGCCGGCCTTGGCGGTCTCGTAGAGCACCAGGTCGGGCAGGCCGAGGTGCCAGCTGATCGAGCCGAAATTGATGATCGCCCCGCCGCCGCGCGCCTTCATGCCCGGCGCCACGGCCTGGGTGGCGAACAGCATGTGGCGCAGGTTGACGCCGATCCGCTCGTCCCAATAGGCGGGCGTGATGTCGGCCAGGCTGTGGCGGTCGTCATTGCCGGCGTTGTTGACCAGAACGTCGATGGGGCCAATCTCGGCGAAGGTCTTGGCCACGGCGTCCAGGTCGGTCAGATCGCAGCGGATATAGACCGGCGCGATCTCCGAGCCCGCGAGCCGCGCGGCCAGCGCCGAGGAATCTTCGTCGGCTACATCGAGAAAGATCACCTCGGACCCCTGGCGGACGAAGCCGGCGACGATGCCGGCCCCGATGCCCGAGCCGCCGCCGGTGATCACCACGCGCTTGCCCTTGAGGCTGGGATAGATAGCGGAAGACATGGAGATCACGACCAGGAGTAAGCGGTTTTGGTTTGGGTATAGAACTCGACCGCCGCGAAGCCCTGCTCGCGGGCTCCGTACGACGAGCCCTTCGAGCCGCCGAACGGCACGTGGTAATCGACGCCGGCCGTGGCCAGGTTGACCATGGTCATGCCAGCCTTGGCGTGGCGTTGGAAGTGGCGCGCGTGCTTCAGCGAGGTGGTGGCGATGCCTGCCGACAGACCGAACTCGGTGTTGTTGGCGACTTCCAGGGCTTCCTCGTAGCTCTTGACCCGGATGGTCGAGGCGACGGGGCCAAAGACCTCCTCATTGTTGATCCGCATCGACGGATCGGTGTCGGCGATCAGGGTGGGGTGCACGTACCAGCCGGGGTTTTCCAGCTTCAGACGCTGGCCGCCGGTGACCAGCCGGCCGCCTTCGCTCGTGGCGATGTCGATATAGCGGTAGCTGGTTTCCATCTGGTCCTCGGTGACGGCCGGACCGATCTGGGTGTTGGGGTCGAGCGCGTCGCCCACCCGCAGGGCCGCGACCTTCTCGGCCAGCAGGGCCACGAACCGGTCGTGGATGCCGTCCTGGACGATCAGGCGCGAGCTGGCCGTGCAGCGCTGGCCGGTGGCGAAATAGGAGCCGTCTAGGGCGATGGCCACGGCGCGTTCCAGGTCGGCGTCGTCGAGGATGATCAGCGGGTTCTTGCCGCCCATCTCCAGTTGCACACGGGCCTGGCGGGCCACGGCGGCGGCGGCCACCTGGCGTCCCACGCCCTGCGAGCCGGTGAACGACACGCCGTCCACGCCCGGATGCTTGACCAGGGCGTCGCCCATGGCCCCGCGCCCGAACAGCATGTTGAACACGCCGTCCGGCGCGCCGCATTCCTGGATGATGTCGGCCATGGCGGAGGCCGTGGCGGGCGTCGGGCCGGCCGGCTTGATGACCACGGTGTTGCCGAAGGCCAGGGCCGGGGCGGCCTTCCACGCCGGGATGGCGATCGGGAAGTTCCAGGGCGTCACCAAGCCGAAGACGCCGACGGCCTGGCGATAGGTCTGGATCTCGACGCCGGGGCGGGTGCTTTCCAGGTTCTGGCCGTGGCGGCGCAGGGCCTCGCCGGCGAAATATTTGAAGATCCGCCCGGCGCGGACTGTCTCGCCGACGCCCTCGGGCACGGTCTTGCCCTCCTCGCGGGCCAGCAGGCGGCCGATCTCGGCGCTGCGAGCGATGATCGTCGTGCCCACCTTGTCCAGCAGGTCCGAACGCACTTCGGGGGAGGATTCCGACCAGGCCGGGAAAGCCGCGCGGGCGGCGCTGACGGCGGCGTCAACCTCGGCCGCGCCGCCGTCGGGAAGTTGGGCGACGACGTCGTTTGTGTTGGACGGGTTGAGGCTCTGGGTCGGGGTGTCGCCGCTGACGCGTTGGCCGCCGATCAGGTGGTGCAGGGTGTCGGTCATGCCGGATTCCTAGAGACTAGAGCAGGCCGCGGCCGGCCAGATTGCGGATCAGTGCGGAGACGCCGAAGGTCCACGGGGGGGCGAGATCGCAGGTGGTGACCTCGTTCTCCAGTACGCCCAGCTTGGGGGTGGCCACGCGCACCCGGTCGCCGATCTTGTGGGTGAAGCCCTGGCCGGGGGTGTCGCGGTCCTGGATCGGCGCGAACATCGTGCCCAAAAACAGGGCAAAGCCGTCGGGATACTGGTGTTGCTTGCCGAACGCCTGGCCGGCGAGGACGGCGGGGTCGCGGCTGATCAGGCTCATATTGCTGTGGCCATCGAGCACGAAATTGTCGCGGCCGGTGATCTTCAGGGTGACCTCGGCCGAGCGGACGTCGTTCAGGCTGAACCCGTCGTCGAACAGGCGGAAGAACGGACCGATGGCGCAGGAGGCGTTGTTGTCCTTGGCCTTGCTGAGCAGCAGGGCCGATCTGCCCTCGAAGTCGCGCAGGTTGACATCGTTGCCCAGCGAAGCGCCGCGGATCTGGCCTTGGCCGTCGCACAGCAGCACGACCTCGGGCTCGGGATTGTTCCAATGGCTGTCGCTGCGCACGCCGACCTGGTCGCCCCAGCCCATCGACGACAGGGTCGGGCCCTTGGTGAAGATCTCGGCGTCGGGGCCGATGGCCACTTCGAGATATTGCGACCACAGGCCGTCCTTGATCAGGGTCAGCTTCAGGCGCGCCGCGCCCTCCGAGCCCGGATCGACGGCGCGCAGGTCGCCGCCCATGCTGTCGGCCAGCTGGGCGCGGATCTTCAGGGCCTCGGCGGCGTCGCCGCGCGCCCGTTCCTCGATGACGCGTTCCAGGGTCGAGACGGCGAAGGTGACGCCGGCGGCCTTCAGGCACTGCAGGTCGACGGGGGCCAGCAGCTTGGCGGCCGCGCCCTGCGGGTCGGCCCAGACCGGGCGGACATCCAGGTCTTCAAGCGGGCCCAGGTCGACGCCAGCCGGGATCGTCTCGCCAGGCGCGAAGCGGTTCATCAGGTCGGAGGTGGTGGGGGCGATCTTGCTGACGTCCTCGATCCGGCCGCCGCGCACGAGGATCGGGGTCGGTCCGTCGCCGAAATCGACACGGCCCAGCAGGGTCGCGTCACGCCAATCCTCGGGAAGGAACTCCGAAATACCCACCGCGTCTTCTCCCTCGTCGAGCTTTGCAACCCTACCAAGGCCACGCTCGTTCCTGCAAACCCACCTGTTAGCGCTAACATGCCGGGGCGCGCAAGTCGGTGATTTGATATTACAAATGGCGGGGGCAGGTAAGTCGGTTCGGAGGCTTTTGTCTCGGGCGCGACGGGGACGGCGCGCAGGCCGCCCCGTCGAGGAATGAGGATGTGACGGCGCCTCAGGCCGCGTAGTTCATCGCCTCGAGGTCTTCAATCAGGCTCGGCCCGGTCGGGGTCCAGCCCAGTTCCCGTCGCGTCCAAGCGCTCGAGGCCGGCATGTCCAGGGTGATGAACCGGGCCATCCAGCCAAAATGGACCGCCGCCTCCTCCGGCGTCAGGGACACCACCGGAACCTTCAACCCGTCGCCGACCACCTCGGCGATCTCGCGGGCTGTCACGCCCTCCTCGGCCACCGCGTGGTAGCGGGCGCCGGGCTTGGCGTGCTCCAGCGCCAGCCGGTAGAGGCGGGCGACGTCCAGGACATGGCCCGCGGCCCAGCGATTGGCCCCGTCGCCGACATAGGCCGAGACGCCCTTCGCGCGGGCGATCTCCACGGCGGGGGTGATCAGGCCTTGCTTGACCGGGTCGTGGACCTGGGGAAGGCGCATGACCGAAACATTGACGCCGGTCGCCAGGGCCGCCTGGCCGGCGACCTCCGAGGCGCTGCGCGGATTGGGGTACTCCAGGTTGAAGACGTCCTCGACGGCCGGCCGGCCGTCGCCCGGGCTGCCCATCCCCGCGCCCGAGGTAATGACCAGCGGGCGGTCGGTTCCGACCAGCGCCGAAGCCAGGGCCTCGATGGCCCGGCGGTCCTTGTCGCAATTGGCCAGGAAGTTCTCGAAATCGTGGTCGAAGGCGCAGTGAATCACGCCGTCCGCCTGGGCCGCGCCGGCCCGCAGGCTGTCAGGATCCTCGAGGCTGCCGCGATGGCTGTCGGCCCCAGCGACGGCCATTTGCCGGGCCCCGGCCTCGGACCGCGTCAGGCCCACGACCTGATGGCCGGCTTGAAGAAGTTCGGGAATGACGGCGGAGCCGATGAAGCCGGTGGCCCCAGTGAGGAAAACACGCATGGAAACACTCCGATATTAGCTGTTCGAAGGACCATGACGCCCTGGACCGATACTGTTAAAGTAGTGACCTTATCAGGGTATAATAGCCAACAGGCTCAACATGACCGTCGATATTGACAATCGGCTGGGGACCTATCTGAAAAGCCGGCGCGGGCGCATGGATCCGGTCGCCCTGGGGTTTCCCGCCTCGCGCCGGCGCACCACGGGGTTGCGGCGCGAAGAGGTGGCCCAGCGCGCCAACATCAGCGCCACCTGGTATACCTGGCTGGAGCAAGGCCGGGGCGGGGCGCCGTCGGCCGACGTTCTGCATCGCATCGCTGTCGCGCTGATGCTGACCGATGTCGAGCGCGAGCATGTCTTCCTGCTCGGCCTGGGGCGGCCTCCCGAGGTTCGCTACAAGGCGCCGGAGGGGGTATCGCCCCGCCTGCAGCGGGTGCTGGACGGCATGACCTCCAGTCCCGCCATGATCAAGACCGCCACCTGGGACATCGTCGCGTGGAATCGGGCCGCCGCCGCCGTGCTGACCGACTATGGCGCGTTGGCGCCCGACCAGCGCAACGTGCTGCGGCTGATGTTCGGCAATTCCCAGGTCCGCGCCGCCCAGGAGAATTGGGAGAACGTCGCCCGGTTCGTGGTCAGCACGTTCAGGGCGGACGCGGCCCGCGCCGGGGCCGTTTCCGAGGTCAGCCAGCTCGTCGATGAGCTGTGCCTGACCAGCCCCGAGTTCAAGCGGTTCTGGTCCGAAAACGACGTCGGCCTGCACGGCGAGGGCGCCAAGCGGCTCCACCACCCTATCCTGGGCGTGCTAGCGCTAGAATATTCCGCCTTCGCCGTCGATGGACGGCCCGACCTCAGCATGATCGTCTATAATCCGGTCACGGCGGCGGACGCCGAGCGTATTGGTTCGCTGATCGCGCGGACCTAGAGCAAGTCGCGCGATATAGGAATCGCACGGCTTGCCCTAGACTTTTGTTTTCGCATCGCTTTTGCGGAAAACCGGTGGCCACTTTTCCGCGCGATGCTCTAGGCTTCCGGCGCCGGCCCGGTCGAATCCCGGACGATCAGGGTATGCGGGTGGACCAGTTGCCGGGGCTCGCCGGTCTTGGCGCGGTTGCGGCGAATCTCTTCCAGCACCAGGTCGACGGCGGCGCGGGCCATGGCGGCGATGGGCTGGTGGACGGTGGTCAGGGCCGGCCAGATATTGGCGGCGATCGAGGTGTCATCGAAACCGACGATCGACAGGTCGCCCGGCACGTCCAGGCCCAGGCGGTGAGCGACGCCGGCTGTGGCGGCGGCCATGTCGTCATTGCTGGCGAAGATGGCCGTGGGGCGATCCTCGACGGCCAGCAACCGCTCCGCCGCCTCCAGGCCGGAGCGATAGGTGAAATAGCCCTGCTCGATATGCACGGCGTCCTGCGTCAGGCCTGCGGCCTTGAGGGCGGCCATGAAGCCGTCCAGCCGCTGCTGGCTGACCGTCTGGTTGGGGTGGCCCTTGATGAAGCCGAAACGCTTGTGGCCGAGATCCAGCAGATGCTGGCCCAGCTCGTAGGCGGCGGCTTCGTTGTCGATGCGGATGGTGGCCATGTCGGCGCTGGGCATGCCTGGGGCCACGGCCACGGCGGCGGCGCCGGCCGCCTTGACCTCGGCCAGGACCTGGGCGTTCTCGCACAGCGGCGCGGGCAGGATCAGGCCGTCGACGCCGGTCTTCAACAGGCGGGTCAGGGTGGCGCCAGCCAGTTCGGGCTCGGCGCATTTCTCGATCACCACCTGGGCGCCCGTGCGGCTGCTCTCGTCCAGCGCACCGACCAGGAATTCCGACAGGTAGCCCGTCGAGGGGTTGTCATAGAGCAGGCCGATGCGGGCCGGCGCCGAGCCGGCCAGGCTGCGGGCTGCGGGGTTGGGGGCGTAGTTGAGGTCGCGGATCGCCGCGTCGACCAGGGCCTTGGTCTCGGACTTGACCGTGGTCTCGCGGTTGATCACCCGCGACACCGTCATCGGCGAGACGCCCGCCAGGGCGGCGACGTCGCGGATGGTGGCGCTCTGGGTCGTCCGGCGCCTTTGACGCTCGTTACGTTCGTTCATGAATAGCCCGTCCCTTTATCGCGGCGGAGACTAGCCCTGTTCGGCCTCAACTTGAAAGACGCGCGCTTTTGTCCGCGGACGGTCTGTCCTAGGCTGCGCCCAATGATCCCCTTCGGCGCCATCATCCTGACCGGCGGCGGCTCGCGTCGCATGGGCGCCGACAAGGCGTTGCTCGACTGGAACGGTCAGCGGGCGGTGGACTGCGTGGTCGCCCTGGCGCGCGCGGCGGGCGCGGCGCGCGTGTTGACCGCCGGGCGCGATCACGGGTTGGAGCATGTCGAGGATCCCGCGCCCGACGCCGGGCCCGTGGGCGGGGTGCTGGCGGGCTGCGCGGCGCTGGCGGCGAGCGGCCTGACGCGAGCGCTGGTGCTGGCGGTCGATGCGCCGACCGTGACCTTGGCCGACCTCGCGCCGCTGCTCGCCGCGCCGGGGGCGGGGGCGTTTTACGAGGGGCTGCCGGTTCCGATGGTGCTGGCTTTGACCGCCGTGCCGGGTGACGCGGAGGTCGGCTGGCCGTTGCGGCGGCTCGTCGAGCGGGCGGGGCTGGTCGCCGAGCCCTGCGACGAGGCCGTGCGGTTGAGGCTGCGCGGGGCCAACACGCCGGAGGAGCGGGCGAGGTTGATTGTTTTCCCTTCTCCAAGGGGAGAAGGATATTGAGGGCTGGCCACCTCCAGGCGCCGCGTCAGTAAACGTCGCGCCGGTACCGCCCCTCGTCGCTCAGCCGCTCCACGGCCTCCGCGCCCAGCACCGCGACCAGCGCGGCATGGACGTCGCCCGACATCCCCTCCAGCGACCCGCACACATAGATCGCCGCGCCGTCCGCCACCCAGGCCCGCAAGGCGTCGGCGGCCTGCATCAACCGGTGCTGGACATAGATCTTGCGGGTCTGGTCGCGGGAGAAGGCCAGGTCGAGACGTTCCAGCACGCCGCTGGCCCGCCAGGCCTCGATCTCGTCGCGGTGGAAGTAGTCGTGCGCCTGGGTCCGCTCGCCGAACACCAGCCAGTTGCGGTGGCGGCCAGCGGCGGCGCGGCCCTTCAGGTGGGCGCGCAGGCCGGCCAGGCCCGTGCCGTTGCCGATCAGGATCAGCGGCCGATCGTCGGTCGGGCCATGGAAGCTTCGGTTGGTTCGCACCCGCGCGGCGATCTCGGCGCCCTTCTCGGCGTGGACGGTCAGCCAGCCCGAGCCCACGCCCAGCCTGCCGTCGGCGCGTCGCATGGTCCGCACCAGCAGCTCGACCCCGCCGTCGGCCGGTAGCGAGGCGATGGAATATTCACGGTGGGGCAGGGGCGACAGAGCGTCGATCAGGGCCTGAGGCGTCGTCGGGGCCGCGCCGTCGTGCGGCAGGCGCCGCCAGGCCAGGACCGCCGCCAAGGTCGCGCCCTCGTCGGCCAGCACCCCAGCGTCCGGGTCCAGGGCCAGGCCCGACAGCAAGGCGGCGACCTCGGCGGGGTCGTTGCACGGCCCGATCTCCAGGATGTCGCCAGCCTCCCAGGTCGCGGCCTCGGCGGGCTCCAGCCGGATGTGGAACGCCGCCTCGCCGGGGCTGCCCGGATTGAGCTGTCGACGCTCGGCCAGGCGCCAGAGACCATAACGGGGTCGGGTCCAGTCCGGGCTGTCGGTGACGCCGGCCATTACCCCAACCTGGCCCTGCCAATGGCGCAGGGCGGCGTCGTCGCCTTCATCGACCTCGACCCGGTCGAACAGCGGATGGGCCCCGCGCCGGGCCAGCCAGGCGTCGAGCGTGCGGCCAAAGGCGCAGAAGTGGGCGTAGCTGCTGTCGCCCAGGGCGAGGACGCCAAAGCCAAGGTCGTGCAGGTCGGGCGCCGCGCTCATCACATCACGCAGGAAGGGGCGGGCGGTGTCGGGGGCGTCGCCTTCGCCGGTGGTGCTGACCACGAACAGGGCGCGCCCAGCTTTGGCCAAGTCGGCGGCGGTAACGTCGGCCAGGGCCTTCAGCGTCACCCTCGCGCCGCCGTCGCTGAGCAGCTTGGCGGTGGCCAGCGCCAGCTGCTCGGCGAAACCGGTCTGGCTGGCATGGGCCAGCAGGATCGCCGCGCCCTCTCCGGCCGACAGGGCGTGGGCCTCGCGGCGGACGGCGCGACGGCGGCGGGCCTCGCGCAGGGCGATAGCGATGCAGAACAGGGCATAGACGCCCAGCACCAGGCCGGCGGCGCAAAGCCGGCGGGTCTCGGGAGACAGGGCGAGCCAGGCGCTCATGCGTCGAGCATCGCCGTCAGGGCCGGCGACAGGCGCTCTTCCAGTCCGCCAGGACCGTCGGCCACGACCAGCACGGCCAGGCCCCGCACCGTGGCCAAGGCCAGGGCGACGTCGGGCGTCATCACGGTCAGGGCTGTGGCGTAGGCGTCGGCGCGCATGCAGCTTTCGTCCAGGACCGTGACGCTGACGGCGCCGTGTTCGACGGGGGCGGCGGTGGCGGGATCCAGGGTGTGGGCGTAACGCCGGCCGTCATGCTCGAAGAACCGGCGGTAGTCGCCCGAGGTGGCCACCGACAGGCCGTGCAGGGCGACCAGGGTGCGCGGGTTCTCATTGGCGACCGGTGGCCGCTCAAGCTCGACCCACCAGGGCTGGCCGTCCGGCTTGGCGCCGGTCCCGCGCAGTTCGCCGCCGACGTCGACGAGGTACGAGCGGGCGCCGGCGCGATCGAGCGCGGCGGCGACTTGATCGACCGCGAAGCCTTTGGCGACGCCGTTGAGGTCCAGCGTCAAGCCGCCGGGCTGGAACAGGCGGTCGCCGTGGAGGATCAGGCTACGCCAGCCGGCGGCGTCCTGGGCCTTGGCGATCGCCTCGGGCAACGGCGGCGCGCCGGTAAACGGGCGGGGCCCGAAGCCCCACAGGTCGACCAGGCCGCCCAGGGTGGGGTCGAAGGCGCCCTCCGTGGCCTCGGCGACTTCCAGAGCGCACCGCAGCACTCGAAGCATGGCCGGGGGTAGGGCAGTCCAAGTTCCGGCGGCGGCGCGGTTATAGCGCGACAGGTCGGAGTCAGGCTCCCAGGGGCTCATCTCACGCACGACGGTGTCGAGCTCGCACTGGACCATGGCGGTCAGGGCCCGCGCCTTGGCGGTGGGCGGGGCCACCAGCTTGACCGACCAGGTTGTGCCCATGGTCTCACCACCAAGCGCCAGCACCGCGCCGCCGATCGGGCGGGCGGGCGGCTCGGCGAGCAGGGGGACGAGGACGCGGGTCATGGGGAGGGGCCGGCCCCACCGTCGTCATCCCCCGGACAGGTCGGGGGATTGACGACGTGGAGTGTTGGCCGACTAAGGCCGCAGCGCTTCGAGCGTGGCGGTGTAGCTGGCGCTCGTGCCGTCGCCCGCCAGGGGCGTGGCGGGGCCTTGCTGACCGGCGCCAGGATCGCCCATGCCAGGACCGCCGGGCGCGCCACCGGGACCACCAGGGCCGCCGCCTTCACCGCCGGCGCGACGACCGGTCTCGCCGGAACGCGCGACAGCGTTCATCCAGTAGAGGCCGGCCTCCGGGAAGGTGACCTTGAAGCTGCCGTCCTCGCCGGTCTTGACCTTGAAGTCGTCCGGCGTGGCGCGATAGCGAGCGCTGCCGGGGGCGAAGGTCACCTCCAGATCGGCCGCCGGCTTGCCGTCTAACAGGAACTTGAAGGTCGCCGCCTCGCCCGACACCAGGTCGTTGGGATGGGTCACCGGGATCAGTTCCAGGCCCTTGCCGGTCGGCTTGAACACCGTGGTGGTCGGGGCGTCACGGGTGACGAAGGTTTCGTTGCGGTTGAAGCTCTTGATCGTCTTCAGGTCTGCGGCGCCGGCCGGAACCTGCTTGGCGAAGTCCTCGGGCGTGCCGCGGAAGCGCTTGACCGCGCCGTTCTCGGTCCAGCTGGCCATGATATTGGCCGAGGCCGTGCCGATCTTGTAGGTGCCCGGCTTGGTCAGCTGGACATCGAAGGTCGAGCGGTACTTGGCGGTCAGGGCGTTCTGAATCTTGTCGACCGAACCGTCCGGCGCGGTGACGACCACGCCGTCCAGCCGCATCGGGTTATGGTCGGCATAGAACAGCTCGTTCGAGATCGCCGCGTCGAAGCTGACCCAGATGTCGCCCGACAGCACGGTGGCCGTGGGCGCGATCCAGCCGCGATGGGCTTGGGCCGCGAAGGGCAGGGCCAGGACGAAACCGCCCAGGGTCATGGACGCGGCGACGGCGAGAAGGCGCTTCTTGAAGGTCATGGCGTTTTCTCTCTTCTATTTGACGGCGACGGTGACGGCGCCGAGTTCGGCTGTCCCCTTGGCGGAGGCGGGCTTGCCGGGTTTGCCCCAGGCAAAGGGCACGCGGACGGCCTCATGGCCGCCGACCTCGCGAGCGGCCTCGACGACCAGGTTATACTGACCGGGCTTGAGGTCCTTCAGCGGTCCCTTGGCGCCGCTGAACACCAGCTTCTGCGGACCGGGCGCGCGGGTGGCGCCGCTCAGGCCGTCGGCCGGGAAGCTCATGGTGCGGCCGGCCTTGCGCCACCACTGGCGCATGTCCTTCAACCATTTGACGCCCTTGTCCTCCTTGGAGTCGGCGTCATACCAGACCGCCAGCGTCGCTGCGGCCGAGGCGTCCGGCGCCTCCACCCAGATGGCCACATAGGGCTTGTGATATTCCGCGACCGTCAGGCGCGGCACCTCGACGGTGACATTAAGGTCGGCGGCCAGGGCCGGGGTCGCGACGGCCGCGCCGGCGCCAAGAGCCGAGAAAGTCAGCAGGGACAGGGTGCGCTTCATGGATGGACGCTCACAGGTGGACGAAAAGAATGACGAGCAGCAGCGGGATCACCAGGCCGCCGGCCACCAAGGGCCAGGTCAGGGGCCGGGCCCGCGCGTGGAACTGCAGCAGGATCAGGCCGGTGACCGCGAAGATCACGCAGGCCCCGGCGAAGATGTCGATGAACCAGCCCCAGGCCTTGCCGGCGCTGCGACCCTTGTGCAGGTCGTTCAGCAGGCTGATCGCGCCGCGCGTGGTCTTCTCGTGCTCCACCGCGCCGGTTTCGCGGTCGATGCTGATCCAGGCGTCGCCTCCGGGACGGGCCAGGGCGACATAGACTTCTTCCGCCGTCCACTCGCCGTCGCGGCGGGCGATGTCGGCGTCGACGGCCTTGTCCAGCCAGGTCTCGACCCGGATCGGCAGCGGGCGCTTGCCCTCGGTCGGGCCCTTGGCCAGCAGGGCGATCAGGTCGGCGGGCAGGGTGGCCTTGTGGTCGATGACCACGGGCTTGGCCTCGATCTGGCCGGCATGGTTGAGGGTGAATCCCGTCACGGCGAAGCCCAGCAGGCCGACCAAACTCAGGGCCGCGCTGATCCAGTGCCACTGGTGCAGTTGCTTGAGCCAGAACGAGCGGCGTTGCGGAGCGGGAGCGGTCTTCACGTTATCCGGGTCGGGGGGAGGAGGAGCGCAGCTTCATGCCCATGTTTGAGAACGACTTGCAAGAGCAAGCTCTGCGAAGGGTCTGATCTCGGCTTTGCGGCCTCCCAAATACGGCGCCTGCGACGATAGCGCACGGGGACGGACCCGGCCTCGGAGACTAGATCTGTTCATGTGTTGTTAAGAAAAGCCGGGGGCCGTCGCGTGCAGAAAATCCTAGTCGCCGAGGACGATATCCTGCTGGCGACCCTTCACGAGATTACCCTGAGCGAGGCGGGCTTCGACGTGTTGGTGTGCCGCGACGGGCAGCAGGCGCTGGAGGCCATGGACGCCTTCGATCCCGACCTGCTGATCACCGACTTCTTCATGCCCCGCATGAACGGCGGCGAGCTGATCAAGGCCACCCGCCGTCGTCGCGGCGCGCGCACGGCCGTGCTGCTGGCCTCGGGACGCGAAGAGCATTCGATGCAAGCCGACGAGCGCGGCGACGCCCGCCTGGAAAAGCCGATCACCCCCGGCCGCCTGCTGAGCGCGGTGCGGGCGCTGGAAGAGCGCTTCGTCGGCGGCGCGCTGGCCGCGTAAAGTCCGCAGCCAGGCGGCCTCGATCCCTCAATCCTTTGGGCACAGCGCCTTGGGCGTCCAGTCCGAGGTGAGGGTCGTCGGCGGACTGCCTTCGCCATGCAAGATCAGGGCGAAGCCCTGCCGCGTTTCTCGGCCAATCGCCATCAGCAGCATGGGCGGGCCACGCGGCACCATCAGCGAGTGGCCTTCGCCTCGGGCGACCTGAACGCCGGCGGGCGTTTCCAGACAGCTTGCGCCACGGATTGCATAGAAGGCTTCGGGTCCGGAATGCACATGCACCGGCGCGGTCATGCCAGGCGCGAAGGTCGATTTCAGATATTCGGCGCTAAGCTCGCCCGGCGCCGCCTCGATCGGCAGCGGGCCGATGTCGGCCAGATGGCGTCCGCCCTCGCGTTCAAGGCCCTTGCCCCCCACATCGAAGAGCCAGACCCGGCCAAAGGCCTGAACGACGGCGCCGTGCGGCGGCCTGACGCGTTCGGCGGCGGGCAGGTCGGCGAACGTATAGATGTTCCAGTAGAGCGGCCCCGGCGGCGGCGTCCCCAGATCCTGGTGGGCGACGAGGCAGGCCGGCCCCGGTGTCTCGCCGGCCTGCCCCTGACAGGTCCGCGAGGTGGCCTGGGCTTGGGCGGAAAGCGGTGAAAGCGCGAGAAGCGCGAAAACACCCAAGGAGACGGTCAGAGGTTTGGAGGTCCAACTCATGGTTCTCGTCTCGATGAACAGTGCGGTCAGTTTTGCCAAATCCAGCGCCTGACATCCAGCCATAGTTGTCCCCGCTACGCCGGCTTCAGACCTGTCAGCTAACGCGGGTCGGTCAGGGGCAGGAGGAGCCCGCTGCGTGGGCGGCCGTCAAAAAGGGAGCGAACCCGGTAGTCTCTGCAAAAGGCGACCTCGACAAGGCCGGCCTTAGGGGAGAAGTATCCTGCCTTTCGTCGTGGGAGCATGCCCGCGCGTCGCATTGGGGTCGTTTTTTGAAAACGCTGTTCCTTACCGCCTCCGCTCTCGCCCTGGTTCTGACGGGCGGCGCTTCCGCCCAGGACCGCGTGCCCGTCCAGGCGCCGCCCACCCCGCCGATCGCGGCCGCCCAGGATATCGCCTATCCCGGCGTGCTGAAACTGTCGGTCGACGCCACCGATCTGGACCGCAAGATCTTCCAGGTCCGCGAGACGATCCCGGTCGCCAAGCCCGGCCCGATGACCATCCTCTATCCGCAGTGGGTTCCCGGCGGACACTCGCCGCGCAACGACCTGGACAAGCTAGCGGGTCTCGTCATCACCGCCGGCGGCAAGACCCTGCCCTGGACCCGCGACCCGGTCGCCGTCCACGCCTTCCATTTCGACGTGCCGGCCGGCGCGACCGAAGTGCAGGTCAGCTTCCAGTTCCTGACCCCTGTGAAGGCCGATGTCGGCCGTATCCTGGTGACCGACGACATGCTGAACGTGCAGTGGCTGCAGCTGGGCTTCTACCCGGCCGGCTACTACATGCGCGGCATTCAGATCGAACCGACCGTCAAGCTGCCGGAAGGCTGGGGCTTCGGCACCGCGCTGGAGAAGGCCTCGGCCAGCGGCCAGACCACCACCTTCAAGACCACCACCTTCGAGACGCTGGTCGATTCGCCGATGTTCGCCGGCCGCTATTTCAAGCAGATCGACCTGGACCCGGGCGCGGCTACGCCGGTGCGGCTGAACATCGTCGCCGACAAGCCCGATCTGCTGGAGATCAAGCCGGAAGCCCTGCAAATCCATCGCAACCTCGTGCAGCAGGCCTACAGGCTGTACGGCGCGCACCACTATGACCACTACGACTTCCTGCTGGCCCTGACCGACAAGATGGGCGGCATTGGTCTGGAGCATCACCGCTCCAGCGAAAATGGCGTCACCCCCAAATACTTCACGGACTGGGAAAAGACCTATGTGGGCCGCGACCTGCTGGCCCACGAATACACCCACTCGTGGAACGGCAAGTTCCGCCGCGCCGCCGACCTCTATACCCCGACGCTGAACGAGCCGATGCGCGACAGCCTGATGTGGGTCTATGAGGGCCAGACCCAGTATTGGGGCAACGTACTGGCCGCCCGCTCGGGCCTGCAGACCAAGCAGCAGGGCCTGGACTCTCTGGCCATGACCGCCGCCCTCTATGACACTCGCGCCGGCCGCAACTGGCGCAATGTGGAAGACACCACCAACGACCCGATCATCGCCAATCGCAAGCCGGCCTCGTGGACCAGCTGGCAGCGGAGCGAGGACTATTATTCGGAAGGCCAGCTGGTCTGGCTCGACGCCGACACCCTGATCCGCGAGAAGACCGGCGGCAAGAAGTCGCTGGACGACTTTGCCAAGGCCTTTTTCGGCGTCGAGAACGGCTCCTACGTGCCGCTGACCTACGACTTCGAAACCGTGGTCACGACGCTGAACGGCGTGGTTCCCTATGATTGGTCAAGCTTTCTGAAGACCCGCATCCAGGGGCTCTCGGCGCGCGCCCCGCTGGATGGCCTGACACGCGGCGGCTACAAGCTGCTCTATACCGACACGCCCACCGAGTTCTTCAAGGCGGCCGAAACGCGCGGCAAGGTCGTCAATCTCAGCTATTCGCTGGGCGTTACGGTCGGCGCGCTAGGCGTGCTGTCGGCCGTCAACTGGGACACCCCGGCCTTCAAGGCGGGCCTGACGGCCGGCGAGACCCTCGTGGCGGTCAACGGTACGGCCTATAGCGACGACGGCCTGAAGGACGCGGTCAAGGCCACGGCCAAGACCGGCGCCGCGCCGGTCGAGCTGCTGATCAAGGACGGCGAGCGCTATCGCACGGTGAAGATCGACTATGCCGGCGGCCTGAAGTATCCGCGCCTGGAGCGGATCGAGGGCACGCCCGCGCGGCTGGATGATATCTACGCGGCGCGGAAGTAGGCTGATTTCGCCCCGGCTTTCATGCGAAGGTCGGGGCGTCTTTCCTTTTCGTCCCTGTCGCGAGTTTCCGATGAACCGTATCGCCGCCCTGGCCCTGGGCCTTTGCCTGTTGTCGAGCCCCGCCCTGGCGCGGCAGGCCTCGCCGCCGCCGCCGCCGCAGCTGTCGGTTGCGGTCGACACCGCCAAGACCCTGGCCGACGGTCAGGCGTTCATGGTGAAGAACGCCAAGGCGCCCGGCGTGATCACCACCGCCTCGGGCCTGCAATACAAGATCACGACCTCGGGTCCGAAGACCGGCCCGTCGCCCAAGCTCGGCGACATCATCAAGGTGCATTACGAAGGCAAGCTGCTGGACGGCACGGTGTTCGACAGCTCGTTCGAGCGCGGCAAGGCGGCGATCATGCCGTCGGACGGGCTCATCCCGGGCTGGATGGAGGCCCTGCCGCTGATGCATGTCGGCGATGAATGGACCCTGTGGATCCCGGCCAGCCTAGGCTACGGCGAACGCAACACCGGTCCGATCCCGGCCAACAGCGTGCTGGTGTTCCGCCTGCAGCTGATCGGGATGCTGGCGGTGGATTAGAAAAGGGGCTGGAGTGGCGGCGCACTTGCCCCCACCTGGCGATTGCGTCGCCTGTCCGCCCCCACAGGGAGCGGAGTTTCGCGCGACCTGAGCTCCGCCCCCTATGGGGGTGGACAGACGGCGAAGCCGTCAGGTGGAGGCAAGTCAGTGAGCCACCTAAATCCCCGCCCTTGATTTCATCAGCGGCTGAATCCGCGTCCCGAAGTTCTCCACCCCCGCAACGAAGTCGTCGAACACCAGCAGCACGCCGGCCGTGCCGTCGACGGCGGCGACCTCGTCGAGCATGCGGGCGACGCTCTCATACGACCCCACCAGGGTGCCCATGTTGAGGTTCACCGCCGATTCCGGGGCGGCCAGCTGGGCGGTGTTGGTGGTGGAACCGGCGGCGGCGTTGGGGGCGGCCTGGTTGGTCAGCCAGGCTAGCGCCTCCTGGTCGGCGCCGGCGCGATAGGCCTGCCACTTGGCCATGGCGGCCTCGTCGGTCTCGTCGGCGATGATCATGAACAGGATGTAGGAGGCCACGTCGCGGCCGGTCTTGTCGGCGGCGGCCTTGAGGCGGTCATTGACCGAGCCGAAGGCGGTGGGGGTGTTGATCCCCTTGCCCAGGGCGAAGCTGTAGTCGGCATACTTTGCGGTGAAGGCCAGGCCCTCGTTCGACGAGCCCGCGCAGATCAGCTTGGTGTCCTTCGGATGGGGGCTGACCCGGCAGTCGGTCATCTGGAAGTACTTGCCCTTGAAGTCCGACACCCCGGTCTCCAGCAGCTCGCGCAGCACCGTCGCGTATTCGGCCAGGTAGTTGTAGCGATCGGTATAGTGGCCCTCGCCCGGCCACAGGCCCATCTGGTCATATTCGGCCTTCTGCCAGCCGGTGACCAAGTTGATGCCGAACCGGCCCGGGGCGATCGAATCTATCGTGGAGGCCATGCGCGCCACGATGGCCGGCGGGATGGTCAGGGTGGCGGCGGTGGCGAAAATCTTGATCTTGCTGGTCACGGCCGCCAGGCCGGCCATCAGGGTGAAGCTCTCGAGATTGTGCTCCCAGAACTGGGTCTTGCCGCCAAAACCGCGCAGCTTGATCATCGAGAGGGCGAAGTCGAAGCCGTAGGTCTCCGCCTTCTGGACGATCTCCTTGTTGAGCTCGAACGTCGGCATGTACTGCGGAGCCGCTTCGGAGATCAGCCAGCCGTTGTTGCCGATCGGAATGAAGACGCCGATTTCCATATCAATTCCCCCTGCCTAAGCTTGATGTTGTGTTGAGCGATCACTCGCCCATTTTCCGTCTCCCCGGCGAAGGCCGGGGCCCAGAGCAAGCCGCGCGATATAGGAATCGCACGGCTTGCTCTAGACTTTTGTTTTCGCATCGCTTTTGCGGAAAACCGGTTGCCACTTTTCCGCGCGATGCTCTAGGTGAAACCCACGAGCCGCTCAGGATGAATCTGGGTCCCGGCCTTCGCCAGGAAGGCGGCTTGGGGCGTGCAAAAACACCTCACGCCCCCTCCAGAAAATCGACGAGCGTCGCGTTGAACGCCTCCGCCGCCGTCACCGTGAAGCCGTGGCCGCCCCAGGGTGCGATGTCGAGCGTGGCGTGGGGCAGGCGCTCGGCCAGGCGGCGCGAGCAGGACAGCGGCACCAGCATGTCGTCGGCGCTGGCGCTGACCAGCACGGGGCAGGCGATGCGCGGCAGGTCGGCGTCGATGTCGAAATCCAGGAGCGCCTGAATGCGGGCGCGCATCACGTCGGGATCCGGGAAGCCTTGGATATGGTGAACCTCCTCGGCCTCCAGCCGGGCGTGGTTGGCGCTCAGCCAGTCGGCAGGAAAGAGGAACAGCGGCTGGGCGTGCACATAGGCCGCGATCCCCGTGTTGTTCAGCAGGGCCAGGCGGGTGTCGAAACAGCGCTTGATGTGCGGGTCGGGCCGCGACCAGCCGTTGACCACCACCAGCTTGCCGATGCGGTCCGAGTGGGTCAGCGCCATGGCCAGGCCGGCATTGCCGCCCGCCGCGTGGCCGACCACGTGGGCGCGCTCCAGGCCGATGGCGTCCATGACCTTGACGATGTCCTCGCCCATCGCCGCCACGGTGTGCGGGTCGGTCAGGATCCGCGCGCTGCGGCCCGTGCCGCGATGGTCGTAGAGCACCACGCAGAACCGCTCGAGCAGCGCGTCCATCTGCGGCGCCCAGAAGGCCCCGGAGCCGCCGAGCCCGGCCGACAGGATCACCGTCTGGCGATCGGCGGCCGGGCCGCCATTGACCTCGTGGTACAGGCCGTCGACGGTTCCGGAATTCATCTACTTGCCGATGTGGGCGACGGTGGCGATCTCGACCAGGAAGTCGGGCCGCACCAGGCCGCACTGGATGCAATAGCGCGCGGGCTTCTCGCCGGGGAAGTATTCCGCATAGACCAGGTTGATGGCGGCGTAGTCGGCCCAGTCCTTCAGGAAGATGTGGTTCATGGTCACGTCCTCCATCGTGCCGCCGGCGGTTTCGATCACCGACTTGATGGTCTCCAGCACCTGCCGCGTCTGGGCCGAAGCGTCGCCGACATGGGCGACATTGTTGTCCTTGTCGAAGGCCAGGGTGCCCGAGACATAGACGATCCCGTCGGCCAGGGTTCCGGGCGAGAACGGGGCGATGGGCGTACCCGTGCCGGGCGGGGTGATGACGGTCTTGGGCATGTCTCTCTCCAGATTCTCAAAAGCGTGTCATCCCGGACAGGGCCCGCAGGGCCGCCGATCCGGGACCGCCGGAAGCGCCTGCGTTCACGCGTCGGTCCCGGATCTGCGCGCTACGCGCTTGTCCGGGATGACAACGGTTGCTGCTGCCCCACCGCCCCCTTGAAGTCTGCGGTCGTCGATACCCAGCCGAAGAAGGTCTCGATGTTGTAGAGCGCCGCCTTCTGCACGAAGTCCGGGCCCGCTTGATGCGTGGCGTCCTCAAGCACCGTGCCGAAATATTCCAGGAAGAAGCCGTCCCTCAGCGTCGACTCGACGCAGACGTTCGTCGCGATCCCCACGAACACCAGATGACGGACGCCGCGCGAGCGCAGCACGCTGTCGAGCTGGGAATTGAAGAAGCCGCTGTAACGGGTTTTGTGCAGCTGGATGTCGCCGGGCTGGGGCTTGAGAGCGTCGACCAGCTCATAGTCCCAGCCGCCTCGGGCCAGCAGCTTGCCCAGCAGTTCGGGCCGGGCGCGCATGGTCTTGAGCGCGTTGGACTTGTGGAAGTTGGGCGAGCCCGGACCGCCGGCCTCGACATAGTCGCTGTCCCAGCCGTTCTGGAAATAGATCACCGGCATGCCCGCGCCGCGCGCCACGTCCAGCACGTCCTTGATCTTGTCGATCACGGCGGCCGCGCCGCTGATGTCGAAGCCCGCCAGGTCGAGATAGCCGCCCGGTGAAGCATAGGCGTTCTGCATGTCGATGACGATCACGGCCGTCTTGTCGACCGGCAGGGCGATCGGCTCGGGGCGGGCCGGCAGCATCAGGGTGTCGGGTGTCGTCATGCGCGCTCATTCCTGCGGTCAAGGATGGCCCTAGAGGTGAGCGACGCAGGTAAGACCATCGCGAGACGCGGCGCAATCGATCGATGATCGCCGAACGCCAAGTGCCCCATGGGGCGCCCAAGTCTTGGGCTAATTCAGAAATGGCTTACTCATTACCGACGCCCGTCTCAGGCGTTTCAGGCTTCGCGCCCGCCGGCGGCTTGGGTAGAGACAAGCTGAGCACGCAGACCAGGCCCGTGGGCCGATAGTCGAACCTGGCCTCGCCGCCCAGGTCGGACTTCAGGCTGGCGGCGATCAGGCGCGAGCCGAAGCCCGAACGGCTGGGGGCCGAGACGGTGGGACCGCCGCGCTCCTCCCAGTGCAGGGTGACATGATGGATGGCGCGCGGATCGGCGTGCCAGACGATTGTCACCGAGCCTTCGGGCGCCGAGAGCGCGCCATATTTGACGGCGTTGGTGGCCAGTTCGTGGAACACCATCGACAGGGCCAGGGCGGCGTTGGGCGACAGGGCGACCGGCGGGCCGGCCAACACGGTCTGGCCCTCGTAGGGCTCCAGCGTCTGGTGCAGGATATCCTCCAGGTCGGCCCCTTCCCAGACGCTCTTGGTCAGCAGGTCGTGGGCCCTCGCCAGGGCCAGCAGGCGCTCGTTGAAGGCCGGCAGGCCGGGCACATCGTCCGGGCGCCCCAGGCTCTGGCGGGCCAGGGACTGGACCGTGGCCAGGGTGTTCTTCACCCGGTGGTTCAGCTCGTTGATCATCAGCCGCTGGCGCTGGCGGGCGCGATGCTCGTCGGCCTCGCGGGCCCGCAGCTGGGCGGCGGCGTCGTGCAGCGCGGCGCGCACCTCGGCGATCTCTTTCAGGCTGTCGGGGGCGGTCGACACCGTCTCGCCGGCCGCCACGGCCTTGGCGTCGATCACCAGGCCGCGCACCGCCACCGAGATATCGCGCGAGAACAGCGAGGCCACGGTCGCGCCGATGGCCAACAGCACCAGGCCCGCCAGGGTCAACAGACCCACCGAAACCCAGTTGGCCCGATCCAACTCGGCGCGCGGCACGCCGATGATGAACGCCCAGCCGCTGGTCGGCGATCGGCTGAAGGCCGAGAGGGTGGGCGTGCCGTCCAGGGTCCGACTCAGGATCACGCCGTCATTGCCCCGGGCCAAGGCCGCCCGCATGCTGCCGCTGGCCTTGTGGCCCAGGAAGCGGTCCTGGTCGCGAGACCGCGACACCACCGAATGGCTTCGATCGACAATGGTCGCCACCCAGGTCGGCGGGATGTTCTGGGCGGCGAAGATCGACGAAAAGGCCTTGGGCGACTGGATGTAGGCCAGGTCTTGCAAATGGCCATCGACGATCACCGGCATGTCGATCGCCACGAAGGCTTGCCTGGGATCGGCGCTCAGGACCAGGTTCGAGACCGCGGTTCGGCCCGAGCGCACCGCCTCCCAGCGATAGGGCGGCGTCTTCGACGGGGGCAGGGCGGCGCCGGGCGGCGATTGGGTGTTGAGCAACTGGCGCTGGCCGTCGAGCAGCACGACCCAGCCATCGCCGCCTTGCACCGCCGCGCGGGCCTGGCGCTCGAAGGTCGGGAGGTCGCCGGCGATCAGGGCGGGCGAGACCGCCAGGGTCTGCAGGATACTCTGCCCCTGGCCGATCTGGCGGTCGGTGGCCAGGGCCAGGGCCCGGGTCGTGGCGACCAGTTGCCGCTCATCACGGGCGCGGCTGTCGGAATATTCGGCGCGCGCCAGCAGGGCCATGAAGACCATGGCCGGAACCACCAGGCTCAGGGCCATCAGCAGCAGGCGCCGCCGCACCGTGCTGGCCGCCGGCGGGCTGGCTTGGACTGTCTCTTTCGCCAAACGGACGCGCTCACCCTGCTGTATCCGCCGCCAACAGAGAATGCCGGCCGCGTCGGGTCAAGCGCTTCCGCGTCCTCGAGCGTCGCGCGAGCTTCACGGCAACCTTCGGCCGCGCTTGGAATTCATTTGCGTACCCACGGCGAAGATGTCGGGGATTTTGGGAGACATCACACCATGCGCATCGTCACCATCGCGGCCGTCGCCGCCCTCGCCCTGACCGCCACCGCCTGCGAGAACAAGGCCGAGGAAGCCCAGAAGGCCGCCGCCGCCAGCGACGCCGCCGCCATGTCCAGCAAACAGGCCGCAGCCGCCGCCGAGACCGCCGCCCAGGCCAGCGCCACCGCCGCCGCGACCGGCGACGAAGCCACCCAGAAGGCCGCCGGCGACGCCGCCGCCGCCGCGGGCGACCAAGCCGAGAAGGCTGGCGACAAGGCCGAAAAGGCCGGCGACAAGGCCAAGGACGCCGCCCACTAAGCGTTCGCCGTCGAAGACTGAAGGGCCGGCCCCGCTTGTGCGGGGCCGGTCTTTATATTGCGCGGAGCAAACCCGGCTCGCGCCGCGTTGTTCTCGCATGACCAAGCCCCGCAAGACCCGCCGCAAGACGGCCACCGTCGTCGACGCGTTTTGCCTGGCCACGACGGCTGGAGAACTGGCCCTGGCCTCGTGGCAGGTGGTGGGCGCGCGCACGCCGATGATCGCCCAGGCTTTGCGCGACCCGATGCGCGGCGACTACGCCGAACTGACCAAGATGGTGTCCGAAAAGCCCCTGGCCTTCGCGCGCGGCGCGGCGGCGGGCGGCGCGGGTCTTTTGGCGATGGTGGCGGACTCCAATCGCTATCTCGGCGAGGCCTGGAAGGCGCCGGGCCTCGGCGTGGTGGCCGCTCCCGTGGCCGCGCCCATGGCGGCGATGGCCTTTTGGGGACGAATGATGTCGCTAAGCATGGCCTGGCAGGCGGCGATGATCACCCCGGTGCACGCCGCCGCGACAGCCAATGCTCGACGCCTTGGACCCAAGGCCGTGTCGAAAACGAGCGTTTTCCCCTAGCCCTGAACCGGAAATGGCCTTCATCCTGGGTTTTCTGAACCGAAGGCGGCGCCTAGATCGCCTCGGAACCGCGCGAGGAGCCCTGTGAGCATGTCCGGACCCGCCGTCGATTTCGACCGCATGACCACCCTTGGCGACGTGGCGCGCTACCATCGCGATGTGCGCCCGGAGGCCACGGCCCTGGTGTTCGAAGGGCGCTCGACGAGCTTCGCCGACTTCGACCGCCACACCGACCAGGTCGCCAACGCCCTGTTGGCGGAGGGATTGAGCGCCGGCGACCGCATCGCCTATGTCGGCAAGAACAGCGACCACTATTTCGAGCTGCTGTTCGGCGCGGCCAAGGCCGGGGTGGTGCTGGCTCCGATCGGCTGGCGCCTGGCCCCGCGCGAGATCGCCTACATCCTCGGCGACGCCGAGGCCCGCATGGTGTTCGTCGGCCCCGAACTGATCGCCCATGTCCAGGACGTGGCGGCCCTGATTCTCGACCAGCCGCTGCTGATCGCCATGGAGCCCGGCGAGGACGGCCATCCCGACTTCGCCACCTGGCGCGACGCCGCCTCCGCCGATGCGCCGACCGCGCGGATCATGCCGGCTGATATCGCCGTGCAGCTCTACACCTCGGGCACCACCGGCCGCCCCAAGGGCGCGATGCTGACCCACGACAACATCCTGGGGCCGCGCAAGCTGGCCGCCGCCGCCGACATGGACTGGAACCGCTGGGGTCCGGACGATGTCAGCCTGGTGGCCATGCCGGTGGCCCATATCGGCGGCACCGGCTGGGGCGTGGTCGGCCTGGTTAACGGCGCCAAGGGCGTGGTGGCCCGCGAGTTCGACCCGACCAAGGTGCTGGACTTCATCGAGAAGGACCAGATCTCCAAGATGTTCATGGTGCCGGCGGCCCTGCAGATCGTGGTCCGCCTGCCGAGCGCCCGCCAGGTTGACTACAGCCGCCTAACCCACATCCTCTACGGCGCCGCGCCTATCCCGTTGGACCTGCTGCGCGAGTGTCTCGAGGTGTTCGGCTGCGGCTTCGTCCAGCAGTACGGCATGACCGAGACGACCGGCACGGTGGTCTATCTGCCGCCACAGGACCACGACCCGGCCGGCAACGCCCGCATGCGCTCGGCCGGTCTGCCGATGCCGGGCGTGGAGCTGAAGGTGCTCGGCGAGAGCGGCCAGGCCCTGCCGCCGGGCGAGGTCGGCGAGATCGCGGTCCGTTCGCCCGCCAACATGGCCGGCTATTGGAGACTGCCCGAGGCCACCGCCGAGACCATCGCCGCCGACGGCTGGCTGCGCACGGGCGACGCCGGCTATATCGACGGCGACGGCTATCTGTTCATTCACGACCGGGTGAAGGACATGATCATCAGCGGCGGCGAGAACATCTATCCCGCCGAGGTCGAAAGCGCCGTCTACGGTCATCCGCACGTCGCCGAGGTGGCGGTGATCGGCGTGCCCGACGACACCTGGGGCGAGGCGGTCAAGGCGGTGGTGGCGCTCAAGCCCGGCGCCCCGGCCGATCCGGACGACATCATCGCCTTCGCCCGCACCCGCATCGCCGGCTTCAAGGCGCCCAAGACCATCGACTTCGTCGAGGTCCTGCCGCGCAACGCCTCGGGCAAGATCCTGCGCCGCGAACTGCGCGAACCGTACTGGGCTGGCAAGGAAAGGCGCGTGAACTAGCATGGCCGACGGCGGTCGCCTGGCGAGCTTCGTTCAGGGTCTGATCCAGCCGGAGACCGGGCCACGCATCGACTTCCGCCAGCCGGCCGGCGAGCCCGCCTTGGCCGCCCCGGACTCGGTGTCGTGGCGGGTGTTCAAGAACCCGGTCTCGCTATTCGTCGGCGGCGTTGCGGCGGTGATCCTGGAACTCGCCGAGCCGCGCGTGCGCACGGGGGTCTGGCAATACAGCAGTTTTCGCACCGATCCCCTGCCGCGTCTCAAGCGCACGGGCCTGGCGGCGATGGTCACGGTCTATGGCGCGCGATCGGCCGCCGAGACGATGATCGCCGGCGTGCGGCGGATGCATGACCGGGTGGCGGGCGATACTCCAACCGGCGCCACCTACCGCGCCAACGACGTCGAGCTGCTGGACTGGGTGCAGGCCACCGCCAGCTTCGGCTTCCTGGAGGCCTACCGCGCCTACGCCGCCCCGCTGACTGACGACGAACGCGACCGCTTCTACGCCGAGGCGGCGCCGGCGGCCGCCCTCTACGGCGCCGTGGGGGCGCCGGGTTCGGTGGTGGGATGGGAGGCTCAGCTCGTGGCCATGCTGCCGAAGCTCGAGCGACACGAGATCGTGTTTGAGTTCCTGGACCTGATGCGCCAGACGGCGATCCTGCCAGCGCCACTACAAGGCCTGCAGGGCGCGCTGATCCGAGCGGCGGTGGCGATCACCCCGGCGGAGGTTCGGGCGGTCGTGGGGCTTGGGCCTGAGTGGGACCTGGGGCCGGTGGAGGGCCGGTTGGTGCGCTGGGCCGGCGCGGCGGCCGATCGTTTACCAATCAAGGGCATGCCAGCGGTGGAGGCGTGCCTGCGGATGGGACTGCCGGCGGATTATCTGTATCGGCGCAAATGAGACCCTCTCCTCTCCGGGAGAAGGTTTTTAAGACTGCGCCGCCCGCTAGTCCGTATTCCCCTGGTGCTCCGTGCGGCCCTCGACCTCGGTGCGGGAGAACACCTCCTCCTGCCCGTCCTGCAACAGCTCCGCGGCGTTGTCGCGGTCCTGCTCGGCCTGGACCAGCACCAGCCGCAGGGCCTCGACCTCGGTGGGAGCCTCGACCACCATGCTGCGGAGCGGCGCCTGGGGCGGGGCGTCGCCCAGTCGGACATCAATGCGCCAGCGTACGGTCATGGGAGCCTCTTCAAGAATTGGACGTTCGTTCGCCCCACAGGTAACGCACCATTGCACCGGTCGGTGTTTCTGGCGAGGTTGCGCCAAAGCTTCAGTTAGGAAGATTCCATGGCGGATGGTGGCGGGCGGCAGGGCCTGGGTCGGCGCGAGTTCATGGCCGGCGCCGCAGGTCTGGCGGGGTTCGCCGTTATCTCGGTGGGGGCGGGAGCCGGCTCCGCCCGGGCGGCCTCGCCGCGCGTCGAGGCTCTGATCGTTCAGATGACCCTTGAGGAAAAGGCCGGTCAGCTCTCGTGCTATTCCGACACGATCCGTCCGCCGGTCGGCGACATCAATCCGGCGGTCAACGCCCGCAACACCCAGCAGATCCTGGCCGACACCCGGGCCGGCAGGATCGGCGTGCTGATGAATGGGGTGGGCGTCGAGGGCGCCTTGCTGGCCCAGACCGCCGCCGTCGAACAGTCGCGCCTGGGCATTCCGCTGCTGCTGGCCGCCGATGTGATCCACGGTTTCAAGACCATCTTCCCCATCCCCCTGGCCGAGTCGGCGAGCTTCGACCCTGTCCTGGCCGAGCGCACGGCCCGGGCGGCCGCCGTCGAGGCCAGCGCTCACGGCCTGCACTGGACCTTCGCCCCGATGGTCGACGTGGCCCGCGACCAGCGCTGGGGCCGGGGGGCCGAGGGCGCCGGAGAGGACGTGTTCCTGGGCGAGGTGATGGCCCAGGCCCGGGTGCGCGGCTTCCAGGGCCGCGACCTGACCGCCCCCGACAGCCTGTTGTCCACCGCCAAGCACTTCGCTGCCTATGGCGCGGTGATGGCCGGGCTCGATTACAACGCCGTCGACATCTCAGACGAGACCCTGCGCGAGGTGCACCTGCCGCCGTTCAAGGCCGCCTTCGACGCCGGCTGCCTGACGGTGATGTCGGCCTTCAACGACATCAACGGCGTGCCCTCCACCGCCAACCGCCACCTGTTGACCGATGTCCTGCGCGGCGAATGGGCCTTCAAGGGCGTGGTGATTTCCGACTACACCGCCGACCAGGAGCTGGTGGCCCACGGCTACGCCGCCGACGACAGGGACGCCGCGCGGCTGGCGATCCTGGCCGGGGTGGATATCAGCATGCAGAGCGGGCTCTACAGCCGCTACCTGCCCGAGCTGGTCGCCCAGGGGCGCGTGCCGATGGCGGTCGTCGACGCCGCCGTGCGCCGGGTGCTGAGCCTGAAGGAGGCCGTCGGCCTGTTCGACCGGCCGTTCCGCTCGATAAACCCCAAGGTCCAGGCCGCCCAAACCGCCACCCCGGCGGCGCGGGCGCTGTCGCGGGAAGCGGGCGCGCGATCCATCGTCCTGCTGAAGAACGATGGCGGCCTGCTGCCCCTGGCGACCCAGGGCAAGCGCATCGCTCTGATCGGGCCGTTCGCCGAGGACCGCGCCAACATCCTGGGCCCGTGGGCCTTTTTCGGCGATCCGGGCCTGAGCGTCGACCTGGCCACCGGCATCCGCGAGGCCCTGGCCGATTCGGCGTCGCTGACCGTCGCCCGCGGCTGCGATGTCGAGGCCACCATCCGCGGCGGCTTCGACCAGGCAGTGGCGGCGGCGCGGGCGGCCGACATCGTGCTGCTGGCGGTCGGCGAGGGGCAGAACATGTCCGGCGAGGCCCAATCGCGCACCGAGATCGGCCTGCCGCGCGTCCAGCAGCAACTGGCCGACCTGGTCGGCGCGGTGGGCAAGCCGACGGTGGTGCTGCTGCGTCACGGGCGGGCCCTGGTGCTGGAGGGGGCCGTCAAGGCCGCGCCGGCGATCCTCGCCACCTGGTTCCTGGGCAGCGAGACCGGCCACGCGGTGGCCGATGTGTTGTTTGGCAAGGTCAATCCGTCGGCCCGCCTGCCGGTCAGCTTCCCGCACGAGAGCGGCCAGGAGCCGTTCTTCTACAATCACCGCACCACCGGCCGGCCCGCGCCCCAGGCCGACGACAGCCAGGAGTACAAAGCCCGCTGGCGCACCACCCGCAACGAGGCGCTCTATCCGTTCGGCCATGGCCTGGGCTATGCGCCGTTCGCGCTCAGCGATGTGCGGTTGTCGACCACGCGCCTGGCCTGGGACGACAAGCTGGCCATCACCGCCAATGTCACCAACATGGGCAAGGTGGCGGGCGAGCATGTGGTCCAGCTCTATGTGCATGACCGGGTCGCCAGCCGCACTCGGCCGGTGCGCGAGCTGAAGCGCTTCATCCGGGTGGCCCTGAAGCCCGGCGAGAAGCGCGAGGTGCGCTTCAGCCTGGAGCGCGGCGCGCTGATGTTCTTCGGCGAGAACGATCGCTGGATCGCCGAGCCGGGGATGTTCGACCTGTGGGTGGCCAATAACGCCGTGGATGGCTTGGCGGCGAGTTTCGAGTTGTTGGGGGGATGAGCGGGTTTGTGGAGGCTATTTGACATCTCGAGCCCCACCCATCATTCATCCTACAAATAAAGTCCCCGGAGTTCGCGAGGCCCCATGACCGCCGCCACCCCCATCCGCGTGGCCCTGATCGGCCTGGGCAAGATTGCCCGTGACCAGCACCTGCCGGCCATGGCCGCCGACCCGTGCTTCGAGCTGGTAGCGATCGTCAGCCGCCACGCCGAACAGCCGGGCCTACCCAGCTTCCACACCCTCGATGAGTTACTGGCCAGCGAGGTCGCCTTCGACGCCGTGACGCTGTGCACCCCGCCCCAGGTGCGCCACGGCCTGGCCCGCCAGGCGCTGGAAGCGGGGAAGCACGTGATGCTGGAAAAGCCCCCCGGCGCGACGCTGAGCGAGGTCGAGGACCTGCGGCAGTTCGCGCAAGCGAAGGCTGTCACCCTGCAGGCCACATGGCACTCGCGCCACGCCCCCGCCGTCGCCCCCGCGCGCGACTGGCTAGCCGGCAGGAGGATCAGCGCCGCCCGCATCATCTGGAAAGAGGACGTCCGCGTCTGGCATCCCGGCCAGGACTGGATATGGGAGCCGGGTGGCTTGGGCGTCTTCGACCCCGGCATCAACGCCCTGTCGATCGCCACCGCCATCCTGCCCCGGTCGTTCTTCCTGACCAGCGCCACCCTGCACGTTCCCGAGAACCGCCAGTCGCCAATCGCCGCCGAGCTGGACTTTGTCGACACGGCGGGCGTGCCGATCACCGCAGTGTTCGACTTCCTGCAGACCGGCCCGCAGAGCTGGGACATCGAGGTCGACACCGACGGCGGCGCCCTGCGGCTGTCGCACGGCGGGTCCAAGCTTTGGATCGACGGCCTCCTGATGCACGAGCAGCCAGAGGCGGAGTATCCGAGCCTCTACACCCGGTTCGCCGAGCTGATCGCGACCGGCGCGTCGGACGTCGATGTCACGCCCCTGCGGCACGTGGCGGACGCTTTCCTGCTGGGACGCCGCGTCGCCGCTCCCGCCTTCGTGGAATAGCAAGGTCGCGCCGCCCTGCAACCTGGGCGACGTTCTCTTGCATAGAAGGGGCCCCGGACGTTAGGTACCGTCCGGAGCGTAACGTTGACGGCCGACCAGGGTGTCGGAACGAGCGCGCGGCCTGGGGAGAGATTAGGCTGAAGTTCCTGGACGCCCCCTTGCCGCCGCCGCTGGCCGCCGCCTTGCGAGCTTGCAGGCCGCACTTCATGGCCGCGGCGGTGTTCAGCGCCATGATCAATCTGCTGCTGCTGGCCCCGACCATCTACATGATGCAGGTCTATGACCGGGTCGTGCCGACCGAGGGCCGCCTCACCCTGCTTTACCTGACCCTCGTTGTGGCCTTCGCCCTGGGCACCCAGACGGCGCTGGAGTCGGTGCGTTCGCGCTTGCTGACCCTGGCCGGCCTGCGCGTGGATCGCCTGCTGGCCGGCGACATCCTGCAGAGGCTGATGAGCGCCCTGTCGCCCGGCTCGTCGTCGCAGGGCATGCGCGAGTTCGACATCGTTCGCCAGGCCCTGTCCGGCCCCATCGCCATCGCTGCCTTCGACATCCCCTGGACACCGATCTACGTGATCGTGGCCTTCATGATCCACCCGGCCCTCGGCGCGATGACCATCGTCGGCGGCGCGATCCTGGTAGCCCTGGCTGTCCTCAACGAGCGCGCCACTCGCCTGCGGGCCCGCGAGGCGTTCTTGGCCCAGGCCCAGGCCTATGCCTCGCAAGAGGCCGTCGCCGCCAACGCTGAGGTGGTGCGCGCCTTGGGCATGCGCGGCGCCCTGGGCGAGCGACAGTTGGTCGACCGCCGCAAGGGCCTGGACCTGACCGCCAAGGCCCAGTTCACCGGCGGCGGCTATTCGGCGGCCACCAAGTTCACCCGAATGTTCCTGCAGTCGGCGGCCTTGGGCCTGGGCGCCTGGCTGGCGGTGGACCGGCAGATCTCGGCGGGTTCGATCATCGCCGCCTCCGTGCTGATGAGCCGGGCCCTGCAGCCGATCGAGCAGATGGTCGGCGCCTGGACCACGGTGGGCCAGGCGCGCGGCGCGCTCAACAACCTGATCAAGCTGTTTCCAGCCCAGAACCTTGAATTGCCGAGCACGCTGCTGCCAGCGCCCTCGGGACTCCTAACCCTTGAGCAGGTGGTGATCCGCGCGCCCGGCGATGGCCCACTTTTGCTGCGCGGCGTGTCCCTACGCTTGGCGCCGGGCGAGATCCTCGGGGTTGTCGGCCCTAGCGGCGCCGGCAAATCCACCCTGGCCCGCGTGACCGCCGGCGCGATCACGCCCGACGCCGGCGCGGTTCGGCTGGACGGCGCCAAAATGAACGATTGGGACGGCGATCGCCTTGGGCGGTTCATCGGCTATCTGCCGCAGGACTCCGCCCTGATCGCCGGTTCGATCAAGGACAATGTCTCGCGCTTCGCGGCCTGGGCGGGCGGTGATCCCGCCGTCATCGACGCCGCCGTGGTGGCAGCCGCCCAGGCCGCGGGCGTGCACGAGCTGATCCTGCGTTTCCCCAATGGCTACGACACCGTGCTCGGGCCGGGCGGTCGCGGTCTGTCGGCGGGTCAAGCCCAGCGCGTGGCCCTGGCCCGCGCCCTCTATGAAAGTCCGCCGCTGCTGGTGCTGGACGAGCCCAATTCGGCGCTCGACGCCGAGGGCGAGGCGGCGTTGAACCAAACGATCCTGGCTGCCAAGGCCCGGGGCGCGGCGATCATGATCATCGCCCACCGCACGGGCATCCTCAACATCGCCGATCGCCTGCTGGTTCTGCGCGACGGACAGGTCGAGCGGATCGGGCCGCGAGCCGAGGTCATCGCCCAGATGGCTGCGGCCGCCAAGACCCCGCCCCGTCCTGCCACCAACGGCAACGCCATGTCCCTGCGGGCCGCCAAGCGATGACCGTGCCGTCTCCCAACACCGCCCTGGCGACGGCGCGGATTTCTGACGATCCGGCCCTGATGATCCGTCTCGGCGCGGTGGTCGCTGGCGTGTTCTTCGTCGGCTTCCTGGGCTGGGCGGCGTTCGCGCCGCTGGACGCCGGGGCCTATGCCCACGGCGTGGTCGCCGTGTCGGGGAACCGCCAAGCCGTACAAAATCGTGAAGGCGGGGTGGTTACCGGCATCCGGGTCAAGGAAGGCCAGACCGTGGTCAAGGGCCAGATCCTGGTCGAGTTGTCGGCGTCGGAACTGCGGGCCAGCGAACGCGGCATGACCGGCGAGATGTTGACCCTGCTGGCCCAGCGCGCCCGCCTGGTGGCCGAGCGCGACCGCCGCCCCACGATCGCCGTCCCGCCGGAGTTCGCCACGTTGGCGCCCGAGGACAAGCCCCTCGCCGAGGACTCCCTGCGCCTGCAGCGCCAGCAGTTCCAGGCCCGTCGCGGTTCGCTGAACACCCAGCGCGGCGTGCTCAACCAGCGCGTCCTTCAGTTGGGCCAGCAGACCAACGGCGCCGAGCGCCAGCTGGACGCCAATCGCGAGCAGCAGAAACTGATCGCCGAGGAGCTGACCGGTGTTCAGGAACTGGCCAGCAAGGGCTATGCGCCCAAGACCCGCGTTCTGGCCCTGCAGCGCAGCGCCGCCTCCCTGACCGGCGAGGACGGGGCCTATCGGGCCCAGATCGCCCGATCCAACGAGCAGATCGGCGAAACCCGCCTGCAGACCCTGTCGCTGGAACGCCAGATGATGGAGGAGGTCTCCGGCCAACTGCGCGACGTGCAGGTGCGGCTGGACGACCTGCAGCCCAAGGTGCTGGCCGCTCGCGAACAGCTGGCCCGCGCCACAGTCCGCGCGCCCAGCAGCGGCAAGGTGGTGGGCCTCAATGTCTTCACCGTCGGCGGCGTGGCGGCGCCGGGCCAGACCCTGATGGAGATCGTGCCTCAGGACCGGCGGCTGGTGATCCAGGCCAAGGTCTCGCCCAATGACGCCGACGACCTGCAGCCCGGCCAGAAGACCCAGATTCGCTTCACCTCGCTGCACGAACGCGACCTGCCGCTGCTGAACGGCACCCTGACCGAGCTGTCGGCCGACAGCTTCACCGACGAGAAGAGTGGGGTGCAGTATTTCCGGGCCGAGGTGGCGGCCCCGCCCGAGGAGCTTGACAAGATCCGCCAGATCCGTGGCGCGCAGTCGGGCCTGCAGGCCGGCCTGCCGGTCGAGGTGCTGATCCCCCTCCGCAAGCGCTCGGCCCTGGCCTATCTGCTGGAGCCCCTGACCCAGACCTTCTGGCGGATGGGCCGCGAGCACTAGAGCATTTTTCGAGCGAAGTGGTTCCGGTTCGCGTGAAGAAAAGTGCGTCAAAACAAAAGATTAGAGCTCACGGCCTGACGCAGTCAGGTCGGGAAATGCTCTTGGACGGGCGTGGACCTTCCCTTCTCTCCTTGCGGGAGAAGGTGGCCTGAGAAGCAGGTCGGATGAGGGGTCGCGCCAGCCTATCGGCAATGCTGTGAAAACGCTTCGGTAGCCGCCCGTCGACCCGTCATCCGTCGGCTACGCCGCCACTTTCCCCGCAAGGGGAGAAGGAACGCGGCGGCAGTTCGATGACGTCCCCGGCGGATCCGCGGAAACAAAAAAGGCCCCCCCCAAGGCCCGCCTTCAGTTGGTTTCCCCCACAGGGTTTGGCGGCGCTGACAAACAGCCAGTCTCTGGCCTGGGCGGTGCGCCGTTCTTCGAACCGATGTCGCCAGCGGCCGTCGCGTCGGGACGAAAGTCTTCCCGGAGCGCTCGCGTCATCGACCAACGTTCTCCCGATGGCTGGATACCAGGAAGGCGTTCGGCGCGCCAAACGTTACATGCGGGTCCCTTTTCCTTGACCGCTTGTCTCAAAGGACAAACCTGTCTCGCCCCATGCGACGAACGCCCGCATGGGGCGGGTCTCGTAAATCAGCGACTATGGCTAACGGGGGGACACATGAGCGATTTCGAACAGCCGCGCGCGGGGCTGCCGTCCCTCGCCCGGTCGAATTTCAGTACCCGGAGCGTACCGGCCGAAGAGCGGCACGACTATTACCGGCGTGAAGTGCTCGTCGCGCTGGACGCCCGCGACCCCGAGCCCGGCTTCACCGCCAGCATCACCTCGCTGCGTCTGGGCGACCACGCCTTCTATGTGACCGAGACCGGCGGCCACACGATGTTCCGTACGCCGGAAATGATCGCCGCCGACGGCCACGACGCCTACATCGTTCAGTTCAACATCGCCGGCTCGCACACCGGCGACTTCGATGGCGTGCCGTTCGCGGCCGGTCCGGGCGAGGTGGGCATCTGCGACCTTTCGCGGCCCATGCTGCTGCACAGCACGTCGGTCAAGGTGCTCTCCACCTTCCTGCCGCGCGTCCAGGTCCAGACCGTCGTGCCGGGTATCGACCTGCATGGCATGGTGCTGGACGGCAACCGGGCGGGCCTGTTGATCGAACACCTGACCTCGGTGACCCGCTGGTTCCCGCAACTGATCCCCCAGACCCTGCCCGGCATCACCCGCGCCACCGTCGAACTGCTGGGCGCGTGCCTGGCCATGGAGGCGGGACGGGCCGATTTCGGGGTGCGCGAGTCGCCCGTGCTGCTGCGCGCCCGCGGCTATGTCGAGCACAACCTGCTGGAACCCAGCCTGAACCCGGCCAAGATCAGCGAAGCCCTGGGCGTGTCGCGCTCCACGCTCTATCGCCTGTTCGAACCCCTGGGCGGGGTCACCGCCTATGTCTGGGACCGCCGCCTGCATCTGGCCCGCGCCGCCCTGCTGGACCCCAAGCGGGTCCGCCGCATCAGCGAGATCGCCTTCCAGTGCGGCTTCAGTAGCGAGGCCCATTTCAGCCGCAGCTTCCGCAAGGCGTTCAACATCCGCCCCAGCGACCTGCGCTCGCTGCAGCCCAGCCTGCCCGACGAGCCAGATGGCCCGTTCGGACGGTGGACCGAGAGGGTCAAGGCGGGGTAGGGCCTGCACGAAATCTGCACGGCAAACGCGCGCGACCGCCTCGACGTCTCCGTTGACCCCAGACGCGGAGCCCTGAACATGGGCGCCATGCAGCGCACGATCCTGATCGTCGACGACGATCCCCACATCCGCCAGCTCCTGGTGTTCGCCCTGGCCAAGGTGGGCTTGCAGACCCGCGAAGCGGCCGACGGCGAAGCGGCCCTGGCCAGCGTGGCCGAGCGCGCCCCCGACCTGGTGGTTCTCGACATCAACATGCCGCGCCTGGACGGGCTGGAGGTCTGCCGCCGGCTGCGGGCCCAGGGCGAGCTGCCGATCCTGTTCCTGAGCTCGCGCGACGACGAGATCGACCGGGTGCTGGGCATCGAGCTGGGGGCCGACGACTATGTGGTCAAGCCGTTCAGCCCGCGCGAGGTGGTGGCCCGCGTCCAGGCCATCCTGCGACGCACCGGGGCCAAGGCCGAGGCGGCGACAGGCCTGGACGGTGTGATCACGCGGGGCCGGCTGGCCCTCGACCCCGAGGCCTGGAGCGCCCGCTGGGCCGGGGCCGAGTTGTCGCTGACCGTCACCGAATTCACCATCCTCAAGACCCTGGCGGCCACACCGACCAAGGTGTTCAGCCGCGACGCCATCATCGACCGTCTGCGCGGGCCGGGCTTCGCGGTCACCGACCGCACCATCGACAGCCATGTGCGCAACCTGCGGGCCAAGTTCGCGGGCGTGGGCGGTCACGACCTGATCGAGACGCGGGCCGGGATCGGTTACCGGCTAGGCGCTTGTGCTGGCGGCGTCGAGCCGTGATCCAACCGCTGCGGGCCTGGCTGCGCACCTGGTGGCCGGCGCTTCGGCTGCGGGCCATCCTGCTGACCGTGCTGCTGTTCGCCGCCGCCATGCCGGCCATAGGCGCGGTGTTCCTGCGCACCTACGAGAACACCCTGGTGCGCCAGACCGAGGCCGAACTCGCGTCGCAAGGCGCGGCCCTGGCGGCGGCGGCCGGCGCCCTGTGGCCCGGCGCCGTGCGCGACACCACCCTGGCCGACCCCGACGCCCGCGACGATCCCGGCTATTACCGGCCCGAGGCTGTCAGCATCGACCTGCGCGCCTCGCCGGTGCTGCCCGAGCGCCCCGGCCCCGCGCTCGCGCCTCCCGCCGACCCGCAGGCCGTGGCCGCCGCCGACGCCTTGGAGCCGATCCTCGACCAGACCAGCCGCAGCACCCTGGCCTCGATCCTGATCGTCGATCGCCATGGCGTGGTGGTGCGGGGCCTCGGCCAAGGCGGCAGCCTGGCGGCCCTGCCGGAGATCCAGGCGGCGCTGGCGGGCCATTCGCGCACCGTGCTGCGGCGCAATGGGGCCTATCATCCGCGCTATTCGTTCGAGTGGCTGAGCCGGGCCTCGGCCCTGCGGCTGCATCACGCGCGGGCGATCCGGGTCAATGGCTTGGTGGTGGGGGCGCTGCTGCTGTCGCGCTCGCCCCGCGCCCTGTTCCGGGGGGTCTATCAGGACCGGGGCAAGATCCTGCTGGGGGCGGGGGCGACGGTGCTGCTGCTGGTGCTGCTGTCGGGCCTGGTGTCGCGCGGCGTGACCCGGCCGATCGAGGCGCTCAGCGCGGCCACGAAAGGCGTGGCGGCGGGGCAGGGCGAGGTTCCGGAGACCCCGGTCACCGCCGCGGTCGAGATCCGCGCCCTCTACCAGGACTTCCGGGTGATGGCCGGCGCCATCGCCGTGCGCTCGCGCTACCTGCGCGACTTCGCCGCCGCCGTCAGCCACGAGTTCAAGACCCCCCTGGCCGGGATCACTGGCGCGGTCGAGCTGCTGGACGACCATTTCGCCACCATGAGCCCCGAGGAGCGCCACCGCTTCCTGGGCAATATCTCGGCCGACAGCGCCCGGCTCTCGGCCCTGGTCGGCCGGTTGATGGACATGGCCCGCGCCGACATGGCCATGCCCCAGGCCGGCGTAGTCTGCGCCGTGGCCTCGCCGGCCCGCCGGGTGGCCGACGCCCAGGGCCGCGACATCGCCGTGGTCCTGGACCTGCCGGACGACCTCCCGCAGGTCGCCGCGCCCGAGGCGACGGTGGAGACCGTGCTGACCACCCTGGTGGAGAACAGCCGCCAGGCGGGGGCGGGGAGGGTCTGGATCTCGGCTTTGGTGATGGGCGAAGACGTGGTGCTGCGCGTCAGCGACGACGGCCCCGGCGTCCCGCCCGCCGACCGGGAGCGCCTGTTCGAACCGTTCTTCACCAGCCGGCGCGAGGCGGGCGGCACGGGGCTCGGCCTGTCGATCGCCCGATCGCTGCTGGCGGCGAGTTCGGGGCGGATCGGGCTGGTCGAAGGGGAGGCGGGGGCGGTGTTCGAGGTGCGGTTGGCGACCGCGCGGGAGGGCGGCTGATGGTTGGCAAGGTTCGGCGCGGCGGGCTGCTCTGGCCTCTCCGCATTTGCGCGGCGGTGTCCGTGTTGGCGGGGGTCCTCTTCGTGATGTCCGCGATCCCGCCCCAATTGTCGCCGGCGCCGCCGACCATGGACGTGCTACTGCTGACGGCCATTGGCGGGACCGCCGTCACCATCGTGTTGCTGATCCTGTGGGTGCGCCACTGGACGGGTTTACTGCTGTTGCTCTTGCTGCCGCCGCTGATCGTGCCGCTGAGCTATGGCGCGCTAATGATTCCCGCCACCGATACCGCGCGCCTTCGGTTGGCGGATGGGCGGGTCGTGCATCTTAGCGTTGGCCCCACGCTGACCGACCTCACCTACGATCTCTGGCAGGAGGAGCAGGGTGGGTGGCTGTGGCGGCGAACGATGGCCGATCTCAGCTATTCGGAAGACGGCCGCTTCATCAACGAGGAGCGGCTGGCGCTCTCAAGTGACGGGCGCCGGCTCCTAGTGGGGCGCGGCGGGATTTGGACCGACTGCGTGGAGGTGCGCGATTATCAGCCCTGCGCGCTGGGAATTGCCGACACAAACTGGTCGGACCCTGACTTCGAGACACGGATGCGAGGGAACTCGGCGGTGATCGGCGCGACGTTGAAGTAAGGCGTGGTCGGGCTCGAGTTGATGAAGGTTCAGGCAGGGATTTCCCGGCAAGCGGTGAAACCTCTCACCCTCCCACCGCTTCGCGGTGGGCCCCTCCCTCTCTCGAAGAGAGAGGGTTTCGCGCAGGCGCCTCACCCTCTGCTGAGGTTGGAAATGTGGCTTCTTGCCCCGCATCCGCCTCGGATGGGGCCACACCTTAAACCTTTGGAGGATCGGAGCTCTGGCGGCTGGCGGTGTCAAGGACCGCCTCTGGCGGCCGCGTCGCGGCGGCGCGGCGCGCCGTCCTTTACACCGTCGGACGGCGGAGCAGGCTCCGCTGAGGGTTTGAGGCGGGGCGTCGGCGATGCGCGTGGAGGGAAGAGGGGCTCAAATGGCGACCCCCACAAACCCGCTCATCCCGGCGAATGCCGTGACCCAGATGGGTGGCTTTGGGCCTGACGCCATCAGCTCTGAGCGCCTCCAACCCACTTCAACGCCATGGGATCTGGGTCCCGGCATTCGCCGGGATGAGCGGATTTTGGGATGGCTGGCGGCCTTTCTTCGCTCCCCCGTTGCGCGGGTGAGGAGAAGGCCGGCGCCTTCCGCGCCGTCGCGCGTTACCCCGCCATGACCAAGCCCACAGCGCTCCTCCTGGCCGCCGTCCTCGCCACGCCGCTCGCCGCCCAGGCCGCCGCGCCGGCGGCCAATGTCAAGGCGGCGTTCGGCAATACCGTGCTGACCATCGACCCCGACGGGCGGTCGCGGAAGATCTGGCTGAAGCCTGACGGGACCTGGACGGGCCTCAGCCGCCGGGGCCTGGACCTGGCCGGCAAGTGGAGCGTCAAGGGCGACAAGGTCTGCCTGAAACAGTCCAAGCCCAAGCTGTTCGGCAGCCTGTGCGAGACCTTTCCGACCGACCCCGAGGTCGGCCTGACGTCCAAGGATCCGACGGGCGAGACGATCCAGCTGAAGCTGGTCAAGGGGCATGTGACGAAGTAGGCGGGCGTGGGATCACACCCACTTGCCCCACCTGACCGCTTTGCGGTCTGTCCGCCCCCATAGGGGGCGGAGCTCAAGCGCATTTGAGCTCTTCCCCCTATGGCGGAAGACGATCGCGGAGCGACCCGTAGGGGGCAGTCTGTACCCCCGGCTCACAACCGCCCCTGCGCTGCCGTCCTGGAGGGTGAGGATCGGAAACGTGCGTTCTTGTGCAAGGCGCTGATAGGGTTGGGGTCCATCTTGCGACAGGTGGGGATGGACGGCCGCCCTGTGGATAACTTCTGCCGTTTTTCCTCACCCTCTCCCTTTGGGCTAGGGTTTCAGATGTGCGCGCCCCCCGCTAGCTCCACCCACCCCCCAGCGCCTTGCAGATTGCCACGACGTTGGTGTTGACGCCCGTCTCGGCCACTGTCAGCGAGTCTTCAGCGGCCAGCAGCGTGCGTTCGGCGTCGAGCAGCACGAGAAAGTCGATGCCGCCTTCCTTGTACTGGATCCGCGCCAGCTCGGCGGCGCGGCGGGAGGCGGCGGCCTGGTTGGTGAGGCTCACGAGCTGGGCCTGTTGCTGGCGGTAGCCGACCAACGCGTTCTCCAGGTCCTCCAGCGCGCCCAGCACGGTCTGGTCATAGACTGCCAGGCTGGCGTCATTGCGGGCCTGCGCCGCCTTCAGCCGCTGGTGGGCGCCGCCCAGGTCGAGGGCCGGCCAACTGACGGTGGGGGCCACCGACCAGGCCTGGCTGGCGCTGTTGCCAAAGCCGCCGGCCGAGCCCGACAGGAAGCCGATGAAGCCGGTCACCCGGACGCGCGGGAAGAGGTCGGCCGTGGCCACGCCCACCTTGGCGGTCTGGGCGGCCAGGCGGCGCTCGGCGGCCTGGACGTCGGGACGCCGGCGCAGCAGGTCCGTCGCATCGCCGATCGGCAGGGCGGTGATCAGCGGCGTGACCTCGGCGTTCTGGACCACCAGGGTGGCGTCCAGGGCGCCGGGCCGCTGACCGGTCAGCACGCACAGCCGGTAGTTGGCGCGCTTCTCGGCGGTGATCAAAGCCGGGATCACCGCCTCGGTGGCGTTGAGGCGGGCCTGGGCGCTGGCGACGTCGATCGGGCTGCCGGCCCCGGCGTCGTAGCGCACCTTGGTCAGGCGCACCGTCTCGCGCTGGGTTTCCAGGTTGCGGTTGGCCACGGCCAGCCGGGCCTGGGCGCCGCGCAGTTCGAGATAATTTCGAGCGACTTCCGCGGCGATGGTCACCTGGGCGTCGCGCAGGTCGGCCTTGGCCGCCCCGGCCTCGGCCCGCGCCGACTCCACGCCCCGGCGAACGCGGCCGAACAGGTCGATCTCCCAGCCGGCGTCGAAGCCGCCCGTATAGGTCTCGCCCTCGACCCGCTCGCCGTTCGAGCCCGGCTGCTGCTGGTCGCTCTTCTGATAGCCGCCGCTGGCGGTGACCCGCGGCAGCTGGTCGAGACGCGCGTCCTTGAACAGGGCGCGGGCCTCGTCGACCCGGGCGACCGCGACCTTGAGGTCGAGATTGCCGGCCAGGGCCTGGCTGACCAGGCCATCGAGCACCGGGTCGCCGAACAGCTTCCACCAGTCCGCCTCCGGCTGGGCGGCGGAATAGGTGGCGGCCGGGGCGTTCTGCAGGACTACCGGCGCGGTGACCGGGGTCTTGTAGTCGGGACCGACGGCGCAGGCCGAGAGCAGGGTCATGCTGGCGAACAGGCCCAGCTGGACCCGGAGGTTTCGCCAACCGTAGTTGGGGGTGAGAACTTGAGACATCATTGCGCCTCCACGGCGGTCGTCGGGGTTTTCGCCGCGTTCAGCGCCGCCTTGCGGGCGGTGTTGCGGCGGATGACGAAGTAGAAGATCGGGGTCAAAACCAGGCCGAAGACCGTGACGCCCAGCATGCCGGAGAACACCGCCACGCCCATGGCCCGGCGCATTTCGGCGCCCGCCCCGTGCGAGGTGACCAGCGGGGCCACGCCCATGATGAAGGCGATCGAGGTCATCAGGATCGGCCGCAGGCGCAGGCGGCAGGCCTCCAGCACCGCCTGCATCGGCGTGTCGCCGTGCTCCTCGCGCTCCTTGGCGAATTCGACGATCAGGATGGCGTTTTTACAGGCCAGCCCCACCAGCACGATCAGCCCGATCTGGGTGAAGATGTTGTTGTCGCCATGAGCCAGCAGCACGCCGGCCAGGGCCGACAGCAGGGTCATGGGCACGATCAGGATGACGACCAGCGGCAGGGTCCAGCTTTCGTACTGGGCGACCAGCACCAGGAAGGCCAGCACCACGCACAGTGGGAAGACATAGATCGCCGTGTTGCCGGCCAGAATCTGCTGATAGGTCAGCTCGGTCCATTCGAAGCCCATGCCGTTGGGCAGTTCCTGCTTGGCCAGGTCTTCCAGCGCCTTCTGGGCCTGGCCCGTCGAGTAGCCGGGGGCCGGGCCGCCGTTGATCTCGGCCGTGAGCACGCCGTTATAGTGGCTCTCGCGGTCGGGGCCGGTGGCCTCCCTTAAGCTGACGAAGGCGCCCAGCGGGATCATCTGGCCAGAGCCGTTGCGGGTCTGCAGCCGCAGCATCTGTTCCGGCTGCATGCGGAATTTCTGGTCGGCCTGGACATTGACCTCGTAGGTGCGGCCAAAGCGGTTGAAGTCGTTGACATAGAGCGAGCCCAGATAGACCTGCATGGTCTCGAACAGGTCGGTCAGGCTGACGCCCGAGGCCCGGGCCTTTTCCCGGTCGATGCTGGCCTCGATCTTCGGCACCCCGACCTGGTAGGTCGAGAACACGCCGGTCAGGGCGGGGTCCTTGCGGGCCTTGTCGATCAGGTTCTGGGTCTGTTTGTTGAGCTCGTCGGGGCCCAGGCCCGCGCGATCGACGATCTGCATGCGGAAGCCGCCGATCGTGCCCAGCCCCTGCACCGAAGGCGGGGGGAAGACCGCGATCTGGGCGTCGGGAATGGCGCCGAACTTGGCGTTCAGCTGGCCGACGATGGCCGTGGCCGACATCGACTTGTCCTTGCGCTCGTCGAAGTCGGCGAGCGGGAAGAACACAGCGCCGGAATTGGGGCTGTTGATGAAGCCGTTGGCCGACAGGCCGGGGAAGGCCACCGAGTGCTTGATGCCCGGCACCTTCATGGCGATGTCGCTCATCTGGCGGATCACGGCCTCGGTGCGGTCCAGCGAGGCGGCGTCGGGCAGTTGCACGACGGCGACCACATAGGCCTTGTCCTGCTGGGGCACGAACCCGCCGGGGGTCTTGGCGAAGGCGCCGATCGTCAGCAGCAGCAGCAGGCCGTAGATCACCAACCCCGCGGTCGACTTGCCCAGGGTGAGGCCGACATTGCGGACATAGCCGTTCGAAGCCTTGGCGAACATCCGGTTGAAGGGGTTGAACAGCCAGCCCAGGGCCGCGTCGATCATCTTCTGGAAGCGGTCCTTGGGGGCGTCGTGGCTCTTCAGGAGCACGGCGGCCAGGGCCGGCGACAGGGTTAGGGAGTTGAAGGCCGAGATCACCGTCGAGATGGCGATGGTCAGGGCGAACTGCCGGTAGAACTGGCCCGACAGGCCGCTGATGAAGGCGGTGGGGATGAAGACGGCGCACAGCACCAGGGCGGTGGAGACGATGGGTCCGGTGACCTCGCTCATCGCCTTGCGGGTGGCCGCCGCCGGCTCCAAGCCGTTGGCGATGTTGCGCTCGACGTTCTCGACCACGACGATGGCGTCATCGACGACGATGCCGATGGCCAGGACAAGGCCAAACAGCGTCAGGGCGTTGAGGCCAAAGCCCAGCATCAGCAACACCGCGAAGGTGCCGATCAGCGAGACGGGCACGGCGATCAGCGGGATGATCGAGGCGCGCCAGCCCTGCAGGAACAGCACCACCACCAGCACCACCAGGATGATGGCCTCGATCAGGGTGTGGACCACCGAATTGATGGATTCCTGCACGAAGGCGGTAGTGTCGTAGATGATCTCGTAGTCGACGTCCTCGGGGAAATCCTTCTTCAGGTCCTTCATGGTGGCCTTGATGTCGGCGGCCATATTCAGGGCGTTGGAACCGGGGCGCTGAAAGATCGGCATGGCCACGGCCAACTTGTTGTCGAGCAAGGAGCGCAGGGCGTAGTTGTTGGCGCCCATCTCCACGCGGGCCACGTCGCCCAGGTGGGTGATCTCGCCCTTGTCGCCCGAGCGAATGATGACGTCTCGGAACTGCTCCTCGTCGGTCAGGCGGCCGGGGGCGTTGACCGACAGCTGGAACTCGGCGCCGCCCGGGGTGGGGGGCGCGCCCAGCTGGCCGGCGGCGACCTGGACGTTCTGCTCGCGCAGGGCTTTCACCACATCGCCGGCCGTCATGTTCAGCGAGGCCAGCTTTTCCGGGTCCAGCCAGATCCGCATGGAATAGGAACCGGCGCCGAAGATTTGGACGTCGCCCACGCCATCGACGCGCTTGAGGCGGTCGCGAACGTTCAGCTGCGCGTAGTTGCTGAGGTACAGCATGTCGTAGCGGTTGTTGGGCGAGATCATGTGCACGACCAGGGTCAGGTCGGGCGAGGCCTTGTCGGTGGTGACGCCGATGCGCTGCACCTCCTGGGGCAGTTTCGGCAGGGCCTGGGCGACGCGGTTCTGCACCTGCACCTGGGCCTTGTCGAGATCGATCCCGAGCGCGAAGGTGACGGTCAGGATCATCGCGCCGTCTGAGGCCGACTGCGAGGACTGGTAGATCATCCCCTCGACGCCGTTGATCGCCTGCTCCAGCGGAGCGGCGACGGTCTGGCCGATGACGGCGGGGTTGGCCCCCGGATAGGCGGCGCGCACGACCACGGTCGGCGGCGCCACTTCCGGATATTCCGAGATCGGCAGGCGCGGCAGCGCCACCAGCCCGGCGATGAAGATGACGATCGACAGCACGGCGGCGAACCGCGGCCGACTGACGAAGAATTTGGAGAAGTTCATGAGCGGCGCCTTTTACGGGCGAAAAGGGGGAGGAGGCGAGGAGGGAGTAGGCGCACACGTTCCGCTCATCCCGGCGAATGCCGGGACCCAGATGGAAAGGCGGTGTGGCTGACGCCAGGCGCGCCGAGCTACTCCAACCCGCCCCATCGCTTGGGGATCTGGGTCCCGGCATTCGCCGGGATGAGCGGTTTAAAGGATCAGTTCTGGCCCACACTGTTGATCATCGCGACGCGCTGGGGCGCGGTCTCGAACTGGCGCAGGTCGCCGGCCGTTTCGGTCTTGATGACCACCGGCTTTACGACATCGCCCGGCTTGACCTTCTGCAGGCCGCCGACGATCACCTTGTCGCCGGGCTTCAGACCGGTGCGGATGATGCGCAGGCTGCCGGCCAGCGGGCCGATCTCAACGGGGCGGTACTCGGCCTTGTTATTGGCGCCCACCACCACGACGTAGCGCTTGCCCAGGTCGGTGGCGATCGCCCGGTCTGGGGCCAGGGCCACCACCTGCGAGGTGTCGCTGACCATCCGGATGCGGGCGAACAGGCCTGGGGTGAAGCGGCCGTCTGCATTATCGAAGATCGCCCGGCCATTGATGGTGCCGCTCTTGGCGTCCATGGCGTTGTCGATGAACTTCAGCTGGCCCTGGTGGGGATAACCGTCCTCGGTCATCAGGCCCATATAGACCGGGCTGGCCTTGCCGCGTTCAGCCGAGGCGTACTTGAGGAAGGTCTGCTCGTCGGCGTTGAAGGTGGCGTAGATCGGGCTGTCGCTGACCACGGTGGTCAGCAGGTCCGAGGGCGTCACCAGGTTGCCGCGGGTGATCGCGGCCTTGGAGACCCGGCCGTCGATCGGCGAGACCACGCGGGTCCATTCCAGGTTCAGGCGGGCCGTCTGATAGGTGGCTGCTGCGGCGGCGACATTGGCCTGGGCGGCTTTCTCCTCGGCGGACAACCGGTCGAATTCGCTCTGGGCCAGGGCGTTCTGCTCGATCAGCCGGCGGCCGCGCTCGCGGTTGACGACGGCCAGGTTCAGCTGGGCCTTGGCGCGGTCCACCTCGGCGGCGGCGCGATTGGCCTCGGCCTGGTAGGGGCGCGGGTCGATCTGGAACAGCACCTGGCCCTTGCGGACCCGCGCGCCTTCCTCGAACCGCGCGCCGTCGATGTAACCCCCGACGCGAGGGCGGATGTCGACGGTGTCGACGGCTTCCAGGCGACCGGTGAAGTCATCCCACTGGCGCAGGTCCTTGAAGTCCACGGCGGTGATGGTGACCTGGGCCGGTGGCGGAGCGGCTTCCGGCTTGGCCTGGGCGGTGCAGGCGGCCAAGACGGCGGCCGCAGCCAGGACGGCGAAGGATTTGAGAGCGGGAGAGACGGGCAAGGACGAGAGGGGGGCGGGATGCTTGCGCATGGAAACACCTGAAGACGGACGATGGGGAGGCGGAACGGAAGCGGTCAGTGTGCTATTCGAGGACAGGGCGCTTGGCCGAGCGGGTCGTCCGGCGGCGGGGTTCGGCGGCCTGGGCGATCCAGGCCTTGGCGGACGCCAGCCACGGTCGGTTCGCGATGGCGCCCAGGGGGCGGGCGGGGTCCTGGCTTGCACTGGGGGACATGGCTCGCGCTCCGTTCTGGGTTGGGATGAAAATGTCGCAGTGGCTGTTGCTTGACGTGGCGGCCATCTGTGACGATTTAGATGGATGTGACGGTACCGTTCGGTATCATTCACGCGGTGAGAGATACTGACCGGTAACTCTCACGTCAAGGTGAGGCGCATTGAAAATGGCTGAGAGAAATTCTAGCGAGGGCAAGATGGACGCCATGGAGGCGCCGGTTTGCGCCCCATTGTCCAAACGACCAGCTCGCGACCGGATTTTCGAAACGGCCCGCGAGCTGTTCTATCAGCACGGCATCCGCGCGGTGGGCGTCGAGGCGATCGCCCACGAGGCCGACGCCACCAAGATGACGCTGTATCGCAACTTCCCGTCCAAGGACGAGCTGGTCGCCGAGGTGCTGCGCGAGCAGGAACGCGACTACTGGATATGGTGGGATGAAGTGACCGGTTGCACGTGCGGCGACCCTCGCGTGCAGCTGGAAGCGATCTTCGACGCCTTCGAGACCAAGGCCTGCAACGCCGATGTTCACGGCTGCCCGCTGTCGAACGCCGCCCTTGAACTGCACGAGGTGGATCACCCGGCCCAGAAGGTGTCGGTGGCCTACAAGCAGCGGCTTCATGCCCGACTGGTCGATCTGTGCAAGCAGGCCGGCGCGCCGGACGAGGACCTGGCCGACAGCCTCATGCTGCTGATGGAGGGCGCTTATACGGCTCGCGTGACGCTGGGTCCCAACGGCCCCGTGCGGGCCGTGGCGCGAGCGGGACGGGCGCTGATCAAGGCGCATCTAGGCGCCTAGGACTGCCGAGACGGGACGCCCCCCCGTCACAGCGCGTAGTCGCGCCGCGCGGATCATCCATCCCCCGACGGATCCGCACGGCGCGGGCCGGCGGCGCCCAAAGGGGAGGAAGGGCGCAGCCTTCTAAAACATACTGATTTAGTAGGAATTAAGTCGAGGCAGTTTTTCTGGCTCGACCTTCAGAACATTGAACGACCCGAGAAACTGACAACGGCGTGAGGAGTTCTAGCTCGCATAAGTCGCATTCCAGTCATACCCATGTCGTCAAGTTGTGAGAATGCGAGCCTATAAGATGTGTCGACGCTACCCCCACCCAGGGCGAATGCCGGCCTGATCCCGCAACTTCGGGGCCCGGTCCAACCGCTCGAAGATCCGCTCGTTCGCGCCTCGATGGGCGCACCCCAAGTCGTTTTGCGTAAGGAGCTCCCGATGGCTCTGCTGATTTCCGTGACGCCGGCCGAGCAGGGCTGGTCTGTCCGTTCCGAAGCCCTCGAGGCCGACCTCACCTTCGAGCGCGGCGGTCGCGCCGAGGCCGCCGCCCGCGATCTCGCCAATCGCGTCGCCGCTTCTGGCCGCTCCGCCGAGGTGAGAGTGTTCCTGCGCGACGGCGCCGAGGCCGGGCGTTTCCTGCATCCCGCGCGGGCGTGGGCGAGCTAGAGCATTTTTCGAGCGAAGTGGTTCCTGTTCGCGCGAAGAAAAATGTGTCAAAACAAAAGATTAGAGCTCACGGCCTGACGCAGTCAGGTCGGAAAATGCTCTAGAAAGGGTCCGGCCAGGGCCTCTACAGCCAGCCGTTCTTCTTGAACCGCACATAGAGCACGCCGATGATCGAGGTGATGCCAATTATCACCGCCGGGTAGCCCCAAACCCACCGCAGTTCGGGCATGTGCTCGAAGTTCATGCCGTATACGCCGGCGATCGCCGTCGGCACAGCCAGGATGGCGGCCCAGGCGGCGAGTTTGCGGGTGATGGCGCCCTGGCGCTGCTGTTCCAGCAGGGATGCGGCCTCGAACACCGAGGTGATCACCTCGCGCAAGGCATCCACCATGTTCTCGACCTTCTGCGTGTGATCGTGCACGTCGCGGAAATAGGGTCGCACGTCGCTATCCAGACAGGGTGTCTCCAGGTGCTCCAGGCGGCCGCTGACCTCGGCCATGGGACTTAGCACCCGTTTAAAGCGGATCAGGTCGCGACGAAGGTGGAACAGGCGCTTGACCTCCGCGTGGCTGAGGAAGGTCTCGAGCGTGCGGCGCTCGATGTCGAGCACCTCGTCCTCCAGCGCCTCGATGATTGGCAGATAGCCATCGACCACGAAGTCCAGCACCGCGTGCAGCACGTAGTCCGAGCCCTTGGCCAGCAGGTCGGGCGAGGCTTCCAACTGCTGGCGCAGGTCGCTATGGGCCCGCGCCGATCCGTGGCGGACGGTGATGATGTGGCCCTGCCCGACAAAAATCGCCGTTTCGCCGTAGCAGATCTTGTCCTCGACCAGTTGGGCGGTTCGCGCCACCACGAACAACTCCCGGCCATAGACCTCGACCTTGGGCGACTGGTGAGCGTTGAGAGCGTCCTCGACCGCCAGCGGATGCAGCTTGAAGCGGGTCGCCAACCGGCTCATCTCGGCCTCACTGGGATCGTAGAGGCCAATCCACACGAACTCGCCAAGCTTGGTGACCAGGGCTTGCGGGTCGTCCAGCGACACTTCGCGTTTCCGGACGCCGTCCTTGTAGATGTAGGCCGCGACGACGCTCATGCGGGGGTGCTCTCCTGAAGGGCGACAGCAACGCTCAAAGACTCAGCGCCAACGCTTCGGCTTTCAACCAGTTCATGTAGGCTCTCGCCATCGCAATCGGTCGAGGGCATGATGGTTGCGGTAACATGAGCCGCGCCAATAGCGGCCTTCAGGGGGAAGATGCGATGGGCAGCGACACCACGGCGACGAACGCCGGCAAACCGGCCAAGGGCGCCAAGGATGGCCGTCCCGTCGGGCGCAAGGACGCCCTGGTCATCGGGGCCGCCTCGGTGGGCACGGTGTTTGAATGGTATGACTTCTACCTCTACGGCTCGCTCGCCACCTACATCACCAAGCATTTCTTCTCGGGGGTCAACGAGACCACGGGCTACATCTTCGCCCTGCTGGCCTTCGCGGCAGGCTTCGCGGTGCGGCCGTTCGGAGCGCTGGTGTTCGGGCGGCTGGGCGATCTGTGGGGGCGCAAGAACACCTTCCTGGTCACCATGCTGCTGATGGGCCTGTCGACCTTCGTGGTCGGGCTGCTGCCCAGCTACGCGCAGATCGGCATCGCGGCGCCCATCGCCCTGGTCGTCATGCGCCTGGTCCAAGGCCTGGCGCTCGGCGGTGAATATGGCGGGGCGGCGACCTATGTGGCCGAGCATGCGCCCGCCGGTCGGCGCGGCCTCTACACAAGCTTCATCCAGGTGACCGCCACCTTCGGCCTGTTCCTCAGCCTGGTGGTCATACTGCTGACCCGCAACGCGTTGGGCGATGACAACTTCCAGGCCTTCGGCTGGCGCATCCCGTTCCTGATCTCGGTGCTGCTGCTGGGCGTGTCGCTATGGATCCGCCTGCAATTGGCCGAAAGCCCATCGTTTCAGAAGATGGTCGACGAGGGCAAGGGCAGCAAGAAGCCCCTGGCCGACTCGTTCGCCAAGTGGGGCAATCTGAAGATCGTCATTCTCGCCCTGGTCGGTCTGACGATGGGGCAAGCGGTTGTCTGGTACACCGGCCAGTTCTACGCCCTGTTCTTCCTGGAGAAGATGCTCAAGGTCGATGGCGGCACGACCAACCTGCTGGTGGCCATCGCCCTGCTGATCGGCACGCCGTTCTTCGTGTTTTTCGGCTGGCTGTCGGACAAGATCGGCCGCAAGCCGATCATCATGCTGGGCTGCGTCCTGGCGGCCCTGACCTATTTCCCGCTGTTCAAGACCCTGACCACGGCGGCCAATCCGCAACTGGCGGCGGCGGTGGCCAGCGCGCCGGTGACCGTGGTCGCTGACCCGGCCGACTGCTCGTTCCAGTTCGACCCCGTGGGCAAGACCGTATTCAACCGCTCCTGTGACCTAGCCAAATCCTACCTGGCCAAGGCCGGCGTCACCTACGCCAACCAAGCCGCCCCGGCCGGCGCGATCACCCAGGTGCGGATCGGCCCGGCGGTGCTCGCCTCGTTCCCGGGCCAGACCCTCGACAAGGCCGCCTTCAAGGCCCGCAAGACCGCCTGGGAGAAAGAGCTCGGTGCGACGCTGAAGGCCGCCGGCTATCCGGCCAAGGCTGACGACGCCCTGATGAACAAGCCCCTGGTGGTCGGCGTGCTGGCGATCCTGGTTCTGTACGTGACCATGGTCTACGGCCCGATCGCCGCCATGCTGGTCGAACTTTTCCCAACCAACATCCGCTACACCTCGATGAGCCTGCCCTACCATATCGGCAACGGTTGGTTCGGCGGCTTCCTGCCGACCACGGCCTTCGCCATGGTCGCCGCCACGGGCAATATCTACTACGGCCTATGGTATCCGATCGTCGTCGCCGGACTTACCGCGGTGATCGGCACGCTGTTCCTCAAGGAAACCAAGGACGTCGATATCGAAGCGTAAGCAAGGGGGGCGGACGGCCCCTCACGCGCCCCTCAACAAGCCGTCGATGTGGCTGGCCTGGGCGGTCTCGCGGCGCGCTGCGGCTGAAGACCATGTCGGCGACCCGGGCTCGGCTGCTGGCGGCCGCCAGTCGGCCCACCACGGTGACCCAGGTGGCGCTAGATCATGGGTTCTGGGAACTGGGGCGCTTCGCCGGCGCCTATCGCGGCATGTTCGGGGAGGCCCCGTCGGAGGCCCCGTCGGAGACCCCTCGCCGGGCCGGCGGCGGCCTTATATTACAAGTACCTGCTGCGCGGGCTGGTGATCAACCGGCCCAATCAGGTCTGGTGATCGGACATTACTTACATCCCGATGCGCCGGTGCTTTCTGTACTAGAGCATTTCCCGACCTGACTGCGTCATGCCGTGAGCTCTAATCTTTTGTTTTGACGCATTTTTCTTGACGCGAACCGGAACCACTTCGCTCGAAAAATGCTCTAGTGGCGGTGATGGACTGGGCGATGAGGAAGGTGCTGTCCTGGCGGCTGTCCAACAGCATGGACGCCGAGTTCTGCATCCAGGCCCTGGAGCAGGCCATGGCCCGTTACAGGCCGCCAGAGATCTTCAACACCGACCAGGGCAGCCCGTTTACCTCGCCCCGCTTCGTCGACGTGCTGAAGCACGCCGGCGTGCGGGTCTCCATGGACGGCCGCGGCCGCTGGATGGACAATGTCTTCATCGAGCGGCTCTGGCGCAGCCTCAAATATGAGTGCGTCTACATCCATGCCTTCGAGACCGGATCGGAGACGCGGGACGGCCTGACCAAGTGGATCGGCTACTACAACACCAACCGGCCCCACTCGGCCCTTGCCGGGGCCACCCCCGACGAGGCCTGTGGCCAAATCCGGGCGCCGCCCTATCCGGGGTTCGCCCCGGATAGGGCCAACCTCGATCACAAACTGGCGGCGTGATCTGAACCTGAACCAACCTTAGCCAAGCCGCCAAACTGTGCGGAGAACCGGCGCCACCTCATTCCTGCAAGCCCAGGTTGCCATCTATCCGGGGCCCATCGATTCGCGCGGGGCACCCGTCTCGTCATCGAATTCGAAAATGGGACCGAAAACGGGGCAATAGAAACGACGCGTAAATATTATCCAGTAAAAACAATATGTTGGATGAGGGCAGTGGCGGTGAGAGAGGGATTCGAACCCTCGTTAGGCTTTCACCTAAACACGCTTTCCAAGCGTGCGCCATCAACCACTCGGCCACCTCACCATGCGCACTTGATTCGAAGGCGGTTGAAGGCCCCGTCGCAGGAAGGGGCGCAATATACTCAGGAAGGTTGCGGGGGCAAGCGGCCATGCGAGGTGAAACGGAGCCACGGGCGACTTATAGTGCCTGGCCCGCGTCAAAGGACCCGTGATGACTCCCAAAACCTTCGACGCCGCCGCCATGGCCCTGCCCGGCGCGACCATGACCGTCCAGTGGGGCGACAACCACGTCTACAAGGTTGGCGGCAAGATGTTCGCCGTGCTGGGCGGGGCGATAGGCGGCAAGGGGTTTTCGTTGAAGACCTCGGATGTGGCGTTCGAAGTGCTTAGCGAGACTGGCCAGGCCGTTCCCGCCCCCTATCTGGCTCGGGCCAAATGGCTGTATTTCGAGGACCTGGCAGACCAGGACAAGGCCGAGGTCATCGACTGGCTGAAGACCGCCCACGGCCTGATCGCCGCCAAGCTTACCAAGAAGGTCCGGGCTGGGCTCGGATTCTAGGGCTCACGACCTTACTGCGTCAGGCCGTGAGCGCTAATCTCTTGTTTTGACGCATTTTTCTTCACGCGAACCGAAACCACTTCGCTCGAAAAATGCTCTAGGACAGACTCGCCTGGTCGTCGCGCGGCAGGTGGGGTCCGGTCGTCACGGGCTGAGCCTCGAGGATCTCACGGATGCGGCGGACGGCGACCGAGGCCGGGCTACGGCGCTGGCGCCAGAGCAATAGCGCCATGGCCCCTCCCGTCGCCGCCGCGAAGGCGATCGGACCCAGCAGCCAGGCGGCGGCGGCCAGGGCGAAATAGTAGCCGCGCACCCCGGCGTTGAACGACGACAGGGCGGGGTTGAGCACCGCCCCGGTCGCCTCGGCATAGTCTTCCAGCACCTTGCGCGGGGCCCACATTGGCGTGGCGCCAATGGCGGCCAGGCAGTAGTTCATCTGGCGGATCGCCCAGATGAAGTCGAGCAGGCCACGCGCCAGGGCGATCAAGACCAGGCCCATCTTGATCTGGAACACCAGGGTCGAAGCCGGGGCCAGCACGGCCAGGCCCTCGATGCTCTTCAGCGCGCTGTCGCCGCCAAACAGCACCCCGGCCGCGGCGGCGATCAAGATCAGGTTGGACGAAGCAAAGAACGAGGCCGAGTTGATGGCGTGGCCGAGCAGCTGGCCATCCAGTAGGGCGATCTCGCGCACCGCCATCTCGGCCATCCAGCGCCGGCGGATCACCGTCATGTCGGTGTTGATGACGTTCTTGGCGTGGCCCAGGCGCTTGAGCAGCGGTTCGTAAAACAGCCAGCAGAACGCGAAGAAGCCCAGGACGACCAGATCGAAGGTCGGCAGGGGAAAGGCGTGCAGGGCGTGACGGATCGAAGCGTGCATGGGGTGAGCTTAGGTCTGGAACGAGAGTCGGTGAAAGGGGCGAGGGACCGCTATCAGTCTTCGAGGATCAGGCTGTGCTTGCCGGTGTCGCGCAGCAACAGCGCCACCACCAACCCCACGGCCATGATCGCCGAAACATAGAGGTAGAAGCCGCTTTCCATGCCCTCGTGCTTGAACCACAAGGCGACATATTCGGCGGTGCCGCCGAACGCGGCGTTGCCCAGGGCGTAGGGCAGGGCGACGCCCAGGGCCCGCACATGGGTGGGGAACAGCTCGGCCTTCACCACGGCGCTGATCGAGGTGTAGCCCGATTGCACGACCAGGGCGGTCATGATCAGGGCGAAGGCGATCAGCGGGCTGGCGGCCTTGGCGGTCAGGGTGAACACCGGCCAGGCGATCAGCGCCCCGACCCCGAAGGCGAAGACCAGCATGATCTTGCGGCCCAGGCGATCCGACAGCCAGCCGAACAGCGGCTGCAGGAGCATGAACCCGAACAGGGTCGCCAAGTTGACCGCCCCGGCCGTGGCCTTGTCGAAGCCGGTGGTGTTGGTCAGGAACTTCAGCATGTAGGTGGTGTAGGCATAGAAGGCCAAGGAGCCCGCCGCGCTCAGCCCGATGATCGCCAGGGTTTGTTTGGGATGGCGCGAGACCAGCGGCGCGGCGAGCGCCACATAGGTCATGATCAGCAAGACCACCGAGACGCCTTGGGCCGCGCCCGCGAAGGACCAGGCGGTGAAGCCAACCACCATCGCCGCCACGGTCAGCAGCAGCAGGGTGGTCACCGAAGCCACCTGCCGGCTGCTGATCGGGTCGTGCTGGGCGACGTTCCGGTGGGAGACGCTCTCCTCGATGCCGGTCCGAATCCAGAAGACCACAACCGCAAGGGCGGCGCCGATGAAGAACGGCACGCGCCACCCCCAGGCCGCCAAGTCGGACTTGTCCAAGGTGTTCTGGAGGATCACCAGCACCAGGGCCGCGACGAGCTGACCCATGATCAGGGTCACATATTGGAAGCTGGACCAGAAGCCTCGTCGCTTCTTCCCCGCCATCTCGCTCATATAGGTGGCGCTGGCGCCGTATTCGCCGCCCACCGACAGACCTTGCAGCAGGCGGGCCAGCAGCAGGATCACCGGCGCGGCGTCGCCGATCGTGGCGTGGCCGGGGCACAGGGCGATGATCAGCGAGCCAGCGCACATCAGGCCGACAGCCAGGGTGAGCGCGGCCTTGCGGCCCTTGCGGTCGGCATAGAGCCCCATCAGCCAGGCGCCAACAGGACGCGCGCCGAAGCCCACGGCGAAGATGGCGGCCGTCTGCATCAGTTGGGCGGTCTGGTCGCCCTTGGGAAAGAAGATCTTGGCGAAGTAGATCGAGAACGCGGCGTAGGCGAACCAGTCATACCATTCGACGAGGTTGCCGGCCGAACCGCCGAGGATGGCGCGGACGCGGCGCCAGGCGGTCATGGGGACCCGATCAGGGGCGACGGGCGAGGTCGCCGGTATGGTGGTGTCGGTCATGTTGGCCCCGCGACTCTGGTTGTCGCGACCTTAGGCGAACAATGGTCTTTGGGGGAGGGGCAGCGATCGGGGACGCACGCAGGCATGCGTGCGTCCCCGTCCGTTCCGTGGACGGCTAGATCCGGCCCATCAGCACCAGGATGATCAGGATCACCAGAATCAGGCCCAGACCCCCGCTGGGGAAATAGCCCCACGAACGGCTGTGACCCCAGGTCGGCAGGGCCCCGACCAGGGCCAGGATCAGGATGATGATGAGGATCGTGCCGAGCATGTCCGTCTCCGTTGTATCCGAGCGCTCTGCGCGCTCGGGTTCGGGAGAGGAAATGCCGAGGGTGCGGTCAAGGTTCCAGCGGGGCTGGCGAGGCTAGCCGGCCGCGATATCGATCCGCTTCCAGGTCTGCGACTTGCAGAACAGCCGGCCCACCAGGCAGCCCTTGGCCTTCATGGTGGTGGCGTCGGGGAAATCGGCGGTGCCCGTCAGCACCATGTTCAGGTCGGGAACGAACACCTTGCCGCGCCAGCTGCCATTCTTCTGCAGCTCGAAGTCGCGAAGCAGCTGCAGACCGATCAGGCTCGGTGTGCCGCCCTTGCGGGCGTCGGCCTGGGCGTCTGAATTGGCCCAGACCACCTTGCCGCAGGCCTGGCCACCGCCGCAGGGCTTGATCTCGAGATGGACCGTGTTCTTTGGATTGCGCCAGACGCCGTAGGTGAAGCTGTCGCCTGGGCCCTCCGCGAAAGCCGGGGCGCCGCACGCCAGGCCGACGACCGCAGCCAGGGCCGCAAGGGCTAACTTGATCGCGCGCATAGAAAACAACTCCACCCGTCGACCGGGTTTGTCGTACAGCCCGAGCCTTTGATCAAGTGAAGTGGTGTCGATCCCGCTCAGCCGCTAGGGCAATCCTCGGACTTGCGAAGGCCCATTGCCCATAGGGCGCCGATCACCGCGCCCTTGACGCGGGGCAGCAGCAGCAGGGTCAGGCCGGCCAGCGGCAGCACGGTCAGCGGCACCACCAGCGCCGGCGACATTTTCCAGATGAACGGGAACAGCAGCAGCGGGGCGACGAACAGGTGGCCGATGATCAGGATCGTGAAATAGGCCGGGCCATCATCGGCCGGGTAACGCGCCAGGTCATGGCCGCAAACCTCGCAGTCCAGATCGACCTTCAGATAGCGCGTGTACAGCCGACCTTCGCCGCAGTTGGGGCAACGGTGACGGACACCGCGCTTCATGCCGGTCAGGACGCTGGGAGGAGACTTCTTATTCATGGGCGTGGATATGCTCCCGCAGCGGGCCTTGCGAAAGGGGGCGCGCGGTCGCATGCGCCATTTTGAATCAGGTTTCGTAGAGATGAGTATGCGTGTGCCCAAGCATTCACTCGCAAGATGAGCGAGTAAAGCTGCCAGACTTTCGCCACATTAACCACTGGCGCTTTGTGGGTTACGGGTAAGTAGCCGCCGATCTTGCAAAATCTGACAACAAGCGCGGCCTTGGGCAAACGCGACTTAACTACACCGGGGTTCGCGGAGTCCGGTTGCCGGACTCCGCGAAGCTTGGCCTGCGGCTATTTGGCGTCCTTGGCGGTGTCGCTGACGGCGTGGCCAGCGGCCGACACGTCCTTGCCGACGCCTTCGACGGTGTTGCAGGCCGAAACCATCAGGGCGGCGGCCGTGACGGCCAGGATTAGGATCTTGCGCATGGGAGGAGGTCCAGACTGGAGGGAAGTGCGGCCGAGATTAGCCACGCGAAGCGCTGCTGTTCAAGCCTCCGCGCCGTCCCAGCGAGTTGTCATCCCGGACAAGCGCTCAGCGCGAAGATCCGGGACCGACGCGTGAACGCAGGTGCTTCCCGCGGTCCCGGATCTGACCCCGGCATTCGCCGGGGTTGTCCGGGATGACAAATCAAGGGTTTCGGTTCGACTAGATGCTACCGATGGCCCGGCCGATAGTCCTCCTTTACATGCCCTTGAAGCTGCGCCTCCGTGAACAGCACGGGCTTGGTTCGCATGGTCGCGAACAGCGGCGTCTGGTCGGCATAGTGCGGCGAGGCGGCATCCAGGGTGGCCGACCCGAACTGGTGGATGCTGTCGGAATGGACCACGCCCTGTTTGTCCCAGCTGACGAACATGATGAAGGTGTCGCCGGCGTCGGCGGAGAAGGTTCCGTCTTTCTGCGGAATGCCCCAGACCGCGCGATAGGTGTCGGCCGCGCCGTCGATTGGCAGGTCGACCTTGCCGTGGCGGATGCGATTGACCTGGCCCCATTTCGGATCGAGGCGGCCGAAGCCTTGCTTCAGCGTGACGATCGCCGCCTTCAAGCTCTCCAGCGGTGTCGGGACGGGATCGCCGTTCATCTGCGCCACCAGGATGGGCTGGGCCATCAGCGAGGCCAAGGCGGCGGCGCGGTTGTTTACGTCGGTGCGCCGGTCCCAGCCACGCAGGATTGCCTGGGCGGCCTTGAGGTCGGCGTCGTTCCCCGGATCGGCGGCGATCGCCTGCCGCACCATGGCCACGACGGATGAACGCTCGCTGTAGGCGATGTCGAACTTGTAGCGCCGGAACGCTTGATCGGTGATCGCATGGTCTGCCCCGACCAACTCCTGGATGCGCAGGGCGCGGTTTGTCACGTTGGTCTGCAAGCCTTCGCTGGCCGGGAAGTCGGCGGACCTCAGATTGTCGGCCGGGTCACTGGCCAGGAATGGGCTGTTGTTGGAGTTGTAGACATAGCCCGACCGGGGGTTCCACAGTTGGGGAATGGTCTCGACCGGGCGATAGCCTTGCCAGACGAGATCGGAGCGATCGCCGGGCAGGATCTTTGTCCAGTCAACGCCCTCCCGGCGGTTGGGGTATTGTCCATTGTGGACGAAGCCGATGTTCCCGGCGGCGTCGGCATAGATGTAGTTCAGGCTGGGCAGGGCGTGGGTGGCGATGCCGGCCCGCCACTCGGCCAGGTTCCGCGCCTTGTTCAGCCGCCAATATTGCAGTGGCTGGCGATACTCGCCCATGCCGGCATAGCGTAGGGCGAACAGGCCGTGCTTGGTCTCGAGCACCGGACCCTGGACGGTGCGCAGGGCGTGCTTGGTCACCGGGATGACGATCGGCCCCCACAGCTTGATCCGCAGCTTGACGTCGTGCCGCGTGAAGTCGCGCCACTGGCCGTCCAGTCGATACTGGTTTTTGTTCTGCGGGTTGATCACCAGCCGGTAGGCGTCGAACAGGTCGGGTTTGGAGACGGTGTTGGCCCAGCCCAGGGTGGCGTTGTGGCCATGCAGCATGAATGGCGCGCCGGGGAAGAAGCCGCCAGCCACGTGCCAGCCTTCGCCGCTCTCGACCACGGCTTCGTACCAGGCGACCGGGCCGGTATAGGGCTGGTGCGAATTGACCAGCAGACGGGTGAAGCCGTCGGCGGCGCGTGACGGTGCGACCGCCAGGCCGTTCGAGCCCTTGGGTGGGGCCTTCTGGGCCTCCTCCGGCGCGTTCAGCCGCTTCAGCTCGCCATCCAGGCCATAGAAGAACGGCTGCTTGAACACGAAGCCCGCCAGAACGTCCTTGCCGCTCAGGGGCAGCAGGCCCGGCGTCACCGCGTCGGGATGTTGGGCGGCATAGAGGTTGACCCCATCGGCATAGGCCTCAAGCAGGGCGCGCAGATAGGCGGGAAGCTTGGGATAACCCGCCTCGACGGTCGGCCACACATCGAGCAGACCCACCAGATAGTCGGTGACGGCGGCCTTGGCGCCGTCGCGGTGCGCCAGGGTCCCGCGGGTGGCCAGCACCACGCTCTGCACGGTGGCGAAATCGTCCTCGGACTGGGCGTAGGCCAGGCCGAAGGCGGCGTCGGCGTCGCGCTTGCCCAGGATGTGAGGCACGCCCCATTCGTCGCGCCGGATGCGCACGTCATAGGCGCCGGCCTTGGCGATCAGAGCCTGGATGTCGGGTTTGGGCGGCTGAGCGGCGCGATCCAGGCCGATCAACCCCAGCACGGTGATGACCGCCAGGCAGACGATGACCAGCAGGCCTCGAAAGATCCAACGCATTACGTTCCACCCCTATCGTTCTTTTGCGATGATGATGGGCGCGGATCACGGCTGGCGATAGCCGGACCTTAGGGAAGCCCATTAAGCGCGTCGCCGCCGGAGCCGCCGGAGCCGCCGGAGCGCAGAGGGCCGTCGACCACCTCGAAGTCGCGCGAGCGCATCTGGCCCTCGGCCAGATGGATGCCTCGGCATCGTGGTGTCTCGCCAACCGCGCTCGTAAAGCCTGGTCATCGAAGTCCCCGACGACGGTAGGGTTGCCCGTTCGTCTGACGCTGCGCATGTCGTCCGGCGATCACACCGTCGTGCTGCGGCATCCCAACATCGTTAACCGGCAGGCTTTTCGCCCACGTCCATCGGGAAATTCGGCGACCGCGATCAGGGTTTTACCCTATGGATGAACGGCGCGCGCTGTTGCAACCTGAGCGGGCTTGCAGATGCCGGGTGGCCTCCCCCGATTCCCCCCGGCATGTCGGTCCGCCCAATTCCGAGGGGGTATGACCAGATCGCAGGCTGAGAGCCGGTCGGGGTGTCCCGACGCATAAATCCGGCCGGCTCTCCACCGCTTGCAAACCGCCTCAGACGATCACGGCGCGGCATTAGCCTGACGCGGCGCTTCCTCGACAGGCATGTCGAGATCGCCGAGGCCGGCGGTCTTGACCGCCTCACGCAGCTTGGTGATGGGCTCACCGGCCAGGGTCGAGAACGAGAGCTCGCTCTCGACGGCCCGGTTCTCGGCAAGGTTGGCGAAGGCGGTGGGCGAGGCTGGATCCTTGTTCAGCGACACCGCATAGGTCTTGCCTGGCAAGGTTCGGCACAGCAGGACGAAGGTCTTGGTGTCGTTCAGCAGGCGCGGGGTCTTCAGGCACTCCAGCGCATCGCCGCTGGCCGAGGGAGCATAGGCGAAGTCGCGCGGGGTCATCGGCTGGTCAAACACCACCTTCAACACCAACACGCCGGGCGCGATCGCCTGGCCTGCGGCGGGCCAGGTGCCCACGACCCTTGGCTTGGCCGTCGGCGGCATCACCAACACCGGCGACACCGAGGTCGGCTCCTCGCGCGGCCGGGGCGTTGAAGGCTTGGGTGGGGACACGGCGGATTGCGCCAAGGCGGGGCCGGAGGCGAGGCACAGGGTCAGGGCGAGGGTCAAGGCGCGCATATATTGTATCGTGCCGCTAAAGCGCGGCCTTCTCAAGGCCGAGGAAGCGTCTGGCGAGGCGCTAGCGCGCCTTTAGTTCAGATTGAATCGGCAGCCAAATATTCCGTCTCCCCGGCGAAGGGGAACTGGAGCGAAGCATCTGTGTAGCCAAACACGCGCTAGCGCGTCAGCCAGGGCTTGCTCTTGTTGCTCGAATTAGCCGCCGCCGCCTGCTCGCGCTGGAACTTCCCGCCGCGCGGCGGTTTCGGCTTGGCGGCCAGGGCGGCCTTCTTCAGGCGCAGGGCGCGCTGGATCGGGGTCTCGCCGGGAACTTCGGGGGAATCTTCAGGCTGGTCGGTCATGATCGCTTTCTAGCATGAGCCGCGACCGACCGCGATGTCGCTGGCGCCGACTCTCGGCCTGAGGCATCGTCGCGGCGTGGGCGGCGTGGGCGGCGTGGGCGACGTGGGCGGCGTGGGCGACGTGGCGATTAACGGAAAGACCTGGAACGAGGCCGAGCACGACCTGGTGGTCGGCGACTATTTTGTCATGCTCGACAAGGTGATGACCGGCCGCGCCCTTGATCCGGCCACCCACCAGCGGGCTCTGCGCTTCGTGACCAACCGCTCGGGCGGGGCGATCACCTTCCTGCAGGGCGAGATCTCGGCGATCCTGACGCTCGTCGGTCTGCCGACCCTCAAGGACCATCCGCCGCGCTGGGACTTCGGCGACGTCCTGGTCGATGCGATAGACCGACATCTGACCGCCAAGCCCGCCGCCCTGAAGGACCTGGCCCAGCCGCCGGCCCTGTTGGGTCGCGCCGCCGCGCCCGTTCTGGCCGAAGGCGCGCCGGCCCAGGCCGTGCCGGTCCGTCCCAGCGAGCGGACGCGCGCCCTCATCGCCCGCTTCGACCCCGCCGACCGCGACGGCGACGCCCGCATCCTGAGCCGCATCGGCGTCGCAGCCGCCTTGGCCTATGAGCAGACCCGCCTAACCGCGCGCGGTCGGCCCGACCTCGCCGACCAGGTCCGCCTGGCCCTGCCCCCGGACGATGAGGGCTGCGACCTCGTCAGCTTCAGCCGCACCGGCGCCCCGCGCCGCATCGCCGTCAAAACCACCACGGGAGGCGCGGCGACGCCCTTTAGGCTGAACCAGGGCGAGGAAGCGTTGAGCCGCGAGCAGCCCGAAGCGTTCCAGGTCTACCGGCTGTACGACGTGGCGCGGGAGGCCAGGGTGTTTCGTGTGCGCGGCGCGCGCGGCGCCGTCTAGAGCATTTCCCGACCTGACTGCGTCAGGCCGTGAGCTCTGATATTTTGTTTTGAAGCATTTTTCTTCACGCGAACCGGAACCACTTCGCTCGAAAAATGCCTTAGGGCACGTCGTTCCGCGCCCAAGGCCCGAACGCCGGACGCTGCTTCAGCCGCGCGTAATAGGCTTCGACCGCCGGCAGTTCCGCGCGGTCCATCGGCGTCGCCACCCAACGGTGCACTGACACGCCCATCACCACGTCGGCCACGCTGAAATCGTGTCCGGCGACATGGGCGCCGGTGATCCGCAGTTGTTGTTCGAGGATGGTCATGGCCCCATTCCAGGCTTGGACGCTGGCGGCGATCTGCGCCGCGTCGCCATAGCCCGGCGTAGGACGGCCCAGGGCCAGGAAGGCGTAGCCCCAGGTCGGGTTGAGCTCGGTGGCCTGCCAGTCCATCCACTGCTCGACCACGGCGCGCGGCCGAACCACGGCGGGCAGCAGGTGGCCGCCGCCATAGCGGGCGGCGAGATACCGGCAGATGGTGTTGCTCTCGTAGAGCGCGCCCTGCTCGTCGATAAGCACCGGCACCAGGCCGTTGAGGTTCAGCGCCAGGAATTCCGGGTTCTGGGTCGAAGCGAACCCCTTGCCCCAGTCCTCGCGCTCATAGGCCAAGCCAAGCTCGTCGCAGGTCCACAGCACCTTGCGGACATTGAGGGACGAGGTGCGGCCGAGGATTTTCAGCATGTGTTCTCCAACGATGAAGCCGCGTGAATCGCCATTCAAACGCACTTCACCTATGCTGGCTTTGATGACCCGCGACGCCGTTATCGCCGTTCTGCGCACCGCCGAGGCGGCTTTGCGCGCCATGGGCGTTTCCCGAGCGGCTCTATTCGGATCGACCGCTCGAGGTGAGGCGCGACCGGACAGTGATCTGGACATCCTGGTCGAATTGGACCCAGCAGCGAAGATCGATCTGCACGACTATGTCGGAATCCAGCATTTTTTGGCCGACCTGTTTGTCGAGCCCGTTGATGTGGTCAAACGCGAGAGCTTGAAGGCGCATGTGCGCCCATCCGCCGAGCGCGATGCGATCTATGCCTTCTGAACGAGACGTTCAGGCCTGGACCGATATTCTGGAAAACGCGCGTCTGGCGCTCGCTTTCACCATCGGTCTCGACGAAGCCGCCTTGGCCCATGATACCAAAAGCTTCTACGCGGCGACCCGCTGCCTTGATGTGACCGAGCGCTAACGCTTCGCCGACTTGCCATGGCGGGAGATCATGGGCTCGGGCAATGTCTACCGGCATGACTATGACGACGTATCGCCGGCCTTAGTCTGGGCCACCGTCACCTACCGCCTTCCACAGCTGATCGCTGCCGCGGAGGGCGCGTTAAACGGTCAGGGGTAGCCAGCTTGGCCTGGATCAATCCCCGTCCATCTTCAACGCCGCGATGAACGCTTCCTGCGGGATTTCGACCTTGCCGAACTGGCGCATGCGCTTCTTGCCGGCTTTTTGCTTGTCGAGCAGCTTGCGTTTGCGCGAGGCGTCGCCGCCGTAGCACTTGGCGGTGACGTCCTTACGCAGGGCGCGGACGGTTTCGCGGGCGATGATCTTGCCGCCGATCGCCGCCTGGATGGGGATGACGAACATGTGCTGCGGGATGAGCTCCTTCATCTTCTCGCACATGCCCCGGCCCCGGCTCTCGGCGCGGTCGCGGTGGACCAGCATCGACAGGGCGTCGACCGGCTCGGCATTGACCAGGATCGACATTTTGACCAGGTCGCCGGGCTTGTAATCCTCGACCTGATAGTCGAACGAGGCATAGCCCTTGGAGATCGATTTCAGGCGGTCATAGAAGTCGAACACCACCTCGTTGAGCGGCAGCTCATAGACCAGCATGGCGCGGTTACCGACATAGCTCAGCTCGCGCTGCACGCCGCGACGGTCCTGGCACAGCTTGATGACGCCGCCGAGATATTCGTCCGGGGTGAAGATCGTCGCCTTGATCCACGGTTCGAGAATGCTCTCGATGTGCATGGGGTCGGGCATGTCGGCGGGGTTGTGGAGCTCGATCTCCGTGCCGTCGCGCATCTGGATCTTGTAGACCACCGACGGGGCGGTCGCGATCAGGTCGAGGTCGAACTCGCGCGAGAGGCGCTCCTGGATGATTTCCAGGTGCAGCAGACCCAGGAACCCGCAGCGGAAACCAAAGCCCAGGGCGGCGCTGCTTTCCATCTCGTAGGTGAAACTGCCGTCATTGAGGCGCAGGCGGCCAACGGCGGCGCGCAGGGCCTCGAAGTCAGCGGCGTCGACCGGGAACAGGCCGCAGAACACCACCGGTTGCACGTCCTTGAAGCCGGGCAGGGCCTTGTCGGTGGGCTTCTTCTCGTCGGTGATGGTGTCGCCGACGGCGGCGTCGGCCACTTCTTTAATTTGGGCGGTGATGAAGCCGATCTCCCCGGGGCCGAGGCTCTCGACGGGGGTATTTTTGGGCTTGAAGACCCCGACCCGGTCGATCAGGTGGGTGGAGCCGTGCTGCATCATCTTGATCTTCTGGCCGGCGCGCAGGCGGCCGTCGATCACCCGGACCAGCACCACGACGCCCAGATAGGCGTCGTACCAGGCGTCGACCAACAGGGCCTTCAGCGGCGCGTTCTCGTCGCCCTTGGGCGGCGGCAGGCGGGTGACGATGGCTTCGAGCACGTCATGGATGCCGACGCCTGACTTGGCGCTGGCCAGCACCGCGTCGCTGGCGTCCAGGCCGATCAGGTCCTCGATCTGGGCGCGCACCCGCTCGGGCTCGGCGGCCGGCAGGTCGATCTTGTTGAGGACCGGGACGATCTCGTGATTGTTGTCGATGGCCGAATAGACATTGGCCAGGGTCTGGGCCTCCACGCCCTGCGAGGCGTCCACGACCAGAATCGAGCCTTCGCAGGCGGCCAGTGAACGTGAGACCTCATAGGCGAAGTCGACGTGGCCGGGGGTGTCCATCAAATTGAGGATGTAGGTCTGGCCATCGTCAGCCTTGTACTCCAGGCGCACGGTCTGGGCCTTGATGGTGATCCCGCGCTCCTTCTCGATGTCCATGTTGTCGAGGACCTGGGCGGTCATTTCACGCGCCGTGAGGCCGCCGGTCTCCTGGATCAGGCGGTCGGACAGGGTGCTCTTGCCGTGGTCGATGTGGGCCACGATGGAGAAGTTGCGGATCAGGTTCAGAGGCGTCGAAGTCATGGGCGTGCGTCTAGCATATTTGCGGGCGTTCGCGAGCGTAGTTCCTCCCCCTGTGGGGGAGGTGGCCCGTAGCGCCGGAGGGGGAGCGGGGGGCGGGGCGCCATCGTGGGGCTGCCTGTCGGCCGATCACTCCCCCCTCCGTCGGCTGCGCCGACACCTCCCCCCATGGGGGGGGGAACGGTGGCATGGTTAACCGTGCCTTAAGCTCCCGGCCGCAAACCGGACATGAAGGCTTGGCACTCTGAAGCCTGTCGGACATCACGAGAGCACCCCCATGGACCGCCGCAAGCTGATCCTTTCCGGTATGGCCACCGCCGGCCTCGGGGGCTGCGCCAGCACGTCCCAGCCGCGTGACCCGTACAACGCCAAGGCTCCGGCCTATGACACCGGCGCGGCCGCCACCTATTCGGCCGACGAGATCATCCGCAACGGTTCGGACTTCCTGGGCGTGGCCGCCGAGACGGTCGGCGCAGCGGTCGAGCGGGTGTTCCGCGACAATGGCCAGCCCACCGGCTACATCGCCGGCGAGGAGGGCTCGGGCGCCATCGGCCTGGGCCTGCGCTACGGCCGGGGTCTGCTCTACATGAAGGGCCGGCCGACCCAGGAAGTGTTCTGGCAGGGCCCCTCGGTGGGCTGGGACTGGGGCGGCAACGTCAGCCGAGCCTTCACCCTGTGCTATAATCTGCAATATCCGGACGCCATCTTCCGCCGCTTCCCGGGCGTCGAGGGCACGGCCTATCTGATCGGCGGCCTCGGCGTGAACTACCAGCGCGCCGACACCATCACCCTGGCCCCGATCCGCGCTGGCCTCGGCCTGCGCCTGGGGGCCAATGTGGGTTATCTGGCCTACAGCCGGCAGCGGAATCTCATCCCGTTCTAGAGTTTTCAGGTCCTCCCCCTGCCCACAGGGGCTGAAAGCGGCGCCGCCAGTTCATGGCTAGTTTCCCCTTCGGCGCCCAGGGTCGAGGCGTCCAGTCGAACATTTTAGCGGCTTCAGGCCAGTGTCACCGTCACGCTCTGCGCCACCATATTGGCCCGGCCGAAGATCGTCAGGAACGCGACGTCCGCCGCGTCGCGGCCGTAGGCGATGCGGACCAGGCCGTCGATCGGCGCCAAGCCCGTGGGATCCAGCAGCCGCCAGCGGTCGCCGACGAACACCTCGGCCACGGCGTGGAAGTCGGGCGGGTGCAGGCCCAGGGCATAGACGCTGGCGACTCGGGCCGGAATATCGCTGGCTCGGCACAGGGTGACGGCCAGGTGGGCGTAGTCGCGGCAGACGCCGGCGCGCTGGACATAGGTTTCCAGCGCCGTGGTCCGGGAGTCACTGCAGGGGATGTATTCCAGGTGGGCGGCGATCCAATCCATGATCGCGCTGACCCGTTCGCCGCCGCGCAAGCTGCCAAACTTCTGGCGGGCGATGGTCTCGAAGGTGTCGGACGGGCAATAGCGGCTGCCGCGCAGGAAGGGCAGGGTGTCTACCGGCAGTTCGGCGATGGGGTGCTGGTCCGAACCTGTCAGTTCCATCTCGCGCGGATCGATCTCGACCTCGGCGGTGTAGACCATGGACAGATGGCCCTGGTGGGTGAAGGCCACACGACGCTCGCCCGTCGTCGGGTCGTCGCGGCGGGTGACGACCAAGGGCGGGTCAAAGGTCAGGGTCTCGCCGATCACGCGCTGATCGGCGGCGACGGCGGCCTCGATCTGCAGCAGCGATTCAGAGCGTTCCGGGAACTCGTAGTCCAGCTGCGCCTCGATCTTTACGCGCATCGTCAAACTCTCCCGGGGTGAACCATGCCAACGGCTTGCCCGGGTGAAGGTTCAGACGGGCGTCCGGGCTTAGACGCGCTGTGGGTCGAAGAGTCCAGCTAGCCGCCCCACACCTGCTTCAAGCGCAGATCACGGCCGCAGCCGGTGCGATACAGGTGATATTGGACCGCGTGGTTCTTGGCGTAGTCGCGGTGATAGGCCTCGGCTGGCCAGAAGGTCTTGGCGTCGAGGATCTGGGCCTTCATCCCGCCGGACTTCAAGCGCACGGCGGCCTCGGCGCGGGATTTTTCGGCGATCGGGCGCTGGGCGGGGGTGACGAAGACGGCGGGCTTGTAGGACGGGCCGCGGTCGCAGAACTGGCCGCCGTCATCGGTGGGGTCGACCAGTTTCCAATACTTGTAGAGCAGGAAACCGTAGTCGAGCTTGACGGGGTCATAGGTGACGCGCACCGACTCGTAATGCCCGCTACGTTCGCTTGTGACGTCTTCGTAGGTGGGCTTGGCGACGTGGCCGCCGGTATAGCCGGACTCCACCTTCAGCACGCCGGGAATGCCGCGCATGTCGTTCTCCATGCACCAGAAGCAGCCGCCGGCGAACACGGCGGTCTGGGTCTGGGTCGCGGGCTTGGGCGCGGCGGCGAGGGCGGCGCTCGGCATCAGCAGGACGGTGAGCAGGACGAGCAGGCGGCGGATCATCGGGTGGCTCCAGGGTGCGTACCGATAGATACGGACGAGACCGCCGAAAGGTTACATCCCTATCGCCAGCCGAACCCGACGCTGCGCACCGAAGGCGCGGCGGCCAGGCGCGCGGCCAGGACCTGGGCGCGGTCGTCGCCCTGGTCGTCGATCTCCATGCGGATGGAAAGGCCCGCGCCGTCCGGCTGGGCGGTCAGGGAGCGCAGGCGGGTTTGCTGCACATTGGCCACGCCCAACACCCGCATCAGGGCGTCGGGCGTGTCGTCGGCGATCACCAAGAACAGACGGCGTTTGTCTTCTTCCGGTTGACTCACGGCCGCACCCACTGATGTTCGACGCTGGCCGAGGTGACGCCGGGCCAGGCGGCCAGGTCGCGGGCCAGCAGGCGGGCGGCCTGGTCGCTGAGATGGCGCACCCGTAAGGAGCCTTCGACGATCTGGCCGACCGGCTTCATCGACAGACCGCACAGCTCGGCGCCGCTGTCGGCCAGGCCCTGGCGGACCGCGTCCAGGGCGGAGTTCGCATCCTGGGCGGCTAGCAGCAGCTGGTGGATGGTGACGCCTTGGTGGTCGGAGTTGAAGGCGGGTGGGGAAGGCAGGTAGCTCATGGGTTCAAGGTCCTTGGATTTGAGAGGAGGACCGACGAGCGCACAGCAAAAACCCCGCTCCTTTCGGAAGCGGGGCTTTGCGGATCTTGCGATCTTCGGCGGTGTTGCGGGTCTAGTCCGCGCGCCTGTGCTGCCCCGTCCGAATCCGAACGGTTTTAATCTTGGCCTGCATCATAATGGCGCGCGTACGCGAGATCGCGAGCCCGGCGGTGAGGCCGGTCGCGATCAGAACGGTCATGGCCAGCTGCGCGTGCATCTTGGCGAACGGACTCCGTGTGCGGCTTTACAGGTAGCGCGGGGTTGGGCGCTGCGCAAGGGGCGGCCGTTGCGGCGCGGCGTTTGGTCCAGACTGCGCAAGAAATATGCGACGGCGCCAACTTGTAAGTCCTCCCCCTGTGGGGGAGGACCTATGTCCTACGACCTCAACGTCCCGCCCACCTTCTCCACCGCCGCCACGATCTTGCCCGACAGCGCCTCGATCTCAGCCTCCGTCAGGGTCTTGTCTCGCGGCTGCACCACCACCTCGAGCGCCACCGACTTGAAACCCTCCGGCACGCCGGGGCCCTGATAGACGTCGAACACGCGCACCGCCGTGATCAGCGCCTTGTCGGCGCCGGCCGCAGCCCTCACCAGGTCGCCCGCCGCCTTGGCCTTGTCGGTCACGAAGGCGAAGTCGCGGGTCAGGGGCATCAGCGCCGAGGGGCTGAAGGCGGCGCGCGCCTTGAGGGCTCTCTTCTTGGGCTCGGGGACGGCCTCCAAGGTAATCTCGAAACCATAGACCGGGCCGGCCACATCCAGGGCCTTCAGCACCGCCGGGTGAAGTTCGCCAAACTCGGCCAGCACCGCCTTGGGGCCCAGTTGCAGGCGCGCCGAGCGGCCCGGATGCCACCAGGACGAGGCCAAGCCCTGTGCGGTCTGCAAGGACGCGACCGGCGCGCCGATCTCCTCCAGCAGGGCCATCAGATCGGCCTTGACCGAGAACAGGTCCTCGGCCGGCGTCTTGGCCCAGCCGCGCGGGGCGCGGGGAACCAGAATGGCGGCGATGGGGGTCTTCTGGTCCTGCGGGCGATCGCCGAGGAACACCGGGCCGATCTCGAACAGGGCGATGTCCGAAAAGCCCTTGCGGGCGGTGCGGCCGGCCGCCTCGATCAGGTTGGGCAGCAAGGAGGGGCGCATGCAATCCAGGTCGGCGGCGATCGGATTGGCCAGCACCAGCTGCGCCGCGCCGCCGCCGAACAGCGCCGCCGTCTTGCGGCTGGTGAAGCTGAAGGTCAGGGCCTCGGCATAGCCGGCGGCGGCCAGGGCGCGGCGGGCCACGCGGACGCGGGCCTGCTGGGCGGTCAGCACGCCGCCGACGGCGCGGGGAACCTCGGGCAGGGGCGTGGAGGGCAATTCGCCATAGCCGGCGATGCGGGCCACTTCTTCCACCAGGTCGGCCTTGCCGTCCACGTCGCGGCGGAAGGTCGGCGGGGTGACGCAGACCAGGCTCTCGGCGTTCATGGCGAATGCGGTGGTCGAGACGTCGCTGGGGGGGGCGATGGCGAAGCCCAGGTCAGTCAGAATCTTCAGGCTGCGCTCAGGCGTGATGGCCAGGCCCGACAGCTGCTCGACATAGGCCGGGTCGAAGAGAATCGGGCCTGGCGCTTCGGGCGCTTGACCGGCCACCACGACCTCCGAGGCCTCGCCGCCGCACAGCTCGAGGATCATCCGGGTCGCCAGCTCCAGGCCAGGCACGACCGAGCCGGTGTCGACCGTGCGGGCGAAGCGGTACTGGGCGTCGCTGTTGATGCCGGTGGCGCGGCCGGTCTGCGCGATACGGATCGGCTCGAACCAGGCGCTTTCCACGAAGACCTCGGTGGTGGCGTCCGAACAGCCGGTGCTCATCCCGCCCATGACGCCGCCCAAACCGATCGGGCGATTGCCGGCGGCGTCGGCGATGACGCTCATCTCGGGCGTGATGTCATAGGTCTTGCCGTCCAGGGCGATCAACTGCTCGTCCTGGTGCTCGGCCGGCGAGGGCTGGTCGCCGGGGGTGACCTGCGCCTTGCCGCGTCCCAGGCGCGCCTCGATGACGTTGCCGACCAGCAGCTTGGCGTCATAGACGTGCAGCGGCCGGGCGCGGTCATAGGTGATCAGGTTGGTGATATCGACCAGGGTGTTGATCGGGCGCAGGCCGATGGCCTTCAGCCGGTCGGCCAGCCACCCAGGACTTGGACCGTTGCGGATCCCCCTGATCAGCCGGCCGCTGAAAACCGGGCAGGCGTCGCCATCGACCTTGATGCTGATCGGGCAGGGGAAGGTCCCCGGCACGGGGGCGATCGACAGGTCCTTCAGCGTGCCCACGCCAGCCGCCGCGAGGTCGCGGGCGATGCCGGCCACGCCCAGCCAGTCGGGGCGGTTGGGGGTGACCTCGAAGTCGATGACGGCTTCCAGGCCGAGCGCCTGGCTCGCGGGCGTGCCGACGGCGAGATCATCGGACAGTTCCAGTATGCCCTCGGCGCCGTCGTCGGCCTCCAGCTCGGAGCCCGAGCACAGCATGCCGTTCGAGACGACGCCGCGCACCGGCTTCTCGACCAGGGTGACGCCCAGGCCCGGCACATAGGCGCCGATCGGGGCATAGATGGTGGTCAGGCCAGCCCGGGCGTTGGGCGCGCCGCAGACGATCTCCTTGCGGCCGTCAACGGTGTCGACCTGGCAGACGCGCAGGCGGTCGGCGTTGGGGTGCTGGACCGCTTCCACGATCTTGGCGACCGTGAAGGCCGCCAGCTTGGTCGCCGGATCGGTGACGTGCTCGACCTCGAGGCCGGCCATGGTCATGGCGGCGACGACGGTGGTGGCGGACGCCTCGGTGTCGAGGTGATCCTTGAGCCAGGAGAGGGTGAATTTCATGGGTCTACCGGTTCTTCAGGTACGTGCGGGTCGCGCTCAGGATCTCGTCGGCGCAGACAGGCAGGGTGGCTTCGGTGCAGGTCGCCTCGCCGACGAGCGGCGCGGCGCCAGCGCGGGAAATCGAATAGGGCGCGGTGGCATGGAGCGTGCCGCCATCTTGGCGCCAGGCGAGGTGGTTGGTGATCTCCACCTTCACAAGGCCTTCGCCGGACTGCGCCAGGCTAAAGTCCTTCGCGGCGCCAAACGCCTTTTCCAGGGCGTCGAAGTTGCGATTGGTCAGGCCGTCGTCGCCGACCTTCCACAACGCGACCGGCGTCGCGGCAAGGGCGGGCGAGGCGGCGAGGACCGTCAGAGCCAGGCTGGCGACGCCGAGCGCGCGCATCAGCTAAGCCCGCTAGCCGCGTTCGGCGCGGCGAAGGCGCTGAAGCCGTAGTGGGCCAGCCAGCGGCCGTCGGACGACCACATGTCGCGCAGGTCGGGCATGCCGTATTTCAGCATGGCCAGCCGGTCGACGCCCATGCCGAAGGCGAAGCCCTGGTACTCGTCGGGATCGATCCCACAGGCCCGCAACACGTTGGGATGGACCATGCCGCAGCCCAGGATCTCGAGCCAGCTCGTGCCCTGGCCGATCTTGATCTCGCCGCCCCTCTCCCCGGGTTTTGGGCGGTCGCACTGCACATCCATCTCGGCCGAGGGCTCGGTGAACGGGAAGTGGTGAGGGCGAAACTGGGTGGTCACGGCGCCCGTCTCGAAGAACCGGGCCAGGAAGGTCTCCAGGGTCCACTTCAGGTGCCCCATGTGGATGCCCTTGTCGATCACCAGGCCCTCGACCTGGTGGAAGACCGGGGTATGGGTGGCGTCGTTGTCGACCCGATAGGTGCGGCCGGGCGCGATGATGCGGATCGGCGGTGTCTGCGACACCATGGTCCGCACCTGTACGGGGCTGGTGTGGGTGCGCAGCAACAGCTTCTCGCCGTCTTCCTTCTCGTTGAAGAAGAAGGTGTCGTGCATTTCCCGCGCCGGATGCTTGGGCGGGAAGTTCAGGGCCGTGAAGTTGTGGAAGTCATCCTCGATATCGGGACCTTCGGCCACGGCGAAGCCCATCTCGGCGAAGATGGCGATCATCTCGTCCAGGGTCTGCATGGTGGGGTGAACGCCGCCCTTGCGGCGATAGGGGGCGGGCAGGGTGAGGTCCAGGGTCTCGCTGGCCAGGCGCGCGTCGAGGGCGGCGGTTTCCAGCGCGGCCTTCCTGTCGCTCAGCGCCGTCTGCACGCGGTCGCGCAGCACGTTGATCGCCGCGCCGCGTTCCTTGCGCTCGTCGGGGCTCATGGCCCCCAGGGTCTTGAGCAGGCCCGAGATCGAGCCGGTCTTGCCCAGGGCGGACACGCGCACGGCGTCCAGGGCGGCGAGGTCGCCAGCGGCGGCGACTTGCGCCAGCACGTCGGCTTCGAGAGGTGTGAGATCGGTCATGACGGGGTTCCGTCTAGGCGGTTTCGGGGGCTGTTGGAACTAGCGACTGACGTCATTTCCCTCCTCCTGGGGGGGGAGGGGCAGGGGAAGAGCGTTCCGCCGAGGCCCAGACGGCAAAAAGCCCCCCGGCTCACACCGGAGGGCTTTTCCAGATCGCGATCGGGCGGACCCGAAAACAGACCTTAGGCGGCCAGGGCGGTGCGGACCTTGTCGGCAATGGCCTTGAACGCAGCCGGGTCTTGACCTGCGATATCCGAGAGGACCTTGCGGTCGATCACGATACCCGCCACGTCCAGGCCGTGGATAAATTGCGAGTAGGTAAAGCCCTCGACGCGGGCGCCGGCGTTGATGCGTTGGATCCACAGCGAACGGAAGGCGCGCTTGCGCACCTTGCGGTCGCGATAGGCGTACTGCCCGGCCTTGTCGACGGCCTGCTTGGCGATACGGATGGTGTTCTTGCGACGGCCGTAGAAACCCTTGGCCTGTTCAAGAACCTTCTTGTGCTTGGCGTGGGCGGTGACGCCCCGTTTGACGCGAGCCATATCTCAGCGCTCCTCTTAAAGGCCGTAGGGCATGTACGAACGGATGGTCTTGGTGTCCGAAGCACTCATGACCTTCGTTCCGCGGTTTTGGCGGATGTACTTGCCGTTGTGGCCGATCAGACGGTGACGCTTGCCGGCGACGCCGGCTTTCAGCAGGCCCGTGGCCGTGATCTTGAAGCGCTTCTTGGCGCCCGACTTGGTCTTCAACTTAGGCATTTCGCGTCGGAGCGTTTAACCGCCCCGTCCTCTAGAGAAGCATGACGAACCGCCATGGCATGCCATTAGCCAGGCGGTTCCGGAAAGGCGGGGTTAGTACGGGAAAGGGGCGGCGAAGGCAAGAGCCGTCTCCGCCCCTCGGCCCGTCGCGCTGTCGGTCAGTTCGGCGGATTGTGCTTTTCGAGGAAGGCGACGGTTTCCGACAGCATCTGCTGGCGGGTGCCCTCGCGCGAGAGCCAGTGGTCCTCCGCCTTGAGGGTCACGAACTCGACAGGCTTCTTGGCCTTTTCCAAGGCGCGGCGCATGGCTACGCTCTGATCGTAATAGACGACCGTGTCATCCTTGCCGTGGATCAGCAGCACAGGGCCGTCGGCCTTGTCGGCGAAATTGACGGGGGAGCGTTCCCGGAGCTTGGGGTCCGACGACCGCTCGACGCCCATATAACGTTTCCAGTAGCGCACGGCGGTGCTGTCGGGGCCGCTCTGGCTGCTCTCCTTGGCGAGCATCTGGGCCATGTCCGAAACTCCGGCCACGGCGACGGCGCAGCGATAGACACCCTTGTCCAGGGTGATGCCGGCCAGGGCCGCGTAGCCACCATAGCTCGCGCCGGCGATGCAGACCCGCTTGGGATCCACGACGCCCTGTTGCGCGAGGTAGCGTACGCCGTCCGACAGGTCGGTTTGCATCTTGGCGCCCCACTCGCCATAGGCGGCCTCGATAAAGGCGTGACCGTACCCTGACGAGCCGCGGAAGTTGGCCTGCAACACGGCGTAGCCACGCGAGGCCAGGGCCTGGGCCCACCAGTCGAACCCGGCGGTGTCGCGCGACTGCGGCCCGCCGTGCGGCATGACGATCAGCGGCAGGCCTTTGGGCGCCCTACCGTTGGGCAAGGTCAGGTAGCCGCTGATCTCCAGGCCATCGGCGGCCTTGTACTTGATAGCCTTCACCGTCGCGATGTCGGCGCTGGTCAAGGCGGGATAGGCCGCGCCGATCCGCTTCACCTTCTTAGCGCCCAGATCGACGAGATAGTAGCCGCCCGGCTCTCCAGTACCCTCCACATAGACGATCAGCTTGGCGTAGTCGGGCGTGTTGGAGGTCAGGCTCACTTGGCGTCCGGCGAACACCTGACGCACCTGGGGCCAGATCGCCTTCAGGCGCGGCTCGAAGAAGTCATATTCGGTGTAGACGTCCGTATAGGACAGACCCACCAGTCGACGCTCTTCGTCGGTGATCGTGCCGAACGGTTTGTCGGGGCCGAAAAACTCGCCCTGTTTGCCATCCGCCAACGCGAACGGCGCCAGGCGCCACCGGTCGTTCTTCTCGTCCCAGAGGGTGAGGATAACCGACTTCTCGTCCAGCGACCGACCCACGAGGTCGGGCTGATCAATGGGCGCGATTTCGCTATAGGCCTGTTCCCAGCCGCCATGACGCAGTTCGAGCCGCCAGGCGCCGTCCTTGGCGCGATACTTGACCCGCGCCAGGACTGTCCCGTCGGACTTGGCCAGGAATTCCTTGGTCTCCGCGTCGCCCATCTGTTGCTTGCGCGCCATGCCCGTTTCCGGGTCCATGCGGTAGAAATCCAAATGGCCGTCGTCCTGCCAGCTCTGCGCCTCCTTAGCGTAGAGGCTGGCCCAGATCACAGGTTTGCCTTCCAACGTGCCGCCATGCGGCGTGTCCATCATCACGTTGAGGACCGATTGTTCCGAACCGCTGGGCAGTTGCACCATCGCGCCGGTCTTCACGTTCAGGCTCAGCGCCTGATACCATTCGCCGACATAGGCGATGTTGGCGATACCGACGGTTGTCGAGACCTGAATCATGACATGAGTGCCGTCGACCCAGCTCACCGCCCTCACCTTGCGCGGGCCTAGATTGGCCGATTGCAACACCGTGCCGTCCAGCCCCATGGCGACGACGGTGGCGGCGCCGCCCTCATTGGCGATGTAGGCGATGTCGGCGCCATTCGCCGAGATCGAGACGTCGCTCATAGCCGGCAGGCGGCCATAGGCGTCGATCGGCGACGCCACCGCCGCGCCAATTCCGACCAACGCGGCCAAGGTGGCGCCCGCGAACAACTTCAACATGAAAACCCCCGAACTCTACCCGTCTGGGGTAACCCGGCCAAGGTAGAGCTGTCCAGCCTATGCCGCCGCCTTGGCCCTGTGCTCGATCGTCAGGGCGAAGGCGATGGCCGGGATCATCAGCGCGGCGCCGAACCAGTAGGGCCCGCCGATGGCCAGGCCAAACAAGGGGCCGGCCAGCATGGGTCCGCTCATCCGGGCCAGCGAGCCGGCGGCCATGTTCAGGCCCAGCAGGGCGGGGGTTGAGAGCGTGGACATCGGGCCGCGCGGTTTACGCCAGATCACGCGCCCTGGCGACCGCTGTCCGAAATTTCACCGGGCGTCTTTGGCCGGTCAGTTCGGCGGGTTGTTCTTCTCCAGGAAGGCCACCATCGCGGTCAGCATCTGCAGTCGCGTCGCGCCTCTGGATAGAAAGTGATCCTCGCCGTCGAGCGTGACCAGTTCGACCGGCTTGCCCGCCTTCTTCAGGGCGTCGACCATCAGGGTGCTCTGGACATAGGGAACGGTGGTGTCGTCCTTGCCGTGGATCAGCTGCAGCGGGATCTCGATCTTGTCGGCCATCTTGGCCGGCGAGATCAGGGCCAGGTCGGGGTCCTTGAGGCCATCGGCGCCCATGAACCGCAGCCAGTAGCGCTGAGCCGAGTTATTGCCCGTCTCGAAACGCTTGCTGCCGTCGACCACGAACCGCTTGAGGTCCGAGAGGCCGGCGACCGACGACGCGCAGCGATAGACGCCGCGATCCAGCGTTGCGCCGGCCAGGGCCGCGTAGCCGCCATAGCTGGCGCCGACGATGCAGACGCGCTTGGGGTCGATTGTCCCCTGCGTGGCCAGATAGCGTACGCCGTCCGAGAGGTCGGTCTGCATGGTCTTGCCCCACTGGCCGTAGCCCTTTTCGAGGAAGGCCTGGCCAAAGCCGTCCGAACCGCGGAAATTGGGCTGCAGCACCGCATAGCCGCGCGAGGCCAGGGCCTGGGACCACCAGTCGAAGCCCGGCATATCGCGCCACGCGGGGCCGCCGTGCGGCAGCACCAACAGCGGCAGGTTCTTGGGCTCCTTGCCGCGCGGCAGGGTCAGATAGCCGGTGATCTCCAGGCCATCGGCGGCCTTGTACTTGACCGGGCGAACCTCGGAGACGCCGTCGGGCGTCAGCTTGCTGTAGATGTCGCCCAGCCAGCGGGCGCTCTTGGCGTCCAGATCCACCAGCGCGTAGGCCGGGCCCAGGGTAGGCGAGTCGACCTTGACCACCACCTTGCGCCGGTCATCCGACCAGGATTCCAGCGAGACCTGGTCGCCGGGAAAGGCCTTGCGCACGGCGCTCCAGTTGGCCTGGGTCTTGGTGTCGAAGAAGGTATAGCGGCGCTCGTCGCCGACCAGGCTGTAGCCACCCAGCAGGCGCGAGCCGTCGGGCGCGGGGATCGGGCTGTCGTAGTCGCCGCTGCCCGGCACGTCGACGTGGCCGCCGTCTGAGGCGTATTCGCGCAGCAGGGTCTTGTCGGTGTCCTCGTCATAGGCCCAGACCAGCACGCTGCGCCCGTCGCGCCCCATGCCTTTAACGCCAAAGGAGCCCATCTTCGAGACGGTCTTCTCGACCGTGGTCCAGCCGCCGTCGCCCTTGACCTTCAGGCTCCAGGCGCCCTGTTTTTCGTCATAGATCGACTGGGCCAGCGGCTGACCCGCAGGGGAAACCAGCCAGTCGTCGGTGTTTTCGCTGCCGCCGCTGTCCAGCATCTTGGTGACGCCGGTCTTCAGATTAACCCGGTAGAGGGTGTTCCAACCGCGATTGTCGTTGAAATGCACGCCCTCGACGAAGGCTTGGGGTACGCCGTCGATGAACCGCACGTCGGGCGTTTCCAGAATGACGTTCATCGCGCCTTCCTGGTTTTTCAGCAGCAGGGTCTGCTTCTTGGTGACCAGGTTGAAGTCGAAGCCCATCAGATATTCGCGCTTGGGCCCGCTCAGACCAAAGACCTCGGCGGTGCTTGAGGTGGTGATCAGCACGTGCTCTTGCCCCGCCCACTGCACGGCGCGCAACTTGGTGTTTCCGAAGTTCATGGCGCTGAGCAGTTTGCCGCCCTCGGCCGCCTCACGGACGACCAGCATCCGCTTCTCGCCATCGGTCACCGCGATCGCCAGGAGCTTGCCGTCAGGCGAAATCTCCACCTGTTCCAGGTTGGGCAGGCCGCCATAGACCGACAGAGGCGTCACCTCGGCCTGGGCGACGCCCGCCAAGGTGCTCGCCATGGAGACGCAGGCCGAAACGACGGCCAGAAAGCGTTTCAACACTTAGGACTCCCCGATACCGGGGGCAACCTGCCCATTGTCGCGCTTGTTTGCAAGGTGCGGTTGCGGGCGGCTGGGCAAGGAAAAACGCCCCGGCCGATGGGCCGGGGCGTTTTGCGGAATGGGCCTGAAAGCCTGGTCCTAGCGCGGGGCCAGGATCATGATCATCTGGCGGCCTTCCATGCGCGGCTCGTACTCGACCTTGGCGATCTCGTCGAAGTCGGCCTTGACCTTCAGCAGCAGCTTCATGCCCAGCTCGGGGTGGGCCATTTCACGGCCGCGGAAACGCAGGGTCACCTTGACCTTGTCGCCTTCCTCGAAGAACCGGCTCATCGACTTGGCCTTCACGTCATAGTCGTGAATGTCGATGTTGGGGCGAAGCTTGATTTCCTTGAGCTCGACGATCTTCTGCCGCTTGCGGGCCTCGTTCTTCTTCTTCTGCTCCTGGAACTTAAACTTGCCATAGTCCAGGATTTTGCAGACGGGAGGGTTCGCGTTGGGAACGATCTCGACCAGGTCCAGGCCAGCCTCCTCGGCCGCTTCGAGCGCGGCGGAAATCGGCATCTCGCCTTGCTTCTCGCCATTGTGGTCGATCAGCAGGACGCGGGGGACCCGAATGTCTTCGTTGATACGCGGACCATCCTTGACGGGCGGCGTTTGCATAGGACGGCGAATAGGGCGGCTCCGGTGTTGTTTAAGGGCGTTTGCACCACGATAGCATGAACGTAGCGCTATGGCGTTGAATAGGTTCGCGCGGCGCCCTGGGGACGCCGCGTTCGCCTAGTGATATATGACGAAGGAGTCCCGCGCTATCAAGGCGCCGCGCGTCCAAGGCCCCGCTTTTTGGGCCTTGTCGTGTCAGGAACGGGTAGGGGAGCGAGGCGTTCGGTCGGGCTGGCCTTCATTTCCAGCCGTGATCCGTTCAGTCCCGATGACCATCTCCCCCGTGGCGGCCCCCGTCGCCTCCGCCTCCGCGCCCGCTTCAGCCGCGCGCCATACGCCGATCGAGGACGTCCACGCCCTGCTGATCGGCTCCAGTTTCATTGCCGTGGGCCTGACCCTGCTGAAGGCCGCGGGCCTGTCGACCGGCGGGCTGGCGGGGGTGGCGCTGATCATCTCGTACCTAACCCACTGGCCGGTCGGGGTGCTGTTCTTCCTGATCAACATTCCGTTCTATGTTCTGGCCCAGCGCACCCTGGGCTGGGTGTTCACGGGCAAGACCCTGGTCACCAACCTGCTGCTGATGGGCCTGGCCTGGGCCATGCCGCACTGGCTGAAGATCACCGGCGTCGACCCGTTGTTCGCCGCGATCTTCGGCGGCACGATCATCGGCATGGGGATCCTGGCCCTGGCGCGGCACAAGTCCAGCGTCGGCGGCATCGGCGTGCTGGCCCTGTGGCTCTACGAGAAACGCGGGATCAGCGCCGGCAAGGTGCAGATGGCGTCGGACTGCGTGATCGTGGTCGCGGCCTTCGCGGTGATCTCGTGGGACAGGCTGCTGCTGTCCATCCTGTCGGCTGTCGCGCTCAGCGTGGTGATCATCGCCAATCACAAGCCTGGGCGGTACGAGGGGTATTGAGATCGGAACTGAGCTGGGGACATTCACTTGTGCGTGTCCCCACTCGGAGGCATGACGCCAAGACCCGGGGACACGCACAAGTGCATGTCCCCGCCCGGTCCTCAGTGCGGTAGCAGCGAGATCGCGGCGCTGGCCACGGTGCTGACGGGCAGGGCCTTGAGGTCCGGCGAGCGGATTACCGCCACATGGCCGCGCGGGCCGCACAGTTCGGGATCGGAGGCGTCGGAGAACAGGGCGATGGTCGGGGCGCCGGCGGCGGCCAGCAGGTGGGTGGGGCCGGTGTCGTTGCCGATCGCCAGGGCCGCCTTGGCGCCCAGCACGGCCAGTTGGGCGAAGTCGGTGCGGCCGGTCAGGTCGCGGGCCTGGCCGACCGCCTTTTGGATCTGGCGGGCCATGGCGCTTTCCTGCGGGCCGCCGATGATGACGATATCCAGCCCCCGCGCCTTCAGCAGCGCCGCGAGCTGCGCATAGCTCTCGACCGGCCAGCGCTTCTCGGGCCGATGGGCCGAGCCGCCCGGCACCAGTAGCACATAGGGCTTGGCCGCCGTCGCGCCAGCCACTGGGCCGCGGGGCTCCTTGGTGCGGCGCAGAATCCAGGTCAGGTCCGGCGGCGGGGCGCTGCCGGGCTCGGTGGGGGCGTCGGGCCAGATGCCAGCTTGCTTCAGCTGGTCGGCCTGCCGCTCCAGGGTGTGCATGTGGTCGCGGGCCTTGCCGCGCTGGGGCAGGGCGCAGCCCGTGGCGATGCCCGACCACTGTGGCGGAAAAGGCCGCAGGGCCTGAAAGTACCAGTTGCTGCGGCTGTTGGTCTGCAGGTCATAGACCCTGTCGTAGCGCGCCTTGCGCATCCGGCCGAGCATGGCTGTCAGGTCGCCGAAATCGCCGGGCCGCCCGTCGGTCTCGATGGTGTTGAAATAGGGCGACAGCCTGGCCAGGGCTTCGAAGGGCGGGGTGGTGAGCAAGGTGATCTTGGCGCGCGGATGGGCCTCGCGAATCTTCTTCATCGCCGCCAGGGCCAGTACGAAATCGCCGAGGGCGCCCAGCTTGATGACCAGGACCTTCTTGACTTCCTTGCTCAACTCTTCGTCTCCAGAACGCGCGCGTAGACCTTGAGCGTTGCTTCGACCATCGCGTCAACAGAATACAATTTACGGGCGCGGGCCCGGGCCGCCATGCCCATGATCTGACGTCGCGCCGCGCCCGCCTCGCAAGCGTTGGACAGGGCCTCGGCCCAGGCTTCCGGGTCGCCCGGCTTGACCAGCCAGCCGGTGTCGCCGTTCAGCACGGTCTCGCGCGCCGCCCCATGATCGGCGGCCATCACCGGCTTGCCCATCACCTGCGGCTCGACCGCCGTGCGGCCGAAGGCCTCGGGCTCCAGCGAGGGCGCGATGGCCAGGTCGGCGACCAGATAGGCGGCCGGCATGTCGTCACAATGGCCGCACAGCTTGACGCTGTCCTGCAGGCCCGCCTGGGCGATCATGTGTTCCAGCTCGGCCCGATAGGCCTTGCGGCCCTGGTCGTCGCCGACCAGCAGCAGCAGGATGCGCAGCTCGCCGACGGCCTTGAGCTTGGCCAGGGCTTCGATGGCCAGGGCCTGGCCCTTCCAGCGGGTCAGCCGGCCGGCCAGCACCACCTTCAGGCGGCGATCCTCGGACGATACGCCCCAGGCCTTGCGCAGCGCGTCGACCCGCTCGGCCGAGACCAGGCCGGGCTCAAACCGGGTCAGGTCGACGCCGCGCGGGATCGCCACCACCTTGTCGGGCAAAATGCCGTGCTCGGCGATGACGTGGGCGCGGGTATATTCGGAATTGGCGATCACCAGGTCGCCCTTGGTCATCACCGCGTTGTACCAGCGCTTGAGGCTGGACTTGGCGTTGTAGACTCCGTGATAGGTCGCGATGAACGGCACCTTCGTCGCGTAGGCCGCCCACAGGGCGCTGAAGGCCGGAGCGCGCGAGCGGGCGTGGACCAGGCTGACCTTTTCACGGCGGATCAGGTCGACCAAGCGGGCGGCGTTGCCCAGCATGATCAGCGGGTTCTTGGTCTGGGCCGGCATCTGGGCCAGGCGACCACCATCGGCCTCAAGGCGCGCGGCCATCCGTCCGCCCTTGGTGGCGACCAACGCCTTGCCGCCCTGGGCGATCACGCCGTGGGCCACGTCGATCGTCGTCTGCTCGGCGCCGCCCGTTTCAAGCTCGGGGGTCACTTGCAGAAGCGTGAAATCATCGGGGAGAATGGACACGCGTTGCTCTGGCGAGGGTTACGGGGTCGTAGTTATCGAAATGAACAAGGCCGCGCCATGACCGATTCCGTTGAATACCACGCCCGAGACGACAATTTCAGGTTGGCCTATCACAAGGTTATCGGCGATGGCCCGACCGTGGTCTGGTTGGGCGGCTTCCACTCGGACATGACGGGGACCAAGGCGCAGGTTCTGGCTGACCAGGCCCAGGCCACCGGCGGCGGCTTCGTACGCTTCGACTATTTCGGCCACGGCGCATCGGACGGCGATTTCGCCGAGGGCACCATCAGCCGCTGGCGCGAGGACGCCCTGTCAGTGATCGACGACCTGACGACGGGCCCGCTGGTGCTGGTGGGCTCGTCGATGGGCGGCTGGATCGCGTGTCTGGCGGCCATCGCCCGGCCCGAGCGTGTCAAGGCCATGGTGCTGATCGCCCCGGCTCCGGACTTCACCGAAAAGCTGATGGAACCCGAACTTTCCGCCGAGGCCAAGACGGCCATCGCCCGCGACGGCTTCTGGACCCGGCCTTCCGACTACGAGGACGGCGGCTATCCGATAACCCGCGAACTCCTGGAAGACGGCGCGCGCTGGTCGATCCTGCAAGGCGCCGTGCCGATCGACGTCCCCGTGCGCGTTTTGCAAGGCGGTGCCGATCCGGATGTGCCCTGGACCCACGCCCTGGAACTGGCCAACAGCCTGACCTCAAGCGACGTGGTCTTCACCCTGATCAAGGACGGCGATCATCGGCTGTCGCGGCCCCAGGACCTGGAGCGGCTGGTGGCGGCCGTGGCCGAGGCGCGGTCACGGATCGCGACGGAAGGCGAAGGCGACCTGGTCTCCCGCCGCCTCGCCCGAGCCGCCCGCATCCGCGGTGCGCCGAACCTGGAGGCCCTGGCGCCGGCGCCGTGGGCGAGCGCCGAGGAGGAGTAGGGCGACCCTAGCCCCCGCCCGCCAAAATCGCCGCCAGCCCCTCTCGATAGGTCGGATATCTCGGCCGCCAGCCCAGCTCGGCCTTGGCCAGGGCGTTCGAGACGCGCTTGTTCTCGGCGTAGAAGCGGCGGGTGGCGGGCGACAGGCCCAGTTCGTTGAACGGCAGGTCCGGCGGCACGGCCACGCCCAGCAGGCCGGCGGCGTGTTCCATGACATCCTGCGGCGGGGCCGGTTCGTCGTCGCACAGATTATAGACGCCGCCCGCCCTGGGCCGGTCCAGCGAGGCCAGCAGGCCGGTGACGATGTCGTCCAGATGGATGCGGCTGAACACCTGGCCAGCCTTGACTATACGCCGGCCCTCGCCGGCCCGCAGGCGGTCCAGCGCGCTGCGGCCAGGGCCGTAGATGCCGGGCAGCCGGAAGGTGGTCACGGTCAGGCCCATGCCGCGCCCCACCTCCTGCCAGTCGCGCTCGGCGCCGACCCGGCGGGCGCCCTCGACCGACTGGGCCTTCAGCGGGCTGCTTTCGAACACCCAGCGGCCCTCGAAGTCGCCATAGACCCCGGTGGTCGACAGATAGCCGATCCAGTCGGGAAAGGCCTGGGCCGCGGCCAGGGCGGGGATCACCGCCTCCAGGCCGGGGCAGCCCTCGGCCGTGGGGGGAGCGGTAATCAGCACGGCGTTGACGCCGGTCAGGGCGGCGGTCATCGCGGCGCGGTCGTTGGCGTCGATGGTCTCGATCCCAAGGGCGCGCAGCGACACGGCGCGGTCAGCGCCCCGCGTCGTCCCGACGACGCTCCAGCCCTTCGCGACCAGGGCCTTGCAGAAGGCCAGGCCGACATAACCCAATCCGAACACGAACAGACGCAAACGCTAAGTTCCTGAAAATGAGGGGGCGAATGAACGGGCAAAACGAGCCTCGGCGCAACCCCAGTTGCTCCCCCTTTGGGGCCTCTGTGGGGGAGGTGTCGGCGCAGCCGACGGAGCGGGGAGTGATTGGACGCGGGCCACGAACAAGATCGACGACCCCAATACTCCCCCCACCGGCCTTCGGCCGCCTGCCCCAAAGGGGGAGGAGTTTGCAATGTCCACCATCATGCGCCGCAACCCTCCCTCAGACCGCTTGCCAACCGCGGGGCGCTCTGCCATAAGCCGCCTCCTCGTCGCGGGGCGCTGTTTCAGCCCTCGCCGATGCGGGCGTAGCTCAGTGGTAGAGCACAACCTTGCCAAGGTTGGGGTCGAGAGTTCGAATCTCTTCGCCCGCTCCATTCTCCGGTTTTCGGAGCGTGGAACGAGACCCAGAAGATCCCGGATGCGGGCGTAGCTCAGTGGTAGAGCACAACCTTGCCAAGGTTGGGGTCGAGAGTTCGAATCTCTTCGCCCGCTCCAATTTCCTCCCCAGAATTTGAAGCGTGACGCATCCGGTGGGCCTTGGGTGCGCTGCGGAACCCACTGTGAAGCTAGCCGTTTATAAACGGCGTTCACCTGCGTCGGGCCGGTGAAGGTGTAGGAACGGCACATGACTCGAATGAACCTTGGACGCGCTCGCCTGGCCTCTATGACGGTTGCTGCGGCGGCGCTTATGCTGGCTGGCCAGGCGCACGCCCAGGCAAGAGCCAAGATCCAGGAGACCGCAGCCGAGCGCCAGATCCAGCCGGAGGATCCGAGCAGGGATCCGGGCAAGGTCCCCGCCAAGGTGGTGCAGAAGAAACCCGCCGACGAGACCAACGAAAGCTGGAAAGACGGCGCGCGCAAGAAGACCCTGGAGATCGGCACCCAGCCGGCTCGCGACGTCGGCGTGATGAAGCGCGACGTACCGCCGATCCTGGCCAAGGCCGCCAGCGACCCTTACAACATCAAGGGCCTGAAAACCTGCAAGGCGCTGGCCGCCGAGATCGCCAGCCTGAACGGCGAACTCGGCCCCGACTACAACGTCGGCAACGAGTACAAGGAAAACCGCGTCGGCCGTCTGGCCGAGGCGGGCGGCAAGACCGTGGTCAACGCCATCATCCCCTTCCGCGGCCTGGTGCGCGAGGTCTCGGGCGCCGCCCCCGCCGAGCGCCGCATGAACGCCGCCCTCGACGCCGGCTTCGCCCGTCGCGGCTTCCTGCGCGGCGTCCACGCCAAGCAAGGCTGCAAGACGACGTTCTAGCCGTTTGGGCGGCGCCGCGATTCCTGCTCTAACCGCGAGGCTTTAGCGGGGAACTTCCAATGTTCAAGTGCGTCCTTGTAGGTCTGGCCTTGACCCTCGCCCTGAATGGCGCGGCGGCCGCCGCGACGCCCAGCGCCGCCGACCGGCTGGATCAGGCCGTCAAGGCCTATGAGGCCGCCGGAGCGGGCGAGGACGACGGGGAGGGCGGGGCCGACGAGGCTTCGCGCTTCAAGTTTCCGCCAGTAGGACCGGCCGCCGACGCCACGCGTAAGGCTCAGCTGACGGCCGCCCGCCAGGCCCTGGACGGCGTCGACCTGGCCGGCCTGACCCCCGACCAGCGCCTGACCCACGCCATCCTCAAATGGAGTCTCGACGAGCGGCTGGAGGGCCTGTCGTTCGACGAGGCGCGGATGCCGTTCAACACCGACGGCGGCTTCGACGTGACCCTGCTGTACCGCGCCAACGGCATGCACCTGAAGAGCGAGGCCGAGGCGCGCCAGTGGATCGGCCTGCTGGCCGCCACGCCCGACTGGTACGCGGCCAATATCACCAACGCCCGGCGCGGGATCAGCACGGGCTTTGTCCAAGCCGTCCCGACCGCGCGGGCCGTGCTGGACCGCGCCCGCCGAACGGCCGCCACGCCGCTGGTCGACGAGCCGCTGCTGGCCCCGCTGCGCGACCTGCCCGCGTCCATCCCCGCCGATCGCCGAGCCGCCCTGCTGGCCGAGGGGTCCGAGGTGCTGGCCGACAAGGTGGCGCCGGCCCGCGCGGGATTCGTGACCTTCCTGGAGACCGAATATCTGCCGTACGCCGCCAAGAGCCTGGCCGCCACCGACCTGCCCGACGGCGCGCGCTACTATGCCTTCCTGGTGCGCCGCCATACCACCACGACCATGACGCCCGACGAGGTCCACGCCCTGGGCCTGTCGGAGGTGGCGCGCATCCGGGGCCGTATGCAGACGGTGATGCGGCAGGCGGGCTTCACGGGCGACCTGCCCGCCTTCATCGCCTTTCTGCGCAAGGACCCGCGCTTCTACGCCACCAGCCGCCAGCAGCTACTGGAAAAGGCCAGCGAGATCGCCAAGCGGGCCGACGACCAGCTTCCGGCCCATTTCGGGACCCTGCCACGCCTGACCTATGGCGTGCGCCCCGTGCCGGCCAGCATCGAGCAGGGCTACACCACCGGCCGCTATTTCGGCGGCGACCCCAAGACCGGCCGGGCCGGCGGCCTGATGATCAACACCTCGGCGCTCGACCAGCGCGGCCTCTATGAGTTGCCAGCCCTGGTGCTGCACGAGGGCGCGCCAGGCCATCACATCCAGACCTCGCTGGCCCAGGAACAGACCGGCGTCCCGGACTTTCGCAAGACCGTCTATTTCAACGCCTATGGCGAGGGCTGGGGCCTTTACTCGGAATGGCTCGGCGAGGAGATGGGGCTCTATCGCGACCCCTATGAACTGTTTGGCCGGCTGTCCTACGAGATGTGGCGGGCCTGCCGGCTGGTGGCCGACACGGGCCTCCACGCCAAGCACTGGACGGTCGACCAGGCCAAGGTCTGTTTCGTCGAAAACACCGCCCTGTCGCCGGTCAATATCGACGTCGAGGTGGCCCGCTACATCTCCTGGCCGGGCCAGGCCCTGGCCTACAAGGTGGGCGAGTTGAAGATCCTCGAACTGCGCCACCGCGCCGAGGCCGCGCTGGGGGACAAGTTCGACGAGCGGGCCTTCCATGACGCGGTGCTGCTCAACGGCTCGCTGCCGCTGGCGGTGCTGGAGGCCAAGGTGGACGCGTGGATTCTGGAGCGGAAGAAGGGCTAGTGCCCGCCGTCCAGTCGGTTGATGTCGGATAATCTCGAAACCGCCAGCCGGTGTCAGGCGAGTCGACCAAGACAGCAGCCTTGCGCGGGACGCAGCGATTGATCGACGCCCCCATGTTGATCGCCAGGCCCGATAGCGGACGAACCTCCACCCCGTCCGGATGAGTATAGGCCAGGGCGCCGCCGTCGGCCTGACCCGCGGGCAAGAAGGCCGGGTCGATCAGGGTGTCGAACGCCGCTTCTCCCGGACGGGGTCGTTGGCCCGGCAACATCGACGCCGGTCTGTCCTCGCCGATCGCGCAGACCTGAAACCAGTCGCCCGTTTCGAGGCGAGCCAGATCAATCGGCTGATGTCGCGCCAAGGCTGTAGTGAAGGCGGCGTCGAAGGCGCGGTCGGCGTCTGACATCGCCACCTCGTCGCAACTCGCCAGCAGGCCGGCCGCGCAGACCATGACGATCGCTCGGGCGCCAAGGGTCAAGGCTTCACCGATCGTGCGAATGACGTTCATCGAGCGCGGCCCTTCAGGTTGGCTGACCTAAGGCGATAGACTTGCAGAATTGATGCAGGGCCAATGCATGGTCGAGCTGTCGCCGGAGGGCGAGGGTCTGCATCGGATGAGTTATGCCGGCGACACCTTCAACACCGCCGTCTACCTGGCCCGGCTGGGCGACTTGGTCGCCTACTGCACGGCGCTTTGGCCAAGACGACCCCTTCAGCGAGGGCGCCCTTGCGGCCATGCGGCGCGAGGGGCTGGACACCCGGCTGGTGCGCGAGGCCGAGAACCGCCTGCCGGGCCTTTACGTCATCGTGTTGGACGACAACGGCGAGCGGAAGTTCCACTAGTGGCGCGAGCGGGCCCCAATCCGCGACCTGTTCTCGCAGCATACCGCCGACCAGCTGATCGCCGCGGCCAAGGCCAGCGACCTGGTCTATCTGTCCGACGTCACCCTGGCGGTGATCGGCGACATCGGTCGGGCGCGGCTGAAGGATATTCTGGCCTATGTCCACTCGCTGGGCGTGGCGGCGGCCCTCGACTTCAACTACCGGCCCGCCTTGTGGGCCACTTCAGAGGCGGCTCGCGAGGCGCTCGATGGCGTCGTACCGTCCTGCCGCTACATCTCGCTGAGCAGCGAGGACAGCCGCCCGCCCTATGGCCGCGAGGCCGAGGACCTGGCCGCCGAATGGGCCGCCACTGGCGCCGAGGTGGTGGCGCGCGACGAGAGCCACGCGATTAATGTCCACACCCCCGAAGGCCGCATCGCCACGCCCGCGCAGCAGCGGGTCAAGGCGCTGGACACCACCGGGGCGGGCGACAGTTTCAACGCCGCCTACCTGCACTCGCGCCTGGCCGGACTGGCCATCGAATCGGCGGTGATTCGCGGCCATGAGCTGGCCGCGGCGGTCGTCGGCTGCAAGGGCGCGATCCTTCCGAAAGCGTCGATGCCCGTTTGGACGCGGGGATAGAGGGGCTCCCATCTGAGTACAATCAAAGGTTTATATTCCTACTAGACGCGCGTAATAGGAAAGTTATCCTCTACCCCGGAATATCGGCCTAGGCTGATGGTCAGACGGCGTCATTGGGGCGTCGACCACTGGGGGTGGTACATGATTGCTCAAGCGCTCGAAGACCTGTGGGCGATCACGCCCGACCCGCGTCGCGACCGATTGGCCGCGGCCTTCGTCACCCATACCGTGGCCCTGGCCACCGGGGTGTCGCCGTCCGAGATCGCCTCGGTCGGCCGCACCAGCAAGGCGGCGGCCCGCGCGCGGCAGATCGCCATCTATCTGGCCCACGTCAATTTCAACTGGCCGCTGCTGCGCGTGGCCCTGGCCTTCAACCGCGACCGCACCACCTGCGGCCACGCTTGCCACCGCATCGAAGACATGCGCGAGAACGCCGCCTTTGACGCCCAGATGAACGCCTTGGACGCCTGCGTGAAACAGGCGCCCGACACCATCCCCGACCTCACCTGTCACCAGGGCGCGCGGCGATGAGCGGTGTCTTCGAGCGTGAACTGGAGGCCGAGCGCCTGGCCGCCCGGGCGGCGCGGCTGCTGCAGCGGCCCGGCGCGCTGCTGGAGGTGAAGGGCCTGGGCTATGCCGTACGCTTCGGACCGCGCCAGCGGGCGATGCTGGCCATGGACGAGGCCGCCTTTCGGGCTCTGGCGCGTGAGTGGGGCCTGATTGTCCGGCGCGAGGGCGGTTGGCGGTTGGCCCCGCTCCAGGGCCCGGCCTTGCCGCCCCCCGGCCGTCCTGGTGTCATCGAGGGTGAGCGGGTGGTGATCGAGGGCAGCAGCGCCCACGTGGTGTTGAAGGCCAATCTGGGCGAGTCCCCCTTGGCCTGGCTGGCCCGACGCGGCGGCATCGAGCCCGTCGAGATGGCGGCGGGCGAGCGGCTGCGCGAGGACTTCCAAAAAGCCGGCACGCTGGGCCGTCTGACCATGAACTGGGACGCCCAGCCACGTTCCGCAGGTGGCGGCCAACGCCTTGAGCCGGCGTTGCGGGCGCGGGCGGCCAAGGACCGGATCGCTGCGGCCCTGGCGGCGGTGGGTCCGGGACTGCGGGAGATGCTGGAGCGGGTGTGCCTGGCCGAGACCGCGCTTCAGGCGGCGGAACGTGAGTTGGGCCTGCCCAGGCGGTCGGGCAAGACGATCCTGAAATTGGCGCTGCAGCGACTGGCGAGCCACTACCGGATGGCGTGATTAGCGCGGGCGAAAGGGGGACAAACGCTCAACCTCCTGCCCGTGCCGACAGGGCAGAGGGCGTGGGATGAGTGTGTGTCCCCCGACTAGACGCTAGAGCATTTTTCGAGCGGAAGTGGTTCCGGTTCGCCTGAAGAAAAGTGCGTTAAAACAGAAGATTAGAGCTCACGGCCTGACGCAGCCAGGTCGGGAAATGCCCTAGTGCTGCAGCGACTTCTTGAGGTCGCGCATCTGGTCGTGGCCGGACTTGACCGAGGTCCAGGCCTTTTCGATGGCGGCTCGGGTCTGGGTGTCAACGTCGGTGTCGGCCAGGGCTTTTTCGAACTTGTGCTTGATGTGGTCCTCGCCGGCCTCGACCTCGTTGACCACGGCTTCGTCGCCCTTGGTCAGGCTCTCCTTCAGGTTGACGAAGGCGCGGTGGGCGGCGGCCAGGATGGTGCCGTCGTCCTTGGCTTCGCCGCCCAGGCGGCGGACTTCGTTCTGCAGGTCGGAGGCCACCGAGCGACGCTCCTGGGCGCGCTGGGTGAACAGGTCCTTGAAGCGGGCGCCGTCGGCGTCCTTGGCGGCTTCTTCATAGCCGTCGGCGCTGTCTATGGTGGTTTCCACCAGGCCGTTGACGAGCTTGATGTGGTCTTCGTTGGTATGGGCCATGAGAGGCTCTCCTTGGAATGGTGACCAGCCTAACGCGGGGCTCGGCCGAAAGGTTCGAAGCGGCGGCTTAGACGGCCTTCTTGCCGAGGAAGCTCCAGGCGGTGGCCGCTGCGGCGATAGCCGGGGCCCGGGTGCGGCGGTTGATCAGCAGGGCGCCGACCGCGACGGCGCCGACCACGGCCAAGGCCACGGGCACCTTGTAGCCAGCCAGGGTGATCTTGCCTTGGGCGTCCGGCGTCAGGGCGTAATCGACCGGCGGGGCCGGCGCGTTGGGGTCGGTCGAGAAGGCCGGGGCGGCCTTCGAGCCGAACAGGCCGGAGAGCTTGTCGCTAAGGCTGGAAAAGAGGCCCGACGAGGCGGCGGGCTTTCCGTAGGAGGCGTCATAGGCGGCCATGGGGAGGCTCCGTCAAAAAGGGTGAGCCTCGATAACGCGGACGACGCGGCGATGATCCCGACCGTTCAGTCCGTTTCACGCGGCGGCATCACCGCCCCCACATGGGCGATGCCCAGCTGCCGCGCCCGGGCCGCCTGGCGGTGGCGTTCGGCGTAGCGGGCCTTGGCGTCTTCGTCGCGTTCGTCGTGGCAAGCGGGGCAGGCGACGCCTTCGACATAAAGCGGTGACGCGCGATCCTCCGGCCCCAGCGGCCGTCGGCAGCCCCGGCACAGGCCGTGCGTGCCGGGCGTCAGCCCATGGCCGACCGCCACCCGCTCGTCGAACACGAAACATTCGCCGCGCCACAGGCTCTCGTCGGCGGGCGTGGTCTCCAGATAGTTGAGGATACCGCCCTTCAGGTGGAAGACCTCCGGCACGCCCTCGCTCTTCAGGAAGGCCGTGGACTTCTCGCAGCGGATGCCTCCGGTGCAGAACATCGCCACCTTGGGCGGCGGCGCGGTCGGATCCCAGGTCTCGCGGAAGGCGCGGAACCAGGCGGGGAAGTCGCTGAAGCTGGAGGTTCGGGGATCGATCGCGCCCTCGAACGTGCCGATGGCGGCCTCATAGGCGTTGCGCGTGTCGATCACCACCACGTCTTCCTGGGCGATCAGGGCGTTCCAGTCGGCGGGCTCGACATAGGCGCCGGTCTGATTGGCGGGGTCCAGCTCTCCCGCCCCAAGGGTGACGATCTCGCGCTTGATCCGCACCTTCATGCGGTGGAAGGGCATGGCGTCCGCGTCGGCGAACTTTAGCTCAAGCGTGCCGCAACCGGGCAAGCCGCGGATGTGGCCCAGCACCTGGTCGATCGCTTCCGGCGGGCCGGCGATGGTGCCGTTGATCCCTTCGCGAGCCAGCAACAGGGTCCCCTTTATGCCCAGGCCGCAGCACAGGGCGGCCAGCGGTCCCTGGATCGCGGCCGGGTCCTCGAAGGTGGTGAAACGATAGAGGGCGGCGACGCGGAAGCTCATCGGCTGGCCATAGGCCGTGACGCCTTTCTTCTCAAGCGTGACAGGTTCTCAAGCGTGACTGGAACTAATGTTCAGGTAGCGCGGTTTAGCCGTCATGAGCATCCTGATCATCATCGTCGTCGCCCTCGTTCTGCTTGGCCTAGCGCTCTATGCGGTCCAACGCAGCCCCATTCCCTCGCCGGTCAACTGGCTGCTGCAGCTGGTGCTGATCGTCATCGCGATCTGGTTCATTGGAACCCGGGCGGGCTTCTTCTAAATCTCGACCGATGCGGTCGGCAGGATTCAGCTCAGCGCCCCGGCGTCGCGCTGAATCCGCGCCACCATCGACTTGAGGCCGTTGGACCGCTGCGAAGACAACGCCTCCGACAAGCCGAGCCGCGCCATGGCGGCCGCCGCGTCGAACGCCACGATGTCCTTGGCGGGTTGGCCCGAATAGAGCCGCAGCACGATCGCGATCAAGCCGCTGACGATGTGCGCGTCGCTGTCCCCGCGAAACACCACCGTGCCATCGGCCTGGGGCTGGGTGACCAGCCACACCTGGCTGGCGCAACCGCGCACCTTGTTGGCCTCGGAATGCTCGGCCTCGCTGAGCGGAGCCAGGTCCTTGCCCAACTCGATCACATAGCGATAGCGTTCTTCCCAGTCGCCAAGGACTTCGAATTCGTCGGCGAGTTCGCCGAGGGCGGCGTCGATCGGGCGTTGCATGGCGCGGGACTTAGTGCGCCGCCGCCCAAAGGGGAAGCCCGTTTACAGCCGTCCGCGCCCCGTTGCGGTCCGGGCTTGAACTTCCGGCAGGGTGACGATCGCCGTGAAGCCTTGGCCGGGCGCTGATTTCAGCCGCAGTCCGCCGTCCATGGCCCGGGTCAGCAGATCGACGATCGGCAGCCCCAGGCCAGCGCCTTCGGAACACCGCGTCAGCGTGCTGCCACCTTGCTCGAAAGGCCGGACGAGGCGGTTTAGATCGGCGGGATCCACGCCTTCGCCGTGGTCGCGGATCTCGATCTCCACCATCGCCTCTTCGATCCGTCGCGCCTCGATGACGATCAGCCCGCCCTGCGGCGAGTGAATGATGGCGTTCTGCAAAAGATTGCACAGGATGGTGCGCAGGCCTCGGCCGTCGGCGCGCAGGCTGGGCAGGACGCCGACCTCCGGCGCGACGATGCTGACGCCCTTGGCCGCAGCTTCCGCCCGCAATTGCAGGACCACGTCCTCGACCGCCTCGTCCAGGTCCTCGGACCCCAGGTCCAGGTCGGTGACATGGCCTTCCAGCCGAGCGATCTCGACGATCTGATTGACCAGCTTGAGCAGCTTCAGGCCGCTCTCATGCACCAGGGTGGCGTATTCCTTGTATTGGGGCGCCCCCAGGGGGCCGTAGAGTTCGCAGGACAGGATTTCGGAGAAGCCGATCACGGCGTTCAGCGGGGTCCGGAGTTCGTGGCTGACCATGCGCAGGAATGAGCGCTTCTGGTCGTCGAGAGCCTGTTTTCGACGCGCGCGCGCCGCCGCGCGACGGAATGTCGCGGTCTGAGACATCGGTCCCATGTCGGCGCCTACGCTCTCGCGAGGCGGTTCGGCATGGGGCGACGCATCGGTGATGGCCGGTGGCGGCATCAGGAACTCCCGGACCTTCTGTCCGTAACGCGAGCGACCACCTTTGAACCAAGGCGCTTACGAATCCGTTTCCGTCCACAGGAAGCTCGGGCGCTAACGATCGCGCGTCGATTGTGCGGCCTTGGGGCAGCGCCCGGTCCGCGTTAAGCTTTGACGACCAGAAACAGCGAAGAGGGATTCTCGCGGCCTTGGCCATTGACGGCGCCCAGATCCCGAACGGCCGGCCCCTGTCTGCGACGGGTGGCTTTGGCGCGGCCTATCTGTGGCGGCTGGGTTGGCTGGCGGCGGTGTTTCTGGCGGCGGGCGCGGCGGCCTTCACCGACGCCACCAGCCTGTACGTCTGGCTCGCCCTGGCGGCCGGAGGAGTTCCGGCCCTGGCGGCCCTGGCCGTCGGCGAGCGGCGGGACGAGCGCCTGCAATCCCTGATCCTGGTGCTGTGGGCCACCTGCGGCGCGGGCGCGGCGATCGTCACGGGCGGCGTTTCGGGCGCGATGAGCGCCTGGATCCTGGCGCCGGTGGCGGCCGCCTCGACCCTGTCGTCCCCCAGACGCTTGGCCGAAGGCGCCAGCCTGGCCTTGATTGGCGGCGCGGTGGCGGCCCTGACCCAGCTTTCCGGCCTGGCGCCCGCCGCGCCAGAAGGGCCGCTGGCCTTCATTCTCGGCTTCCTGTCCGTGGCCACGGTGGGGGTGGGCCTGGCGTCCGGCCTGATTCTCACCCATCGCGTCGCCCGAGAACGCGACAGCCGCCATCTCGTTGAACTCAACACGCTGCAGACCCTGGTCGATGGCGCGCCGCAGCTGCTGCTGGTGGTCAACAGCATCGGCCGGATCAAGACCCTGCGCGGCGTGGCGCCGCGCGGCGTCGGCTCGGTCAATCTGGTCAATGAAGGCCTGGTCACGGTCGCCAGCGCCGGGGATCGCCAAAAGGTCAGCGCCGCCCTGGCCGCCGCGCTCGAGGCCGGCGAGGCCAGCGTCTCGTTCGCGCCCCTTCTGGATCCGGCCCGCACGGTCAGCCTGGAATTGCGCCTGGTTTCTCCCGCCTTGCTGGTCGGGGTCATGCGCGACGCCACCGTCGAGCGCGCCCGCGAGACCGCCTTGCAGCAAGCCCGCGCCGAGGCCGAGAGCCTGGCCGCCGGCCGCGCCCGCTTCCTGGCGAACATGAGCCACGAGCTGCGCACCCCGCTCAACGCCATCATGGGCTTTTCCGACATCATGCGGGCCCGGATGTTCGGCCCGCTGACCGATCGCTACGGCGAATATGCCGAGCTGATCCATGAGAGCGGCCGCCACCTGCTGGACCTGATCAATGACGTGCTCGACATGTCGAAGATCGAGGCCGAGCGGTTCGAGCTGACGCGTGGCGAATTCGACGCCCGCGAGGCGGTAACGGCGGCCATGCGGCTGATGCGCGTCCAGGCCGACGCGGCTGGCGTGCAGCTGCGCGGCGTGCTGCCGCCGGGCGAGCTGGAGGTCGACGCCGACCGTCGGGCGCTGAAGCAGATCGTGCTGAACCTGGTGTCCAACGCCCTGAAGTTCACCCCGCGCGGCGGCCAGGTGACGGTCACCGCCGACGGCCATGACGGTGAGTTCGAGCTGGTGGTCGCCGACACCGGCGTTGGCATCAGTCCCGAAGACCTGGAACGCCTGGGCCGGCCCTATGAACAGGCCGGCGGTGTCGACCAGCGGGCCATGGGCACGGGCCTTGGCCTGTCGCTGGTGCGCGCCTTCGCCAAGCTGCATGGCGGCGAGATGCATGTGGAAAGCCGGATGGGCGCGGGCACCAGCGTCTCGGTGCGCATGCCGGTGCTGCTGCACGCGTCACGGCCGATGCCGGCGACCCTGGAGCCGATGGCCGAGCCCGAAGCCGAGCCTGAACTAGGCCCCAACGTCGTGAAGTTCGCACCGCCGCGGTAGGCGGCTCACACACTTGCCCCCACCTGACCGCTTCGCGGTCTGTCCGCCCCCATGGGCGCGGAGCCTTGAGCTCTTCCCCCTCTGGAGGAAGACGATCGCGAAGCGATCCGTAGAGGGCAAGTGTTCGCCGCCGGAGCGCCTACCGCAAGAACGCCCGCCCCGCCGCGAAATCGCCAACCTCCACATAGGCCCGCCGCACCACGTCCTGTCCCGCGCGGCCGGTGAACACGAATTCCAGCGTCGCGGCTTCGCGCGGGTCCAGCCGGCTCATGGCGTCGATGGCGTCGCGGGGAAAGCGGAATGACAAGCCCGTCTTCGCGCCGGCCGGCAGCAGGGTGACGGGCGCGCTGTCGCGGGTCTCGGCGCCGAACACCCGGCTGGCGTTGCGGGGAGCGGCGTTGGCGGCGAGCCCCTTGGCGTTGCGGGCGTTCAGATAGGGGCCCTGGGTGCGCAGCGTGTCGCGCAGCACCAGGCGGGCGGTGTAGGGCTGGGCGGCGTCGGCGAAAACAACCACTGCCCGCATCTGGTTGGCGCGACCCTCCAGGCCGAACACCAGTCGATCGGCGCCAAAGCCGGCCGGCTGCGACAGCCGCCAGATCGGAATGGTCGCCGAGACCGAGCGGTCGGCTTGCCAGGTGGCGCGGTCGCCCGGATAGGTCATCCGCAACATGGTCGAATAGCCGTCGAAGGCCTTGCGCACGCGGTCGGCGGCGGTTGTCAGGTCGCGGGAATTGCAGGGCGCGGCGCCGGCCTTGGATTGGGCGCGGGCCTCCAGCGCCGTGACCTGGGCCTCGCTGGCCCCCGAGCGCAGGGTCGCGCCCCGCGCCTGGGCCCGGGCGGCGTCCAGGGCGGAACCCACGCCGGGCTTGAACAGCCGGCAGCGGGCGTCGGCCGAGGTCATCAGCGTGCGTTCATAGAGCTGGTCGGCGGCGGTGGCGGCCTGGACGGCGGTCGCCGCGCCGAGCGCGGCGATGGCGACGAAAATCCCTGGCCACCGCGCCGTCAAACCCTCAAGGGTCTTGGTCTTCGACGTCATGGTCTCGTATTCTGCGAGAGCGGTTTCAGCAGGCAGCCTTAGGGCGCCGAGGTTGCGGTTCGGTTAGCGATGCTACTTTCCACGGATATCTGGGTCGGGGCCCTGATCCGCCGCGCCGAGCTGGGTGGGGCCTTCGCCATGGTGACGCGCAAGGGCGACCCGCGCGCCGGGGCGGTGCTGGTCAAGGCCGTGGACCGGCGCGCCAACACCGCGCGCCTTTATGGCGAGGCGACGCGCGGCGACGGCGAGCGGTTCTGGATGCAGCCGGTCCGCTCGGACTTCGAACCCGACCTGGACGCCTATACGCAGCGCGCCGCCCGGATCGATCCCGACATCTGGGTGATCGAGATCGAGGACCGCGAAGGCCGCCACTTCCTGACCGAGCCGGTGGAGGCCGATCCGGCCGCCTAGAGCATTTTTCGAGCGAAGTGCTTCCGGTTCGCGTGAAGAAAAATGCGTCAAAACAGAAGATTAGAGCTCGCGGCCTGACGCAGTCAGGTCGGGAAATGCTCTAGCAGTCTGCTACTCCCGCCGGAAGGTCGCAACCAGCACGTCGCGCCGCGCCGGCGCGCCGGGTTCGAGCGGGCGGATCGCCGTTACGCCATGCAGCACGCGGTGGTCGTCGAGGAACACCGTGTCGCGCGGGCGCTCCAGCGTGAAGCTGCCCAGGCGGGCGCCGTCATTGGCGTAGATGTCGGTGACGCCGCTGGCCACGTTGTGGCGATCCACCAGCATGACGATCACCCAATCGACGCCGTCGCGATGGGCGCCTTCGGGCGTGGGCAGCCCCGCCTCGCCATCGCCGGCCTCGATCCGGAACTGGTGGAGCTCGACGTGCCAAGCCTTGGGCGGATCCATCGTTAGCGGATGGAACAGCGCCAGGCCCGCGCCGATCACAGCCTGGGTCACCGGATGGTCGGCGATGGCGTCGTCGATTGGCGCGAACCAGCGCTGCACTCCGCCATTGAGGCCGTTGTGGTCGCGACTCTGATAGTGCGGCTGGTGGGGCTTGCGCACAATCTGCTCCGGCGACGCCGAAAAGGCCGCGAACCGCCGCCGCCGATAGCGACCGCCGTCGGCCATGAAGCGGTCCAGGCCGAGATCATTCCAGCTGTCGGCGAAGGCGTCCCAGCCTGCCACCGCGGGCCGGCCGAGCAGGGCGTCGGTCTCGCGCGGCGACACGCGACAGAACCCGGCGACGCGCAGGGCGGTGGTGATCGGGGATGGGATCAAGTGCTGCGGCTCCGGCGAGGGCGAAGCTTCCACATGGGGCGCCGAGGCGGGGTCGCCAAGCCTTGGTTCCGGGCTCGGCGCCGGCGCGATTGGGGATTTCCAGGCTTCCCAGGTTGTTAACCCTGCTCCTAAACCGGAACGAAAGCCCGCAGAGGCAGGATGACGCGGTTCTCCCCGAACGCCCCGATCCCAGCCGCCGCCCGGTGATTTCAAGGTTCCGATGCTGTTTCTGCTCAACGACGTCGTCCTCAGCCTCGACGCGGCCGAACCGGCCCCGCCGATCACCCGCGAGCGTTTCGCGAAGGTGTCGCTGAACTACGTCGGTAAGCTGGGTCAGGAGCTTTACGCCACCGAGCCCCTGCTGCATCACAAGGATCTGGAGAAGGCTCGACGCCTGGCCACCCTGATCATCGCCAAGATGCCGGACATCAACGCCGCGCTGTTCATCGCCCCGTCGCGCGGTTGCCTGGTTGATCAGGTGCAGGTGCGATATGCCCAGCTTGGGCCGGAGATCATGGGGTCGTTGTTCGAGCGGCAGAAGACCGGCGCGCTCAGCAATCTGGAAGCCGACCGTCAGGTCTGGCGACGCCTGGCGGCCTAGGCTGGTCTTTTGGGGCCGGCTAGAGCAAGCCGATCAGCCCTATCAGCCCTATCAGCCAGCTCAGCGCCACTGCGGCCAGCACCAAGCCCGCCACCGCGACGCCGAGGCACAGGGCCGTGCCTTGAGGGGTGCATGCGCCGCGTTGGTGGCGCGGGTCGTGAACCATAGCCATCGTCGTTTCCTCACTCGCGGCCGTCCCTCTACAGGGGAGCTATCGCCGTAAAATCAGCATGATCCGAAAACCCTAGGCTGCCTAGGGTCATATGAGAGTTTTCGTGCAAGCGGTATGGTTTGACGCAGCCGCAGCTCCGTCGGAAACGGCCGATCGGACGCCCGGGGAAGGTGACAACGGCGCGCCGGAGCGCTAACCCCCGCTGATGAGCACTTCTCTCGCCCTCGAGGCCGCGCGCCGCCGCACCTTCGCGATCATCAGCCACCCTGACGCCGGCAAGACCACCCTGACCGAGAACCTGCTGCTGGCCGGCGGGGCGATCCGGGCGGCCGGCGCGGTGCGGGCCCGCGGCCAGGCTCGCCGCACCCAGTCCGACTGGATGAAGATCGAGCGCGAGCGCGGCATCTCGGTCTCGGCCTCGGTGATGACGTTCGACCACGATGGCCTGATGTTCAACCTGCTCGACACCCCGGGCCACGAGGACTTCTCGGAAGACACCTACCGCACCCTGACGGCCGCCGACGCGGCGATCATGGTGCTGGACGCCGCCAAGGGCATCGAGCCCCAGACCCTGAAGCTGTTCGAAGTGTGCCGCCTGCGCGACATCCCGATCATCACCTTCATCAACAAGATGGACCGCGAGGCCCAGGACCCGTTCGAGCTGCTGGACGAGGTCTCCTCGAAGCTAGCCCTCGATCCGGCGCCGCTCTATTGGCCGGCCGGTTCGGGTGGACGCTTCAAGGGCATGCTCGACCTGCGCGGCCAGACCTTCATCCCTTACGCCAAGAAGAGCTCGACCGACGACGAGGGCCACCCGGCCGCCGTGTCGCTGAAGTCCAACGCCATCGTCCAGTATCTCGACCCAGAGGAGCTGTCGGAGGTGGAGGAGGGGGCCATGCTGGTCTCCGAGGCCGCCAAGCCGTTCGACGTCAAGAGCTTCCTCGAGGGCCACATGACGCCGGTGTTCTTCGGCTCGGCCTTGCGCCATTTCGGGGTCAACGAGCTGCTGGCCGGCATCGGCGCCTACGCCCCGCCGCCGCATGCGGCCAAGGTCAACAAGAGCGGCGTCGACACCCATGTGGCGCCCGGCGATCCGGAGGTCTCGGGCTTCGTGTTCAAGGTCCAGGCCAATATGGACCCCAACCACCGCGACCGCATCGCCTTCCTGCGGCTGACCAGCGGCAAGTTCGTGCGCGGCATGAAGCTCAAGGCCCAGAATACCGGCAAGGCCATGAGCGTCAACGCGCCGATCATGTTCTTCGCCAGCGACCGCGAACTGGCCGAGGACGCCTTCGCCGGCGACGTGATCGGCATCCCCAACCATGGCGTGCTGCGGGTGGGCGACAGCCTGTCCGAGAGCGGAACCCTGCGCTTCGCCGGCTTGCCCAATTTTGCCCCGGAAATCCTGCGCCGCGTTCGGGTTCGCGATCCGCTGAAGGCCAAGCACCTGAAAAAGGCGCTGGAAGGCCTGGCAGAAGAAGGGGTAACCCAGCTTTTCCGGCCAATGATCGGCAGCTCCGACTTCGTGGTCGGCGCCGTGGGCCAGCTGCAGTTCGAGGTCATGGCCGACCGCCTGGCCAACGAATACGCCCTCGACTGCCTGTTCGAGAACGCCCCCTATTCCGAGGCCCGCTGGGTCAATGGCGACCGCGCCGACGTCGAGGACTTCACCAACAAGCACCGCACCGCCATGGCCCACGACATCGACGACCAGCCGGTATTTCTGGGCAAGTCGTCGTGGGAAATCGGCTATGTCACCGAGCGGTTCCCAAAGGTGCGGTTCGAGCGAACGAAGGAGCGGGGGTAGGGGGTAGGGGGTAGCGGGTGAGGGGGGAAAGTGCGGGTGTGTCCCTCATTAGACGCCGCCCATGGAGGTCCTAGACGTCAACTATGCGCACTAATCCTAAAGCCGGCTTTCGATCCCTTTGCTGACCTTATTTACGCCACCTATAGAACAACGATGACCTTATCCTTTGGACCTGACTGGGAGCGAGACCTGTGGTCCTCACCCTATCGGCTCCGATTTGAGCTAAACCAGGGTGACTCCTACGTGACGATGTTCACGAGCAGCTACGATCGCGCACGCGTTCTAGCCCGTGCGGCTCTGCCCACAGACAACCTGGTTGGTGTCATCGCTGCCTATCCTGATCCCAAACGAGAATTGGGAGCCAAGCGGCGTGGCTGGACAAAGGGGACGGCCTTCGGACACCTCGAAGAGATGGGAGTGCCGACCGAGTCCAACCTAGCGACTTGGAGCGGTTATCGCTGGCAGGATGAGACGATCGACGATGAGGCTGAACCTTGGCTGCACCGCGCTGTAAGGCTGACTTGGGATCAAGCCGACATCTTGCTCTGGAACCAAGTTGCGCATGACATCGGCGTCATGCCGCAAGCGCCGGTCATGTCCAAACTTGTCGACCTAGAGCGAGGTGTGTCGGTCAACGCTTATGACGACCGGGGTATGGAGGTCACCTCCATCGCCAAGGAAACCACATCCGGACTCTACCAGCAGTTCGACAACTGGCTCTTGGACTACGATCGTTCCAGGATGGCAGAGGCCTTCGAAGGCTGACGCAGCGTCCGCTTCCCGCCCTTCGCGGACGCTCGTAATGTCTGCTTCCGGCGACCGCCCGCATCCGCCCCGGATGCGGCTGCGCGGTCCATGTTTAGCGGTACCGGGCCGCCTTTGTTGAACCCTCTCCCTCTCGGAGAGAGGATAGAGCGCCCTCCATCCCCACAATCACTCACCCCAAACCCCAACAAATTCAACGCCCTATAAAATAATCAGCGTCACAACCGCTGGCGCACCCACCACGGCCTCATACTGGACCCCGTCTCCGTCGCGGAGGAGGGCGCTTGATACCGACCCGAAGCGGCGATGGAGATGGAACCGAGCGGGGCCGTGCAGGGCCACGCGTGGGGCAGGCATGGGTCTGGAGAAATCCGCCGCCCATCAAAACCTCGCCGGGATCTGCGCGGGTCGACGGGGCCGGGACGTTCAAACCGGTCTGTTCCAGGATCTGTCGGAGTCGCTGACGGCCCCTTCCGGGCGACTTTGATCCTGCCCGTCCGAGGGGGAACGACGATCGGGATGAAACAAGCCCTCAATCGTCGTCCCTCGAGACAAACGGTTTCGCGAAGCGGTCGGTCCACGCCGAAACGCAAACTCTAAACCCACGGTCATCCGGGCTTGGCCCGGCCGCTCCGCGCCTTCTCAACCCGCCGGGTTTCCGGACGGGGACACGCCGCAAGGGCATGTCCCCGGAGGCGTCACAAAGGTCCGAAATGGACCACTGAGTCGGCATAAAATGACCATTAAACGCCATGAGATCGTCATCATCGCCAGACCCCGCCATAGCGGACGCCCTATCCTGCCGGCCTATCCTGTACCGGAGCACGGCTATGCTGGTTGTCGATCAAAAGTCCCTGGCCCCCGCCGTTTCCTCGCCCGTGCGTCCCGCCCTGGAAGGCGTCGTCGCCTACAAGGCCGGCATGACCCTGGCCGAAGCGGCCCGCCGCGCCGGCCGCACCGACCTGTCCAAGCTGGCCAGTAACGAGAACCTGCTGGGCTGCAGCCCCAAGGTCGCCGACGCCGTGCAAGCCGCCCTGGCCAGCCCCGAGATCTATCCCGACCCCTATTGCGAGACCCTGCGCGCCGCGATCGGCCAGCGCCTGGCGATCGACGCCGGCCGGATCGTCGTCACCCCGGGCTCTGAAGCCCTGATCGACTACCTGTTCCGCGCCGTGCTGCACCCCGGCGACAGCATCCTGCTGAGCGCGCCCACCTTCCCGGCCTATGGAATCTTCGGGGCCTGCGCCGAGGCCAGCTTCATCGACGTGCCGCGCCTCGAAAGCTTCGACCTCGACGTCGAGGCCTTCAAGCTCGAGGCCGCCAAGGGTCCCAAGCTGATGGTGCTGTGCACCCCCAACAACCCGACCGGCAACGCGATGAGCGGCGTCGACATGGCCGAGATCCTGGCCGTCACCCCGCGCTCGACCGTGGTGTTCGTCGACGAGGCCTATCGCGAATATCACGCCGCCTTCGACACCCTGGCCCTGCTGAAGGCCTGGGGCGGGACCTGGGTCTCGGGCCGCACCTTCTCCAAGGCCTATGGCCTGGCCGGCCTGCGCGTCGGCTACGGCATCTGCTCGTCGGTGGAGCTGGTCGGATACCTCGATCGCATCCGCCCGCCGTTCAACGTCGCCGCCATCAGCCAGGCCGCCGCCCTGGCCGCCTGGGACGACCAGGAGCACCTGAACCAAACCGTCGCCCTGACGATCGCCGAGCGTGGCCGCGTGGAGGCCGTACTGCACGCCATGGCCGTGCAGCGCACACGGAGCGCGGCCAATTTCGTGTTCCTGCGCAGCCCGGCCGGCGCCGAAGCGACCGCCATGCGTTTGCTTCGGGAAGGGCTTATCGTGCGGCCCACGCCCGTGCCCGGCGGCTGGGTGCGGATCACCATCGGCCGCCCCGCCGACAACGACCGCCTGATCGCCGCCCTGCCGGCCGCCCTTGCGCTCTGACTCCGGAGACAACGCCATGACCATGACCGCTGAAAACCCGCCCCAAAACCCGTTGGGCCTCGACGGCTTCGCCTTCGTCGAGTTCACCAGCCCCGAGCCGGCCGCCATGAAGGCGCTGTTCGAGCAACTGGGTTTCGTGCCCGCCTCGACCCATCCGACCAAGGCCGTGACCCGCTACAAGCAAGGCAGGATAAGCCTGCTGGTCAATGACGAGCCGGCCGGCCAGGTCGCCGCGTTCCGCGCGGCGCACGGCCCTTCGGCCAACGGCATGGCGTTCGGCGTCGCCGACGTGGAAGCCGCCTATGCCGAGGCCCTGAAGCGCGGGGCCGTCGCGGCCGACGCCTCGGCGACCGTGCTGGGCGAGGGCGCGCGGGTGCTGGAAGGCATCGGCGGCTCGATGCTGTATCTGGTCGAAGGCCCAGGCGCGGTGTTCGCGAGCTGGGACGCCGTGCCCGGCGCTGCGGAAGCGGAAGCGGCCAACAATGTCGGCCTCGACCTGCTCGACCACCTGACTCACAACGTCAAGCGCGGCCAGATGCGCACCTGGTCGACCTTCTATCGCGAGGTCTTCGGCTTCGAGGAGCAGAAGTATTTCGACATCAAGGGCCAGGCCACCGGCCTGTTCAGCCAAGCGATGATCGCGCCCGACAAGGCCATCCGCATCCCGCTCAACGAGAGCCAGGACGACCACAGCCAGATCGAGGAATTCCTGCGCCAGTACAAGGGCGAGGGCATCCAGCACCTGGCCCTGACCACGGACGACATTTTCGACACTGTCGAGAAGCTGCGGGCCCGGGGCGTCAAGCTGCAGGACACCATCGAGACCTATTACGAGCTGGTCGACAAGCGTGTGCCGGGCCATGGCGAGGATCTGGAACGCCTGCGCAAGAACCGTATCCTGCTGGACGGCAATGTCGGCGAGGAAGGCCTGCTGCTGCAGATCTTCACCGAGAACCTGTTTGGGCCGATCTTCTTCGAGATCATCCAGCGCAAGGGCAATCAGGGCTTCGGCAACGGCAATTTCCAGGCGCTATTCGAGAGCATCGAGCTGGACCAGATTCGGCGTGGGGTGATTACCGTCGAGGCCTAGGGGGCTTTTCGAGCGGCGCGGGAAGGGTTCTATTCTCTTTCCCTTCATCCCGGCGAGGGCCGGGACCGAAGCTGGATTTCGGCTTGGCCCAGAACGATCGAACCGCCGCTTATCGCTTCCGAGCTCGGCTTGGGTCCCGGCCTTCGCCGGGATGAAGGGAGGTGGGGGTGTTTGTGAGAACCGCATGACTGACGCGCCCGCCTACCAATCCGGCTTCGGCAACCACTTCTCCACCGAGGCCGTGCCTGGCACGCTGCCAGTCGGTCAGAACTCGCCGCAACGGCCGCCCTATGGCCTCTATGCCGAGCAGCTGTCGGGCACGGCCTTTACCGCGCCGCGTCATGAAAACCGCCGCAGCTGGCTCTATCGCCTGCGGCCCAGCGCTGGCCATGGTCCCTATGCGCCCTACGTCCAGGATCGCCTGAAGAGCGGCCCGTTCGATGTCGCCGAGCCGACCCCCAACCGCCTGCGCTGGGACCCGCTCGACATTCCCGCCGAGCCGACGGACTTCGTGGACGGCCTGACAACCCTGGCCGGCAACGGCGACGTGGCGACCCAAGCCGGCATGGCCGCGCACCTGTATCTCGCCAACACGTCGATGACCGACCGGGTGTTCCAGAACGCCGACGGCGAGCTGTTGATCGTGCCCCAGCAGGGCGCGGTGCGCCTGGTTACCGAGCTGGGCCTGATCGACGCCGCGCCGGGCGAGATCGTGGTCATCCCGCGCGGCGTCCGCTTCCGCGTCGAGGTCGATGGGCCCGTGCGCGGTTATGTCTGCGAGAACTACGGCCCGATGTTCCGCCTGCCGGAGCTGGGTGCGATCGGCTCCAATGGCCTGGCCAACAGCCGCGACTTCCTTACGCCCGTCGCCGCCTTCGAGGACGTCGATCGTCCCACCCAGGTGATCCAGAAGTTCCAGGGCGGGCTGTGGGCCGGAACCTGGGACCACAGCCCGCTGGACGTGGTGGCCTGGCACGGCAATCTGGCGCCCTACAAGTACGACCTGGCGCGGTTCAACACGATCAACACGGTCAGTTTCGACCACCCCGACCCGTCGATCTTCACCGTGCTGACCGCGCCCAGCGAGATCCCCGGCACGGCCAATGTGGACTTCGTGATCTTCCCGCCGCGCTGGATGGTGGCCGAGCACACCTTCCGCCCGCCCTGGTTCCACCGAAACGTGATGAGCGAGTTCATGGGCCTGGTCACCGGCGCCTATGACGCCAAGGCCGGCGGCTTCAGCCCCGGCGGGGCGTCCCTGCACAACATGATGAGCGATCACGGCCCCGACGTGGCCAGCCATGCGGGCGCGACGGCGGCGGATTTGAAGCCGCACAGGATCGACGGGACCATGGCCTTCATGTTCGAAAGCCGCTGGGTGATCCGCCCCACGAAGTTCGCGCTGGAGACTTGCGCGCTTCAGGCCGACTATGACGCCTGCTGGATGGGCTTTCCCAAAGCCGTCCTGCCCTAACAAGAAAATGAAGAGGAAGCGCCCATGAAGCTCGCGTCCCTGAAGGGCGGCCGTGACGGCCGGCTGGTGGTGGTCTCCAACGACCTGGCCTGGTTCACCGACGCCGGAACGATCGCGCCGACCCTGCAAGCCGCGCTCGATGACTGGGAGCGCTGCGAGCCCATGCTCAAGGCCCTGGCCCTGAGCGTCGAGGATGGCGGCGTGCCGCTGGAGCGGTTCCATGAGCATGACGCCGCCAGCCCCTTGCCGCGCGCCTATCAGTGGGTGGACGGCTCGGCCTATGTGAACCACGTCCAACTGGTGCGTCAGGCGCGGGGCGCCGAAATGCCCGAGACCTTCTGGACCGATCCGCTGATGTACCAGGGGGCCTCCGACGGGTTTCTCGGTCCGCGTGACACCATCCCGCTGGCCGACGCCGCCTGGGGCTGCGACCTGGAGGGCGAGGTGGCGGTGATCGTCGGCGACGTGCCGTTGGGCGCGACCCGCGAGGAGGCCCTGGCCGCCATCACCCTGGTCATGCTCTGCAACGACGTCTCCCTGCGCAACCTGATCCCCGGCGAACTGGCCAAGGGCTTTGGCTTCGTCCAGTCCAAGCCCGCCAGCGCCTTCTCGCCAGTCGCCGTCTCGGTCGACGCCCTGGGCGAGGCCTGGAAGGACGGCAAGCTGCACGGCGCCTTGGTGGTCACCCTCAACGGCAAGGACTTCGGCAAGGCTGACGCCGGCGTCGACATGACCTTCGATTTCGCGACCCTGGTGGCCCACGCCGCCAAGACCCGCGGCCTGGCGGCGGGCACTATCGTCGGCTCGGGCACGGTCAGCAATCGCGGCGCAGACGGCGGACCCGGCAAGCCGATCGCCGAGGGGGGGCTGGGCTATTCTTGCCTGGCCGAGCTGCGCACGGTCGAGACCCTCCTGGGCGGCGCGGCCAAGACGTCCTTCCTTCTGGGCGAGGACATGGTCCGCATCGAGATGCGTGACGCCAAGGGCCACTCGATCTTCGGCGCCATCGAACAGACGGTCGAGCGCGTTTGAGCCAAGAGACCGCGCCGGACGCCAGGGCTGGCGGTCGGGTGTGGACGACGCCGGCCGGGGTGAAGCTCGGCCCGCTCGACCAGATCGCCGACCCGGGCGCGCGGAACTATGTCCTGCAGATCGGCGACAAGCGCTTCCACGGCTTCGTGGTGCGCCGGGGCGGGGCGGCGTTCGGTTATGTCGACCGCTGCCCGCACGCCGGCCTGCCCCTGGCCCAGGTGCTGGACCGCTATCTGACCGACGACGGCGGCCTGATCGCCTGCTCCTGGCACGGGGCGCTGTTCGAGGTCGAGACCGGGGCCTGCGTCGGCGGACCCTGCGTCGGGGCGCGGCTGTCACCTTGGCCGGTGGTGGTCGAGGGCGGGCGGGTCGTGACGGGGTAGCTTCCAAGCCTGTCATCCCGGACAAGCCCGCAGGGCCGCTGATCCGGGACCGCCGGAAGCCCCTGCGTTCACGCGTCGGTCCCGGATCTGCGCACTGCGGGCTTGTCCGGGATGACAACATTTATAAGTTCTGCACCAAACCCCCACGCTCCCTCCGCCCGCCCTGGAAACCCCCGGCATCGGGGGACGACACGACCGCTTCAGTTTGGTGACACGCGTCATCAAGGAGCGATGAGATGGCCTACGACCAGATGCAGGTGCGCGACTACGCGGTGGTGATCCACGCGGGCAATGACGCCTGGACCTGGCAGGTGATGGATTTCGACGCCAGGGTCGCCGCCTGCGGCCTGGCGCCGGATCGCGAGAGCGCCTGGCGCAGCGGTCTGTTCGCGGCCGGGGCGGTGGGCGCCTTGGCGCGTCTCGGCCGCCGCGCCTAGAGCATTTCCCGACCTGACTGCGTCAGGCCGTGAGCTCTAATCTTCTGTTTTGACGCATTTTTCTTCACGCGAACCGCAACCACTTCGCTCGAAAAATGCTCTAGCGCCCAAAGAAAAGGCCGCCTTCGCAGGAGAGCGGAAGACGGCCCAAAGTGGGATAGGAGGAAACGCCCAGAAAGGCTGGGACTTCTGTAGCGCATTCTTTTGGCTGTGACAACGTTGTCATAAAAGAATTTCGCCAAGGGCGCCATTGTCGCGGCTTCGGGCTTGGAGGCGACCGTTCGAGCGGCCAAGCTGGCCCGCGCCAAAGGAGCGATCCGCTTTGAGTCTGAACCTGCGTCTCGCCGTCCCCGAGGACCTACCCGCCTTGCGCGATCTGATGAACGCGGCGATCGGTGAACTGCTGGCCCCGTTTTTGACCCCAGATGGCGTGGCCGCCTCGTTCGAGGTCATGGGGCTGGACAGCCAACTGGTGGCCGACGGCACCTATTTCGTGGTCGAGGATGACGGGGTGCTGGCCGGCTGCGGTGGCTGGAGCCGGCGCGCCACCTTGTTCGGCGGCGATCATTCGGCGGGGCGTGACGCCGCGCTGCTGGATCCGGCCCGGGACGCGGCCAGGGTGAGGGCGATGTACACCCACCCCGATCACGTGCGGAAGGGCGTCGGCCGATTGATTCTGGAAGCCTGCGAAGGCGCGGCGGCGGGGGAGGGGTTCTCGCGCTGCGAACTGGCGGCGACCCTGGCCGGCGAGCCGCTATACCGGGCCTGCGGGTACCAGGAGATCGAGCGCTTCGCCGCGCCAACCTCCAGCGGGGTCGAGGTGCCCTTGGTGCGGATGGGCAAGACGCTGACGCCTATCGGGCGCGCATAGAAAAAGGGCGGGTCCGAAGACCCGCCCTTTCCTTACGCTTACGCGGTACGCTGAACTTAGCGGAACAGGCTCAGGATCGACGAGGACGACTGGTTGGCGATAGACAGAGCTTGCACGCCCAACTGCTGCTTCGTTTGCAGCGACTGCAGCTTGGCGCTTTCCTTGGCCAGGTCGGCGTCCACCAGGTTGCCGACGCCGGCGTCCAGGCTGTCTTGCAGCTTGCCGACGAAGGTCAGGTGAGTGTCGAGGCCGGTGGAGCTGGTGCCCAAGGAGGCCAGCTTGTTGGCCGCGGTGCCCAGGGCGTTGGTGACCGTAGCGATCATGGTCTTGGCGGCCGCGGCGGTGGTGAAGGTCGACGTCGCGCTCATGCCCAGACCGGCCAGCGAGATGGTCTTGGCCGACACGGTGAAGCCCGAACCGTCCGAGTTGGCCAGGAAGGTCAGCTTGGTGGTCGAACCATCAGCGATGCTCACGCCATTGAACTTGGCGTTGGTCACGGCCTTGGTGATCTGGTCGCGCAACGAGTTGAAGTCGGCGGCCAGGGCGTTGAACGACGAGGTGTTCAGCGAGGTGTCGGAAGCGGCGAGGGCCTTTTCCTTCATCTTGCCCAGCAGGTCGGTGACGGTGTCGCCAGCGGCCAGGGCCACGTCGATCGTCGATTGACCGCGTTGCAGCGAGTCCTTGACGGAGTTCAGCGAGCTGGCCGTGCTCGACTGGGTCTTGGCCGTCGCCCAGATCGCGCCATTGTCCTTGGCGCTACCGATCTTCTTGCCGGTATTGATACGTTGTTGCGTAACCTGCAGTTCCGAGTTCGTGGTGTTCAGGTTTTGCAGGGCGATCATCGCGCCCGAGTTCGTGTTGATGCTGTTCAAAGCCATTTCGGCAAGTTCCCATTCAAGGTGTCTGACGTCATTTTGACAGTCAGGAGCGTTTTGCTCGGGGCCCACTCTCCACGGTCATGCTTTCGATATTGTAAAAATGTCGCAGCTATTTTTGGGATGTAGCTAACGCCGCGTTAGGCATTAACACTTGCCGATCGATTCTATTATTTCGAGCAGCCTTGGCGAACTCTCGGTCAAGAGATAACTATAAATCTCTACACTTTACACGAGAGACTCAAAATCGATCCTTGGTGGCGCATCGCCACGAGTGGACTAAATCCTGTAGCGGCCAGGCTGTCGTTGTTGAAATTTAGACTCTGGGGCACGAAAAAGGGGGCGGGTCCGAAGACCCGCCCCCAAAGGTATGATGAACGCAAAAGGCCGTCGATTAACGGAACAGGCTCAGGATCGACGAGGACGACTGGTTGGCGATAGACAGCGCCTGCACGCCCAGTTGCTGCTTGGTTTGCAGCGACTGCAGCTTGGCGCTTTCCTTGGCCAGGTCGGCGTCCACCAGGTTGCCGACGCCGGCGTCGAGGCTGTCTTGCAGCTTGCCGACGAAGGTCAGGTGGGTGTCGAGACCGGTGGAGCTGGTGCCCAAGGAGGCCAGCTTGTTGGCCGCGGTGCCCAGGGCGTTGGTGACCGTAGCGATCATGGTCTTGGCGGCCGCGGCGGTGGTGAAGGTCGACGTCGCGCTCATGCCCAGACCGGCCAGCGAAATGGTCTTGGCCGACACGGTGAAGCCCGAACCGTCCGAGTTGGCCAGGAAGGTCAGCTTTGTGGTCGAACCATCGGCGATGCTCACGCCATTGAACTTGGCGTTGGTGACAGCCTTGGTGATCTGGTCGCGCAGCGAGGTGAAGTCGGCGGCCAGGGCGTTGAATGAGGCGGTGTTCAGCGAGGTGTCGGACGCGGCGAGGGCCTTTTCCTTCATCTTGCCCAACAGGTCGGTGACGGTGTCGCCGGCGGCCAGGGCCACGTCGATCGTCGATTGACCGCGTTGCAGGGAGTCCTTGACGGCGTTCAATGAGGAGGCGGACGAGGATTGGACCTTGGCGGTCGCCCAGATCGCGCCGTTGTCCTTGGCGCTACCGACCTTCTTGCCGGTGTTGATGCGTTGTTGCGTAACCTGCAGTTCCGAGTTCGTGGTGTTCAGGTTTTGCAGGGCGATCATCGCGCCCGAGTTCGTGTTGATGCTATTGAGACCCATGGTCGTCGTCCTATTCAAGGCATCCGACGTCATTTTGACTGCCGGGAGCGTTTTGCTCGCCACCAGAATGGTCGATGTCGGTTTACGAGCTATGAAGAGGAATTGTTGGAACCGGCAAGATCTGTCGTCGCGGGTATTTGTGTCGGGTCAATATATATAAAACCTAAGGTACATGTGTCGATCTGTCGCGTTGTCGAAAGATTTGATACAAAACTGGGGTATTTTCTCGACCTTATCTTTCGGCCGCCTCCTCGGGTTGTTTTTCGCTGCGGCCAAACGTCCAGACGTTCCGCTCAGGCGCTCAGGCGCTCAGGCGATGCGGCGTCTGGTCGCGGTCGTCGTGGTCGAAAAGGTCGAAGGCGTCTTCCCACGTGGCTTGGCGAGTGACGCGGAGGGCTGCGTCGTCGATGATCCGGACGATCTGGTCCTCGCGGTCGTTCCAGACAAGGCCGACGTCGGCGGCGCGCTCGGCGTCGCGGCCCAGCAGCAGAATGATGTCGGCCCGCAACACCCGCTCGGGGCTCAGCCTCAGCAGGGTGCGGCCGCCGCCGAGATCGCGATGGATGTCAGCGAAGTCGAGCACGGCCGAGATCATCGCGGCGCTGACCGGGGCGGTGTGCCAGTCCTGGCAGGCGAGACGGTTCATGATCGAGGCTCCGAGACGGCGCGAGTTGCTGGACTCTGCTTTTAAGGATGCGTTGCGACAAAAACGGTCGTATTGGTTTCGCCATGCGGCACGACAAGGCGACCAAACTGCTGGACCTCGCCCGGATGCTGGCTGGCTCGTCCGAGGGCATGACCCTGGACGAGATGGCCCGCGCGATGGAGGTGGGGCGACGCACCGCCGAACGGATGCGCGACGCGGTCTGGGCCGCCTTTCCGCAGATGGAAGCCATCGACGATCCGCCCACCAAGCGTTTCCGCATCCCATCTGGTCTGGACAGCCTGTTTCAGACACCGACCGCCGAGGAACTGGCCGCACTGCGCACCGCCGCCGACAGCTACGCTGCGGGGGGAGCGGCCGGGCGGGCCGCGTCGTTGCAGGCTCTGGAGCGCAAGCTGATGTCTGCCTTGCGCGGCTCGGCCCGCCGCCGGGTGGCTCCGGATCTCGAAGCCCTGATCCAGGCCGAGACCATCGCCATCCATCCGGGCCCCCGTCCGTTCGAGGACGCCCAGGTCCTGGGGGCCATCCGCACGGCCGTCAAGGCGCTGCAGGCCCTGTCCTTCCGCTACGAGGGCGGCAGCGCGCCGGGCCGGACCCGCAAGGTCACGCCGCTGGGCATCCTTTTCGGTCACAGCAACTATCTGGTGGCGGTGGAGGGCAAGGACCCCCGTCCGCGCACCTTCCGGCTGGACCGCATGGAGGCCGTGGGCGTGCTCGACGAGCCGGCGCCCCCGCCGGCCGACTTCTCGCTGCCGGCCTTCGCCGCCGAGAGCTTCGGGATCTATCACGGCGACATCGAGGACGTGGTCCTGCGCATCGGCCCCAGCCGCGCCGACGACGCCGTGCGCTGGCGCTTCCACCCTAGCCAGGTGGTGTCGCGCGAGCCGGACGGATCCGTGAGCGTGGCCTTCCGGGCAAGCGGCATGCGGGAGCTCGCCTGGCACCTTTTCACCTGGGGTGACGCGGTGGAGATCGTCTCGCCGGCGGGCTTGAAGGCCTTGATGGTCGAGGAGTTGAAGGCGGCGCTGAAGGCGCACGATCTTCCTTCTCTCCTTGCGGGAAAAGGTGGCGGCCTAAGGCCGACGGAGGGGTCGAAAACCGACTCCGCTGCAGACTGAGGCGCCGCTCGCGGTTTCGGGGTCGGTGCGACCCCTCATTCAACGGCTGAGCCGCCACCCTCTCCCGCAAGGGGCGAAGGATTTTGTGACGCCACCAGCCGCAGCAGCGCGAGCTCCATTGCCCTCGGCGACGAGGCTTTTCGTTTTGGCAGTTGGCTGGTCTCGAAAGCTTCCAGCACCTTGGGGTGGATATAGGCCGCGCGGCACACCGCCGGGGTATTGCCCAGCAGGCCGGCGACGGCCTTGACGCAGGTGTTGAGCGTGCGCTTGGCCTCGGTCTGGGTCGCCGGCGCCGGGCTGGTGCCCAGGGCCTCCAGCGCCGCCAGCGAGCCGTACCAGGTGCGGAAGTCCTTGGCCGAGAATTCGTCGCCGCACGCGGACCGGATGTAGTCGTTGACGTCGCTGCTCTCGATCGCCCGGCGTTGACCGTCGTCATCCAAATACTGGAACAACCGTTGGCCGCGCAGTTCCTGGCAGGCGGCGACGATGCGGGCCAGACGGCGGTCGCGAAAGCCGGTCTTGTGCTTCTTGCCGCTCTTGCCGACGAATTCAAAGACTGCCCCGCCGCCGTTCAGCTTCAGGTGCCGCTTGCGCATGGTGGTCAGGCCAAAGCTGTTGTTCTGCTTGGCGTAGACGTCGTTGCCGACCCGAATGAGGGTCAGTTCCAGCAGGCTGACCACGGCGGCCAGCACCTTCTCGCGCGGCAGGCCGCGACGCGCCAGATCGCGCTCGACCCGTTTGCGCAGCTTGGGCAAGGAGCGGCCGAAGTCGGACATGCGGTCGTACTTGCGCGCGTCGCGGTCGGCCCGCCATTCGGTGTGGTAGCGGTACTGCTTGCGGTTCTTCTGGTCGCGGCCGATTGCCTGGATGTGGCCGTTGGCGTCGGGACAGATCCAGACGCTGGTCCAGGCCGGCGGGATGGCCAGGGCCTTGATGCGGTCGAGGGTCGCCTCGTCCGTCACCGTCTTGCCGTCCTCATCGACATAGGAAAAGCCCTTGCCGTCGGCGACGCGGCGCAGGCCCTGCTCCTGGTCGTTGACATAGGCCAGCAGGGTGCGTTCGGCGGGGGTCGTCTCCGCAATGTCGCGGGCCATGGTCACTCGCTCCTTGAAGGATGCAGTTCGGATTGGGATTTCAACGCCTGGCCGCCGTCCTCCTGGGTGACCAGATAGGCCGGCGCGGCGCGGCTGCCATTGCGGACGATCTTTTCGCCTTGGATGGTGCGCTGGACCCGGCGCTCGAAGCGTTCGGCGACCTGGCCGTGAGCCTTGTGCGCGCCCCAGGTCCAGGTGACCTTGTCGCCCTTCGAAAAATGCGACGCCATGGCGTGCTCCCCTATCGTGCGGTCTTGTTTATTCGCCAACGTGATAGACGGATCGTCGGTTCCGGGAGCGACGCGCCAGATATGAACTACCGACACGCCTTCCACGCCGGCAATTTCGCTGACCTGCAGAAGCACGCGATCCTGCTGGCGCTGCTGGCGGCCCTGACCGCCAAGGACGGTCCGCTGTCGGTGATCGACACCCATGCCGGGGCCGGGGCCTACGACCTGGGCGGCGAGATGGCCCTGCGGTCGGGCGAGGCGGCGGCGGGGATTGGTCGGCTGTTGGCGATGAAGAACGTCCCGGCGGTGTTGGCGCCTCTGGTCGCGGCGGTGAAGGCGCTGAACGGCGGCGGCGACGGTTCGCTCTATCCTGGCTCGCCGCTGCTCATCGCCGGCGGCCTGCGCAGGACCGACCGCTACACCGCCTGCGAGCTGCGGCCCGACGAGTTCGACAGCTTGCGCCGCACCGTGAAGCCCTACGCCTTCGCCGAGGCGATCAAGGATGACGGCTATGCCACCGCCGCGGCCTTGGCGGGGAAGGGCGGCCGGACCTTCGTGCTGATCGACCCGCCGTTCGAGCGCAGCGACGACTACGCCCAGATCGTCGCCACGACCAAGGCGGTGCTGGCCAAGGACCGACACGCGGTGATCGCCGCCTGGATGCCGCTCAAGGACCTGGAAACCTTCGACGCCTTCATGCGCGCCATGGAAACCGTCACCAACGACGCGCTAGCTGCCGAACTGCGCCTTCGCCCACTGACGGACCCGATGAAGATGAACGGTTGCGCGATGGTCATGGTCGGCGCGCCGCAGTCCACGGAAGCGGCGATCACCGAGGCCACGACCTGGTTGGCCGGGAATCTCGGCGACGTCGGCGCCAAGGCGAGGATCTGGCGCGCGTGACGCCATCGGCCAGCCCCAGTTTCCGCCCCACCTTCCGTGAAGCGTTCTGGGTTTGGCTGAAGGTTGGGTGTCTCGGCTTTGGCGGCCCCGCCGGCCAGATCGCCCTGCTGCACAAGGAGGTGGTCGAGCAGCGCGGCTGGATCGACGAGGCGCGTTTCGCCCACGCCCTCAGCTTCTGCATGCTGCTGCCCGGACCCGAGGCGCAGCAATTGGCGACCTGGCTCGGTTGGCGGCTGCATGGCGTGCGCGGCGGGATCGCGGCGGGGCTGCTGTTCGTGCTGCCGGGCCTGCTGGTGATGCTCGGGCTGTCGGCCCTGTACGTCTCCCATGGCCGCGAAGCCTGGGCCGGACCGGCTCTGCTGGGATTGAAGGCGGCCGTGGTGGCCTTGGTGCTGCAGGCCGTGATCCGCATGGGCAGCCGGGCGATCAAGGGCGCGGCGGGATGGTGGGCGGCCGGCCTGGCCTTCCTGGCCCTGACTGCGACCGCCCTGCCGTTCCCGCTGATCATCCTGGCCGCCGGCGCGGCCGGTTTGACCTTGGGCGGCGGCCCGGTCGTCGAGGCGGAGCCCAACGCGGTGGACGCGCGGCCCACCTGGCGCACGGCCGTGATCTGCCTTGCCGTCTGGCTCGCGCCGGTGGCGCTGGCGCTGGCTGTCGCGCCGGGATCGCCCCTGGTCCGGATCGGCGGGGTGTTCAGCACGCTGGCGGTGGTCAGTTTCGGCGGAGCCTATGCGGCGCTGGCCTATGTCGGCCAGGCGGCGGGGTCCTATGGCTGGCTGACCCCAACCCAGATGCTCGACGGCCTGGGCCTGGCCGAGACCACGCCGGGGCCGCTGGTGCTGGTCTTCGTGTTCGTCGGCTTCGTCGGCGGCTACCAAACCGCGCCGGAAGGATGGGCCTGGCTCGCCGCCTTGGCCGGGGGTTTGATGGCCGCCTGGACCACATTCGCCCCGTCGTTCCTATGGATCTTCGCCGGCGGTCCGTTCGTCGAGCGGCTGAGGACCAAGCCCAGGCCAGCACGGGCCCTGGCCCTGGTCTCGGCCGCCGCTGTCGGCGTGATCGCGTACCTGGCGGTGTGGTTTGCCATCCACCTGCTGTTCAGGGTCGGCGGGGTGAAGACCTGGGGACCGCTGCGCACTGAACTTCCGGACCTGGCCAGCCTCAATCTCGGGGCGCTCGGCTTGACAGGCCTGGCGTGCGGGCTGGTGCTGGCGTTGCGCATGCCGGTGTTGGCGGTGGTCGCCGTGATGGTGGCCGCTGGATTGGCGCTGGGCGCTGCGGGCTTGACCTAGGGTCAAGATTTTCGCGCTTGCGATACGGGAAACCGTGTTATGCTGCGCCGCAACAAAACGGTTGTTGGAGCCCGCGCCATGACCCTCTCGTTCCTGCCCGAACCCGCCAAGCTCGACCCTGGAAAAGGCTCCTATCTGTTGGCCGCCGCCGCCTCGCCCCTGTGGCTGATGTTCGGTAGCGCCGCCATGGCGGGCGCGACCTGGTGGTGGTGGTCGGCGCGCTGGCGCGAGGCGGTCAATGTCGAGGCGTTGATGGCGCCCTCGCTCAACGCGCCGGGGTCCGAACCGGTCATTGCCCCAGTCACCGAGGCGCCCGCGCTTGACCTCGCCCCGGTCGAGATGGCGGAGCCCGTCGAACCCGCGCCCGTGATCGAGGCCGTCGCTGAAGCGATGGAGCAGACGCTCGATACCGCCGAAGCCGCCACGACCGAAGCTATGGAAACCGCAAAGGCTTTAGCCAAACCCGTGGTCGAAGCCGCCGTCGAGACCGTAGAGGCGACCGCCGACGATCTGACGCTGCTGGTCGGCATCGGCCCCAAGCTGGCGGTGGCGCTGGCCGAGCTGGGCGTGACCCGGTTCGCAGAGATCGCCGCCTGGAGCGCCAAGGACTTGGCCAAGTTCGATAACCAGCTGAACTTGAAGGGCCGCGCCGAGCGCGACGCCTGGGTAGCTCAAGCCGAGCGGCTGGCCGCTCTTTAATACCGCTCATCCCGGCATCCGCCGGGGTGAGCGGTTGGTTTGGCCTGTCGTTGCCGCGCTAGCTAAAGGACGACAGCCGTCCCGGATACCGAAACCATCATCATCGAGCCGTTGGGGCCGACGGTGTTGTAGTCGAGATCGACGGCCAGTATGGCGTTGGCGCCCAGTTTTTCGGCCTCTTTGACGAGGGCCTTCATGGCGTCTTCGCGGGCCCGGGCCAGCACGCGCTCATAGGATTTCGAGTGGCCGCCGATAAAGTCGCGGATTGCCGCCATCAGATCCAGCACCACGTTGGCGCCGAGGATCGACTGGGCGTAGATCGCGCCCTTGTAATCCTGGACCGGCCGGCCCTCGATAAAGGGGGTGGTCGAGATCAGCATCGGTAAGTCCCCCTCAGCCGCCATCGGCGCGTCGCCGTTAACTTAAGCATAAACCCGCTGATCCGCGAGGGGCTCCCTTCCGGCGCGAAGTATTTGCATCGGGGTTTCGCCTGACGCGGGAAACTGCGCTTTGACCACTTCCTGCGCGCCCGTGGTTAAGGCAGATTGACCGCTTCCGCTGCTGGGGGCCGCCGGGTGATCTTCGCCAAATCGCATTTGGATCTTCACAATATCCGCAACAACGTCGAGCGGGTGAAGAAGCTGTCCGACAACGTGGTCGGGATTGGGCCGCTGGGCATCGGCCTGGACGGCCTGCTGACCTGGATCCCGGGGGCGGGCGAGCTCTACAGCTTGGGAGCCGGGGGGCTGATCGTCATCGACGCCGTGCGAGCGCGCGCCGCGCCGATGATCGTGGTGCAGATCGTCGCCATCATCCTGATCGACACCGTCGCCGGCGCGGTGCCGGTGGCCGGCAAGATCGCCGACATGCTGTTCACCGGCCACAAGTGGTCGGCCGACATGCTGACCAAGCACATGGACGACACGATCTATTTCGAGGGCACGCGCAAGGATGTCCAGGGCACTGCCGAATATCGCGACCTTCTGGAGCGAATTCGGGCCGGCAAGGAAAAACGCCGTGTCGTGTTTCTGGGCTAGTTTGGCGTTCAGACAACCAAGTTCGTAGAGGCGCGTTGAACTGACATGACCGAGCGCACCGCCGAAACCCTTGAGGGCTACGTCGTCGACGAAGGCCCTTCCTCCCACCGCCATAAGGCCCATCAGGCCTGGCGGCACGCCGAGACCATCAAGCGCCTGTCCGATCGCTTGATCGGCATTGGCCCCTTCGGCATTGGCCTGGACGGCGTTCTGGCCTGGGTGCCCGGCGTGGGTCTGGCCTACGGCCTGGGTGCGGGCGGGGTGCTGCTCTACCACGCCATGCAAGCCAGAGCCTCTGCCGCCACGATGGCCCGGATGGCCGCCTATCTGGCCGCCGACAACCTGTCCGACACCGTGCCGATGCTGGGCTGGGCGGTCGATACCCTGTTCCCCGGCCACCTGATGGCCGCCAAGGCGCTGCAGAAGGACATCGAGTCCAAGCACGGTCTGCCCGACGACATCGACATCAAGACGCGCAAGAAGCGCAAGGTGAAGGCGGACAAGCGGTAGGGCTTAAGTCGGCAGGTCGGCAGGTCGGCAACCTTGACCGTCAAATCCGGAAAGGGGCGCGACCTCGCCGTCGCGATTGAGCTCGTTGATCTCGCCGTACCCATTGGCCGTGGGATCGCGATGGACGAAAATCCGGCGGCCATAAGCATCGACCACCAATAGTCGGTCACGCCATGCCGAGCGTCGAGTTCGGCCTTGACCCTGAGGTCATGCAGGATCGAGCTGTCAGCCACTTCGATCAGACGCAGGACGTCGCCGCCTCGCACCTCGTTCACCCTTCCCCCTGCGTATACCCCAACTGCTTGTTCAGCTTTTCCAGCAGCTCGATGACCGCCTCGGCGATCACCGTGCCCGGCGGGAAGATCGCCGCCGCGCCGGCTTGCCGCAAGGCGTCGAAGTCCTGGGGCGGGATCACGCCGCCGACCACCATCATGATGTCGCCGCGTCCCTGCTTGGCCAGTTCGGCCTTCAGTTCAGGCGCCAGGGTCAGGTGTCCGGCCGCCAGGGACGAGGCCCCGACGATGTGGACGTCGTGGGCCACGGCCTGCTGCGCGGCCTCGGCCGGGGTCTGGAACAGCGGGCCGATGTCGACGTCGAAGCCGAGGTCGGAGAAGGCGCTGGCGATCACCTTCTGGCCCCGATCGTGGCCATCCTGGCCCATCTTGGCGACCAGGATGCGAGGCGGGGCCCCGTGGGCCTCCTGGAAGGCCGCGACCATGGCGCGGGCCCGGGCGGCCTTGGGATCGGCGCCGGCCTCCTTGCCATAGACGCCCTCGATCGACTGGATGGTGGCCCGATGGCGGCCGAAGACGTTCTCCATGGCCAGGCTGATCTCGCCGACCGTGGCGTGGGCGCGGGCCGCATCGACGGCCAGGGCCAGCAGGTTCTCGGCGCCCCGCGCGCCGTCTTCCAGGGCCTTCAGCGCGGCGGCCGTCCTGGCAGGATCACGCGCGGCCTTCAGGCGGGCCAGTTTTTCCAGCTGCTGGGCGCGGACCGACGAGTTGTCGACCTTCAGCATCGGGATGACGTCTTCCACCTCCGGCTTGTAGCGGTTGACGCCCACCACGCTCTGGCGATTGGCGTCGATGCGGGCCTGGGTCTTGGCGGCCGCTTCCTCGATGCGCAGCTTGGGGATGCCCTGCTCGATTGCGCGAGCCATGCCGCCGGCCGCCTCGACCTCCTCGATATGGGCGAGGGCGCGGACGGCCAGGTCGTGGGTCAGGCGCTCGACATAGTAGGACCCGCCCCACGGGTCGGCGACACGGGTCGTACCGCTTTCCATCTGCAGGAACAGCTGGGTGTTGCGGGCGATGCGGGCCGAAAAGTCGGTGGGCAGGGCCAGGGCCTCGTCCAGGGCGTTGGTGTGCAGGCTCTGGGTCTGGCCGTTGACCGCCGCCATGGCCTCGACGCAGGTGCGCGGCACGTTGTTGAACACGTCCTGCGCCGCCAGCGACCAGCCAGAGGTCTGGCTGTGGGTGCGCAGGGACAGCGAGCGCTCGTCCTTCGGCGCGAACTCGCGCTTCATCAGCCCGGCCCAAAGCAGCCGGGCCGCGCGCATTTTCGCGACCTCCATGAAGTAGTTCATGCCGATCGCCCAGAAGAACGACAGGCGCGGGGCAAAGGTGTCGATGCTCATGCCGGCCGCGACCCCCGCGCGGGCGTATTCGACGCCGTCGGCCAGGGTATAGGCCAGCTCCAGGTCGGCCGAGGCCCCGGCCTCCTGCATGTGATAGCCGCTGATCGAGATCGAGTTGAACTTCGGCATGTGCGTCGAGGTGTAGGCGAAGATGTCCGAGATGATCCGCATCGAGGGGGCGGGCGGATAGATGTAGGTGTTGCGGACCATGAACTCCTTGAGGATGTCGTTCTGGATGGTCCCCGACAGCTTGTCGGCGCTGACGCCCTGCTCCTCGGCGGCGACGATGTAGAGCGCCAGGATCGGCAACACCGCGCCGTTCATGGTCATCGACACGCTCATCTTGTCGAGCGGGATGCCGCTGAAGAGGGTGCGCATGTCGAGGATGGAGTCGATGGCCACGCCGGCCATGCCGACATCGCCCTTCACCCGCTCATGGTCGCTGTCATAGCCGCGGTGGGTGGCCAGGTCGAAGGCCACGGACAGACCCATCTGACCCGCCGCCAGGTTGCGCCGGTAAAAGGCGTTGCTGTCCTCGGCAGTCGAGAAGCCGGCATACTGCCGCAACGTCCACGGATTGGTGACATACATGGTCGGGTAGGGGCCGCGCAGATAGGGCGCGACGCCGGGATAGCCGCCGGTGAAGTCCAGGCCCTCGACATCGGCCTGCGTGAACGACGCTGCGACACCGACGCCTTCGGGCGTGTTCCAGACGGGGCCATCAGCGGGCGCGTCGGCGGTGGCGCCGGTCTCGAAGGCGATGTCGGCGAAATTCGGGAACTTGCTCATGCGACAGCGCCCTCGAAGGCGGCGGCGAAACGAATCGGGGTCATGGGCCGGCACTTGGAGTCCGGTCCCGGCACGCGGGTGCTGGGCCCTTCCAGCGCGAAGTCGGAAAGATCAGGCGTAGCCACCTCGGCAGGCTTGTCGGCGGCGTTGGGGAAGGCGGTGACGCCCAGGATCTTGCGGCTCTTGTCGGCGAACTGGGCCGCCTGGGCCTCGCAGGTGTCGGCGACGATATCGGCGATCAGGCCGCTTTCCAGGGCTTTTACGATGCCGCCGTCAGCCTCGATGGCCTGGAAACCGCCCCACGCAGCGCGGGCCAGCAGGTCGGTGAGGTTGTCGAGATACCACGCCCCGCCGGCCGGATCTGCGACGCGGCCCAGGTGGCTTTCTTCCATCAGCACCAGCTGGGTATTGCGCGCCTGGCGACGGCCAAAGGCGGTGGGCAGGCCGAGGGCGTCGGTGAAGGCGCCCAGCACGACGGCGTCGGCTCCACCGACGGCGCCGGCGAAGGCCGCCGAGGTCAGGCGCAGCAGGTTGGTCCAGGCGTCGGCCTTCGTCAGCATGCGGTTGGAGGAGCGGGCCTCGATCACGGCCGGAACGCAAACGCCGCACGCGTCGGTGATCCTCGCCCACAGGGCCCGAGCGGCGCGAACCTTGGCGACGCCGGTGAAATATTCTGCGTCGAGGCTGACGCCCAAGACGATACGCGAAAAGGCCTCCTCCATCGACAGGCCGGCACGGACCAGGGCCTTGGCGTAGGTCACGGCGCTGGCGGTCATCATCGCCAGCTCCTCGGTGTTGGACCCGCCGGCCTCGTGCGCCGCGCGGCCGGTGGCCAGGAACAGGCTGGCCTTGGCGTAGGTCTCCGACAGCCGCGCGCCGACCGTCGCCGCAGCGATCAGGTGGCCCTCGATCGGGCCGGGAGAGACGCCCGCCTGGGCGAAGGCAGTCAGCGGATCCATGTGGAAGGCCAGGGGCGCGTTGGGGGCCGACTTGGCCAGCGTCCCCAGCCAGTCGGCGGCCTTGGGACCCAGGAACCCGGCGTCCAGGGCGACGGGCGCCAGGTCCAGCATCACGCCGTTCAGCGCCAGGGCCAGGTCCTGCACGGCGCCGACGGCGACACCGCTCTGTCCCGTCGGATCGATGGCCAGCAGAACCGAAGCCGCGCCGTTCTCCAGGTCCTTCATGATCTCGGATGCGGTCTGGCGGGGATCAGGATGGGCGGCGCGCATCCGCAGGTCCCACGGACGATCGGCGTCGCGGGCGCGCAGGTCGCGCACCACGACCGCGCCGTCCTTGGCCGTATAGAGGGGCCGAATCGCAATGCCATCGGCAGTCTGGGTGATCAGGGCGTCGTCGAAGCTCTGGCCCTTCAGGGTCTTCTCGACCAGGGCCAGCCATTGGGTTTCGTCTGGGGGACCGAAATCCTCGGCCAGCGGCGTGATCGCCTCAGTCACGTCGTTTCTCTCCTGCAGTGCAGCATTTTCTTGTTTTGACCAGCAGATGCCTCTCTGCCCTAGGGTAGGTCAAGCGCTTGCACATGCCACGAACGAGCGTTTAAGCTAACGCTGATTACATGAGCGGCCCGGAGTGGTCGCCCCCGGAAGACCCAAGAGGAGACGACGTCCATGGCCTTGCCGCCGATCCTGCGCGACCGCCTGCGCCTGCCTGTCATTGCGTCTCCGCTGTTCATCATCAGCAACCCGGACCTGGTCATCGCCCAGTGCAAGGCGGGGATCGTCGGATCGTTCCCGGCCCTCAATGCCCGACCGATCTCGCAGCTGGACGAGTGGTTGGCGCGGATCACGGAAGAATTGGCCGCCTATGACCGCGCCCATCCCGAAGCGCCCTCGGCGCCGTTCGCGGTCAATCAGATCGTCCACAAGAGCAATAACCGGCTCGAGGAAGACATCGAGATGTGCGTCAAGCACAAGGCGCCCGTGGTCATCACCTCGCTTGGCGCGCGCGAGGACCTCAATGCGGCCATCCACTCCTACGGCGGCATCACCCTGCATGACGTGATCAACGACCGCCACGCCCACAAGGCCATCGAGAAGGGCGCCGACGGCCTGATCCCGGTGGCGGCCGGGGCGGGCGGCCATGCCGGCACCCTGTCGCCCTTCGCCCTGGTGCAGGAAATCCGCGCCTGGTTCGACGGGCCGGTGGCGCTGTCGGGCGCGATCGCGTGCGGCCGATCGATCCTGGCCGCCCAGGCCATGGGCGCGGACCTGGCCTATATCGGCTCGGCGTTCATCGCCACCGCCGAGGCGAATGCCCCGCAGGGCTACAAGGACACCATCGTCGAGGCCTCGGCCAACGACATCGTCTATTCCAACCTCTTCACCGGGGTGCACGGCAATTACCTGCGCCAGTCGATCGTCCGGGCCGGTCTCGATCCGGAAAACCTGCCGGTCAGCGATCCTTCGGCCATGAACTTTGGCTCGGGTGGCAACCAGGACGCCAAGGCCTGGCGCGATATCTGGGGTTCGGGCCAGGGCGTCGGGGCGATCGACGCGGTGCTGACCGCCGGCGAGCTGGTGGCCAAGTTCGCAGAGCAATACGAGGACGCGAAGGCGGAGCTGGCGGCCAAGACGGCCTTCACATCGGGCGCCCGCCTGGCTTTCGCGGCCCAGTAGACGGGGACGAAGAGGGGGATCGACCCGCGTCGGTCCTCCGTCACTCGCGGCGGGGCGAGAATGGAGGCCTTGAAACCTCCAGGAGCCTTCCGATGTCCGACGACGCCACCCCCCGACTGTCGCTGCCCTATGTAGCCGCAGGCCAGGCCCAGAAACACATCACGGTCAACGAGGCCTTCGCCCGGCTGGACGGTCTCGTTCAGCTCGCGGTCGAGAGCCGCACGATCGTCGCCCAGCCCGTCGCGCCAGCCGACGGCGCGATCCATATCCTGCCCGCCGCCGCGACCGGGGCCTTCTGGGCAGGCAAGGCGGCGGGATTGCTCACCCGGTTCGAGGCTGGGGCCTGGGAGGCGCTGACCCCGGCGGCCGGTTGGCTGGCCTGGGTCAAGGACGAGGGCCATGCGGTGATCTCCGACGGCGCGACCTGGACGCCCCTGGCCGTGACCTTCAAGGCCGTCACGGCGGCCAAGTCGCCGTTCGGCGCCAATACGCGGTTCGAGATCGTCGAACAGGAAGTCACCCTGTCGGGCGCTTTGACCGCCACCACGGTCGTCATCCCCAACCGCGCCATCGTCCTGGGCGTCTCGACCCGCACCAGCGTCGCGGTGACGGGCGCGACGTCCTACAGCTGCGGCGTCAGCGGTGACACGGCGAAGTTCGGCTCGGGCCTGGGCGTCGCCAAGAACACCAACAATGTCGGGGTGGTGGGGCCGACGGCCTACTACGCCGACACTGCGGTGGTGATCACGGCGGCCGGCGGCAGCTTCACCGGCGGCAAGGTGCGGGTGGCGATCCACGTCATGCGCTTCGATGGGGCGGGGGTGGTTCCCTAGAGGTGGCAAACTCACAACCACCCACCGCCGTCATCCCGGACAACCCCGGCGAAAGCCGGGGGCAGATCCGGGACCGCCGGAAGCGCCTGCCTTCACGCGTCGGTTCCGGATCTTCGCGCAGCGCGCTCGTCCGGGATGACAACGGAGGGCCCCCCTCGATGGCCGACAGGTCTAGCGGGAACGGCTTGGCCAGCGTCAGACTGGCGGCCGACTTGCGAAGTCCCTGGGCATCGGGCGCGACCTTTCGACCGGCAGACGCGCATTGACCGCCGCGTCTCGCGCCGCTACCAACCGCTCACCTTTGGGGAGTAGCCGCCCGCACCGATCAGCGGGGCCCGTCGTCAACATACTTGGTCTTCCTTCTTCAAGAGGGGTGAGATCATGGCGCGGGTGGAGGAAGCCGACAGGCTTCCGCGGCGAGACCAATGGCGTCGGTTTCCGTTCCGGGCTGGGCGGGGTCTCCGACGCTATTGGCATGCGCTCGGCCCTGACGGTACCTGATCCATGGAATCCCTGTTTGTGTCGGCCCTCGTGGTGGCCATCGCCGAGATCGGCGACAAGACCCAGCTCTTGGCCATCATCCTGGCCACGCGCTTCAAGAAGCCCGTGCCGATCATCCTGGGCATACTGGTCGCCACCCTGGCCAACCACGCCCTGGCGGCGCTGGCCGGCTCGCTGGCCTCGGACTTCTTCGGCGGAACCTGGTTCAAGTGGGCGATCGCCGTCTCGTTCATCGCCATGGCCGCCTGGGCCCTGATCCCCGACAAGGTCGATGACGACATGCCCGGCGGCAAGGGTCGCTACGGCGTGTTCCTGACCACAACCATCGCCTTCTTCCTGGTCGAGATGGGCGACAAGACCCAGATCGCCACCATCGCCCTGGGCGCGCGCTTCCACAACGTGCTGCTGGTCGCGGCCGGCACCACCCTGGGCATGATGGTCGCCAACGTGCCGGCGGTCTATTTCGGCGAGGCGGTGACCAAGGTCGTGCCGCTCAAATATGTCCGCATGGGCGCGGCGCTGGTTTTCCTGGGCCTGGGGATCTGGGCGGCGATCGAGGCGATGCGTTGACGTCTCCTTCGCCCGCAAGGGGGAGAAGGATCGCGAGGCGCCCTTGATGTGAACCTTCCCCAGCGCGAAAAGGGACCTCTGACCAAGGGGCCATGAATGACCGAACGCGGCTGGGAGTTCTGGATTGATCGCGGCGGCACCTTCACCGACATCGTCGCGCGGCGTCCCGACGGGACCCTGGTCACCCACAAGCTGCTGTCCGAGAACCCCGAGCAGTATGACGACGCCGCCGTGGCGGGCGTGCGGGCCTTGCTAGGCGCCGAGACCGCCGTCGACGCGGTCAAGATGGGCACCACCGTGGCCACCAACGCCCTGCTCGAGCGCCAGGGCGAGCCGACGGTGCTGGCGATCACCAAGGGCCATGCCGACGCCCTGCGGATCGGCTACCAGGCGCGGCCCAAGCTGTTCGACCGCAAGATCGTCAAACCCGAGGCGCTCTACACCCGGGTGGTCGAGATCGACGAACGGATGACCGTCGAGGGCGCCGTTCTGCGACCGCTGGACGAGGCCTCCGCGCGCGACGGTCTGCGGGCCGCCTTCGACGCCGGCTTTCGCGCGGTGGCCATCGTGCTGCTGCATGGCTTTCGCTTTACCGACCACGAGGCGCGTGTCGCCGCCATCGCGCGCGATATCGGCTTCAGCCAGGTGTCGGTCAGCCACGAGGTCAGCCCGCTGATGAAGCTGGTGGGGCGGGGCGACACCACGGTGGTCGATGCCTACCTATCGCCGATCCTGCGCCGCTATGTCGACAAGGTCGCCAGTGCCCTCAAGGCGAAAGAGGGGGGCCGCGAGACCCGGCTGCTGTTCATGCAGAGCAATGGCGGCCTGACCGACGCCCACGCCTTCCGGGGCAAGGACGCCATCCTGTCGGGGCCGGCCGGCGGCGTGGTGGGCATGGCCAAGACCGCCGCCCAAGCCGGTTTCGACCGCGTCATCGGCTTCGACATGGGCGGCACCTCGACCGACGTCTGCCACTTCGCGGGCGAATATGAGCGGGCCTACGAGACCGTGGTGGCGGGCGTGCGGATGCGCGCGCCGATGATGAACATCCACACCGTGGCGGCCGGCGGCGGCTCGATCTGCGTCTTTGACGGGGCGCGGTTCCGGGTGGGACCGGCCTCGGCCGGCGCCAATCCCGGTCCCGCCTGCTACCGGCGCGGCGGGCCGCTGACGGTGACCGATTGCAATGTCATGCTGGGCAAGCTGTCGCCCGAGTTCTTCCCGGCGGTGTTTGGGCCGCACGCCGATCAGCGGCTGGACCGCGACATCGTCATGGCGCGCTTGGAGGCCATGGCCGGCGGGATCCTGACCGCGACCGGCCGCGATATGAGCCCCGCCCAGATCGCCGAGGGCTTCGTGACCATCGCCGTGGAGAACATGGCCAAGGCCGTGCGGCAGATCTCGATCCAGCGCGGCTACGATGTCACCCGCTATGTGCTGGCCTGTTTCGGCGGGGCCGGCGGACAGCATGCCTGCCTGGTGGCCGACGCGCTTGGCATGTCCAAGGTGATGATCCACCCGTTCGCCGGCGTGCTCAGCGCCTACGGCATGGGCCTGGCCGAACTGCGGATCCTGCGGGAGGCGACCGTCGAGCAACCGCTGTCCGACGCCAGCGACTTGGTCGAGCGCGCTGCGGTTTTGGCCAGCGAAGCCGAGGTGGCCCTACGCGGGCAAGATGTGCCGTTGATCCGTGTCGAGACGATCTCCAGCCTGCTGGTCAAATATGCTGGGACCGATACGCCCCTTCGCGTACCGCTGGGCGATGCAGCGGCCGTGCGCACCGCGTTCGAGACCCTGCATCAGCGGCGCTTTGGCTTTATCTCGCCCAGTACAGCCTTGATGGTTGAGGCCTTGGCGGTCGAGGCCATCGGTCACGCCGACGCCGGGGCCACGCCCGATCTGGGCGCTGCTCCGACCGGCGACGTCGAGGCCTTGGCCACGGTGCTCACCCGCATGGCCGGCTTGGAACACGCCACGCCGGTGTTCGACCGCGCCGCCTTGCCAATCGCCGCAACGATCGCCGGTCCGGCCATCATCCGCGAGGCCACCGGGACCACCGTGATCGAGCCCGGCTGGCAAGCCACGGTCGATGCGCACCTCAACCTGATCCTCGACCGCGTCGTCGCCCTGGCCAAGCGCCACGCGGTGGGCGCGGCGGCCGATCCGGTGATGCTGGAGGTGTTCAACAACCTGTTCATGGCCGTGGCCGAGGAGATGGGTTTCGCTCTGCAGAACACCGCCTATTCGGTCAATATCAAGGAGCGGCTGGACTTTTCCTGCGCCCTGTTCGACCGGGACGGCAACCTGATCGCCAACGCCCCGCACATGCCGGTGCATCTGGGCTCGATGGGCGACAGCGTTCGAGCCATCCGCGAGGCGCGCGACGGCGATGGCCGGGGCATGAAACCAGGCGACGTCTACATGCTCAACGCGCCCTACAACGGCGGCACCCACCTGCCGGACGTCACGGTGGTGATGCCGGTGTTCGACGCGGCCGGGGTTCTGATCTTCTACGTCGCAGCCCGGGGCCACCAGGGCGACATCGGCGGCATCACGCCGGGCTCGATGCCGCCCAACAGCCGGACGGTCGAGGAGGAGGGGGTGCTGATCGAGAACGTCCTGCTGGTCGAGGGCGGACGGTTCCTGGAGGCCGAGGTCCGGGTCCTGCTGGCCTCGGGCCGTTGGCCGGCCCGCAATCCCGACCAGAACATCGGCGACCTCAAGGCCCAGGTCGCGGCCTGCGCGCGCGGGGCCGAGAGCCTGACCGGGTTGGTCGCCGAGTTCGGCCAGGATGTGATCGAGGCCTATATGGCTCACGTGCAGGACAATGCCGAGGAGGCCGTGCGGCGAGTATTGGCGACCCTGTCGGACGGCGCCTTCGCCTACGAGCTGGACGACGGCAGCGTGGTGCAGGTGGCCATCACCGTCGATCGCGCGGCCCGCGCGGCGCGGGTCGATTTCGCCGGCACCAGCGATCAGGTCCCAACCAATTTCAACGCCCCGGCCTCGATCTGCCGGGCGGCGGCGCTGTACGTGTTCCGGACCCTGGTCGATGACGAGATCCCGATGAACGACGGTTGCCTGCGGCCGGTCGAGCTGGTCATTCCGGAAGGCTCCATGCTCAAGCCGCGCTATCCGGCGGCGGTGGTGGCCGGCAATGTCGAGACTAGCCAGGTGGTGGTCGACGCCCTCTATGGCGCGTTGGGTGTGATGGCCGCCGCCCAGGGCACGATGAACAATTTCACCTTCGGCGACGACCGGCGGCAGTACTACGAGACTATCTGCGGGGGGGCTGGGGCCGGTCCGGACTTCGACGGCGCCGACGCGGTCCAGACCCACATGACCAACAGCCGCCTCACCGATCCCGAGGTGCTGGAGAGTCGCTATCCGGTGCTGGTCGAGGCTTTCTCGATCCGGCGGGGGTCAGGCGGCGTCGGTGCGCATCATGGCGGCGACGGCGTGGTGCGCAGGATCGGTTTCCGTGAGCCGATGACCGCCACCCTGCTATCCAACCGACGCCGCGTGGCGCCGTTCGGTCTGGCTGGCGGCGGGGCGGGGCAGTTGGGCGCGGCGCGGGTCGAGCGGGCGAACGGAAGCGTGCTGGCCCTCGGGGCCACCGATGCGGCCGAGATGCTGGCCGGCGATGTGATCGTCATCGAGACGCCGGGTGGCGGCGGGTACGGCGAACCGGCGCCGACTGGTGGCGCCGCACCATCGTCTGACGTCCGGGGGCAGACATAAGGTTTCGCGGTCGCTAGGCTCGAATCTGAAGCGGGGGAATGGATTCTGCATGGCGAAGCGGCCGGCCACGATCATCCATGTCGCCGAGAAGGCGCGCGTGTCGGTCAAGACGGTGTCGCGAGTGCTCAACAATGAGCCCAACGTCACGCCGGACCTGAAGGAACGCGTGCTCGCGGCCGTCGAGAAGCTGGGCTACAGCCCCAGCAAGGCCGCCCGCACCATGGCCGGTTCGCGTTCCTACCTGCTGGTCGCCTTCAACGACCGCCGCCTGACCCTGGACAACTGGCGCAGCGAACGCGGTAACGAGTGGATCGACCAGATGCTTTATGGCGCCATGCTGCGCTGCGAGCAGTCGGGCTATCACCTGATGTTCGAGCTGGTCGATCGGGAGTCCGACCAGTTGGAGAAACAGATCACTGCGGTCCTGTCGTCGCTGCAGCCCGACGGCGTGATCCTGACGCCGCCCAACTGCGAGAACCCGGTGGTGCTGGCGGCTCTAAAAAAGCGAAGTATCCCGTTCGTGCGGCTCAACACCCCCGTCAAGGGGCAGGGGCCGCGGGTCTATATGGACGACCGGGCCGCCGCGCGGCAGGCGACCAAGCATTTGCTGGGCTTGGGTCACAGGCGGATCGGCATGATCGCCGGGGACTACAAGTTCTCGTCCTCCATCCTGCGGGTCGAGACCTTCGTGGCGACCATGGAAGCGGCGGGCCAGGCTGTTCCCGACGACTGGATCTACAAGGGCGACTTCACGTTCGAGGCCGGGGTCGCCGGCGCCAACGCCTTGCTGGACTTGGCTTTGCCGCCGACCGCAATCATGGCCTCCAACGACCAGATGGCGCTGGGCGTGGTCAGCGTGGCCCAGGCGCGTGGCCTGGCGGTGCCGGGCGACCTGTCGATCCTCAGCTATGACGATTCGATCGGGGTGCGGCTGAGCGTTCCGTCGCTGACGGCGGTGCGCCAGCCGGTGGCCCGGATGGCCGAGAAGGCCGCCGACATGCTGATCATGGCCAGCGCCTCGGGCGAGAAGCTGACGGCGGGCAGTCAGATGCTGCCTTTCGAACTGATGGTCCGCGCCTCAACGGGGCCCGCGCCGAAAGCGTCCTAATATTGCGAGAGAGGGGGCGGAGCGGTCACCGCCGCTCCGCCCTTTCGCCTTATTTTCCGTCGTACGACACCGGCAGCGACTTGGCCGCCACCGTCACGTTCGCCTTGGCCGAGAGCGTCCGGGACGAGGAGCCCAGCGACACTTCATACGATCCGCCCGCGATCTCCCAGGTCTTGCCCTTGGAGTCGAAGGTGGCCAGCAGGCGTGGATCGACCGTGACGCTGACCTCGGTGCTGGCGCCAGGGGCCAGGGCGACCTTCTTGAAACCGCCGAGGCGGCGCGGGGACTCCCAGCCTCCGGCCGTGGGACCGACATAGACCTGTGGCACGTCCTTGCCAGTGACCTTGCCGGTGTTCTTGACGGTGAAGCTGACGGTCAGCTTGTCGCCGGTCACCGAGGTCTTCAAGCCGCTGTAGCCGAAGGTCGAGTAGGACAGGCCGTGGCCGAAGGCGAACAGCGGCTGGAGGCCCTTCTGGTCGAACCACTTGTAGCCCACCGCCGCGCCCTCGACATAGGCGACGTCGCAGAAGTCCTCCGGCTTGGCCGGGTCGCAGTCGATCGTCTGGCGAGGCAATTGGGCGGCGCTTTGCGGGAAGGTGATCGGCAGGCGTCCCGACGGGTTGACCTCGCCGGTCAGCACCCGGGCTATGGCCTCGCCGCCATTGGTGCCCGGATACCAGGCCTCGACCACGGCGCCGACCTTGTCGAGCCAAGGCATCAGCACCGGACCGCCGGTTTCCAGCACCACGATGGTCTTGCGATTGGCCGCGCCGACGGCGGCGATCAGGCCGTCCTGATCGTCGGCCAGGGTCAGGGAATAGTCCTGCGACTCGGCCGCCCACTGGTGGGCGAAGACCACGACCAGGTCGCTTTGCGCGGCCAGTTTGGCGGCGGCGGCTGGATCGGTCCCGTCGCTATAGGTGAACCGGGCGCCGGGGTTTCTGGCCTGCAACGCCTTCAGCGGCGAAGAGGGGTGATAGACGATCGGGCCGGGGAAGCCGCTGGGGCCCAGGCCCTTCACCGCCATGCCGCCGATCGGGAACACCTGGGACGAGCCGCCGCCCGACAGCACCCCAACGTCGGAATGCGAGCCGATCACGGCGATCGTCTTGGCGGTCTTGGCCCCCTTTCCAGAAAGGAGCGGGAGGAGGCCGTCGTTCTTCAGCAGAACGATGGCTTCCTCGGCGTCGGCCTGGGTGACCTTGGCGTGGGCGGCGAAGTCGATCGGTCCCGGGGTGACCGGATGGTCGAACAGGCCGTGGGCGAACATCGAGCGGGTGATGCGGCGGACCATGTCGTCCAGGCGCGCCTGTGGCACCGAGCCGTCGGCCACGGCGGCCTTCAGCGGCGCGCCAAAGAAGGGCTGTTTGTCGAAGGTGTAGGCCGACTCCTGGTCCAGGCCCGCATTGGCGGCCTTGGCGGTGGAGTGCACGCCGCCCCAGTCGGACATCACGAAGCCCGGATAAGCCCAGTCGGTCTTCAACACCTCGTTGAGCAGGTAGTTGTTCTCGCAGGCATAGGCGCCATTGATGCGGTTATAGGCGCACATCACCGAGCCTGGGTTCGACTGTTCGATCGCGAATTCGAAGGCCAGGAAGTCCGAAGCCCGGGCGGCGTCGTCCGCGACATTGGAGCTGACCGTCATCCGGCCGGTCTCCTGGGCGTTCAGGGCCCAGTGCTTGATGGTCGAGATGATGTTGTTGGACTGGATGCCGCGGATCTGCGCGCCGACGATCACGCCAGCCAGTAGCGGATCCTCGCCGCCATATTCGAAGTTGCGGCCGTTGCGCGGTTCGCGCGCCAGGTTGACGCCGCCGGCCAGTTGCACGTTGAAGCCCGACGACCGTGCCTCCGAACCGATCATCGCGCCGCCCTTGTAGGCGACCTCGGGATTCCAGGTGGCGGCGGTGGCCAGGCCGGAGGGCAGGGAGGTGCGCTCGCGGTAGGGATCGCTGGTCTCGCGCTGGGTGGCGACACCCACGCCGGCGTCGGTTTCCCACAGGGCGGGCACACCCAGGCGGGGAATGCCGGGAATATAGCCGGCCGAGCCCATGCGGGCTTCCGGCGAAGGCGTGAACTGCGGCTTCTTCTGGTTCGAGCCAAAGAACCCGAACACCAGGGTCAATTTCTCGTCCTGCGTCATTTGGGCAACGACCAGGTCGGCGCGTTGATCGGCGCTCAGCCTGGTGTTCATCCAAGGTTTCGCCGAGATCGCGGGGGCGGCCTGGGCGTGAGCAGCGGCGGCCGGCAACGCCGTTGAGAGCATCAGGGCCATGGCCAAGCCACGCATCTGCTGTCGTTTCATTCTTTTCCTCCCTTAGAAAGCTTGCCCTATTCAAGGCATTCGATCGCTGTTTGCTTATATCACGGCTTCTACTTTTAGCTAAACATATCACTAAAAGCCGAGGTTTGAACTAAACACTGAATATAAGTGTGATTGACAACGTTGTCCTACTGTAGCTATTCACGGCATGCAAGTCGCGACCAAAAAGGATCGCACACAGGGAGGGATGAAGAATGAAACTCCGCAATACGCTCTTGGCCGGGACCTCGGCCGTAACGGCCTTGATCGCCGCCACCGCCGTGCAGGCCCAGACCGCTCAGGCCCCGGCAGACAACATCCAAATCGAGGAAATCACGGTCACCGCCACCAAGCGTGAGACCAACCTGCAGGACACCCCGATCGCCATTACGGCGTTTGGCCAAGGCTCGCTCGACCGCCAGCAGGTAGAGGATGTCACCGATCTGGCCAAGTTCGTGCCCAGCATGGCCATCAACCAGCAAGGCGACCAGGGCGCGATCCTGGTGACCATGCGCGGCATCGGCAACGATAACGCCTACACCGAAGTTGCCGACCCCGAGGTCGCCATCTATGTGGACGGCATCTATTCGCCGCGCGCCCAGGGCGCTGCGGTGCTGATGTACGACATGGACGCCGTCGAGGTGCTGCGCGGCCCGCAAGGCACGCTGTTTGGCCGCAACGCCACGGTCGGCGCCATCAGCCTACGCACGGCCAGGCCGACGACGGACGACTATTACGGCAGCGCCGAACTGGTGGCCGGTTCGTACAACCGCCTGGGCGCCCGCTTCTCGGTCAACATGCCGCTGTCGGACACCTTCGCCATCCGCATCGCCGGCATCACCGAGCGCCACGACGGCTATGCCGACTACCAGCAGCCCCCGGCCGGCAACGGCATCAACCCCGCCGCCTTCGTCACCACCGGCAAGAAGTACTACGCCCAGGACCAGCGCTCGCTGCGCGTCAGCGCCCTGTGGAAGGCCACCGAAAAGCTGACCTGGAACGTCAATGTCGAGGGCTATCAGGATACCGGCGCGCCGGTCATCGGCCTGATGCAGACCCCGCGCGCCGGCCAGAAGAAGTGGTCGACGCTCAGTGACACCGCCGCCGAGAGCGATCGCTATTCCTACGGCATCCGTAGCCAGCTGGACTATGCGGTCACCGACGACATCGGCCTGACCTACATCACCGGCTGGCAACGGGTGGGTGGCGGCGCCAACAGCGACGCCGACGCCGGCGCCTTGCCGCCGACCAGCGCCACCACTCCGGGCGGCGCCTTCAACGAGAACCGCACCGTCTGGTCGCGCAACGACGCCTACAGCCACGAAGTCCAGTTGAAGTCGACCGGCGACGATCGGGCCGTCGACTGGATCCTGGGCGGCTATTACAGCCACGAAGACAACTCGATCCGCTTCGACATCGACCAGCGCAACGGCTATCGCGGCGGCACCTTCGCCTGGGCCGGCAGCTTCATCCAGGCCGCCCGCACCATCGAGTCCAAGGCCGCCTTCACCCAGGCCGTCTGGCACGCCACCGACCGCATTCGCCTTACCGGCGGCCTTCGCTACACCAAGGACACCAAGCAGGACGTCGGCGGCCGCAACGTGATGTTCGACGGCTGCCCCGATCCGGCCGGCAGCTTCTCGTGCACCTACGGGACCTATGGCCACGGCATCTTCGCCGTCGGCCGCAGCCTGACCGCCGCCCAGCTGCTGACGCTGCTGCCGGGCTACGCGATCTCGCCCAACGATGTGAAGGGCAGCTGGAGCAAGCTGACCTGGCTGGCCCGCGCCGACGCCGATCTGACCGACGACGTGCTGGTCTATGCCTCGGTCGGCACCGGCTTCAAGTCGGGCAACATCCAGGACGGCGGCAAGCTGACCAACCCGGAAACCCTGACCAACTACGAAGTGGGTTCGAAGATCCGCTTCCTGGACGGCCGAGCCACGCTGAATCTCGCAGCCTACTACGCGGACTTCAAAGGCTATCAGGTCAACCAGGCGGTCACGACCCGCAACCCGGACGGCTCAGTGAAGTCCTCGCAACTGGTGACCCAAAACGCCAAGGGCGCGACGGCGTACGGCTTCGAAGCCGAACTAACCGCCAACCTGACCGCCGTCGACCGCCTGCAGTTTTCCGCCTCGCTCCAAAAGACCGAGATGGACGACCTGCAGAGCATCGACGCCCGCCTCTATGCCAACAACGACCCCACCAAGCTGGTCAATGTGAAGGGCAACGAACTTGCCCACGCGCCGCGCTTCTCGGGCACGGTCTCGTACGAGCATGTGTTCGAGCTGAGCAACGGCGGGCGGATCACCCCGCGCCTGAGCACCCACATCGAAAGCAAGAGCTGGCTGTCCTACTTCAATCAGGGCGCCGCCGACCAGCAGAAGGGCTATACGCGCTCCGACCTGGTGGTGCGCTACGAGCCGCCAGAAGATCCGTGGTCGCTCGAAGGCTTTGTCCAGAACATTGAGGACAAGAACATCAAGTCCGGGGCCGGCGCCTTCGGGGGGCCGTCCACCCCGGTATGGCTGTCGGTTTATCAACCCCCGCGCACCTGGGGCTTCCGCGTCCGCGCGAAGTTCTAGGGCATTTTTCGAGCGAAGTGGTTCCGGTTCGCGTGAAGAAAAATGCGTCAAAACAGAAGATTAGAGCTCACGGCCTGACGCAGTCAGGTCGGGAAATGCTCTAGGCTCGCATGGGACCGGCCCTCCGCCTCCGGCGGTGGGCCGGTCCATCGAAGTTTCTTGAGCGTTCCACCTCCCAGACTGACGCTCTCCCGGGTGGCGGCTATTCCCCTGACGCCGCCCGGGCTTTTCTTTGTTTTCCCGACTCGGGGTCCAGTCCCTCCCTGAGCAATCTTTGAGGGATCATCCGCTCATGGCAGGCAACCGCATCGTCATCGTCGGCGGCGGCACGGCGGGCTGGCTGACGGCCGCCTTCCTGGCCAAGGCGCTGGGCGCGAACCGTCCAGGCGGCGCCAGCATCACCCTGGTCGAGTCGCCGGACATCGGCATCATCGGCGTGGGCGAGGGCACGTTTCCCACCATCCGCGCGACGCTCGCCACGCTGGGGGTCAGCGAGGCGCGGTTCCTGCGAGAGAGCTCGGCCACCTTCAAGCAGGGGGTACTGTTCCGCGACTGGGAACGGCGTTCATCGGACGGCAAGGCTTCCGAATACTTTCACCCGTTCAACGTGCCGGTCCAACCGGGCGGGCGTGATCTGTCGCCCTATTGGCTGCTGGACCGCCAGGCGGGATCGACCGTCCCATTCGCTGACGCGGTGACCAACCAGAGCCAGGTCGTCGCCCATGGCCTAGGCCCCAAGCGGCTGGAGGACCCCGACTTCCAGGGGCCGATGAACTATGCCTACCATTTCGACGCCGCCCGCTTCGCCGACTTCCTGCGCGGCGTGGCCAAGGACCTGGGCGTCGTCCACCTGACCGGCAAGGTCGAGACGGTGCAACGCGACGGCGAGACCGGCGACATCGCCTCGGTCACGGCCGGCGGACTGGGCGTCATCGAGGGCGACCTGTTCATCGACTGTTCGGGCTTCCGCGCCCTGCTGATCGGCGAGGCCCTGGGCGTGCCGTTCAAGCGCTGCGACGATGTGCTGTTCAACGATCGCGCCCTGGCCGTGCAGGTCCCCTACGCCACGCCGGACGCGCCGATCGCGCCCTACACCCTGGCCACCGCTCACGAGGCGGGTTGGACCTGGGACATCGGCCTGGAGAACCGCCGGGGCGTCGGCTACGTGTTCTCCAGCCGGCACAGCGACGAGGCGCGGGCCGAAGAGGTGCTTCGGGCCTATGTCGGCAAAGAGGCCGACCTTCTGCCGGTGCGGTTGCTGAAGTTCCAGACCGGCTATCGCGAGACCCAGTGGGTCGGCAACTGCGTGGCCGTGGGCCTGTCGGCGGGCTTCTTCGAGCCGCTGGAGTCCACCGGCAGCATGCTGATCGAGGCCGCCGCGATGATGATCGCCGACACCTTCCCGCTGAAGGGCAGGGCGGCGATGGAAGGCGCGGCGCGCAACTTCAGCAGCGCCATGAGTGGCCGCTTCGAGCGGATCGTCGCCTTCCTCAAGCTGCACTACTGTCTGTCCAAGCGCGAAGAGCCCTATTGGCGCGACAACGCCGACCCGGCCTCGTGGCCTCAAGGTCTGCGCGACATGCTGGCCCAGTGGGCGCACCGGCCGGTGTCGCGCTTCGACTTCGTCGTCGATCTGGAGACCTTCCTGCCGGCCAGCTACCAGTTCATCCTCTACGGCATGAACGCCGCGACCGATTTCTCGCCGGTCGACGGGCGGTATCCCGATGGCGTGCTGGCGCGGCAGACCTTCGAAAAGGTGGCGGCGGCCTCGACCGAGGCGCTGAAGCACCTGCCGGTCCATCGCAAGCTGGTCGAGGCTTACTACGCGCGATGACTGGTCCGGCAGGGGACAGGCGTATGCGCCTGTCCCCATGCGCTATACCCGCTCGATGATGATCGCCGGGGCCATGCCGCCCGCCGCGCACATCGTCACCAGGCCGCGCTTCAGGCCCCGCCGCTCCAACTCGTCCAGCATCGTGCCGATCAGGATCGACCCGGTCGCGCCGATCGGATGGCCCAGCGCCATCGCCCCGCCATTGACATTGACCTTGTCGCGGTCGAGCCGCAGGTCGCGGATAAACTTCTCGGCCACCACGGCGAAGGCCTCGTTGATCTCCCACAGGTCGATGTCGTCAACCGTCAGTCCGGCCTTGGCCAGCACCTTGCGGGCGGCGGGAACCGGGGCGTTGAGCATCAGGGTCGGGCTGTCGCCGATATTGGCCATGGCGATCACGCGGCCGCGCGGCTTCAGGCCGTGGGCGGCGGCATAGGACGGCGAGGCCAGCAGCACCGCCGCCGCGCCATCGACCACACCCGAGGAATTGCCGGCGTGGTGCACATGGTTGATCTTGAGGTCCGGATAGACCTGGTGGATCAGCCCGCCCAGGGTGGTCCCCGCCTCGTCGATCGGCACGCCGGCCATCATCTCGAACGAGGCCTTCAGCGATGACAGGCCCTCGATCGTTGTCTCGGGGCGAGGGAACTCCTCGCGGTCCAGGGCCACCGAGCCGTCGTCGCGATAGACCGGCACCAGCGACTTGTCGAAATGGCCGTGGCGGATCGCGTGGTCGGCGCGCTGCTGACTCAGCAGGGCCAACTCGTCCAGCGCCCGGCGGTCGATGCCTTCCAGGGTGGCGATGGCGTCGGCGCAGACCCCCTGGTGGGTCTGGGGATGGCGGGCCCGCAGGCGCAGATTGCCGGAGTCCAGCAGGCCCACCGAGGTCCGATCCGCAGTGGCGGCGGTGTAGGACATCATTTCCGTGCCGCCGGCGATCACCAGGTCTTCCATGCCCGACATGATCGAGGCCGCAGCCAGGTTCACCGTGGTGATGCCCGAGCCGCAGAACCGGTCCAGGGTCATGCCGCTGGCCCGCACGTCGTAGCCGGCGTCCAGAGCGGCCATCCGGCCCATGTCGCCGCCCTGCTTGCCGCGCTGGGTGCTCGTGCCCCAGATGATGTCATCGACCTCAGCGGTGTTCAGCGCGTTCCGCTCGGCCAGGGCCTTCAGCACAGTGGCGGCCAGGTGCTGGGGATGGTGGTCGGCCAACGCTCCCTTGCCAACCTTGCCGATGCCGCGCGGCGTCCGGCAGGCGTCGATGATCAGGGCCTCGGGCATAGCGGCGTTCCTCCCAGAACGGTTGCCTAAAACGGCATTGAACCGACCTGAGCGCCGGCGCCCTTGGGTCAGTCTAGCGGTTTTCGCTCGGCGGAGGCGCGGCCGGGGCGACCGGAACGGGCGCGATCGGAGGCGAGGGGTCGGCCGGCGCGGCGGGGCTGGCAGGATCGGCGGGCGCGGGCTCGCCAGGGACGGCCGGGTCGAGCGTAACCTCGGGCGCGATCTCCAGGGTCGGGTCCTCGGGATTGAGTGGCACCAGGCTTTCGTCGATCACCGGCGCCGCGCGAACGCCGCGCCCCACGGCGTAGCTGGCGAGTTCCTTCCAGATCTTGGCCGGCATGCCGCCGCCGACCACGCCGTTCATCGGGCTGTTGTCGTCATTGCCGACCCAAACGCCGATCACCAGGTCGCCGACATAGCCGACGAACAGGGCGTCGCGATAGCTCTGGCTGGTGCCGGTCTTGCCGAACGCGCCGGGGATCGCCGCCTCGATGCCGGTGCCGCGCTGGGTGGCCGAGCGCAGCAGGTCACGCATACCAACCAGCTCGGCCTTGGTCAGGGGATGAACCTTGGCCGGCTTGCGCCAGTCGGCCAGACCGTGCGGAACCACCGGCGTCTCGCCGGCCGCGATGGCCGCATAGGCCGCCGTCAGCCGCACCAGGCTCATCGGGCCGGTGCCCAGGGCCAGGGTCAGGTCGTCGGGGATCGGGTCGGTGACGCCGAGGTCGCGGGCGGTGCGGACGATGCTGTCTCGACCAACCTGCTTGGCCAGACGCACTGCGGCGACGTTGGAAGACGCGGCGAAGGCGGTGATTAGCGGCACCTCGCGGCCGGCGTACTTGCTCTCGTGGTTCTTGGGCGTCCAGCCGCTGACGATGACAGGCGCGTCGAGGATCGGGCTGGTCGGGGTCATGCCCTGGCGCAGGGCGGTCAGGTAGACGAACAGCTTGAAGGCCGAGCCGGGCGGACGATCGCCGTCGGCGCGGTTGAACTGGCTGGCCTTGTAGTCGCGGCCGCCGACCATGGCGACCACCCGGCCGTCGGTGCGCATGGCGACGATCGCCCCTTGGCTGACGTTCAGCCCCTTGCCGTCGCGGTCCAGCGCGGAGCGCAGCACCTTCTCGGCCTTGGCCTGCAGGTCGCGGTCCAGGGTGGTGCGCACCACGGTCTCGCCATAGGTGTTTTCGAACACCGCCTTGGCCTGGGGGAACACCCAGTCGGCGAAGTAGGAGCCCGTAGGCAGCTTGCGGCGGCCGCCGTCCACATGGATGTCGCGGACGGCCTGGGCGGCCTGGGCGGGGGTGATGGTCCCGGTGTCGACCATGGCGACCAGCACCACGCGCATCCGGGCCTTGGCGCCGTCGAAATTCTCGGTCGGGGCCAGGCGCGAGGGGGCCTTGACCATGCCGGCCAGCATCGCCGCCTCGCCGACCGACAGGGTCTCGGGTGTCTTGTCGAAATAGTGCCGGGCCGCGGCGCGCAGGCCAAAGGCGCCGTCGCCGAAATAGATCGACGACAGGTAGCGCGACAGGATCTCATTCTTAGATAACCGGGCTTCCAGATAGAGCGCGATCAGCACCTCCTGGGCCTTGCGGCGCAGGCTGCGCTGGTTGGACAGGAAGGCGTTCTTGGCCAGCTGCTGGGTGATGGTCGAGCCGCCTTCGGACACGCCGCCCGCCTTGGCGTTGGAGCGCATGGCGCGGGCGATGCCCTTGGGATCGACGCCTATGTGCTTGTAGAAGCGCCGGTCCTCGATCGAGACAAAGGCCCCGGGCACATAGGCCGGCAGATTGGCGACCACCACGGGGGCTTCCTTGTAGGACCCGCGCCGGGCGATGGCCGTGCCGTCGGTGGCTTCCAGGATCAGGGTCGGGTTGGCCAGCGGCTCGAGGGCGCGGCCCAGGGGCAGGGACCACAGCAGCGAGGCGATCACCGAGATCACCAGCAGCACGACGGCGCCAGCTCCGACCTGCCAGGCGCGGCGCCGCCACAGCGCCGGCTTGCGGGGGACCGGCGCCGGGGCGGTATCGGAAGTGACGGAGGCTTGCGGCGCTTCGGCGGTTTCCGGGTCAGCGGGCGCCGGCTCAGGTTCAACAACCGCCGGCGCGAGTTGGACGGTGTCCAGCGTCTCCGGTTCGACCGCGGAGATGGGCGCGGCGACGGGCCTTGGCTTGCGGAGGCGCCTGGGCTTGGCGGGGGCGGCCTTGATGGTCTCCGGAGCCGGCTCGGCTGCGGTCACCGGCGCGGGCGCGGCCGTGGGTTTGCGCACGCGTTTCGGCTTCGGCGTGGCGCCCTCGGGCGAGTCGGCTCGCGGGGCGATCTTGGGCTCGTCGGAAGGATCGGACATGCGATTCGCAGGCTGGCGGGCCAGGGGCCCGCGTGAGGATGCTGGTTCTTAGCACAGGCGCGGGCGGAGCCAACGCCGCGCGGAACGTCTCGCGTTCTGTTTGAGGCAAACGTGCCGTCGCCTGGCGGTATCCCTTGTCGCGCGCGCCGGTCGATCCCAGATCTGGACTCCTAAAGGAGATCGAGTTGAGCTCACCATTCCAAGGTTACGAGGTCGAGGCCCGGCTGCGTCCCACCGCCGACGGCCATGCGTTCAACCTGGATAGCGCGCTGTCCGCCGTCGTGGCGCTGGAGGCGCGCGTGCCGGCCGACGCCTTCACCGCCGGCATTCTGGGCACGGAGCGCCTGGGCAATGGCGTGGTGGTGGGACCCAGCGGCCTGGTGCTGACCATGGCCTATCTGATCACCGAGGCCGAGACTGTCACCCTTACGCTCAACGACGGCCGGCGCGTCGCGGCCCACGTCCTGGGTCTCGACAACCAGACGGGACTGGGCCTCGTCCAGGCGCTGGAGCCGCTCGACCTGCCGGTGCTGCCGCTCGGCTCGTCGCAGGGGCTGAAGGCCGGCAGCGCCGTCGTGGTGGCCGGGGCCGGCGGACGCGCCCATGCCGCAGCGGGACGCGTGCTCGCCCGCATGCCGTTCGCGGGCTATTGGGAATATCTGCTCGACGACGCCATCATGACCGAGCCGGCCCACCCGCACTGGAGTGGCGCGGCCCTGATCGACGCCGCCGGAAAGCTGGTGGGGCTCGGCTCGTTGAGCCTGGAAGGCCGCACGTCCAGCGGCGCGCCCCGGCCCATGAACATGTTCGTGCCGGCCGAGTTGCTGCCGCCCATCCTCGACGATCTGGCGCGGGGCAAGCCGGGCCATCCGCCGCGTCCGTGGCTGGGTGTGCTGGCCCAGGAGTCTGGCGCGCATGTCGTGCTGGTGGGCGTCGTTCCCGGCGGTCCGGCCTCGCGCGCCGAGCTGCGGGCGGGCGATCTCATCCTGGCGGTGGCGGGCGAGCCGGTCGACGACCTGGCCGAATTCTACACGCAGCTCTGGGCGCAAGGCCCGCCGGGCGCCGTGATCCCTCTGCGCATCCTGCGCGAGCAGGACGTCTTCGAGGTCGAGATCCGCTCGGCCGATCGCAGCGCCCTGCTGAAGAAGCGCCGGTTCAACTAGCGGCTGGCGATGTGTTGAGGATCTGTGGGATCTGGTGTGGTCGGGGTCCAGACCTGAGAGGTCTGGACCCCGATGGTGCCACGACTGGGACTCGAACCCAGGACCTCAGCCTTACCAAGGATGCGCTCTACCACTGAGCTACCGCGGCGAAGAGGAGCGGCGTATAGCGAACCAAACGCGGTTGGCAAAGCCAAAATCGTGTTGACCAATCGTCGCGGCGCTTTCACCTGTGGAAACATGAGCCACAACCCCAAGCCTCACACCAAGCCCATTGGGGAAAAGGCGGCGCGCGAGGCGCGGCTGGCTCAGGCGCTACGGACCAATCTTCGCCGCAGGAAGGTCGCCCCCGCGCCGGCCGCCAAGCCGGAACCAGCTCTTGAACAGACCGGCGAGCCGTCCGACTGAGGGGGAACGGTGAGGAATCGGCGCCGCCCCTTGCGCGGGGCTTTGCAACCGCTAGAACCTCTTCTTCACAGATGACCGCGCGGCGCTCCCCCTCGAATAGCCGCGCGATGAGGGACTTTCATTGGATCGTATCGCCATCATCGGCGGCGCGCAGCTGAACGGGATCATCCCGGTCAGCGGCGCCAAGAACTCGGCCATCAAGCTGATGGCGGCCAGCCTGCTCACGTCCGAGCCGCTGCGCCTGACCAACATGCCGCGCCTGGCCGACACCAGGTTCCTGGGCAAGCTGCTGACCCGCCTGGGCGCCCAGGTCGAAGAGCGCGAAGGGCCTGATGGTTCGGAGACGGTGCTGCACGCGCCCGAGATTACCAGCGGTTTCGCGCCCTATGAGCTGGTCCGGCAGATGCGCGCCTCGTTCAATGTGCTGGGCCCGCTGATCGCCCGCACCGGCCAGGCCAAGGTCAGCCTGCCCGGCGGTTGCACCATCGGCGCGCGTCCCGTCGACCTGCACCTGCAGGCGCTTGAGGCCCTGGGCGCCAAGATCGACCTGCATGAAGGCTATGTCTATGCCCAGGCCCCGCGCGGCCTGAAGGGCGCCGAGATCACCTTCCCGTTCGTCTCGGTGGGCGCCACCGAGCACGCCATGCTGGCCGCCGTGCTGGCCGACGGCGTCACCACCATCAGGAACGCCGCCTGCGAGCCCGAACTGCTGGACCTGCAGATCTGCCTCAACGCCATGGGCGCCAAGGTGGAGGGCGGGGGGACCCCGACCATCACCATCACCGGCGTCGCCAAGCTGCACGGCGCGACGCACTCGGTGATCCCCGATCGCATCGAGATGGGCACCTATGCCGTGGCGGCGGCCATGGCCGGCGGCGAGGTTCAGCTGACTCGCGCTCGCCCCGAACTGATCGACAGCCTGCTGGTCAAGCTGGAAGAGGCCGGCTGCGGCGTCGTTCGCACCGAGGACGGGGTGATCATCAAGCGCAACGGCCACCGCCTGGAAGCCGTCGACCTGGAAACCCAGCCCTATCCGGGCTTCGCCACCGACCTGCAGGCCCAGTTCATGGCCCTGATGACCACGGCCAAGGGCGAGAGCCGGATCCGCGAGACCATCTTCGAGAACCGCTTCATGCACGCCCCCGAACTGATGCGCCTGGGGGCCGACATCTCGGTGGCCGGGGGCGAGGCCCGGGTGCGCGGCGTGGCCCAGCTGGAAGGCGCCGAGGTCATGGCCACCGACCTGCGCGCCTCGGTCAGCCTGGTGATCGCCGGCCTTGTGGCGCGCGGCGAGACCACGGTCAGCCGCATCTATCACCTGGACCGCGGCTTCGAGCGGCTGGAAGAAAAGCTGGGCGCCTGCGGGGCTCAGGTGCGCCGCATCACGGGCGATGCCGAGGGCGACGACCATGAGTGACGCCGCTACGCCGTTACGCCTGCTGGCCCAGGACGCCGACGACCTGGCGGTGATCTCCGCCGCCCTGCAGGACGCCATCGCCAAGATCGGCGACATCCGCTGGGACGCTTCGGCGCGGACGCTGACCCTGGCCTGCAACCGCTTTCGCTGGGAATCGAGCGCCAAGAAGGGTGAGCGCGTGCGTTCCGCCCTCCAGCTTGGCGACGTCACCGGCGTCCAGGCCCGCAAGCTGCGCCGCGACGCCAAGTCGGCGGTCGTCGAACTGCTCTCCGTGGCCTTCGAGCCCGCCGAGGCCCCCGGCGGCAGCGTGCTGTTGACCTTCGCCGGCGGCGGCGATCTGCGCGTCACCGTCGACTGCCTGGACGTGGTGTTGGCGGATGTGTCCGAGCCTTGGGCGACGTCTCGGAAGCCGGGGCACGCGGACTGAGGTCAGCCTCCCTCGGCTGTCATCCCGGACGAGCGCGAAGCGCGAAGATCCGGGACCGACGCGTGAACGTGGGCGCTTCCGGCGGTCCCGGGTCTTCGCTTCGCTACGCCCGGGATGACAAGATTGAGTTACATTGCGCGGTTTCGCTAAGCCGCCGCCAGCGGCTTGATCGCCTTCAACGCATCGCGCGTCTCGATCGCGGGCTTGGACAGGTCGTGGGCGTTCTGCAGGTTGATCCAGAACTGAGCCGACGTCCCGAACACCTTGCCCAGGCGCAGCGCCGTATCGGCGGTGACGGGCTGCTTCTCGCGGATCAGCCGCTCGATCCGGGTGCGGTCCTTCAGGCCCATGGAGCGAGCCAAGGCGCCGGCCGTCAGTTTGAAAGCCGGCAGATAGTCTTCGCGCAGATGCTCACCCGGATGGGGCGCCGGGCTGACGAAGTCCTCGAAATCAAGTGTGCGCATGGCGGCTTTGGCCAATCTGACGAAGGTTTGCTCACCAAGATAGCCGACAGGTCAGGTCCAGTCTCCCGTGCCTCCCAAGCGAACTTCCCCTAGAGAGTGGGAACATGCCATGGATTCGCGCTTGTTTCGACGGAGACCGACTTGACCGAAGAGACCTCCCGCAAGCGCATCCAGCTGCGTTGGCTGACCCTGGCCGAGATCGTCGGCGTGGGGGCCTTGGTGATCGCCGGCCTGGGCTTCTGGGACTCGCACCGCGAACGCGAACGCGATGAGCGCGACCGGGTCGCCGCCGTCAGCGAACGGCGGGCCGAGGCCAAGGCCCAGGCTCGGAAGCTGACCTTCGTGATGACCGGCGCGGTGGCCGACAAGGGCGAGACGGTGCGTCTGAACTCGGTCAATTCCGAGCAGGTGATCCAGACCCAGACGATCTGGTTTCCCGCCGAGCTGCGCAGCGATAGCGTCGAGACCACCGGCAATCCGCGCCTGGAGGCCGGCTGGATCGAGAACGGCCTGCGCAAGCATGCCGGCAAGGCCAGGACCGGTCGCGTGCCGGTCGGCGTGCTGACGGTGTTCATCGAGGATGGCCAGACCAAAACCGACCGCGCCGTCTATCAACTGGGCTACAGCCTCCACGACCGCACCCTGCGCGCCGACAAGGTGGAGCTGGAAGGGCTCTCGCTGGCTCGGCGCAACGTCTCTGGAGATCTGCAAGCGGCCGCTGGCAGTCTCTGGTCAGCGCGCTAACCTCGTAATTGGCGCCGCGCCCCGCATGGGCGCCCGGCCAGGCGCGTGCTTAAATCGCGTCAGGGAGCGGCCCGCGATGCGCGAGCGCCGCCATCAAGGAAGCCGACATGGTCATCTTCAGCGTGCTCTATCCGGCGACGCCCGGCGCCAGCTTCGACCAGGCCTATTATGACGCCACCCACATCCCACTGGTGAAGGACGCCTTCGGATCCTCCGGTCTGAAGGACGTTCAGGTGTTCGTCGGCGTCTCGGCGCCCGACGGTGGTCCCGCGCCCTTCGTGGCCATGGCGCACCTTGCCTTCGAGGACGCCGCCGCGATGCAGGCCTCGCTGGCCGGTCCGCGCGGCGGCGAGGTCATGGCCGACGTCGCCAACTTCACCACGATCGCGCCGATCGCCCAGGTCAGCACACAAGATTGAGATGGCCCGGCGCGATCATGGTGAACGCAGCCTTAACCATGATCGCGCCCTTTGACTTGGGTTCAGGAGCGCCGTGATTCGTGATTGCGCGGCGATCGGTTCGAGGGCGTCATGGTCAGCAGCATCACCACCGGCTACGCGACCAATCCCTACGCTGCGGCGGCTGCCGGGACGACAGCCACTAAGGCAACCGCCGCCGATACCGCCAGCACATCCGCAGCCAAGACCAGCGGCTCCAGCGTCAATGTCACCCTGTCGGCGGAAGCCCAGGCCGCCTTGGCCGCCCAAACCGACAGCCGCACCATCGACACCGTGGTTGCCTCGGCCCGCACGGCGCTCGACAAGCTGCTGTCCGACGCCAAGGCGACCAGCGCCCTGAAGGACGGCAAGGCGACGATCAGCCTGGCGGGCCTGGACCGCCGCAGCCTCTACGCCATCGCCAGCAACAAGGGCGGTAAGTTCCCGATCGAGGAGCAGGTGGTGGCGACCCTGCAGATGAAGGCCACGCGGGACGCGTCGCTGTCGGCCCCGGCCTCGGCCATGCGGGTGACCGGAGACCATGCCGGGCTCTACAAGGCGGCCCTGGCCAATCTCGAGGTCGCCGGGCCCGAGGAAAAGGCCATGGGACAGTGGGCCAAGGACAAGGCCGCCCTCACCGAGGGGCTCCAGCAGGCGACCGACAAGCCGGGCGTGGCCCCCAGCGGCATCGACGGCGACCCCGTCGCGGCCTATCTGAAGGACACCGGCGGCGTGGTCGCCAGCCCCCGCACCCGCGACATCAAGGCGGTCGCCTCCGACGTCCGCTCGGTGCTCGACAAGCAATATGCCGCGGCGACGGGCGACGGCTTGGCGACCGATCCCGACGACGGAACGATCGACTTCTCCAAGTTCGACAACCGCTCCCTGGCCGCCGTGGCGCTGAACAAGGGCGCCCAGTTCTCCGAGCACGAGGTCGCCCAGGCCGCCGCCGAGGTGAAGACCCGCAACCGCGACAGCATCTCCAGCAGCTACAAGAGCGCCAAGGGCTCCGACAACTCGGCCTTCGGCAAGAACCTGATCACCCAATACACGGCGATGAGCGACGAGGAGCGGCAGGCGGCGGGTTGGACTCCGGCGCTTTATGACAAGATGGTCGCGCTGCAGAACCTGTCGGACAAGCTGGCCTCGCTGTTCAATCCCGACGGCAGCGTGAATACGGGCGGGACGAGTTTGCTGGATTATCTCTAAGCTCCTCCCCCCTGTGGGGGAGGAGGCCCGAAGGGCCGGAGGGGGGAGTGGCCGGCAGTGCTCGACGCGTGGCATCTTTTCTCATCCTGCTCCCCCCACCGTCGCCGACACCGACACCGCCCCCAAAGGGAAGGAGTTGAGCAATTGGCCTTAGACCCGCCGTGGCGGTGGGCTAGAACAATCCCAACGCCCTTCCGAACACGGAAATCGCCCTATCATGCCCTCGATCAACATCACCAGTCGCGCCGCCCTATTGGCGCTGCTCCTGTCCGGCGCCGCCGCGACCGCTGTCATGGCCGCCACGCCCGCCGTTCAGCCGCCCATCCCGGCGGTCCTCAAGTCGCCCGAGGCGCGCGACGTCCACTCCTACGCACAGCCCCTGGTCGCCCGCGTCACCCACATCGACCTGGACCTGACCGCCGACTTCGCCAACCAGAAGATGACCGGCACGGCCGCCCTCGACATCGCCGCCGCGCCAGGCGCGAAGGAAGTCGTGCTCGACAGCAAGGGCCTGGTGATCAAGGGCGTCACCGACGCCAAGGGCGCGGCCTTGCCTTTCACCCTGGGAAAGACCGACCCCATCCTCGGCGCTCCGCTGACCGTCCAACTGAACGGCGCCAAGCGCATCGTCATCGCTTACGACAGCGCCCCCGGCGGCGCGGCATTGCAGTGGCTGACCCCGGCCCAGACGGCGGGCAAGGCCAAGCCCTATCTGTTCAGCCAGGGCGAGGCGATCCTCAACCGCACCTGGATTCCCACCCAGGACAGCCCAGGCGTCCGCCAGACCTGGACCGCCCGCATCGTGGCGCCGGCCGGCCTGAAGGCGGTGATGAGCGCGCAGATGCTGACTCCGAACGGTGAGCCCCTAGCCGGCAAACTTGGCGCCGGCGGCGGCCGCGCCTACCGCTTCCGGATGGACAAACCTGTCGCCTCCTACCTGATCGCCCTGGCGGTCGGCGACATCGCCTTCACACCGCTGGGCCAGCGCACCGGCGTCTATACCGAGCCGTCGGTGATGAAGAAGACCGCCTACGAACTGGTCGATGTCGAGAAGATGGTCGAGGCGGCCGAGAGCCTCTACGGCCCCTATGCCTGGGGTCGCTACGACCTGCTGGTGCTGCCGCCATCGTTCCCGTTCGGCGGCATGGAAAACCCCCGCCTGACCTTCGCCACGCCCACGATCATCGCCGGCGACCGCTCGCTGGTCAGCCTGGTGGCCCACGAACTGGCCCATTCATGGTCGGGCAACCTGGTGAACAACGCCACTTGGTCGGACTTCTGGCTCAACGAAGGCTTCACCGACTATTTCGAGAACCGGATCATGGAGAAGCTCTACGGTCCGGAGCGCGCCAATATGCTGGCCGACCTGGGCTGGAGCGACCTGCAGGGCGCGATCAAGGACGCCGGCGGCCTGACCGGCGCCGACACCCGCCTGCACCTCGACCTGGCCGGTCGCGATCCCGACGACGGCATGACCGACATCGCCTACCAGAAGGGCGCGACCTTCCTGCGGACCATCGAAAAGGCCGTCGGCCGCGCGCGATGGGACGCCTATCTCAAGAACTATTTCGCCCGCCACGCCTTCCAGTCGCAGACCACGGCCGGCTTCGTCGCCGACCTGCGCGCCAGCCTGATCAAGGGCGATCCCAAGCTGGAAGCCGCGATCGGCATCGACCAGTGGGTCTATCAGGTGGGTCTGCCGGACAACGCCGTGCACATCAAGTCGGCGGCCTTCCCGGCGGTCGACGCCCTGGCCGCCGCCTACGCCACCGGCGGCCCCGCGCCGCTCGACAAATGGAAGGGCTGGAGCACGCCCGAGCGCACCCGCTTCATCACCAGCCTGCCGCGCGCCTTGTCGAAGGAACGCCTGGCCGATCTGGACAAGGCCTTCGGTCTATCGGCCCAGGGTAACAGCGAGATCCGCTTTGTCTGGCTGGAGCTGGCCGTCGCCAACCGCTACGACCCGGCCGTGCCGTCGCTGCAGACCTTTCTCACCGAGCAGGGCCGCCGCAAGTTCGTGGCGCCTCTGTTCAAGGACCTGATGGCCCAGGGCGACTGGGGCCAGCCCATCGCCAAGGCGCTCTACGCCAAGACCCGGCCGCTCTATCACGCCGTCACGCGGCAGACGGTGGACACCATCGTCAAATAGGTCGTTTCAGAAATTCGCGCGTTTTCGATCGTTTGGCGTCATTTCGACGACAAAAACGCGCATTTCTGCGCCGCTTTAGGCGGAATGCACACGAAAACTCGCGCTTTTGGCGAGTTTTCGTGTTAACCCTGTTTTCGCGCTCCCGTCAGAGGGGCGGGAAACTTAGGGAGTTAACGCCATGGCTGACGCCGTGTTCGCGACGCGCGCCCGTGCGCGTCCAGTGTTCTTCAACAAATGCGATATCAACAAGCCCGAGGCCGCCGAGCTTCGGCATGCCGGCCCCTGCATCCAGTGGGGCCGGATGGGGCTGGTCGCCATGGTCCTGATGTTCGGGGCCGGACTGGCGACCCTGGCCTATGCGGGCATGGGGTAACCATGCCCAAGACTGTCATCCCGGCGAACGCCTGATCGGATGGGGATAGGCGATCTGGACCCGAACGGATCTTGGCAGATCGATTGCAAAAGGGCGCCGCCAACCCCAGGATGCATAAAGCGTTGCGGACTTGCCGAGAGGGATGAGTGATCATGCGACTTGCTAGTCGTATTCTGTTCGCAGCCGCTCTTGTCTTCGTGGGAGGGTGTGCAACCCGTCCTGTCGCTCCACAAGCCTGTGTGCTTTCACAGGAAGACCAGGAAATCGAGCTGAGTCGGTCCGCGTATGCGGAAATTGAGAAAGCCCGTCCAGAGGTCAAGGGACTTGAACACATAGAGTTTGATAGTAAGCCGGACAACCACGGCAACCTAAGCGTCCAAGCGACTTATCATGTGCTGCCGCCGCCACCGAACGATCCGGTATTTCGGGCCACTTTTACAGTACAGCCCTGCACTTCTAAGATTCTACGCGCCAAATTTCACTAGGGCTCAAGGCGGATATCCACCTTCGCAGACACTCGAACAGTCCGTTTCTGCGGCTGCGCGTTTGCGGTTTAACCTCGTCTAGCCGGCAAAGGCCGGGGCCCAGATTTAGCCTGAGCGTTTGGGGACGACGCGCCCTTCTCTGGCGCTCAAGATGTTGAGCGCCCTGGGTTCAATATGGGTCCCGGCCTTTGCCGGGAAGGTAATGGTGGGGTAGACGCCGCTCCATTCCCGTCACTCTGATGACGGTGCGTAGGCGATGGGCGCGGGTGGTCCGGACGGCCGGAGGGTGTCTCTGGGCGATCCCCCCTTGCACCATCCCCAAAAACCCGCATCTAGGCCGCATGCGTCGCTTCAATTCCACCGACCCGTCCTTTCCCGCCGCCTTCAAGGCCTTTCTCGACGAGCGTCGGGGCGCGCCCGAGAATGTCGATGCGGCCGCCCGCAACGTGCTGGAGGCCGTGCAGGCCGATGGCTTGGCGGCCGTGCTCAGCTTCACCAGCCGCTTCGATGGCGTCGAGCTGACCGAGCACACCATCCGGGTCACGCCCGAGGAGATCGAGGCCGGGGCCGCCGCCGTTTCGGCCGAGGTGCGCGAAGCCATCGCCTTTGCAGCCGCCCGCATCCGCGCCTTCCACACCCGCCAGCGCCCGACCGACCAGAGCTGGATCGACGAGGCCGGCGTGCAGTTGGGCTGGCGCTGGACGCCGCTGGAGGCTGTGGGCGTCTATGTGCCCGGCGGCCGCGCGGCCTATCCCTCGACCGTGCTGATGAACGCCGTGCCCGCCCAGGTGGCCGGGGTGGACCGTATCGCCATGGTCACCCCGCCCGGCAAGCTGGAGCCGGCGGTGCTGGCCGCCGCCAAGGAGGCCGGGGTCACCGAGATCTGGCGGATCGGCGGGGCCCAAGCCGTCGCCGCCCTGGCCTACGGCGCCGGACCGATCCAGCCGGTCGACAAGATCGTCGGCCCCGGCAACGCCTATGTCACCGCCGCCAAGCGGCGTCTCTATGGCGTGGTTGGCATCGACGCCCTGGCTGGCCCGTCCGAGATCGTCGTGGTCGCCGACGCCAACAACAATCCCGACTGGATCGCCGCCGACCTGCTCAGCCAAGCCGAGCACGACCCGGCCGCCCAGGCGATCCTGATCACCGACGACGAAGCTTTCGCTCAGGCGGTGTCGGACGCTGTCGATGCCCTGCTCAAGACCCTGACCACCGGCGTCGACGCCGCCGAGTCCTGGCGCGACCACGGGGCGATCATCCTGTGCCCGCTCGACGACAGCCCACGGCTGGTCGATCTGCTGGCCCCCGAGCACGTCGAGTTCGCCATCGATGAGCCCGAACGCCTGGCCGACCGCGTGCGTCACGCCGGGGCGATCTTCCTGGGTCGGCTGACGCCCGAAGCCATCGGCGACTATGTGGCCGGCTCCAACCACGTGCTGCCCACCAGCCGGGCGGCGCGCTTCCAGTCGGGCCTGTCGATCTACGACTTTCTGAAACGCACCTCGATCGTCAAGTGCGACGCGGCGTCATTCGGCATCCTGGGGCCGCACACCGTGGCCTTGGCGAAGGCCGAGGGCTTGCCGGCCCACGCGCTTTCGGCGTCCGTTCGGCTTTCGTCCAACCGGTTGCCTTCCAAGCCGTAAGGGACAAGTCTCCATTCGATGTCCGACGCCCAGTCCACCGAGTCCCTGAAGTCCATCCTCATCGACGAGGACAGCCTCGCGGCGGCGTCGCGGGACCAGGAGCAAGAGCGGCAGGTGGCGATCTTTGACTTGCTCGACGGCAACTATTTCGAGCCGGCCGAGGCGCAGGGCGGGCCCTATGACCTGAAGCTGTCGCTGATCGAGAACCGCCTGGCCTTCGACATCGCCGGCCCCCGTACCGAAAGGGGGGGCTACGAGCGCCGCCACCTGCTGTCCCTGTCGCCCTTCCGGGGGGTGATCAAGGACTATTTCATGATCTGCGACAGCTACTATTCGGCGATCCGCAATTCGACGCCGCAGCAGATCGAGGCCTTGGACATGGGCCGGCGCGGCCTGCACAACGAGGGCTCGAACCTGCTGCGCGAGCGGTTGGAAGGCAAGGTCAAGACCGACCTCGACACCGCCCGGCGGCTGTTCACCCTGATCTGCGCCCTGCACTGGCGAGGCTAGAGTGCTCAGTGAAAGTGGGCGCGGTCCCACAATGAGAACTTTTCCAAACCTACCCACCACCGTTTTCCCGGCGAAGGCCGGGACCCAGATTCATCCTGAGCGGCTCGTGGGTTTCACGTGGGCCCCGGCCTTCGCCGGGGAGACGGATGAAAAGCGTGCAGAGCGGCTGACACTTTTTTTCAGGGCGAGGCTCTAGGGCGTGTCGGGCGAGCTTCCGGGCGCGGTGCTCTTCGCCTGCAATTTCAACCGCGTGCGCTCGCCGATGGCCGAGGCGCTGTTCAAGCACTTCTATGGAACGAGAGCGTTCGTCGATTCGTGCGGCCTCAAGCCCGACCCCGCCGAGGAGGGGATCGACCCCTTCGTGGCGGTGGTCATGGACGAGATGGGGCTCGACGTCACCGCCCACCGCCCCAAGAGCTTCGCCCAACTGGAGGACGACAGTTTCGACGTGGTCATCTCCCTGACTCCCGAGGCCCAGCACCGGGCCGTCGAGCTGGCCCGCGACCGGGCCACCGACATCGAATATTGGCCGACCCACGATCCGACCCTCGCGGACGGTTCTCGCGAGGCCATGCTGGCCTCGTACCGCGAGGTTCGCGACGCCCTGGCCAACGCAATTCGACAACGTTTCGGCGCGCCATCGACGTTCGGGGGGTGAATGCGCTATACCCCCCGCCTCGCAGCCGTCACCGGCTCCTCGACTCAATGGTCGCGGGGGCCTCGCCGGCATGGCGTCACCCGTTTTGAGAGGCCTGATGGCTAAGGAAGAACTACTCGAGTTTCCCGGTACGGTCAGCGAATTGCTGCCGAACGCGACGTTCCGCGTCACGCTGGAAAACGATCACGAGATCATCGCCCACACCGCCGGCAAGATGCGCAAGAACCGCATCCGGGTTCTGGCCGGCGACAAGGTGCTCGTGGAAATGACGCCCTACGACCTGACCAAGGGCCGCATCACCTACCGCTTCAAGTAGGGCTGGCGATGGTCGTCCAGCGGACGCCGCTGGTCCTGGCCAGTGCGAGCCCCCGGCGCCTGGACCTGCTCGCGCAGGTCGGCGTCGCCCCGGATCGGGTCGATCCCGCCGACATTGATGAAACGCCGCTGCGGGACGAGACCCCGCGGCGCCATGCCTTGCGCCTGGCGATCGAGAAGGCGAGGGCGGTCGCGCCCCGCTCTCCAGGCTGCCTGGTGCTGGCCGCCGACACCGTGGTCGCCGTGGGTCGCCGAATCCTGCCCAAGGCCGAAACGCCGGAGCAGGCGGCCCATTGCCTCAAGCTGCTGTCGGGCCGCAACCACATGGTCCTGACCGGCGTGGCCGTGATCGCCCCCGATGGCCGCGAGGCCTCGCGGCTGGTCGAGACCCGCGTGCAGTTCAAGCATCTGTCCGACGCCGAAAGGGCCGACTATCTGGCCGGCGGCGAATGGAACGGCAAGGCCGGCGGCTATGGCGTGCAAGGCGTGGCCGGCGGTTTCATCATCGACCTGCACGGCTCCTACACCTCCGTGGTCGGCCTGCCGCTCTATGAGACCCTGAACCTGCTGACGGGTCTCGGCTGGAGGAGGCCCTCATGAGCGAGCGTCGCGCCTATCTCTATACCGGCATCGGCGAGACCGTCGGGGTCGTCACCCTGGACGGGCGTCCCGAGCGACTGGTCGCCGAGTGGGACGGCGACGATGCTCTCGACGCTGAGGGCGTGCGCGGCGTGGCCCGGGTCAAGAAGATCGAGCGCGTTTTCAACTCGGCCTTCGTCGCCCTCCCAGGCAGCGCCGACCTCCTGCTGCCCATGCGCCAGGACATGCCCAAGCTGGTCGAGGGACAATTGGTCGAGATCGAGATCAAGACCCCCTCGCGCCGCGACAAGTCCGCCGTGGCCCGCTTCATCGGACCGGGCGACGGCGACCCGCGCGTGACGGCTCACGCTCCGACCGTGGAGGAGCTGCTGCGCCTCTGGGTCAAGTCAGGCTCGCCGACCCAGGGCCTCGCCGCGCTGGAGGCGGTCGAGGCGGCCGAGGCCGAGGCGCTGATGACAGTCTTCGCCCTGCCGGGCGGCGGCGACATCAGCATCGAATCGACCCGCGCCCTGGTGGCCATCGACGTCGATCTCGGAAATCGCGATGGGGATTCCAAGAAGGCGGCCCGCGCCGCCAACATGGCCGCTTTCACCACGGCGGCCCGTGTCCTGCGCCTGAAGGGCCTGGCGGGGCTTGTGGTGTTTGACCTGGTCGGGCGCGGCCACGACGGCCCAGCCCTGACCACGGCGGCCCGCAACGCCTTCGCCATCGACAATCCCGGCGTCGGTATCGGTCCGATCAGCAAGTTTGGCGCGCTGGAGATGATCGTGCCGCGACGGACCAAGCCGATTCTCGACCGCCTGCTGGACGAGACCGGCGGCCTTTCGGCCCGTGCCGGGGCCTTGCGGCTCGTCAGGGCCTTCGAGCGCGAAGGCCGGGCCGACCCCGGGGGCAGGCTGGTCGGGCGCTGTAGCGTGGCCGTCGCCGAGACCTTCGCCGCCCTAGACGTCGCCCTGGCCGACAAGATCGGTCGTCGCTTCACCGTTTCGCCGGTTGTCGATTGGGGCAATGACCGCCTGGAGGTCTCGACGTCATGAGCGCTTGCCCGATCTGCAAGAAGCCCGCGATCCCGGACTTCCGGCCCTTTTGCTGCAAGCGCTGCGCCGACGTGGATCTAAACCGCTGGCTGTCGGACCGCTATGTCGTGCCCGGCGCCGACGAGGATGAGGAAAACCCGCCTTCAACGGACTTGGCCACAGACTTCGGCCGGGAATAGTCCGCGATCATCGACGAGGGACTGGACTTCGTTTTTCGCCTCACCTATAGACGCGGCTCCTCGCCGTCAGGCGGGCGTCAGGGCGGTTTCGATCGCCTTTAGGCCCCGACGGACCCGGCGCCTGGATAGCTCAGTTGGTAGAGCAGCGGATTGAAAATCCGCGTGTCGCTGGTTCGAATCCGGCTCCAGGCACCACTTCCTCCCTCGACCCCCAGCCGAAGCCGACGTGGACTTTGGGTGTTCCGGCGCCCCGACTTTCAGCACCGGCGCGTCTGGGGGGTGCAGATGTAAAATTTTACCTACCGCCTGGCGAGGCTCGCAAAGCCTGTTTCGCTGAGCCGACCTCTAAGGCGTTGACTCTCCCATCGGGAAGATCGCGGCGTCTTGTCGACAGGTCTGAGAGCCAAGAGGACCGCTTGCCGACAAAAGAGGCCGCCTATTGGCCGGCGCCCGTGGGGCGGACGAAGGCGGAGCAACCCGTCGCCAAGGAAGGCCCAGCAGGCTCCAGCTCGTTTCCGCCAAGCTGGTTTCCCGCAGGAAAATAGGCAAAAATTGCGGTGTCTTGGGCGGCGGCCTCGTTCAATGGTCCTGGCCCCCCGCCGGCGGCCGCTCGCGGTCAGATTGTTCTTTGATGCGATGCGCGTCTCGGTCAGGCTTGTGAGACCGGCGTTTTGTTGAGTTGCTGCACCGCAACATGGGTATTCCCTTTGATGGGGAAAAACCGCCCCTAAATCCTGATTTCTCTTTTGTGCGATGCGGCAACGGTAGTGGGTGCTTCAAAGGGACGGTAAATTTATGCCGCCCGTCACCCCTTGACGGTGCGAAAAGGGGTTGCCAAAGGACCCCTGCCGCAATTCTAACATTGCTGTAAGATCACTGCCTCACAGGGCGGTGGTCACACGCGCTTCGAAACGATCCTTCTGAAGGGCGCAAGCCTGGCTAGAGGGGCGTAACGGGTCGAGCGCAGCGAAGCGGGTCCGCGGGACGTCCGAGTTATCGGTCGCCTCGGGGGCTATTCAAGTTAGGGTGGAGACGCTCTCGCGCGACGACCCTCGGTCCAAACGTGCTAGACCAACCAGGAACTGGCGAAAGATGCTCGACATTAAACGGAAGACCCCCCTCATCGCTCTCGTCGGCGCTCTCGCGCTGATGGCGAGCGCCCCGGCTTTCGCCCAGGATGCTGCTGCTCCTGCGCCGGCCACCACCACAGCCGCCGCCCCGGCTCCCGCCCCGGCCGTTACCCCGGCCCCGGCCGAGGAAGTCGATGCTGGCGTCGCAGCGACTGAAAAGATGAAGTCGCACCAGCTGACGCCCTTCACCATGTTCATGGAAGCGAAGATCGTCGTTAAGGTCGTGATGATCGGCCTGATCCTCGCCTCGGTCTTCTCCTGGGTGCTGCTGATCACCAAGCTCCTCGAGTTTGGCGCCCTGAACCGTCAATCGGACAAGTTCCTGGAAGCCTTCCGGGGCGCTCGTTCGATCGCCGACATCGCCCGTATCGGTTCGTCGGAGGAATTCGAAGGCAACCCGATGGCCGACATGGCCGCCGCGGCCGCCCAAGAAGTTGAACTGTCGCGCCAAGCTGGCCTGGCCATCTCGGGCGAGCACCGTGACTCGGTGATCACCCGCGCCACCTACGCCATCAACGCGGTCCAAGCCTCGTTGGCCAAGCGCCTGTCGGGCGGCATGGTGTTCCTGGCCTCGGTCGGTTCGGCCGGTCCGTTCATCGGTCTGTTTGGTACCGTTTACGGGATCATGAGCTCGTTCATCAACATCGCGAACACCAACACCACCAACCTGGCCGTCGTCGCTCCCGGTATCGCCGAAGCGCTGCTCGCCACCGGTATTGGTCTGTTCGCCGCTATCCCGGCGGTTATCTTCTACAACTACTTCCAGACCCGCATTTCGGCCTACGGCACCCGCTCGGAAGGTTTCGTCGCTGAACTGATGAACGCAATTTCGCGTCAGCTCGACAAGGGAGCCTAACACCGATGGCCGCCAAACTCTCAGGCGGCGGGGGCGACAGGTTCAACGTCGAACAGAACAGCGAGATCAACGTCACGCCCTTCGTGGACGTCATGCTGGTCCTACTGATCATCTTCATGGTGGCGGCGCCTCTCGCCGCCCCATCGGTCGAAGTGAAACTGCCGCCAGCGGTCGCGAAGCCGTCAACGACCCCGCCAAAGCCGGTCTACATCTCGATCAAGTCTTCAGGTCAGGTGTTCATCGGCGACAATCGTACGGATGCTCAGACGTTGGGTGATGACCTGGCCAAGAGCATCGGTAAGCGCGATCCCACCAAGGAGCGCATCTACATCCGGGCCGATGAAAAGACCCGTTATGGAGCCTTCATGGAGGTGATGAATTCACTTCAGGATGCAGGTTTCTATAGCGTGGCGCTCATTGGCCGGGATGACAATAGCTAAGGGGGTGCTGCATGGCTGACGAACAAACGCCCGGGCATCGCCACTATGATCCGCTGACCTCGGAAGGACCCCGAAAGAAAAAGGGTCTGGGCACTTTTGGTATTGCGACCCTGATCGTCCTTGGCGTTCACGTTCTTCTCGGCGTCTATATGGCGAAGCAGAAGTTCGAAGCGGTGATGAAGGAATACAGCGACGACGCCGTGGACGTGGAGTTGCCTCCGCCTCCTCCGCCGCCGCCGCCTCCTCCGCCGCCGCCGCCGCCGACCAACGCTCCGCCTCCGCCTCCTGCGGTGGTGCAGCCGAGGCCGCCGATCGCGCCGCCGCCGGATGTGACGCCGCCGCCGCCTCTGCCGATCCCGCCTGTGAAGGTACGGGTCGAGCAAACGGCGCCGCCCGTGATCTCCGCCGTGCCGCCGGTTCCTTCGAACCCGCCGGCTCGGGCTTCGGTGGTCACGCGTCCTGATTGGGCCCGCAAGCCCACGGGGGACGACATGGCGCGCTACTATCCCGACCGCGCCCAGCGGATGGAGGTGAACGGCCGCGCGACGATCTCGTGCACCGTGAACGCCAGGGGTACGCTCGAAGGTTGCTCGGTCACGTCGGAAAATCCGGCGGACTACGGCTTCGGCGACGCGGCGATGAAGCTGTCGCGACTGTTCAAGATGAAGCCGAAGACGCTCGATGGCGCCCCGGTGGATGGTGGACAGATCTCGATCCCGATCGTCTTCCAGGTTCCCCGTTAGGGATCCCGGAGACCGGTCAAGAAGCGAGCGCCCCGAAGCTGCGAAGCTTCGGGGCGTTTTCGTATGGCGGAGGCTGTTCGGCGCTTGATCCAGCCTCCGCGTCCGACTAAACACACTCCCTCGCGATGCGCCGCCTTAGCTCAGTTGGTTAGAGCGCCGGTTTGTGGAACCGGAGGTCCTCAGTTCAAGCCTGAGAGGCGGTACCATCGCGGAACGCAAAAAGGCCCGGCTTCGCAGCCGGGCCTTTTTCGTCGCCGTCTGTGTCAGGCCTCGCCATGGGGGCAAAAGAGCGCCGCCCAGACGCGCCAGGCGATCAGGGCGATCACGATCCAACCCACCATCAAGCCGGCCAAAGGCCGGGTCTGCCACCAATAGCGGACACGGCCAAAAGCGGCCCCCGAAGACACGGTCACTCTACGCTCCCCTGCGCGGACCTCGCCGCGCCTGCTCGACTTGCCAGGGATGCTGCGCCAGAACGACGTCCCGCGATAGGGCCTGGGGCCGCGTCACAGCGACGCTATGATCGGACGTTCAGTCGAGCCGATATTCAGCGACATCGCCCTCGCGCAGAAGGATTTCCAACTGCTTGCGCTTGAGGATCATGCGGTTGTGACGGCGGACCACTTCGCCGATCACCGGGACGAGGACGGTGCAGACCAAGAACAGCGACAGGATGAGAAGCATGGAGACCGATGCGTAGCGACGGAAGGAGTCGCCGGCCAGAACGCGCGGACCCTGCTCTCGATCTGTCGTCGCGCCATCGTGGCGAGGGGCGTCTCGGAGACCGCCGCGGCGGGCTCGTCATCGACCATCGCCTTGACCAGATCAACCACGCGGCGACGCAGCCGGCGGTCCTTCAGGCGCGGGAACAGGTCGGCCAGTTCCAGCCCCCCGGCCGTGGCCACGAACTGGGTCATACGCTGTGAGAAGCCGTCGTCACTGGCGCCTGATGTTTCGTCCAGACCGTCGAAGAAGTAGGCTATCTGCGACTCCAGCAGGCGCGCGGCCTCGTAGAGCTTCGAGGCGCTGATGCGATTTGCCCCCGCTCGTATTTCTGGATCTGCTGGAAGGTGATGCCCAGGGCGTCGGCCAGTTGGGTCTGGCTCAGGCCCAGCACCTTGCGCCGGATCCTCAGGCGCGCGCCGACATAGAAGTCGACCGGATGAGCTGCATCCGCGGTGGTTTTTGCTGCCATCCGCTTCACGTCCCTCCAGCCGCCGTTGATCGCCTGTCGATGCGAGGCGCGCGGCCCAGCTTGCTGAAGACAGGATAGACCCAGGAGCCCGTCATAGTCACGCCTCTGACACATCACGCGTTTGACACATCACGCCTCTGACACATCACCGCTTTCGCCGGAAACGCGCGAACCGGACTTGACCTTTTTGGCGGGTAGGGGTGTCTGCCGGCCATGGAGACGAAGGCAGGCGCCCAAGGGGCTACGGCCGTTGCCGTGGCGGGCGCCGGCGCGATCGGATCGGCGGTGGCCCTGGCCCTGGCGCGCGCCGGCCTGGCGGTCACGGTGTTCGATCCGCGTCCCTTGGGCGACAACGCCTCGGGCGTCGCGGCCGGCATGCTGGCGCCCGTGGCCGAAGCGCTGTTTGACCCGGCTTCGGCTTCGCACCTGGATCTCCTTCGCCGGACGCGCGACCTGTGGCCCGCCTTCGCCGCCCCGCTCGGCGTTTTGATCCAGAGGGGCGGCCTGAGGGTTGAGGGCGACACCGCCTGGCTTTGCGCCGTCGCGGCGCGCGCCGAGGCCCTGGGCGCGCCCCTGAACCCCGCTGACGGCGAACGCGCCCTGACGAGCGACGAGGACTGGCGGATCGAAGCCCGCCCGGCCCTGAAGGCCCTGCATGACGCCGCCCAGGCCCTGGGCGCGCGGTTCGAGCCCCGCGCCTTCACCGCCGATGACCTGGCCGCCTTCTCGGCCGTGGTGCTGGCGACCGGCGCGGCGGACGGCGCGGGCCTGGCGCCGGAGCTATCGGTCTTGACGCCGATCAGGGGCCAGATTTTGCGAGCTGATCGCGGGCCGGCCGACGGTCCGGTTCTGCGGGGTGAGGGCGTCTATATCTGCCCGGGTCCGCGCCCGGCCGTCGGCGCGACCATGGAATTTGGTCGTTATGACCTGGCCGTCGACACCACGGCTACGGAGGATCTTCGCCGGGCGGCGATCCGTTTGCGCCCCCAACTGGCGCAAGCGGTCTTCGCCACCGAGGTCGGCGTTCGCGCCACCACGCCCGACGGCCTGCCCCTCGTCGGCTGGAGTGCGACGCCCAAGGTAATGCTGGCGGTCGGAGCCCGCCGCAACGGCTGGCTGCTGGCGCCGCTTGTGGCCGATCTCGTCGCCGCGTATCTGATGGGTGATAACCCAGGTCCGGACGCCGCGAGCTTCGACGCGCGGCGGTTCTCGCGAACCTGAGGACCCACGATAACAAGGCAAGGGCAGGAGCGCATGGCCGGATTCTGGTTGACCGAGGAACAGGAAGCCATCCGCGAGGGCGTCGCCAAGCTGTGCGCCGGCTTTGACGACGAGTACTGGCGGCGCACCGACGAGACCGGGATTTTCCCCGAGGCGTTCGTCGCCGCCATCGCCGAGGGCGGCTGGCTGGGCGTTGCCATGCCCGAGAGCGTCGGTGGCGCCGGCCTGGGCCTGACCGAGGCGGCGGTGATGATGCAGACCGTGGCCCAGTCCGGGGCGGGCTTTTCCGGCGCCAGCGCCATCCATCTGAACATCTTTGGTCCGATGCCGATCGTGAAGTTTGGGACTGAGGAACAGCGCCAGAAGCATCTGCCGCGCCTGATTTCCGGCGAGGACAAGATGTGCTTCGCGGTGACCGAGCCCAATTCGGGCCTCGATACCTCCAGCCTGGAGACGCGGGCCGAGCCGGTCGACGGTGGCTACCGCCTGAACGGTCGCAAGATCTGGACGACGGGCGCCCAGCGCGCCAACAAGATCCTGATCATCGCCCGCACCACCCCCAAGGACCAGTGCGCCAAGCCGACCCAGGGGCTCTCCCTGTTCTACACCGACCGCGAGAAGATCGAGGCCAAGCCGATCCCCAAGATGGGGCGCAAGGCGGTCGAGTGTAACATGCTGTTCATCGAGGACCTGTTCGTGCCCCAGGAGGACCTAGTGGGCGAGGAGGGCAAGGGTTTCGCCTACCTCCTGCACGGCCTCAATCCCGAGCGCGTGCTGTTCGCCGCCGAGGCGGTGGGCCTGGGACGAGTGGCCCTGTCCAAGGCGGTGACCTACGCCAAGGAGCGCGTGGTGTTTGGCCGGCCGATCGGCCAGAACCAGGGCATCCAGCATCCCCTGGCCAAGTCCTGGGCCGAGCTGGAAGCCGCCAACCTGATGGCCTTCAAGGCCGCCGCCCTCTACGACCGCGGCCAAGATTGCGGGGCCGAGGCCAACGCGGCCAAATATCTGGGCGCCGAGGCGGGCTTCACCGCCTGCGAAACCTCGGTCCTGGCCCATGGCGGCATGGGCTATGCCAAGGAGTATGACGTCGAGCGCTATTTCCGCGAGGCGATGATCGCCCGCATCGCGCCGGTCAGCCGCGAGATGATCCTGAACTTCATCGCCGAACGGGTGCTGGGTCTGCCCAAGAGCTATTGAGGTCACAGTCCTTTCGCAGCTCACCCACTTGCCCCCACCTGGCGACTTCGTCGCCTGTCCGCCCCCATAGGGGGCGGAGCCCCGCGCGCCTGAGCTCTGCCTCCTATGGGGGCGGACAGACCGCGAAGCGGTCAGGTGGGGGCAAGTGGGTATGATCCCGCGCCCCGAGCTAGTCCGCCGCGAACTTGATCGGGATGCGGACGCTGGCGCCGTCGACGGGGCGGCCGTCTTCGGTCTGGGGGCTCATCTTGAAATAGCGCGACAGCTTGATGGCGGCGCTGCCGAAGCCTTCTTCGGATGGCGTCTCGGCCAGCACCGTGCACATGCGGATCGCGCCATTGGCGGCCACCGTGCAGCTCAGGGTCGCCGAGCCCGAGACCCCGCGCCGCATGGCGCTGTCGGGATAGAAGCGGCTGAACTCCGAGGCGCCCGGCTTCTTTAGCCAGTTGGGCCGGCCGATGACCGGAGCGGGCGGCAGGGCGGGAGGGCCGACCGGGCCAACTTCCGACTTGGGCGCGCCAGGGTCCACCGGACCGTCCCGGACGGGGCCGACCGGCTCCTCGGGCGGCTTGAAGGGACTGAGCAGTTCGGGGATCACCGGCGGCGGGACGGCCTTGTGCAGCGGGGGAGGGTTGGCCGCTCTCGGCGGAGTCGGCTTGTCTCGAACCTCTTCCTTGGGCGGAGGCCTATAGAGCGGCAGTTCGAAGACGCGCGGCTCGCCCCCGATGTCGATCGGCGGCCCATACTTCTGGTAAGCCAGATAGGCGAACAGTCCTGCATGGCCGATCGACACGACGACCAGCGCCGCCAGCATCGCCTTCGAGGGCTTGGCGGGCGAGGCGTCGACGCCTGGGATATAGGAACCGATCGCGGCGGTTTGGGTGACCATGGGAACCTCCTGGGGCCGGCCGCTCCTGGCCGACGCCCCACCGTTCCACAAAGAATTACGGTTGTAAATATTACGAACTTAAATTTATTACAGACGTAACTGTGACATCCCGCCACAGGCAAAATCTGCCTGGCGGAGCGGCGTGGTTAATCCACGATTAACCACGTGCGGTCAGACATTCGGGGCATGGCCAACGTCACCTCCATCCGCAGCGTCGTCGAGTCGGCGATCCAGCGCGCCTCCAGCGCGACGGGCGTGGACTTCACCTTCCTGATGGGCGCGGCCAAGCGAGAGAGCGGCTTCAACCCCAACGCCAAGGCCGGCACCTCCTCGGCGTCGGGCCTGTTCCAGTTCGTCGATCAGACCTGGCTGTCGACGCTGAAAAAACACGGCTCCAAATACGGCTACGCCCGCTATGCCGACCTGATCCAGCAGGGTTCGGACGGCAAGTACCGGGTGGCCGGCGACGAGGCGCGCAAGGCGGTGCTGAGCCTGAAGTTGGATCCGCACGCCGCCTCGCTGATGGCCGGCGAACTGACCTCCGACCATGCCTCCTACCTGCGCGGCCGGGTCGGGCGCTCGCCGACGGCCGGCGAGCTCTACGCCGCCCACTTCCTGGGACCCCAGGGCTCGGCGCGGCTGATCGAGGCCGTGGGCGCCAGCCCCGGGGCCAGCGCCGCCGCGATGTTCCCCGACGCGGCGGCCGCCAACCGCTCGATCTTCTATCGCGAGGGCCGCTCCGCCACGGTCAGCGAGGTCTATGCCAACCTGACCCGGACCGGCGGCGCCACGCGCGTCACCCCCGACTCCGATCCGACGCCCGCCGCAGAGACAGGCTTCGTGCAATATGCCACGGGCCGCCGGCTGGAGCGCATCCAGCAAGAGCAGCAACTGGTGGACCTGATCCTGCGCGGCTCGCAAGGGGTCGATGACGGCTTTGGCCTGTCGTCGGCCGGCGGCGGCTCGTCCGCCCAGCGGATGACCAGCTCGATGTTCTCGTCCGAGATGCTGCGCATGCTGTCCGACGCCGGCGACGGGACGAAGAGCAATCGGTAGCAAATCTTCCTCTCCCTTCCCGTAAAGGAGAGGGAAAGTTTCAGGGGCTTGCCAGCCCTGCAATCTCGTCCTCCGAATAACCCGCCTCCGCCAACACCGCCGCCGTATGCTCGCCAAGCTTAGGCGCCGGCCCCCTCGGCCCATCTTCCGACCCCGGAAACCGCGCCGGACCCGCCGGGGCGGGGAAGGTCCCGCCCTTCCCATCCGGGGTCTCCACGAAACACCCCGCCGCGGCCGCCTGCGGGTCGCTGACCAGATCGCGCGGCGTCTGCCAGGGCGCCCAGGTGATGTCGCCGGCGTCGAGGGCGGCCTTGGCCTCTTCGTAGTCCATGGCGGCGAAGGCCTGGTCGAGGATCTCCACCAGGGCCGAGGTATTGTCGCGGCGCAGGCGGGCCGTCGTGAAGCGCGGATCGTCGGGCAGGTCGGGGCGGCCGGCGGCGGCGGCGATCTGGCGCCAGTCGGTGGAGCCTTGCCGGGCCAGCAGGCATATCCACCGCCCGTCGCGGGTCTTGAAGAAATTGGCCAGGGGCTGCACGGCCTCCTTGCGAGGCCGGGTCGAGGCCAGCTTCCCGAACCGCAGCTGAATCGCCATGTCCGAGCCGATCGCATAGACGCCGGTGCGCAGCAGCGAGGTCTCGACCAACCGCCCGACTCCGGTGCGCTGGCGCTCGTGCACGGCCGCCAGGATCGCCGACACCGTCGCCAAGGATGTGACGTGGTCGCCCATGCCGGTGCGGATCGGGAACGGCTCCTGACCCTTGGGGGCGGTGATCGCGCCCACCCCCGCCCGTGACCAGAAGGCCGCCACGTCCATGCCCGGCTTGTCGGCGTCGGGGCCTTCCAGGCCATAGCCGGTCAGGCTGCAATAGATCAGGCGCGGATTGACCGCCTTCAAGGTCTCGTAGTCGAGGCCGGCGCGCGCCAGAGCGGCGGGGCGCACATTGGTCAGGAAGATGTCGGCGTCCTTGACCAGGGCCTTCGCCGCCAAGCTTCCGCCCGGCGAGCGGATGTCGAGCACCACCGAGCGCTTGCCGCGGTTGTCGAGTTCGAAGATCGGGTTGGCGTCCTGGTCCGAGCCCAGGCTCTCGAAGAAGCCGCGCATCGGGTCGCCGTCGGGCGACTCGATCTTGATCACGTCGGCGCCCCAGTCGGCCATGATCCCGGCCGCGCCTGGGGCGGCGATATAGGTGGCCAACTCTATGACCCGCAGATCGCGCAGCATCGCATCCTCCCGTTTTATCGTTGGGAGGAGTGTGGACGACTTAAACGTCTGTTGGGAAGAGGCTAGGCGACCGCCGCCTGGTTGGCGCTCTTGCGGCCCAGGGTGGCGGCGTCGGCGACGGCGCGGGCTACGGCGGCGACGCTGACCGGCTTGCGCAGCACGGTGTCGGCCCCGGCGTCCAGGCACTCGCGGGCCTCGTCGGCGTCGCCGCCGATCACCGCGATGATCGCCACATGGCGATTGGCGCCGTCCAGGTCGCGCAGGGCGCGGGCGGTCTGGGGACCGTCCATGATCGGCATCCGGCCGTCCAGCATCACCAGGTCGAAGTCGCAGATCTTGGCCAGGTCCAGGGCTCGGCGCCCGTTCTGGGCGTGCACCACCTGGTGGCCCAGCTGCTCCAGGATGGCCCGCAGCATGGCGGCGTTGAGGGCGTCGTCCTCGGCCACCAGGATGCGCAGGTTGCGCGGAGGGGCGCCAGCCGGTTCAGCGGCCTGGGCGGCCTCGCGGTCGGTCTCGATCGCGCAGACAACGGACTCGTCGAAGGGCAGGGTCAGGGTGAAGCAACTGCCCACGCCCACGGCGCTGGAGGCCTCCAGCGCGCCGCCCATCAGCCGAGCCAGCTGCCGCGACAGCGACAGGCCCAGGCCCGCGCCATTGACGCCGGCGCCGGTGCGCTCGATGCGCTGGAAGGCCTGGAACGCCTGCTCCATCTCCTCGGGCGACAGACCCGGACCGGTGTCGGCCACCGCGATGGCGATCTGGTCGCCACGCCGCTCGACCCGCACCTCAATACGGCCGCGAACGGTGTACTTGACGGCGTTGCCGACGATGTTGGCGACGATCTGGCGAGTGCGGAGCGCGTCGCCGATGGCGGCGCCCTGTTGGCGGTGTTCCAGGTCTGGCTCGATATGGACGCTCAGCTCCAGACCCTTGGCCATGGCGTGCGGGCGGTCGAGCAGGACCAGGTCGCGGATCAGGCGCACGGGTTCGAAGGCCACCGCCTCGACCGCGAGGCGGCCGGACTCGGCGATTTCGGAGTCCAGGGTGGCGTTGAGCACGGCGACCAGGTCCTGGGCGGCGTCGAGGGCGGCGTTCAGCTGTTCGCGCGACGGGGCGGCGCGACCGCCCTTGCCGGCGGCGGCGGCCAGAACGTGGGTGACGCCAGTCAGGCCGTTGCGGATCTCGTGGCTGAGAGTGGCGACGATGTCGGACTTGGAGCGAGCGACGCGCTCGGCGTGCTCCAGCACCCTCAGCCGCTCCTCAAGCAGGGCCTCGTGGGCCAGGGCCAGGGCGTGCTGGCGGCGCAGCATGCGGTTGAGCACCAGCGACAGCGCCATGGCCAGGGCGATGGCGCCCCAGGCCATGGTTCCGGCCCTCTGGCTCTCGGCGCGTGAGAACAGCAGGGCCAGCGGGCCCATGGCTGCGATCGGTGCGGTAATCAGCAGGGCGATGAGGTTGGGTGCGGAGAAGAAGATGCAGACTACCGAAGCGCCGACAGCCAGCAGCAGCAGGGTCTCGCGCGCCGCGCCCGCGCCATCGGCAAAGGCGGCCATCTGGCTGACCGCCACGGCCCACAGCAGGCCCGACAGCACCTGCACCCGCGAGCGCCGCGCCACGTCCTGGGCCGCTGGCGTCCGCAGCCAGGCGACGACGCCGTAGAAGATGCCCCAGTTGATGGCGAACACGCTAAAGCTCATCGCCAGCCAGCCGGCATTGGCGGCGAAGGATCCGGCCCAGACATAGATCGGCAGGCTGACCGCGAATACCGCCAGAGCGTAAGGCAAAAGCGCGGCCTGGGCGTCAAGCGCCATGCGGACGTCGGCGCCGCTCGAGGCGGGGTCGTGAGATCGGCGCTCGGCGAACAACGGTCGGATTCCTCGGGGTATCCGAGAAGCCTAAGGCGGTCGCGGTTTGCGTCCCGTTACGGCTTATCGTTAATCCACAGCCCTTCGAGCACAAACAATCGTTAAGCTTAACGCGAGATGATCTGATTCCACGCTGTTCCCCGGGGGATAGGGGAGACACCCATGGCCACCACCCGCGCCGCCCTCACCGACCAAGATATCCGCATGCTGGTGAAGGGCGCGACCCCTGACGAGCGCGCCCTGGCGGCCCACAAGCTGTGTCGAACCATCGACCGCGCCGAGCTGGACGAGGATCAACGCACGCTGGCGGACGAAATCCTGCGGGTGATGGCGGGAGACGCCGCCGAGCTGGTGCGCCGCGCCCTGGCCGTGACCCTGCGCAACTCACCGGTGCTGCCGCCGGACATCGCCAACAAGCTTGCCCGCGACGTCGAGAGCGTGTCGCTGCCGATCATCAGCTTCTCGCCGGTGTTCAGCGACGCCGATCTCGCCGAAATCGTCCGTCTCGGCGGCCCCATGCGGCAGATGGCGGTGGCCAAGCGTCCCAGGCTGTCGAGCAAGGTCACCGCCCTGCTGGTCGAGCAAGGGTCGGAGGAGATGGTCGCCACCATCTGCGCCAACGACAACGCCCGGATGTCCGAGACCGCGCTGCAAAAGGCGCTGAACCGGTTCTCCACCTCGGAGAAGGTGCTGACCGCCGTCGCCTATCGCACGAGCCTGCCGCTGGCCGTGACCGAGCGCCTGATCGACATGGTCGGCGACCAGCTTCGCGACTACATCCTAGACCACCATGCCCTGTCGGCCGAGCGCACGCTGGAACTGATTCTGGGCGCCAAGGAGCGGGCCACGATCGATCTCGTCGATCAGGCCGGCCGCGCCGCCGACGCCAAGGGCTTCGCCGCCCACCTCAACAGCGTCAAGCGCCTGACCCCGTCGCTGCTGCTGCGGGTCCTGGCCCATGGCCACATGAGCTTCTTCGAGTGGGGCGTGGCCGAGCTGGCTGGCGTACCGCATCACCGCACCTGGCTGATGATCCACGACGCTGGCGACCTGGGCCTGAAGGCGATCTGCGAGCGGGCTGGCCTGCCGCCGCGCCTGTTCCCCGCCTTGCGGGCCGGCGTCGACGCCTTTCACGCCATGGATTATGACGGCCGTCCCGGCGACCGCGAGCGTTTCCAGGAGCACATGATCCAGCGGTTTCTCACCTCGTCCACGGCGATGTCGCGCGAGGATACCGACTATCTGCTGGCGCGGGTGGACCGGCTGGGTGAACAGGCCAAGGGAGCGGCCGCGGCGGGCTAACCCGAACATCCGTTCGAACCCTCTGGGCAACCGCGCGCATTTCCGACAAGCTGACGCCATGTCAGAGCGCCCCGAAGAGCCGATAAGGCCCGCCGCCACCATCCTGCTTCTCCGCGATGCGCCGTTCGAGGTGCTGATGGTCAAGCGACACCACCAGATCGACTTCGCGGCGGGCGCCCTGGTCTTTCCGGGCGGCAAGAGCCACGCCGGCGACCATGATCCCGCCTGGACCGACCACGCCACCGGCTGGGACAGCGTCGGGGAGGACGGCCCGGCCCTGCGCATCGCCGCGATCCGCGAGGCCTATGAGGAGGCCGGCGTGCTGCTGGCCCGCGACGCCGAAGGCGAGACCTATGTGGGCGAGGCGGCGATCGACGTGCGGGCCGCCGTCGCCGACGACCGCGTGACCTTCCTCGACGTCGTGCGTGATCTGGGGCTGAAGCTGGACCTGGCCGCCCTGACCATCTTCGCCCGCTGGATCACCCCGCCGCTGATGACCAAGCGCTTCGACACCTGGTTCTACGTCGCCCACGCGCCCCTGGCCCAACTGGCGATCTGCGACGGCCACGAGGCGGTCGACGCCGAGTGGATCGCGCCCGGCGAGGCCCTAGCCTTGGCGGCGTCCGGCGAACGGAAGGTGATCTTCCCCACCCGGATGAACCTGCAATTGCTTGCCGAAAGCGCGAGCCCGACCACCGCCATCGACACCGCGCGAAGCCGACCGCTGGTCACGGTCGAGCCGTGGGTCGAGGGGGCGTCGCTGCGCATCCAGCCCGACGCCGGCTATGGCGCGGCGGCCGAGCCGCTGTCGGCGCTGTAGGGCCTCGCTTCGAGGCCGACGGCGCCCGATTTCGCGGGCCGAAACCGATCAAAACCGCTAATCAGACGACATGGATCGTAGACGTAGCCTCCTCATCGTCGGCGGCGGGACAGCGGGTTGGCTGACGGCGGCCTACCTGGCCAAGCATCTGCAAGTGGCCGAGCACGCGCGCCTGGACATCACCGTGCTGGAGTCGCCCGACATCGGTATCATCGGTGTTGGCGAGGCCACCTTCCCGACCATCCGCAACACCCTGCAATTCCTGGGCATCGACGAGGCGCGTTTCATCCGCGAGACCTCGGCCACCTTCAAGCAGGGCATCCGCTTCAACGACTGGGCGCAGACGCCAAAGGACGGCGCCCGCCACCACTTCTTCCATCCTTTTGAGCCGCCGTTCTCGACCGACGGCTCCAGCCTGGCGCCGTACTGGTTGCTGCAGGACGAGGCGACGCGCGCGCCGTTCGCCGAGGCCATGACCATCCAGTCGCGGGTCGCCGACGCCCAGCGGGCGCCTAAGCGTCCGCACGAGGGCAATTTCGCCGGTCCGCTGAACTATGCCTACCATTTCGACTCGGCCCGGCTGGCCGAGGTTCTGGCCGAACGCGCCGTCGAGTTGGGCGTGCGTCATCTGAAGGGCGCGCTGCAAACGGTGGAACTGGACGCAACCGGCGCGATTGACCACGTGATCTCTGTCGAGCATGGCCGGCTGGAGGCCGATCTCTATATCGACTGCACGGGCTTCCACGCCGAGCTGATCGGCAAGGCCATGCAGTCGCCCTTCAAGTCGGTGCGCGATATTCTGTTCGCCGACCGGGCCATCGCCTGCAAGATCCCCTATGATCGTCCCGACGCGCCGATCCAGAGCTTTACGATCGCCACTGCGCACGAGGCGGGTTGGACCTGGGACATCGGCCTGAACGGAGCCCGGGGAATCGGCTGCGTCTATTCCAGTGGCCACATGGACGACGACCAGGCCGAGGCGATTCTGCGCGGCTACATCGGCGACACCGCCGCCGAGATCGCCCCGCGCAGCATCGCCTTCGATGCCGGCTATCGTCAGAAGCAGTGGGTGAAGAACTGCGTCGCCGTGGGCCTGTCGGCTGGTTTTCTGGAGCCCTTGGAATCGACCGGCGTGGTCTTGATCGAGGCGGCGGTGGCGATGATCGCCGAGCTCTTCCCCCATAACGGGCCGATCGGAGCCCCCGCCTTCCGCTTCAACGAACTGATGACGGCCCGCTACGACAACATCATCACCTTTCTCAAGCTGCACTACTGCATCAGCCAGCGCGCCGAGCCATTCTGGCGCGACAACAGAAATCCGGCCTCGATCCCCGACCGGCTGGCCGATCTACTGGAGCAATGGCGCTATCGCCCGCCGACGCGTTTTGACTTCATCCTGGATCTCGAGACCTTCGCCTTCTTCAACTACCAGTACATCCTCTACGGCATGGGCTTCAAAACCGACCTGTCGCCGGGACGGGCGGAGTTCCCCAACGTCGCGGCGGCCGAAACCCTGTTTCGCAAGATCCGCGGCTTTGGCGAACGCGCCACCCAGGACCTGCCCAGCCACCGCGACCTGATCGCGCAGATCAACCGGTTCGGGTTCGATCGGGCTCTGGAGAGCGCCTGAAACGAGGCGGACGACGGGCTCGACATCTTTTGTCTCAAGCGAAGCTGCGCCGTGAACGGCTCCTTAGGGCTATTGGCTCAACTCTTGCTCTCGTTGTGCGAGTGCCGAACGCTTTGGGGGCGAGGGATAGGCGAGTGGATCATAGCGGACCAATCCCAGCAGCGAGAGCGCTGGGTCCTTTCTTCGTGACGATTCGCCGGCTGTTTCATCCCGTCGCGTTGTCGCTCGTCGCCACCCACCTGGCCCTGCTGGCTTTGGGCTGGTGGACCCTGCGCCATCTCGTTCCCGACACCGTGGTTCTGCATCTCTTCGGACACGTCCAGCTGGTGCATGAGGTGCACCGGCGCGTGATCGACCGCACGCTGGAACTCGGCGCCCTGCTGCCCGCCGTCTTCCTGGTCGAGTACTTGTGGGTGGGGTGGCGGAAGAGCTCGGTGCGGCACCTGCTGGTCGAGCGCACCGCTTCGGGCTGGTCCGACTTGGCCTGTTACTTTTTCCAGCTGGCGCCGGTTTCGACCATGGTCGCCGGGATCATGAGTTTCGGCGTCGTGTACGTTTCGGGCGCAGGGCTGCGATGCCTTTTCGCCGACGCGACCGGGATCGATATCAGCATCGCCGGCGCTCCCCTGTTGCTTCAAACCGCGATCCTGTTCCTGCTTTACACGCTGCTCGACTATTGGAGCCATCGCCTGGACCACTCGCGCGTGTTCTGGCCGCTGCACCGGTTCCATCACGCCGCGGAGTCGTTCTCGGTCCTGACCGCCGCCCGCGTGCACCCGGCGATGTTCACTGCCGTGGTCGGCGCCATCCTGCCGGGCGTTCTGCTGGGTTCGGACCCCGCGGCCCTGGCCCAAACCGGCATCGTGATCATCATCATTCGGCTTCTGATTCACTCGCGGATCGAGTCCAACTTCGGCTGGGTCGGCCGTTGGGTCGTGCAGTCGCCGCTGCACCACCGCCTGCATCACAGCCTCAACCGGATGCCGATCAACCTCGCCCTCCTGCCCATCTGGGATCGTCTGTTCGGGACGTGGCGCGACGCCCCGCGGGAAGCCATGCGGATCGGGACGCCGGCGCCCTACCGCCATGGGGCCTGGTTCGTGCCGGACCTGTGGCGCGACTATTGCGAGTTCTGGACAGGCGTCAAAACGCTCGCCTTCGAAGGGCTCGTCGGGCTCAAACAGGCACCTCGCGCGCCACTGCGGGACCTGGCCTCGGAAGCGGACGCATAAGAAGGGCCCCGCTCCAGAGGAGCGGGGCTAAGGCAAGCGGCTTTCAAGACCTTGCCTAGAGCATCGCGCGGAAAAGCGGCCACCGGTTTTGCGCAAAAGCGATGCGAAAACAAAAATCTAGAGCAAGCCGTGCGATTTCTATATCGCGCGGCTTGCTCTAGGCGGCTTTGGCCGCGGCTCCGTCCAGCGCTTCGAGCTCGCCGCTCTCCCGCGCCTTCTTGCCGTAGACCACCTCGAACAGGGGGCTGGCCATCACCGTGGTGACGATGGCCATCAGCACCAGCATCGAGAACAGGGTCGGGCCGATGATGCCCTTCTGCAGGCCGATATTGATGATGATCAATTCCATCAGGCCGCGCGAGTTCATCAGGGCGCCGATGCCCAGGGCCGTTCGGTTGTCCTCGCCCGACAGGCGGGCGGCGGCGTAGCAGGCCACGCCCTTGGCCAGGATGGAGGCGGCCAGGATGCCGATCGCGATCAGCAACAGCTGGGGCGAGTTGACCATGTCCATCCGGGTGTTGAGGCCCGAATAGGTGAAGAACATCGGCAGCAGCAGGACGACGGCCAGCGGCTCGACCTTCTTCTTAAGTTCCTCGACGAACAGGCCGCGCGGCATGACGGCGCCCAGCATGAAGCCTCCGAAGATGGCGTGGATGCCGACGGCGTCCATCAGGAAGGCCGACAGGCAGAACAGCATCAGGGTGATGGCCAGGATCGTCGGGCTCATCTTGCCTTCGCGCTCAACGATCCGGCCCAGGGGGGCCAGCAGGCGCGGACCGAAAAAGGCCAGGAACAGGGCGTAGGTCACGCCGCCGCCGATCGCCAGGACCGCCACGCCAGGGCCGCCGCCGAAGGTGGCCAGCACCACGGCCAGCACGCACCACGACACCGCGTCGTCAAAGGCGCCGGCCGTCAGCGACAGGGTGCCCAGCGAGGTCTTCGCCAAACCACGCTCATTGATGATCCGAGCCAACATCGGGAAGGCGGTCAGGGCGATGCAGGCGCCCAGGAAGAGGGTGGCGTTGGCGCGCGAGATGCCCTCGGCGAACAGGCCAGGCACCTTCAGCAGGAAGGGGGTGATGGCGACGGCGATCAGGAACGGCGCGATGATGCCGGCCAGAGAGACGCTGGCGGCGCTCTTGGCCTTGGCCTTGAAGTGCGCGGCCTGGAAGCTGGTGCCGACCATGAACATGTACAGGCCCACGCCCAACTGGGCGCCGACATAGAGGACGTTCTTGGTTTCCTTGGGAAACAGCATGCCCTGGAAGTGCGGGAACACAAGGCCCAGCAAGGACGGGCCCAGGACCACGCCGGCGATCATCTCGCCCACGACCTGGGGCTGACCCAGAAGCTTCTGACCTAGCCAGCCGACCACGCGGCAGGCCAGCAGGATCACCGCGAGCTGCAGGAAGAAGTGAACGCTGAAATCGCCCGGCGCATAGCTGTGCGCGGCGGAGGCGGTTGCCGGCCCGTGCGGCGCGAGAATGCCGCTGACGGTGCTGACAAGACTGGCGATGATGTCGGACACGTACTGTCCCCCCTTGTGAAAACCCCTCGGCGTTGACCGCCGTTGGCGCCAAGCCGCGCAGACTTGGCTTTGGCTCGCAAGTTGAAATTCCGTTTTTGACGAGGTTGTACAGAAGATTGTTTTTGCTGGCTTATTCCCTGTTGCCGGAAGGTCACAATGTAGTAACGTACCTACAAGACAGCCTTGTCAATGTAGGTATTTGGATCCGTGAAAGTCATCTCCAGCCGCGACTTCAACCAGGATGTCAGCCAGGCCAAGCGCGCCGCGCGGATCGAGCCGGTGTTCGTCACCGATCGCGGCAAGGCGACTCACGTGCTGATGAGCGTGGAGACCTATCGCCGGCTGACCGGCCAGACCGAGACCATAGTTGACCTGTTGGCCATGCCAGGACTTCCGGCCATCGACCTCGACGCCGCGCGTTCGGATGACGCCTGGGACCGCCGGAGCGGCGGCTGATGTACCTGCTCGACACCGACATCGTCTTCGAGCTGCGCAACGCCAAGTCGGGCGGGACCGACCCGGGGCTGGCCGGCTGGGCGGGCGGGGTGGCGCGGGCCAGCCTTTTCATCTCGGCGCTCACCTTGCTGGAGCTGGAGACTGGGGTAGGGCGCGCCGAGCGTCGAGACAAGACCCACGGCTTGGCCCTGCGAGCCTGGCTGGACGTCCAGGTCGCGCCGGCCTTTGACGGCCGCATCCTGCCCGTCGATGCGGCGGTGGTTCGCCGCTGCGCCCAGCTGCCGCACGGGGGAGGGCGCGACGCCCTGCTGGCCGCCACGGCCCTTGAGCACGGCCTGACCCTGGTGACGCGCAACATCGCGGCCTTCAAGGCCACGAAGGTCAAGCTGTTCAACCCTTGGGGCTACGCCCCCGACGCCGCCAGCGAAGACGAGGACTGGGGCCAGGCCGCCAAGGCCGGCTCGCACTGGTTGAAGAACATTTTTGTGCGGGGGTAGGGGGCGTCACATCTCGGAGAGAGGTCATCGACCTTTCCAGCGCGTTCCTTCTCCCGCAAGGGGAGAAGGAAATCGCGGCGCTGGAATGAGCGGCGGATCTACGCCGCCGGCAGCTTCGCGCCCGCAGCGCCCACCCAGGTGATGATGTCCGCCAGTGTCTTGCTGTTGGCCTGGTCATAGGCCTGGACGATCGCGCCGACCCGGTTGTCCGACGCCTTGACCCGCGTCTGGAACACCTTGTCGCCGAGCAGGGCGCGGTCGCCGTTGCGGGTCATGACGGCCCGGATCTCGACCAGCACCTCGGGCGCCGCCTTGGGGCCGTCGACATAGTCGGTCTCGAAGGCGCGGACCTCGAGGCGCAGGGCCATGGCGGCCTTGCCGGTTTCGCCGCGGGTGACCAGGCGGGCGGGGCTGCTCTCGGCCTCGAAGGCCCGGGCGGCGGCTTCGTCGAACAGCACGATGGCCGGCGACACCCAGCGGGCGCCGGCGATATAGGCGGCCTCGCCATTGGTGAAGGTCAGCAGCCGGTCGCCCATGGCCGCGCGGGTGAAGACGGTCGGGGTCTTGAACACCCCGAACGACTTCTCCACCGGCGCGCTGGTCGCGGCCGGGGCCGCCGTGCCGAAGCGGTAGAGGCCCGACGGATCCGCCTTGGGGAACAGGCTGATGCAGCCGGTGAGGGCCAGGGCCGTAGCGGCGACCGCCAGGGATCGCAGGGCGACGCGCCCAACGCTCATGGAAAGAGTGCTCACGGCTGGACCTCCAGTTCCTTGGCCGGCGCCTTGCTGACCAGGGCGCGCGGGTTCTGTTCAACCTCGCCGACCAGGCGGTCGAGCGACTCGGCGGCCGATTGCAGGGTGACGACGGCGGCCGACAGCTGGGGCAGGCCGGTGGTGGCGAAGTCGCTGGTCGGGCCTTCCAGCTTGCCGACCATGCCGCGCACGTCCTTGGCGGTGGCCTTCAGCTCGTCGGCGGCGTCGCCCAGATTGGCCAGGGTCCGCTTGGCGTCGCCATTGACCAGGCCATTGGCCGAGTCGGACAGCTGGCCGATCCGCGTCGAGGTGGCTTCGATGCTCTGCAGGGCCTGCTGGGCGTCGGCGATGATCTCCTTGCGCTCGCGCAGCTCGGCGGTGACGGACTGCACGTCGCTGATCGCGGCGCTGACCGTCTTGACGTTGTCATCCGACAGCACGCGGTTGATGCGGTCCAGCGCCTCGATGGTGCGGGTCAGCACCGTGCCGCCGCCCTCCAGCAGGTCCGAAAGCGCGCTGCGCTGGCTACGGATTACCGCCACCTCGTCCTTCTTGACCGTGCTCTTCAGCAAGGGCTTGGCGGGCGCGCCGGCGGTGATCTGGATGTAGTTGACGCCCGTGATGCCCTGGGGCTCCAAAGTGGCGAAGCTGTCCGTCTTGATCGGCACGTCCGAGGTGACGCGCACCCGGGCGATGACCCGGTTGGGGTCACTCTTGTCCAGCGCGATCTTGGTGACCTCGCCGACCTTGATGCCGTTGAAATGCACCTCGCCGCCGTCCTGCAGGCCGCGAACGGGCCCGACGAACAACACGTCGTACAGGTCATACTCCTGGTTGAAGCTGAGCTTTGCCAGCCAGACGCCGAAGATCAGCAGACCCATGAACAGGATCAGCGTCGCTCCCCCGACCAGGGCGTAGTTGGCGTTTCTTTCCATTAACTCGTCCTTGGTGTCGCCTGCGGCGCGGGTTGAGGCGTCGCCTTGCCGGCGGCCGCGCGACCGCGCGGTCCCATGAAATACTCTTGAATCCAGGGGTGGTCGTTCTTCTCCAGCTCCTGGGCGGAGCCGGTGGCGACCACATGCTTGTCGGCGATCACCGCGATGCGGTCGGTGATCTCGTAGAGGGTGTCCAGGTCGTGGGTGATCATGAACACGGTCAGGTCCAGGCTGTCGGACAGGTCCTTGATCAGGGTGTCGAAGGCTGCGGCGCTGATCGGATCCAGGCCGGCCGTCGGCTCGTCGAGGAACAGCAGCTCGGGGTCCATGGCCAGGGCCCGTGCCAGGCCCGCGCGCTTGCGCATGCCGCCCGACAGCTCGGCGGGCTTCAGATTGCCGGCCCGGGCGGGCAGGCCAACCAGGGCGATCTTCAGGTCAGCCAGGTGGTCGATCTCGCGCCTTGGCAGGCGGGTATGCTCGTGCAGCGGCGCGGAGACATTCTCCCGCACGGTCAGGTTCGAGAACAGCGCGCCCTGCTGGAACAGCACGCCCCAGCGCCGCTCGATGACGTTCCAGCGCTTGCGCGAGGCGTCGGCCATGTCCTGGCCAAACAGCTTGACCGTGCCGCCGTCGGGGACCTTCAGGCCGATGATGGTGTTGAGCAGCACCGACTTGCCGGAGCCCGAACCGCCGACCACGCCCAGCACCTCGCCGCGATTGGCGGTCAGGTCCAGGTTCTCGTGGATGATGTTGTCGCCAAACCGCGAGACCAAGCCCGTGACCCGGACCGGCGGCGCCTCGGCGGTCGATTGGGCTTGGTCTTCGGCGGGAGCGGCGATGACCGAAGTCATACGTTTATCTCCATGTAGACCAGGGCGAAGATCGCATCGATGGCGATGATCGCGAAGATGGCCTGGACGACGGCGGAGGTCACGCGGCGGCCGAGAGATTCGACGTCATTGCCGACTTCCATGCCCTGGCGACAGCCAATGGCGGCGATGACCATGGCCATCACCGGCGCCTTGGACATGCCGATCCAGAAGTGCTGCACGCCGACGCTGTCGTTCATGCGCTGCAGGAAGAAGCCCGGCGACAAGTCCAGCACCGCCCAGGTCACCGCGATGCCGCCCGCGAGGCCGGCCAGGGTGGCCACGAACGTCAGCAGGGGAATCGTGATCAGCAGGGCGGTGAAGCGCGGCAGGACCAGGGCTTCGTAGGGGTCAACGCCCATCACCTGCATGGCGTCGATTTCCTGGTTCATCTTCATCGAGCCGATCTCGGCCGCGAAGCTGGAGGCCGAACGCCCGGCCAGCAGGATGGCGGTAATCAGGATGTTGAACTCGCGCAGCACCGAAATGCTGACCAGCTCGACCGCGAACACCTGGGCCCCGAACTGGGTCAGCAGGTTGGCGCCCAGCAGGGCCACGACCGCGCCGATGAAGAAGGTGGTGGTGGCCACGATCGGAATGGCGTCAAGCCCGGCGCGCTCGGCCAGCGAGAAGACCGGGGCCCAGCGAATGCGGCTGGGCTTGGCAATGCAGCGGCCGATGGCCACCAGCAAGTGGCCCAGGAAGGCGAGGGTGCTGTAGAGATCGTCGCCCAGGCCATACACGCCGCGGCCAACGCGTTCAAGCAGGGCCTGGAAGCCGCGACGGGGCGGGGCGGCCTCCGGCTCGACCTGGACGGCGTCGCCGACCAGTTTCAGCAGGCGCTCGGTCTGGCTGCTGGCCTTGATGTGACCGGCTGTGACCCGGCCGTCAGCGGCGCGGATGATCGCATAGGCCCCGGCTGTGTCGCAGCGAGTGAGGTTGGTTAGGTCCAGATCGACGGCGTCCGAGCCATCCAAGGCGCCGACAAGACGCTCGCCGGCGTCGACCATGCCGCGCGCGGTCCAGTCGCCGGAAAGCACGGCTGTGCGATGGCCGTCGATGTCCTCGAAGGTAAAATCAGCCGGCGCGCCCATGAAGCCCTTAGGTCTCTCTTTCCAGACGTCGCAACCCTAGCAAAGAGGTCGACCAAAGCCCAAACGCACCAAGGTCGCGCTTGTTGCGCGCCGTGATAGACGCGCCTGCCACGTCACGCCAGCAGCCTCGTCGCCGATCGCCCTATCGGCGCCCTGTTCCAAGGCGAAAAGGCCAATCGGCGCCGTCCAGGCCGCGTTCGGTAGCGCGGTGACGTCGGGTTGCTTTAGAAGGCCAGCATGTATTCGAGTTCCGTGAACCGGCGCGCGGCGCTCGGCAAGCTTTCGCTATCGGCCGTGCTGGCCCTGGCCCCCCGGCTGGCGATGGCGCGGGCCGGGGAGGAAGCCGAGGTCGAGGACGCCGCCGAGCCCTTTTCCGTCGGACTGCTGCGCGAACGCGCCCGGCGCCTGGCCGTGACTTCCTATATCCAGCCCGCGCGCCAGCCGGCCCTCTCGGGTCTGTCCTACGACGACTATTTCCGCATCCGCTTCCGGCCCGAGGCGGACCTGTGGAAGGACCGCCGTCCCTCCTTCCGCGCGGAGTTCTTCCCGCCCGCCTATCTCTATTCCCTCCCGCTGCCGATCCACGAGGTCGCCGCAGGGCTGGCCCGGCCGATCGCCTTCGACCCGGCGATGTTCGACATTCCCGGCGAGCATGCTGATGTCGCCAAGGCCTGGAACGGCTTTTCGGGCTTCCGCCTGCTCTATCCGCTGAACGACGCCGACAAGCTGGACGAGATCGCGGTGTTCCAGGGCGCCAGCTATTTCCGCAGCCTGGGCCGCGGCCAGCGCTACGGCCTCTCGGCGCGCGGCCTCGCGATTGGGGCGGGTGAGCCCAACGAGGAGTTTCCCGACTTCATCGCCTTCTGGCTCGAGCGGCCCCAAAACACCAGTGAGGCCCACCAAGGCGAGGCAGTGGTCGTCCACGCCCTGATGGACAGTCCCAGCTGCGCCGGCGCCTACAGCTTCACGATCCGCCCGGGCGAGGACGTGGTGTTTGACGTGACGGCGTCCATCTTCCCGCGCGTGGCCATGGCCAAGGCCGGCGCAGCGGGGATGAGCAGCATGTTCCTGTTCAACGTGGCCGCCGCCTCGCCGGTCGATGACTTCCGCACCGCCGTGCATGACAGCGACGGCCTGGCGATCTGGACCGGGGCCGACGAGCATCTGTGGCGGCCACTGCAGAACCCCAAGGCCCACCGGCTCAGCAATTTCCCCGACGAGAACCCCAAGGGCTTTGGCCTAGTGCAGCGAGCCCGCGCCTTGGAAGACTTCGGTGACTTGCAGGCCCGCTACGACCTGCGGCCCAGCCTGTGGGTCGAGCCCCTGGACCCCTGGGGCAAGGGCGCCATCCATCTGGCCGAGCTGGCGACCACCAAGGAGAGCGACGACAACATCGCCATCTTCTGGCGGCCAGAACAGCCGTGGGCGGCGGGCTCGCAGGTCGATCTGCGCTACCGCCTGCACTGGGGCCAGGAGCGCTTCGCCACCCCCGGCGCGCGGGTGTTCCGCACGCGCACAGGCGCCGACGCCCAGGCGGGCCTGCGGCTGTTCACCGTCGACCTGCAGGGCGGGGCGCTCGCCGAGGGCTTGGATGGGGTGGCCCTGGAGGTCGAGGCGACGGGCGGCGAGATCGCCTGGCGGGCCCTGTCGCCCTATCCGGAAGACGCCTCGGCGCGGGCGGCGTTCGGGCTGAAGCCGGCGGCCACGAACGTGGAATTGTCGCTGCGGCTGCTACGCGGCGGGGCGCCGATTTCGGAGACATGGCGCTATCTGTGGACGGCATAGAGGATAGCAGGCTGGAAGGTCTGAACGCAGGGATCGAGCGCCGAAGACGTGGTGCGAAACGGACCTGCCGGTCGGGTTATGCTGAAATAGACACTTGGCTCGACATCGGGCACTTTCTCAAGCCAAGCTAGGGGTCGGACATGCCGCGTCGTGAAGTTGCAACCAGAGCCTTCTTGTGGCTGGCGGTGCTGGTCGGCGGCCCTTTGGTTGGCGCAAAGCTCTTCGATCTCGTTGTCTTGGCAGGCGCTTGGAGCGCCCACCCGCCGCAGTCCTTGGCGATGATGCCCTATGGCAAGGCATGGCCGGTCGATACGGGGGCCTTCTTTATCCCCTTCTCAGCAGCCATGCTCATCGCGGCGTTCGGGGCCCTGATTGCGGGCTGGAAGACGCCATGGCGTTATCGCTGGCTCCTATGCCTCCCATCGATCGGCATTCTCGCTCTGCTGATCCTCACGGTTACCGCGTTTTGGCCGATGAACGCCGCGCTCTGGTACCATGGCCTGGGCTCGCCCAAGAATACGATCACGGACGCGGAATCCATCGTCATGGCTCGGCATTGGATTCAGCTCGACTGGGTCAGAGTCGTCGGCGCCAGCGCCGCGTTCGTCGCGGCGCTTCGCGCCTTGACCGTGCCATGGCCCGCCCAGGTCGCGCCGCCTGACCCCCTGTGGGTAAGGGTGATCCTCTGGCTCGGCCTGCTCTGCGTCGCCGCCTTCATTGTCTGGTTCGCGAGGAGCATCTAACCGCGTCTTATCTGCACCCGACAGCCCCGCTTCAATCTTGGTTAATGAATTCCCGTCACGGCTCGTTGCTTGAACGCACGAAGTGAATCGGAACTCCTCGCATGAGCGCCAACCCGCAACTCGACCAGCGCATGGCCTTCATGCGTTTCGATCATCGGTCGAGGACGGCTTTGCAGGCGGCCAAGCCGGCCCTCGACGCCGCGATCCCCTCGGCGTTGGACAGCTTCTACGTCCAGCTGAAAGGCTTCGCCGAGACTAGCGGTCTCTTCCAGGGCGGGCGCGGTGAAAGCGCCCAGGCCCGCCAGGTGGCGCACTGGAAGCGGATGACCTCGGGCGATCAAGGTGCCGACTACCTGCAGGCGGTCGAGCGCGTCGGCCAGTCCAACGCCCGCGCGGGCCTTGAGCCGCGTTGGTCGATCGGCGGCTACGCCCTGGTCGTCGAAGGCTTGATCCGCGCCGTGCTGGCCAAGCGCCGCAAGGGCGGGCTGTTCGGCGGCGGCAAGGCCGACACCGACGGCGCCGATCAGGTGGTGGCCCTGACCAAGGCGGTGTTCCTCGACATCGACCTGTCGGTCTCGGCCTATTTCTCGGTGCTGCTGGAAGAACGCGACCGGCTGGAGGCCGAGCGCCAGGCCTCCGACCGCCAGCGCGCCGCGGCCATCGCCGCCCTGGGCGTGGCCCTGTCGCGCCTGGCGGCCGGCGACCTGTCGGCGCGGGTTGAGGGCGTGCTGTCAGCCGAGTTCGAGAGCTTGAAGAGCGACTTCGACAACGCCGCCGCAGCGCTCGACAAGACCATGAACGCGGTAACCCGCGCCACCTCGGGCATCCGCGCCGGGGCCGACGACATTGCCCACGCCGCCGACGACCTGGCCCAGCGGACCGAGCAGCAGGCCGCGACCCTGGAACAGACCGCCGCCGCCGTCGAACAACTCACCGCCACCGTCGACCGCACCGCCAGGAGCGCCAAGGCGGTCTCTGTTCAGGTCCGGCAAGCCGCCGCCGACGCCCAGGCCTCGGGCGCGGTGGTGACCCGCGCGGCCCAGGCCATGACGCAGATCGAAAGCTCTTCGGACAAGGTCTCGCAGATCCTCGGCGTCATTGACGAGATCGCCTTCCAGACCAACCTGTTGGCGTTGAACGCCGGCGTCGAAGCGGCGCGGGCCGGCGACGCCGGTCGCGGTTTCGCGGTCGTCGCGCAGGAAGTCCGCGCCCTGGCCCAGCGCTCGGCCGACGCCGCCAAGGAGATCAAGACCCTGATCGCCGACTCCAGCCGCAAGGTGGGCGAGGGCGTCGACCTGGTGGGCCAGACGGGTGAGGCCCTGCGTGGCATCGTCGACAAGGTGGGCTCGATCGACGCCTTGGTCGACGAGATCGCAGCCTCGGCCAACGAGCAGGCTTCCGCCCTGGGGCAGGTCAATGTGGCCGTCAACCAGCTCGACCAGGTCACCCAGCGCAACACCGCCATGGTCCAGCGATCCACCCAGGCCACCCACGCCCTGCGGGCCGATGCGGCGGACCTATCCAACCATGTCGGCGGTTTCCGCACGGGGGCGGGGTTTGTTCAGGCCGACACGCCAGCGCCGGAGGTCCGCGCTCGCGCCCCGGCGTTCGCCCGCCCAGGACGATGAGGGCCGGGCTGCAACCGCTGAGGCGCGGAGCCTCACCCTTCCGCCACCGCCGCCGTCGAAGCGCGGTGGATCAGGGTGAACGGCAGCAGTTCGTCCCGTGGCGGCTGGGTTTCGGCGCCGCTGTAGCGGGCCACGCCGTTGATCAGCATCTTGGTGGCCAGGGTCGACATCTCGACCAGCGGCTGGCGGATGGTGCTCAACTGGGGACGGCTCAGGCGCGAGACAGGGCTGTCGTCGAAACCGGCCACCGACACCTCGCCGGGCACGCTGATCTCGGCCTCGGCTGCGGCGGCCAGTGCTCCTAACGCCATTTCATCGGAGCTGGCGAAGATCGCCGTCGGGCGGACGGGCAGGGCCAGCAGGGCCGTCGCCGCCTCGTGGCCGGACTCGAACGTGAAGTCACCCTGGCGAATCCAGGCCTTGTCGACCTTCAGGCCGCGCGCCTTCATGGCGGCCAGATAGCCCTGGCGCCGGGCCTGGCTGGCGCCGTAGCGCTTGTCGCCCATGATGAAGCCGATCCGCGCGTGACCAAGGTCCGCCAGGTGCTCGGTCATCTCGCGGGCGGCGGCGACGTCGTCCATGTGGACGCGGGCGCCCAGGCCCTCCGGCTTTTCAGGACCTAGGCGCACATAGGGCGTGCCGGACTTGTCGAGCAGTTCCAGCACCACGGCGTTGTCGCAGCTGGGCGGGGTGAGGATGACGCCGTCGGGCTTCAGGGCGGCTAGCAGGGCGCCGACCTCCTGGCGCACCTTGGGGTCGTCATGGTCGATCAGCTCCACCAGCAGGTGATAGCCCGCGCCCCGGCATTCCAGCGTCGCGCCCAATTGAATGCGCTGCAGGTAGTCCGAACCGCGCTCGCTGCGCCAGTGGTCGATAGTCAGGGCGGCGTCGGCGAAGACGGCGATCACGAACGAGCGCGATCCGGCCAGGCTGCGGGCCGACAGGTTCGGCGCGTAGCCCAGGGCGTTGGCCGCCTCGAGCACCCTGTCGCGCATCGCCGGGCGGACATTGGGTTCCTTGTTCATGACTCGGGAGACCGTCTTGATCGACACTTCCGCCCGCGCCGCCACGTCGTAGATCGTCACCGACGCCATGGGCCCGCCAAGTCTGGTTTGATAGGACTCATCTCCATGGCGTCAGCCTAGAGCAACTGGGCGGCATAAGGCGACGCTCGCTTTTGAAAAATCGGCGAGACGGGCGCTTTCGGTGGCGGTCCTGGCTTGTATCACCCGGCGGGCGAGGTCAGTGTCGCGCCAATCGCGGCATAGACCGCACGTTTTCGGGGGGCGTGATGTCGGCGGTGGAGGTCGAAGCGATCGATAAGGCAAGGCCGACCGTGCCCGTCAAGGCGGGCTTCATCGCCGCCTTCACGATCGCCCAGATCGGGGCCTATGTCAGCTTCATGCCCCTGATCCAGGTGCTGTTGCCGCTGAAGGCCGAGGCCATTGACCCGGGTCACAAGGCGGTGGTGCTGAGCCAGGTGGCGATCTGGGGCGCGATCGTCGCCAGCGTCGCCAACCTGCTGGCCGGAGCGATCAGCGACCGCACCACCTCGCGTTTCGGCCGTCGCCGGCCCTGGATGATCGCCGGGGCGTTGGGAACGGTCGCTTCCTATCTGATGATCATGCGCGCCCACAGCGCGGCCACTCTGATGCTGGGCGTGGTCTGTTTCCAGTTGGCCTTCAACCTGCTGTTCTCGGCTTTGTTGGCGGTGCTGCCGGACCGGGTGCCCGACGTCCAGAAGGGCCGGGTGGCGGCCTTTCTCAGCCTGGGCCATCCGATCGGCGCCATGGCCGGTGCGGTGCTGGTGGGCGGCCTGCTGTTCACCGAAGGCTCCCGCTACCTGGCGATCGGGCTCGTGCTGCTGATCGCCATCGCGCCCTTCGCGCTCAGCCTCAACGACGCGCCCCTGCCGATCAGCGAGCGGCCGACCCTGAAATGGCGCGCCTTCCTGGCCGACCTGTGGGTCAATCCGGTGAAGTATCCCGACTTCGCCCTGGCCTGGATCAGTCGGTTCATGGTGCTGGTCGCGATCACTCTGACCCAGTGTTACATGCTCTATTATTTGCAGGACGCGCTGCACTACACGCGCCTTTTCCCGGGCCGGCGGGCCGAGGAGGGCCTGGCCCTGCTGACCACGGTGGCCACCTGCGCCAATGTCACCTGCGGCATGCTGGGCGGCATGCTCTCGGACCGCCTGCGGCGTCGCAAGCTGTTCGCGGCCGGCGCGGCCCTGACCCTGGCGGCGGCGATGATCACCTTCTCGCTGGTGCCGGCGTGGCCGATCGTCGTCCTAGGCTTCCTGATCTTCGGCTGCGGGGCGGGCTGCTATTACGCCGTCGACATCGCCCTGGTCAGCCAGGTGCTGCCCTCGCAGAAGAACGCCGGCAAGGACCTGGGGGTGATCAACCTGGCCAACACCCTCCCCCAGGCCCTGGCCCCGGTGCTGGCCCTGTACTTCCTGGGGCCGACCCACGTGAACTATCACGCGCTCTATCTGGTCGCCGCGGGCCTTGCGACGGCTGGCGGCCTGGCGATCCTTCCGATACGGGGCGTGCGTTAGCGCTTCCGCGAGGGTCCCTGTGGCCGACCTGATCCCCATCGACGATCCCAACGACCCACGCGTGGCAGCCTATCGCGACATCAAGGAGCGCGATTTGGTCGGCCGCCAGGGCCTGTTCATCGCCGAGGGCGAGACCGTGCTGCGGGCCTTCGTCCGCGACAGGCCGGATCGAGTGCAGTCGCTGCTGGTCGATGGCAAGCGGGCCGACAAACTGGCGGCGGTGTTCGAGGCCCTGCCCGACGGCGCGCCGGTCTATGTCGTCGGCCAGGCGGTGCTGGACGCCATCGCCGGCTTCCACCTGCACCGCGGCGTGCTGGCCGTGGGGCGCAAGCCCGAGCCGCTGAGAGCGGAGGCCTTGTTGGCGCAAGCCGGCGAGCGGGCGGTGGTGCTCATCCTGATGGGCATCGCCAATCACGACAATCTCGGCGGCATCTTCCGCAACGCAGCCGCCTTCGGCGTGGACGGGGTGATCCTCGACGGCGACTGCTGCGATCCCTTCTACCGTAAGGCCATCCGCGTCTCGATCGGCGCGACGATGAGCGTGCCCACCGCCTGGCTGGCGCCGGGGGAGGACGTTGTGGCCTTGCTCGAGCGTCACGGCTTCCAGGGTTTGGCGTTGAGCCCGGCGGCCGACCAGACCCTGGCCGCGCTGGTCCCGCCGGCGCGCGCGGCGGTGCTGCTGGGCGCCGAGGGGCCGGGGCTGTCGGCCGAGGTGATGGCGCGGGTACGGACGGTGGGCATCCCGATGGCCGGCGGTTTCGACTCGCTGAACGTCGCCACCACCAGCGGGATCGTGCTGCACCACCTGCGGTTCGCGGGGGGTTAGGCGCCAAGGCAATGACACCGGTGACTTGCGGTGGCGAACGGGGGGTCCTACGGTTCCCTAAAGTTGCTTAGGGACGTCGCCATGTTGAACCGTCGGGGAACCCTGGCCAGCCTGACCGGCGGCCTGCTGGCCTCGGCCGTCGCGGGCGCCGCCCAGGCCAAGGCGAAACCTAAGACCCAGGCTCCTCCCATGGACCCCACGGAAATCCTGTCCCTGTGGCCCGGCGATCCGCCCGGCGCGAGCGGCGTCACGGTGGTCGAGACGATCATCGAGCGCGGGGACCCCAAGGGCCTGCGCGACCGCGCCGTGACCCACACCCGCAAGCCGACCCTGACCGTGATCCGCCCCGCCAAGCCCAATGGCGCGGCGGTGATCCTGATGCCCGGCGGCGGCTATGAGCGGGTGGTGACCGACAAGGAGGGCTTCGAGACCGCCCGCTGGCTGGCCGACCATGGCTATACCTGTTTCGTCCTGCTCTATCGCCTGCCCGGCGACGGGTGGGGCGCGGGGCCCGACGCGCCGCTGCAGGACGCCCAGCGCGCCGTGCGGCTGGCGCGGTCCAGGGCGGCGGCGATGAGGTTCGACCCGGCGCGCGTGGCGATCATGGGCTTCTCGGCCGGCGGGCACCTGGCCGCCAGCCTGACCACCCGCTTCGACGCCAAGGTCTATGACCCGGTCGACGCCGCCGACGACCTGTCGGCCCGGCCGGACCTGTCGTGCCTGATGTACGCCGTGGTTTCCATGGCCGACGGCCCGGCCCATGGCGGCTCGCGCAAGCAACTGCTGGGGCCCTCGCCGACGCCCGAGCAGATCGCGCTCTATTCGCCCGACCAGACCGTCACCGACCGCGTCCCGCCGGTGTTCCTGGTCCACGCCGCCGACGACAAGACCGTGCCGGTGGCCAACAGCCTGATGATGTTCACGGCCCTGAAGGCCAAGGCGGTCCCGGCCGAGTTGCACGTCTTCGAGGAGGGCGGCCACGGGTTTGGGATGCGGTCTATCACAGGCAAGCCGGTGGCGGCCTGGCCGGCGCTGTTCGCGACGTTCGCGAAACGGCACGGGGTCTAGTGGAGAGAACGCGACGTTTGAGTCCCCCTGGAAATCGCTCGATCCCTTTCCCGAGAAGGATTTGGGCGGGTTCCAAGCGACTGAATCTCACCACTAGTTTAAATCCGCTCATCCCGGCGAATGCCGGGACCCAGATCCCAAAGCGATTGGGCGAGCTATATAAGCAAAGCGCTCATGGCGTCAGCTCCAGCCCCTTCCCAATCCGCCCGCAACGGCAAGGCCGCGCCTTTAAACCTTGCTGGCGAGCTTGCTCTGGCGTCTGACCGAGTCAAGGACGACGCTCTCGCGCCGCCGCGCTGCGGCGGCCCTTCGGGCCGTCCTTGACTCGGTCAGACGCCAGAGCTCCCATCCACCAAGAGTTCAAGGCGCAGCCGCACCCGGTGAAGATGCTGCGGTTCGCTGGAAGCGGGCGTCTTGAGAGTTCGAGAACGCTGGAAGGCTACCATTTACGGCTGCCGAAGAGGGCGGGTTTGCTTTCCAGCGAGTTGCTCGACGCCAGCGAGAACGACTGCTGCAGCGCCGACGAGCTCATCGACGGTGATCTGCCCTCTCGCAGTACCGCAGCCGTCTACGCGCCACATTCTGGGCGTCTCGTAGAATATGGCTTCGGGAACGGCGTCAGCGAGGGTCTTCGCGAAGGGCTTGAACCAGTCTTTCTCACCGCTGATAAGCCAGGGCACATCGACATCGCCCGCTAAGCTTATACCAAGTACGCCCAAGGATTTGCCGCCGCAGACAATGTTGACGGTTAGGTTTTGCCCGATCGACAAGCTGACGGACGAAAGTTTTCTCAGCGAAACAAGCAAATCTCGCAGCGCCTCGATCACGCCCAGAGACGTTTCAGAGTTCATCGACGTCAGCCACCCCTCAATGTCCGGGCGCGTACTCCACTGCGGAAATGTCTGCAGCTTGGCCACTGTTCCGGCGGGCTTGCGGCGGTTGCGCACCAGTCGCGCCAGCCCGTCCCAGTCGTCCACAACTGGGGTTCTCAGCCGAGGGTCGGACAAGCAAAGTTCCTCTATCGTATGATCTTCTTTTCCGAAGTTACAAGGCCAGCAGGCTGTGACGATGTTCTCCGTCGAACTGTCGCCACCTCGGGCATAGGGCTGTATATGGTCGAGAACGCCGTTCAGGGCGTAAAACGCTGCGTGCTTAGCTCGATCGCCTCCCTTTCCGCTGGGCCAACGGACGATATCGGGGAATAGAGCTGTCAGCAGTGACCGCACCCCCGGCCTGACCACTCGGCAACTGCAATAGCGACATCGGAAACCATCTCGCTTGAAAATAGCTTCAGCGTCCACACCGGTCGGCATTCGCAGCCCTGGATGCTGCAGATGCACTTCGTGCCGAGCCTGACGGGCGTGTTTCTTAAATCCCAAAAGTTCCGCTGTTGGAAGCATCACGAAGGCGGCGTAGGCGTGAAGCGTTCGGATGTCGGCTTGCAGCAGCAAGTCGGCCGCCTTCACCATTTGTTCGTTAAGCACTGCATCCGCCGCCGCGTCGAGAAGACTGGCGGCTTGATCTGCTTCGACGGGTGGCTCCATCAGGCAAGTTCTCATTTTCGGTTGCTCGCATATTGTCTCACCCTCAGGCGAACAATTTTACTTACTCGAAATAGCAAAGTCCAAGTGCGTCGAAAAATACCCATAGCGCTCCGTCCGTCTTGCAGACTCTGTACAAGCCCGGCGCTTTGCCTCTAACCCCCGCACCCCTTCTCCACCCATCGCGCTCGCTCCTCCTCCAGCGCCCGCTGCCACCGCGCCCTCAGCACCCCGGCCCGCTGCCCATGCTTCTCGTCCAGGAACTCGGCCCCCTCGATCCGGTCCGTCCGGAAATTCCGAAAATCCCCGCGCAGCTCGCACCAGCCGATCAGCAGCCGCACGGTGTCCAGATACCCCACCGTCACCGGCCAGATCACCCGCTGGCTGACGGCGCCCTCCACATCGCGATAGTCGAGGCGGATCTTGCGGCCGGCATGGATCCAGGCGCGGGTCTGGGCGATGTCGATGCCGTCGGGCAGGGCCTTCCAGTTCGTGCCGGTCCCCGTGGCGGGGGTCAACACATAGGGCCGTAGCTCCTCGGGCACGGCGGAGGCGATCTTGGCGATCAGGTCGCGGGCGGCGGTGGCCAGAACGGGGTCGCCGCGGCTGGCGACCCACTGGGCGCCCAGCACGGCGGCCTCGATCTCGTCGGGAGTCAGCATCAGGGGCGGCATGTCGTACCCGGCCTCCAGCACATAGCCGACGCCCGCTTCGCCGCGAATGGGCGCCCTCTGACCGACCAGGGCGGCGATATCGCGATAAACGCTGCGTTTGGAGGTCTCCAGCTCGGCCGCCATGGCGTCGGCGGTCACCGGCTGCCGGTTGCGGCGGAGGATCTGGATGATCTGGAAAAGGCGTTCGGCGCGTCTCATGGGTCCACCCTATCCGTCGATGCTGACAGCATGCTGGCAGCAGCATGGCGGTAGCGTCTGAATGTCGCAACACGGCGCCTTCCAGGGACAATGGGTGGGGCGCAGGATCAGGGGATACCGAGATGATCACGCTCTACGCCACCGGCCCCGCCTACGGTCTTCCCGAGGGCAGCCCCTATGTCACCAAGACCGAGATCCACCTGAAGATGGCGGGCCTCTGGTACGAAAAAGTTCCGGCCCGGCCCGAAACCTCGCCCAAGGGCCAGCTGCCGTGGATCGACGACGACGGCGTCAAGGTGGCCGATTCGACCTTCATCCGCGCCTATCTCGAGCGCAGCTACGGGGTCGATCTGGACGCCGGCCTCACTAAGGCCCAGCGCGCCCATGCCTGGGCGATCGAGCGGATGGTCGAGAACCACCTGGGCTGGGCCAACTGCCATTTCCGGTTCTCCGACGACGACAACTTCGCCAAGGGCCCGGCCCATTGGTTCGACGGCATGCCGGGCGAGGCGCGGGCCGACGCGATTGACGGCTTGCTGGGCGCCGTGCGGAGCAATCTCAACGCCGTGGGCATGGGCCGCCATTCGCCCGACGAGATGGTCGAGCTGGCCGCCTGGTCGCTGACCGCCCTGTCGGAAACCTTGGGGAACAAGTCGTTCTTGATGGGCCATCGGCCGACCAGCGTCGACGCCATCGTCTTCGCCATGCTGGCCCAGATCCTGACGCCGTTCTTCGACTCGCCCATCCGTCGCCGGGCCGAGGGCTTCCCCAACCTGGTGGCCTATGCCGAGCGGATGATGGCCGGATATTACCCCGAGTTCGCGCCGCAGGTCTGCAAGGCGGCTTGAGGCGCCGGGGAACCGGAACCTTGAGACGCGCGCTCCTCAAGCTCGGGCGAGCCGGTCGCCCGGTTTGCGGAGTGGAAAACATGAAGCGTAGCAAGATCTTGGTCGCCGCCTCGGCGATCGCTTGCGTGACGTCGCTGGGGGCCTGTTCGATGATGGGCGGCGGCGGCATGGGTTATTCGCCGCGCCTGGAAACCAAGGCCTCCGACGAGAAGGCCTTCGCCACCACCTTCGCCGCCTGCCGCGATCAGGTGCGGGCCGGCAAGACGGACAGCTTCCTGATCTCGCGGTCCAGCGCCACCGCGCGCGACGCCGAGCCCGGCCAGACCGGCCTGATCCTCAAGGTGCCCTATGACAAGGCCAAGGGCGGGTCCAAGGACGCGCGCATGGCCCAGGACAACGCTCACAAGATGGCGATGGACAAGTGCCTGGATGAGAACGGCTACAGGGTGGCGGCCTGGGATCCGGCTTCGCGGTAAGGGTTGGCGGGGTGGAGGCCATCCCAAATTCTCTTCATCCCGGCTTTCGCCGGGATGAGTGGAAGTTGAGGCGCCGTGGCGGGACGCACCCCGGAATCAAGAAGGCCGCCCGTCCCGGACGGGGCAGGCGGCCATTCTGATGGGCCGGCTTGAAGGTGTCTAAGCCGCGCGGGCCATGCGGTAGGTGTCGATGCGCTGGAAAATCGCGGCCATGGCGGTGTGGGCCGGTAGGTGGTCCTCGGTGATCGCGCCCTCGGCGAAGATCAGGGCCAGGCGATCGCGGGCCCGGCTGACCCGGCTCTTGATCGTGCCCAGGGCCGCGCCGGTGATGTCGCTGACTTCTTCATACGACATGCCTGCGGCGCCGATCAGGATCAGGGCCTCGCGCTGGTCGGCAGGCAGCATGTCCAGGGCGCGGCGCAGTTCGTCGAGCTCCAGCGCGGCGGTCGGGTTGGACACCGAGATCAGGGTGCGCTCAGCCACTTCCGGATCAAGCGAGCACGAGCGCCACGAGCGGCGCTTCTCGGAATAGAAGACGTTGCGCAGGATCATGAAGGTCCAGGCCTTCAGGTTGGTGCCCGGCGTATAGGAGTCGCGCGACGCCAGCGCCTTGGCCAGCGCGTCCTGGGCCAAGTCGTCGCCGTGGGTGGCGTTGCCGCATAGCGAGCGGCCAAAGGCGCGCAGGTGAGGGATCAGGGCGACGAGCTCGCGCTCGAAGGTCAGCTTGGTCGAAGTTTGATCAGTCATGGCTTAGGTCCCCGTTCCGTTGATAAACGCGGCCGGCGGCGAATGGCTCCGCTTGATTGAAAATTTAGTGGCGATCGCACGCAATCAGTTGTCGACGGCCAGCACCCGGATGCCGCGCGTTCGGCCCTCGTCATCGGTCCAGCGGAAGGTCTCGCCGGCAGTCATGCCGATCAGCGCAGCGCCGACCGGGGCGACCACCGAGACGCGATGGTTGTCGATGCTGGCGTCGCGCGGCAGGCTAAGGCGCACCGTGCGGTCCTGGCCGCTGGTCAGGTCTTGGTAATGGACGGTCGAGCCGATGCCGGCAAAAGGGCGGGGTGCTTGCCCGGGTTCAACGATAAGGGCGCGGTCCATTTCGCCGGCCAGCACGCGGCCGCCCAGGGCGCGACCGCCGTTTGCGTCGGCCAAGTTGGTGAGGATCTCGTGGTCGGCCTGCGTCACGTAGATCGTGGGCAGGGCATGGGTGGAGAAGGTTTGAGTTGAAAGGATAGTCATATTGGCTTTCTGGAGTGTGGCTTGAGCCTCGGCCGGCGACGTCCAGGTCGCGCAGATGCGGAGGCTCGGTGAGCGCGCGCCCTATGGCGCGAGCGTCTGGTGCGACGCGGAGCTCTGAGGAAAGGCGGGCGGATCCGGAAAACGGATATCCCGCTTATTCTGGGTCGCCGAAGCCGTGGTTTGCGCGGTGCGCGAGCTTTGGGGATCAGAGGCCTGCGATCAGGCGACCGGCGGGGTGCGAAGAGATCGCGAAGCCCGCTGGATAACGGGTAGATGGGGAGCCTGACCGCCGATGTCAAATCGGGCTGGGCCCGGCGACCGGCGTTCAGATGCAGAAGGTGGAAGGGTTGGTGGATGCTGTAGGGATTGAACCTACGACCCCCTCGGTGTGAACGAGGTGCTCTCCCGCTGAGCTAAGCATCCGCCGTGTCGGTGAGGTTTGAAGTCCTCGCCGCGAGAGGGACGGGCCTATAGCCCGGTCGTTCCCCGACCGCAAGAGGTCAAAAGCCGGACGCAGGCCTCCTGGACCTCGGAGAAGGCGTGTATCAACAGATCTCCGCCTAGGGTTTCGACCGGGGCTTCGGTATAGCCGAACGACACCAGCAGGGTCGGCACGCCGGCCGCCTTGGCCGAAAGCACGTCGTTGATGCTGTCGCCGACCATCACGGCGCGGGCCGGATCGCCGCCGACCGCAGCGATCGTCGCCAGCACGTGACGCGGGTCGGGCTTGGGGGCGGGGGCGTGGTCGGCCCCGACCACGGCGTCGAAATATTGGGTCAGGTCCAGGGCGTCGAGCAGGGCGATCGACAGGTGGGTCAGCTTGTTGGTGCAGACCGCCAGCCTGGCGCCGACCGTGCGCAACGACACCAGGGTCTCGACCATGCCCGGAAAGGGCGTGCTCTCCTGGGCGATCCGGCCCAAATAGAGGGCGATGAAGCGCTCGACCAGGGCGGGCGCGCTCTCGGCGTCCAGCGGCGCGCCGGCGGCGGCGAAACCGCGTTCCAATAGGGCCTTGGCCCCGCGCCCGACCATCTTGCGCACGTCGTCGAAGGGCAGGGGTGGCAGGCCCTCTTCGCCAAGGATGATGTTCAGCGAGGCGACGAGGTCGGGGGCGGTGTCGACCAGGGTGCCGTCGAGGTCGAAGGCGATCGTCGCGCCGCGCAGAACGTCAGTCGTTAGAATGTCGTTCTGGGCATGCATGGCTCTGGCCTTTCGGCTAAACGCGCGGCTAATGCAACTTTGGTCCGCGCCTTCGGAGTCGCTTCGCCCATGACCAACGCCGTTTCGCCTCCAGTGCGCCCGCGCGCCGCCGTCATTCTCGCCGCCGGCCAGGGCACGCGGATGAAGTCGCCGACCCCCAAGGTGCTGCACCGGATCGGCGGAAGAACCTTGCTGGACCACGCCATCGACACCGCCCAGACCCTCGGCTGTGAGCGGATCGTCGTGGTGGTCGGCGCCCACAGCCCGGCGGTTGGCGAGCACGTCCGCAAGCGCCTGGGCGAGGGCGCGACCGTTCTGCAGGACCCGCCGCTGGGCACCGGCCACGCCGTGCTGGCCGCGCGAGACGCCCTGGCCGATTTCGACGGCGACGTGGTGGTGACCTATGCCGACTGCCCGCTGCTGACCGCCGCAGTGGTGGAGCCGTTGTTCGCTCTGCGCGGCGGTTCTTCGCGTGGGGGAGGCGCTGACGTCGCGGTGCTGGGCTTCGAGGCCGCCAATCCCGTCGGCTACGGGCGGTTGATCATGGCCCCCGGCCATGTGCTGCTGCGCATCGTCGAGGAGAAGGACGCCGACGAAACCGTCAAACAGGTCAAGCACTGCAATTCCGGCGTCCTGGCGGCCGACCGCGCCACACTCTTCGACCTGTTGGCCCAGGTCGGCAACGACAACGCCAAGGGCGAATATTACCTGACCGACGTGGTCGGCCTGGCCCATGAGCGGGAGTTGGCCACCCGCGCCGCCTTCGCGCCCGAACCGGCCGTGCAGGGCGTCAACTCCCAGGCCGAGCTGGCCGCCGCCGAGGCGGTCTGGCAAGCGGCGCGCCGCCAAGCCCTGCTGGTCGAGGGCGTGACCATGCCGGCGCCCGATACGGTGCATCTGAGCTGGGACACCAGGCTTGCGGCCGGCGTCACGGTCGAGCCCTTCGTGGTGTTCGGTCCCGGCGTCAGCGTCGCGAGCGGCGCGGTGATCAAGGCGTTCAGCCATGTCGAGGGCGCGACCGTGGGGGAGGGCGCCTTGATCGGTCCCTATGCTCGCTTGCGGCCTGGCGCAGAGATCGGCCCGGAAGCCCACATCGGCAATTTCGTCGAGGTCAAGAAGGTCAAGGTCGGGGCTGGCGCGAAGGCCAATCACCTGAGCTATCTGGGCGACGGTTCGATCGGGGCGAAGGCCAATATCGGGGCCGGCACGATCTTCTGTAACTATGACGGCTTCGAAAAGTTCGAGACCCATGTCGGCGAGGGGGCCTTCATCGGCTCCAACACAGCGCTCGTGGCGCCCGTAAGGGTCGGCGACGGGGCAATGACGGGCTCCGGCTCGGTGATCACCCGCGACGTCGCGGCCGGCGCCCTGGCCGTCGCCCGCGCGCCGCAGAGCGACAAGCCGGGCTGGGCGGACAGGTTCCGGGCCCTGAAACTGGCCAAGAGGGGGAAAGCATGAGCGCCGAAGATCAGAAGCGGATTTCGGGTGAGGCGGCGGCGCAGCTCGTCGAGAGCGGCATGGTGGTGGGCCTGGGCACCGGCTCGACGGCGGTCTGGTTCGTGAAAGCCCTGGCGGCGCGCAAGCTGGACGTCCGCTGCGTGCCGACCTCGGAAGCCACCGCCAGCCTGGCCCGCGAGCTCGGCATCGCCCTGGTGGCGCTGGACGACGTCAAGAGCATCGACCTGACCGTCGATGGCGCCGACGAGATCGGTCCTGGCCTCAGCCTGATCAAGGGCGGCGGCGCGGCTCTGCTGCGCGAGAAGCTGGTCTGGGAGGCGTCCAAGCGCTGCGTGGTCATCGCCGACGCCGCCAAACACGTGAAGACCCTGGGCCGGTTCCCGCTGCCGATCGAGGTGGTGCGCTTTGGGCACCTCCATACCGGCCAGCGCCTGGCCGACATCGCCGCCGAGTTCGACCTGCTGCCGCCGCGCCTGCGGATGGCCGATCGCGGCTTGGTGGTCACCGACGGCGGCAATGTGATCTACGACATGCAGCCCGGCGTGATCGCCGAGCCGGCGGCCCTGGCCGGCGCCCTGAAGACCGTGACCGGCGTCGTCGATCATGGCCTGTTCCTCGACCTGGCCGACGAAGCCCTGCTGGGAACCGACCAAGGGGTGGTCAAGCTGGTCCCCTAGACCCATATCCGCCGTCTTCCGGTCTCGCCGAGGCCGCCCTGATCTGAACGCACCCCGGAGCCTGTCATGGCTGAGTACGACTTCGACCTCTTTGTCATCGGCGCCGGTTCGGGCGGGGTGCGGGCCGCGCGGGTGGCGGCGATGAGCGGCGCCAAGGTGGCCGTGGCCGAGGAATACCGGGTCGGCGGCACCTGCGTGATCCGCGGCTGCGTGCCCAAGAAGTTCATGGTCTATGCCAGCGAGGTCACCAGCCAGCTGAAGACCGCCAAGGGCTATGGCTGGACCATTGAGGGCGCCAAGTTCGACTGGAAGACCTTCCTGCAGGACAAGGACGTCGAGATCGCCCGGCTGTCGGGGATCTATGTCACCAATCTGCAGAAGGCCGGCGCGCACCTGCTGCACGGCCGGGCCCTGATCGTCGACGCCCACACCGTCGAGGTGCTGCCCAAGGATGGCTCCGAGGACGCCGGCCGCTATACCGCCCACAAGATCCTGATCGCCACCGGCGGCAGGCCCTGGCGTCCGGACTTCCCGGGCGCTGACCTGGGCATCACCTCGGACGAGGCCTTCCACCTGGCCGAACTGCCCAAGCGGGTGATGGTGGTGGGCGGTGGCTATATCGCCGTGGAGTTCGCCTCGATCTTCAACGGCCTGGGCGTGGAGACGACACTGCTCTATCGCGGCGCCAATGTGCTGCGCGGCTTCGACGACGACGTGCGCTCGCACCTGGCCGACGAGCTGGAGAAGCGCGGGATCAAGGTGGTGCTGGGCTGTGACCACCAGAAGATAGAGAAGACCGAAGCCGGCCTGGTCAGCACGCTCAGCAACGACCTGACCTTCGAGACCGACGTGGTGATGTTCGCCACCGGCCGCGACCCCTATGTCGAGGGGCTGGGCCTGGAGAAGGTCGGCTTGACGCTTAACGAACGCGGGGCGATCGTCGTCGATGACTTCTCCAAGACCACGGCCGAGAACATCTGGGCCGTCGGCGACGTGACCGATCGCATCAACCTGACGCCGGTGGCGATCCGCGAGGGCGCGGCCTTCGCCCAGACCGAATTCCACGACAATCCGACGAGCTTCGACCACGACATGGTCGCCTCGGCGGTATTCTCGCAACCCCCCGTCGGGACGGTGGGCATGACGGAGGCGCAGGCCCGCCACGCCTTCGGCAAGGTCGACATCTATCGCGCCGTGTTCCGCCCGATGAAGGTGACCTTCTATGGCGGCCAGGAGCGCTGTTTGTTCAAGCTGGTGGTCAAGCAGGACGACCAGAGGGTGGTGGGCGTACACGTGGTGAGCCCGGACGCGCCGGAGATCATCCAGATGGCGGCGATCGCCGTGAAGATGGGTGTCACCAAGGCGCAGTGGGACTCGACCTGCGCGGTCCACCCCACCCTGGCCGAGGAGCTGGTGACGATGCGCGAGAAGTACATGCCGTCGGAAATGGGCGGCACATGATCAGACAGGCCTCGATCGTCGGCGGCGCCTCGGAGCGGCCCACGCCCTGGCTGGGCGGCGTGGCGATCTTCGTGGTCGTGATGACGTCACTGCTGGCCTATCTGGGGCCGCTGGGTTTCGCGCCGCTGATGGCGCTGGCCGGCCTTCTTTGCCTGCCGGGCCTGAGGCTGACCCGCGCCGCCGCCCCGCCTCTGCTGATCCTGGTGGCTCTGGCCCTCTGGGCGGCGACCAGCATGATCTGGAGCCCGGCGGCGATCGATCCTTCGACGCTGAAGGACTATGACGACATCGAGGCCCTGACCGCCCTGAAGCTGCTGTTGCAACTGGCCAGCTACGGCGCGGCCGTGGTCGCGCTGCGGGGCCTTTCGGAAAGGTCGGCCGAGCGGGCCGGCATGATCCTGGCCTATGGCATGACCGCCCTGGCCCTGCTGGTGGTGATCGACGCCTTCGCCGGCGCGACGATCTATCAGCAGTTTCGCCAACTCACCGGAGTTCCGATCCGCGCCGACCTGGCCCTGGTCAAGGTCTCGACCGCCACCTACGCCCTGGCCCTGCTGATCTGGCCGGTGACGTTGATCCTGTGGCGGCGCAACGCCCCGCGCGCGATCTGGGTGCTGGTCGCCGCAACCTTGGTGGCCTCCAAGATCGTCAGTTCCGACGCCTGCCTAGTCGCGCTGGTTCTGGGCTCCGTGGCCTGGCTGATGGTGCGTTATGGCGGCGCGCTGGGACCACGGGTCCTGGTCGGCCTGGTGGCCCTGCCGTTCGTTGTCGCGCCCCTTGCCGTGCTGGTCGGGGTGGAGACCGGCGTGATCGCCTGGCTGCACAAACTGGTTCCGGCTTCCTGGGACGCCCGGCTCAACATCTGGACCTTCGCCGCCGACCACATCCAGACCCATCCGTTTCGCGGCTGGGGCCTGGACGCCAGCCGCACCTTCGGCGCTGCCATTCCGCTGCACACTCACAACGCCCAACTTCAGTTGTGGCTGGAGCTGGGGGCGATCGGCGCGGCCCTGGCGGGGGTGTTCTTCTGCTGGTTGGCCTACGCTGTCGTACGGACCGCCGAGCGCTCGCGGGGCGAGGCTGCAGCGGCGGCCGGGGCCCTGGTCAGCTATCTGGTGATCGGGGCCTTAAGCTTCGGGGTCTGGCAGGAATGGTGGCTCGCCCTGGGCGCCTTGACCCTGATCGCCTGCGGCCTGATGCGGTTCGGCAGCCAACCGGATGGCGAGAATTTGGTTGAACTTACCCCATTGGGCTAAATAACGGGGTTTCGTCGCAATAATTTTGCTTTTGCCGCGCGGCCAGGATAGAAGCCGCTCCCTTTTGAGAAGTTCGAGACCGTCATGACCAGCCGTTGGACCCCGTCGTCGTGGAGAGCCATGCCTGCGAAACACGTCCCGACCGACTACCCGGACATGGGTGCGGTCGATCGCGTGGAACAGACCCTGCGCCAGATGCCGCCGCTGGTCTTCGCCGGTGAAGCGCGCCGCTTGAAGAGCCTGCTGGGCGACGTGGCCGAGGGCCGCGCCTTCCTGCTGCAGGGCGGCGACTGCGCCGAGAGCTTCAAGGAATTCCACGCAGACAACATCCGCGACACCTTCCGCCTGATCCTGCAGATGGCGGTGGTGCTGACCTTCGCCGGCGGCAAGCCCGTGGTGAAGGTTGGGCGCATCGCCGGCCAGTTCGCCAAGCCACGCTCGGAACCGATTGAGACGATCGACGGCGTCACCCTGCCGTCCTATCGCGGCGACAACATCAATGGCATGGACTTCACGGCCGCCGAGCGCATCCCCGATCCGGACCGCCTGCTAAAGGCCTATGGCCAGTCGGCCGCGACCCTGAACCTGCTGCGCGCCTTCGCCAGCGGCGGTTATGCCGACCTGCACAACATCCACCGCTGGACCCTGGGCTTCGTGGGCGACAGCCCGCAGGGTGCGCGCTACCGCGAGCTGTCGGACAAGATCAGCGAGAGCCTGACCTTCATGGCCGCGATCGGGGTCACGCCCGAAAGCCATCCGGGTATGCACCAGGTGGAGTTCTTCACCAGCCACGAGGCCCTGCTGCTGGGCTTCGAGGAAGCCATGACTCGCGTCGATAGCACCTCGGGCGACTGGTACGACACCAGCGCCCACCTGCTGTGGATCGGCGAGCGCACCCGCCAGCTGGACGGCGCCCACATCGAGTTCATGAAGGGCGTCAAGAACCCGATCGGCCTGAAGTGCGGTCCGACCATGGAGGGCGACGACCTGCTGCGGCTGATCGACGTGCTCAACCCGCATAATGAGCCTGGCCGACTGACCCTGTACGGCCGCTTTGGCTCGGACAAGATCGCCGACCGCCTGCCGCGCCTGATGAGGGCCACCAAGGCGGCCGGCCGTTCTGTCGTCTGGGCCACCGACCCGATGCACGGCAACACGCTGAAGGCCTCGACCGGCTACAAGACCCGGCCGTTCGACCGAATCCTGGCCGAGGTGAAGTCGTTCGTCGAGATCGCCAACGCCGAGGGCGTTCACCCCGGCGGCGTGCATCTGGAAATGACTGGTCAGAACGTCACCGAGTGCATCGGCGGCGCGCGGGCGGTGTCGGAGGGCGATCTCGCCGACCGCTACCACACCCATTGCGACCCTCGGCTGAATGGCGAGCAGGCCTTGGAACTGGCCTTCCTGGTGGCCGAAAAGCTGAAGTCGGCGCGCGAGGATCAGCGACGCCTGGCGACGGGATAACGGCGTTACCTTAGTCTTGGCCATGGGTGGTTCGCGGGTGTAGGCGTCCTTCCAAGAAGGAGGCGACGCCATGGCTAACGTCTCGATATCCCGGCGCCACATGGCGGCGGCGCTCGCCACCCTTGCCGCGCTCGGCGTTGGCTGGGCTGATCAGCAGGCGCCCACGCCGCCCTCGAGCGCGCCGACCCGCGTGCTGGATGGTGCGCGCCGGTTGACGGTGCAGGTCTTCCTGAATGGCCAGGGACCCTATCCCTTCCTAGTCGACACCGGCGCCAGCGCGTCGGTCATTTCCGCCGTGCTGGCCGACAGCCTGGCCCTGCCGCGAGGGCCGGACGTCACCCTGCACGGCATAGCCGGCGCCCAGAGGGTGCGCACCGTGGCGCTCGACACCATCCGGGTAAGCCGCCGCGAGCGCAGGCATCTGAACCTGTCGGTCCTTCCGGAACGCTATCTCAATGCGCCGGGCATGTTGGGCATGTTGGGCATGGACTGGCTGGGCGAGCGGGGGCTGACACTGGACGTGGCGGGCAAGCAGTTGCACGTCGGCGCCAGCCTGCCCAAGACCGATGAGCTCAGCGTCACGGCGCCCACAAAGCTGCGTCGCGGCGGGTTGGCCTTGATCAAGGCCCTGGCCGCCGGGGTCCCGACCCTTGCCTTCCTGGACACAGGCTCCACCACCACGGTCGGCAACGGGGCTTTGATGGACATCGCCATTCAGCGACGGGGCGTCACCAGCGCCTGGACCGAAACCCAACTGGTCAGTCTGACGGGACAAATGCCGGACGGTCGCTTGGCCGCGCTCAAGCGTCTGAAGCTGGATCCGATCAGCCTGATCAACCTGCCCCTGGTCTTTGGCCCGGTTCATACCTTCGATTATTGGGGGACTTCCGACCGGCCCGCCCTGCTGCTGGGCATGGACGTTTTGAGCATCTTCGAGACCGTTTTGCTCGACTATCGGCGGGGCGCCGTCCATTTTCAACTGTCGCGGTCATCGGTGGACTCGGCCATGTCTTGACCGGTCGCTCGCCGCTCTCCAATGGTTGTTTGAACGGAGTGCGTCGATGAGTTTGCCGGCCAGGTTGAAGCGTGAACTGCGGTTCCTGAAAGGGCTTACGCGGACCCTCAAGCGCGTGAAGTCCATCGCTCCCGACAGCGGCAACCTGATCTGCGATGACCTGGAAGCCGCCGTCGACAAGTGGTCGGGCAGCCCGGCCATCACCTTCGAAGGCAAGACCGTCAACTACGGCGAACTAGACGCCATCGCCAACCGCTATGCCCACTGGGCCAAGGGCCAGGGGATCACGCGCGGCGCCACCGTGGCGCTGTTCATGCCCAACCGGCTGGAATATCTGGCCATCTGGTATGGCCTGTCCAAGGTCGGGGTCGCCACCGCCCTGATCAACAACCAGTTGACCGGGCCCGCCCTGGCCCACTGCCTGAACATCTCCCAGGCCCTGCACTGCATCGTCGACGCCGAGACCTCGCCCTGTTTCGAACAGGCGAAGGGGGCGCTGGACCGCCACGTCCAGCAGTGGGTGATGGGACCGGCGCACGGCGACCAGCGCGACTTGGTCAACGCCCTGAAGAGCTGCAGCCATCTACGCCCAGACCGCCTGACGGCGCGCAACGGCATCACCGCCAAGGACACGGCCCTCTACATCTTCACCAGCGGCACCACGGGTCTGCCCAAGGCCGCGCGCATCACCCACATGCGCGCTCAACTCTATATGCGCGGCTTCGCGGGCTCGACCGACGCCCGCGCCACCGACCGCATCTACGTCACCCTGCCGCTGTATCACGCCACCGGCGGCCTCTGCGCCATGGGCGCGGCCCTGCTGAACGGCGGCAGCGTGCTGCTGCGCAAGAAGTTTTCAGCCAGCCAGTTCTGGGACGACTGCGTCAACGAGCGCTGCACGATGTTCGTCTATATCGGCGAGCTGTGCCGCTATCTGGCCAACCACCCCGAAGGCCCCAACGAGCGGGCCCACAAGATCCGGCTGATCTTCGGCAATGGCCTGCGCCCCGACGTCTGGGACACCATGCTCGACCGCTTCAAGGTGGGTGGTGTGCTGGAGTTCTATGGCGCGACCGAGGGCAACGTCTCGTTGTTCAACTTCGACGGCCGGCGCGGGGCGATCGGCCGGATCCCGAAATATCTGCGCAGCAAGTTCAACATCCGCATCGTCAAGTTCGACGTCGAGACCGAGATGCCGGTGCGCGGCTCCGACGGCTGCTGCATCGAGGCGGCGCCCGGCGAGATCGGCGAGTGCATCGGCCACATCGCCAGCGACGCCCGCTCCAACTTCACCGGCTACGCCGACAAGGCCGCGACCGAGAAGAAGATCCTGCACGACGCCTTCCAGAAGGGCGACGCCTGGTTCCGCACCGGCGACCTGATGCGCGGCGACAGCGACGGCTACCTCTATTTCATCGACCGGATCGGCGACACCTTCCGCTGGAAGGGCGAAAACGTCGCCACCAGCGAGGTCTCCGAGCGCCTGTCCGGCGTCGAGGGCGTCAAGGAGGTCAATGTCTATGGCGTGCCGGTCGGCGACCTGGACGGCAAGGCCGGCATGGCCGCCTTGGTGGTCGGGCCGGAGTTCGACATTAACGCCCTGGCCGACTATGTCGATCGCGAGATGCCGGCCTATGCCCGTCCGATCTTCGTGCGCCTGCAGCCCGAGATCGAGACCACCGGCACCTTCAAATATCGCAAAATGGACCTGGTCAAGGAGGGCTTCGATCCCGCCAACACCAAGGATCCGCTCTATTTCCGCGATCAGGCCAAGGGCTATGTGAAGCTGACCAAGACGGTCCACGCCAAGATTCTGGCGGGCGGTTACCGGCTGTAGGCGTCCGGGCTCCGTGCAACGCCGTATCTTGAGCGGCGTGGGCATGGGGCGCATGAGGTGGAGCGGGGCATGGTCGGATCGATGACGCGGAGAGCCGGGCTGATCGCGCTGGCGGGGTCTATGGCCTCGGCCTGTTCGCCGCTGTCGCTGTTCGCCACCTTCACACCCAAGGACGCCGCCAAGCTCAGCGAGCACGGCGCCGCCTATGGGACCCTGGAGCGGCAGGTGCTGGATGTCTATGCGCCCAAGCGCGAGACGGCCCCGGCCCCGGTGGCGGTGTTCTTCTATGGCGGTTCCTGGGATTCCGGACGTCGGCAGGACTACGGCTGGGTGGGCCGGGCCCTGGCGGCCCAGGGCTTCCTGACAATCGTGCCTGACTATCGGCTCTATCCGGCCGTGCGCTATCCCAGCTTCATCGCGGACGGGGCCTTGGCCGTGCGCTGGGCCATCGAGCATGCCCGGGCGCTGGGCGGCGATCCGGACCGGCTCGTGCTGGTCGGCCATTCGGCCGGCGCCTATATCGCCGCCATGCTGGCGCTCGATGACCGCTACCTGAAGACCGCCGGCGTCGATCCCAAGGCCGTGAAGGCGCTCGCTGGCCTGTCTGGTCCCTACGACTTTCTGCCGCTGGACGGGCCGATCACCCGGCAGACCTTCGGCGAGGCCCGCGACCTGCCCGCCACCCAGCCGGCGCGCTACGCCAAGGCCGGATCGCCGCCGGCCTTCCTGGCCACCGGCGACGCCGACACCACCGTCAAACCGCGCAACACCGTGGCTTTGGCCGCCGGTCTTCGGGCCAAGGGCGTGGCGGTGGAGGAGCGTCACTATGCGGGGCTGAATCACGCCGACACGGTGCTGGCCCTCTCCAAGCCCTTGCGCGGCAAGGCGCCGGTGCTGGCGGAGATGGTGGGGTTTTTGAAAGCACGGGTGTCGTAAAATTCCGTTCATCCCGGCGAACGCCGGGATGTGGATTCACACTTGAAGTGCACCGCTCCTCAAACGTGAGGTGATCATACGCTTGTCCCATCGCAACACCTCGGTCAGAGAGTGTTGCACTTCGTTTGTGAACTCAGGGGACCCAGATTCAGCCGGAGCGGCTCGTGGGTTTCACCTGGGCCCCGGCCTTCGCCGGGGAGACGGAAAAGGGGTGAGGGCCCGGCGCCGAGCTGCTGCCCCCTGAACTCGAGAAAACTAGGCCGAGACGCGCTTCAGCGGGCTCTCGATAAGGCCCATGGCCGTGCCGACGTGCTTGAACACCGCCAGAACCTGGTCGATCTGCTCGTCGGTGTGGGCGGCGCTGACGCTGGTGCGCAGCAGCGGGCGGCTGTCCGGGGTGGCGGGCGGCAGGGCTAGGTTCAGATAGACCCCGCTCTGCAGCAAGGCGTTCCACATGCCGATCGCGCTTTCGACATTCGGCATGGTGATCGCCACGATCGGGCTGGAGGTCGGTCCGGTCATGTAGCCCAGGCCGCTCAAGCCGTCATACAGGCGGAGAGCGTTGGCCATCAGCTTGTGGCGCAGCTCGGGCTGTTCTTCCAGGCGGCGCAGGGCGGTGATCGTCGAGCTGACCACGGCCGGGGGCAACGAAGCGGTGAACATGTAGGGACGGCAGGTGACGCGCATGACGTCGAAGTCGTCCATGTCGGACACGCAAAATCCGCCGATGGCGCCCAGGCTCTTGGAGAAGGTGCCGACCACGAAATCGACGTCGTCTTCCACGCCGGCCAGTTCGGCCAGGCCGCGGCCGTGCTCGCCGAGCACGCCCATCGAGTGGGCCTCGTCGACCAGCAAATAGCCGCCCAGCTCGCGCTTCACGGCGGCGATTTCCTTGAGCGGCGCGATGTCGCCGATCATTGAATAGATGCCCTCGACCACGATCAGGCGCTCGCCGGGCACGTCCTTCATGCGGCGCAGGCGCTTGTACAGGTCTTCGGGGTCGTTGTGGCGGAAGCGGATGACCTCGGCATGGCCCAGGCGCGCGCCGTCATAGATCGAGGCGTGGCTGTCGGCGTCGAGGATCAGATGGTCGCCCCGGCCCACCAAGGTGGACAGCACGCCCAGATTGGCCTGGTAGCCGGTGGTGAACACCATGGCGTGCTTGCGCTTGTAGAACTTGGCCAGCGCCGTCTCGAGCTCGACATGGGCCTCGAAACTGCCGTTGGCTATGCGGGAACCGGTGGTGCCGGTGCCACGTTCCTGCACGGCCTTGACGGAAGATGCGATCGCCTCGGCGTCGAAGGTCAGGCCCAGATAGTTGTTCGTCCCCAGTAGAATGGTGCGTTTGCCGTTGATCACGCCCTCGGTGGGCGAGGTGACGGCGTCGAAGCGCACGCTGAAGGGATCGGCGCCCGCTAGCCGGATGGCGTTGTAGGCGTCGCGATATGCGATGTGCTTGTCGAAAAGCCCCATTGCTCAGGCCCTATTCCGAAGGTCTTTGATCAGGTCCGCCAAGTCTCCGGCCGTTTCGACCGAACCCAGGCGATCCAGAGGAATGGAGATGTCGAAGGTGTCTTCGAGCTCCATGATGATGTTCATCAAGGCCAAGGAATCGACGGCCAGATCGCGGCCGATATGGGTAACGTTCGTCACCTCGACCGAACGTCCGAGCACCTTGCCCGTCGCCAAGCCAATTTCACGCAAAGTGAGATCCGTAACTGCTTCCATCGAACGCGCCGATATCCCCGACCAAAAACCTACATAACCGAATTGTAACAGCCGTCCTGTCAGAAAATCGCCGTATTCGGCGACTTCTGAGCTTTTTTATCCTTCAACCAACCCTTGGAGCGATACCACCGCACGCTGTGCGCGAATCCCTCCGCCAGAGCGTAACGCACCGGGGGAAAGTCCGGAATCGGATCGTTGCTAGATAGGGCCCAATCCCCGTGAAGCAACTCCCGGGCCTTGCCGGGGGTGAAGATTGAGTCGCTCCCGGTGGCGATCGAGACCCATTTTGAGAAATTCGCCAAAGACTTGATCACCCAGGCGGGAATACGGATCAATCGGGGCGACGTGCCGACCGCCTTGGAAGCGGTCTGCATGAGTTCGATCCAGCCATACCCGCCAAGACGGTCGTCGGACAAGCTGAGCAGGCCAGGACGCGGCAATTTGACCAGATGGGCGAAACGCGCGGCGGCGTCGTCGACATGGATCCAGGCCATCCGCGCCGCGGGGTCGAGTACGGGCAGGAAGGCGCTTCGCGACGCCATTTCGAACAGCCTCAACGTCTCCATGTCGCTGGGGCCGTAGATGGCGGGCGGGCGGACGATGGTCAGGGCGTCGCCGAACGCCTCGCGCGCCGCGTCCTCGCCGCCGCGCTTGCTGCCGGCATAGTCCGACAGGTGAGGCTCGCGCGCCGCCAGGCTGGACACCAGGATCAGTCGCGCGCCGGCCGCCTTGGCCGCCCCCGCGACGCGCCGCGCGCCATCGACATTGGCCCGGTCGAACGCCGCGCGGGAGGGGGCCTTGATCAGGCCGGCCACGTGGACAACGACCTTGGCCCCGTCGCACAGCGCCGCGAGGGCTGGCGCGTCGGCCAGGTCGCCGATCACCAGCTGTGGTTCAAGGTCGGTCCAGGCGGGGTCGGCGATGTCGCGGCGGGCCAACACCCGCACGGTCCAGCCGTCGGCCGCCAGGGCGGTGACCACGCGCCGGCCAAGAAAGCCCGTGGCGCCGGTGACGGCAACGAGCCCCCTGACGGGCGTAGGGTCCATCTTTCAGCCGCTCTCGCCGTAGGCGCCGGCCAGATAGGCGGCGCGGGCCTTGGAGCGGCTCAGCTTGCCGGACGAGGTCTGGGGCAGGGCATGGGCGCCGACCAGTTGAACCTGGGTCTCGACGCTGTGGCGCAGGCGCAGGACGCCGGTGACCTTGTCGACCAGGGCCGCGCGGGTGTCTGCGTCGCCGCCCCGCGCCTGGACGAGCACCACCACCGTCTCTTCGCCGTCGCCGGGCACGGAGAAGGCCGCCACGTCGCCGCTGCGCAGGCTCTCGACCTCGGCCTCGGCGGTCCATTCCAGGTCCTGCGGCCAGATGTTGCGGCCGTTGAGGATGATCAGGTCCTTGCCGCGCCCGGTGATGACGATCTCGCCGTCGATCAGGAAGCCTATGTCGCCGGTGTCCAGCCAGCCGTCGGTCGATAGGACGCGGGCTGTCTCCTCCGGCTGCTCGAAATATTCCCGCATCAGGCTGGGGCCGCGCGCATAGATACGGCCGACGCCGCGCTCGCGCAGCACCACGCCGGTCTCGTCACGCACTTCCAGCTCGTGGCCGGGCAGGGCGGGACCGTTGCGGGCGAAGTCGCGCGAGCGTTCGGCGTCGTCATTGGTGACGGCTAGGTTCTCGCGTTCCAGCCGCTCGACATCCAGGCGCTCCACCCTGAGGCCGCCGCCCAGAGGAGCCATCGACAGGGCGAGGGTCGCCTCGGCCATGCCGTAGCTGGCCACATAGGCCTTGTCCGAGAAGCCGACGGCGGCGAAGCGCTCGGCGAAGGCCTTCAAAGGGCCGGTGCGGATCATGTCTCCGCCCAGGCCGGCGCTGCGCCAGCCTGACAGGTCCAGGTGCTCGATCGAGGCCACCTCCGCGCGGCGCGCGCACAGTTCGTAGCCGAAGGTCGGGCTGTAGGAGATGGTGCCGCCGTTCTTGGTGATCAAATCCAGCCACAGCAGAGGCCGGCGGACGAAGGCCCCAGTCGGCAGCAGATCGACCGACATCTGGCTGGTCATGGGGCTTAGCAGAAAGCCGATCAGCCCCATGTCGTGATAGAGCGGCAGCCACGACACGGCGCGGTCGTGGGGCTTCACCTGCAGGCCGTCGCGGGTGATGGCCACGGCGTTGGCCATCAAGGCCCGGTGGGTGACCAACACGCCGGTCGGAAAGCGCGTGCTGCCCGACGAGAACTGCAGGTAGCAGGTGGCGGCCGGCAGGATATCGGGCAGCGCGGCCCCGTCCTCTTGGGAAGTGGGCGCCTCGGGCAGGTCGGCCAGCGCGCCGGCGAAGTCCAGCGGGGTCTTGGCGGCGATCTCGGCTACCCAGTCCTTCATGCCCGACGGACCGATCAGCCGCTTGGCGCGCGCCGTGGTCAGCATGCGGGCGATCTGCTCGACATAGGCCTCGCGGCCGCCCAGCGGCGCGGGCATCGGCAGGGGCGCGGGGGCCAGGCCCGCATATTGGCAGGCGAAGAAGGCGCGTACGAAATCGCCCTCGGTGTCGGCGATCAGTCCCACGCTGTCGCCGGGCTTTGCGCCACTGGCCAGCAGCCGTCCAGCCAGGTCCAAAGCCTGCTCGCGCAGGGTGGCGTAGGGCAGGGCCTCGACCAGTTCGCCGCGCAGGGAATAGAGGTTGACCCCCGTCTCACCGCTCGCCGCGAAGTCGAGAGCGGCGGTCAGGGTGGGGAAGTCGGCGAGGCGAACGGTTCGCGAAGGGGACGTCGGAGTCATCATCAGGGCACGCCTTTGGCGCCGTTTTTGTCATCGGCGCAAGTTTGTTCATCGCCCGGCGCGGCGGACATCCGGCCCAAGCTTTGCCGCAGAGTGAGGAACATGCCCAGCGCCATGGCGGCGGCAGCGGCCACCAACGCCGCCCCGGCCCCACTCAGGCCGAGGTTCTTGATCAGAGGCACGAGGGCCAGCAGATAGAGGGCGCAGACCACCACGCGGACCCGCAAGGCGGCCCCCGCCTGGTTCAGCGAGACCAGCATCGGCTCCAGCGGCAGGGCTAGCAGGCCGATGGCGGCGGCGGCGACCTGCCAGGTCATGATCCCGGCGGCGGCGGCGAACGGCTTGCCCATCACCAGCGCCAGGAGAGGCTCGCCGAACAGGGCAGTGACCAGCAGCAGGGCCCCGGCCACCGCGCTACCCATCAGCGCGATCTGGCCGGCCAGCCTGCGCATGGCCATCTCGCCGCCCGTGGCCCGCAACTTGGCCAGTTCAGGATAGAGCGCCGGCACCAGCAGCTTGGCGGGTTTGGCCATGCCGTCGGCCACCTGTCGGCCAACCCGCCATAGCGCCGCCTGGGCCGGGCCCAGCACCGCCCCGACCACCAGGGTGATCACCTGGGTGAAGGCGGTGTCGAGGCTGCCGTTGAAATTGGTCGCCCAGGCAAAGCGCCAGGCGCCGGGCAGGCCCTCGCTGAGCGGTCCCCGGAAGGTGAACCCGTCCAGCAGCTTGCGCCGCGCCAGGTCCCACCAGGCCACGCCAATCACATACAGGAACGAGGTCACCGTCCCCGCCGCCCAGGCGGCCAGGAACCCGCCGATCGGCGCGTGCAGCGCGAAGGCCACGGCGCAGCCGACCAGGCGCACCGCCGAACTGACCGCCTGCTCGGCGGCCAGGAAGCGGAAGCGGTCGAACAGGCGCAGCAGGCCGACGGCGGTGGCCGAGGTCATCATGGCGATCGATAGGGCGTAGAGCGCGGCGGCCGGCGCCAGCTCGCGCGGCCAGCCCAGGGCTCCGCCCAGCAGCAACGCGCCGCTGACGCCCAGACTCACGCCAACGGCGGCGCCGATCAGGTCGAGCAGCAGCGTGAACCGCAGGACTTGCTGGAAGCGGGATCGATCACCTTGCAGCAACGGCCCGGTCCCGTACTGCAGCACGGTCTGCCAGGACTGGAACTTGGCGACGTCGCCGAGGAACTGGGCGAAGGCGTTGATCAGCACCAGCATGCCCAGTTGAACCGCGCCAAGGCCGCGCGCGGTCAGGGCGATATAGGCCAGTCCGACCAAGGCGTTGACGGTGCGCCCGCCGAGCAGGGTGCCGGCATTGGCCAGGACCCGCTTCAGAACACGAGAGTCCTGGGTCATCGTCCGTGGCGGCTCGACATCGGCAGCCGCTCGACGATCGCGCGGGCGGCGCGGACCGAGGAGGGCGTTTCCTGCAGGTCGAAGCTTTCAGCAAAGCCTCGCACCTGGACGTCGCTATAGGCGCCGTGGCCGCGCCGCGCTGAAGCGATCGCGTCAACCAGGCCCTCGACGCTGTTCAGCACCGGACCATAGAGCCAGTGATGAAAGCTCTCATCGCCCTGCCAGGCGGCGTCCGAGGCATTGAGGAACAGGCACGGCTTGGGCGTGCGCAGGAACTCGTAGATCTGGCTGGAGACGTCGCCCAGATAGAGGTCGGCCGCGCGGGTATAGGTCATGTCGATCGCGGCGGGCCCCCCAAGGTCCAGATGGATGCGCGGATGATCGACGAACGAGGCCAGGGCGTCCACCGTCCGCGGATCCGCGCCGTCGAAGAGGCGGATATGGGGGGCGAAGATCAGATTGTAACGGTCGTCCGCCGCGAAGGCCTCAAGCACCTGCCGACCCCAGCGCGGCCACGAACCCAGGGTGGGATGGAAATGCGGGTTGTACAGCACCACCGGCCTGGCCTGGGCGAACACCGGCAGCGGCGAGCCGGGCAGGGCGTCGATGATGTCGAACTTGGGATAACCGACCATGGCGCAGGTCTGGGGCGTCACCCAGCCCTCGGCGATCATCCGTTCGTACTGCTTGGGTCCGGCGGCCATGACCAGGTCGAAGGCCTTCAGGCGCGGCTCGAACGGCCCGCCGCGATCGCCGGCGCCGTGCTGGGTGTAGACCAGCTTGCAGTCCTTGACCCCGAGCTTGCGCAGCAGGGCGGTGGTGCGCTCGGGCGTGACGACGGCGTCGTAACGGCCCAAGCGCTGGGCGTTGGCGGCCAGCATGAGGGCCTTGGGCGGGGTCGAGGCGCCCTTTAGCCGCAGGTTCCGCAGCCAGCTTGGCGGTAGCAAACGCGAGGTGATCGGCGCGCCGCCAAGCTGGGCCAGCAAACCACGCACATAGTCCAGGTGCTCGGCCGTGGTGGCGGCGATCTCGACCTCGACGTCCGGCCAGCCGCGCGCCAGAGCGACAGCGATCGGCAGGCTGTGCAGGATCTGGTGGGTCTGGGCGATGAACAGGAAACAGACCCGGGGCCTGGCGCCGTTCGCCTTGGCGTCGGTCTGGATCACTTTTGCGGTGTGATGCGCGTGCGCACCCGGCCCTTGAAGATTACCCGGTCGCCCTTGTCGCTGGCCGAATAGCTGTCGGCCTGGACGGCGCTGTTGTTCGGGCCCAGGCCCTGCACGGCGGCGCCGCCGACCAGATCGCCGGTGCGGGTGTCGATCAGGGCCTTCTGCGAGGCGAACTGATAGCCCTGGCCATTGTCGATCTTGACGTCGCCGGTCAGCAGCAGCGAGCCCTTCTCCTCCTTATAGACGCCGTCCTTGGACGCGACGTGGGTAGGGGCGTCGGAGCCGTAGCCGCGCGTCAGCTGAGGGGTCTTGAGAAACACCTGGTCGGGATTGGCCGGATCGCGCGTGGCCGAACTGGCGGTGATCAGGAAGGCGCGGCCGTCCTTCATCGCGCCCGTGAAGCGGGGATTGTCCATGCGCAGCGACGCGCCCGAGGCGACGGGCGCGTCCTTGGCGGCCAGGGCGCGGATCGTGCCCTGGCCGACGATGGTCACGGCCACGCCGATGGCGATGACCGGCAGGAGCAGGCGCAAGGCCCGCACCGACGGGCGGTGGCGGTTGCGGTTCTTCTTGCGGATCGGATGGGCGGTGGCGGGGGTGAGGGCGATCATGACTGTACGAACTGCGGGCGACGGATCACCGGATTAAGCCTCCCGGCGCGATCCCCAAAGCGGGAATCCGACCCTGCCTTTCGCCGGGCCGGGGGTCAACGTCCGGAGGCGATCAGGCTGGTGCGTTCCTCCGTGCTCAGCGGCCGCCAGCGGCCCTCGGGCAGGTCGCCCAGCAGCAGATCGCCGATGCGGATCCGCAGCAGATCGACGACGACCAGCTCGACCAGCTCGCACATCCGGCGGATCTGGCGGTTGCGGCCTTCGGTCAGGATGAACTTGAGCTGCTGGCGGCCCACCACCTCGACCCCGGCCGGGCGCAGGGCGCGCTCGTCCAGCTCCAGCCCGTGCCGCAACAGGGCGAGTTTTTCGTCGGTGATCCAGCCATCGACCCAGACCAGATATTCCTTTTCGAGCTCGGAGGCCGGGCCGATCACCGCCTTGGCCACCACCCCGTCCTCGGAGAGGATCAGCAGGCCGCGCGAATCCATGTCCAGGCGTCCCACCGGAGCCAGCTTGTTGTCGAAGCCGGGGATCACGGGGCTCTGGCCGTACAGCGCCTCGCGGGTCAGCAGGCGGACGGCTGGAACCTGGCCGGTGTCGGGCTGGGCCGAGACGATGCCGATCGGCTTGTGGATCATCACCGTCAGGGCGCCTTCCAGCTGCGCCTGGGCGCGGTCGGATAGCACCAGGGTCTGGCCCGGCTCGATCTTGCGGCCAACGTCGTCGACTCGCAGGCCGTCGATCGACACCAGGCCCTGGCTGATCAGCGCCTCGGCCTCGCGGCGCGAACAGACGCCGTTCTGGGCCAGCCAGCGGTTGACGCGCTGCGGCTCGGCTTCGTCATAGAGGCGGGTCCAGGCCATGGCGGGGCGTCCAGAGGAGTGAGCGGGCCTGTCTAGGGCCGCGAGGCGGGTCTGGGCAACCGCCATGGGACCTTGGCCGTTTCAGGGGCCGTGAAATCTGGCTTGGAGCACCCCGATGACCGACCGCGTCGCCAACGAGACCGCCCTGACGGAGGTCATGGAGTTCATGGCCAGCCCCCCCGCTAGGGACACCCCGGAGGACGCCCGGTTCGGGCAGCGTTTGCTGCAGGTCTTGGCGGCCTCGATCGTTGATGGTCCGCTCGACGAGGACGACCCCGTTTGCACGGCCGAACTGACGCTGGACGCGGATCTGAGAGCCCGGCTGGAAAAGGCGTCGCTCGAGCGAAACCATAATGCGTTCGGCGGCTATGCCGACGGCATGGGACCGACCTTGGGCGGTGGACTGAATAAGGAATAGGACCCCGCCCTAGAGCACTTCCCGACCTGACTGCGTCAGGCCGTGAGCTCTAGTTTTTTGTTTTGACGCATTTTTTTTCAGGCGAACCGGAACCACTTCGCTCGAAAAATGCCCTAGACCTTGCCGCCGGGACTGTTCTTGAAGGTGTCGCCCACCTCGGCGGCGTCGCCGCCGTCGGGACCCGCCGTGCGGCGTTCCTTGTGACCGGTCTTCACCGTGTCGTGCTCGGAGACCAGCCCTGGGCGGTCGCCAAGGGGTAGGGCGGCATTAGCCTCGCGGCCGGGGCTGTTGATCTTGTCGGCCATGTTGGCTCCTTGCCAATGCATGGAAAGGAAAGCCTTCGACGCGGCCCTGAGTTCCGACCTTGACCGCACGGAACACCACGGCGGCGTCGATCGTTGCGAGGCCATGGCGCGCAAGCTCAAGGTATTTTCCTGGTCCGACGGCCTCCACGACTACACGGTGGCCACGACGTCGCGCGCCAAGGCCCTGGAGGCCTGGGATGTCGGCCACGACCTGTTCAAGGACGGCACGGCCAAGGCGGTCGAGACGGGCGCCGCTTTCGACGCCGCGGTGGCCACGCCAGACACGGTGATCACCCGGCTCGCCGGCGGACTGAGCGCGGCGCTGAAGGCCCTGCCGGCCAAGGCCCGCCGCAAACCCTCCAAGGCGGAGACCGCGCGGGCCGAGGCGCTGGCCGGGCTGCGGGCCGAACTGAAGGCGCTGGAGGACGAGGCCGAGGCCTCCGAAGTGGCCTTCGCCGAGCGGCGCGGGACGCTGGAGGCCGAAGAGGCGGCGGCCAACGAAGGCTTTGCGACGCGGCGGGCGGCCCTGGAAAATGCGATCAAGGCGGCGGCAAAGTAGGTCCTCCCCCACAGGGGCAGGATTTTACTTCCCCACGCTCTCCAGCAGCCGCAGCCGGGCAATGTCCGGATCGGCCACCAGCCGCGTCTCCGGCCCGATCAGCATCTTCTTCGGCGACGTCTCAGGCGTGTAGGCGGTCCACGGTGGCAGGCCCGGGCCATTGGGGTCGCCAGACCGCGCGAAATTCACCCAATAGGACGACATCTGGTCGGCCACGCGGCGATCGACGGCGTCCACCGTCCAGGTCTTGAGGATCTCCGGGTGGTCGAACACATAGACGATGTCGGCCGAATGGAAGGCGCCGAAGCTCTTGCCGCGATTGTTCGCCCCGAACCAGTCGTCCGGCGTCTTGGGCGCATGGTCGAAGCGGTAGACATAGACGGGCGCCTTGCCTGTGCGGGACTGGGCCGTGGCCCAGCGCCAGGTTGGCAGGCCCATCCACAGGTCGCCGGCATACATGACCCGCGAGGCCTGGGCCGTGGCGGCCGGATAATGCGCCAGGGCCTCGCCGACCCGCGCGCCAAAGCGCTCGGCCAGCACCTGCTGCAGGGCCTTGGCGCCAAACACGCCGCCTTCCATCAGGCTGCCCTCGTCATGGTTCCAGCCGACCAGCAGCGGCACGTCCGACTGCTGGTGAACGTCGAAGGTAGCGGGGGCGGAGGCCGGAAGGATCCAGCCGTCGAGGACGGGGCCGAAGTTCAGGCCGGTGTCGGGCGCGACCCATAAGGCCAGGATCTCGGCCGACGAGCGGCCGCGCAGCTGGGCCAGGGTCTGGCCGCCCAGGGCCTTGCCGAACGCCACGCCCACCGCCTCGCCCTGGGCCAGGGTCTTGTCATCGCCCAGCATGCCGAAGGCCGAGCCGCTCTCGCCGATGGCGCGGTGAAACAGGCCCTTGGCCTGGGGCGAGATCATCAGTCGGCTGACGGCGTCTGATCCCGCCGACTCCCCGGCGATGGTGACGTTGTTCGGGTCGCCACCGAAGGTCTTGGCGTTGTCGCGCACCCAGCGCAGGGCGGCGATCATGTCGGCCAGGGCCTGGTCGCCGCTGGCGTGGTTCGGCGATTCGGCCGTCAGTTCGGGATGGGCCAGGAAGCCGAAGGCGCCAAGGCGATAGTTGATGGTCACCACCACCACGCCCTTGCGGGCCAGGGCCGCGCCGTCGTGACGCGGCTCGGCGCCCGACCCCGCGCCATAGCCGCCGCCGTGGATCCAGAAGAACACCGGCAGGGCCTGGCCCGGCTTCGCGGCGGTGCTGACGTTCAGATATAGGCAGTCCTCGCTCATCGACGGGGTGAAGGGGTCAAGGTCGGCGTAGCGCTTGGGCTGCAGGCAGTTGGGGGAGAAGGCGTCAGCGGGACGCACGCCGGTCCAGGGCTGGACGGGGGCCGGCGGCTTCCAGCGGCGCTCGCCGGTCGGCGGGGCGGCGTAGGGCAGGCCCCTGTAGACGCGCACGCCGTCAGGCGCGGCGGGGGTGGCGGCGATCTCACCGCCAGTGACCTTCAAGGTCTGGGCGGCGGCGGGTGTGGCCAGCAACGCCAGGACCAGCAAGGGCAGGGCGAAGGCGCGGATCATGCGGCGGCCCGTTTCATGCTGAGGATTTGAACCGGGGGGTTCAGGAACTCGCCCTTCATCGCCGGCACGGGAGCGGGACCGTCGCTGCGTAGGGCCAGGATCGTCTTGACGATCGCCAGGCCCTCGACGACCTGGCCGAACGCCGCGAAGCCCTGGTTGTCGCCAGGCGCGCCCGGATGGGCGTCGAGATAGGGCAGGGGATTGGCGCAAATGAAGAAGTCGGCCGTGGCGGTGCCGGGCGCATTGCGAGTGATCGAAATCGTCCCGGCCTTGTGCTTCAGGCCGGTTGTCCGCGTGCTTTCATGGGCGATCGGGGCGAAACGCCGGGCCCGAGCTGCGGGTCCGCCCTGGATCGTCCCCGCGCCCTTGACGCCCTTGGTGCGCGCCGCCCGATAGATCGTGCCGCCGTCGTATTTGTGGGCGTCCACATAGCGCAGGAAGTTGCCGGCGGTGATCGGGGCCTTGGCGGTTTCCAGCTCGACCACGATGGCGCCGTGATTGGTCTGGATGACCACGCGCGGCTTAGCTGTCGCCGCCAGGGCGTCTAGGGGACTAGCCGCCAGCAGTCCGGCGGCGCCCAGCAGGCTTCGACGGCGGATCGTTGCGCTGTCCATCTTGGTCCTCCTTGATCTTCCACGATGCTTAGCGCGTGGGGAGAGGAAGAGGCGAGGCCCTAAACGCGCTCTACGACCATGGCGATGCCTTGGCCGACGCCGATGCACATGGTCGCCAAGCCATACCGGGCGCCGCGCCGGTGAAGTTCCTCGACCAGGGTCAGGCCCAGCCGCGCCCCGCTCATGCCCAGGGGGTGACCCAGGGCGATCGCGCCGCCGTTGGGGTTCACGTGGTCGCCGTCGTCGGGCAGGCCCAGGTCGCGCAGCACGGCCAGGCCCTGGGCGGCGAAGGCCTCGTTGAGCTCCACCACATCGATATCGTTGATCGACAGGCCCAGCCGGGCCAGCAGCTTGCGCGTCGCCGGCACGGGGCCGATGCCCATGACCCGGGGCTCGACCCCGCCGGCCGCCACGCCCAGCACCCGGGCGCGCGGCGTCAGGCCGTGGGCCTTCACGGCGGCCTCGGAGGCGACGATCAAGGCGGCGGCGCCGTCATTGACGCCCGAGGCGTTGCCGGCGGTGATCGTGCCGTCGGGACGGACGATGGGCTTCAGCGCCGACAGCGCCTCGATGGTGGTGGTGCGCGGGTGCTCGTCCTTGCTGACAACCACCGGGTCGGCCTTGCGCTGGGGCAGGGTGACGGGGACAATCTCGGCGTCGAAACGGCCGCTGGCCTGGGCGGTGGCGGCGCGGGCCTGGCTGCGCAGGGCGAAGGCGTCCTGGTCGGCGCGGCTGACGTTCCAGTCGGTGGCGACGTTCTCGGCGGTCTCGGGCATGGAATCGACGCCGTAAGCCTTGCGCATCGCCGGATTGACGAACCGCCAGCCGATGGTGGTGTCGAAGATCTCGGCGTTGCGCGAGAAGGCGCTGTCGGCCTTGCCCATCACGAAGGGCGCGCGGCTCATGCTCTCGACGCCACCGGCGATCATCAACTGGGCCTCGCCCGACTTGATGGCCCGCGCGGCCACGCCCAGGGCGTCCAAGCCCGAGCCACACAGCCGGTTGATGGTCGACCCGCTGGCGGTCGCGGGCAAACCGGCCAGCAGGGCCCCCATGCGGGCCACGTTTCGGTTGTCCTCGCCGGCCTGGTTGGCGCAGCCCAGCACCACGTCGTCCAGCGCGCCCCAGTCGACGCCGCCGTTGCGGGCCATCAGCGCCGCCAACGGGATCGCCGCTAGGTCGTCGGCCCGTACGCTCGACAACGCCCCGCCGTAGCGGCCGATCGGCGTGCGGATGGCGTCGCAGATGAAGGCGTCGGTCATGGGCGGTGGCTTTCGAACGGGTGTTTGACACACCCTAGCCACCCTCGGCGTGGGATCAAGATCAGTCCTCGCAGCCACCTCCCCCGTTTCATGGGTGAGGAGATCTGGGCTAGCGTCTCCCATGACCTTCACCCCCGTGATCCGCGAGACCGACAAGCCGTCGCTAGCCTCCTATCAGCAAGGCCTGAAGGTCCTGCGCGCGACCACGACCGACGCGGTCGGCCCGCCCGACAACCACGACTTCGCGCTATTGATCACGGCGCCCGGCGACACGACGGTGCGCGGCGGCCTGTGGGGACAGTCGCGGTGGGGCGCGTTCTATGTGGACATGCTGGTGGTGCCCGAGGACTTGCAGCACATGGGCATGGGCACGAGCCTGATGCAGCGCGCGGAGACCGAGGCCCGCGGGCGCGGCTGCCACCTGATGTGGCTCGACACCTACGCCTTCCAGGCCCGCCCGTTCTACGAACGCCTGGGCTTCGAGGTGTTCGGCCAACTGGACGGATCGGAACCGATCTATCCGCGCTGGTTCATGCGCAAGGTGCTGGCCTAGAGCATTTCCCGACCTGACTGCGTCAGGCCGTGAGCTCTAATCTTTTGTTTTGACGCATTTTTCTTCACGCGAGCCGGAACCACTTCGCTCGAAAAATGCTCTAGCGTTTGGGGACACGCGCCTGCGCGTGTCCCCATTCCAAACCTAAGCCCCCAGATAGCGGATCAGCGCCGCCATGTTTTCGATATAGGCGCCGGTAGAGATGCCCGGCTTGGGCACGTCGGCGATGTAGGGCGAGGTGTCGGTGGGATCGCCTACGCGGGTCGTGGAGAACTCGCCCGGGGTCACGGTGTTCGAACCGTCACCGATATAGGGGTTGCTGACCGCCTTCATCTCGGTCGGCCACCAGCCCTCGGCGTTGAGCTCGGCCATCAGCTTGGCGGCGTCGGCGTCGGTGGTCCTGTCGCTGGTCTTCAGGGCGCCGACATTAAGGTCGGACACCGAGATGTCCTTGGTGGTGAAGTAGCGGGGCAGGGGACGGCGGCCGCCCTTCAGCGGCGAGTCCTTGCTGGCCACCTCGGGCGGGGTGGCCTTCAGCGCGGCGTAGCGCTTGCGCAGCTTGTCGATATTGACCGCCCGGAACGACGAGTAGTGGACGATCGTGTTCTCCCAGTGCTTGTCGACGAAGTATTCGCCGTTGAACACGTTGGAGCCGCGGCGGTGCACGTACAGCGGGTCGCCCGTGCCGATCTCGATGAAGGTGGGGTAACGCGGCTTGCCCGGAGCGATCTTGTCATTGAGCTTCAGGCTGGCCAGCCAGTCGATGGCTTCCGGAACGCGAGCCAGGTACTTCGGGTCGCCCGTCAGCTGGTAATAGTCCATCAGGTTTTCGAGGTTGCCGGCCGTGGTGTGGCTGGCGAAGGCCTTGGGCTCATAGGTGCGCGCGCCGGCCGGCTTGAGGTCGGCCACGGTGTGCTGCAGGCCCCAGCCCGGTTGCGGCTGCGGCTGCTGGGCGGCGATATAGATGTCCATGGCGCGTTGGATCGGGTCCAGCACCCGCTTGTCGCCCAGGGTCTGCCAGACCATCAGCAGGAACTTGATGTTCTCGTCGACGACGCCGTCATTGAAGGTGATGTAGCCGGTATAGTCCGGATGGCTCTTGTTCTCGAAACCACCCGATAGCGGGAAGCGCTGGGGCCAGCCACCGTTCGGATACTGGCTGTCGAGGACGAACTTGATGGCCTTGTCCAGAGCAGGCTTGAAGGCCTTGTCCTTCTTTTCCATGTAGATGCGCAGCACCAGCTGGCAGCTCTCGGCGGTGCCCTCGTCGTCGAAGGTGGCGTTGCCGTAATAGTGCTGGAATTCTTCAAGCCGCCAGCCGTTCTTGCCAATGGTGTCGTACCACTTCTGCAGCGACGCCGGCCCGGCAAGGTCGCCCATATAGTTCCAGCCGCCGGCTGGGTGCTGGATCTTGATCAGCGCGCCGGCGGCCTTGGCGGCGGCTTGGTAATAGTACTCGTCGCCGGTCGCGTGATAGGCGTCGAGGAACAGGTGACCCATGGTCGCCGTGCCGGGCGGCTGGACCCAGATCATGGTTGGGAAGGCTTCCATCTCGCCGAACCGGCGCGAGAAGTCGGGCAGATAGCTCCAGACATAGCCGCCCTCATGGGCGGCCTTCTCGGCCATGAAGGTCGAGGCCTTCTTCATGGTGGCTAGCACCTGGTCTTTCGACGGCGCCACGCCTTGGGCCAGGGCCCTCAGCGGGGCCATGGCGGCGGCGACGGCGAAGGTGGCGGTGGTGGTGGCGAGCAGGCGGCGGCGCGTCAGCGGGCTTAGCGGCATGGGTGTGACTCCGAGGGATCCCAGGCGTCAGGCCCGCGACGCTAGGGCGCGGCGATCTGGGCGTGGAGGCGGAGCGTGAGGGCTCATAAGCCTTCTGGTCCCCTGGTTTCCTCCTGGTCCGCGTCGCCGATACCTTTGCCGCCGTTGGTCGGCGCGTTGTTCGAGAAGTTATGATACCGGTGTCATGACTTGACCAGTGTCTTTTGACATAGCAAGGTTAGATGACGCCGGCGTCATCCTGTGACAGGTCGCCGCGTTGCACGTCGGCTCGTGCTCGGCGAGAACGGGCCATTGGTTTTTGAGGCGACACCGCCGCGCCAGATTTGGCAGCCCGCGACGCCGTCCTGTTGGGGAACAGGACGACGGCCCCAGGTCAGCAATGACCTGGGGCCGTTTTGATTTTTCTGACACCGGTGGCAGGGCTAAGGCGCTGTATTTGCGTGAATTTACACTGTTATGCGACCAGTGGTCACATAGGACGGCCCGTTCATCCCCCGTAAATATTCGCCATGCCTAGCCAACATGATCACTTGAACGAGGCCGAGCGCCTGGAGCGGCAAGCCGAGATCGCCGACAGCGATCACGCTCGCGACGCCCTGCGACGCATGGCCCAGACCTCACGCCTGTCGGCCGCCTTGGTCGGCATGCTGGAAGCCAGTCGGGAAGACCATCCGGGCTGACCCGCCTCGCCCACGCTTTCAGATAAACCGCGTCTCGATACATGCATCGCTTGAATTGCCGCGCCAGCCGGTGATCATGGGCGCGTGCAGGGAGACCCGGGTGGCGGACGAGGGATCGGACAAGGCCGTTCTGGAACGCGCGGGGGCCTATTTCCTCAGCGTCGTCGAGGCCAGCCGCGATTGCATCCGGGTGATCAGCGCCGATGGCTTCGTCGAATACATGAACGCCCAGGGTCAGGCCCTGTTCGAGATCGACGATTTCGAGGGCCGCAACCGCCGTAAATACTGGCCCGACATGTGGCCCGGCGACAGCCGCGCCCAAGTCGAGGCGGGCCTGCTGCGCGCGATGGCCGGCGAATCCAGCGCCTTTCGCGCCTTCTGCCCGACCGCCAAGGGCGAGCCACGCTGGTGGGACACCACCGTCTCGCCGATCCTGGAGGCTGGCCGCGTGACCCGGGTGCTGGCCACCTCGCGCGACGTCACCGGCGAGATGCGTTCCGAGTCGCAGCGCCAACTGCTGGTCAATGAGCTGAACCACCGGGTCAAGAACACCCTGGCCACCATCCAGTCGATCGCCAGCCAGTCGCTGCGCAACGCGGGCGTCGACGTGGCCGTGCGCTGCGCGTTCGAGGGGCGACTGATGGCCATCGCCGCGACACACAATGTGTTGACCGACAAGAACTGGTCCGCCGCCAGCCTGCGCCAGATCATCGACGGTTCGGTGACCCCCTATCGCGGCCAGGCCGGCCAGCTGACCATCACAGGCGAGGACCTGATGGTCTCGCCCAAACCGGCTGTCTTGATGGCTCTGGCCTTTCACGAACTGGCGATCAACGCCCTGAAGTACGGCGCCCTGTCGGTGGAGAGCGGCCATGTCGATATCCACTGGGCGGTGGAGGGCGGCGATCGGCTGAACATCGACTGGACCGAGCAGGGCGGTCCCGCCGTGCGGCCGCCCGAGCGGCGCGGTTTCGGCTCGCGGATCGTCGAGCTCGCCTTACCAGGCGAGTTGGGCGGCCAGGTCGAGGTCGACTATCGCGCCGAGGGTTTGCACTGCCGAATCAGCTCGCCGCTGTCGGCCTTGAACAAGGTCGACGCCTTCATGCAGTTACCGGCCGAGGCGGGAAGTTCGCGCGACGGACGGCGCGAATGAACCCCCAGCCTCTCAACCCGTTCTGCAAGCTTGAGCGGCGCTGAGCCGAGGAGGCGCGTCGCTGATGATCCCTGAGGACTGGAACGCCCGGCTGAAGGCGGCCTGGCTGGCCTTGAGCGCCTTTGTGGTCCGGCATCGCATCCTGGTCGGCGCAGCGACGGGCGCCTTGCTGCCGCTGTTGATCCTGCTGGTCTGGTTGGGGGCGAGCCTGCCGATCTCGCGGGCCCTGGAACCCTTGCCCAGCCGGGCGATCATCCTGCTCGACAACCAGGGCCAGCCCTTCGCCCGGCGCGGCGCCTACAAGGAGGCGCCGGTGGTCATCAAGGCGCTGCCCAAGCACGTGCCAGCGGCCTTCCTGGCTATCGAGGACCGGCGCTTCTACCACCACCTTGGCATCGACCCGATCGGCATCACCCGGGCCTTTGTCGTCAATACCAAGGCCCATCGCACGGTGCAGGGCGGCAGCACCATCACCCAGCAGTTGGCCAAGAACGCCTTCCTCAAGCCCGAGCGCAGCCTGCGCCGCAAGGGCCAGGAGGCGATGATCGCCCTGTGGCTGGAACTGCGGCTGTCCAAGGACCAGATCCTGTCGCGCTACCTGTCCAGCATCTATTTCGGCGACGGGGTCTATGGCCTGGGCGCGGCCGCCCGGCACTATTTTGGCAAAGCCCCAGAGCAACTGAGCATCGGCGAGGCGGCGATCCTGGCCGGGATTGTCAAGGCGCCGGTCGATCTGGATCCCGTCGATCATCCCGAGGCGGCGGGCCGCAGGGCGCGGCTGGTGCTCAACGCCATGGTCGAGACCAAGGTGATCACGGCCCAGCAGGCCAAGGACGCCGGCCATGTCAATGTCCAGGTCGCCCGCGCCGCCTTGCCCGTTGGAGGCTATTTCGCCGACTGGATCTCGCCCCAGGTGAAGTCGGCCTTCGATGGCGCGGCCTATGGCGAGGTCCGCGTGCCAACCACCCTGGACAGCCGGCTGCAGCGCCAGGCCGAGCAGGCGGTGGCGCGGGTGCTGAAGGCGTCGGGCAAGGCCAAGGACGGCCAGGTGGCGCTGGTCGCCATGCGGCCCGACGGCAAAGTGGTGGCGATGGTCGGGGGGCGCAATTACCGCCAGAGCCCGTTCAACCGCGCCGTTCAGGCCCAGCGTCAGCCGGGCAGCGCCTTCAAGCTGTTCGTCTACCTCGCCGCCCTGCGCGACGGCGCCACGCCGGACAACCTGGTGGTGGGCGAACCGGTGACGATCGGCGGCTGGACGCCGGCCAATTACGAGGGCGGCGGCGGGCGCGATCTGACCCTGCGCGACGCCTTCGCCCAGTCCAACAACATCATTGCCGCCCGGGTGTACCAGCAGGCCGGCGGCGAGGCCGTGGTGCGGGCGGCGCGCGACCTGGGGATCACCTCGCCGCTGCGCGAGGACGACGCCACCCTGGCTCTGGGCACCGCCGAGACCAACCTGCTGGAGTTGACCAGCGCCTACGCAGCCGTGGCGTCCGGCCAGATGCCGATCCAACCCTACGGTCGTCCGCTTGCCGCACCGATCCAGACGAAACCGCTGGAGCCGGCGATGCGGGCCGAACTGCTCGACCTGATGGGGGCCGTGGTCCAGGAAGGCACCGGCCGCGCGGCGCGGTTGCCGCAGCGGGCCTATGGCAAGACCGGCACCACCCAGGACTACCGCGACGCGCTCTTTGTCGGCTTTAGCGGCGACCTGGTGGTCGGGGTGTGGGTGGGCAATGACGACCACTCGCCGATGAATCGCGTGGTCGGCGGCGACATCCCGGCCCGGATATGGAAGGATTTCATGACCAGCGGCCTGAAGGCGGGCTTGATCGCGAAGGACAGCGCGCCCGAGGGGCGCCTGCACGATGTTCCAGACGAGAATCGCGAGGTGGAGCATCCGCGCCATGTCCCGAAATGGCTGCGGCGGATCTTCGGCCTCTAGGATTTTGCCCGGACGAGCGGAATTCTGGACAGGTCCGAGCCTTGCTCCCAACACCCTGTCGCGACCCAGAATGGGACGCTTTTCGGACACGCATCGGGGGCGCGTCCGCGAGGTGCGTGGCGGCTTGGTCGGAAAAAAGGCGTTGAGTATGAACCCGAAGACAATCCTTCTGGTCGGAGCCGCGAGCTTGACGTTCGCCGCCTTGGCGCCGGCCTCGGCCGCCTTGGCCGACGGCTATCCCGCGCACGTCACACCCATCACCCGGCCCGCGCCCAAGCCGGCGCCCGCTCGCAAGCCCGCGCCCCGGCCGTCCGCCCGGGTCAAGGTCGTCGAGCGCCCGGTCTATATTGAAAGGCGGGTCGAAGTGCCCGTTGACCGTCCCGTCTATGTCGATCGCCCGGTAGACCGCATCGTCGAGAAGCGGGTCGAGGTTCCGGTCGTCAAGATCGTCGAAAGGCCAGTCGACCGTCCCGTCTATGTCGATCGCCCGGTCGATCGCATCATCGAGAAGCGGGTGGAAGTGCCCGTGGACCGCCTGGTCTATGTGGACCGTCCCGTCGATCGAGTCATCGAGAAGCGGGTCGAGGTGCCCGTGGTGCGCGTCGTCGAAAAGCGCGTCGAAGTGCCCGTGGATCGTCCTGTCTATGTGGACCGCCCCGTCGATCGCATCATCGAGCGCCGCGTGGAAGTGCCGATCGATCGTCCGGTCTATGTCGATCGTCAGCAGACGGTCGTGCGTCCCGGCTGCGACTGCGACGATGACCGCGCCCATGATGATCGTGGCTATCGGGATCGCGGGCAGACCTATGGCCAGGTCGCCCAGGGCTTTGAGCGCTCGGAACAGACCTACGAGTCCAGCTCGGAACGCTACAGCGAGAGTGGCGGCTATAGCGACCAGGGCGGCGCGCTCGCCGGCGGCGGCTACTATTACGGCGGCACAACGGCCCGTACCGGGCTCGGCGGCGGCTGGGTCGGCGGCCAGTCCAGCTACGGCGGTCAGGCCTATGGCGACCATAGCTACGACCAGTCCAACTATGGCGGCCAAGCCTACGGCGGCCAAGCCTATGACGGCCGGTACCAGTCCGGCTATGGCGGCGGCCAATCCTACGGCGGCGGCTCGGCCTATGGCGCCGGCCTGGCCACCGGCGCGGCCCTGGCTTATGGCGCGACTCGCGGTCGCGGCGGCCAGTCCTACGGTGGCGGGGCCTATGGCGGCGGCCGCGCTTGGTCGGGCGGCGGGACCAGCGCCTCGGCCAGCAGCAGCGCCAGCGGTAGCGCGTCGTCCAGCGTCTCGGTGTCAGGCGGCGGCCGCTACGGCGGCGGCGGGCATGGCGACGGCCACGGCGGCGGCTCGACTGGAGGCTCGACCGGCGGCCAAGGCGGCTGTTGCGGCCATTAAGGCCGAAAGTAGCGCCTTCGCGCGCAAACTGTACTGCTCTGCATAGGCGCGGTGGCGGAATCGGGCATCAATGGTCCGTAGGGGGATCATTACGGCGTTGGGGCCGGCGATCAGGAGTAGGCCATGGATTCGATCCTGGTTGTCACCAAACCGTTCGACTGGGCGGTCGAACGCGAAGGCCAGGTGCTGTCGCGCCATTCAAACCAGGAGGCCGCCTATAAGGCCGCCCTCGACTATGCCAGCGCGCTCTTTGACGAGGGAGTCCGCGCCCAGGTGGCCATCAAGGCCGAGGCTCGCAGCTTCGCCCATCTCGACGGCGAATAGCGCCTAATCAGCGGCCAGGCACACCGCGACGCAGCGTTTGGCCAAGGCCTCCGTCGCGTCGATGAACGGCACGCTCAGATCGGCCGCGCCCATTACCAAAGGCACTTCCGTGCAGCCCGCGACGACGACCTGCGCGCCCTTGCCGACCAAGCGGTGGGCTAGGGAGGCCATGGTTTCGCGGCTGTCGGGACCCAGGTCGCCGTGTTTGACGCGATAGAGCAGGGCCATGAACTCCACCTGCTCGTGATCGTCCAGGGTCACGGCCTCCAGCGCCTGATGCGAAAAAGTGCGGCGATAGAGGGCCAGGGCGCCGTTTGTGCCCAGCACGCCGACCCGCTCGGCCCCCGCGGCCTGGGCGGCGAGCCCGGCAGTCTCGATCAGATCGACCAGGGGCAGGCCGCTGGCCTTCACCTCGGCCGCATAGGCATGGGCGGTGTTACAGGCGATGGCCAGCACCTGGGCGCCGGCGTCGCGCAGGCCCACGGCCATTTCGGCCAGCACCGGGCCGGCGGCGTCGTCGCTGTTGTTGCGGTCGGGAACCTTGGGGTTGATATCGACCAGCACCCGCAGGTGATCCTGCTCGCGGTTGACCGGCGTTGCGGCCTGCAGCTTGGCCAGGAAGTCCAGCGTGGCGGCGGGGCCCATGCCGCCGAGGACGCCCAGGGTCTTAGACAAGCGCCGCCTCCATCTCGCTCTGGTACCCGAACAACCCCTGGGCGCCGCCGGTGTGCAGGAAGACCACCCGCTCGCCCGCGAACGCGCCCTTGCGGGCCTGGTCGATCAGGCCCTTCATCGCCTTGCCGGAATAGACCGGGTCCAGCAGCAGGCCCTCGGTGCGGGCCGCCAGGGTCAGGGCGTCGATGACGCCCTGGTCGATGAGGCCATAGCCGGCGCCGACATAGTCGCAGTCGGCCACCACCATTTCGCGCGTCACCCGGCCCGCTGCGCCGATTGTCTCGGCGGTGGCGACGGCCAGGTTGAAGACGTTCTCCTCCTGCCTGGCCTTGGGCGCGCGGACGCCAAAGCCAAGGATGGGGACGTCCACGCTGAGCGCCGCGAAACCGGCCACCAGGCCCGCATGGGTGCCGGCACTGCCGGTGGCTGTGACCAGGCGATCGATCTTCAGGTCCATCGCGTCGGCCTGGACCACCAACTCGCGGGCGCAGTCGACATAGCCCAGGGCGCCGACCGTATTGGAGCCGCCGCCGGGGATGACATAGGGCTTGCCGCCGCGCTGACGCACTGCCTCGGCCGAGGCCTCCAGCTCGGCCACCATGTCGGTCCCGCCCGGCACGAAGCGGATCGAAGCGCCCATGAGCCGGTCGAGCAGGACGTTGCCGTTGCCGACGTAGTCCGACGCCTTGGAGCCTGTGCGCTCCTCCAGGATGATCTCGCTCTTCAGGCCAAGGCGCGCGCCGGCGGCGATGGTCTGGCGCACGTGGTTGGACTGCACCGCGCCCTGGGTGACCAGGGTGTCGGCGCCCTGGGCCAGGGCCTCGCCGAGCAGGAACTCCAGCTTGCGGGTCTTGTTGCCGCCGCCGGCCAGGCCGGTGCAGTCGTCGCGCTTGACCCACAGGTCGACGCCGAGCTCGGCGCCCAGGCGGGGCAGGGGCTCCAGCGGCGTGGGCAGGTGGGCGAAACGGGCGCGGGGGAAGCGGGCCAGGTGCATGCGAGGCGTCTCTGCTGAGGGAACCGGCGGTCGTCGATCCACCTACAGCCTCGCGCGCAGTCGTGCTATGGTCGGGCGCAGAAAAGCACGGCCCGGCGTGGCTTCCTCGTGAAGTCGGGCACGCGACGGCCCCCCGCCGCGCCCTCGCCAGAAGGCCGCGCGCCTTTGGGAGGAACGCCATGAGTTCGATCCGGTCCACCGTCCTTGTCGCCGCTGCGGTCCTTGCCGCCGGAACCGCCCACGCCTCGACCCTGATCATCGGCGGCGGCGCGGCCAAGGACTGTTCCAACGCCGCGCTCAACGGCCGCGCCGACAAGGCTTCGGTCACCACCTGCACCGTTGCGTTGGACATCGAGACCCTGAACTTCCGAGACAGGGCCCGCACCTATGTCAATCGCGGCGTGCTCTACATGCGCCAGCGGGACTTCAACGGCGCTGTCAGTGATTTCGACTCCGCTTCCAGGATCGATCCGAACCTGGGCGAGGCCTTCGTCAATCGCGGCGCGGCCTTCGTCGGAACCCAGCGCTATGATGAGGGCTTGAGCCAGATCGACCAAGGCCTGGCCCTGGGGGTCAAGGATCCGGAAAAGGCGTATTACAATCGCGCCATCGCCCATGAGAACCTCGGCGACGTCACGGCCGCCTACCGCGACTATTCCAAGGCGTTGGAACTTGATCCCGCCTGGGATGCGCCGAAAAAGGAGTTGGCGCGTTTCACCGTCAAGCGACCTTGACCACGACGCCTTGCGCGCCACGATCGGGACCTCGAAACTGGAGCGCGAGATGAGCAAGGCTCGATTTTGGGCGACGACCGCGATGGCGGCCTTGGCCGTCGGCGGCCCGGCCCTGGCGCAGGTCGACCTGCGGACCTTGCGCGATCAGAACCTCATCGTGCAGCAACAGGATATCGCCCAACAGAACGCCTTGGGCGCGCAGCGCGAAGCCGCCGCCGCCCAGGGCCGTTTTTCCACCCAGCTGACCCTGCGCGACCTGGCGCTGACGCCAACCACGCCGGTTTCGCCCAGCCTGCGCCCGACCCTGCCGGCTGCTCCACCGCGCGGAGCCTCGGCCGACGACTATGCCGCCCAGGCCGAGCGCATGGACCGCTTGACCGACGCCCGCTTGGCGCAGAACAGCGCCCGCCTGAGCGCCATCAGGCCTGCTCAATAATCAACACGGAGAACGATCGCATGGAATGGGGTGGGGGACGCCGCTCGGGCAATATCGAGGACCGTCGCGGTCTGGGGCCGGTCGGCGTGGCCGGCGGCGGCATTGGCGCGGTGGTGCTGGCGATCATTGGCTATTTCGTGTTCGGCGTGCCGCCGGAAACGACGATGAACGCCGTCAATGGCGCTCAGCAGCCGGCCGCCCAGGAGGGCGCTCGCGGCCAGGTGACGGACCAGGAAGGCCAGTTCATCGACGTGGTCGAGACCTCCAACGATGACGTCTGGGGTCCGGTCCTGGCGCGGCACAATATCAAGTACACGCCGCCCGAGGCGGTGGTGCTCTATGACCAGTCCACGGCCACCGGCTGCGGCACGGGCCAATCAGCCATGGGGCCGTTCTATTGCCCCGCCGACCACAAGGTCTATCTGGACCTGGCCTTCTGGAAGGAGCTTGAGACACGGTTCGGCGCCAAGGGCGAGTTCGCCCGTGCCTATGTGATCAGCCACGAGATCGGCCACCACGTCCAGACCCTGACCGGCGCTTCCGACCAGGCCCAGCGCATGGGCGCGCGCGGCGCGGAGAGCGGCTCGGTGCGTCTGGAGCTTCAGGCCGACTGCTATGCCGGCGTCTGGGCCAAGCACGCGCCGGAAGCCTCGGGCGGCAAGATCGCCATCAACCGCGCCGACATCGAGGACGGCCTGGGCGCGGCCGCGGCGGTCGGCGACGACGCCATCCAGGAACAGACCCAGGGACGGGTGATGCCCGACAGCTTCACCCACGGCTCCTCGGCCCAGCGCATGAAGTGGTTCGGCAAGGGCTATGACGCCGGTGATCCCGGCGCCTGCGACACGTTCTCGGCGGGAACGCTCTAGGCGCGTTGCGTCCTTCGAGGCCCGGCTCCGCCTCGCATCTCACGATGAGGACTTCAGAGCCACAGAGCTCCTCATCCTGAGGTGCCCGCGCAGCGGGCCTCGAAGGACGCACGGCCGCCCTTGACCCCCGCGTCAACCGGCCTAGTGTCCCCCTGTTCACCGGGGGGTCGCTTGCGCGGCTGAGATTGGGCGTAAGCCCTGACCCGTCGAACCTGATCCGGGTCATGCCGGCGAAGGGAGGGAACGCGGTCTTGGCGAAAACCAAGCTCGCACACCGACTTAGCGCGACACGTCCGGGTCTCCTTAACGCTTGAGGAGCGCCCGACCATGAATATTCAACTGCCCATCAAAGACGCCCCCCTTCTTAAGGAAAAGATTGGCGGCGCGATCCCGACGGGCGAGCGCCCTGGCAGCCGCAAGGTCTACCAGGCCGGCAGCCTGTTTCCCGACATCCGGGTGCCATTCCGCGAGGTGGCCGTCCACCCCAGCGCCAACGAGCCGCCGGTCACCATCTATGACCCGTCGGGCCCCTACACTGACCCCCATGCGGTGATCGACATCGAGAAGGGCCTGGAACGCTCGCGCGAGCCGTGGGTCATCGCCCGAGGCGACTGCGACCTGGTGCTCAACCCCCGCGAGGTGAAGCCCGAGGACAACGGCTTCGCCCAGGGCAAGCACCTGGCCCCGCAGTTCATGGCCAAGCGGCCGATCTTCAAGGGTCGCGCCGGCCAGAAGGTCACCCAGCTGGAATACGCCCAGGCCGGGATTATTACCGCCGAGATGGAATATGTCGCCATCCGCGAGAACCTGCGCCGCGAGCAGGACCGGCCTTGCGTACGCGATGGCGAGGACTTCGGCGCGTCGATCCCCGACTTCGTGACGCCCGAGTTCGTCCGGCAGGAAGTGGCGCGCGGCCGGGCCATCATTCCGGCTAATATCAACCACGGCGAGCTGGAGCCGATGGCGATCGGCCGCAATTTCCTGGTCAAGATCAACGCCAATATCGGCAATTCAGCGGTGCTCAGCACCGTCGCCGACGAGGTCGACAAGCTGGTCTGGGCCACCCGCTGGGGCGCCGACACGGTGATGGACCTGTCGACCGGCCGCAACATCCACAACATCCGCGACTGGATCATCCGCAACAGCAGCGTGCCGATCGGCACGGTGCCGATCTATCAGGCGCTGGAAAAGGTCAACGGCGTGGCCGAGGACCTCAACTGGGAAGTCTTCCGCGACACCCTGATCGAACAGGCCGAGCAGGGGGTGGACTATTTCACCATCCACGCCGGCGTCAGGCTCCCCTTCATCCCGCTGACGGCGAAGAGGGTGACGGGCATCGTCTCGCGCGGCGGCTCGATCATGGCCAAGTGGTGCCTGGCCCACCACAAGGAGAACTTCCTCTACGAGCGGTTCGAGGACATCTGCGAGATCATGCGCAGCTATGACGTGTCGTTCTCGCTAGGCGACGGCCTGCGTCCAGGCTCGACCGCCGACGCCAATGACGAGGCCCAGTTCGCCGAGCTGCGCACCCTGGGCGAACTGACCAAGGTGGCCTGGAAGCACGGCGTGCAGGTGATGATCGAAGGGCCGGGCCACGTGGCCATGCACAAGATCAAGGCCAACATGGATGAGCAGCTCAAGCACTGCCACGAGGCCCCCTTCTACACGCTCGGCCCGTTGACCACCGACATCGCCCCTGGCTACGACCACATCACCTCGGCGATCGGGGCGGCGATGATCGGCTGGTTCGGCACGGCCATGCTCTGCTACGTGACGCCCAAGGAGCACCTGGGCCTGCCCGACCGCGACGACGTCAAGACCGGCGTCATCACCTACAAGCTGGCCGCCCACGCCGCCGACCTGGCCAAGGGTCACCCCGGCGCGGCCATGTGGGACGACGCCATCAGCCGGGCGCGGTTCGAGTTCCGCTGGGAGGATCAGTTCAACCTGGGCCTTGACCCCGAGACCGCCCGGGCCTTCCACGACGAGACCCTGCCCAAGGAGGCGCACAAGACCGCGCACTTCTGCTCGATGTGCGGTCCCAAGTTCTGCTCGATGAAGATCAGCCACGAAGTCCGCGAATTCGCGGCGGGACTAGCGCCGAACTCCATCGAGCAGGGCATGGCCGAGATGAGCGACAAGTTCCGGGAACAGGGGTCTGAGATCTATCTGAAGACGGAGGTTTAGGGATGTTGGCCTTGATCCTGACGGCGGCGGTTCAGGCCGCCGCCTCGGCCGACGCCGACCCCTTGGCGCTGGCGCGAAAGGGGATGCAGCAGTGCTATGCGCCCAACCTGTCGGCCAAGACCTGCCAGTCCCTCGCCGGCTATGTCTTTAAGGCCGACGGGACCATCATCAACACTGCCGAGGTGCTGATCGCGTCGTCGCCAGTGGTGACACTGAAGACGGCGGAACCGGTGATCGTGAAATCGGGCGCGGTTTGCGGCCAGTTCTCGGATTTCCATGACGCGGAGGTTTTTGTGGGCGGGAAGACGGCCGATCCGGCTGTATCCGCCAAGGTGCGCGAGCAGCTTTTGGCAGCCATGGCCCCCATTCTCGGCAAGGAAATCTGCACCTACTATCTGCAGGGAAATGGGGCGATGTCGGCTTCGGCCACGCTCGATGGACAGCCGGCGCCTGCGATGACGACCACCGTGCTGTGGATCGCGCCAACGGACGGATATAGCGTCCGTCCCTAGTCGAGCGAAGAACGGTCGGGATGGGCGGGCGTTGGGGCCAAATCAGTAAGCGGCCCCACCGTCCGCGCCCGCCCGCTGAGTTCCGAGCCCGCGTCCCGGTCCAGCCGCAGATAGACGGGCAGAGCCAGCAGGGTCACCACCCCGATCGCCATATAGGGCCAGACGAAGCGCTCGGGCGTCAGGTGGGCGCCGTGGCCGCGGGCCAGGTGCAGCATCAGGCCGCCGAAGCTGACGCCAAGGGCCAGGCCCACCTGCTGGGCGACCGCCGACAGGGTTGAGGCCGCGGCGATCTGGGCCTGGGGCACGTCGGCATAGGCGATGGTGTTGGCGGCGATGAACTGGTTGGAGCGCGCGAAGCCGCCAAGGAACAGGGTTCCAGCCATCAGCAGCATCGGCGTCTCAGGCCGAAAGAAGCCCGGCGCGGCGGTCAGAATCGCGGTCGCGGTGACGAACACCGCCAGCGAGGTGCGGAAGCCGAAGCGCTTCAGGCCGGCGGCGGCGAACGGGCGGGCGATTAGTACGCCGACGCCCGTCCCTAAGGTCACCATGCTGGCCTTCAGGGGGCTCCAACCCAGGGCTACCTGCAGCAGCAGCGGCATCAGGAACGGGCTGGCCCCGATGCCCAGCCGCACGAAGGCCCCGCCCACCAGGCTGGCGCGGAAGGTGCGATATTTGAGCAAGCCCAGGTCGAGGATCGGCTTGGGCGTCACCTTGGCCTTGCGCAGGTAGAGCCAGCCCGATCCGATCGCCAAGGCTAGCACCAGCGCCACGCCCCACAGCGGCAACAACGACAGTCCCGCCGTCTCGGCCACCACCACCAGGCCGCTGATCGCCACGGCCGACAGGGTGAAGCCCAGCCAGTCGAAGCGGCCCATCTCCTGGGGTTGGCTCTTGGGCACGAAGCGCATCACCGCCGTCATGCCCAGCAGGCCGATGGGGACATTCAGGTAGAAGATCCACGGCCAGGCGGCGACGCTCAGCACCAGGCCGGCCAGGGGCGGGCCGACCAGCGGGCCGATCAGGGCCGGCATGGTGAACCAGCCCATGGCCTTGATCAGCTTGTCCTTGGGGGTCGCACCGACAACGATCAGCCGCGCCACCGGCGTCATCATCGCCCCACCGATTCCCTGGACGATCCGCGAGGCGACCAGGGTTTCCAGGCTGCGCGACAGGCCGCACAGGGCCGAGCCGGCCAGGAACACCACCATGGCGGTCATGAACACCCGCCGCGCCCCGAACCGCTCCGCCGCCCAGCCGCTGGCCGGGGTGAACACCGCCAGGGCCAGGATGTAGGAGGTCAGGGCCAGCTTCAGGTGGATGGGGTCGACGCTGAAGGCCCGGGCCAGGGTAGGCAGGGCGGTCGACAGGGCGGTGGAGTCGATGAACTCCATCAGCAGCGCGCTGGCGACGGCTAGGGAGATCAGGCGGGTCCCGCGAACGGGCGCTTCGGGCTGCACGAAAGACACGGCTAGGGCTTACGCTTGGCGTTCGCCGATCTCAAGCCTGGCGCGTTATGGTCGTGAACCGCCGCCGGAGCCCGCGATGCCGTCCCAAACCCACCTGTCCGAGCTGGAGGCGGAGATGGCCCAGGCTGTCGCGGCCGAGGACTTCGAAACCGCCGCTGCCCTGCGCGATCGCATCGACCTGATCCGCCGCGACCTGCGGGTGATGGAGCAACCGGAGGCCGGCGCGCCCCAGGCCTCCTACCTGAAGCGCCAGGAGCCGGGAAAGATGGGACTGGGCACCAACCAGTCGAGCTATGTGCCGCCGGAGGGCTGGATCCCGCCCAAGAAGCCGGATCCGATGACGGCGGGGCACTCGAAGGGCGGTCGGCGGTTGAAGTAGGAGCGACCCCGCCTCGCACGTCCTTGGTCAACACAGCAAAGGAGAACGTCATGTCTTATGTCGACGGTTTCGTGATCGCGGTCCCCAAGGCCAAGATCGAGGCTTACAAGGAAATGGCTCGCCTCGGCGGCCAGGTCTGGATGGAATACGGGGCCCTGTCCTACGTCGAGTGCTTCGGTGATGACGTGCCCTACGGCGAGGTCACCTCGTTCCCGCGCGCGGTGCAGGCCAGCGAGGACGAGGTCGTGGTGTTCTCGTGGATCACCTATCGCGACAAGGCCGCCCGCGACGAGATCATGGCCAAGGTGATGGCCGACGAGCGCCTGAAGGGCTACATGGCAAACATGCCGTTCGACGGCAAACGGATGATCTTCGGTGGCTTCGAGGCGTTCCTGGAACTGTGACTCAACGCCCGGGGCGGGGATCGAACGTGCGTCGTCCCGGGATCTTCAGGCAGTCGGCGTCCGGCTTCTGGCCGTGCTGGGGCTTGGCGACGGGATAGGGCAGGTGGGCGCCGCTCAGCTTAGAGCGCGTTTGGTTTACACAGATGCATCGCTCCTATTCCCCGTCTTCCCGGCGAAGGCCGGGAGCCAGATTGATCCAGAGCCTCTCGTGGTTTCACCTGGGCCCCGGCCTTCGCCGGGGAGACGGAAGATTTTGAATGCCGATTCAATCTGAGCCAGAGTCGCGCTAGAGCATTTCCCAACCTGACTGCGTCAGGCCGTGAGCTCTAATCTTCTGTTTTAACGCATTTTTCTTCAAGCGAACCGGAACCACTTCGCTCGAAAATGCTCTAGCCTGGTGTTCGAAAGACTTGATCATATCGGTCCTCCCTTGTGTTTTTCTTGTCTTCAGGCCGCCGCGCTGAGGCCATCCAACAGTCGCACCTCGACCGACACGTTCAGCTTGGCCTCGCCCGGATCGTCCAGGATGGTGCCCGAGATCGGCTTGGCCTCGCTGGGGGTGCGGGTATGGGCCACCAGAATGAGGTCCGGCGACTCCGCCAGGCCGTTGGTAGGGTCGAACTCGGTCCAGCCCAGGCCGGGAAGGAAGACCTCGCACCAGGCGTGGGTGGCGCCCGCGCCCCGCAGGGCCGAGCTTGGTCCGCTATAGATGTAGCCCGTGGCGAACACCGCAGCATAGCCTAGCCGGCGCAAGGCCTCGACCATCAGCCAGGCGAAGTCGCGGCAAGTGCCGCTGCCCAGGCTGATGGTCTCGGCGGGCGCTTGCGTACCGGCCTCGGGCCGGGCTTGATAGGTAAAGTGGTCGTGGATCGTGCGGTTCATCCGCAGCAGGAAGTCGATCGCCGGCTCGTCGGGCCGTTCCATCTGCTGGCGCAGCCAGCGCAGCAGCAAGCGGTCGTCGTCGTCGGTGGCCGGGGTGATGAACGGGTTCAGCACCGCCCGGTCCTCGCGCGAATAGACGATGGGCGAGATGGTGTGAGGATCGTCGATCTGCAACGATGTGAGGGGCGCGGGAAAGCGGTCGATGATCAGGCGGCTGGTGATGGTCAAGCCGTCGGCCTCGCCACGCGGGGTGAACCAGCAGACGCAGTTGCCAACGGCGTCGTAGGTCCAGCGGGTCTCGCCGGGCAGGGAGGTTTGCAGCGACGCCTTGACGATGCGGATGGCATGGCTGTCGCGCGGCCGGATCAGCAGCCGGTGAGCCCCGAACCCGACCGGCCGGGCGTAGGCGTACCGCGTTTCATGAAGGATGCCGAGCCGCGCCATGGGCCAAAATAACCCGAGGAAACCCGCTTCGTTCCGTCACAGCCAGGTGATCGCAGTCGACAGAACAAAATAAGAACAATAGGATAGGGGAATGGCTATCCTCGATCTGAAACGCAAGCTCGCCATCCTCTCCGACGCGGCGAAGTACGACGCTTCCTGCGCCTCGTCGGGCGCCCAGAAGCGAAACTCGACGGACGGCAAGGGCGTTGGCTCGACGGAGGGGATGGGCATCTGCCACGCCTACGCGCCGGACGGGCGGTGCATCAGCCTGCTCAAGATCCTGCTGACTAACTTCTGCATCTATGACTGCGCCTACTGCGTCAACCGGGTGTCGTCCAATGTCACCCGGGCGCGATTCACGGTGAAGGAGGTCGTCGACCTCACCCTGAACTTCTACAAGCGCAACTATATCGAGGGGCTGTTCCTGTCGTCGGGGGTGATCCGCACCGGCGATTACACGATGGAAGAGATGGTGCGGGTGGCCAAGAGCCTGCGGCTGGACCATGACTTCCGCGGCTATATCCACCTGAAACTGATCCCCGAGGCCTCGCCGGAGTTGGCGGCTGAGGCGGGGCTGTATGCCGACCGGGTGTCGATCAATGTCGAGCTGCCGCTGGACGAGAGCTTGGCGGCCTTGGCGCCGGAGAAGGACGCAGCCGGCATCAAGAAGGCCATGGGCCGCATGCGGCTGGCCATCGAGGATCGCAACGAGCCCGTCAAGGTCGGGCGCGCCAAGCCTCGCAAGTTCGCCACCGGCCAGTCGACCCAGCTGATCATCGGCGCCGACGCCACCAAGGACGGCGACATCTTGGCCCGCAGCGCGGCGCTGTATGGCTCCTACCAGCTTAAGCGCGTCTACTATTCGGCCTTCAGCCCTATGGCCGACAGCAGCGCCCGCCTGCCGTTGATCCGCCCGCCGCTGGTGCGCGAGCACCGGCTCTATCAAGCCGACTGGCTGATGCGGTTCTACGGTTTTAGCCAGGGCGAGATCGTCGCGCCGGGCGAGGACCTGGATCTGACCATGGACCCCAAGACCGCCTGGGCCCTGCGAAACCGGGGCGACTTCCCGGTGGACGTCAACACCGCCGATCGCGAGACCCTACTGCGCACGCCGGGCCTGGGGACCAAGGGGGTCGACCGCATCCTGCTGGCCCGGATCCAGACGCGGCTCACCCTGGAAGACGTCAAGCGCGTCTGCGGTTCGGTCAAGCGCGCCAAGCCGTTCATCGTCACCGCCGACTGGACGCCAGGAGCCGCCACGGACGGCGCGGGCCTGCGGGCGTCGCTGGTCGAGCCACAGCAGCTGAGCCTGTTCTGATGCGGGTCGTGCGGCTGGAGTCCGAGATCGATTTCGACGGCTGGCGCGACGCGGCCCGGGCGCTGCGGGCCGAAGGCGTGGCGCCGGAGGCGGTCGTGTGGACGGTGGAGCGGGACCTGTTTGAGGGCGCCGGTTCTTTCCCTCCCCATAAAGGGGAGGGAAGGGCGCCTGAAATAGGAGAGGGAAGAATTCTTAAGGTCCCCGCCGCCTTCGTCGATCTCGCCAAGACTGTCATCCTTCACCGCTCGCCCGAGCGCCTGTCGCTGCTCTACCGCATCCTCCACCGCCTTGAGGCCCAGCCCAAGCTGCTGGACAACCCCGCCGACGCCAATGTCGCCAAGGCCCGCGACATGGCCAAGAACGTGGGCCGGGCGATCCACAAGATGCACGCCTTCGTCCGCTTCCGCCTGGTGGAGGACGTGACGCCCGAGACCTTCGTCGCCTGGTTCGAGCCTGCCCACCGGGTCACCGAGGCGGCGTCGCCGTTCTTCGCCCGGCGGTTCGCCAACATGAATTGGTCGATCCTGACCCCCGACGCCTGCGTCCACTGGGACCGCAGCTTCCTGACGATGTCGCCCGGCGCCGATCCGGCCGACGCGCCGTCGCAGGATGCCCAGGAGGAGATGTGGCGCACCTATTACGCCTCGATCTTCAACCCGGCCCGGCTGAACCCGGTGATGATGAAACAGGAGATGCCCAAGCGCTATTGGCGGAACCTGCCGGAGGCGGCGCTCATTCCGCAGCTGATCGAGCAAGCCCAGAACCGGACCGATCTGATGGTCACCGCCCAACCGACCAAGCCCTCGGAACGGGTGCTCAAGGCCGCCTTGCGCCATAGCCGCGATGGCTCTTACGGCGAGAGCAACCTGGTGAACCTGGAAGAGGTGGCCGCCGGGGTGCAGGTCTGCCGCCGCTGCGACCTGTGGCGCGACGCCACCCAGGGCGTGCCGGGCGTCGGGCCGGCCCTCCTGAGTGGAAGAGGGGCCAATCTGATGATCGTCGGCGAGCAGCCGGGCGACCAGGAGGATTTGCAGGGCGCGCCCTTCGTTGGTCCCGCCGGCCAGCTTTTGGCCAAGGCCATGGCCGAGGCCGGCGTCGTTCGCGCCCAGACCTTCGTCACCAACGCCGTCAAGCATTTCAAGCACGAGCCGCGCGGCAAGCGGCGGATCCACAAGACCCCCGACCGGGGCGAGGTCCAGGCTTGCCGTTGGTGGCTCGACGCCGAGCGCCGGCTGGTAGCACCCAAGGTGATCCTCGCCTTGGGCGCGACGGCCGGACTGGCGGTGTTCGGCAAGGCCGTGCCGATCGGCCAGAGCCGGGGCCAACCCCAACCGCTGAGCGACGGCGGCCAGGGCCTGGTCAGCTGGCATCCCTCCTACCTGCTGCGCGTGCCCGACCCCGACGCCAAGGCTCGCGCCTATGCACAGCTGGTCGAGGACTTGAAGCAGGCCTGGACGCTGGCGACAGAAGAGTCCTAGGCCGCGAAGCCCGCTTCGGCGAAGGCCAGCATGCGGGAGAGCAGCGCTTCGACGTCGGCCTCGCTGGTCGTGCCTTCCGACAGTACGTTCAGGCGGTCGAACTCAGCGAAGCGGTTGTTGTGCAGCATGCCCAGGGTGAAGTGCAGCCGCCAGTAGATCTGCTCGGCCGGCAAGTCTGGACGCGCCTTCAGCAGGGCGTCGGAGAAGCGGCGCAGGTGGGTGACGTCGGTCTGCAGCACCTTGCGGATCTCATCGGTGCCCTCGCTGCGGGCCCGGATCAGGAACTGCAACGAGATGCGGCGCTCATGGTCGGGCGCCAGCCACGTCAGCGGCGGGGTCAGAAGAGCGGCCAGGATTTCGCGCACCGGGGGCGAACCCGCGTGGCGGTCGATGGCCTCGTGCAGCTTCTTGGCCCGTTCGCGGTTCAGCTCGACCGTGCGGCGACGGAAGATCTCGTAGATCAGAGCGTCCTTGGAGCCAAAATGATAGTTCACCGAGGCCAGGTTCACCCCCGCCGCCGCGGTGATGTCGCGCACCGACACGTTCTGGAAGCCGTGCAGCGCGAACAGACGCTCGGCGGCCACGAACACCAGGTTCTTGGTGACGGCCTCGTTGTCGATGCTCTCGATGTCGGCCTCGGGCGCTTGGGCAGCGGCCACGGCCTCGCTCTTCGGACTCACTGACGGTATCCCCCTTTACCTGCGGGGAAGTCTTACGGCCGTTCGAAATTGGCGCAAGCGTCAAGATGGGCGGTGGGCGGAGGAAAGTGACGGGCGCCCGCCTTATCGGCTGCGGCCGCGATCCTACAGGGCCAGGGAGCGGGTGTCGCGCTGGCCGTTGTAATAGTGCGACAGGGCCGCCGCGAAAACCTCTGGGGTGGACGCGGCCTGTTCGAACAGCGTCAGGCTGGACTGAAACTTGATGTCGTCGGGCGCGCCGAAGATGGTGTGGGCGCGGCCCTCCACCGCGTTGACGGCCTCGACGGCCCTGACCAGGCGCGGGCCCAACACCGGATGGTCCAGATAGGCCCGGGCCTCGTCAAGCGAGCCGATAGCGTAGCGTTGCGAGGTGGCGCTGAAGCCGAGTCCGGCCACCTGCGGGAAGATGAACCACATCCAGTGGCTAGCCTTGCGGCCGCGGCGAAGCTCAGCCAAGGCGGTGTCATAGGTCGACGCCTGGGCGGTCACGAAGCGGTCGAGGTCGTGCGGATCGTTGATGGTTCGCCGCCGTTGCAAGGGCTTGCCATGGGCAACGCCAGAGGGCTCGAGACTGTTCACAAGCGGACGTCGGGAAGGACTGTTGGGGGCGGGTTGCTGCCGGAGTTTCCTTCTCCCCCTTGCGGGAGAAGGTGGCCTGCGAAGCAGGTCGGATGAGGGGTCGAAAGCCTTGTCCGGACAGGTCCGAGAGACCCCTCACCGGTCGCTGCGCGACCACCTTACCCAGGGGGAGGCTTTGGAAGGAGCCGACGTCCATGCCCGAAGACCGCAAACCCAGGCCGCGCTGCCCGGTCGACCGCCGCCTCCACGACCTCGAAGCCGCCAAGTACTCCTGAACGATCTGGCCAGGCCCGAAGCGGCGTGCGAGCCGGACCAGGCCGACTAGCCTCGCACCAGTTCCCGCATCGCCTTGTCCAGGCCGTCGATGGTCAGGGGGAACATCCGGTTGTTCATCAACTGCTTCATCACCCCAATCGACTGGGTGTAGTCCCAGTGCCGCTCGGGCGTCGGGTTCAGCCAGACGGCGCTCTGGTAGATGTCGGTCAGGCGGGTCATCCAGATGGCCCCCGCCTCTTCGTTCCAATGCTCGACGCTGCCGCCCGGATAGGTGATCTCGTAGGGGCTCATGGTGGCGTCCCCGACGAAGATCACCTTGTAGTCGTGGGGGAACTTGTTGAGCACCTCGAAGGTCGGGGTCTTCTCGGCTTGGCGGCGGCGATTGTCCTTCCAGACGGCCTCGTACAGGCAGTTGTGGAAATAGAAGAATTCCAGGTGCTTGAACTCGGTCTTGGCGGCGGAAAACAGCTCCTCGCAGAGCTTGATATGGCCGTCCATCGAACCGCCGATGTCGAAGAACAACAGAACCTTGATGGTGTTGCGCCGCTCGGGGCGCATCTGGATGTCGAGATAGCCCTTTTCCGCTGTGCCGCGGATCGTGCCGTTGAGGTCCAGCTCCTCCTGCGCGCCTTGGCGGGCGAACTTGCGCAGGCGGCGCAGGGCGACCTTGATGTTGCGGGTGCCCAGTTCGACGCTGTCGTCGAGGTTCTTGTATTCGCGCTTGTCCCAGACCTTAACCGCCTTGCCGTGCCGGCTCTTGTCTTGGCCGATGCGGACGCCCTCGGGGTTGTAGCCGTTGTTTCCGAAGGGAGAGGTGCCGCCCGAGCCGATCCATTTTGAGCCGCCCTCGTGGCGCTCCTTCTGTTCCTTCAGGCGCTCCTGCAGGGTCTCCATCAGCTTGTCGAAGCCGCCCATGGCCTCGATCTGGGCCTTCTCTTCGTCGGTCAGGAACTTTTCGGTCAGGGCCTTTAGCCACTCGGCCGGGATGTCGGCTGTCAGGCCGTCTTCGACCGTTTCAAGCCCCTTGAACACATGGCCGAACACTCGGTCGAACTTGTCGAGGTTCTTCTCGTCCTTCACCAGGCTGGCCCGCGACAGGAAATAGAAGTCCTCGATGCGGCGATCGATGACGTCCTTGTCCAGCGCCTCCATCAACAGGAGGTACTCGCGCAGGGAGACCGGCACCTTGGCGGCGCGGAGCTCGGAAAAGAAGCGGAGGAACATGGCAGGCGTGCTTTCGAACGGTTGTTCGAAGGATGGCGGGTTCGGGCGGCCAAGGCAACAGGTCCTCCCCCTATGGGCCTTGTGGGCAGGTCTATCGCATATGGTTTGGAGCTGACTTTTTCTCGCTCCCCCTTGATGGGGGAGGGGCGGGCGTGGGGGTGATGCTGCGGTTTCGCAGGCAAGGCGCCCGAGATATTCGTCCTTGCGCGCCCCCGTCCGGACAGTCTTTCACCCCTATCCCCGGCCCTTCGCCCATCAAAGGGGGAAGGGGGAAGTCGTCTCGCGCTCATCTGCGATTGCCATGCCCCATGGGGGGAGGAATTGGGTTTTCACCCCCGTCTCAGGATGAACTCCAGGTCCTGCGTCTCGCCGACCGGGAAGCGATATTCCCCGACCTTCTCGAACCCCAGCCGCGCATAAAGCTTCTGCGCGCCCAGGTTCTCCGAGAAAACGCCGATCCACAGTGGGCGAGGACCGGCCTTCACCAGCCAGTCGAGCGCGGTGGTCAGGAGCAGTGACCCTCGGCCTCCACCCTGCATGGCCTTCAGCACATAGAGCCGGTGCAATTCCCCGTGCTCGGCCGAGGCCTTCGCATGGGGCAGGCCGCAGGGTCCGGCGGTGGCGTAGCCGATGGCCTCGCCGTCCTCGTCCTCCAGCAGCCAGCTCGCCTTCGCTGGATCGGCCAGGTCTCGCCGGGTGCGTTCCAGGCCGTAGGCATAGGCCAGGAAGGTCTCCAGGTCCTCGGACGGGTAGAGATGGCCGAAGGTTTCGCTGAAGGTGCGGGCCCCCAGCGAGGACAGGGTGTCGGCGTCGGCGGGCGTGGCGCGGCGGATGTCGAGGCTCATGGCCGAGACATAGCCGCCGCGCGCGCCGATCGTCTAGAAGCCCTCGAGCACCAGCTTGCCGATGACCCGGCCGCCTTCCACCTGACGATGGGCCTCGATCAGGTCGGCGGCGCGGATCTTGCCGACCACGGCGGTCAGGGTGGTGCGCAACACGCCCTGATCGACCAGGTCGGCCACGGCATTGAGCAGATGGTGCTGGGCGATCATGTCCGGCGTGCCTTGCGGTCGGGCGAACATGAATTCCCAATGGATCGAGGCGCTCTTGTAATGCAACGGGCGAATGTCGATCGGTCCGTCGGCCTCGATGATGCCGATCTTGCCCTGCAGGCCAATGGCCGCGGTGACGGCCGGGAAATGCTCGGCGCTATGGGTCAGGCAGGCGATATAGGCCGGGTCGGTGGCGCCCAACCGGGCCAGTTCGTCGGCCAGGGGCTGCGAATGGTCGAAGATTTGATGCGCGCCGAGCTCGCCGACCCATTGGCGGGTCTCGCCGCGCGAGGCGCTGGCGACCACTGTCAGTTGGGTCAGCTTGCGCGCCAGTTGGATCATCGCCGACCCCACCCCGCCGGCCCCGCCGATGATCACCAGGGTCTGGCCCTCACCGCCGTCACGGGCTACGTCGAACCGGTCGAACAGCATCTCCCAGGCGGTGATGAAGGTCAGGGGCATGGCCGCCGCCTCGGCGAAGCCTAGGCTTGCTGGCTTGCGGCCGACGATACGCTCGTCGACAACCTGCAACTCGGCGTTCGAGCCCGGCCGGCCGATAGCGCCGGCGTAGAAGACCTCGTCGCCGGGCGCGAACAGCGTGACGGCCTCGCCGACAGCCACGACGACACCGGCCGCGTCAAAGCCGAGGATCCGGGGCTCGCCGGCCGGCGGCTCGGCGCTACTGCGGACCTTGGTGTCGACCGGGTTCACCGAAACCGCCTTGATGCGGACCAGAAGGTCGTGGCCCGTCGCCGTCGGCTCGGCGGCCTCAAGATCCAGCAAGGCGCTCGGCTCGGTGAGAGGCAAGGGCTCGCGGAAGCCAACGATCTTCATGGGCAGTGTCTCCGAAATTGCGGCGCCGCCGCGCCGCACGAGATCGCTTGCCGCAGCCAACTTCGCAAGTACGGACTTTTTCTGTACGTAGTATCCATCGGGATACCAAGGAGCGAGCCGTGGACGATCCGAAGGAGTGCGGCGTCGAGGCGACGCTGGGTCTGATCGACGGCAAGTGGAAGGGCGTCATCCTCTACCACCTGCTGAGCGGCGGGCTGAGGTTCAGCGCCCTGGGGCGGCGACTGGGCGCTGTGACCCAGCGGATGTTGACCAAGCAATTGCGGGAGCTGGAGCGCGACGGTCTGATTGTCCGCACCGTTCACGCCCAGGTCCCGCCACGCGTCGACTACGCCCTGTCGGCGCGCGGCCGCAGTCTGGAGCCGGTGATCGTGGCCCTCAAGGCCTGGGGCGACGCCAACCTGTTGGCCAGTCCGCCGGTCGTCTTCACGTCGCGCAAGGTGGGCTGATCATGGAGGTGGCGCTTCACACCCATGCCGACATGCTCGACCATCGGCCCGGCGACGGCCATGCCGAACGACCAGAGCGCCTGCGGGCGGTGATCGACGCGCTGGAGGACGACGGCGGGCTGGACCTGGAGATCTTCGAGGCCCCGCTGGTCGATCTGGCCGATCTGGCCCTGGTGCATCCGCAGGACTACATCGAGACCATCCTGGCCGCCGCTCCGCATGGCGGGACCCGGGCCCTGGACCCTGACACCATCCTGTCGACCGGCAGCCTGAAGGCCGCGCGCCGGGCGGCCGGGGCGGTTGCCGCCGCCGTGCGGGCCGTGGCGGCGGGCCAACGCACCCGGGCCTTCTGCGCCGTTCGCCCGCCGGGGCACCATGCAGAGCCGGACGCCGCGATGGGCTTTTGCGTGTTCTCCAACATCGCCGTGGCCGCTCGCGTGGCCCAGGCCTCGGGCCTGAAGCGCGTGGCCATCGTCGATTTCGACGTTCACCACGGTAACGGCACCCAGGCCGCGTTCGAGAACGACGCCTCGGTTTTCTTCGCCTCGATCCACCAGTCGCCGCTCTATCCGGGCACCGGCGATCCGGCGGAGACCGGAGTCGGCAATGTCGCCAACGCCATCGTGCCGCCCCATGCGCCTCGAGAAGCCTGGCGCTACGGCTTCGAGGGGCTGATGGATCAGGTCGATGGCTTCGCGCCGGACCTGATCCTGGTGTCGGCCGGCTTCGACGCCCATGTCCGCGACCCCTTGGCCCAGCAAAGCCTGGAGGCCGAGGATTTCGCCTGGGCGACCCGGGCGATCGTCTCGGTGGCCAACCGCCGATGCGGCGGGCGTATTGTTTCCTCGCTCGAGGGCGGCTACGACCTAGAAGCGCTCGGCCGCTCGGCGGCCGCCCATGTCAAAGCGTTGCAGGAGGGGTGAAGGGCTCAGGGATTCGCGCACGGCGCGAAGTCGAGCTTCCAGAATCTATGGCCGACGAACCCAGCGCCGACCACCTTTTCCCGGCTGTCCGGCCCGGCGCCATCACGCTGGCTCGTCACGGCGAACCGGCCCTGTCGCGCAAGATCCGCTTCAACGCTCCGGCCTATGGCGAATGGTGGGCGCGCTACGAGGAGGGCGGCTTGTTGCCCGGCCAGACGCCGCCCGCCTCGCTGCTGACCACCGCCCAGCGGGCCGGCGTCATCGTCGCCTCGACCCGCCGCCGCTCGATCGAGACCGCTGACGCGGTCGCCGCCGGCAGGGTGTTCGCGCGCGATCCGCTGTTCATCGAGGCTCCGCTGCCGCCGCCGCCCTGGCCGCCCTGGATCCGCATGTCGCCCAAGAACTGGGGCTTTTTCGCCCGTTTCTGGTGGTGGTTCTTCGATCACCATGCCGGCCAGGAGAGCCGCGCCGAAGCCGACACCCGCGCAGACCAGGCCGCCGACCTGCTGATCGGCCTGTCCGAGAACGGCCAGGAAGTGTTGCTGATCGCCCATGGCTTCTTCAACACCATGATCGGCTTGTCCCTGCAGAAGCGCGGCCTAAAGAAGACCCTGGACCAGGGGTTCAAATACTGGTGCGTGAAGCGCTTCGAGCGGGTCTAGGCGCCCGTCAGAGCGTCAGCCGCGTCCATCCCCTGAACTTCGTTCACCAAATGCCGAGCCAACGGCGTTGCCCGAGCGGCGCCCCGCCACTAGGGTGCGCCGGTTCGCCCCGGAGTAGAAATGATCAGTCCGCAAGATCTTGAAGGCATGAGCTTCGAGCAGGCCTTGGCCAGGCTGGAGCAGATCGTCGGCGAGCTGGAGTCCGGCAAGGCCGAGCTCGAGCGCTCGATCGAGATCTACGAAGATGGCGCTGCGCTGAAGGCCCATTGCGAGAAGAAGCTGGAAGCCGCTCGCCTGAAGGTCGAAAAGATCGTGCTCGGCCAAGGCGGGGCCGTGACCGCCGAGGCGGCCGAGTTCAACTGATGGGTCAGGCCTCTCCCCAGATCGGCTATGAGGATTTCGAGCGCGTCGATATTCGCATCGGCACGATCATCGAGGCCGCGCCATTTCCGGAGGCGCGCAAGCCGGCCTACAAGCTGACTATCGATTTTGGTCCCGCGATCGGGATCAAGAAGTCCTCGGCCCAGGTCACCAAGCACTACCAGCTGGACGAGCTGGTCGGCCGCCGGGTGGCCGCCGTGGTCAATTTTCCGCCGCGCCAGATCGGACCCATGAAGTCGGAGGTCCTGTGCCTGGGCTTCCCCGACGCCGAGGGCGGGGTGGTGCTGGTCGATGTGGACCGTGACGTTCCCAACGGGGGAAAACTGTTTTGATCGACCTCGAGAAGCGCATCGTCCAAGCTGCCGATATCGTCACCGTGGCGCTGGACGAGCTGTTGCCGCGCGCCGAGGGCCCGGAAAGCCGGCTGACCGAGGCCATGCGCTATGCGGCCCTGGGTCCTGGCAAACGGCTGCGGCCATTCTTCGCCCTGGAAACCGGCAAGATGTTCGACCTGCCCGAGCGACCGGTGCTGCGGGCGGCCTGCGCGCTGGAATGTATCCACGCCTACAGCCTGGTGCATGACGACCTGCCGGCCATGGACGATGACGACATGCGTCGCGGCCGTCCAACCGTGCATATCCAGTACGACGAGGCCACGGCCATCCTGGCCGGCGACGCGCTACAGACTGCGGCCTTTGAGATCATGGCCCACCCCGACACTCACGACGATGGCAATGTGCGCTCTGAGCTGGTGCGCAAGCTGGCCATCGCCTCGGGCGCCAAAGGCATGTGCGGCGGCCAGATGATCGACCTGCTGGGCGTCCGCGACGACCTGGGGGCCGTGGCCCGCATGCAGCGCCTGAAAACCGGCGCCCTGATCGCGTTTGCCTTCGAGATTCCGCTGATCATCGCCCGGGCCAAGCCGGAAGAGCGCTCGGCCCTGATGGGATTTGCCCAGGACCTCGGCCTGGCCTACCAGATCGTCGACGACATTCTCGACGTCGAGGGCGACGAGGCTGTGCTGGGCAAGGCGGCCGGCGGCAAGGACGACGCCAAGGGCAAGGCCAACTATGTCACGCTGCTGGGCCTCGACGCGGCCAAGGAGCGGGTCAACCTGTTGGCCGTGCAAACCAAGTCACATCTCGATATATTCGGCGAACGAGCCGATCATCTACGCCGCAGCGTGGATTTCGTGCTGGACCGACGCAACTGACCGCGCTTTCTTCGGACATGCCTGTTTTGACCCCTCTTCTCGACACCATCTCGTCACCGGCCGACACGCGCGGCTTCAGCGTGGCTGAACTCAAGCAGTTGGCGAGCGAGGTGCGGGCCGAGACCATCGACGCCGTCTCGGTGACCGGCGGCCATCTGGGCGCGGGCCTGGGCGTGGTCGAGCTGACCGTCGCCCTGCACCACGTGTTCGAGACGCCCAAGGACATCGTCATCTGGGACGTCGGCCACCAGGCCTATCCGCACAAGATCCTTACCGGTCGCCGCGACCGCATCCGCACCCTGCGCCAGGGCGGCGGCCTGTCGGGCTTCACCAAGCGGGCCGAGAGCGAATACGACCCGTTCGGCGCGGCCCACGCGGCCACCTCGATCTCGGCGGCCCTGGGCTTCTGCGCCGCCCGCGATGCGAAAGGCGAGAACAACAGCGTCATCGCCGTGATCGGCGACGGTTCGATGAGCGCCGGCATGGCCTATGAGGCGATGAACGCCGCGGTCGACACCACCAAGCGCCTGATCGTCATCCTCAACGACAACGACATGTCGATCGCCCCGCCGGTGGGCGGCATGAGCGCCTATCTGGCCAACCTGGTTTCCGGCGGCGCCTATCGCAAGGTGCGCAAGCTGGGCAAGACCGTGGTCGAGAAGCTGCCCACGCCGCTGCGCGACGCGGCCAAGAAGGCCGAGGAATATGCCCGCGGCATGGTCACCGGCGGCACCTTCTTCGAGGAACTGGGCTTCCACTATGTCGGCCCGATCGACGGCCACGACATGGACGCCCTGGTCAGCGTGCTGAAGAACGTCAAGAACTTCGACGAGAAGCCGGTGCTGGTCCATGTCGTCACCCAGAAGGGCAAGGGCTACGCCCCGGCCGAGGGCGCCGACGACAAACTCCATGCGGTGGTCAAGTTCGACGTGGTCACCGGCCAGCAGCACAAGGCCGCCGCCGGCCCGCCCAGCTACACCAAGGTCTTCGCCCAGGAGCTGATCAAGCACGCGGCGATCGACCCGACCATCGTGGCGATCACCGCCGCCATGCCCTCGGGCACAGGGCTGGATTTGTTCGGCAAGGTCTATCCCGAGCGCACCTTCGACGTCGGCATCGCCGAGCAGCACGCGGTGACCTTCGCCGCCGGCCTGGCCGCCGACGGCATGAAGCCGTTCGCGGCGATCTATTCCACCTTCCTGCAGCGCGGCTATGATCAGGTGATCCACGACGTCGCCATCCAGCGCTTGCCGGTGCGTTTCGCCATGGACCGGGCTGGCCTGGTGGGCGCCGACGGCCCGACCCACGCCGGCACCTTCGACATCGGCTTTATGGGGGCTCTGCCCGGCATGGTGCTGATGGCCGCCGCTGACGAGCTGGAGCTGGCCCACATGGTCGCCACGGCCGTGGCCATCGACGACCGCCCCAGCGCCTTCCGCTATCCGCGCGGCGAGGGCCTGGGCCTGACCCTGCCGGCCCTGGCCGAGCCGCTGGAGATCGGCAAGGGCCGCATCGTCCGCGAGGGGACCAGCGTCGCCATCGTTTCGCTGGGCACCCGCCTGGCCGAATGCCTGAAGGCCGCCGACCTGCTGGCCGCGCGCGGTCTCTCGGCCACCGTCGCCGACGCCCGCTTCGCCAAGCCGCTGGATGTGGATATGCTGCTGCGGCTGGCCCGCGAGCACGAGGCGATCATCACGGTGGAAGAGGGCGCCATGGGCGGCTTCGGGGCCTTCGTGCTCCAGGCCCTGGCCCAGCACGGCGCGCTCGATCGCGGCCTGAAGATCCGCACCCTGGTCCTGCCCGACGTCTTCCAGGACCAGGACAAGCCCGAGATCATGTACGCCCAGGCCGGCCTCGACGCCGAGGGCATCCTGCGCGGGTGTTTGTCGGCGCTGGGCATCGACAACATCAGCGCGGCGGGGCGGCGGGCTTAGACTAGCGCCCCCTAGGGTGCTCGGGCGTTGCGGGGGGAGCGAGCGGTGAAATCAGGTCGGACCTATTGCCGCGTCCTGGGCTTCGCCTTGGCTGGGCTGCTTGGTCTGTCCGGGTGCGCGACAACGGCGCCTGACACGGGAGCAAAAAGTCTATCGGCGCTGCGCCTAGCCTTGACCGCGCCCGTCAATGAACTGCGGGCGCGCGCCGAAGCTGGAGATGCCCAAGCGCAGTACGGCTTATCGGTGTTAACCGCCCGAGGTCTACGCGGAGTTCCGGTCGATCTCGAGCGGTCAGCGAATTGGCGCCAACGCGCTATGGCGGTTCGGGGCTCGACACAAATCACTCAGTATATTGCTGGACTCAATGGCAGTCCGGGGCGTGTGGCGATGTTGAACGTGCCTAGATATGAACTGAACGCGAGTGACGCGGCGGCGAACGACAAGTGTGCGGCGATGTTGTTTGCATGGATAAATATGCCTTTACCCGTAATAGCGGACGCTGCGGCCAGCGTCTGCGGAGGGATGGACTCCGCTCTAGAGTTGAGAGATCTCGCACAGGTTGGGTGAAGCCGACAATGAGATCGAAGTAGATAGCCACACGCTCCGTTCCACATTGGCCTCGTAAGCGGGGCGACACTCTGCAGCATTGGGGGCGTGGACACTCGTTCGAGCGGATGGCTTCGGTTGCCTTCCGCGGCACGTTTTGATGCCGGACGTGGCTACCATCCAAGGGAGGGACGATGCGTAATCTGATCATCACGAGCCTGCTGCTCCTCGCCGCCAGCCCGGCCTTGGCCGATCCCAAGGGCGAGACCCGCTACACCGTCGACCAGCCCGGCGGCCGCCCGGCCGACGCACGACTGGTCTGGGCCGATGAGTTCGACCGCCCCGGCGCGGTGGACCCGCGCAAATGGCGGTTCGACATCTCGCGCAACAAGCTGGGCTGGTGGAATGACGAGCGGCAGTACTATGCCGCCGGTCGCCGCGAGAACGTGCGGGTGGAGGACGGGCGGCTAATCATCGAGGCGCGCCACGACGACCTGGCCGATCCGAAGCCGACCGACTGGGGCGGCCAGCGCTACAGCTCGGCCAAGCTGATGACCCAGGGCCTGGCCGGCTGGACCTACGGCTTCTTCGAGGTGCGCGCGAAGCTGGCCTGCGGTCGCGGAACCTGGCCGGCGATCTGGATGATGCCCGCCGACCCCAAGGCGCCTTGGCCGCAGGGCGGCGAGATCGACATCATGGAGCATGTCGGCTGGGACGAGGGCGTGGTGCACGGCACGCTGCATACCGGGAAATACAACCACGCGGTCGGCAAGGCGCGCGGCGGGGCGGCCAAGTTGCCCGACGTCTGCGGGGCTTTTCACCGCTACCAGCTGGACTGGAACAAGGACCGTATCCTGATCGGCGTGGACGACCGCGCCTTCGTGCGGATCGACAACGACCAGCCGGGCGATGTCGGCGCCTGGCCGTTCGACAAGCCGCAATATCTGATCCTCAACCTCGCGGTCGGCGGCTGGGGCGGCCAGAAGGGCATAGACGACGCCGCGCTCCCGGCCCGGTTCGAGGTGGACTATGTGCGGGTCTATCAGCAGGGGCGGTGAAGCTGTCGACATTCAGCCGCGCGCCCCCATTCGACCGTCATTCCCGCCCTTGTGGCGGGAACCCCTCTGTCCGCCGCAAGGGCAGGGGTGTGGCGCGCCCGCGCGCCAAGGCGCTTCACCGTCGGCTGAACCAGGGGTTCCCGCCACAAGGACGGGAATGACGGTCAAAAAAAGGAGATGGCTTGGAGCAGGTCGGTCGCTCAAAGCTCAAAGCGCCAATCACCCCAAGGAAGGCGTCAGGCCCCACATGCCTTGAAGAACGCCTTCACCCCCGCCCGGTCGCTCGGCGCGGCGTCGAGGTTGTGGCGTTCGTCGGCGACCAGCAGGGTCAGGTCGCCGGTGCGGCGGAAGGCGCTGAGAGCCGAGGCGTCGGTCGTGGTTCGGGCCTGCAGCAGGCCTTCCGCCATGTCCGAGGCCATTCGCTGGGCCGGCAGGCGGGTGACGACGCGACCCGAGGCCAGGGCGATTTCGCGACCAGATAGGCTGGTCGCGGTCACGGTGACCGCCGAGGTGCCCGGCGCGCAGGCCAGCATAATCACCACGTCGTCGCTGTTGGGACGGCCATAGGCCAGTTTCAGGCCGTCGCCCGTATTGTCCATGTAGCTCCAGCCGTAGCCGGGCGCCGACGATCTTTCCGAGGCGCAGGCGCCAAGGGCGAGGGCCAGAAACAGGGCGGGCGCGATCAGGCGGCGAGACATGGGCGGGTTCCCCTTCGTTAGGAGAACGCCGGTAGAGCTTACAGGTTCACAACCGCCAGTCGGTGACCCCGTCGCCGCCTGCCCTCAACGTCCCCACTCGGCCGATGGCGAAGGCGTCCTGAGCGGTCAGGGCCGCCAAGGTGTCACCATCGTCACCAGGCACGCGGGCCAGGACGCGGCCCCCTGCCGTGCGGACGATGGCCACCCCGTGGGTCGGGGCGCCGTCGCGGTCGTAGAGCACGGTGTGGGTCTCCAGCCGCGCCGGCCCCTCGGCGGCTTCCAGGAAGGCCGGAACGGAGCCGCGCCGAGCGTCGGCTTGCGCCTGCACGCTGGCCGGCCTTAGCAGGGCTCCGTCGTCAGGGCATGGCCGGTCACCGAGCACCAGGCCATGGTGCTTGGTGACGAACTCGCCCTGGCCGTAGAGCAGGCCGGTCCCGCCGCCGTCGCGCAGTCGCCGGGTCATGGCGACCGCCGCGTGGGTCATGTAGTCGTTCATCGGCGCCCCGAAGAAGGTCAGGCCGCCGGTCACGGTCGGGGTCAGGCCTTCTGGCAAGCCGAGGGTGCGCCGCGCCATCTTCGGCACGCAGGGGAAGCAGCTGTAGAGCTCCAGGGCGTCGAAGCCACCCAAACCTTGGGCAACCATGCCGCCGACCGCCTCCAACACCGCGTCCTGGGCCGCCGAGCCGTAATAGTGGTCTCGTTGCAGATAGTCGCCAGGCTCCCGCGCCGACGCCCCGCCCCAGACGAACACCAGCCGTTCGTCGGCGATCCCGGCGGCCCGCGCCGCAGCAAGGCTGGTCAGGATCACCGCCGCGCCCTGGTTCACCGCCATGTTGGCGACCATCAGCTTGGTATAGGGCCAGGCGATCGGCCGGTTGTCGGGGCGCGGGGTGGTGATCTCCTCGGCGGTGAAGGCGCGCTTGATCCAGGCGTTGGGTTGCTCCGCCGCCACCGCCGCATAGGCCGACCACAGGGCGCCGGACTCGGCCAGGGCCTGGCGCGGCGTCTGGCCCCAATGATGGGCGCTGGCGTTCTCGTAGAACGGATAGACGCTGACCGGCAGGAAGACGCCCAGCTTTAGGGCCAGCGGGTGGACCTCGATGCGCGGACCGCCGCCCGTCGCCGGCGGCTTGGCCGGCCAGGGCAGGTCGACCCCTGCGGCGCGGGCCTTGTTGACGCTCCACTGCGCCTCGGCCCCGACCACGGCGCAGACCTGCGCCTCGCCCCGGGCGATCCGCTGGGCGGCCTCGTGCAGGAACCGCACCGGGCTCTCGCCGCCGACCGGGCCGTAGACGGCGCGGGCCGGGGCGATGCCCAGCCGGGCGCACAGCTCGGCGGCGGGGTCGGCATAGCGCCAGCTCAATTGGTTGACGACATCCAGTGAGCCGACCTTGGCCAGGAACCCGCCGCCCGCGTCGCTATCGGCTTCGCGCAGCGCTTGGGCCATTAGGGCCAACGGGTCGAGGGCCTGGCTCAGGTCGGTCGGCCGGTCGAGCGCCTCGCCGATCCCGACGATGACGGGGATGCGGCCAAGATCCGCAAGAGGGGCGTTCACAGCACGGGCTCCCCGTGGCTTTCGGCGATCAGGGCGCGCTGGTAGCCGGCACGGGCTTTCATCCGCTCCAGGTGATCCGTGAAGGCCTTGGGAAACTTGTCAGAGAAGCCCAGGCTCTCGCCGAGCTTCAGGGCGTAGGCTACCGAGATGTCGGCCATGGTGAAGCGCCCGGCGGCGACATAGCCCGTATCGTCCAGCAGCTTGGCCGCCGCCTTGAGCCGCGACAGGAACCACTGCACATAGTCGGCCGCCGCCTGCGGCAGGCGGCGCTCCTCCGGCTCGAACACCGCGTAGCGCAGGTGAATGGTCTGCGGAAAGGTGAGGGTGGCCTCGCCCATGTGCAGGAAGTTCAGATAGGCCCCGAACCCCGGCTCCTCAGGCCCGACGGTCAGGTCGGACGGCCCGTAGCGGCGGGCCAGATACTCGCCGATCGCCGCCGACTCGCTCATCATCGTGTCGCCGTCGAACAGGGTCGGGGTCGTGCCGAGCGGGTTGACGTCCAGATAGCCCGGCTCGCGGACTCGCGGCGGGAAGGCCGTCAGCCGCAGTTCATAGGGCAGGCCCAGCTCCTCAAGCGCCCAAAGGGCCCGGAACGAGCGCGCGCCGACGCAGTGATAGAGCGTGATCATCCAGGGGCCTCTGGCTTCTCCGCTGAGCATCCGACGGAACGGCGAGCCGCGCCACCGTGCCGCTACGGCGCCGAGGCCCGGTCGCGGACCTTGGCCTTGAGCTCAGCGGACTCAGCGGACGCCGGCCGGCCCGAATTGCGCTCCATCGCCACCTGGTGGGGATAGGGAAAGCTCAGCCCCTGGGCCTCCAGCCGTTCCTTGCCGGCCTTGAGCAGGTCGAACCGGGTGTCCATCCAGTCGCCTGGCGCGGCCCAGCAGCGCAGGGTCACGCTGACGCTGCTGTCGAGCAGCGCGGTCACCTTTATCCAGGGCTTGGGCTCCGACAGCACCCGGCGGTCGCTGTTGGCCACCTCCAGCAGGGTGGCCAGGGCCAGGTCTAGATCGTCCTCGTAGTCGACATTGAACGCCAGCTCTATGCGCCGGCGCCCGGCGCGGGTGATGTTGACGATCATGTCGCCAAACACCTTGCCGTTGGGCAGGAACAGGGTCAGGCCGTCATAGTCGAGCAGCCTGGTGTTGAAGAGGTCCATGGCTTGGACCACGCCCTGGCGGCCGTTCAGCTCGACCTTGTCACCCACCCGATAGGGGCGCTGCAGCAGCAGCATCACCCCGGCGGCGACATTGCTCAGCGTGCCTTGCAAGGCCAGGCCGATAGCCAGTGACGCCGCGCCCAGCACCGCGATCACCGAGGTGGCCTGCACGCCCAGCTGCTGCAGAACCGCGATCAGGCCGATGGCGACGATGACGTACTTGACCAGGGCCGAGACGAAGCTGCCCAGGGCCTTGTCGGCCGGGTGCTGCTGCCTTTGAACGCGTTCGAGTCCCGCCTCGGCCAGGCGGCCCAGGCGGTTGGCCGCCCACAGGGTGCCGGCCAGGATCAGGGCGGCGACCAGGATGCGCACCGAGAAGGCGCCCAGGGTGGCGGCCAGGTTTCGCAGCATCACCGGATCGCCGGACGCGGCCAGGCCGACCATGTCGAAGAACGGCGCGACGGGATCGGCGGGTTGGGCGAGCATGGTTCCCTTTCCGCGATGGAGTCGCGTTAGGGGCCTTAAACCGCGCGGCGGCGGTCCCGGTTGCCTATCGAGACCCCATGCAAACGATTGTCCGCGTTTGGGCTCACGCGATCCGTGCGTCATTCCCCACAGGGGTATAACTAGATTACGAGGGGGAGAATGGTGGGCGCAGTAGGATTCGAACCTACGACCCGCTGATTAAGAGTCAGCTGCTCTACCAACTGAGCTATGCGCCCGTCCGGCCCGAAGCGGTGGTCTGCCTCGGCGGCGAGGCGCGGAACATACGCAAAGAATCTTGGAACGCAAGGGACTATTTTTTGGCCAGACGAGACATCAGCGGCGCGGTCGATTTCGCCTATCTGGAAGGGTTCGCGGCCGGCGATTCGGCGGTCATAGACGAGGTGCTGGCCCTGTTTCGCGAACAGGCCGCCCTGTGGTCGCCGATGCTTAGCAAGAGCCATCCGGGCTGGGGCGATGCGGTCCACACGGTCAAGGGCGCTGCGCGCGGCGTGGGGGCCTTCGCGCTGGGCGACGTGTGCCAGAACGCGGAGGACGGCAGTGGAAGCCTCGAAGCGGTGCGCAACGCGCTGGACCTGGCGCTGATGGACATCGCCGCCTACGCGCACGAACGGGCGCTGCGGTCGTTGAAGGGTTAGGGCGTCTCAAGGTTGCGCGCTGGCCGACCCTAGGGCATGGAAAGGCCACGCTTATCGGGGAACCACATGCGCTCGGCCATCATCGGATTTCTTATTGTCCTAAGTGTATTGTTGCCGGCGAACGCCAGCGCTGGGGCCGCGATCTACGCTATCAAAACCCACCCCGATGGGCGGGCCTACCTTGGTTCAGACGTCTTTGTGGCAGGGCGAACGCCTGACTTCTCGCAAAACATGCTCGACAGCGCGCTTGACGTAACCGACGACCGGGTGCGGCACGTAGCGACCGGCCTGACGTTGCCGCTTCGTACCGACCATTGCGCTATGAGGGGCTTTTATGGGGTGCGTGTTCAGGTGGCAGGCTTCGGCGAATTCCTGAGTTTCCAGCATGGTGGACGGGGTTATTACACCTGTGATCCGGACCATGGCCCCGCCTTTGTGAACTTCAGCCTCGAAGTCGATATCGGTGGCCCGGAAGATTATGCAGGTCCCGAGGACCTCGCTCGGCGTTTGCTGAGGGGGGGCATGATGCCCGAGGGCGACCCGGCTGCCATCGTTTGTACCTCGTCCACCACCCTTGGAATGCTCAAAGTTGACTGCGAGCGTAGCGGGACCTTTGAGGGACACGCCATCCAAGAGCGTGGAACAGTTTTCGTCAAAGGCACCGACAGCTTTATCAAGTTCAGCATCGCTTGCTTAGCGGAGGAATGCCCGACCGCAGCCAAGGGCCTTTCTGATCTCGTCGCAGCCATTGATGTCTCGAGCCTGCAGGCCGACGCGGTGGTGCCGTGACTGACTCAGAAGGCCTATGAGCCCTTCGTCCGGTCCCAGCTGTCGTACTCATAGGCGATGCAGCGGTCGACCAGGGTGCGCCACACTGGCTCGGCGATGGCTTCGGATAGCCCCGACTCGCGGGCCGCCGCGCGAACCTTCGCGACCACGTCCTCGATCCGCGCCCGGTCGAACACCTTGCCGCGGTCGGGCTTGATGCGGGCGGCGGCGTCCATGTAGCCCTGGCGCTCGGTCAGCAGGGCCACCAGGGCCCGGTCCAGGGCGTCGACGCCCTGGCGCACGTCGGCCATGGACTGACAGTCGGCGGGAACCAGCCGTTCGCCGACCTCGATATTCGTCTTGACCATTTAGCCCTAGATGCCCGCGCCGTTGTCCATGGTGAGGAGGGCCGCCTCGTGGGCGGCCGCCTCGGCCTGCAGCCAGGAAACGAACGCCTTGACTTGCGGCAGTCGTCCCTTGGCCTTGGGATGGACGACGTAATAGGCGAAGTCGACGGCCGTGGGAATCTCGAAGGGGATGACCAGTCGGCCGGCGTCCAGATCGGCCTGGGCCAAGGTCTGTTTGGCCAAGGCGATACCCCGTCCATTGGCGGCGGCCTCGATCACCATGCTCGACTGGTTGAAGCGCGGCCCGCGCGCCCCGTCCACCGACCGGATGCCGCGCGCCGCCAGCCACATGGCCCAGTCGGGGCAGCTGTCGTCGGCGTCGGGCGAGCCGTCATGCAGCAGGATGTGGTGGGCAAGGCCCTCGGGCGATTCGAGCGGGTTGCTGGCCAGCAGCTCAGGCGAGGCGACCGGGATCACCGTCTCGTTGAGCAGGCGGATGACCTCCAGCCCCGGATAGCGGCCCGAACCGTAGCGGATGGCGAGATCCACCTCGCCGGCCCCGAAATCGACGACCTCCATGCCGGCCGACAGCCAGACATCGACCTGGGGCTGGGCCTGCTCGAACTTACCCAGGCGCGGCACCAGCCACTTGGCGGCGAAGGAGGGCGCGGCGGTCAGGGTCAGGCGGCGGCCATCGACGGCGGCGGTCAGCAGAGAGGCGGCCTCGGCCAGACGGTCGAAAGCCTCGCGCAGGGCGGGCAGGGCGGTCTGGGCGGCGTCGGTCAGCAGCAGGCCCTTGGGCGTGCGCTTGAACAGGGCCGCGCCCACATAGTCCTCAAGGTTCTGGATCTGCTGGCTGACGGCGCCGGGCGTCACCGACAGCTCGTCGGCCGCGCGGCTAAAGTTCAGATGGCGCGCGGCGGCCTCGAACGCGCGCAGGGCGTTGAGGGGCGGTAGGCGACGCCGTTCCGACTGTCTTTCCATGAGTTTTACTAAACGCCCCGGCAGAAGACCTTGTTTGCGAAGTGACCCGGTCGCGACCAATTTGCAAGCGTTCGCTGATGGAGACGGCCCTTTTCATCGGTGAACGCGAGCGGGGCGGACCCTAGGGTTCGCCCCGTAATGCTTTGGCGCTAACCGGTTTGGCCAAGAGGCCGGCCCGGCGTTTCGTCGATGGCGTTTGGCTTATAGAGGACCTGAATCATGGCTCGGCCCACGGTCCGATCCGCCTCCGCCCGTACGACCCCCGGCCTCGTCGTCATCGGCGGCGGCGAGAGCGTCCGCGCGCCGGGTCGCGTGACCTTGGTCGGGGCCGGCCCCGGCGATCCTGAGCTTCTGACGATCAAGGCCCTGAAGGCCCTGCAAGCGGCCGACGTCATCGTCCATGACGGCCTGGTGTCCGACGAGATCCTCGACGTGGCGCCGCGCGGCGCTCAGCGGATCAATGTCGCCAAGCGCAAGTCGCGCCACACCTTGCCGCAGGATGACATCAATCAGCTGCTAGTGGCCCTGGCCCTGGAGGGTCTGGTCGTCGTCCGGCTGAAGGGCGGCGACCCGTTCTTGTTTGGTCGCGGCGGCGAAGAGCTGGCCGCCTGTCGCGAGGCGGGCGTCGAATGCCTGGTGATCCCCGGCGTCACCGCCGCCCTGGCCGCTTCGGCAGGGGCCGGCGCGCCGCTGACCCATCGCGGCTCGGCCCAGGCCGTGACCTTTGTCACCGGTCATGCGGCGCACGGCGATCCCGATCTGGACTGGACCGCGCTGGCGCGACCGAACCAGACGGTGGTCGTCTATATGGGCGTCAGCACCGCCGCCCTGATCTCTGCGCGTCTGACGGCGGCCGGCCGCGACGCCGCCACCCCGGCCCTGATCGTCGAGAACGCCAGCCGCCCCGACGAGCGCCGTATCCTCACCACGCTCGGCCAGATGGCCGTCGCCGCCGACGGATTGCGAGGTCCGGCGTTGCTGATGGTCGGCGAATCGATGGCCATGGCCGTCGAGGCGGCGCCCGACATCATCTCCTCCACCCTCCAGCGCGCGAGCCCCCGGTCATGAAGGTCCTCACCGCCAATCGGCTGATCGACGGCGACGTCGTGTTCTGGAAGGCCGGCCGCTGGGTCGAGGGCTTCGGCGAGGCCGAGCTGTTCGACGAAGCGCATGAGGCCGACGCCGAGGCGGCGGTCGCCAAGGGCAAGACCCAGGCGACCACGGTCATCGACGCCTATCTGATCGACGTGGCGCAGGTCGAGGGCGGCCTGGCCCCGGTCAGCTACCGCGAACGCATCCGGGCCCTGGGCCCTACCAACGAACCCACCCACGGCAAGCAGGCCGTCGGCGGCGAGGTGATCGAGGCGCTGCGCCATGCCCACGGCGCCGCCCGCTCCACCGGCCGCGTAGACCTGATCCGCAGGAAGTAAGATGTATCAGTACGACGTCATCGACCGCGAGTTCCTGACCGACCGCTCCAACGAGTTCCGGCATCAGGTGGCCCGCCGCCTGGCCGGCGAACTGACCGAGGACCAGTTCAAGCCGCTGCGGCTGATGAACGGCCTCTATCTGCAGCTCCACGCCTACATGCTGCGCGTGGCCATCCCCTACGGCTCGCTGAACGCCCGCCAAGCCCGCCGCCTGGCCTGGATCGCCCGTACCTATGACAAGGGCTACGGGCACATGACCACGCGTCAGAATATCCAGTTCAACTGGGTGAAGCTGAAGGACACGCCCGACATCCTCGACGCCCTGGCCGAGGTGGACTTGCACGCCATCCAGACCAGCGGCAACTGCATCCGCAACGTCACCGCCGATCCCTATGCCGGCGCCACGGCCGAGGAGATCGACGACCCGCGCGTCTGGTCCGAAGTGCTGCGCCAGTGGTCGACCCTGCATCCCGAGTTCAGCTTCCTGCCGCGCAAGTTCAAGATCGCCATCACCGGCGCCTTGAGCGACCGCGCGGCGGTGAAGGTGCACGATATCGGCCTGATCCTGCGCCACGGCCGAGAAGGCCAGATCGGCTTTGAGGTGATCGTCGGCGGCGGGCAGGGGCGCACGCCCTATGTGGGTCCGACCATCAAGCCGTTCCTGCCAGCCGAGCGGCTGTTGAGCTATGTCGAGGCCGTGCTGCGCGTCTACAACCGCCACGGCCGCCGCGACAATATCTACAAGGCCCGGATCAAGATCCTGGTCGCCGCCCTCGGGGCCGAGGAGTTCGGCCGCCAGGTGGACGAGGAGTGGGGCAAGATCAGCGCCGAGCGCGCCGACCTGCCGGCCGCCGAGCTGGCCCGCGTCCGCGCCGCCTTCTCCCAGACCAGGTTCGAAACCCTGCCGGCCCGTTCCGAAAGCTTCGAGGCCGCCAGGGCGCTGAGCCCGGCCCTGCAACGCTTCGCCCGCAACAACGTCAAGCCGCACAAGCAAAGCGGCTACGCGATCGTCGAGGTGTCGTTGAAAGCCATCGGCCAGACGCCAGGCGACGCCACCGCGGATCAGTTGGAGGTCGTCGCCGACCTGGCCGAACGCTACAGCCTGGACGATCTGCGCGTCACCCACGCCCAGAACCTGGTCTTGCCGCACGTCAGGCTGGACGACCTGCCCGTGGTCCACGCCATGCTGGAAAAGCACGGCCTGGCGACGGCCAATATCGACCTGGCCAGCGACATCATCGCCTGTCCGGGCCTGGACTACTGCGCCCTGGCCAACGCCCGCGCCATCCCGATCGCCCAGGACATAGCCCGCAAGTTCGCCGACCCCGATCGCGCCGAGAAGATCGGCGAGCTGAAGATCAAGATCAGCGGCTGCATCAACGCCTGCGGCCATCACCACGTGGCCCATATCGGCATCCTGGGCGTCGACAAGAAGGGCGAGGAATTCTACCAGCTCTCGCTCGGCGGATCGGGGGCGGAGGACGCCTCGATCGGCAAGATCCTGGGCCCCGGCCTGTCGGCCGACAAGGTGGCCCCGGCCATCGAGTCCCTGGTCGAGGTCTATCTGGCGATCCGTACCGGCGAGGAGCGCTTCCTCGACACCTATCGCCGCGTCGGCCTCGAACCCTTCAAGGAGGCGGTCTATGCCCAGGTTGATTAGGCTGGCCGGCGCCACGGCCCAATGGGCCGAGGACGGCTTCACTCACGTCGCCGACGAAGAGGCCATCCCCGAGGGCGACGTGATCCTTTCCTTGGCCCGCTTCCAGGCCGAGGGCGAGATTCTGCTGTCCAATAGTCGCCGGATCGGCGTGCGCATCGAGTCCGACCAGGAGGTCGAGGCCCTGGCCTATGACCTGCCGCGCCTGGCGGTGGTGGCCCTGGCCTTTCCGAAATACCGTGACGGCCGCGCCTATACCTCGGCCCGCCTGTTGCGCGAGCGGCTGGGCTTCACGGGCGAGGTTCGGGCCGTGGGCGACGTGCTGCAGGAGCAGGCCGGCTTCATGGTCCGCTGCGGCTTCGACGCCTTCGAACCCAATGACGGGGCGACGCCGGAGGCCTGGACCAAGGCGGCCCACCGCTTCCGCCATGTCTATCAGCGCGCCGCCGACGACCGGCTGGTGGCGTTCGAGGAACGGGGTGTGTGATGGCCTATGACCAAGCCGTGGCCGAGCCGACCTCCAGCACCGCCACCTTGGTGGCACGGCTGGACGCCGAACTGCGCGACGCCCATCCGCTGACCATCCTGCGCAAGGCCTTCGAAACCTTCGGCGACAGGCTGGCCCTGGTCAGTTCGTTCGGGGCCGAGTCTGCGGTGCTGCTGCACCTGGCCAGCCAGGTGTCCAAGGACATCCCGGTGCTGTTCCTCGACACCGGCATGCTGTTTGGCCAGACCCTGGACTATCGCAAGGGCCTGGCCGCTCAGCTGGGCTTGACCCAGGTGCGCGACCTGCGCCCGGCCTTCGCCGACCTGGCGGTCACCGATCCGAAGTCCGACCTGTGGCGCACCGATACCGACGCCTGCTGCCACATCCGCAAGGTGCTGCCGCTGGACCGCGCCCTGGGCGAATTTGACGGCTGGATCACCGGCCGCAAGCGCTTCCACGGCGGCGACCGCCTGCGCCTCGCCGTCGTCGAGCAGGCCGAGGGCCAGATCAAGTTCAACCCCCTGGCCAACTGGGGCAAGGCCGAGCTCGACGCCTATGTCGACGAGTATCGGTTGCCGGCCCACCCGCTGGTCTCGCAGGGCTTCCCGTCGGTGGGCTGCTGGCCTTGCACCAAGGCGGTCGATGACCCCAACGCCGATGTCCGCGCCGGTCGCTGGGCGGGCCAGGACAAGACCGAGTGCGGTATCCACGTCGCTCGCGCCCCAGGCGCCGCGCCGAACGTGGGCGAGGGGATCTAGCGCCTTCTAGCGCCTTCCGGGCTTGCCCCGCGCAGTTTGGACGCAGGCTCAGCCGCGGAGGGTTAAGCCGCCGTTATCCGTCGTGCCCCTACCTTCACGAAGGTTGGGGGGAAACGATCTTGTCAGCGGCGACCACTGAACTTCATTCGGATGTCGCCACGACATTCGACGTCCTGTCTTGGGAGCTGGAATTGGCCGGCGCCCGCTGCATCTTTCTCGACACACTGATCGGCAAGTTGCTGATGACAGTTCCGCCCGAGCACCGCGAGCAACTGCTTGAGGGGGTCCAGGCTGTGGACCTTCTCAGCCAGCACCTGACGGGCCTTTCGACCTTCGCGCGGGGGCTCAGCCAGACCGTCGAGGCCCGAGAAACGATCGGCGTCACCGCAGCGCTCAAGAGCATCACGCTGGGCGCCTTGGCCGATCGTATGACGACCTCGTTCGGCGGGGAAGAAGCGGGATTGAACGACGGCGACGACGCCGGAGACTTGGATCTCTTCTGATGTCAGTTGCCCGGATCCTCATCGCAGACAGCGACCGCGCGGTTTCGGAGATGCTGCAAATCCGCCTGGACGTCGCGGGTTACCATCCGTTGTCGGCGCGCAGCGGCACGGGGGCCTTGGAAATCATCCGCAACATGCGGCCGGCGGCGTTCGTGCTCGACTTGGGGATCCTCGATATCGACGCTTTCAAACTGTTGACGATCCTGCAGCACGATCGCTTGCGACCGCCCTGTCCAACGCTGCTGATCGGCAAGCGGCTGGGGGTCGAGGATATTCGACGCGCCGCCACCCTGGGGGTGCGCACCTGCGTGGTGAAACCGTTCAGTGGCGCCGATTTGCTCGATCGCGTGGCCAAGATGCTGAAGCCCGCGCCCGGTATAGCCAGCGCGTCAACCCGCGCGGCCGTTTCAGCGGCGCCAGCCTCCACCGAGTTCTTTAACTGATTTGCTCCGCCTATCCTGGCGGGCAGCCCTTGAACTCGCCGACCTTGGTCACCGAGAGGGTCGCCAGGTTCAGGTTCATCAGGGGCTTCATCGAAGACGCGCCCTGGCCGCTGAACAGGTCCAGCTTGTTGCCCTTGATCGCGCCGCCGATGTCGGACGCGTACCAATAACCGTCATGCTTGGCGCCGTTGGGCATCGGCAGGCCGACGGTTTCCTTGATGAACACCACGGTGCGGCGGGGGATCACGCTCTTGTCGACCGCCAGGGTGCGCATCGCCACGACCTTGCAGCCCAGGCTGTCCAGCGCGCGGATGCCCTTGGCGCCCGCATGATAGAGCGTGGCCTTCATTCGGTATTCCACCGAGCCTGGCACGGACCCCGTCAGGGCCCCGGTGATCAGGTCGCCCAGCGGATCGCTGCGCTGTTCGGGTTCGCCGGCGGAGGCAGGGAGGGCGATGGACATGGCCAGAGCAGCGGCCAGAAATCCCGCAAACGTGCGTCGCATCGAGGAGTTCCTCTTATCGGCGTAGAGTGTCGGTCGGCGGCCTAAGTACTAAGGTCACAGCCCCGTGACAACCCATCCAGGGGTGACCGATGGTCGCTGCGCACGTTTCGCGACAGGGGCGGCGCGCAGCGCGCAGGGTTGAAATCAGTTCCGCAAGACGCGCAAAGCCTGGCCTCACAAGGGCCTTCGTGCTGGCGCTTGCCGTTCGTGACAAGCCGGCGCTAGCGAAGGGCGCGCGGGTGTCTTAAACCCGAGTCGCCCGCTGGATGGGCACGGTCAGACGCCTCTCAGGTCAGCTTTCTGGCCGAGTGAGTCGCTCGGATCGACCCGTCCTCGCGTCGTCGGGCCCGTCAGTTCCGTGGAGCGCGCATGAAGTCGTCCGTCCGTCTGTCCGTCAGCCTGGCCGTCGTGGCCCTGATCGCCGCGCCCGCGCCAACGGCCCTGGCCTGGGGGGCTTGGGGCCACCGCATGGTCGGGGTGGTCGCCGCCGAGAGCCTGCCCGGCGACGTGCCGGCGTTCCTGAGCACGCCCGCCGCCGTGGCCGCCATCGGCGAGTATGCCCGCGAGCCGGACCGCTGGAAGGGCTCGGGCAAGGTCCACGACACAGATCGCGACGCGGCCCATTTCCTGGACCTTGACGATGAAGGCAAGATGTATGGCGGGCCGAAATTCTCGGTCGAGACCCTGCCGCTTACCCGAGCCGACTATGAGAAGGCCCTGGCCCTGGCAGGCCACGACAGCTGGAACGCCGGCTACCTGCCCTACACGATCATTGACGGTTACCAGCAGCTGGCGAAGGACTTCACCTACTGGCGCATCCTCAAGGCAGTCTCCAAGACCGAGAAGGACAAGACCAAGCGCGCCTACTACGTCGCCGACCTGAAGCGCCGCGAGGAGTTGGTGATCCGCGACCTCGGCGTCTGGGCCCACTATGTGGGTGACGGCAGCCAACCCCTGCATCTGAGCGTGCACTACAACGGCTGGGGCGATTACCCCAACCCGAACGGCTACACCCAGAGCCGGGCCACCCATGGCGATTTCGAGGGGCCGCTGGTCAAGGCCTTGGCCGTCAAAGCCGACGTCAAGAAGCTGGTGCCGGCCTATGTCGATTGCGCCTGCGCGGTCGAGACTCGCACCGTGGCCTATCTGACCAAGACCTTCAGTCTGGTCGAGCCGTTGTATCAGCTAGAAAAGGCCGGCGGCATGGTCGCCACCGACCCGCGCGCCAAGGCCCTGGTCGACGAGCGGCTGGCGGCTGGCGCCACCGAGCTGCGCGACCTGGTCGTCGATGCCTGGAAGGCCAGCGCCAATGGCAAGATCGGTTATCGCCCCGAGACCACCGTCGCCGACGTGGTGTCGGGCAAGGCCGATCCTTGGATCGACCTGTACGGCAAGGACTGATCGCTTGCTGGCGTTCGACGCGCCCGACGCGGCGCTGGACTACAAGAACCGTTGGGCCGCCTTCGGCATCGCCGAGGGCGCCCACGGCAAGATCGCCCTGGTCGAGGTGCGCAAGCCCGGCCAGCCGCCCTATTTCGATCTGCCCGGCGGAGCGGTCGATGGCGGTGAGGATGAGCCCGCCGCGATCGTGCGCGAGTTCGGCGAGGAGACTGGCCTGGTGGTCGAGGTCGGCCGCCGCGTGGTCGAGATCAGCCAGCCGTTCATCAAGTCCAACGGCCAGCCGCTGCGCAACTTCGGCGGGGTGTACGCGGTGACGGTCGTGGCCGAGCGGCCGGACCTCAAGGTCGAGGACGACCACACGCTGGTGTGGCTTGATCCCCGCGACGCCGTGGTGGCGCTGCGGCATGACGGGCACGCCTGGGCCGTGGCGGCCTGGCTGCGGCGGGGCTAGCCTTTCGCCAGCATCGCCTTGGCCTTTTCCGGCGCCACCTGGTCGAAGATCGTCCGCAAGTGCACGTCCTTGGCGTGATCGTTGTGCAGGTCCCAGGCCAGCGAAACCGGCAGGCGTAGGCGATTGCCGTCGGCCAGCTTCACGACCAGCACGCGCCACGAGAAGCCCTCGCCGGGTTCGCCCAGCGGGTCCCTGAACTCCAGCGGGGCCGGATCGCGCAGGCGAAACGCGCGGCCCTCGTGGGCGTCGAACCAGTCCTGGTCGGCCTTGGCGACGGGATCAATCTTCGATGGCGGCGCGGCCAACTTAGCTTTCAGAGTGCGGACCATGGCGAGCCTCCTGCTTGCAGCGGCGGTCTCTAGCAGCTTGGCGAGGCCTTGCCATCCGCCGGGCGCGTCCCATCTGCGTGAGCGGAGCCATGGCTCCAGTCAGGCAGGACCTCCGTGAGCCACGATAGGCCGTTCAAGCGCGCCCGTTCCGACTGGACCGAAGTGGTCCTGGTCTGCCGCAAATGTTCGAAGAAACTCGACGGCGGGTTCGGCGACAACGGCGATCAGCGCCTGGCCAAGGCGCTGCGAAAATCCATCGCCGGCAAAGGCCGCAAGGCCCGCGCGGGCGTCGTCGAAGTCGGTTGCTTCGACGTCTGTCCCAAGAACGCCGTGGTGGCCGTGCTAGCCTCCAACCCGGGCGACTGGGTCGTGGTTCCGCGCGGGGCGTCGACGGCGGTGGTGGCGCAGCGACTGGGGCTGGACGCGGCGGCCCTAGGAGACCGGCCGGAAGCGCTTCACCGCCAAGAAGCCCAGCCCGCCGAGTAGGATCAGGCTAGCCCCCTGGGCGATGGCGAAGGGCGGCTCGGTTCCGGCCGGGGCCAGGACGTGCAGCGGCGGGATCTTCCGGAACGACTGAGCCACGCCGACGAAGACGTTGAGATAGAGGGCGATGGTCGCGGTGATCACATAGATCGGTCGCCAGGCGCCGACCAGCTTGCTGCCGTAGAGTGCCCAGAACGCAATCGCCAGGACCACCAATGAGATTACGCCGACGATGCGCGGCGGACCGATGGCCTTGGAATGGAAGAAGAAGCCCGTGACGCTGGTCAGGGCGGTGGTGGCCAGAAAGCCGGTCGTCCAGCCGGGCAGCCGCCGGTTGATTAGCATGCCGCCCAGGGCGACCAAGCCCGCGGCGATGCCGATCAGGCTGATGATCACGTGAATCAGGGTGAAGGTCGCCGTAGACACGCCCAAGATCATGGTTCGCCATTTTTCAGTTCCAGTGAAGGGCGCGTTAAGTGTTGTTGGCGACCGCCGGGTCGGAAAGCCTCGCGACCATTCGGCATCTGCGGCGCCGCGAGGCAAAAGTATTGAAGATTCCTGCGCTAGCGTGGGTCTCGACGTTACACCGCGATTATGGACGATCGCCGGCCAAGGGTCCGGCGGTCGGCGTGGCGTGGAACGCCAGAACTGGACGGGCATTTCACAGCCATGATCGCGCTCCTCCTCGACCTCTCCAACATCCTCGGCGGTTTCATGCTGGCCATCGGCCTGCTGGCGCTGATCCCCAAGGCCGGCGACGACTTCGGACGGTTCGCCGACCGACTGTCGCCTTTCCGCTGGATCGTCGGCATCGTGGCCTTGGTTTGCGGCGGCTATTTCCTGCTCGTCCACCTGATCAGCGGGCCGCACGTGTTCCACTTCGAGATCGTCGCGATCGCCGTGGGCGTGTTGCTGCTGTGGGATCGCCTGCGGGCCGGACGTTTCGCGGGGCGCGACCTGCCGGCCAGCGGATCGCAGGGATCGGGCCTGGTGCTGGCGGTGTTCGGCGTCATCGCCATGATCGTCGGCCTGCAGGGCATCTTCACGCCCGACTGACGGCTGTCCGCTTCAATCCGGCGTTAAGGCGTGGCGCGCATGCTGACGTCCAGGTTCGCCTCCCAAACACCTTGGGCAAGACGGACAGTTCAGGGAGGTCGCCATGTCCTCGACCGTCAGCAACAGTTTTCGCCGTTCGCACGACCATTTCGAACCGCAGGATACCGATCCCCAAACCCAGCGCCGCCTGCGCGGCCACCTGGAGCAGATCGACTACACGGCCTTCGCCTCCAACAGCGCGGTGATCGCCCAGGTGCTCGATAAGAGCGACTCCGGCAAGTTCCAGCGCCTGGCCGTCGCCGCCGCCGCGGCGCGTGCCCGCTGGGTTGCCGAAGCGGTGGCCATGACTGAGGGCGGCGTCGCGATCACGCCCGAGCAGACCGTGCGGCTCTCGGCCCTCCGCGCCGCCTACGAAGAACTGGCCGAGGTTTATGAAGCCATGCGGCGGATGGTCGAGCGCGGCTACCTGACCTACAGCGTCCTCATGGTCACCGAGGGCGGCAACGCGGTTTCGCGCTAGAGCATTTCCCGAGCTGACTGCGTCAGGCCGTGAGCTCTAGTCTTTTGTTTTGACGCATTTTTCTTCGTGCGAACCGGAACCACTTCGCTCGAAAAATGCTCTAGCCTGAAACCTTGTCCCCGCGATTTAGCGGGTCGGGCAGGGGCTCGCCGCTCCTCACGAACTGCAACGATACCGAATTGATGCAATAGCGCAGACGCGTGGGGGCCGGGCCGTCCGGGAAGACGTGGCCCTGGTGGCTGTCGCAGCGGGCGCACAGCGTCTCGATCCGCACCATGCCATAGGCGGTGTCGCGCACCTCCTTGACGTGAGCTTCGTCGAACGGCGCGTAGAAGCTCGGCCAGCCCGTGCCGCTCTCGAACTTGGTCTTGTACTCGAACAGCGGCAGGCCGCACTCGCGGCAGCAATAGACGCCGGGGTTCTTCTCGCCAAGCAGGCCGCCGCAGAACGGGGCCTCGGTGCCGTGGTTCAGCAGGACGCGGGCTTCCTCGGCGGTCAGGTCGGCCTCCAGGCGCTGGCGCTCGGGCTCGGTCGGCGGAGTTAGATCGAAACCGGTGGCGGAGAGGGTGGCTATGTCTGTCATGCGCTACAATTTAGGGGCTCGAGGGCGCGTCCGATAGAGGCGACGGAGCCCAGAATCACCTACCGCGTTCGTCTCGAACCATGATGAGGACTCCGCCATGACCATCGCCGTCGCATTCCTGCAACCGGGCTGGGCCGATTGGGAGGCTGGCCCCGTGCTGGCCGCTCTGCGTGAATATAATGGTGTCCAGATCGAGGTCGCCACGCCTGACGGCGAACCGCAGACCTCGATCGGCGGCGTGTTGGCGGCGTCGGACTACAAGTTCTCCGATCCGGTGCTGGCCGACGCCGACGTGCTGCTGCTGATCGGCTCGGACGCCTGGGTCGAATATCACGACGAGGCCTTCTTCAGCCTGCTGCGCCAAGCCTATGCCGACGGCAAGATCATTGGCGCGATCTGCGCCGGCACGGTGGCCGCCGCCCGGGCGGGCCTGCTGACCGGTAAGGCGCACACCTCGAACGGCGGAGACTGGCTGGCCCAGCAGGCCCCGGACTATGCCGGGTCGGGCGGCTATGTCGACAGCGCCAAGGCCGTGACCGACGGCCGGCTGGTCACCGCGTCCGGCCTGGCGCCCGTGACCTTCAGCGCCGCGATCGCCCGCCTCGTGGCCCCCGAAGCCGGGGACAAGCACGACGAATATGTGGCCATGTTCGCCAAGGAATTCGTGGACTAGGCCGGCCTATTTGACCGCCGCGGCGCCGGCCCTGGCGATTAGGCCGTCCTGGGCGCCCGAGCCGCCCGAAGCGCCGATGGCTCCCAGGATCTTGCCATCGACGATCAGCAGTTCGCCGCCCTCGATCGCCAGGGCGCCGGTGAAGATGGCGTTCAGCGTGCCGCCCTTCACCGCCTCCTGGAAGTAGGATGTCGGTCGGCGGAAGTTTGCGCTGGTCTCGGCCTTACGGCGGGCGACGTCGTTCGATCCGTACTGCGCCCCATCCATCTTTTCGCTCATCACCAGGGCGCCGTTGGGTTCAACCACGACGATGACCATGAACCAGCCCTGCTTGCGGGCCTCGGCCTCGGCGGCGGCCACGGCGACCTTGGCTTCGGCCAGGGTCACCGACCGGCCGTAGGGCGGGGCCGGCGGCGCGGCGGGAACCGGGGCGGGCGCGGTTTGGGCCAAGGCGGGCCCGGCCATCAGAGCGACGGCCAGGGCGAGCGTGGCAAGCGTGGAACGGAGCATTGGGTCGTTTCCTCTGAAGTGGCGTGCGATCGCGGCGGTGGGCCTCATGTTGCGAATGCGAACAACAGTCCAGGCGCCGCGCATCGGTCTTCGTTGCGGTCGCCATTGGAAACCGGTGTCATGAACCATGTCACGCTGCGGCGCCGTTGCAAACCGCGAGCGGCCTGCTAGTCCGGTGTCCAACAAGACAATGACAAGCGCGTAGGGGACGGCCGGATGTTCAAGAAGCTGCTGATCGCCAACCGGGGCGAGATCGCGGTGCGGGTGATCAAGACCTGCCGCCGGATGGGCATCAAGACAGTGGTGGTCTATTCCGACGCCGACGCCGATAGCCTGGCCGTCGAGATGGCCGACGAGACCGTGCACATCGGCCCCGCGCCCGCCAACCAGTCCTATCTGGTGGCCGACAAGATCATCGCCGCCTGCAAGCAGGCCGGCGCCGAGGCCGTTCATCCGGGCTTTGGCTTCCTGTCGGAGAACGCCAGCTTCGCCCAGCGCTGCGCCGACGAAGGCGTGGTGTTCATTGGTCCCAACCCCGGCGCCATCTCGGCGATGGGCGACAAGATCGAAAGCAAGAAGTTCGCCGAGGCGGCCGGGGTGTCCTGCGTGCCGGGCCATATCGGCGAGATCGCCGATGTGACCCATGCGGTGATCATTTCCGAGCAGGTCGGCTATCCCGTGATGATCAAGGCCTCGGCCGGCGGCGGCGGCAAGGGCATCCGCGTCGCCTGGAACCGCCAGGACGTCGAGGAGGGCTTCCCGGCCGTCCGCGCCGAAGCCAAGGCCGGTTTCGGCGACGACCGGATCTTCATCGAGAAGTTCATCGAGAGCCCGCGCCACATCGAGATCCAGGTGCTGGGCGACAAGCACGGTCACGTGGTCCACCTGTTCGAACGCGAATGCTCGATCCAGCGGCGCAATCAGAAGGTCATCGAGGAGGCGCCGTCGCCCTTGCTCGACGAAGCCACCCGCGCCGCCATGGGCGCCCAGGCCGTGGCCCTCGCCAAGGCCGTGAACTACGACAGCGCCGGGACCGTGGAGTTCGTGGTGGGCCAGGACAAGAGCTTCTACTTCCTGGAGATGAACACCCGCCTGCAGGTCGAGCATCCGGTCACCGAGCTGATCACCGGCCTGGATCTGGTCGAGCAAATGATCCGCTCCGCCTGGGGCGAGGCGCTGGCCTTCACCCAGGATGATTTGAAGATCAACGGCTGGGCCATCGAGAGCCGCATCTATGCCGAGGACCCCTACCGCAAGTTCCTGCCCAGCATCGGCCGTCTCGTTCGCTACGACCCTCCGGAGGAGGGCGAGCATGAGGGTTACACCGTCCGAAACGACGGCGGGGTGCGCGAGGGCGACGAGATCTCGATGTATTACGACCCGATGATCTCCAAGCTCTGCACCTGGGCGCCCACTCGCCTGGCGGCCATCGACGGCATGGGGCGGGCGCTGGAGGACTTCCATATCGAGGGCCTGGGGCAGAACATCCCGTTCCTGGCGGCGGTGATGGACCAGGAGCGCTACCGCTCGGGCGTCATCTCGACCAACTACATCAAGGACGAGTTCCCCGACGGCTTCAAAGGCGTGGAACCGACGCCGGAGCAGGCTGACGTGCTGACCGCCGTCGGCGCGGCCATGCAGCGGGTCTACGCGGCCCGGTCTCGCACGACGGGGGCCGGGCTCAGCAATCCCGTCCGCACCGAGTGGATCGTCGCGGTGGGCCACGCCAAGCGACGGGTCAGGCTGTCGGGAGAGGGCGCGTCGCTCAATGTGGAGCTGCCGGACGAGGGCCGCGCGATCGTGTTGGAGACCCTCGACTGGCGTCCCGGCAAGCCGGTGTTCCACGGCAAGCTCGACGGCAAGGCCTTCACCGTCCAGGTGACGCCGGCGGCCGAGGGCTTCGTGATCCGCCATCGCGCCGCCAAGGCCAAGGTGCTGGTCCTGACCCCGCGCAGCGCCGAACTGCACGACAAGTTGCCCGAGAAGCAGGCCGCCGACACCTCCAAGCTGGTGCTGTCGCCGATGCCGGGACTGGTGGTCAGCATGGACGTCGCCCTGGGCCAGACCGTCCGCGAGGGCGAGATTGTCTGCGTGCTGGAGGCCATGAAGATGCAGAACATCATCCGCGCCGAGCGCGACGGCGTGGTCAAGGCGGTCAACGCCAAGAGCGGCGACCCGGTGGCCGCCGATGAGGTGCTGGTGGAGTTCGCCTAGGCGTGTTTGTGTGCGCCAAGGTAGAGCTTGAGGGGGCGATTCGATGACAATGATGCAGAAGGTGTTTGGCTTCGAGGGCCGATTGCGCCGCCGCGATTACTGGCTCATCAACATTGGGTTCACTGTAATCATCGTCGTCATCACCTTGGTGTCGTTCGCGATATTTGGTGACTACGAAAAGGGCAGTGGTCCTACGAGGGTCGTTCAGTGCGTCCTCTACATTCCGCAGTTGTGGATTGGCATCGCTCTAGCGCTAAAGCGCTGCCATGATCGCAACAAGGGCGGTGGTTGGGTGGTGTTTTTCTGGCTTGTGCCGGTCGTCGGTTGGATCTGGGGTTTTATCGAGTTGGGTTTCTTGGACGGCACGCAAGGGCGTAACCGCTATGGAAAATCGCCCAAGGGCATTGGCGGCGAGACCGATAGCAAACTCGCCGAGATCTTCGCCTAGGCCTTCCGCCGGAACATTGCGCGGCTTAGGTTTGGAGCCTTGAGAGTCGCTGGGACCAGCATGAACGATCGCGCGGAATGGTGGGACCTCTTCCTGTCGGCCTCGGGCCGGCTGGCGCGCGGGCGGTTCCTGATGGTGTCGGCGGCGCTGCTGACCTTCGCTGTCGTCTATGAGGCGACGGGCACGACCACCCACCTCTTGACCGGGTGGCTGATCTACCCGCCGCTGCTGTTCGTCGCGACCTGCGTGTTCTCCAAGCGGCTGCATGACCGAGGTCGGTCGGGCTGGTGGGCGGCGCTGGTCCTGCTCTCGTTGGTGGCCGTCTGGCCGACGCCCAAACACTTCTGGGACTTCCTGTTCGCCGGCGTCGTGCTGTGGACCATCATCGAGCTGGGCGTCATGCCCGGCGAGGAGGGCGCCAATCGGTATGGACCTAACCCGCTGAAACCGGTGGTCGCGGTCTAAATCCTTGCTCCCCTTGCGGGGGAAGGTGGCCTCGCGGAGCGGGGTCGGATGAGGGGTCGAAAGGCGGATCGGCCGCAAGCGGACAGGTCAGCGCGACCCTCATCCGTCGGCTTCGCCGCCACCTTCTCCCGCAAGGGGAGAGGGAGAATCCTCCGCCGCCCCGAACACCCGCGTAAAGCTGGCCCGCAGCGCTTCATCCGCCTCGTCCATGGTCACAGGCAGGCCTAGATCCACCAGGCTCGTGACCCCGTGCTCGGTCTGGCCGCACGGCACGATGCCGGAGAAATGCTCCAGGTCCGGCTCGACGTTCAGGCTGATCCCGTGAAAGCTGACCCACTTGCGCAGCTTGACGCCGATCGCCGCGATCTTGTCGTCACGCGACCAGCCGGGACCCTTGCGCTCGACCCAAACGCCGACCCGGCCCTCGCGCATCTCGCCGGTGACGGCGAAGGCGGCCAGGGCGTCGATGATCCAGGCCTCCAGAGCTTGCACGAAGGCGCGGACGTCTCGGCCGCGTTTCGTCAAGTCCAGCATCACATAGGCTACTCGCTGGCCGGGGCCGTGATAGGTGTATTGCCCGCCCCGACCGCTGGCGAACACCGGAAAGCGATCGGCGGCGATCAGGTCGGCCGGCTTGGATGAAACCCCGGCCGTGTAGAGTGGCGGATGCTCCAGCAGCCACACCAGTTCGCCCGCCGTGCCGTCGGCGATGGCGGCGGCGCGGGCCTCCATGGCGGCAACGGCTGCCGGGTAAGGCACGTACCCGGTCGAAACCGCCCAGCCGACAGGGACGCCGTCCGGATGGCCGAGCAGCGGAAGGTCGTTATTTTCAAGGCTTAACGGGCGATCAAGCATGCGGCCTTAGACTTGCATCAGGTGCAACGCGACCAACCATGGCCGCGCGTGTCTTCCAGGGACTTACTTCGTGAGCCAGGTCAACGCCGTCAATATCGAGATCTCGGTTCTTCTGGGGCGCTCGATCCTGCCGATGCAGCAGCTGCTGCGCATGGGCCGCGGCGCGGTAATCCCGCTGGACGCCAAGACCAATGACGAGGTCTGGATCCTGGCCAACAACCACCCCATCGCCCGGGGCGAAATCCAGATCAGCGACGACCGCATCGCCATCCAGGTGACCCGCGCCGCCGACGTCTACGACTACATGGCCGGCGGGGCCTGAGACCCAGCCCATGGCGAAGGGCGCTTTGTTCGCTATGTGCAAACTCCGCTCTTTCCAAATCAAACTCAGTTTGCTACCTGCCGCGCCTCACCATGAGCGGTCGTGGCGGAATTGGTAGACGCGCAGCGTTGAGGTCGCTGTGCCCGAAAGGGCGTGGAAGTTCGAGTCTTCTCGACCGCACCAGGTGGACAAAGGCCTAGAGCGCGCTTGGCGAAATCGGTTTCCGACTCGCTGGGCGCGCTCTACCCATTTCTGGAGAAGGGGTTTGCCCTTCTCGCAACTTCGGAATAACCCGCAGGACGCAACGCTTACAGTTCAGGAGACGCCCATGACCCGGGAAACTGTCGACCTGACCGACGAGGCGCGTCACAACCTGCTGATCCCAGAACCGGAAGCGGTCGAGGATCTCGAAGACCTCGCCCTTGGCGACGACTACGCCCTCAATCCCGAATATGTCGAGATGGTCATCGACGCGGCCGACCGCGGCGACACGGCTCGTCTGCGCGAGCTGGTCCACGCGCTGGAGCCGGCCGACGTCGCCGACCTGATGGGCTTCCTGTCGGCCGCCTACCGCGAAGAGGTGATCCCGGTCCTCGACCCGGAATGGCTGGGCGAGATCATCGCCGAACTGGACGACAATCTGCGCGAGGAGGTGCTGGAGGCCACGCCGTCGGCGACCCTGGCGAGGGCGCTGGAGGAGCTGGACTCTGACGACGCCGCCGACGTCATCGACGACCTGGACGCCGGCAAGCGCGCCCAGGTGCTGGCCGCCATGGACGAGGGCGACCGCGCCGCCATCGAGACCAGCCTGTCCTACGAGGACGAAACGGCCGGCCGCCTGATGCAGCGCGAGTTCCTGGCCGCGCCGCAGTTCTGGACCGTGGGCCAGACCATCGACCATGTCCGGGTGTCGGGCGACCACCTGCCGGAGCTGTTTTTCGACGTCTATGTGGTGGACCCGTCGTTCACCCCGGTCGGCGCCCTGCCGATCAGCCTGCTGCTGACCAGCAAGCTGGAGACCCCCCTGGCCGAGATCATGGAGGCTGTGACCGAGATCACCGTCGACATGGACCAGGAGGAGGTGGCCTACATCTTCGACAAGTACCACCTGATCAGCGCCCCGGTGGTCGAGGCCGGCGGACGGCTGGTGGGCCAGATCACCGTCGATGACATCGTTGGGGTCATCCGCGAAGAAGCGGAAGAAGACATCCTGGCCCTGGCCGGCGTGAGCGACGCGGGGCGTGACGCCACCGTGGTCGATATCGTCAAGGCCCGCCTGCCGTGGTTGCTGCTCAACCTGATCACCGCCACCATCGCCGTCAGCGGCGTGGCGGTATTCCAGGACGAGATCGCCCAGCTGGTGGCCCTGGCCATCCTGATGCCGATCGTCTCGTCGCTCGGCGGCAACGCCGGCACCCAGACCCTGGCGGTGGCCGTGCGGGCCCTGGCCAGCAAGGAGCTGACCACCGCCAACGCTCGCCGGATCATCCTGCGGGAACTCGGCGTCGGCCTGGTCAACGGCTTTACCCTGGCCGTGGTGATGGGCGGGGCGACCTACCTGTTCTTTGGCCCGAAGGACCACCACGGTAAGCTAGCGATCATCGTCGGCCTGGCCCTGATCACCAATATCTTCACCGCGGCGGTCGGCGGCATCCTGGCGCCGCTGGCCCTGGCCAAGATGGGACGCGACCCAGCCGTGTCGTCGTCGATCTTCGTCACCTTCTTGACCGACTTCACCGGCTTCTTCGCGGTGCTGCTGATCGCGGCGCTGTTGTTGCACTAGCGCCCCCTACAAGCTGCTCTTACCGACGAAAGTCGGGACCCAAGCGGCAGTGCAGGGATGGCGCTGAAGAACGGCGCCCATCTTGCGCGGAGTCTCTCGAACGCATCCGCGTCTGTCTCAAACTGGGTCATCTCTGGCGATGAAACCGCGTTATCAGGTCTCCCGCGCCGCCGTCGATCTCATCAAGAGGTTCGAGGGTTACCGGATGAAAGCCGCGCAGCTGCCCGACGGGCGCTGGACGCTGGGCTATGGCCACACCCTGACCGCCCGAGCTGGCGCCTCTGTCTCGGAACAGGACGCCGAAGCTCTGCTGCTTTATGACCTGATCACCGTGGCCCATGCGGTGAACGAGAACGTCTACACCCCGCTGAACCAGAACCAGTTCGACGCCCTGGCCTGTTTCGCCTTCAATATCGGCACCGACAACTTCGTCCATTCGGGCGTGCTGCGTCGGCTTAACGAGGGCGCGCTGTTGCAGGCCGCCGGCGCGATGGAGATGTGGCGCAAGGCCGATTTCGAGGGCGAACGGATCGTCATCGACGCCTTGGTGCGCCGCCGCTCGGCCGAGAAGACGCTGTTCCTGACGCCGACCGACGGCAACTGGGTGGCCGCGCCAAGCTCGGTGCTGCGGCCCAAGGTCGACCATGACGCCGGCGCCCTGATCCCTGCCCAAACTCCGGCCGCTATCACCACCTCCCTGGAGGGCGACCGCGCCGTCGCCCACCGCGAGGACGCTTCGCCCGTCCTGCTGACCAAGGAGTCGCGGCCCAGCGCCAGCGAGCAGGCCGCCGCCGCAGTCGGCGCCCGGCTGGAAGCCATCCTGCCCGACGAGGCCGCGGCGATCGCCGCCGCCTTGCCCAGCCAGGACCTGGTTCTGCCCGAGCCGCCTGTGGCCGCCTCTGGCCAGCTGTCGGCCGTGCTCTATCAGAAGCCCGCAGAGCCCCTCCTGGCCGAGCCCGGGCCCGCGCCATTCCAGCTGACATCGGAAGAGCCCGCGGCCGAGCCGGTCTTTGCGCCGCCGCCGGAGCCCGAGGCGCCGCTCCCCGAGGCGCCGCTCGTTGCCGAGCCAAACCTGTTCGAGCCCCCCAGGGTGCGCGTCGGCGGCTCGGTGTTCAATCTGGGCGGCTTCTCGACCAGCGCCGAGGTCGACCTCGAACCGCAGGACGTGCCGTTCGCGGAAGCTCAGCCGCACGCCTTTGGCGGGGTTAGCCTGCTGGTCAGCCTGGGCCTGCTCGGCCTGGCGCTGTTTGGCGGTGGTATCCTGTGGAACCTCAGCGTCGGGGCCAATGAGGGCCTGTCGCCCATCAAGATGTTCGGCTGGGCCGCCAGCGTGATCGGCATGATCTGCTTCGCCACCTCGGCCTATCTGCTGATGCGACGCCTGGGCGATCCCGATCTCGAGAACGAAGACTAGACCCTCGATCCCTCGCACCGAGAGCATGAACGCCCGCAGGTCTGCTTGATCTGCGGGCGTTTGTGCTATGTGTTCGCCCCATGACGAACCAAACCTCACCTTCGATGGACTTCGCGCTGGGCGAGACGGCCGACGCGATCCGAGACACCACCGCCCGCTTCGCGGCCGACCACATCGCGCCGATCGCGGCCAGGATCGACCAGACCAACAGCTTCCCACGCGAACTGTGGGTCCCGATGGGCGACCTAGGCTTGCACGGGATCACCGTTGAAGAAGAGTTTGGCGGCCTGGGCCTGGGCTATCTCGAGCACGTGATCGCCATGGAGGAGGTCAGCCGCGCCTCTGCCTCGGTGGGGCTAAGCTACGGCGCCCACTCGAATCTCTGCGTCAACCAGATCCGCCGCTGGGGCACGCCGGAGCAGAAGACGCGCTACCTGCCCAAGCTGATCAGCGGCGAGCATGTCGGCGCGCTGGCCATGAGCGAGGCCGGTTCGGGATCGGACGTGGTGTCGATGAAGTTGAAGGCCGAGTTGGTCGGCGATCGCTACGTGCTGAACGGCACGAAATTCTGGATCACCAACGCCCCGCATGCCGACACCCTGGTGGTCTATGCCAAGACCGCCAATGGACAAGAGGGCTCGCGACGAATCACGGCCTTCCTGATCGAAAAGGACATGAAGGGCTTCAGCGTCAGCAATAAGCTCGACAAGATGGGCATGCGGGGCAGCGACACCGCCGAGTTGGTCTTTGAGGACTGCGAGGTCCCGGAAGAGAACGTCATGGGCCCGGTGGGCGGCGGCGTCGGCGTGTTGATGAGCGGCCTGGACTACGAGCGCGCCGTGCTTTCGGGCGGGCCTCTAGGCATCATGCAGGCCTGCCTGGACGTGGTGCTGCCCTATGTCCGCGACCGCAAGCAGTTTGGCCAGGCGATCGGCTCGTTCCAGCTGATGCAGGGCAAGGTGGCCGACATGTACGTGGCCCTCAACTCGGCCCGGGCCTATGTCTATGCCGTGGCGCGGGCCTGCGACGCCGGCAAGACCACGCGGTTCGACGCGGCGGGGGCGATCCTGATGGCGTCTGAAAACGCGGTGAAGGTGTCGCTGGAGGCTGTTCAGGCCCTGGGTGGGGCGGGTTACACCAAGGAATGGCCGGTGGAGCGGCTGGTGCGCGACGCCAAGCTGTACGACATCGGCGCGGGCACCAACGAGATCCGGCGGTTCCTGATCGGGCGGGAACTGGTCGGGGCGTGAATGCGGACGGGACAGGCCAATGGGCCTGTCCCGTCCGCATCCGGGAATGAAAAAGGGCCGTCCCGATTACTCGAGACAGCCCTCCATCGTCGTAGCCGCATCGCGGCGTGACTCGAACCTTAGGCGTGCAACGCCCTCAGTTGGAAACCTCGTTCTTCAGGCTCCAGGTCACTCGCGACCTCGGTTGGAGACAATGAGACACTGGTCACCTCCTTTCAGATGTTGAACAACACGATAGGAATATGGGCGCCGATCGGCCGTCCTGCAAAGGGGGAATATCGCGACAGCGTGTCGGGGGCGGGCCGTGCTCGAAAAGGGTACCCCCGGGTCGCGCAAAGGGGGGAATGCGCGACCCGGGTCTGCGTCACCGATCAGGCGTAGAGGGCTCGCCCGACCAGGATGACGAAGGTCCAAAAACCGGTGTTGAGAACCAGCATGCCCGCGCGCTGAACGTTCAAAGAGGGGGCTTTGGCGGCGAGTGCGACGGCGCGGTTCATTTCGGTTTTCCTTCCCGTGGCGCCAGGATCTGCGCCTTAACTGAACATAGGCACGGTCAGGTTCCGGACCTATGCGACAAAAGCGACCATTTGGTGCAAATGAGCGGACCGATTGTCGCAGCTTGACCGTGGAGCGCGGATGCCGACCTGGGACCCCGACGTCTATCAACGCTACAAGGCCTATCGCGATCGTCCGGCCCTGGACCTGATGCTGCAGATACCGCGCGACTTGGATCCGCAGGAGATCTGGGACCTGGGCTGCGGCACGGGCGAGCACGCGACCTTGTTGGCCGCCCGGCATCCTCGGGCCAAGGTGCATGGCCTGGATTCCAGTCCGGAAATGCTGGCGCGCGGCCAGGCGATGCGCGGCGACATCGACTGGGTGCTTGGCGACATCGCCACCTTCGCGCCCGACGTCGCGCCCGACCTGATCTTTACAAACGCCGCCCTGCAATGGCTCGAGGGCCACGAGACGCTGTTCCCACGGCTGATGGGTCTGCTGGCCCCGGGCGGCGTCCTGGCCTGCCAGATCCCGGTGGTGGCCGACGACGGCTGGCGGCGCAGCCTGCGCGAGGTGGCGCGAGACGGGCCGTGGGCGGATCGACTCGGTGCACTGGCGCCGGTGCGGTCCGAGGCCGATCCACGGTCCTATCATGACTGGTTGTCGCCGCTCAGCGCTGACCTCGACATCTGGGTGACCACCTATGTCCACGCGCTGGGCGGGGAAGACCCCCTCATCGATTGGACGTCGGGGACCAGCCTCAAGCCCTATCTGGAGGCCCTGAGCGATCCGGCCGAGCGCGCGGCGTTCCTGGCGACTTGGCGCGCGCGGCTGGCGGTCGACTATCCGCGCCGCGACGACGGCGTGACCCTGTTCCCGTTCCCTCGACTGTTCATCATCGCCCAGCGCTACTGACCGGCGCGCGGGCCAAGTCGGCGAGGCTGGGGCGGCGGCGCAGTTCGGTGACCGGCTTGGCCAGGCTGTCCAGGACCATGGCGGCGGCGGTCTTGCCGGCCGTTACCGCAGGCTCGAAGGCCCGCCAGTCGCGGATGTCGATCTTGTCGAGCTTCGGGGTGATCAGCACGTCGGACGCCTCGCGGCTGGCGGTCAGGTCGCGGCCGGTCGAGACCGTGGCGGCCCGCATCAGCAGGGCGACGATCGGCGGCCCCTTGCGCCACTCGCCCGACCAGAACCAGGTCCACAGCGAGGCCGGGAGATCGACGTCCTCGGCGGTGATGCTGCGGCCCCGCGTGACGTCGACCCCGACAATGGGACCCAGATGGAAGGCCCGCATCACGTCGGCCGGGAAGTTCTTCATCACCGCCCCGTCGACCAGCACCGAATTGCCCATGGCCACCGGCGGAAGCACGCCGGGGAGGGAGATCGAGGCGCGCAGGGCGTCCTGCAGCACGCCTTGGCGGTGCAGGTGGTAGGAGCCCGAGGTCAGGTTCGACGAGACGCAAAAGAACGGCAGCCACAGGTCGGCGATCTCGATCGCGTCGAAATGCTCCCCCAGCCGCGCCTTGACCTTCAGGCCGCGGGTCATGGCCACCAGCGGGAAGGCGATGTCGTCCAGCGGGCTGGTCTCGACGAAGGCCTTGCGGATGCGGGTCTCCATCTCGCCGTCGTCCCAGCCCATGGCCAGGCCGGCGGCGACCACGGCCCCCATCGACGCGCCGCCGACGAAGTCGATCGGAACGCCGCGCTCGCGCAGAGCCTGGATGGCGCCGATATGGGCATAGGCGCGGGCGCCGCCGCCGGACAGCACCAGGCCCACCGACTGGCCGGTCAGCACCCGCGCTAGGCGCTGCACGTCGGCCATGCCGTTCTCGCGCAGATGGAACAGTCGCGCGGCCTGGGTGGCGTCGAGCCACTCCGCCGAGCCCTTGGGGTGGGTCACGCTGGCCGGCTGAAGCAGGATCAGGTCGACCAGCCGCTGGTCCTGCAGCGGGCCGGAAGCGTAGGAGGGGATCACCGGCGGCGGGGCGCGATCGCCCTGGCCGACGCGGAACAGGCGGTCCACCTGCCGGCCCACCACATGCTTCCAGGCGGTCTCGTGGGCCTCGGCCACGTACAGCACGAAGTCGTGCCGGCGCTCGACGCTGCTGAACCACTCGGTCGGGGCCAGCAAGGATTCGGCGCCTTCGACGGTGACCGAATAGCCCAGGGTCTCGACGGCGTGGGCGATGCGGTCGATGATCGGTCGGATCAGCTTGCCCGGCTCCACTGCGATGAAGCCATAGACCGACGGATCGCCGATCGAGGCGTGGGCGCCGGCGTTGCGGGCCCGGCGGATCATCAGCCGCGACAGCTCGATCATCACCTCGGGGTCGCGCTCAACCGCCTCGAAGAAAGCGGCGCGGGGCAGGGCCAGGATCTCCGAATCGCGCAGGGCGACCAGGTTGGCCGAGTGGGGCGCGCCGGCGATCATCGACATCTCGCCGGCCGGTTCGCCAGGCCGGATCACCCCCAGGAACTGGGTCTCCTGACCTTCCTCGCGCCGAAACGCGCCAAGCCGGCCGGTGCGCACGAAGTAGAGATAGTCCGCCGCCTCGCCAGGCGCGTACAGTGTCGCGCCGCCTGGAAGGGAGAACCAAGCGGCGTCGCCTTCGCGATGTTCTTGCGCGAAGAGCCGGGCGAGGGCCGTATCGGCCATGAAGTCGGGCAGGGTGACCACGGTAGGACGCTAACTTGAACCGCGGAACTTGACCATCGAAGGTCAAAAACTGCGGCTTTCAGTGGGAAACGGAAAAGGCTATGCCTCGCTAATGCCGAAGATGAACACGGGTATCGACAAAAACGGCGCGTTGTTCGCCAAAAACGCCGCGCACAACCGTGACCTCGTTCAGACCCTGCGCGCAAGGGTCGCGGTCGCGGCTCTGGGCGGTCCGGAAAGTGCACGGACGCGGCACACGGCGCGCGGCAAGCTGCTGCCGCGCCAGCGTGTCGAGCGGCTGCTGGACCCCGGCTCGCCGTTCCTGGAGATCGGCCAATTGGCGGCCTGCGACCTCTATAATGGCGAGGCCCCCGGGGCCGGCATCATCACCGGCATCGGCCGGGTGTCGGGTCGCGAGGTGATGATCGTCGCCAATGACGCCACCGTGAAGGGCGGCGCCTATTTCCCGATGACCGTGAAGAAGCACCTGCGCGCCCAGGAAATCGCGGCCCAAAACCGCCTGCCATGTGTCTATCTGGTCGACAGCGGCGGCGCGAACCTGCCCCACCAGGCCGAGGTGTTTCCCGATCGCGATCACTTCGGCCGCATCTTCTTCAACCAGGCCCGGATGAGCGCCCAGGGCATCGCCCAGATCGCCTGCGTCATGGGCTCGTGCACGGCCGGCGGCGCCTATGTGCCGGCCATGAGCGACGAGACGGTGATCGTTCGGGGCCAAGGCACCATCTTCCTGGCCGGCCCGCCGCTGGTGAAGGCCGCCACGGGCGAGATCATCAGCGCCGAGGAACTGGGCGGGGCCGACACCCACGGCCGTCGGTCGGGCGTGGTGGACCATGTGGCCAATGACGACGAGCACGCGCTGGAGATCGTCCGTTCGATCGTCGCCAACCTCAATAACACCAAGCGCGTCGAGACCGAGATCCACGACGCCAAGCCGCCGCTGCATGACCCGGCCGAGCTTTACGGTGTCGTCCCGACCGACGTTCGCGCGCCCTACGATGTGCGCGAAGTGATCGCCCGCATCGTCGACGGCAGCGCGTTCGACGAGTTCAAGGCGCTGTACGGTACGACCCTGGTCTGCGGCTTCGCCCGGATCTGGGGCATGCCGGTGGCGATCCTGGCCAATAACGGCGTGCTGTTCAGTGAGAGCGCCGTCAAGGGCGCGCACTTCATCGAGCTGGCCTGCAAGCGCAAGATCCCGCTGGTGTTCCTGCAGAACATCTCGGGCTTCATGGTCGGCGGCAAGTACGAGGCCGGCGGCATCGCCAAGGACGGCGCCAAGCTGGTCACGGCGGTGGCCTGCGCCGAAGTGCCCAAGTTCACCGTCCTGATCGGCGGGTCCTTCGGAGCGGGAAATTACGGCATGTGTGGTCGGGCCTACAGCCCGCGCTTCCTGTTCACCTGGCCCAACAGCCGCATCTCGGTGATGGGCGGCGAGCAGGCCGCCAGCGTCCTTTCCACGATCAGGCGCGACGGAATGGAGGCCAAGGGCGAGACCTGGGCGGCCGAGGACGAGGAAGCCTTCAAGGCGCCAATCCGCGCCCGCTACGAGGAAGAGGGCGATCCCTACCACGCCACCGCCCGCCTGTGGGACGACGGCATCATCGACCCGGCCCAGACCCGCGACGTGCTGGGCCTGGCGATCAGCACCAGCCTCAACGCCCCGATCCCCGACACCACGTTCGGCGTCTTCCGGATGTAACGCCCTGCCCGAAAGGTGAAGTCATGACCAATCCTATCGCCGATCCGATCGTCGAGGTTCTCGACACCGACACCATGAGCCCGCTGGTCCATCTGGACTCGACGGCGGGCGGGGCGGTGACCGTCTGGATCAATCGGCCGGCCAAGAAGAACGCCTTTGACGCGGCGACGATCGCCGCCCTGCGCGAGGCCTTCGAGACCCTTCACGGCGCCGAAGGGGTGCGGATCGTCTTCCTGCGCGGCGTGGGGGGAGCGTTCAGCGCCGGGGCCGACCTGGAATGGATGCGCGCCGCCGCGGAGTGGAGCGAGGACGACAACCGGGCCGACGCGCTGGAACTGGCGCACATGCTCAAGGCCCTGCACGACATTCCGGCCCTGACCGTGGCCCTGGTCGAGGGGCCTGCGTTCGGCGGCGGCGCGGGCTTGGTCGCCGCTTGCGATCACGCCCTGGCCACGGCCGACGCCCGCTTCGCCTTTTCCGAGGTCAAGTTGGGCCTGACCCCGGCCACCATAAGTCCCTATGTGATCGCCGCCCTGGGTCCGCGCACCGCCAAGCTGCTGTTCGCCACCGGCCGGGTGTTCGACGCCGACGCCGCGTGGAGCTACGGTCTGGTCGACGAAGTGTTCGATGACGCCGCCGGATTGGAAGCCGCCCAGGAGGCCCTGATCGAAGAGGTCGCCGCCTGCGCGCCCGGCGCGATCGCCGACGCCAAGGCGCTGGTCAACGACCTTGTCGGCCAAAAGATCGACCGGGGCCTGATCGACGAGACGGCAAAACGCATCGCGCGGAGGCGTGTGTCCGACGAAGGTCAAGAAGGCGTGCGCGCGTTTCTGGAACGCCGTAAGCCCTCCTGGACCATCTAGTCCGAAACTTGTTCGACCCCTCCCTGGCGCAGATCTAGGATTTCACCGTTGATCTCTTCCGTTCTGATCGCCAACCGCGGCGAGATCGCCCGCCGCATCATCCGCACAGCCCGCGAGCTGGGCGTGCGGACCATCGCGGTCTATTCGGAAGCCGACGCCGAGGCGCCGTTCGTAATGGAGGCCGACATGGCGATCCTGATCGGCCCGGCGCCGGCGCGAGAAAGCTATCTGGTCCCCGAAAAGATCCTGGCCGCCGCCCGGCAATCTGGCGCCGAGGCCATCCACCCCGGCTACGGCTTCCTCTCCGAGAACGCCGACTTCGCCCAGGCGGTGATCGACGCGGGCCTGATCTGGATCGGCCCGCCGCCTAGCGCCATCCGCGCCATGGGCCTGAAGGACGCCGCCAAGAAGGTGATGATCGCGGCGGGCGTGCCGACCACGCCCGGCTATCTGGGCGAGGACCAGTCCGCCCCGCATTTGGCGGAAGAGGCGGCCAAGATTGGCTTCCCGGTGCTGATCAAGGCCGTCGCCGGCGGGGGCGGCAAGGGCATGCGCAAGGTCGAACGCGCCGAGGACTTCGCCGCCCTGTTGGCCTCCTGCCAACGCGAGGCGTCGGCCAGCTTCGGCGACGACCGCGTGTTGCTGGAGAAATACGTCACCCGGCCCCGTCACATCGAGGTGCAGGTGTTCGGCGACAGCCACGGCAATGTCGTCCACCTGTTCGAGCGCGATTGTTCGCTGCAGCGCCGCCACCAGAAGGTCATCGAGGAGGCCCCGGCCCCCGGCATGGACGAGGCCACCCGCGCCGCCGTCTGCAACGCGGCGGTCAAGGCGGCCCAGGCCGTCGGCTATGTGGGAGCCGGCACGGTGGAGTTCATCGCAGACGCCTCGGAGGGCCTGCGCGCCGACCGCATCTGGTTCATGGAGATGAACACCCGGCTCCAGGTCGAGCACCCGGTCACCGAGATGGTCACCGGCCAGGACTTGGTAGAATGGCAGCTTCTGGTAGCCTCGGGCGAGCCATTGCCGCTGGAGCAGCACGAGATCGTGCTCGACGGCTGGGCCATGGAGGCCCGCCTCTATGCCGAAAACCCGGCCACGGGCTTCTTACCCTCGACCGGTCCGCTGATCCATTTCCGCTTGCCGGAGGGTGACGTGCGGGTCGACAGCGCTGTGGAGGAGGGCGGCGAGGTCACGCCGTTCTACGACCCGATGATCGCCAAGCTGATCGCCCATGGTGTCGATCGCGAGGACGCCGCGGCGCGCCTGGCCGAGGCCTGCCGGCTGGTCGAGGTCTATCCGGTCAAGACCAACGCCGCCTTCCTGGCCAAGTGCGCCAGCCATCCCGACTTCATCGCGGGCGACGTCGATACCGGCTTCATCGAGGCCCGGCTGGAGGAACTGACGGCGCGAAACTTCTCCGACGCGCCGACCCTGGCGGCGATCGGCCAACGGCTGGAGGCCTTCATGGAGGCCGACACGCCCAAGGCCGACGTCTGGAACGGAGGGCCGTCGCGCCTATCGGGCTTTCGTATGAACGCGCCTCGGGCGGCCATGGACCTGCCGATGTCGGTGGACGGCAAGGTCGTGCCGCTGCGGGTGGCCCTCGCTGGTGGTGCGGGCGACGACTGGTCGTGGGACATCACGGTCGAGGACGGCCGGCCGCTCGACGACGTCGACGTTCTGCCTTCGGCGTTCGGCGATGACCCGCTCTATGTCTTTGAAGGCGGCGACGTTCGTGAGTTCGACTTCACGCCGAAGGTCGGGGCGGCTCACGTTTCGGCCTCGGACGGCGCGATCCTGTCGCCGATGCCGGGCAAGATCGTCTCGGTGGACGTCGAGGCCGGGCAGACGGTCACCAAGGGCCAGACCCTGCTGACCCTCGAGGCCATGAAGATGGAGCACGCCCTGGCCGCCCCGTTCGACGGGGTGGTGGCCGAACTGTCAGCCATCGCCGGCGGCCAGGTCAGCGAGGGCGTGGTGCTGGCGCGACTGGAGCCCGCGCTGGCCGTAGCGTCCTAGGAACAGACGAGGACATGCCCATGGGCATGTCCTCCATCGCATCCACGTCGGCTCTTTCCTCGGCGCGGCGCGCGCCCTAAGTACCCGCCATGCCTCTGCACATTATCAAGCTGGTCGTCGGTTGCGACACCATCGACGACCTCGTCGCCTGGCACACCGACGCCGCCAGGCCCTGGATCATGCAAACCCGCATGACGCCCAAGCGGGTCGACGAGGTGCTGGAGGGCGGTTCGCTGTACCGGGTGATCAAGGGCCAGATCCTGTGCCGCCAGACGATCCTGGCCATCGACACGATCGGCGAAGGCCCGGCCTCGCGCTGCGAGGTCACCGTCGATCGCAACCTCGTGCGCGTCGCCCCGACCCCGCGACGGCCGTTCCAGGGCTGGCGCTACCTGCAGCACGCCGACATCCCGCCGGACCTCACTGAGGGCGAGGCAGCCGAGATGCCGGCCGACCTGGCGCGACAACTGCGCGAACTGGGCGCCTGGTAGGACTCTAGAGCAGTTTTCGAGCGAAGTGGTTCCGGTTCGCGTGAAGAAAAATGTGTCAAAACAAAAGATTAGAGCTCCCGGCCTGACGCAGTCAGGTCGGGAAATGCTCTAGACAGCGATGTTGTCGATCAGCCGGGTCTTGCCTAACCAGGCTGCGACCAGGATGCGGCCCTGGGCGTCGCCGATCGGGCCGGGACCCAGGCGCGACAGACCACTGGCCTCACGGACGTCAAAATAGTCGATCTGGCGGAAGCCGGCGTTGATCAGCGCGGTCTTGCCCACGGCCTCGGCGTCGTCGATCCGGCCGCCGGCGGCGACAGCCTCGGCGGCGGCCTTGAGGGCGGTGGGAAGGGTGACGGCGGCGGCGCGTTCCTCGGGGCTGAGATAGGCGTTGCGCGAGGAGAGGGCCAGGCCGTCCGCAGCCCGCGCGGTCGGGGCGCCGATGATTTCGACGGGCAGGTCCAGGTCGCGCACCACCCGCTTGATGACCTGGAGTTGTTGGTAGTCCTTTTCGCCGAACAGGGCGATGTCGGCTTGGCTCTGGATCAGCAGCTTGGCGACGACCGTAGCCACGCCGCCGAAGAACTGAGGCCTCGCAGCGCCTTCAAGGGGTTCGGAGACGCCCGTCAGGTTGATCGTTGTCGAGAAGCCTGGGGCGTACATCTCGTCGACGCCGGGCGCAAACAGCAGGTCGCAGCCAGCGGCGGCCAGCAGTTCGGCGTCGCGAGCCTCGCCGCGCGGGTACGAGTCGAAGTCTTCGTGCGGCGCGAATTGCTTGGGATTGACGAAGACGCTGGCCACGGTCCGCTGGGCGTGTTGCTGGCCCAGCCTGATCAGCGACAAGTGGCCGTCATGAAGCGCACCCATGGTCGGGATCAGCGCCACGCGATCTCCGGCCGTCTTCCAGCCCCGCACCTCTGCACGAAGGTCGGCGACGGTGCGGACGATTTTCGGGGCCGGGTCAGACACGGCGAACTCCTGCACGAACAGGCGTTGGCTTATGAAGGACAGGGCCTCAAGCGTCCACCTGCGACAATGGGTCCACAGGGAAGCGGGCCGTGGATTGACGTCCAACCCTCTCAGGGCGTCTCTTGCATGTTAATCTTTCGCTAAGAGTCGCCGAGTCGGGCGGAAAGAAGGAAAGACAGCCATGGCCGAGCCGCGCGTCATCGTCGTCGGCAACGAGAAGGGCGGGGCGGGCAAGTCCACGATCGCCGTGCATCTGGCCACTGCCTTGCTGTATGGCGGCGCCAAGGTGGCGTTGATGGACCTGGACCTGCGCCAGTGCTCGACGATGCGGTTTTTCGAAAATCGCCAGGCCTGGGTCGCCGCCAATGGCGTGACCCTGCCCATGCCCATCCAGCAACGCCTGAGCGAGGATGACATCGCCCTGGCGGCCGGCCCGGAAACCGATCAGGTCGAGAAGTTCGAGGCCGCCTTCGTCGCCGCGCGCGACGCCGCCGACTTCGTGCTGATCGACACCCCAGGCGGCGACACCGCCATATCGCGCATGGCCCACGGCCTGGCCGACCTGATCGTCACCCCGATGAACGACAGTTTCGTCGATTTCGACATGCTGGGTCACATCGATCCGGTGACCATGGAACTGCAAAAGCCCAGCCTCTATTCGCTGACGGTGTGGGAAGCTCGCAAGGCCCGCGCCCTGTCGGGTCAGCGCCAGGCGCTGGACTGGGTGGTGCTGCGCAACCGCCTGGCCACCACCGAGGCCCGCAACCGCAAGCGCGTCGAGGATCGCCTGACCGCGCTCTCAAAGCGCGTCGGCTTCCGCATGGGTCCAGGTCTGCGCGACCGGGTGATCTATCGCGAACTGTTTCCGTTCGGCCTGACCATCGCCGACCTGTCGCCCCAGGTGCGTCCGGTGCCGGTGTCGTTGCAGCATCTGGCCGCGCGCCAGGAATTGCGGGCCCTGATGCATTCCCTTGGCCTGTCGGCCTTTTCCGGGGAAACTCTGCTCGCCGCCCAGTAAGTCGGGGCGGCGTCGGGACGGACGCTGAATGTTCTATCTGCTGCTAGGCGGCCTGCTGTTGCTGTTCATCCTGTCGGGTCGCGCCTCGCGCCTCTTGAAGGGGGATGGTTGGCGCGTGGGGGCAGGGGCCTTGGCCATCGTCTCATTCGCCGGCGCGGGTTATGCCGGCGTCCGCCAGGCCTGGGAAGTCTGCATCGTCCTTCTGGTGATCGGCATCTGGACGGCGACCACAGCCAGGCAGCGACCGATCATCCGCAAGGTCGTCGCGAAATCGGATGTCAGCCTGAGCGAGGCGCGCTCGATCCTCGGCGTAGGACCCCAGGCGTCCAAGGCGGAGGTCCAGGCGGCATATGCCCGCCTGATGCGCTTGGCCCATCCGGACAAGGGCGGCACGGCGGGTCTCGCCGCCCAGCTCAACGCCGCGCGAGATCGGTTGCTTGGCGGAAAATAGTCCGCCCTAGAGCATTTCCCGACCTGACTGCGTCAGGCCGTGAGCTCTAATCTTCTGTTTTGACGCATTTTTCTTCACGCGAACCGGAACCGCTTCGCTCGAAAATGCTCTAGCGCGGCGACAGGACCATGCACGGCTGACGCTTGGCGGTGATCGCCTGACAGGCGCCGCGGGCGGCGTCCGCGCTCAGGCCCTGGAATTGAGCGCGGAACGCCCCGCCCGCCGCGCCCTCGACCGCGCCTTCGGCATCGGCGACGAACCTGGCGAAGCGCGAGCGAACCAGCGAGATCTGCTCGCGGGCCAAGGCCTTGGATTGGAAGGCTCCAACCTGCACGCCCCACCCGCCCTTGGTCTTGCTGGGGGCGGGTTTGGCGCTGGCCTGGGCCTGACGCAGGGTCGGCGAGACCTTCATCGGCGGCGCGGCGCGCGGATTGTCGGTGAGCACGATCTTCAGGCCGGCCTGGTCGCCGTCGCCCTCTTCGGAGGAGGGACGCATGATCGGGCCGGTCGGCTCGTCTTCGTACAGGTTGGCGGCGATGGTCGTGCGTTCGCCGCGCGAACGACGCTTCATCACGTCGAAGCCCGTGGTCAACAGGTCTTCCATGTTGTTGTCGCGCCAGGCGGTCGAGGATCCGCCCAGGACCACGGCGATCAGTCGCCGTCCATCCTTCACGGCCGACCCGGCGAGGTTGTAACCAGAAGCGTTCGTGTAGCCGGTCTTCAGGCCGTCGAAGCCAGGCATGCTGGTCAGCAGACGGTTGTGGCCGCGGATGTAGTTCCCCCGGAAATTGAAGCCGGTGATGCTGAAGTAGGAATAGTACTGCGGGAAGTCGCGCATCGTGGCCCGGGCCAGGATCGCCAAGTCACGGGCGGTGCTGATCTGGCGGCTGTCGGGAAGGCCCGAGGCGTTGACGAACCGGCTGTTGCGCATTCCCAATTCCTGACCACGCAAGGTCATCAGAGCGGCGAAGCGGCCTTCGCTGCCGCCGATTCGTTCGGACATGGCGACGGCGACGTCGTTGGCCGACTTCACGGCCATGGCGCGAATCGCTTCGTCCACGCTGACACTGTCGCCGACGGGCAGACCCAGTTTGGTCGGCGCCTGAGCGGCGGCGTGCGAGGAGATTGGCACTCGGTCGGTGAGCTTCAGGCGGCCTTCGCTAAGCGCCTCGAAGGTGAGATAAAGCGTCATCACCTTGGTGACCGACGCGGGGTAGCGGGGGCTGTCAGCCCTTTTATCATAAAGCATTTCGCCGGAATTGGCGTCGATCACGATCGCCGCGTATTTTGGCTCGGCGGTGTTGAGTTGCAGATACGGGATCTGGGCCGCAGCCGTGTTCGGGGCGACCAGACCGCACAGCAGCGCACTGGCAAGGCCAGCGGCGGCGAGAACAGAACGGGCGGACTTAAGCTTGGCGAACATGATCAATGCGTCCGTCTGAACTGAGCGGTTCCGCACCGCCACACGCGTACCCTAACATGCGCGTTGCCGCCTTACGCCAAAGTAAACAACTGGTGAGCGATTTCGCCGCGGACATGGATCTTTTCAAGGCGTTGCAGCGAAGCTTCAGCCCGCTGGCGATTGTTTCCGTTACGTAATGGTGCGCTGCACAAAAATCTTGACTGCTGCACTGCAACATGAGACACCGGCGTTGTCCCAAATGCATGGGCGGGATCGTTGGTCCTGATCGTGCCCCGCCCTTTGCCAGGAGCTCCCCCATGGCCGCCGCCGAAACCTTGAAGAACACCGCTGAGCAATTCAGCACCGCCTCGAACCAAGCGTTCAAGGACGGCGTGGAAAAGTCCCTGGCCGCCCTGGCCGACGCCAACAGCCAGTCGAAGAAGAACCTGGAAGCTGTCGTCGCCTCGGTAACCGCCGCCACCAAGGGCGCTGAAGCCCTCGGCGCCCAAGCCTTCGCCTATTCGAAGAAGGCCGCCGAAGATCAGGTGGCCGCCGCAAAGTCGCTGGCCGGGGCCAAGAGCGTCCAAGAAGCCGTCGAGCTGCAAACCGCTTGGGCCAAGTCGGCCCTGGAAGCCTACATCGCCCAGATGAGCAAGGCTTCGGAGATCGTCTCGGCCTCGATCAAGGACTCGGTCAAGCCGCTGAATGAACGCGTCACCGCCACAGTCGAAAAGCTGCAAGCCGCGCGCTAAACCTTCTGGCCTTCGGGTCATTAAAAACGCAGTTCAAGAGGCCCGGACCGGGAACGGTTCGGGCCTTTTTTCTTGTCCTGTCAGCGTGCGGCGCTAAGCATGGGCTCCAGTCTTTGGAGCGTATGATGTCGAAGGTCGAAGAGCGTCTGACGGAGCTGGGAATCGTGTTGCCGCAACCGGTCGCTCCGGTGGCCAACTATGTTCCGTTCGTCCAGACCGGGAACCTGATCCACATCTCCGGCCAGATCTCGCTCGACGCCAATGGCGGCCTCAAGGGCACGGTGGGGACCGACGTCGATCTCGAAACGGCCCAGCAAGGCGCGCGGCTTTGCGGTATCAATCTGCTGGCCCAGATGAAGCTCGCCACCGGTGATCTGGACCGAGTGAAGCGAGTGGTCAAGCTGGGCGGCTTCGTCCAGGTCAGCCAGGACTTCACCGACATCCCCAAGGTCATCAACGGCTGCTCGGACCTTATGGTCGAGGTGTTTGGCGACGCCGGACGCCACGCTCGCTCGGCGGTGGGGGTCTACAGGTTGCCGCTGGGCTTCTCGGTCGAGGTTGACGCCGTGGTCGAGGTGTTCTGATGCGCGCCCGGCCAAGACCCGAAGCCCAGGCGTTCGGCGAGGCCTGGGAGCGGCTGTTCGAACCGGCCATCGCGCATCGGGGCCTGTGGTCGCCGGGCGGCTCGCCGGAAAATTCGTTAGCCGCCTTTCAGGCCGCCTGCGCCGGCGGCTACGCCATCGAGCTGGACGTGCAACTGACCGCCGACAATCACGTGGTGGTCTTTCATGACGACCACCTGGAGCGACTGACAGGCGCGGTGGGCAAGCTGCGGGATCATACCGCTGCTGACCTGGAACGACTGACGCTGTCGGGCACGGATGAGACCATTCCCAGCCTGGCGGACGCCCTGACGGTGATCGGCCACCGGGCCATGGTCTATATCGAGCTCAAGACCCCGTTCGGTGAGGTAGGCGAGCTCGAAAAGCGGGTCTCCGACATCCTGCTCGACCACAACGGCCCGACAGCCGTGATCGGCTTCAATCCCTATTCCCACGCCTGGTTCGCCGAGCACCAACCGCAGATTCTGCGGGGCTTGGACAGCTACAGCTGGGCCGACGAGAGCGCCCGCAGGCTGGCCCCGGAAATGCGCAAGTCGCTCGCGGCGCTGGAGCATGTCGAGATCGCCCGGCCCGACTTCCTGGCCTTAGGCATGGACATGCTGCCCAGTCCACGCGCCGATCTGCTGCGGGCCAAGGGCATGCCGATCATTGCCTGGACCGTGCGCTCGGCTGAGCAGTGGGACAGCGTCAGCGACCATTGCGACAACATGATCTTCGAGGGTTTCGCCGCGTGACAGCCGTCAAGGCGGAGGTGCGCATCCATCGGCGCATCGTCGAGATCGGCCGCGAGGCCTGGGACGCCTGCGCCGGGCCGTGCGGCGATCCGTTTGTCAGCTTCGATTTCCTCCACGCCCTGGAAGAGAGCGGCTGCGCCGTCGATCGCACCGGCTGGGCGCCGCATCATCTCAGCGTGCTGGACGAGGACGGCCGTGTCGCGGCGGTCATGCCGCTCTATCTGAAGTCCCACAGCCAGGGCGAATATGTCTTCGACCACAGCTGGGCCGACGCCTACGAGCGGGCCGGGGGGCGCTACTACCCCAAACTGCAGTGTTCGGCGCCGTTCTCGCCGGTCACCGGGCCGCGACTGATCGTCCGGCCGGATATCGATATAGACGACGGCCGCTCGGCCCTGCTGGGCGGGGCCCTGACCCTATGCGACCGGCTCGAGGCGTCGTCCCTGCACGTGACGTTTCCGAAGGCCGATGAGTGGGCCTGGATGGGCCAGCGCGGCATGCTGCTGCGGCAGGACCAGCAATATCACTGGTACAACAACGGCTACGCCACCTTCGACGACTTCCTCGCGGCATTGTCGTCCAATCGCCGCAAGACCATTCGCCGCGAACGGCGTGACGCCCAGGCCGGCCTGGAGATTGTCGCTCTGACCGGAGACGCGCTGACCGAGGATCACTGGGACGCATTCTTCGGCTTCTACATGGACACCGGCGGCCGCAAGTGGGGCCGGCCCTATCTGAACCGGGCCTTCTATTCGCTGCTGGGCGCACGAATGGCCGACAAGGTCTTACTGATCATGGCGCGCCGTCCCGGCGGTCCGTGGATCGCCGGCGCCTTGAACCTGATCGGCGGCGATTGCCTCTACGGCCGCCACTGGGGCTGCGCCGAGGACGTGCCGTTCCTGCATTTCGAGCTGTGCTACTATCAGGCCATCGAGCACGGCATTCGCCTTGGCCTGCCGCGCGTCGAGGCCGGCGCCCAGGGGCAGCACAAGATCGCGCGGGGCTATCTGCCCAGCCCGGTCTATTCCGCCCACTGGATCGCCGACCCCGCCCTGCGCGAGCCGGTGGCGCGCTATTTGGAGCGGGAGCGCGAGGCGGTCAGCGCCGAGATCGAGATGCTGACCGAAGAATTCTCGCCGTTCCGCGAAGAACGCTAGAGCATTTCCCGACCTGACTGCGTCAGGCCGTGAGCTCTAATCTTTTGTTTTGACGCATTTTTCTTCACGCGAACCGGAACCACTTCGCTCGAAAAATGCGCTAGCCCAGATTGGTCGCGGCGACCTTGTCCTTGTAGTCGGCCTTCGGGTCGCGCCCGAGCAGCATCTTGACGCCCGCGAACAGGCTATGCTCGTTCAACCAGATCTGACCTTGACCGGCGTCGAAGCGTAGCAGGCGGATCTTGGGATCGTCCTGGCCCTCGAACCAGGCGGCGACGAAAGGATTCCACAGTCGGTCGATGGTGGCGCGATCGGTGTCGATCTCCAGGTCGCCCTCGACCGAGGCGAACAGGTCGTGGCCCTTGGACACGAAATGCAGATCGGCCCGGCTCTTGGTCGTCAAGGCCGAGACGAGGTCGGTCTCCGACGAGCTGAAGAACCAGATCGGACCGCCCTCGTCACTTTCGGTTTGCGCGGTCATGGGCTGAGCCCGGCCGCCTTCGACCCCCATCAGGCCGACCATGGCCGTCCTGTCGGACTTCAGCGACTTCCAGAACTTGGTGACGATTTCAGCTTCATTGGACATGGACGTTCCTCCGTTCGCTAGCCAACGAAGGGGCGCGGCGACCGTTCCTCGAAAGGCTTCAGGAATTTTCCCAGGCGGCCTTCAGCAGCCCCTTAAGATCCTCATCGACCTCGGACGGCGCGGCGAGGACGAGCTTGGCCTTTAACCGTTCGGACCAGCCTTCGTTCTTGGGTGGGATGAGGCGAGGTGAAGCATCCGGCGCTGCGGCCAGGCCCAGCATCACCACGCCGCCCCTGGCCGGCTTGGCCGCGGCGAACTGGAAGCCGCGCGACCAGGCGGTGAAGGCCTCGCGCTGGCCCGTGATCAGGCCTGGCAAGTCGGCGACGACCTTTCCCAGGGCTTCGAGGATCGCGGTGGAGGCGGGATCGCTCCATAGAGCCGCGCGCTGCGCGCCGACGTCCTCGCCGATCCTGTTGGCCTCCGGAAAGGCTTCGGACATCACAAAGCTGGCCCGGTTCTGGCCCAGGCCGTGGTGGTGCTTCATCCATGCCAGGCGGGCGCGGGGGCTGGTCTCCGGGCAGGTTCTGGCGACCGCCACCCGGTCGGCAAGACTCTTGCCGGTGTCGCGCGCCAGGCCTTCCTTGACCGAGGCGAACCACTTCTTCTGGCGCTCGGCGAGGGTCTCGGTGCTCATGCCCATGCTTGCGCCTCCCCCGGGGTTTGCTACGACCTGCACTTGAGACAGGAGACCGCCATGAGCCTTCACGGAAGCTACGACACAGACAACATTTTCGCCAAGATCGTTCGGGGCGAGATCCCGGCGGTCAAGGTGTTCGAGGACGACCAGGTCCTGGCCTTCATGGACGTCTTTCCGCAGTCGCGCGGCCATGTGCTGGTGATTTCCAAGACCAGCCAGGCCCGCAACATCCTCGAGGCCGAGACCAAGACCCTGGGCCGGTTGATCGGCGCGGTGCAGAAGGTGACCCAGGCCGTGACCACGGCCCTGAAGCCCGACGGTGTGGTGGTCACCCAGTTCAACGGCGCGTCGGCCGGCCAGACCGTCTTCCACCTGCATTTCCACATCATTCCGCGCTACGACGGCGAGGCTTTGGGCCGGCACGGCGAGGGGATGGCCGATGTGGAGGACCTGAAGGCCGTGGCCGAGAAGATCTCGGCGGCGCTCTGACGGGATCGGCCGCTCGGCTAGGGGCCTAACTTGATAATCGCCGTAGCCAAGCCGACGATCGCCGTCACGCCTCCCATCAACGCGAAGCTTTGGAAGCGGAGCTTGTCGTTTAGCTCGGCCAGTATCTGGTTTTTGGTTATGGCCAGGTCCGCCTTCAAGGCTTGGCTGTCCATCCTGGTCGTGTGCGCCAATTCGGCGACGTCACCCTTCTTCGCCATATCTACGATGTCGGCCTTCGTCGCCATGTCTGCGATGTCAGCCTTCGTCACCATGTTCGCGAGGTCAGCCTTGGTCGCCATGTCGGCGATGTCGGCCTTCGTCGCGATGTTCGCGAGGTCAGCCTTCGTCGCCATGTCGGCGATGTCCGTTTTGGTCGCCATGTTCGCGACATCGACCTTGGTCGCCAAGCAGCTAATGTCTGGAAAGTGCGCCGCCGACTGCACAAGCCCCACGATCGCTTCCGCCGCGCGCTCTTCCAGCCCCGCGTCACGAAGGCATTCCGAGGCGGTGAGCGTGTCGAAAGCCGGGTTCACGAACTCAAGCTATCCGAGCGTTCCTGTTTTGTACAGTCTTCATTCGCGAGCTCAAAAGCAAAGAGGCCCGGATCGCTCCGGGCCTCTCGCTGTCGTTTTGCCTATTCGGCCAGGGCCGGTTCGGCCTCGTCCTCGTCGGCGACCTTGGAGCCCTTGGCGGGTTTCTCCGGATTGCTCTCGATCTCGAAGTCGATCTTGCTGTCCTTGAGCACCACCTTGACATGGCCCCCTCGGACCAGACGCCCGAACAGGATGTCGTCGGCCAGCGGCTTCTTGATGTGCTCCTGGATGACCCGGCCCAGGGGGCGGGCGCCGTAGAGCTCGTCGAAGCCGTTCTTGGCCAGCCAGTCGGCCGCGTCGTCGCTCAGCGAGATCGTCACGTTCCGGTCGGCCAGTTGGGCCTCCATCTGCATGACGAACTTCTGCACGACCATCCGGATGATCTCGGGCGTCAGCGGCTTGAAGGCCACCACGGCGTCGAGGCGGTTGCGGAATTCCGGGGTGAACAGGCGCTTGAGGGCAGCCTCTTCCTCGCCTTGCACCTTGTCGCGGCCGAAACCGATCGATTGGCGCTGAGCATCCGAAGCGCCGGCATTGGTGGTCATGATCAGGATGACGTTCCTGAAATCGACTTTCTTGCCGTTGCTGTCGGTCAGCACCCCGTGGTCCATGACCTGGAGCAGGATGTTGTAGACGTCCTGGTGCGCCTTCTCGATCTCATCCAGCAGCACCACGGCGTGCGGGTGCTGGTCAACGGCGTCGGTCAGCTGACCGCCCTGATCGTAGCCGACATAGCCGGGGGGAGCCCCGATCAGCCGACTGACGGTATGGCGTTCCATATATTCCGACATGTCGAAGCGGATCATCTCGATCCCGAGCGTCTGGGCGAGCTGCTTGGCCGCTTCGGTCTTGCCGACGCCGGTCGGGCCACTGAACAGATAGCTGCCGATCGGCTTTTCGGGATCGCGCAGACCCGCTCGAGCCAGTTTCATGGCCGACGACAGCTGCTTGATGGCCTCGTCCTGGCCGAACACGGTGCGCTTCAGGTCGGTTTCCAGCTCTCGCAGCGACTCGGTGTCGGACTTGGACACCGATTTCGGCGGGATGCGGGCGATCTTGGCCACGACGGCCTCGATCTCCTTGACGCCCAGGACCTTCTTGCGACGGCCCTCCGGCAGCAGCATCTGGCCGGCGCCCGCCTCGTCGATCACGTCGATCGCCTTGTCGGGTAGCTTGCGGTCGGTGATATACTTGGCCGACAGCTCCACCGCGACCTTCAGGGCCTCGTTGGTGTATTTCAGCTTGTGGAAGTCCTCGTAGTAGATCTTCAGGCCCTTGAGGATCTTGATGGTGTCTTCCACCGTCGGCTCGTTGACGTCGATCTTCTGGAAGCGGCGAACCAGAGCCCGATCCTTCTCAAAGTGCTGGCGGAACTCCTTGTAGGTGGTCGAGCCCATGCAGCGCAGCGAGCCGGAGGCGAGGGCGGGCTTGAGCAGGTTGGAGGCGTCCATGGCCCCGCCCGAAGTAGCGCCCGCGCCGATCACCGTGTGGATCTCGTCGATGAACAGCACCGCGTTGGGATGGTTCTCCAGTTCCTTGACCACCTGCTTGACGCGTTCCTCGAAGTCGCCGCGATAGCGTGTGCCGGCCAGCAGCGCGCCCATGTCGAGCGAGAAGATGGTGGCGCCCGCCAGGACTTCCGGAACCTGCCCCGTGATGATCTTTCGGGCCAGGCCCTCGGCGATGGCGGTCTTACCGACGCCGGGTTCGCCCACCAGCAGCGGGTTGTTCTTGGTGCGCCGGCAGAGGATCTGGATCGCGCGTTCGACTTCATTGGCGCGGCCGATCAGCGGATCGACCTTGCCTTGGCGGGCCTTTTCGTTGAGGTCGACACAATAGGCTTCGAGGGCCTCGCCGCCGGTCTTGGCGTTGGGCTTCTCGACGTCTTCCTCGACCGTTGCGCCCTTGGCCGTCTTCGGCTCGGACGACCCGGCCTTCTTGGCGATGCCGTGGGCGATGAAGTTCACCGCGTCGTAGCGGGTCATGTCCTGCTCTTGCAGGAAGTAGGCGGCGTGGCTCTCGCGTTCCGAGAAGATCGCCACCAGCACATTGGCGCCGGTGACTTCCTCGCGACCGGAGGACTGGACGTGGATCACCGCGCGTTGGATCACGCGCTGGAAACCCGCGGTGGGCTTTGCATCGTCCTCGTCGTCGACGACCAGAGAGGCCAATTCGACATCGAGATAGTTGACGAGGCTCTTCTTCAGAGCATTGAGGTCGACATCGCAGGCTCGCATGACCCCGGCCGCGTCGTCGTCGTCGGTGAGCGACAGCAGCAGGTGTTCAAGCGTTGCGTACTCGTGCTTGCGCTGGTTGGCGTAAGCGACGGCGCGATGCAGGGATTCTTCGAGTGGGCGCGAAAAAGAGGGCAAGGGGAGGGCTCCTCAGTCCTTTTCCATGGTGCACTGCAGTGGGTGCTGATGCCTGCTTGCCGAGTCGATCACCTGGGCGACCTTGGTCTCGGCAACTTCGTAAGTGAAAACGCCGCAAACGCCGACGCCATGCTGATGAACATGCAGCATGATCCGGGTCGCATCTTCGCGCGACTTATTGAAAAAACGTTCAAGTACGTAAACGACGAACTCCATAGGTGTGTAGTCGTCGTTCAAGATCAATACGCGATACAGCGAAGGCTTCTGCGTCTTCGGCTTCACTTCCGTGATTACCGAAGAACCCGCGCCGTTGTTCTGTCCGCCTTGCTTTCGCTCGGCCATCGACCGCTTTCTCCCGGCGAGCCGAACCACCCGCCTTACATGGATTAGATATGGAAACGCGGCAGCATTGGAAGGGGCTGCCGCGCGGCTGCGCCGCTTTAACACAGGGGCGCCGCGCAAAACGGCTTCTCAGTTGGGATAGTGGCGACCCCGCCCGAAGGTCGCCGGTCGCGAGGAGCCGAAATGGGGGCGGGGTTTGGGGTGCGCAAGGGGCGAGAAGGCCGACTCAGTGAAGCTCGAAGGCCAAACGTGAAGGTTTGCGATCGCCGCATCGTCTGGCATGGAGAATTGAAGTCAGGAGTTCCCTAGCGTGACCGATCTTCGTACTCAGAAGCAGCGGATGCTGGCCGGCGATCTCTACAGTCCGATGGACCCGGAGATCATGGCCGACCACGAAACGGCGGTGGCCTGGATGGGGCGATACAACGCTCTGGACCTGCCGGTCGGTCGACGCCACGCCCTGTTGCGCGAACTGTTCGCCCATGTCGGCGACCACTGCATCATCCGCCCACCGTTCCACTGCGACTACGGCTGCAACATCAGCATCGGCGAAGGCGCGTTCCTCAATTTCAACTGCGTGATCCTCGACGTGACCACCGTGACGATCGGGGCCAGGACAACGATCGGGCCGAACGTCCAGATCTACACCGCCGAGCACCCCCGCGATCCGGTGGAGCGTCTTACGGGCATCGAGTACTCAAAACCCGTGGTGATCGGCCAAAACGTCTGGATCGGGGGCGGGGCGATCATCCTGCCGGGGGTGACCATCGGCGACGACGCCATCATTGGCGCCGGCAGCGTGGTCACCCGCGACGTTTCGACCGGCGCGACGGTGGTGGGTAATCCGGCGCGGGTTCGCGGGTAGGACGGCGCGGCGGGAGGGACACGATGAAGGCCTATCTGGTGCTCGACTTTTCCATTCGCGACGTCGCGGCGTTCATGCCCTACGTCGCCGCGATCCCAGCGTTCATTGACAAGCACGGCGGCCGATACGTCGTGCAGGGCGCCGAACCGACGGTCGTCGAAGGTGACTGGAGGCCCGAGCGAATGGTCATCCTCGATTCCCTTCACGCGAGGCGGCCCAGGCCTTTCTCGACGACCCCGATGCCAAGTCGCTCTTTGCCTTGCGCCACGGCGCCACCGATGGCCGGCTGGTGCTGGTCGATGGGTGTGACTGAGGTCTCGGCTTCCTACACCTTGGCTTCGCCGGATGCGTGGATTACGGGGCGGCGTCGAACAGAGGCAGCGGCGTTTCCACTACCCTCACGGGGTCACCCAGCCGCACCAGGCCGCCGGTGATCACCCGCGCGGTGATTCCACCGTGTCCACGCACCGCGTTGTAGCCTCCGGGGCCGAGGATCTCTTCCATGCGGCTGCAGGGATGGCAGTCGCCGGTGTCTTCCAGCACGACCTCGCCAACCTGGAAACGCCGGTTCTTCAGGGCGCGCAGGTTGATCCCCTCAACCACGATGTTGCGCCGCAGATGCTGGGGGGTGACGTCGCGATCCAGATAGCTGGCGATGGCCGCCAGGTCCTCGGCCTGGATCAGGGTGACTTGGCGCTTACCGCCCTTGCCGTCGGTGTTCGGTCGGCCGTTGTAGTGATCGCCGACCAACCCTGTCTCGCGGGTGATCTCCGCCGCGTCCAACGCGACCAACGGCGCGTGGCGCGCCGGTCGCGCGCCGAGCCACATCACGTGACCGGGCCGGATCGCGCCGGCCATCAGGCGGGCGAGGGGAGAGGCGGGGTTGAGGCCGCCGCTCACGCCCCGGTCCTCACGCCCCGGTCCTCACGGCCCGGTCCTCACGCCTTCTCCACGAAGCTGTCGATCACCTTCTTGTCGCCGGCCTTGTCGAACGACACGCTGAGCTTGTTGCCCTCGACCGCAGTCACCTTGCCGTAGCCGAACTTGACGTGGAACACCCGGTCTCCCCGCTTGTGGTCGCTGGCCGCCGAACTGGCCGAGACCGCCACAAGCCGGCCCTCGCCCTCGATGGGCGCCGAGCGAGCGGCCGAGCCGCCGGCCCGCCAGGTCGGCGTGTTCTTCTCGCCGAAGCCCGACGTGCGCTCCTGCGCCCGCTTCCAGCCGGGGCTGTCATAGCTTCCGGCGCTGAAGGTGTTGGAAGGTTCGTCCCAGCGCGAGGCCACGGTCTGCTGCATGCCAGGGCCGCCGCCGTAATAGCCGGTCTCGGACGCGGCATCGACGTGGGCCAGGGGCAGTTCGTCGACAAAGCGCGACGGCAGTTGGCTGGTCCAGCGGCCATAGACCTGGCGGTTGGCCACGAAGCTGATCCGCGCCTCCTCGCGGGCCCGGGTGATGCCCACATAGGCCAAGCGGCGCTCTTCCTCGAGGCCCTTCTCGCCCTTGTCGTCCATGCTGCGCTGGCTGGGGAAAACGCCTTCCTCCCAGCCGGGCAGGAAGACCAGCGGGAACTCCAGCCCCTTGGCCGAGTGCAGAGTCATGATCCAGACCGCGTCGTCGCCAGCGCCCTTGTCCAGGTCCATGACCAGCGACACGTGCTCAAGATAGGCCTCCAGCGTGTCGAAGGCGCTCATCGACTGGACAAGCTCCTTGAGGTTCTCCAACCGCGTCTGGCTGGTCGGACCCTTGTCCAGCCGCAGGGCGTCGGTATAGCCGCTCTCCTCCAGCACGGCCTCCAGCACCCGCTGGTGCGGCGTGGTGCTGGCCAGGGCGCGCCAACGGTCCAGGTCGCGCAGGAAATTGCTCAGGGCCGTGCGGGTGCGGGCCGGCAGGTCGTCGCTGCCAATGATGACCCGAGCGGCGTCAACCGTCGAAATGCCCTCCCGCCGGGCGATCTGCAGCAGCTTGGTCACCGAGGTGTCGCCGATGCCGCGCTTGGGGGTGTTGACGATTCGCTCGAAGGCCAGGTCGTCGTCGGGAGACTGGATCAGGCGCAGATAGGCGTGGGCGTCGCGGATCTCGGCCCGTTCGAAGAACCGCGGGCCGCCGACCACCTTGTAAGGGATCTGCAGCATCACGAAGCGCTCTTCGAAGGCCCGCATCTGGAACGAGGCGCGCACGAGGATGGCCATCTGGGCGTATTTTCGGCCCGCCTTCTTCGCGGTCTCGATCGCATCGGCGACCATCCGGCTCTCGGCCTCGCCGTCCCAGACGCCGCTGACCTTGACCTTTTCGCCGCCCTGGATCTCGGTCCACAGCGTCTTGCCCAGCCGGCTCTTGTTGGTGTTGATCAGGCCGGCCGCCGCCGCCAGGATGTGTTCGGTGGAGCGGTAGTTGCGCTCCAGCTTGACCACCTTGGCGCCCGGGAAGTCGCGCTCGAAGCGCAGGATGTTGTCGACCTCGGCCCCGCGCCAGCCATAGATCGACTGGTCGTCATCGCCCACGCAGCAGACGTTCTGTCGGCCCTGGGCCAGCAGCCGCAGCCACAGATATTGGGCGACATTGGTGTCCTGGTATTCGTCGACCATCACGTACTGGAAGCGGCGTTGGAAATCGGCCAGCACGTCGGGATGGCTAGTGAAGATGGTGATGTTGTGCAGCAGCAGGTCGCCGAAGTCGCAGGCGTTCAGGATGCGCAGCCGCTCCTGGTATTGCCGGTACAGCGCGATACCCTTGCCGTTGGCGAACTCGCCGGCCTCGCTGGCCGGCACGCGGTCAGGGGTCCAGCCGCGGTTCTTCCACTGGTCGATCAGTCCGGCCAGGATGCGCGGCGTCCAGCGCTTGGCGTCGATATTGTCGGCCTCGATCAGCTGCTTGAGCAGCCGTTCCTGGTCGTCATTGTCGATGATCGTGTAGCTGGACTTCATGCCCACCAGCTCGGCGTGGCGGCGCAGGATCTGGGCGGCCACCGAGTGGAAAGTGCCCAGCCAGCGCAGGCCCTCGGCCTCGTCGCCGATGATGTGGGTGATCCGCTCGCGCATCTCCTTCGCCGCCTTGTTGGTGAAGGTGACGACCAGCAGCTCCCAAGGCCGCGCCCGGCCCGTCGCCAGGATGTGAGCCAAGCGGGTGGTTAGCACCCGGGTTTTGCCGGTGCCAGCGCCCGCGAGCACCAGGACGGGGCCTTCGGTGGCCTCGACAGCGGCCCGCTGTTCGGGGTTCAGCCCTTCGAAATAGTTCGCGACCGGGCGCTCCGGTCCGCGCGGGCGGGCCAGGTCGGAGATGCGCGGGGCGGGCAGGTCGCCGGGGAAGTCGTCGGCGGACGGGGGGGCGGGCGGGTACGAGTCGAAGACGGAAGACATGGAACATATGTAGCACAAACTTCGCCCGGCTTAAGCCCTCGGGCCGGAGATGTCGCAGGGGTTACCAAGTCTGCCGGTTAGGCCAAAATCTGCAGCCCGTGCTTTTGCACAATCGCCAGCAACTTGAGCGCCGCGCCGCTGGGCTTCTTGGCGCCGGCCTCCCACTTCTCAACCGTGCTTTCGCTGGTATTGAGATAGCGGGCGAAGACCGGCTGGCTGACATGGTTGCTTTCGCGAAGCTGCTTGATCTGCGCGGGCTCGATCATCGGCGGCGTGGTCAGGCAGGTGGCGTCGAAGTCGCGCATCGTGGCCTTGTTGATCGTGCCGGCCCGATACATCCCGGCGACGTTGTCATGGATCGCCTCGAAGGCGTCGCTCTTAAACTTGCGCTTGGTCATGACAGATCTCCACAATCACCTTGGCCTCTAGCTCCCTGTCGATCTCCACGTCGGTCTTTTCGGCGTGGGGGTCGGCCAGCTTGCGAAAGGCCTTCAATTCGTCGTCGTCGATATTGGCCCTGTCCTTCTTGGCGAACAGATAGGCGTAAACCCAATACCTTCGACCTTTGGCCAGGATGATGCTGCGGCTACGGTTCTTGTCGAGGCGCTTCTTGAACACCCCGCCGCCCAGATCATCGGCTTGGCCCGCCTCGGCCGCTGACGCTGCCGCGCAAAGCTCGTCGTCCTTGATCAGCGCCTTTTTGGCCGCCCCGGTGAACCAAGCCGTCTTGAAGACCCGCCTGACTTAATTGGTCTCAGTCATCATGAAAATATAGCACTAAGTGCTACCTGTTGGAAGCGAGACCAAAACGGGAATCCTTCGGTGCGCGCCACGTGTCGGAACCACGACTGGCGCCTGCCGTTTGTTCGGCGGGACGACAATTCACGGAGAGATCAAGTGGCTGAAGGTAATACGAGCGGGGGCGGCAACGCCGGAATGGCGTTCATCATCGGCGCTTTGGTGGTCGTGGTGGCGGTGATCGCCTATTTCGTCTTCACGGGCGGGGTGAGCCACAAGAAGAGCGTTGATATCAATGTCTCCGCACCGCAGCTGGACGCGCCCAAGGTTCCGGACGCGCCGAAGTAGAAGCAGGCCATGGCGCGTCATCGCAACGGACAGCCACTCCAGCTGATCGGATGGGCAGGACTGGCCTTGGTGGTCGTCCTGCTTTTCGTCGTCGCCCTGGTGTGGAGCAGCTGGCGCACGGGTTTGCTGGCAATTCGATCGAACGACATCGTGCTGCGAATGCCCGCCGCGCCCGGTTTGCCACGCCTGCCGCGTATACCGATGCCCGATCCGCAGCCTTCCCCGTTGCCGGGGCCTGGGCTCAAGGCAGAGACCTAGAGCACTTCCCGACCTGACTGCGTCAGGCCGTGAGCTCTAATCTTTCGTTTTGACGCATTTTTCTTCACGCGAACCGGAACCACTTCGCTCGAAAAATGCCCTGGCCTAGTGGGCCTGCCCATACTGCAAGGCATAGACCCGGCAGGCCGAAGCCAGGGGCCGCTCGCCGCGTCCGGCGTCGATGCGCTGGATCAGGCCGGCGATACTGGTCGCGTTGGCCGCCGCGGCGCTCTGCAGCACGGCCCAGAACTCCGGCTCCAGCGCCAGCGAGGTGGCGTGACCGGCCAGGTTGATCGAACGCTTTTTCAGACTGCCCATCTCGCCCGTCCCATCTCGCCAGTAAATATTCGCGTAGCGGGGATCGCCGAACCCCCTTGATTAAAAATGACGCAATGTCATCTTTATGGGGTTCAGCCGGAGCATGCCTCATGATCACCGCCACGCAAGCCCTCGATGATCAAAACACTCGGCAGCCGGTTCGGCGCCAACGCGACACCTTCCAGGTGCAGCCTTTGCGGGCGCTCAGGGCCGTACGGCGCCTGATCGCCGACAAGGAAGACACCGCCCAGGTGTTCGAGATCATGCGCGCCCTCTCCGGCACGTCGGTGGTCGAGGGCTATCGGCGCCTTATGCGCACGGCGCAGGGAGGCCGCATCGCCTATGAACGTGAAGAGTTCGCCGAACGCCTGTCGGACAAGAGCTGGCTCGCGCAGTTCGGGCCCGGCACGGTGGGCGCGGGCTATCGCGACTTCATCGCGCCGCGCGGCTTGACCGCCGAGGGCTTGGCCAATGAGAGCCGCAAGGTCGTCGATGGCGACATCGACGCTCCGCACCCCCTGGCCTGGTACGGCCGGCGCATGCGCGACGTGCACGACGTCTGGCATGTGCTGACCGGCTACGGCACCGACTCGCTGGGCGAGGTCTGCGTGGTGGCCTTCTCCTACGCCCAGACCCGCAATCTGGGCTTCGCCCTCATCGCCCTGGCCGGCGCACGCCAGTTCACCAAGCAGAAGACCGGTCAGCCCTATCGCAAGGCCGTGCGCGAGGCCTGGCGCAACGGCCGCGCGGCGGCGTGGCTGCCGGAGGTGGACTATCCGGCTCTTTTCGCCCTGCCGCTCGACGAGGCCCGCAAGCTGCTGAAGGTCGGGCCAAACACGGTCTATCAAGCCATCCCGGCGCACTATCGCGATCGCTTCACGCCGCAATAAGCGACGGGCAGGGCGCGCTCAGGCGCCGCCTAGATGTTGATACCGCGCGATCAATGGGTCCCCAGCCGCCTGGGCCAGGATCCAGTCGCGGAAGGCGGCGATCTTGCGCACCCGGCGGCGTTCGGCGGGATAGGTGATCCAATAGCCGCCGCCATACTGCGCGACGACATCGAAGGGCGCGACGAGGCGGCCCTGGGCGATGTCCTGGGCGTAGAAGATCGGCGAGCCTAGGGCCACGCCTTGCTCGGCCAGAGCCGAGGCCACTTCCAGCGCCTGGGCGTCGGCCATCAGGCGCGGCGCGACGCGCGTGTCGCAGGGGGCCACGCCCGCCGCGTCAAACCAGGTCGCCCACTCGGCCGCCGAGCCGATGCGCGGGGCGTCGACGAGGTCGGCCGGCGTGGCCAGGCCGCCGATCCGCGCCAGGAACGTGGGTGTGCACAGGGCGGTCTGGATCGATGGCGCCAGGAAGTGGCTCTCCAGGCCAGGCCACTGACCCCGTCCGCCGCGAAGGGCCAGATCGACGCTCTCGCGCTGCAGATCTACGACGCGGCTGGAGGTCTCCAGCCGTACGGCCAGCTTGGCGTGGGCCACCTGGAAGCCGCCCAGGCGTGGGGCGAGCCATTGGGCGCCCAGGCTCTGGACGGTGGTGATCGACAGCACGCCCTCGCCCGTATCGATCAGGTCCGACAGCGCCATGCGCAGGATCGCCATGGCCTCGGTCGCGGCCCGCGACAGTCGCTCGCCGGCGGGGGTCAGCAAGACCTCGCGGGGTAGGCGGGTGAACAGCAACTGATCCAGGCGCTGCTCCAGCGCCTTGACCTGCCAGCTGACGGCGGCCTGGCTGACGCCCAACTCGTCGGCGGCCTTGGTAAAGCTCTTCAGGCGCGCGGCCGCTTCGAAGATCCGGATCGCGCTGAGCGGCAAGGTGGCGAGGATGTCTGACATAAGTAAGGCTTATGTTTACCCAAGGAGGCCCCGTTTGTCATCCAATGGCAAAAACGCGATTTTCCAGTCATCGCAGCGCAGGGAAGGCGACGATGATGGACGAAGCGATCAAGACCCATAAGGAAACTAGCTTTGGTTGGGTGCTGGCGCTGCAGCATCTAGCGGCGGCATTTCGGCGAGCCAGGACGTCGCGGCGGATGGCCGGCTCCGCGGAAAGCGCCGTTCAGAACCCGACGCCGCCCAAGCCCATGCGGTATCTGGCTCCTCGCTAAGGAACTGGTCCCTGAGACGGCTCGCTTCCCCGTCTCCCCGGCGACCCCTCAGTCCTCGTCTTGGCCGTCCCGCTTGGCCCCGTCCAAATCACGCCTGAGCTTCTCGGCTAGCGCCGCCTCGGCGACCTTTTCGCCCTTGGTGCGGCCGAACTTGGCGCGGTTCTCGACGGCCTGGGTCTTGGCGTTTGTCTTGGCCCTGACCTTGCGGGCCTGATTGAGGTTGAGGATCTCGGCCAAGGCTCAGCCCTTCTTCTTGGGAGGCGTCGCTGGCCGCAGGATGAGGGTAGATTGCAGGCGCAAGGTCTGGCCCTGCTTGAGGACGAAGGGCGCGCGACCGGGGAAGACGCAGTTCTGCATCGACAGCTCCTTGCGAAGGATCCAGCGGGTGATCGGCGCGCCGTTGGCTTTGCAGGCCAGGCCCACGGTCCAGGCCGGAGCCCCGCCGCCCGGCGTCCAGGCGAAGCCCATGGCCTTGCCGGCCTCGACGGGCCCGACCGCCGGCGCCACGGCCTTGCCGTTCGAGCCGAAGGCCAAGCGGTCGGGCTTGACCAACCGGATCGAGAACCCGCCATAGCCCTTGTCGTCGTCGCTGCCGCCCAAGGCCAGGGTTTTGGACCGCGCGGTGATCACCGTGTCGAAATCGATGCGCCGAGCGCCGCTCTTCAGCGGATACACCCGTACCTTGGTGGTCTCGCGCGCCACATAGGCCACCTCGGGTCCGGAACTGACGATCCAGTCGGCATTGACCAGCAGCGTCCCGCCACCCGCGCTGTCGCCCTTGAAACGCTTTTCGCAGACATTGAAGGTCAGCCCTTTCATGAACCAGCCGTCGGCGACATTCTTGCCGTCGACGATGACCTGATGCCAACTCCAGAAGGCGCCGCGCTGGTGCAGGTGGTCGGCGGGCCGATCCTCCGTCAGCACGGCTCCGTCGGGCGCCCAGATCGGGTGGACATAGTTCAAGCGGCCCGACTCGTGCGGATCGGCGGGCGCGGTGCGGTAGAACAGCACGCTCTTGCCGCCGTCCGTCAGGGTGACGCCGTCGGGGGCGAACACCGCGTCGACTCGGGGCAGGGGCGCGACCGACGCAGCGGCGACGGGGGCAGGAGCGCTCGCGACGGCCTCCGACGCCGTCTGGGCCGAGGCAGTCGCCGCGCCAGTCAGTATCAGCAGCAACGCGGCGGCGAGCGGTCTGATCATCTGTCATTCCTCATCGGACGGGTGACGACTGATAGCCAAGGATAGCCACGGTCGCAAAGCTTCACGCTGAACAGCCAACCTCACCCTTGAGCAGAACATGTAAAGAACATTCGCGCCTCGCAAGAGCTTCGTGAAACCCCGTGGCCCGTTGGCCCGTTGGCTCTCCGAACGTTTTCATCCATCGGAGAACCACCATGATCGACATCTCGCAAATCCGCGAACATCTGGAAGTCGTCGGCTCGGACGGCGGGCATGTCGGTCGCGTGGACCATGTGCTCGGCGACGAGATCGAGCTGGCCAAGCTGGATCTTGGCGGCGGGTTCAAGCACCACCTGATCCCGATCAGCTGGATCGACCATATCGACGAAGACGCCGTGCATCTTTCGCTGACCCAGGACGACGCCAAGGCCCAGTGGCGCGAGAAGCACTGACGTTCATCGCACGGCGATTGACAGCTCGGCTGCTCTGAACGATCCCTCGCCCGTCTCGGGTGAGGGATTTTCGCATGTATCGGCTCTACTACTGTCCCAGCACGGCCAGCTTGGCGGCGCACTGGATGCTGATCGAGATGGCCGTGTCGTTTGAGCTGACGCTGATCGACACGGCCACGGGCGTGCAGAAAAGCCCCGACTATTTGAAGCTCAATCCCAGCGGCGTGGTGCCGACCCTGATCGTCGATGGCGCGCCGGTCTGCGAGGTGGCGGCGATCCTGATGCTCCTGGCCGAGCGTCATCCCGATCGGGGCCTGGCCCCGGCGGTGGGCGCGCCAGAGCGCGCGGCCTGGCTGCAGTGGATGGTGTATCTGGCCAATACCGCGATGCCGGGCTTCCGGGCCTGGTTCTATCCGCATGAGCCGGCTGGAGAGGCTGCGACGGAAGCGGTGACGGCCAATGCCGCAGCGCGACTGGCGGCGATCTGGGACCGCATCGACGCCCACCTGGCGGCCCAGCCAGGCCCCTACATGTTGGGCGAGCGGCTATCGACCGTCGACTTCCTGGCGACCATGCTGATGCGCTGGTCGCGCAACATGCCCAGGCCCGCGACCATGTGGCCCAACATCGCCCGCTACCTGGCGGGGATGCGCGCCATGCCGTCCCTGCGCGAGGTGCACGCGCGTGAAGGACTGACGGACTGGATCGACGATGAGCCTAGGGAATAACCGTCGGCCTTGGCTTTGCGGACCTGTCGACAAGAAAGGGCGGTCCCGCTGGACCGCCCCTGGCATTCAGGTCCTCCAAGAACAAGCGGCGGTGATCAGCGCCCGCCGCCGGTGATGTCCTTGATCATCGCCTGCACCGGGGCCTTGCCGCCGGCGTTCCAGACGGCCTTGAGGTGCGCCAGGGTATGTTCGGCCGCGCCCTCGAACTTCCACTCGCAGTCCACGATCTTGCAGTTGTCGAACACCGGGGCCTTGCCGCCAGCGAAGGTCAGACGGCAGTCGCGGAATTCGCAGTCGCTGAAGTGCTCGCCGTCGAGGACGACGGTTTCATGGTTGAACGCGGTAGAACTGGGCATAGGCCGTCTTTCACTGGTCGTCGGACATTAGTCGTCAGTCGGGGTCCGAGGGGACTCGTCGGGATTTTGCGCGGCCTTCTCGGCGGCCTTCTGAGCGGCCTTTTCGGCGGCCTTCTTGGCCTTCAGGCGCTCGCGCTCTTGACGTTCGAAAGAATAGTTAGGCGTACGGGCCATGCGGCGACCTCCTTTGTCACAGACGTGCGACGCGGACCGTTAGCGCGGTTCGCGAGCAAAGGGTTGCGATTTTTACGCGATGACGTGGAACAGGCGGGGATGCACGCTCATAACAAGGCGTTTAGCCGACCGCTTGCGCAGCGCGGTGGGTGTGCATCCCCAAATCGCCTGGAGCCTATTTCAGATTGCCGCAGAAGCGCTGGATGCGCGTGCAGGCGTCTTCCAGAACGTCGTTGGCGGTGGCGTAGCTGATGCGGAAAAACGGCGACAGGCCGAACGCCGCGCCGTGGACCACGGCCACGCCTTCGGTCTCCAGCAGTTCGACGGCGAAGTCCTCGTCGCTCTCGATAACCTTGCCGTTGGGCGCGGTCTTGCCGATCAGGCCGGCGCAGGACGGATAGACGTAGAACGCGCCTTCCGGGGTCGGGCAGTGCAAACCGGCCGCCTGGTTCAGCATCGACACCACCAGGTCGCGACGTTCCTGGAACAGCTTGGCGTGCGGCTTGATGAAGTCCTGCGTGCCGTTCAGGGCCTCCAGCGCCGCCCATTGCGATATGGACGAGGGGTTCGAGGTCGTCTGGCTGATCATCTTGGCCATGGCCTTGATCAACGGCTCGGGACCGGCCGCATAGCCGATCCGCCAACCGGTCATGGCATAGGCCTTGGACACACCGTTCATCGTCAGGGTGCGGTCATAGAGCCTGGGCTCAACCTGGGCGATGGTGGTGAATTCGAAGTCGTCGAACACCAGGTGCTCGTACATGTCGTCGGTCAGCACCCAGACCTGCGGATGGCGCAGCAGTACGTCGGCGATGGCCTGCAGCTCGGCGCGAGTATAGGCGCCGCCCGAGGGGTTGGACGGGCTGTTGATGATCAGCCACTTGGAGCGGGGCGTGATCGCCGCTTCCAGGGCGGACGGCGTGATCTTGAAGCCGCTCTCGGCGGTAGTCTCCACGGCCACCGGCGTGCCGCCGGCCAGCAGGGTCATGTCGGGATAAGACACCCAGTAGGGGGCGGGGATGATCACCTCGTCGCCCGGGTCCAGAGTGGCGACCAGGGCGTTGTAGATCACCGGCTTGCCACCCGGCGCGACGTGAACCTGGCTTGGCTTGTAGTCCAGGCCGTTCTCGCGCTTGAACTTGGCGCAGATCGCGGCCTTCAGCTCGGGCATGCCGTCGGGGTCGGTGTACTTGGTTTTGCCGGCGCGGATCGCCGCGATTCCGGCTTCCTTGATGTTATCGGGGGTGTCGAAGTCCGGCTCGCCCGCCGATAGGGCGATGATGTCGCGACCGGCGGCCTTCAGGGCGCGCGCCTTGGCGCTGATGGCGATGGTGGCCGAAGGGGCGATGCGCCGCAGGGCGGCGGACTCGAGCGACATAGTTCAGGACTCCCCTGGGAGGACGTGGACTCGAAAGACCGGTTTCAGGATTGCGGCGGTCTTTACGCCCCCGCTTGCCGCGGCGCAACGCGGCATGACGCCGAAAACCGGGGTTCTTGCGTCGGCAGGACACTAGCGGTACCGCTATCATCATAACGAGGCCGTCGCGCATGGCGGGCGGCCCGGGGGAGCAAACGACCTATCGCCCGACCACGGGCGGCCACGCGGCGCATGACGTCGCAGAAGGGGGAAACACCATGAGCAAGATCGTACTGCTGGCCGCCGTCGCGGCCCTGGGCCTGGCGACCGTCCGGCCGGCCTCGTCGGCCGAAGACATCATGAAATACGCGATCAACAAGCCATCGACGTCCTGGACCCTTTACGGTCCGGGCCAGACGAACAGCTACGTCAAGGACAAGGCCGTGGCGGGCGGCGGCGGCCTGCGGGTGCAGGTGGCCACGGCAGCGCCGGACAAGCCCTGGACCATCGGGGCTAGCCAGGCGGTGCAGGGCAAGATCACCAAGGGTGACGTGCTGATGGTGGCCTTCTACGCCAAGGCCGAACCTGTCGATGGCGGCCCGGCCTCGGGCACGGTCAGCGCGGTGCGGATCCAGCAGGCGGCCGAGCCCTGGGGCGGCATCGTCGAGGGCACGCCGATCGCCATCACCGGCTCCGAATGGAAGATCTACACCTCGCGCGGCCGAGCGACGATCGACGCCGACAAGGGCCAGGCCAGCGTCTCGCTACAGCTGGCCGGCGCCAGACAGACCCTGGTGCTGGGGCCGCTGTTCGTGCTGGACTTCGGGGCCGACTACGACCCGAAGAAGTTTGAGTAAAGCCACCCACATTCCGCACACGCTACACGAACGCCGCCAGGCGCCGGCCGAGATAGGCGGTGGTATTCTCGTCCATAAGTACGGCGGCCTCAATCTTGGTGTGGGCTTGGCCGACCAGCATCTCGCTGAGCGGCCAGCATTGGGCCGAGACCATGCGCAGCGACTGGCGCAGGGCGTCCTGGGCGCGGACTGTGCCGGTGACACCGGGCGAGGCGCCGATGATGCAGGCGAGCTTGCCGTCCAAGGCCGAGGGAGGGCCGCGCGAGGCCCAGTCGATGGCGTCCTTCAGCACTCAACTGAACAGGCGGCGACCGCTAGAGCATTTCCCGACCTGACTGCGTCAGGCCGTGAGCTCTAATCTTTGGTTTTGACGCATTTTTCTTCACGCGAACCGGAACCCCTTCGCTCGAAAAATGCTCTAGCCAGCGATCGGTCGATCGTGAAAGGCGAGATCAACTGGCCAATGCGGTCCTGGCCGGCTGTGCGCGGCTGGCGACCATGTGCGCTTCGACGAAGACCCAAAGCCGTTCCAGGTCGCGGGCGGCCGGGCCAGCGCCCTCGCACTCGGGCACGCAGCGGCCGTTCGCCATGGCCGTCTGGAAGACGTCGCGCGCCCGCAGGCCGTACGGCGCCAAGGGCAGGCCGCAGAAGCGCAGGGCCTCGAGGATGTCCGGATAGGCGACCGGCGCCACCTCGGCCTTGCTGGTGTGGGCCTGGTTGAGCACAACGAAGCCGCTCTTGCCGAGCCGCCGCACGGCCTCGGCCGAGCGCACGATCGGGGCCAGGTCCAGGAACGAGGGACGTCCAACCACCAGGCAGAGGTCCGAGAGGTTCACCGCCTGGGCGACATCGGTCTCGGGCGAGGCGGGGGTGTCGATGAAGAGGTAGTCGTAGTCCTCGCGCATGGCGGTGGACCGGGCGTGGAACAGCTTGCCCGCTACGCCGTCGACCAGAGTAGGGCCAGGCTCGACGCGACGTCGCAGGGAGTCGGAGGCCGAACGCTGGGCATCGATGTCGGCCAGCATGACCTTGCGCCCGGCCAGAAAGGCCATCAGGGCTAGGTTCACGGCCAGTGTCGTCTTGCCCGACCCGCCCTTGCGAGAAAGCACTGTAATCGTCTTCATGATCTGGTGTCTCCGCCCCATAAGCGCGGCCTCTTGTCAGCGCCGCAAGATCACCGATTGCGACAACTGTTATGGTTCAGGTGTGAACAGAACTTCAACTTGCGGAATATCTTGCAAGCAGGTTTAGCGCCAGCCTCAAGAGCTTGTTTTTCCTGGGAATCCTTGTCGAGCTTAAACCGCGCGGGCGCCGCGCGCCTGCTGGTCCAGGGTCAATTGCGCGGCCAGATGGTCCCAGAGACGCGAAATCTCCTGGGCGGCGGGGCTGGCCGAATCCCACTCGCCGACCGAGCGGCCATGGGCGATCGACTGCTGGTAGATGGCCCGCGAGCGCAGCCCGACCGGCGCGACCGGCAGGCCGCAGAAGCGCAAGGCCTCGACCGCCTTTTGCACGGCCACCGGTTCCAGCGCGCCACGCTTGGGCGGAGCCTGGCTGAGCACGATGACCGCGGCCTTGCCCAGCCGGCGGACCATCTCGGCCGAGCGCGCCACCGAGGCGATGTCCAGGAAGGTAGGCCGGCACACCAGCACGCAGAGATCGGCGGAGTTCACGGCCACGGCCACGTCGGAGTCCGGGGCGGCCGGGGTGTCGATCAGCATCACGTCATAGGCGTCGTGGATCGCGTGAGACCGGGTCTGAAAAAGTTTGCCGGCGTTGATCTCGGCCAGGGTGGGGCCCGGCTCGGTGCGGGCGCGCATGACGTCCGACGCCGAACGCTGCGGATCGATGTCGGCGAGCATGGTTCGCCAGCCACCGAGGTGGGAGGCCAGGGCGAGGTTAATCGACAGGGTGGTCTTACCCGCCCCGCCCTTGCGGGAAATCACAGCCAGGGTCTTCACGTCCGACGCACTCCCCAAGAACGCTCGCTTTCCGCAGCGGCGCCTGTGGATAACTTAGCCGCGCGGTGAGACAGCTTCGCAACGGAATTGTCGTGGCGCGGGAATCTTAACCGTACCGCGACGAGACGGCGCGGAAGCGTGACAATAAAGTGGGCGATCGGCGGACGTTTTGCACCCATGTGGCGCGTGAGGTGGGGCTTGACCCAACGGAGACCATGGGCGAGGCAGGGACGTGATAGCCCGGCTGATCGAATTCTTCACCAATATGGACCGCCGCGCCTGGCGCACGGTGGCGGTGTCGTTCGTGCTGTTCGGCGGGGTAGGGGTCGTCTTCCTGTTCGGAGCCCAGATGCTGGGCTTGAATGGCGAGGCTGCGGTGGAGCACTGGCTGAGCGCGGCGCACGGACCCTGGGCACTTCCCGTGGCGGTGGCGGCCTTCGCGGCGCTAGCCTTCATCGGCGTTCCGCAGTTCGTGCTGATCGCCGCGGCGGTGGTGGCCTTCGGGCCCTGGACAGGTTTCGCCTATAGCTGGATCGGCACCCTGGTCTCGTCCCTGGTCGGGTTCTGGGTGGGGCGCGCGTTCGGCGGGCGACTGCTCAAGGACCTGGCCGGCGACGGCGTGGCCAAGTTCATGAAACTGATCGGCAAGAACGGCTTCCTGGCCAGCCTGATCGTCCGCTTGGTGCCCTCGGCGCCATTCATCGTCGTCAACATGGCCGCCGGCGTCACGCCGATGAAGATTCGCGACTTCACCGCTGGCACAGCCATCGGCATCATCCCGAAGATCGCCCTGACCGCCTTCGCCGGCAATTCCATCGTCCAGGCGCTGGAGGGCGGGGGGCAGCGGCACATTGTCATGCTGGTGATCGCGGTGGCGGTGTGGATCGTCTGCGGCTTGGTGGCCCGCGCCTGGCTCAAGAAGCGCGAGACGGCTGAGTAGCCAAGGCCAGTGAAGGCAGATCGCCTCTCGATGCCGCGGCTAGCGAGGCGGTTTTGACGTCTTTCTTCCCTATTTGCCAATCGTCAAGCCACGATTAGCCAGGAGGAGGGATGGAACTTGCTCCGTGTGCGGCAAAATCAGCCTTTGGCGCAAAATGCTTGCTCGAATTTAGGCCGCTGTGTAGAAAGTCTGCATGAACGTCGCGCGCCAACTGCTTCGCCTTCGGCTTATCACCCCCTGGGCGCTCTAGGGGCCGCGCATCGTCGTGGCCGGGCGCGCAGGGGATAACCGACCCGCCGCCGCCCCGCACGCAGACACCTTCCGACGAGTAGATCCATGACATCCCCGATTTCTCCTGGCGTAGCCGCCGGCGCTTTTGACAAGCGCGACAACGTCGTCATCTTCGACACCACCATGCGCGACGGCGAGCAATCGCCCGGCGCCTCGATGTCGCATGACGAAAAGCTTGAACTGGCCAAGATCCTCGAGGAGATGGGGGTCGACGTCATTGAGGCCGGCTTCCCGATCGCCTCGAACGGTGACTTCGAGGCGGTCCGTGAGGTCGCCAAGATCGTCAAGAACAGCACCATCGCCGGCCTGTGCCGCGCCCACCAGGTCGATATTGATAGATGTGCGGAGGCCCTGAAGGGCACCCAGCGTGGCCGCATTCATGTGGTCATCGCCACCAGCGACCTGCACATGAAGCACAAGCTGCAGATGGAGCCCGAGGCGGTGATCGACGTGATCGCCCGGTCGGTCACTCACGCGCGTAATCTGCGCGACGATGTCGAGTGGTCGGCCGAGGACGCCACCCGCAGCGACCGCCAGTTCCTGCGCCGCGCCATCGAGACGGCCATCAAGGCGGGGGCGACGACAATCAACCTGCCCGACACGGTGGGCTACACCTATCCGTCGGAATATGCCGACCTGTTCAGTTGGATGACCCAGAACGTCGAGGGCGCCGACCGAGTGATCTTCTCGACCCACTGCCACAACGACCTGGGTCTGGGCGTCGCCAACAGCCTCGCGGGCGTGCAGGGCGGGGCGCGCCAGATCGAGTGCGCGATCAACGGCCTGGGCGAGCGGGCCGGCAACGCGGCGCTAGAAGAGATCGTCATGGCCCTGAAGGTGCGCGCCGACAAGCTGCCCTACGAGACCAAGATCGACACCACCCATATCACCCGCGCTAGCCGCTACGTTTCGGCCATCACCGGTTTCCCGGTGCAGTACAACAAGGCTATCGTCGGCAAGAACGCCTTCGCGCATGAGAGCGGCATCCATCAGGACGGGATGCTGAAGAACCGCGAGACCTATGAAATCATGACCCCGGAATCGGTTGGCCAAGCGCCGTCCAGCCTGGTCATGGGCAAGCATTCGGGCAGCCACGCCTTCCGCGCCAAGCTGAAGGACCTGGGTTACGAGTTGGGCCAGAACGCCCTGAAGGAGGCCTTCGGCCGCTTCAAGGATCTCGCCGACCGCAAGAAGCACGTCTATGACGACGACATCATCGCCCTGGTCGACGACGCCCTGGCGCGCGGCTCCGAACGGATCCGCGTCCAGCGCCTGCGGGTAGTGGCCGGCACCGACGGACAGTCGGCCGAGCTGACCCTCGAAGTCGACGGCGAGGTCAAGACCTCGGAAGCCTCCGGCGACGGTCCGGTGGACGCGGTGTTCAACGCCATCCAGCAGATCGTGCCGCACGACGCCGCCCTGCGCCTGTTCCAGGTCCACGCGGTCACCGAGGGCACCGACGCCCAGGCCCAGGTCTCGGTCCGGCTCGAAGAGGACGGTCGCATCGCAACCGGCCAGGCCGCCGATACCGACACCCTGACCGCCTCGGCCAAGGCCTATGTCAACGCCCTGAACAACCTCATGGCGCGCAAGGAAAAGAGCCGGCCAGACACGGCGATCGCCAGCGGGTTCTAGGCCGTAGTGACGATTTAGGATTCCCATCGAGAGGCGGTTCTGATTCAACGCTGCTTTTTGGAGGCGGTGTTGGAAGGCGAAGTTCTTCGGGACGATCAGTGGGCTCGGATCGAG
>NZ_JAFCUC010000003.1:0-507728 GCF_049896345.1 Caulobacter sp. DWR2-3-1b2 | reverse complement strand
CAAGCAGTTCCGCCGCATCGCAACCCGGTACGACAAGCTTGCAACCACCTTCATGGGCTTCGTAACCCTCGCCGCCATCATGCTATGGCTCAAATAGCTAAATCGTCACTACGGCCTAGTCAACAACGATTGTCATCCCGGATCGGCGCTTCGCTTGTCCGGGATGACGACCGTTTGAGCTAGGCCGCCGCCCGCTTCGAAAAGGGTCGTGTCGCCAGAACTTCCGCCGAAAGATAGGCCTGCGCCTCGACGTCCAGGCCCAGCGTCCGCAAGTCCTCGCACAGCGCCCGACGCGGCTCCTGTTCCAGGAACGCGCCGGCGTCGATGACCAGCACCCCGCCGGGGCGCAGCATGGTCATGGTCGAGGCTGCGGCGGCCCGGGCATCGGCGAGCGTGGAACAGCCGACCACCAGCAGCACGTCGCTCTGTTCGTCGGCGGCGCGACAGGTGGCGCGGCGAGCGGCCTCCACCCGGTCGTAGCCCTTGCGCCAAAGCACGCTCATCGCCTCGCCCGCCTCGGGTCCGGTCACCGCCACGAAACACAGCGGCGTGGCCTGGGCGAGGGTGAGCATGCGCCCTAGCGTGTGGTGGATGCCACCGGTCGGAACGCCCAGCAGGAACTGCGCGGCCTGACGAAATGGGTGGGACGACATGTCGAAACCTCTGGGCTGGTCGGATGCATCACCAGACGCGCCGACCGCCGCAAACTGCGCCAAGGGGACCTAAGGCCTCCATTCCGAAACCCGCCGTCCGCATAAGGGCGGCATAAGGATCAGCCGATGTTCGACGACAACGCCGCCGCCGCGCCGCCCGTCTGGCGACAGATCGACCGCCGTTCCCGCGCCCTGGGCTTCGACATGCCGTCGGAGCCCGACACCGGAGCCATGCTACGCTTCCTCGCGGCTTCAAAGCCGGGCGGCAGGCTTCTGGAGTTGGGAACCGGCACGGGCCTCGCGACCGCTTGGCTGCTGGCCGGGATGGGGCAGGGGGCGTCGCTGGTCTCCGTGGACAGTGATCCAGCGGTCCAGACCGTGGCCCGCGATGTGTTGGGCGGCGACCCACGCGTGACGTTTGCGATTGGCGACGGGCTGGACTATGTGCGCGCTCATCCCCCGGCCGCGTTCGATCTGATCTTCGCCGACGCGTGGCCGGGCAAGTACGAGGGGCTGGACGAGACGCTGGCGCTGCTAAGGCCCGGCGGGTTCTATGTGATCGACGACATGAGCCGCCAACCCAACTGGCCGCCAGGCCATCAACCTCGCGTTGACGCCCTGGCGGCGCGGCTGAAATCCCATCCCGACTTGGCGACCGTGGCCCTGGGCTGGGCGTCGGGCCTGGTCATCGCGGCGAGACGGCCATGATCTGGATTCCCATCACCATCGCCGCCGCTGGCTTCCAGGTGGCCCGCAATGCGGCCCAGCGCTCGCTCATGGGCGGGGCGGGGCCCTGGGGCGCGACGCTGGTGCGGTTCCTGTTCGGCCTGCCCTTCGCAACGCTATTCGCAGCCATTGCTTGGGCCGTGACGCCGGGCGCCAGCGCCCACGCCACGGTGTGGTTCTGGCTGGCTTGCGTGGCCGGGGCGGCCCTGCAGATCGGCGCCACCGCGGCGCTGCTGACCGCCATGCACCGCTCGTCCTTCGCCTTGGGCACGGCCTTGCAGCAGAGCGGCCTGCCGTTCGCTCTCGTCTGGGGCGCTCTGCTGTTCGGCGACAAGATCTCGGCCGTCACCTGGATCGGCGGGCTGATCGCCACCATCGGCCTCGCCGCCTTGACCTGGCCGCGCGGCGGACCGCCGATGCGACGCGGCGCGGTGCTGGCGGGACTGGCCTCCGGCGCGGCCTTCGCCTTGTGCGCCAACTGTTTCCGTCAGGCCGCTCTGGCCTTCGATCCGGCCCATCCGCCGGTCTCGGCCCTGGTGACGGTGATGATCGTCCAAGCCATCCAGACCGTCGCCCTGACGGCCTTCCTGGCGGTTCGCAATCCCGACGCTCTGGTCGCGGTGGTCAAGGCCTGGCGGCGGTCGCTGGGGGCGGGGTTTTGCGGCGCGGTCGCCTCGGGCCTGTGGTTCACCGCCATGGCGCTGAGCCCCGTGGGACCCGTACGAGCGGTCGGGGTGGTCGAAATGCCGATGGCCGCCTTGGCCGGACGCCGGCTGTTCGCCGAGCGGCTGAGCCCCGCTCAGATGGTCTTCGGACTGATCGCGGCGGTCGGCGTGGTCATGGCGGCGCTCGGCTAGAAAACGCCATGTTTCTGGGTTGAACCTCCCGGCGTCGCCGTTCTGCGAAATGAGGTGAGCCAAGCGTTTTAATAGACCTTGAAATCAACGCTTTCGCAGGGCAAACGGGCATCGTCGATACGCTTTACGGCAGTTGGACGACGGCGCGGCAGAGGCTCGCGCTCCCGTCGCGCGGCGAGCGGTCATCACTGGGACGAAAGCCCGCAAATGCGGGAATCATGTTGTCCTCGGGGGGAATTGAAGTAGGAGCCATCTTTTCCCTTCGCCTTCGTCGTCAATACGCCGCAAATGGCTCCGCTTCGCCTACCGATCTCGCCCGCCCCGTCCTACCTGTCCGTCGTACCGCTTCGCCCCCCTATCCCCTCAGTCAGGGCTTTCAATGTTTTCTTCCCTCTTCGGCGTCATTTCCAACGATATCGCCATCGACCTGGGCACCGCCAACACGCTCATCTACATGAAGGGCAAGGGCATCGTGCTGAACGAACCGTCCGTCGTGGCGTTGCGCAATGTCGGCGGCCGAAAGATCGTTCACGCCGTGGGTATCGAGGCCAAGCAAATGCTGGGCCGCACGCCGGGCCACATGGAAGCCATCCGCCCCATGCGTGACGGGGTCATCGCCGACTTCGAAGTCGCCGAGGAGATGATCAAATACTTCATCCGCAAGGTTCACAACCGCAAGGGCTTCGTGAACCCCAAGGTCATCGTCTGCGTGCCGTCGGGCGCCACAGCCGTCGAACGCCGGGCGATCAACGACAGCTGCCTCAATGCGTCCGCCCGTCGCGTGGGCCTGATCGACGAGCCGATGGCCGCCGCGATCGGCGCCGGCCTGCCCATTCACGAGCCGACTGGCTCGATGGTCGTCGACATCGGTGGCGGCACCACCGAGGTAGCCGTGCTGTCGCTGTCGGGCATCGTCTATTCGCGTTCGGTCCGCGTCGGCGGTGACAAGATGGACGAGGCGATCATCAGCTACATGCGCCGTCACCATAACCTGCTGATCGGCGAGACCACCGCCGAGCGCATCAAGAAGGAAATCGGCACCGCCCGCGCCCCGGCCGACGGCGAAGGCCTGTCGATCGACGTCAAGGGCCGCGACCTGATGCAGGGCGTGCCGCGCGAGGTGCGCATTAGCGAAAAGCAGGCCGCCGACGCCCTGGCCGAGCCGGTCGGGCAGATCGTCGAGGCCGTGAAGGTGGCTCTGGAAGCCACCCCGCCGGAACTGGCCAGCGACATCGCCGACAAGGGCATCATGCTGACCGGCGGCGGCGCGCTGCTGCGCGGCCTGGACGCCGAGATCCGCGACCACACCGGCTTGCCGGTCACCGTGGCCGACGATCCGTTGTCGTGCGTGGCCTTGGGCTGCGGCAAGGTGCTCGAACATCCCAAGTGGATGAAGGGCGTTCTTGAATCGACTCTCGCCTAGGCGTCAATTTAATCTGGACGCCGCGGGGGGCGTCGGGAGAACTCGTACGTGCCCTTTCGCGAAGGTCCGCTCGGTGACCTGAAAGTGCCGCTGACCTGGACCGCGGCCGTGGCGTTGATCGTCGCCGTCGTGATCGCGGTGGCGTTCCTGCTGGCCGACCGGCGGGAGAGCCTTCAGCAGCAGGCCTATGGCGTGACCCGCCAGACCATGGACACGGTATCCAAGCCGGTCAGCGGCGCCATCGCCGCTCCAGGGCGCTGGACCGGCCTGGGCGTCGATTTCGTCAGCAGCTACTTCTTCACGGCGTCCGAAAACCGCCGACTGAAGGCCGAGCTCAAGGACATGCGCGGCTATCGCGACCAGTATCTGGCCGAAGTCGACAAGAACGACCGCTATCGCTCGCTGCTGGGCCTGCGCACAGATCCGCCGATCCCGATGGTCGCCGCCCGCGTGGTCATCGACACCCGCGGCCCTTTCGCCAACACTCGCCTGGCCGACGCCGGCGCCGAGCGCGGCGTGGTTGTGGGCAATCCAGTCATGAACGAGCGCGGCCTGGTCGGCCGTGTGGTGGGCGTGGCCAATGGCGCCAGCCGGGTGCTGCTGCTGACCGACATCGCCTCGCGGACGCCGGTGATGATCGACCGCACCAACGCCCGCGCCATCCTGACCGGCGACGGCGGTCCCAATCCCAAGCTGGACTATCTGCGCGGCGCCGATCCGATCAAGGAGGGCGACCGTGTCGTCACCTCGGGCGATGGCGGCGTGGTGCCGCGCGGCTTGCCGGTAGGCGCGGCGGTCAAGGGCCTGGACGGCCGCTGGCGCGTGGTGCTGTTCGCCGACGACACCGCCATCGACTATGTCCGTATCCTGTTGTTCACGGACTTCTCGCAGCTGGCCGACCAGAAAGCGCTACTGGCCCGCAGCCTGCCGCCGGTGACGACGGAAGACCCCAACGTCTCGATCCTCGGCCCAGCCATGGCGCCCAAGCCAGCGACGACCACGCCAGCGACGACCGCGCCAGCGACCTCGCCCAAGCCGGCTACCGCCGGCTCAGCCAAGCCGCCGGCGACAACCTCGGCCACACCCAAGCCCGCAACCGCGCCGCCGAAGCCTGCGGTTTCAAAGCCGGCCGCGCCCAAGCCGCCGGCCACGGTTCCCGCGGCGGCCCAGCCGCCAGGCGGCGCGCTATGAGCATGGGCGGCGCGCGGCCTCTGCATCCCGCGCGCTGGCTGGGCGTGCCGCTGCTGCTGTCGATCTTGGCGACCGTCGTCTTCGCCGCGCCGATCCGCCTCTATGGCCTGCAACTTCCGGAGCCCGTGTTCGCCATGGTCCCCGCCTTTGCCTGGGCCCTGATCCGCCCGTCGATCCTGGCGCCCTTCGCCCTGCTGGTTCTGGGCCTGTTCCTGGATGTGTTCTGGGGCGGGCCTTCGGGCCTGTGGGCGCTGTCGCTGCTGGTGGCCTACGCCACCGCCCTGGCCGGCCGCAACATGATGACCGGCCAGAGCCGGCCAATCATGTGGGCCTGGTTTTCCGGAGTCACTGCCGTGGCGATGATCGGCGGTTTCCTGTTCACCATGCTAGACAGTCTGGCCATGCCCAGTCTGCTGGCCGTGTTCTGGCAATTCCTGGTGACCGCCTTGCTGTTTCCGTTCGCCCACCGGCTGATCGACCGGTTCGAGGACGCGGACGTTCGGTTCCGGTGACGCCATGAGCGAACCGTCCATCTTCTTCTTCGAGGTCAATGAGCGGCAGGGGGTCTTCCACCGCCGGGCGTTTCTGATGGGCGGCCTGGCTGGCGGCGGGTTGCTTGCCTTGGGCGGACGGCTGGCGCAGCTGCAGTTGGTCGAGGCCCAGCGCTATCAGAAGCTCTCGGCCGGCAACCAGTTCAACTACCGCCTGGTGCCGCCGCCCCGCGGCCTGATCCTCGACCGCAACGGCGTGGCCCTGGCCTCGAACCGGCCCAATTTCCGGCTGCTGATCACCAAGGACTCCAAGGATTTCGACGTCGAGGCCTCCCTCGACGACCTGGCCACTCTGGTGCCGATCGACGGTACGCGCCGGTCGCGCCTGATCAAGGACATCGCCCGCGCGCCCAAGAAGGCTCCGGTGGCGGTGATGGAAGACATGACCTGGGAGGAGTTCTCCCGCGTCAACATCCGCGCCCCTGAGCTGCCGGGCGTCACCGCCGACATGGGCGAGGTGCGGGTCTATCCGTTCGGCGGGGCCTTCGCCCACGTGATCGGCTATGTGGCCAAGGTCTCGGATCGCGACCTGGAAAAGGCCAAGGACGAGCCCGACCAGGACCTGCTGCACCATCCGGGGTTCCGGATCGGCAAGGCGGGGATCGAAAAGGCCCTCGACCGCGACCTGCGCGGCCGTCCCGGCGCGACCAAGGCCGAGGTCGACGCCCAGGGCCGCGTCGTGCGCCTGGATCCCGAGGGCGACATCCTGCCGACCGCCGGCAAGGAAGTGCGGCTAACGCTGGACGCCGACATCCAGAACCGCGCGCTGGAAGTGATGGGTGAGGAAAGCGGCGCGATCGTCGTGATCGATATCCGCAACGGCGACCTGCTGGCCATGGTCTCGGCCCCCAGCTTCGACGCCAACCGCTTCGTCAAGGGCCTGTCGGGTCCCGAATATCGCGCCTTGGCCGAATATGAGCGCAAGCCGCTGCTGGACAAGGTGCTGAACGGCACCTTCCCGCCCGGCTCGACCTTCAAGCCGACCGTTGGTCTGGCCGCTCTGACTGCGGGCGTGGACCCCGAGGCGCGGGTCAATTGCGGCGGCAGCTGGTACTATGGCAACCGCACCTGGCGGTGCTGGGAGAAGCGCGGGCACGGCTCGCAGAACATGCACGAGGCCATCAAGAACTCCTGCGACATCTATTTCTACCAGACGGCGCTGAAGGTCGGCCCCGACGCCATCGCGACGACCGCCCGGGCCATGGGCTTTGGCCAGACCTTCGATATCGGCATTCCCGGCCAGAAGAAGGGGCTGGTGCCTGATCGTGCCTGGAAGAAGCGGGCAAACGTCAAAAATCCCCCGAACCAGACCTGGTTTCCGGGCGAGACTCCCAGCTATGGGATCGGGCAGGGGGCTCTGAACGTCAATGCCCTGCAGCTGGCGGTGATGACCGCGCGTCTGGCTAACGGTCGCAAGGCGCTGAACCCGCGGCTTATCAAGTCAGTCGGCGGCGTCGAGCAGCCCAGCGGCGCGGCCGTGCCCGACCTGCCGTTCACGATGGAGCACCTGGCCTATGTGCGCGGCGGCATGGAGGCGGTCGCCAATGACGTGCGCGGCACGGCCTATCGCCAGAGCCAGCTGGGTTTGGGCGACGTCAAGATGGCCGGCAAGACCGGCACCGCCCAGGTCCGCAGCTATGACAAGGTCGCCAACCGCAAGAGCGACAGCGTCGCCTGGAAGCTCAAGGACCACAACCTGTTCGTGGCCTTCGCGCCCTATGATGACCCGCGCTACGCCGTCGCCGTGATCATCGAGCATGGCGGCATGGGCGGCGCCACCGCCGGCGCCCCGCGGGCCCGCGAGGTGATGCGCGTGGCGCTGCTGAAGGATCCCGAAATCCGCGCCCGCATCGAACGCCCCGCGCCGCTGCCTGACGCGCCGGTCGAGGCCGCCGACGGCGCGGTCGAAGGCGCGGCGCCCGAAGATCCCACCGAGGGCGCGCCTCCGCCGCCTCCCGTTCCCGCCCCCGTTCCTGGAACACCCCGATGACCCTCAGCGGCGGCCTCAGCCGGCCCGGCGAACGCGACCGGCCGATCATCAAGTTCATGGAGATCGACTGGACCCTGTGCTTGGTCCTTTGCCTGATCGCAGGCACCGGCGCGCTGATGTTGTTCTCGATCGCAGGCGGCTCGTGGGAGCCTTGGGCCGACAAGCACCTGCTGCGCTTCGGGATCTATTTCGTGTTCATGATCGGCCTGGCCATGCTGGACCTGCGGGTCTGGTTCAGCCTGGCCTATCCCATCTATACTGCGGGCCTGATCCTGCTGGTGCTGGTCGAACTGATCGGCGACGTCTCGTTGGGAGCCCAGCGTTGGCTGCAGCTAGGCCCCCTGAGGTTTCAGCCGTCCGAGGTGATGAAGATCGGCGTCGTCCTGGCCCTGGCTCGCTATTATCACGGCCTTTCGGCCGACAGCGCCCGGCTGTCGTGGAAGCTGCTGGTGCCGGTGGTGTTGATCGGTCTGCCCACCTTGCTCGTCGCTCACCAACCCGACCTGGGGACCGCTGTGCTGATCGCCCTGCCGGGCCTGGCGGTGATGGTGCTGGCCGGCCTGTCGCTGCGCCTGATCATCGGCGGGATCGTGCTGGGGCTCGCGGCCCTGCCGCCGTTCATCTTCTTCGTGCTGCACGACTATCAGCGCAACCGCATCCTGACCTTCCTGCACCCGGAAAACGACCCGTCGGGCAACGGCTATCACATCATGCAGTCGAAGATCGCCCTGGGTTCCGGCGGGCTGATGGGCAAGGGCTTTGGCCTGGGCTCGCAGAGCCAGCTGAACTTCCTGCCCGAGAAACAGACCGACTTCATCTTCGCCACCCTGGCCGAGGAATTCGGCTTCATCGGCTGTTTCAGCGTGCTGTTCCTGTACGGCGTGGCGATCTTCATGGCCCTGCGCATCGCCTCGATCAGCCACAGCCACTTCGGCCGGCTGTCGGCGGCGGGCGTCACCGCGACCTTCGCGCTCTATGTGCTGATCAACGGCGCCATGGTGATGGGCATGGCCCCGGTGGTGGGCGTGCCGATGCCGATGCTGTCGTACGGCGGCACGGTCATGCTGACGGTGATGGTCGGGTTTGGGCTGGTCCAGGCCGTGCGGGTGCACCGCTATACCGAGGTGACCAGCGGCAAGGGTTCGTTGATGTAGGATCTAGGGGGGCGATCACTTGCCCCCTAAGGATCGCTTCGCGATCGTCTTCCCCCAGAGGGGGAAGAGCTCAGGCGCCGGCGCTGGCGCGAAGCTCCGCCCCCTCGCCGCGACAGACGGCGAAGCCGTCAGGTGGGGGCAAGTGGGTGAGCCACCTACTTTCCCTTCAAAGCCCGCCCGGTCATCACCGCCCCCGCCCCGTACTTCCCGCGCAGCCCGTCGATCACCGTCTCGCTTTTCAACGCCTTGCGCTCGTCTCCCGCGAAGAAGTCGTCGGCGGCCCCCTCGGCCGGCACGAAGTCCGTCAGCCCCGCGCCGATCAGGCGATAGTGCAAGCCACCCGGCTCGGCGGCCAACAGCTCACGCGCCACCTGAAACAACGTCCGGGCCGTCTGGATCGGCACCGGCAGAGTGCGGCGACGGGTGCGGATCTTGAAGTCCGGCGTGCGCAGCTTGAGGGTAATGACCCGGCCGGCCACCCCGCCGGCCCGGGCCTGGCGGGCGACCTTCTCGCATAGCGGCCACAGCTCGTCCTCGAGGTCGTCGCGCTTGTAGAGGTCGTCATTGAAGGTGGTCTCGGCGCTGATCGTCTTGCGTTCTTGCTCGGGATCGACCGACCGCACGTCGCGGCCATGGGCCAGGTGATGCAGCCGCAGGCCGCTGGAGCCCAGCACCTTGACCAGCCACTTCAGGTCGGCCGCCGCGATGTCGCCGACCGTGCGCAGGCCCTCCGAGGCAAGGCTGGTGACCGTGACGGGACCCACGCCGGGCAGGATCGACACCGGACGCGACGCCAGGAAGGCCTCGACTCCTACGGCGCCGATCACCGAAAAGCCGCGCGGCTTGTCGAGCTCCGAAGCGATCTTGGCCAGAAACTTGTTGGGCGCCAGGCCGATCGAGACGGTGATCCCCACCTCGGCCTCGATCTCCCGCTGAACCTTGGCCAGCATCACCGCCGGCGGGGCGCCGTGCAGGCGCTCGGTGCCTGACAGGTCGATCCAGGCCTCGTCCAGCGACAGGGGCTGAACCAGGGGCGTCAGGGCCTCCAGCTTGGCCATGATCCGCGCGCTCTCGTGCTTGTACTTGGCGAAGTTGGGCTTGATGACCACGGCGTCGGGGCACAGCTTCAACGCCTTGTACATCGGCATGGCCGAGCGCGGTCCGCTCATCCGGGCGATGTAGCAGGCGGTGGTCACCACGCCGCGCTTGCCGCCGCCGACGATCACCGGCTTGTCGCGCAGGCTGGGATCGTCGCGCTTCTCAACCGAGGCATAGAAGGCGTCGCAGTCCAGGTGGGCCATCGACAGCTGGCCCAGCTCCTCGTGAAAGATCACCCGCGGCGACTGGCAGGACGGACAGCGCGAGACCTTGGCCTCGCCCGTCGCCAGGCAGTCGCGGCACAGGGCTTTCACAAGAAAAGCTTTAGCTCGATGGCCGTCTTGAGGTCCGGCCAGAGATCGATGCGGGTGTGGCGCTCCGGATCGGCAGGGGCGAGGGGGCGCAGGCGTTCGTCGGCCACCATCTGAAAACGGGTGATGGCCGGCGCGCTGGTCGCAACCGAGTCGAGCTGCGGCAGCAGATCGTCGATGAATACCGACGGGCCGCTGGTGCGACTGGCCAGGTCGGCCGCCGACGGTCCCTTGGGGCCGCTGTTGATCACCAGCGGATAGTCGAACCCGTGGGTCTTCAGCCAGCGGGCTCGGGACTGACGGCCGTGCTCAGGGGCGTTGGTTAGAATCACCACGTCGGCCCTGCCCGACAGGTCGGCCAAGGCGTCGGCCGCGCCGATCGCCGGCAGCAGATCGCCAGATCCATCGCGGAAGAAATCATCGAACAGCATCCGCCCGGCGATCAGGTCCAGATGCTCGGTCTCGCCGGGCCGGTAGATGTTCTGGAACAGGGCGTAGCGGTCGAACCGCAGTTCGAAGCCGTGCCGGGCGATGAAGGTCCCGAAGCCGTGCATGAACCGGGCGAGCACCTCATCGACATCGACGATGACGAGCGGCGCATCCGCGCGAACCTTGCAGGTCTGGAGGTCGGTAGAACTGGGTTCCATGATCCAAGGTCGATGTTGGTGAACGCGATTAGCGCGGGCTTAAGGATATTCGTGGCATCTGGAACCCAGAAGCGACGCAAATCCCTCATGCGCCGCCACGGACCGGAATGGTCGGGGTCAGGATGACGAAGAAGGTCCTCATCGTGGAGGATAATGAGCTGAACATGAAGCTGTTTCATGATCTGCTCGAAGCCCAGGGTTACGAGATCTTGCAAACCCGCGAGGGCCTGCAGGCTCTGTCGATCGCCCGTGAGCACCGTCCCGACCTGATCCTGATGGATATCCAGCTGCCGGAGATCTCGGGTCTTGAAGTCACCAAGTGGCTCAAGGAGGACGACGATCTGTCACACATCCCCGTCGTCGCCGTTACGGCATTTGCCATGAAGGGCGACGAGGAGCGCATTCGCGAGGGCGGTTGCGAGGCCTATATCTCCAAGCCCATCTCGGTGTCGCACTTCCTCGACACGATCCGCCGGTTGCTGGAGAGGTAGGCCCGTGAGCGCGCGCATTCTCGTCGTCGACGATATCGACGCCAATGTGCGGCTGCTCGAGGCTAAGCTTTCGGCTGAATATTATCAGGTTTCGACCGCCAGCGACGGCACCACGGCCCTGGCCATGGCGGCGGCCGAGCTGCCCGACGTCATTCTGCTGGATGTGATGATGCCCGGCATGGACGGCTTCACTGTCTGTAAGCGGCTCAAGGAAGACCCGATCACCCGGCACATCCCCGTGGTGCTGGTCACGGCGCTGGATGGCCGCGCCGACCGTATCCAGGGCCTTGAGGCGGGCGCCTCGGACTTTCTGACCAAGCCCATCGACGACGTCATGCTTTTCGCTCGCGTGCGCAGCCTGACCCGCTTCAAGCTGGTGATCGACGAACTTCGCCAGCGCGAGGCTTCGGGCCGCCGCATGGGCGTGATCGCCGGCGCCGCCTCTCGCCTCGACGGCCTGGGCGGCCGGGTGCTGATCGTCGATGACAATGAACGCCAGGCCCAGCGCGTCGCCAACGAGCTGTCGATCGAGCACCGCCCGGTGATCGAGATCGATCCGGCCAAGGCTCAGATCAGCGCCGGCGGGCCGGTCGACCTCGTCATCATCAACGCCGCCGCCAAGAGCTTCGACGGCCTGCGCTTTGCCGCCGGCCTGCGGTCGGACGAGCGCACCCGCCACCTGCCGATCCTGGCCATGGTCGATCCCGATGAGCGGACGCGCCTGGTCAAGGCGCTGGAGATCGGCATCAACGACATCCTGCCGCGGCCAATCGACCCGCAGGAACTGTCGGCCCGGGTCAAGACCCAGATCCAGCGCAAGCGCTACACCGACTATCTGCGCCAGAACCTCGACCACAGCCTTGAACTGGCGGTCACCGACCAGCTGACCGGCCTGCACAACCGCCGCTACATGGCCGGTCAGCTCGATTCGCTGGTCAAGCGCGCGGCCCTGGGCGGCGACCCGGTCGCGGCCCTGCTGATCGACATCGACCATTTCAAGAAGATCAATGACGGCTTCGGCCACGACGTCGGCGACGAGGTGCTGCGCGAGTTCGCCCTGCGCCTGGCCTCCAATGTCCGCGCCATCGACCTGCCTTGCCGCTACGGCGGCGAGGAGTTCACGGTGATCATGCCTGACACCCAGCTGGAAGACGCCCTGCGCATCGCCGAGCGGATTCGCATGCACGTGGCCGGCTCGCCCTTCCGCGTAGCCCACGGGACAGAGTTACTGACGGTGACCATCTCGATCGGTGTTTCGGTCAGCTTTGGCCCCAACGACACGCCCGAGACCCTGCTCAAGCGCGCCGACGAGGCGGTGTACGAAGCGAAAGCCTCCGGACGCAACGCCGTGGTGGGCAAGGCGGCGGCTTAACAGTCGGGGACACGCCCGAGGGCATGTCCCCGACCTTGGATTAAGGCTTCGCCACCAGCCTGATCTCATACAGCCGCGGCCAGAATTTCCCTGTCACGATCAACCGGTCCGTCTCGGCGTCATAGGCGATGCCGTTGAGCACATCGACACCGGCCTGATCCGCGACCGGCAACAGCCCGGTCAGGTCGATCCAGCCCTTCACCTCGCCCGTCAGGGGGTCGATGCGGGCGATGCGGTCGGTCTGCCAGATATTGGCGTAAATCTCGCCCTTGACCCATTCCAGCTCGTTGAGCTGGTCCACCGGCTGACCCTCGTCGGTGACGGTGACGCCGCCGGTTTCCCTGAGTGTCTCGGGATCCAGGAACCGCAGGCGGGAGGTGCCGTCGCTCATGTAGATCTGGTGATCGTCGCGGGTCAGGGCCCAGCCCTCGCCGGGATAGCTGAATTCACCGCGCGTCTCAAAATCGTCGAGACCGTAGACGAAGCCGACCTGGTTCTTCCAGGTCAGCGAGATCAGCCGATCCTTCCAGTCGATGATGCCCTCACCGAAGAATTGGCTGGCGATCGACCGCTCCAGCTGAACCTGGCCGGTTTCGAGGTCGAGCTTGCGGATCGACGAGGCGCCTTCCAGGCCGGTGCTCTCATATAGAAAGCCATTGCGCAGGAAGAGGCCCTCTGTGAAGGCGTGGGGGTCGTGTGGATAGGTGCGCACGACCGCGTAGCCATAGACTGGAGTCGCGGCGCGCGCCTGCGGCGAACAGGCGCTCAGCAGGGTGGCGACAAGCCAGACGGCGAGAAGCGGGAGTTGGCGCATGGCCCAGCTAGGCCTTCCTCAGGCGGCGAAAACAAGACGGGTCGCGAAAGAGAGGGGCAAAGAAAAACGCCCGACCTTGCGGCCGGGCGTCTATCCTATCGAAAAGGGTGGCAAGACCTACTTGATCTTGCCTTCCTTGAATTCGACGTGCTTGCGGATGACCGGATCGTACTTCTTCAGCACCATCTTTTCGGTCTTGGTGCGGGCGTTCTTCTTGGTCACGTAGAAGAAGCCGGTGTCCGCCGTCGAGTTCAGGCGGATCTTGATGGAAGCCGGTTTGGCCATGGTCGAATCCCTGCGATGGTCGCGCAGGTCCCTACGCGGTCGAAATAAGAGGCGCGGAACATACTCACCGGCGGCGCAAAGTCAATTGCCGTGAGCGGGCAATTCCTCCCCCTGTGGGGCAGGTTTCGGCGAAGCCGACGGAGTGGGGCGTGATCGGACGATGGCCAGCTTACGGATCTTCGATCCCGAAACTCCCCCCGCCGGTCGCTGCGCGACCACCTCCCCCACGGGGGAGGGGCTTGATCACAGATAGGTCAGCTGCCGCGCCCCGCGCAGAAACCGCATGAACGGGGCCGGGCGGCCAGAATCCACTAGGCGCTGCTCCACTTCATGAACGACGAAACGGGTGATGTTGGGGAGATCCAGGGCCCGGGCCTCGTCGAAGTCGAACCAGCCGATCTCGTCCAACTCGCCGCAGTCGGGCTGGCGCTCCAGGCTCAGCAGGGCCGAGGCCGGGGCCATGAAGAACCGTGCGTCGAAACGCCGCGTGCGATAGGGCGGGGTGATGGCGCGGGCCACGAAGGCCAGGGAGGCTAGGTCAGGAAGGGCGCCCTGCGCCAGGAACGGCCGCCAGGCGCCGGCGCCTGGGCGCGCGGGCGCGGCCTTGGCCAGCAGCAGGCCCGTCTCCTCGAAGGTCTCGCGCACCGCCGCCAGGGCCAAGGCGCGGGCCAGGCGGGCCGGCGAGGGGTGGCGCGGCTCCAGGGTCAGACGGGCGGCGGCCTCCGGCGCCAGTTCGGTCGCCGAGGGCGCGGCGTAGTCGCCGCGATCGACCCGACCCCCGGGGAACACCCACTTGTCGGCCATGAAGGCCAGGCCGCGATTGCGCCGGCCCATCAGCAGCTGGGGCTTGGGGCCCTCATCGCGGACAATGATCAGGGTCGCGGCGTGGCGCGGCTTCAGCGGTCCGGCGTTCGCGTCGCGCACGTCGCCGTCGTTGCGGGTGTCGAATTTGGCCTCGATCGGCTCATCCATGATGGGGAGCTTAGTCTCGATGCCGCGCGGCGCCAGCCGTCCGTAGCGGCAAGGGTTCGGATTGGGGACATGCCCGTGGGCGTTTCCCTACCAACATCTCCCGCGCTTGACCCTCATCCCCCGTCCGCTCAATCTCGCGCCGCAATCGAGGAGTCGGGGGATGGCCATGTTCGCACGTGTTTCGGGACTGGCGCTGGTCGTCACCCTCTCGACGGGATCGGCCTTCGCCGCCCCCTCCACCGCCCAGGTCGCCGCCGCCGCCAAGGCCGTCCAGCCGAAGGTCGTGGCTTGGCGACGCGACATCCACGAACACCCCGAACTGGGTAACCAGGAGGTCCGCACCGCCGCCCTGGTGGCCAAGGAACTGAAGGCCCTGGGCTTCGAGGTCCGCGAGGGCGTCGGCCGCACCGGCGTGGTCGGCGTGCTGAAAGGCGGCAAGCCCGGCAAGGTGGTGGCCCTGCGCGCCGACATGGACGCCCTGCCGGTCCAGGAAAAGACCGGCCTGCCGTTCGCCTCCAAGGTCACGGCCCAGTGGGAAGGCAAGACCCTGCCTGTCATGCACGCCTGCGGCCACGACACCCATGTGGCCATGCTGCTTGGCGCGGCGACCGTGCTGGCCGGCATGAAGGCCGAGATCCCTGGGACCGTGGTGCTGATCTTCCAGCCCGCCGAGGAAGGTTCGCAAGCCGGCGAAGAGGGCGGCGCCCTGCTGATGATCCGCGACGGGGCGCTGGACCATCCCAAGGTGGACGCCATCTTCGGCCTGCACATCGGTCCCGCCGACGCCAACCTGCTGAACTACCGGGCCGGCGGGTTCTATGCCGGGTCCGAGCGGATGACCATCACCGTCAAGGGCAAGCAGACCCACGGCGCGCGGCCCTGGGCCGGCGTCGACATGGCCAGCGTCGCGGCCGACATCATCCAGGCCTTCAACCAGCTGTCGGCCCGCCAGATCGACGTCGCCGCCTCGCCCACCGTCCTGACGGTCGCCACCATCAACATGGGGGTGCGCAATAACATCATCCCCGAAGACCTGGTGATGACCGGCACCCTGCGGACCTTCAACCCGCAACGCCGCGCCGACGTCATCGACAAGGTCCAGAAGACCGTGGCCGCAATCGGCGAGCGCTATGGCGCCAAAGCCCAGGCCGTGTTCACCCAGCCCTATCCGGTCACCTATAACGACCCGGCCCTGTCGGCCTTCATCAAGGCCAGCCTGGAAAAGGCCTCGCCGGGCAAGGTCGACGACCAGGCGGCCCTGGTCACCGGGGCCGAAGACTTCTCCCGCTATGGCGAGAAGATCCCGGCGGTGTTCGTCCAACTGGGCGGTCGGCCGGCGTCTGTGCCGGCGGCGACGGCGCCGGCCAACCACTCGCCCTATTTCGATGTGGACGAAGCGGTGTTCGAGACGGGCGTGAAGGCCGAGGTGCTGATGGCGCTGGATTATCTGGGACGCAAATAATGGCAATCCTTCTCCCGCAAGGGGGAGAAGGAAGAAGAGCTACCGCCGCGTGCCCCGTCGAACCCCCTTGGGCAGTCCCCCGCGCGGCTTGACCGGCGGGCGCGATCGCACGCCAAGCCTGGGCTTTGGAGCCTTGGGATCGTTCGGCAGGGCGTCGGTCAACATCTCGAACAACAGGCCGCCGGTCACTGGCGTGGCCTCGCGCAGCTTGACCTCGACGCGCAGTCCCAGCGGGAAGCGCTTCCCGGTGCGCTCGCCGACCAGGGCGTGCATGCGGTCGTCGTGGACGAAATATTCTTCCCCCAGCGTCGAGACCGGCACCAGGCCGTCGGCCCCCGTCTCGTCCAGCTTCACGAACAGGCCAAAGCGGGTGACGCCGGTGATCCGTCCACTGAAGGTCGCGCCCACCCGGTCAGACAGGAAGGCCGCGATGTAGCGGTCGGTGGCGTCGCGCTCGGCGGCCATGGCCCGGCGCTCGGCGTGGGTGATGACCTCGGCGGTGTCCTTGATCTGCGAGATGTCCTGGTCGGTCAGGCCGTCGTCGCCCAGCTTCAGGGCGCGGATCAGCGCTCTATGGACGATCAGGTCGGCGTAGCGGCGGATCGGGCTGGTGAAGTGGGCGTAGCGCGCCAGGTTCAGGCCGAAATGGCCCAGATTGTCGCTGGAATAGTGCGCCTGCATCTGGGTGCGCAGGACAACCTCGTTGATGATCGCCGCGTGCGGGCTCTCGCGCGTGTCGTCCAGCAGCTTGTTGAAGCGCGCCGTGGTTGGGGCCTCGCCCTTCGACCACTTGACCTCCAGGGTCTGCAGGAACTCCACCAGGCTCATGACCTTTTCCTGGCTCGGCGTATCGTGCACCCGGTAGATCAGTGGCGTGCGCTTGGCTTCCAGGCTCTCGGCGGCGCAGACATTGGCCTGGATCATCATTTCCTCGATCAGCTTGTGGGCCTCGAGGCTGGGACGGCGGGTGATCGAGGCGATCTCGCCCTCTTTCGTGATGATGATCTTGCGCTCGTCGCTCTCGATGCCCAGCGGCGAGCGCTGCTCGCGGCCCACGCCCATCAGGCGGAAGGCGGCCCACAGCGGCGCCAGGATCGGATCCAGCAGGGGCGGGCCCTTGTCCGGGTCCTGGCCCTCCGGCGGGGCCACGCCGTCGATGGCGGCCTGAGCCTGCTCGTAGGAGAGTTTGGCGGCCGAGCGCATCAGGCCGCGCACGAAGCGGTGGCTCTTCTTGCGGCCTTGGTTGTCGAACACCATCCGCACGGCCAGCGTGGCGCGGTTCTCGCCCTCGCGCAGGCTGCACAGGCCGTTGGACAGCACCTCGGGCAGCATCGGCTCCACCCGATCGGGGAAATAGACGCTGTTGCCCTTCTCGCGGGCCTCGCGGTCGAGGGTGGTGCCCGGGCGCACATAGGCGGCGACGTCGGCGATGGCCACCCAGACGATCCAGCCGCCCAGATTGCCGGCGTCCGGATCGGGATGGGCATAGACGGCGTCGTCGTGGTCGCGCGCGTCGCTGGGGTCGATGGTGATGAACGGCAGGTCGCGCAAATCATCGCGGCCTTCCAGGGTCGGCGGCTTGGCGGCGGCGGCTTCGGCCTCGGCTTCCTCGCTGAAGCCGGTCGGAATGCCGTGGCTGTAGATGGCGATCAAGGAGGCGGCGCGGGGGTGATCCTCGCGGCCGACCACCTCCAGCACCTTGCCGAACTTGGGACCGTAGCGGCCAGACGCCGTGCCCACCTGGGCAAGAACGAGGTCGCCGTCCTTGAGGTCCTTGGCCTCCTGCTCGTTGAGCAGCAGGCTTTCCTTGGACTTGCGGTCGACGGGCTCGACACGGGTCTCGCGGCGGTGCTTGCGGATGACGCCCAGGATCTTGTGGGCGCTCTGGCCCAGGCGCTTGATCAGCCGGGCCTCGGTCTCGCCGTTCTCAAGCACCTCGAAGCGGACCAGCAGGCGATCGCCCATGCCCGGCGCGCCGCCGGCGTTGCTGTCGCCCTTGCCGGGCGCCAGGCGCACCAGCGACAGGTCCTCGCCGCCCTTGGTCAGGCGGACGAACAGGTCGCCGTCGGTGTCGGTCTCGACCACGTCGGCCACGCCGACGGGGGGCAGCGCCCCCGCTTCCGCGAAACCACGTCTCCCGCGCTTGCCCAGGGCGCCCTGGCTTTCCAACTCGCGCAGCATTTCGCGCAACGCCCGGCGGTCGGCGCCCTTGAGGCCGAAGTGACGGGCGATGTCGGCCTTGGCGCTCTCGCCGGCGTCGCGCAGGAAGGCGATCAGCGTCTCGCGATCAGGCAGTCCGGCGGGAGGCTTGGCCGTCTTGGTGGCGGCGGGGAATTTCGAGGATTTGGGCGAGCGCGGTTTAGGCATGGGTGAGGTTTAGCGCGTCGGGGCGGGGATGTCGTTATTCCTGGGTTGGGTCCGCGTCGACGACTGGCGTTTTGCCTGCGGTGGGGATGCGGTGTCCGAAATCGGCTGTTGGATTGGCGGACGCTTTCGGCCTTAGTCGGACTCTAATCGGGCTTAAGGCAGCCCCATCCGTCCATTCTCCCATTCAGCTCTCTAGCGATAATGCTAAGGCTAACTTCCGCATCGGTTATCCCGTCTAGCGAGGGTATCATTTTGCGACTAGCGACGCTGTCCCATGGATGGCTAGCGACAGCTTGGCTCAGTTCGATATCGATCGTGTAGCCTAGGGCTTGAACCCTCTGGGCGAAGGTCAAGGCGGACGCCTCGTCAACGAACACGGCGGTGTAATCAACTACCCGCGCTTTGCTGAGGTCGTCGCCGCGAGCAGCCATGCCTTGAAGCACGATCTCGTTTTCAACTTTCAGAGTGGTGCTCATTGAGGTTGCCTATCCGATCAATGACCCGAGGTCGTCAAGGAGCTGCCGCACTTCCTGCCGCTGTCCGCCCAAGCGTGTCGCGAACTCTGCATCATCGATATCTATACCGTTGCAAACTTCGTTCAGCGCATTGCTGATGAGGGCAAGCTCGTCGCTTGAGAAGCGTACGTCAGCAAACTTGTCGCTTTGGCCAAGCTTGATCATCCGAGCACCTTAGTCTTCATCTGAAGTTAGTTGCGATAGGTCGGTCTGTGCGATCGGGGCCAATGCCGTTCCGCACCACGGACAGAAGCCGATCTCGATGACACTTGAACCGTAACCGTTCTCGCCCGTCCGAACATATAGGCCGTAACCACCACGAACCTCGGCGATCATGGCGTTCGGGCACGCTGCACGATCGCGGTGCAACGCACACACTTGGTTGAGGTCGAAAGCCATTCGGTCACAGCAAGACATGGCCTCCAAGACCGCCAAAACGATCCGGCGTCAATGACCGCAACCAACCCTAGCTGACCTTCAGAACGTCCGCTTCCCAACAAAGCCCGCATCCGCCCCGGATGCGGCCACGCCTTAAAGCCTTGGTGGATCGGAGCTCTGGCGTCTGGCCGAGTCAAGGACGGCCCGAAGGGCCGCCGCGGCGCGGCGACGCGAGAGCGTCGTCCTTGACTCGGCCAGACGCCAGAGCAAGCTCGCCATCAAGGTTTTAAGCCGAGGCCTCGCCGTTGCGGGCGAATGGGAAAGGGGCTGGGCTTTTGGCGTGGGCCGCCGCTCGTGGGGATCGACGCCCCTCCATCCCCACAATCGCCTACCCCAAACCTCAACAATTCCAACGCCCTATAAAATAATCAGCGTCACGACCGCTGGCGCACCCACCACGGCCTCATACTGGACCCTGTCTCCGTCGCGGAGGAGGGCGCTTGGTACCGACCCGAAGCGGCGATGGAGGTGGAACCGAGCGGGGCCGTGCAGGGCCACGCGCGAGGCAGGTGTGGGTTGTCGGAGAAATCCGCCGCCCATCAAAACCTCGCCGGGATCTGCGCGGGTCGACGGGGCCGGGAGTCAAACCGGTCTGTTCCAGGATCTGTCGGAGTCGCTGACGGCCCCTTCCGGGCGACTTTGATCCTGCCCGTCCGAGGGGGAACGACGACCGGGATGAAACAAGCCCTCAATCGTCGTCCCTCGAGACAAACGGTTTCGCGGAGCGGTCGGTCCACGCCGAAACGCAAACTCTAAACCCACGGTCATCCGGGCTTGGCCCGGCCGCTCCGCGCCTCCTCACCCCTTCAGCGGTCGTCCGCGTGAAGCGGCCAAGTCGTGCGTGAACAAGGTCCTCCCCCTGTGGGGGAGGTGTCGGCGAAGCCGACGGTGGGGGGAGTGATCGGATGACGGCCAGAACTGCGATCGACGATCCCAATCGTTCCCCCTTCGATCGCTTCGCGATCGCCTCCCCCACAGGGGGAGGACCTTGGCGATCGGCCCTAGTACAGATCCTCGATGCGCTGCGGCGTGGTCTGGGGCGGGGGTTCGGGCTTCTTTTCGGGCTCGGTGGGGACGGGTGGGGCCTCGACCGCCGGCGCGGCGTCGGCCGGAGTCTCCGCAACGGCCTCGACGGGCTTGGGCTTGGGCGCCTCGACGGGCGGCGGCGGGGCGATGATCGCCACCATCGGCTGGGCGTCGCGGACCGGCACGCCGGAGACCTCGGCCAGGGGCGCGGTCGAGGCCGCCTGGTGGTCTTCCTTCAGCAGCGCGCCCTTCAGGCCGAACGCGAAGCCGCCGACGCTGATCGCCGCCAGGATCAGCACCACCACGGGCAGAGGAAGAGGGCGTTCCAACGACGTCATGAGCCTAGCCTAACCCCCAATCTTCCTCTGACCAAGTGGCCGAGATGCGTTACGCTTCGGCCTTGGCTTTCTTGGCGGCGGGCTTTTTCGCCGCCGGTTTCTTGGTCGCCGGCTTCTTCGCCGGCGCCTTCTTGGCCGGAGCCGCCCCATCGGCCGCGGCGGCCTTGGCCTTGGCGGGCGCCTTCTTCACCGGCTTCTTGCCGCCGCCCTTGGCGACGCGGTCGGCCAGCAGCACCACGGCCTCGGCCAGAGTCATGGCAGCCGGATCGGCGCCCTTGGGGACATTGGCGTTGGTGTCGCCGTGCTTGATGTAGGGCCCAAAGCGACCCGACAGCACCTTCACCGGCTTGCCGTCATCCGGGTGGACGCCCAGGTCGGCCAGGGCAGCGGCTTGTCCCCGCTGAGGACGCCCGCCGCCGGCCCGCTTGTCGGCCAGCAGGGCGACGGCGCGGTTCAGGCCGATGTCGAACACCTCCTCGGCGTTCTCCAGATTGGCGTAGGTGCCCTCGTGCAGCACGAACGGTCCGAACCGGCCGAGGCCTGCGGTGATCTTCTTGCCGTCGTCGGGGTGCAGCCCGACCTCGCGCGGCAGGGACAGCAAGCGCAGGGCCTTTTCCAGGTCCAGCCCCGCCGGAGTCCAGCCCTTGGGCAGGCTCGAGCGTTTGGGCTTGTCGGCGCTGTCCGTCGCCGGCGGCTCCTCGACATAGGGGCCAAAGCGACCGTTCTTCAGCCAGACGGCGCGGCCGGTCTCGGGATTGATGCCCAGCTCCTTGTCGGCGGCTTCCGCCTCGCCCTCGCCTTCGCTCGTGGCCAGTTGGCGGGTGAAGCGGCATTCGGGATAGTTCGAGCAGCCGATGAAGGCCCCGAACTTGCCGACCTTCAGCGACAGCATCCCCGTGCCGCAGGTCGGGCACAGGCGCGGGTCGCTGCCGTCGCCCTTGTCGGGGAAGATGTGCGGGCCCAGCGACTCGTTGAGGGCGTCGAGCACATTGGTGGTGCGCAGCTCGGCGATCTCGCCGACGGCGGCGTGGAAGTCCTTCCAGAAGTCCCGCAGGAATTCCTTCCAGTCCAGCTTGCCGTCCGACACCAGGTCGAGCTTTTCCTCCAGGGCTGCGGTGAAGTCGTACTCCACATAGCGGCGGAAGAACTGTTCGAGGAAGGCGGTGACCAGGCGGCCCTTGTCCTCGGGAATGAACCGCAGCTTGTCCATGCGCACATATTCGCGGTCGCGCAGCACAGTCAGCACCGAGGCGTAGGTCGAGGGGCGGCCGATGCCCAGCTCTTCCATCTTCTTGACCAGGCTGGCTTCCGAATAGCGCGGGGGCGGCTCGGTGAAGTGCTGGTCAGCCCGGGCGTCGATGACCTTGGCGGTTGCCCCCTCCTCGATCAGCGGCAGGCGAGCGCTGTCCTCGTCATCGGCGTCGTCGCGGCCTTCCTCATAGACTGCCAGGTAGCCGGGGAAGAGGATCACCTGGCCCGAGGCGCGCATTCCGGTCTGGCCGTCGCTGCTCTCCAGGTCGACGGTGGTCCGCTCGATGCGGGCGCTCTCCATCTGCGAGGCGATCATCCGCTTCCAGATCAACTCGTACAGGCGGCCCAGATCCGACTCCAGACGCAGCGAGCCGGGGTTGCGGCTCAGGCTGGTCGGGCGGATGGCTTCGTGGGCCTCCTGGGCGTTCTTGGCCTTGGCCTTGTAGTAGCGCGGGGTCTCGGGGACGTAAGATGCGCCATAGACATTGCCGATGACGCTGCGCGCCTCGGCTATGCCTTCGGGCTCCACTGACACGCCGTCGGTCCGCATATAGGTGATCAGGCCGACGGTCTCGCCGCCGATGTCGATGCCTTCATACAGCTTCTGAGCGGCCTGCATGGTGCGTTGGGCCGAGAAACCCAGCTTGCGCGAGGCTTCCTGCTGCAGGGTCGAGGTGGTGAAGGGCGGGGCGGGCGAGCGCTTACCGGGCTTCTTCTCGACGGCGGCGACCTTGAATACGGCCTTTTCGACTGCGGCCTTGGCGGCCAGGGCCGAGCCCTCATTGCCGAGGTCGAACTTGGTGAGCTTCTTGCCCTCGTACTTGACCATCCGGGCCAGGAATGGATCAGCGCCGGCCGTGACATCGGCCTCGACGGTCCAGTATTCCTGGGTCTTGAAGCGCTCGATCTCCAGCTCGCGATCGACGATCAGACGTAGGCATACCGACTGCACCCGTCCGGCCGAACGGCTGCCCGGCAGCTTGCGCCACAGCACCGGCGACAGGGTGAAGCCGACCAGGTAGTCGAGCGCCCGGCGGGCCAGATAGGCCTCGACCAGCTCCATGTCGATGTCGCGCGGATGGGCCATCGCCTCCAGCACGGCGGTCTTGGTAATGGCGTTGAAGGTGACGCGCTTGACCGTTTTGTCCTTCACCGCCTTCTTCTTCTGCAGAACCTCCAGCACGTGCCAGCTGATGGCCTCGCCTTCGCGGTCGGGGTCGGTGGCCAGGATCACGCCGTCGGCGCCCTTCATGGCGTCGACGATGTCGGCGATCCGCTTGGCGCCCTTGGCGTCGGCCTCCCAGTGCATGTGGAAGTCGTTGTCGGGCTCGACCGAGCCGTCCTTGGACGGCAGGTCGCGGATGTGACCGTAGGATGCCAGCACCGTGAAGCCGGGGCCGAGATACTTGTTGATGGTCTTGGCCTTGGCCGGGCTCTCGACGACGACGACGATCATTAGGACTCTGGACCTGGGGAGAAAGGGGTCTGCCTCGGGCGCGCCTTTGGGGCGAACCTTGGACGAAGCGCCGGAAAGTGGGGGCGGCGCCAGGGGTCTGTCAACGTCGGCTGTGGCGAACACCGCATTTGGCGAGCGGCTCTCTCTTAAGAGAGAGGAATATCTCGGCGGCGGTCAGGCGGTTTTGGTCTTGGGCGGTCGCCCGCCCTTAGCGCCGTTGGCACGGGCTGCGGCAGCCTTGGCCGCGGAAGCGCCTCATCCGGCGAGCCTGGCCATGTGAGCCCTGGTTCCGAAGATGCCGGCGGCCAGCCCCGGTATCGACAGATCGACGTCCAGAGCTTCCCAGTGCAGGCCGTACCCTGCCCCCGGAATGACGACCCTCGCCAGCTCTTCATCGGTGGCCGCCTCGAGCCCTTGGCCAAGGCGCGCTGGAAACGCGAAAGCCGATCCGCTGGCCAACTCCACGACAATGCGACCCGTTGGTTGGTCGTAGCGAGCGGAGGCCGCTCTCGGCTCATTCAGGGACAGCTTGTCACCGAGCGCGATGGCGGCGTCGATGTCCGTGTCAGTCGAGTCAGCCATGAACCCCTCTCTAGCGCGCCAGCAAATCGTTACGCAGTTCCCCGACGATCGCCATCGCGCGCCGAATATCCGCGCGCCTCATGTGACGATGCGCATCCCGGAAGCGCGATGAACGGTGAACATCGACAGACTGCCCTATCTTGATGGGTTCAAATCCCCGCCACCATTCCGCCCGGCAGCAACTCCGCCCGCTCCGCCAAGGCCAGCTCCACCAAGGCCGCCATCACCGCCGAGGTCGGGGCGCGGGTGGCGCGGACCAGCTCGTCGCGGGAGACGGGGGTGGGCGAGAGCAGGGCGGCCACCTGGGCGCGCAGAGCGTTGTGGTCGATATCCATCGGCTCGTCGGGATCGTAGGTGCGTTCGCGCTCGCGCAAGGACGCCTGGCCCGACAGCGAGCGCAGCACGTCCTCGACGCTTTCGCAGAGGATCGCGCCCTGGCGGATCAGGTCGTTAGGACCCCTGGCGCGGGGATCGAGCGGCGAGCCGGGCACGGCGAAGACGTCGCGGCCTTGCTCGGCGGCCAGGCGGGCGGTAATCAGCGAGCCGGACTTCAGCTCGGCCTCGACCACAATGACGCCCAGGGACAGGCCCGAGATGATGCGGTTGCGGCGCGGGAAGTCCTTGGCGATGGCCCGCCGGTCGCAGGCGCTTTCGCTGACGATGCAGCCGCCTTCGCCGGCGATCCGGGCGTGCAGGGCGGCGTGTTCAGGCGGATAGATGTCACAGACCCCGCCGCCAAGCACCGCCACGGTGCCGGTCGCCAGGGCGCCCTCGTGGGCCGCGCCGTCTACGCCGCGCGCCAGACCCGAGACGACGACATAGCCGTGCTGCCCTAACTCCGCAGCCAACTGTCGGGCGAAGCGCTGACCGCCGGCCGAGGCGATGCGAGCCCCCACGATGGCCAGACTGGGCTGGGGCAGCAGTTCGGCGTGGCCGAGGCTCCACATCACCGGCGGCGGCGGATCGAGGGCGGCCAGGCGCGAGGGGAAGTCCGGCTCGCAGGCGCAGATCAGCCGCGCACCGAGCCTGGCGCCGGTTTCCAGCTCGCGGAGGATTTCGTCCTCGGGCGGCGAACGCAGGGGCGCCGCCCGACCGGAGCGGCGGGCCAGTTCGGGCAAGGCCTGAAGGGCGCGCTCGGCGGAGCCGAACCGCTGCAAAAGATGCTCGAAGGCGACGGGGCCGACCGTCTCGGTGCGCGCCAGCCTCAACCAGGCAAGGCGCTCAGGGTCCGAGAGGCGGCGAGTCGTCACGCGCCCTCTGTCGTGCTTGGGGGAGGCGGCGCTTCGGCCGTCTTCTTCTTGCCGATGCGGGGCTCCTCGCCCTTCAGCAGCCGGCCAATATTGTCCTTGTGTCGGATGAAGATCAGCACGGCCATGAACAGGCAGAGGACCAGGAACGGATAGGGCTGGTCGGTGGCGAGGGCGAACGGCGCGGCCAGGGCTGCGGCGACCAGGGCGGCCAGGGAGCTGAGGCGCAGCAGGGCCGCCACGGCCAGCCAGGTCACGGCCGCTAGCACGCCCACCGGCCAGCAGGCGGCCAACAGCACGCCGTAGAAGGTGGCCACGCCCTTGCCGCCCTTGAACTTCAACCAGACTGGAAACAGGTGGCCTGTGAAGGCCGCGCCGCCGGCCAGGGCGATGATCGCCGGGTTGCCGTGGCTTAGCCAACGGGCCAGGAGCACCGCCACCACGCCCTTGCCGGCGTCGCCGATCAGGGTAATGGCCGCCAGGTCCTTGCGGCCCGAGCGCAGCACGTTGGTCGCGCCGATATTGCCCGAGCCGATCTGCCGGATGTCGCCCGCCCCGCCTAGCCGCGTGGCGATCAGGCCGAACGGAATCGAGCCCAGCAGATAGCCGCCGAGGATCGTGATCCCGAGGGTCAGGTAGACGGCTTGGGCGAGATCTTGCACGGTTTGCGACCTATGGGTGTGGTGAAGGTTGCCGGGCGTGGCTGGAGCATGGCAAGCGCGAAAACGCCGGTTTCGGCTTTATACCCGAGCGTGCGGCAAGCACTCCACGGTTTTCCCGCCCTGATCTCGGCGCCTCTTCGCGCGGCGGAATATAGAAGGGCGTATCTCATGGCTGTGCGGATCGGTTATCTATCCCTAAATAGGGCCGGTATAGCCTTTCGCCGCAAGCGAGCGTTCAGAAGGATACGCCCCGGTCCCCGCGAGGCCCGTGGCGCCAATGGTCCCCAGCTAAAGAGTTTGCCCTTTGTCCGCTGCACAATCTAACCCTCAGCTGTGGGATACCAAACAGCTCCGCCGGGCGCTTGTTGCGGCGGGCGTCGCCCTTTGGTCATGGAATGTCGACTCCGACCAACTGGTGATGGACGAACTTGGCTATGGCCTTTGGGGCGTACCGATCACCAAGGCGGTGTGTTTCGAGGATCTGTCCGCTCACATCCACCCGGCCGACCGCGACCGGGTTCATGCGGCCTTCGCCGCGACGCGCGGGATCGTCGGCCCCTATGAGATAGATTTTCGCGTCATGGTCGAGGACGAGATCCGGTGGATTTCGGCGCGTGGCCAGGGCGACGACGAGGGGATCATCGCGCGCGTGATGGCCGGAGTGTTCCTCAACGTAACCGGCCGCAAGCAGGCGGAGGAAGCCAACGAACTGCTGGCCGGCGAGATGAGCCACCGCGTCAAGAACCTTCTGACGATCGCCTCGTCCCTGACCGCGATCACCTCGCGCTCAACGGAAACCACCACGGACATGGCTCGTGAGCTGACGGAGCGCTTGACCTCCCTGGGTCGCGCCCATGACCTGGTTCGTCCCATACCCGGCCAGCACGGCAAGGCCGCGCTGCTCGGCGATCTGATTTCCGTCCTTCTCGCGCCCTATGACGACCTCGGCGCGTTCAGCGGCCGCATCCGCGTCTCCGTGCCCCGGATGGGCGTCGGCGAGGCTGCGGCGACCACCCTGGCCCTGGTCATCCATGAACTGGCGACAAACTCCCTCAAATACGGCGCACTCTCGGTCGGGACCGGCACGCTGGACGTGTCGTGCACGGCGCAGGAGCAGGACGTCGTGGTGGTCTGGACCGAGCGCGGCGGCCCACCCGTCAAGGCGCCTGACGGGACCGGAGGTTTCGGCAGCAAGCTCGTGACCCGGGGCATGTCGGCGCAACTGGGCGGGTCCATAACCTATGAGTGGCCCAAGCATGGCGTCATCGCCACGCTGCGGATGCTCAGGGACCGGCTCGCGCGCTGAGAACGGGGTCGTCGCGTCGCCCTGGACTGAAGAGTCGCGACCAGAGACAATCGCTCTATCGAAACAAGCGGCCGACCGGGCCTGATCCAGTCGGCCGCCTTGGACGAAAGCGGAGGTGCGCCTGCGCCGCGTCGCTAGTCTTCCGCCGCTTCCGCTTCGGCCTTGGTCTTGAAGTTGACGCCTTCGTCCTCGGCCGGCGGCGAATAGACGGTAAAGAGCTTCAGTTCGACGTCGCCCTTGTTGATGATGTTGTGCTTGGCGCCCTTGGGGATGACGATCAGGTGGCTCTCGGTCAGCTTCGATCGCGCGCCGTCGACCACGGCCTGGCCCTCGCCCGACGCGATGAACGTGGTTTGGTCGGCGTCATGGGTCTCTTCGCCGATTTCCTCGCCGACGGGGATGCTCATCATGACGATCTGAGCCTGCTTGTCGAAATAGACTTCCTTTTGCCAGTTCTTGTTGGTCGTCGTCAGCTTGATGATGTCTTTGTTGAAGATGGCCATGTCGCGCTCCGCTGGTCTGTGAACCGCGTGAATACCTCAAGGCGCGGGGCGGTTGCGTGGATCGGGGCAGGCCATTCAAATCCGAATTGGCTAGACCGACATGGCGATCCGCTTCGAAAAGGTGTTCGGCGTGCGCGCGGACACCTTGGTGCGGATGCAGGCCGCCTATGATCTGGCCCAGGCGCGGGCTCATGAGGGCGACATCGAGGTCGAACGGGTCGCGGCTGAGTTAGAGACCTAGCCTGAAAAGAGTTTGTGTCCCTCTTTTACGCCGAGCGACGCGCCAAAGCCCAACCAAGTAACCCCAGCTTTTCCGGAAACGGTGGGAACTCCCCCAGTGGAAGCTTGGGCTCCAACCGTTATACCCGGTATAATTATCCACTTGGCCCGCTTACCAAACATCTTCTTGGCGAAACCCTTTGCCGCGCCCTTCGCGAAGAATGGATTCAGCTCCACCGCCCCGCCGACTTCGATTTGACGACGGAGCGTCGTCGATTTCCATCGCGCGTCGAAATCCCTAATAATAGCATTGGCATTGTCGCTGAAAGACTTTGGAGCGGAATATTGATAATTTGCGGCCGTGTAACGTAAGGCAACAATCGCGCCGTCCAATGAAGTGGGCATTGCTATTTTTTACCAATTAGCATTGCACTGAAACGACAGAACACTTCGGCTTTCGCCTATATCGGCGCATATTTTCTGAAGTCGGCAAATGGCCGGCAGATATGAGCCATATATCTTCTTCATTGAAATGTGAAATCGGCCCCCGTTCCTCTGCATTTCAACATAGGATTCTTGAGGCAGAGCAGACAACATCAGATTGCGGATCTCATTTCTCGAATCTCCGGCCTCTCTGTACACGCGAGATAAGTAATAATGCTGCATTGGCTTATCTGTAACGTCGCCGCTCATCGGCGAGTCGGGGCGAAGGCCAGCCGTTGCGGTCGCGTAGAATTTCCCGCCTGGCATTATGTCTTCGAATGGTTTTTCGTCAGAAACCTTCTCTCCGCGGACGGAAAGTTTTTTTTCGATAAGCCGGTTGTCCATATTCAATATCTCTGAAAATAGAGAACAGCTCTCGGCCTTCGATGAAGATACCGAGTACTCTTCATTCGAAATATCAACCTCAGATCTATGCTCACACCCCCAAAGCGCGGCTACCGCAACAACTGATAGGCCGCATGAAATAAAGTTGATCATGCGGTAAGAGTTGAATGCCATCAATTTCACCGCTCTCTCCCCGCCTCTGACACCGTCTTCGCCACCGGCGACCACACAAAATCAATCACCCGCCGTTTCCCCGTCACGATCTCGACCGAAGCGCTCATGCCAGCCGACAGCAAAGCTTGCCGGCCGTCAACCGTAAGACGCGCCCGTGACAGCTTCACCCTGACGGGAAACACCAAGCCCCTTTTTTCATCGACGATGGCGTCCGGCGAGACCTGGATCACTTGGCCGCTCAGCGCGCCGTAGCGGGTGAACGGATAGGCCTCCAGCTTGACGACGGCGGGGTCGCCGGTGTGGACGAAGCCGATGTCGCGGCCCAAAACGAGGGCCTCGACCACCAGGGCCTCGCCGTCGGCCACCAAGGTGACGACCGGCTTGCCGGTCTCGGCCACCTCGCCCAGCGTCGTCACCGAAACGGCCTGGACGATGCCGCCGACCGGGGCGGTCAGGGTCTGCAGGCCGCGCTTCTGCTGGGCCTTGCGCAGGGCGTCGCCCCGGGTGGCGGCCAGGCCCTCGGCCTCGGCGCGTTCCTGGGCGGCCTGGCCGACGAACGACTGGGTCAGCTCCGCGCCGTCGCGTGACAAGGAGCTGACCTGGGCGCGGGCCTCGTCCAGCCGGCCGCGCTGGGCGATCAGGTCCTGCTCGGCGGTGACCATGGCCTGTTCCTGCTGCAAGAGCTTTTGGCGGGCGCCATAGCCCTTGGCCTCCAGCATCTTCTGGTCGTCGAGTTGCCGCTGGAGGATCGGAAGCGTGCGCTCCAGCTTGACGATCTCGGCCTGGGCCGAACGGGCCGAGGCCTCCGCGCCGGCCCGGCGCTCCGGGGCTCACCAGCTTACAGGCGATCGTGAGGGCGTCTGGTCGCTGACGGTGACGAAGAACTGGCGAATGACATTTCGGATCGATGACGCCCTCGCGATCGAGGACATGGACCGGGAGGACTATCGCTGATGGCGCTCAAGCTTCATTCCAGCTTCACCGTCCATCCGGGCGTGTGGCTCCGCACCGAGATCGTCGAGGCCCATGGGCTGAACGTGACCGTGACCGCCGGAAAGCTGAAGGTCACTCGCCAGGCCATGAGCAACCTGCTCAACGGCCGGGCCGGACTGTCGGCCGACATGGCGATCCGCTTCGAAAAAGCCTTCGGCGTGCGCGCCGACACCCTGGTGCGGATGCAGGCCGCCCACGATCTGGCCCAGGCGCGGGCTCATGAAGCGGACATCAAGGTCGAACTGGTCGCGGCTTAGTTAGGCGGTGGAGGCCCGAATAGAGTGTGTGTCCCTGTTTTCATTATTCGCGGGCATTTAAACCTCATCCCCCTTTTTATTTAGATAATATATCAGTTCAAAATCTTTAACCATGAGGCTCCCCACTGCCAACATCACGAATAAGAATATAGACCAAACAAACGGACCCGTTATAAACCTCATCTTAAAAAGATATGATTTAGTTGACAGACTGGATGCAAATTCACTCAGCGCTAGTAATGCGTTCGCAATAACGAATATTGTAGTAATTACGACAATAGGTCGTACTATCGCGCTATGGCCTCCTTTCTTATACTTTGTCTTACCCGGTCCGAACAATTGAGGCTTCGCACCTAAGGCGTTGAAGCTCGCGCCGGCGGCAAACGACACAAATGCAATGAGGGTCAAGCAAACTCCTGAAATATTTGGTAGCGGCTCCCCCACCATTGCCGCCCCAGCACGATATCTTTCAGCAAAATGGATCAAGGGAATAATGGAGGACTTATTTTCAATATTCGCTACGAAGCTATTTTTAGGCCCCGCAATCAAGGCGGCGTCGTAAATAACGCTTAATATTATAAGTAGCCACGCGCTTAACGAGATGATGTTGTTGAACCCCGAAAGCCTGTCCTTCTCGCTCGTTGGTGTCTGAGTGAGTCTGACCGCCCACCACGTCGCGAGGCAGACGAGCGCAACTACGAAAATGACAATAGGCGCGGCGGGAAGCGTATAGAGCAGGATCAACCCGTAGAGCATCATTGTGGAGATCGGCCGCCAATGACCGCTATAGACCTTGGGATTATTTAACACGAACTGCTCCACGATTTTTTTCTGGCTGAACTCGGCCAAGTCGCAGTGCTCGCGATGTTGTCGACAACAATGATCGCCCCACTATTAGACTGCCTCTCACCTTTCTCTTCCCGCCTCGGAAACCGTCTTCGCCACCGGCGACCACACAAAATCAATCACCCGCCGTTTCCCCGTCACGATCTCGACCGAAGCGCTCATTCCAGCGGAAAGCATAGCTCGCCGGCCGTCAACTGTAAGACGCGTCTGCAACAGCTTCACCCGCACAGGGAACACCAAGCCTCTTTTCTCATCGACGATGGCGTCCGGCGAGACCTGGATCACCTGGCCGCTGAGCGTGCCGTAGCGGGTGAACGGATAGGCCTCCAGCTTGACGACGGCGCGGTCGCCGGTGTGGACGAAGCCGATGTCGCGACCCAAAACGAGGGCCTCGACCACCAGGGCCTCGCCGTCGGCCACCAGCGTGACGATCGGCTTGCCGGTCTCGGCCACCTCGCCCAGGGTGGTCACCGAAACAGCCTGAACGATACCGCCGACCGGGGCGGTCAGGGTCTGAAGGCCGCGCTTCTGCTGGGCCTTGCGCAGGGCGTCGCCCCGGGTGGCGGCCAGGCCCTCGGCCTCGGCCCGCTCCTGGGCGGCCTGGCCGACGAACTGCTGGGTCAGTTCAGCCCCGTCACGCGACAGGGAACTGACCTGAGCGCGGGCCTCGTCGAGCCGGCCGCGCGAGGCGATCAGGTCCTGCTCGACGGTGACCATGGCCTGTTCCTGCTGCAAGAGCTTTTGGCGGGCGCCATAGCCCTTGGCCTCCAGCATCTTCTGGTCGTCGAGTTGCCGCTGGAGGATCGGAAGCGTGCGCTCCAGCTTGACGATCTCGGCCTGGGCCGAACGGGCCGAGGCCTCGGCGCCGGAGCGGCGCTCGCCGATCCAGGCGTCCTACCCCTCCGCCCGGTGCACCACTCGCCCGTCGACGATCGTCATCAGCACCTGCCCCTGTAGCCTCCGCCCGTCAAAGGGCGAGTTCTTGGACTTCGACAGCAGTTTGTCGGCGTTGATGATCAGCGGGGCGTCGAGGTCGCAGAGCACCAGGTCGGCCGGGGCGCCAGGGGCGATGCGGCCCGACTGCAGGCCGATCAGGGCGGCGGGGGCCAGGGTGACGGCGCGGATCAGGTCAACCAGCGGCAAGCGCTCCTCATGGTACAGGCTCAGCAGGGCCGGCAGCAGGGTCTCCAGCCCCACGGCGCCCGGCGCGGCCTCGTCATAGGGCAGGCGCTTGTCCTCGGCCGGGGCCGGGGCGTGGGCCGAGACGACGATGTCGATCAGGCCGTCGGCCAGCGCTTCGATCAGCGCTTGGCGATCGTCCTCGCCGCGCAGGGGCGGGGTGACCTTGGCGAAGGTGCGGTAGTCGCCGATGTCCAGCTCGTTGAACGAAAGATGGTTGATCGACACGCTGGCGTGAATGCGCAGCCCCTTGGCCTTGGCTCGGGCCAGGGTTTCCAAAGCCTGGGCGCTGGTGATCTGATCCACCAGCAGGCGTCCGCCGGTGGCCTCCAACAAGGCCACGTCGCGCTCCAGCATGATCCGCTCGGCCATCGGCGAGATCGAGGGCAGGCCCAGGCGGCCGGCGAACTCGCCGCCGATCGCCGCGCCGCCCTTGGCCAGCCAGGGGTCCAGAGGCCGGTGGGCCAGCAGGGTGTCGAAGCCCTTGGCATAGGTCAGGATGCGCTGCATCACCTTGCTGTCGACGATCGGCCGGTCGGCGTCGGTGACATAGACGCATCCGGCTTCGCGCATCAGGCCGATCTCGGCCATTTGCTCGCCGCCCAGCCCCTTGGTCGCCGCACCGGCGCACAGGATGCGGGCGCTGTCGATGTCGCGAGAGCGGCGCAGGATGAAGTCGACGACGCTGGGATCATCGACCGCCGGGTCGGTATCGGGCTGGACGACGAAGCTGGTGACGCCGCCGGCCGCGGCGGCCTTGGCGGCGCTCGCCAGGGTTTCCTTGGTCTCGGCTCCGGGCTCGCCGGTCTTGACCCGCAGGTCGATCAGGCCGGGGGCCAGCATGGCGCCGCCGCAGTCGACGACGCGGACGTCCTTGGACAGCTTGCCGAACTCGCGGCCTTTGGCGACGTCGGCGATCACGCCCTCGGAGACGATGACCCCGCCGGGACCGTCATAGCTGCTCTCGGGATCGACCAGGCGGGCGTTGATCAGGGCCAGGGGCTGGGGGGCGTTCATCTAAAACCTCCGCTCATCCCGGCGAATGCCGGGACCCAGATGGAGTGGCTTTGAGGTGGGTTCCAGGAACGCCGAGTTCTTCCAATCATCCCCTCAGCCTTGGGATCTAGGTCCCGGCATTCGCCGGGCTGAGCGGAAAATAGAGGGACGGACTTCACTTCCCATGCTCCTCGAGCCGATGGGCCAGGCTGGCCAGCACCGCCATGCGGGCGGCGACGCCCATCTCGACCTGGTCCTGGATCAGGCTGATCTCGGGATCGTCGGCGACGTCGGAATCGATCTCCACGCCCCGGTTCATGGGTCCAGGATGCATGACCCTGGCCTTGGGCGCGGCGCGGGCCAGCTTCTCGCGGTCCAGGCCGTAGAAGCGGAAATATTCGCGGGTCGAGGGCACGAAGGCGCCTTGCATCCGCTCCATCTGCAGGCGCAGCATCATCACCACGTCGACCCCGGCGAGGCCGGCCTTCATGTCATGATGGACGGTGACCCCCCAGCGCTCGGCGTGGGCCGGCATCAGGGTGGGCGGTCCCACCAGCCGAACACTGGCGCCGAGCGTGTGAAGCAGGGCCACGTTGGAGCGGGCCACCCGGCTGTGCAGCACGTCGCCGCAGATCGCCACGGTCAGGCCCGAGACCCGGCCGAAGGCGCGGCGGATCGACAGGGCGTCCAGCACCGCCTGCGTCGGGTGCTCGTGCTGGCCGTCGCCGGCGTTGATGACGCTGCCGCTGACCTTCTGGCTGAGCAGACTGGCCGCGCCCGACGAAGCATGGCGCACCACCAGCAGGTCGGGCCGCATGGCGTTCAGCGTGACGGCGGTGTCGATCAGGGTCTCGCCCTTGGTGATCGACGAGGTGCGCGGGCTCATATTGACCACGTCGGCGCCCAGGCGCTTGCCGGCGATCTCGAAGCTGGACTGGGTACGAGTGCTGTTCTCGAAGAACAGGTTCATTAGCGTCCGGCCCTTGAGAATGTCGAGCGACTTGGACGTCTGGCGATTGAAGGCGACGAAGGCGTCGGCCAGGTCCAGCAGATCGGCCGCCTGCGGAGCGTTCAGGTCGCCGGCCGACAGGAAGTGGCGTCGGGGGAATGAAAAGATGCGCTGGAGGATCGGATCGATCGCGGAAGCGGGGTCATGAGGAGCTGGGGGGGCTTTGGCCGTCATGAAACGTGGTCATAGGCGGCTTTGGACGGGGAGGGAAGTGTTCGTCCGTACCGCTCCTCCCCCTGTGGGGGAGGTGGTCGCGCAGCGACCGGTGGGGGGAGGTTTTGGGTCTCTGTCCGGGGTGTGGCGATCGTCCGATTACTCCCCCCTCCGTCGGCTTCGCCGACACCTCCCCCACAGGGGGAGGAGTTTCTTAGCCGTCTCTCAGAACCCCTTGCCCGCTTCCTCGCGCATCCCCCGCATCCGCTCCAGCGCGCCCTGCAGGATCCAGCCGGCGGCCATCTTGTCCACCACCTCGGCGCGGCGCTTGCGGTTGACGTCGTGTTCCTCGATCAACACCCGGGTGACGGCGGCGGTCGACAGGCGCTCGTCCCAGAAGGTGATCGGGATGTGGGGCTGCAGGCGCAGCAGGTTGCGGCCGAAGGCGCGGTTGGACTGGCAGCGCACGCCCTCGGTGCCGTCCATGTTCATCGGCAGGCCGATGACGATGCCGGCCGCCTTGCGGCTGCCCATCAGCTTGAACAGCACCTCGGCGTCTTCGCTAAACTTGGTCTTCTTGATCAGGGCCAGCGGGCTGGCGACCGTCAAGGTGACGTCGGACACCGCCACGCCAATGGTCTTCTCTCCCGGATCCAGCCCGACGATCGGCAGGTAGTCGGGGATGGCGGCGGCGAATTCGGCGATGTCGAGAACGGGCATGGCTGCTCATAACATGCTCCGGCAACCTCGGAACAAGGGAAGCGCTTGTCAAAGCGCCCCTCGCACGGCTAACCCACACGCTCGATTTCCTGGAGGCCCCCATGGCCATTGACGCCGCCACCGTGCGGAAGGTCGCGCGGCTCGCGCGTATCGCCGAACCCGAAGAGCGCATCGAAGCCCTGGTCCAGGAGCTGAACGGCATCATGGCGTGGATCGAGCAACTGGCCGAGGTCGACACCGATGGCGTCGAGCCGATGACCAGCGTCGTGGGCGCCGGCGCCCCGCTGCGCGAGGACGTGGTGACGATGGGCGGCGATGTCGAGGCCGTGACGATCAACGCCCCGAAGTCCGTCGGCGGCTTCTTCGTCGTGCCGAAGGTGGTTGAATAATGAGTGCTCTGACAACCCTGACGCTGAAGGGCGCCCTCGATGGCTTGGAGGCCGGTGAGTTCACCTCGGTCGAGCTGACCCGCGCCCATATCGAGGCCGTCGAGGCCGCGCGGCCGCTGAACGCCTTCCTGCTGGAAACCCCCGACCAGGCCCTGGCCATGGCCGCCGCCTCCGACGCGCGCCGGGCCTTTGGCGTGACCGGCCGCCTGGACGGCATCCCGCTGGGCATCAAGGACCTGTTCTGCACCAACGGCGTGCGCACCACGGCCGCCTCGAAAATCCTCGAGCCCTTCGTCCCGCAATACGAATCCACCGTCACCAGCCAGCTGTGGCGCGACGGGGCGGTGATGCTGGGCAAGCTGAACCTCGACGAGTTCGCCATGGGCTCGTCCAACGAGACCAGCGGCTATGGCCCGGTGACCAACCCCTGGCGCAAGGCCGGCTCCAACCAGGCCCTGACCCCGGGCGGCAGCTCGGGCGGCTCTGCGGCCGCCGTGGCCGCCGACCTGTGCCTGGGCGCCACCGCCACCGACACCGGCGGCTCGATCCGTCAGCCGGCCGCCTTCACCGGCACCGTAGGGATCAAGCCGACCTATGGCCGCTGCTCGCGCTGGGGCGTCGTGGCCTTCGCCAGTTCGCTGGACCAGGCCGGTCCGATCGCCAAGACCGTCGAGGACGCGGCGATCCTGCTGACCTCGATGTGCGGCTACGACCCCAAGGACTCCACCAGCCTCGATGTGCCGGTTCCCGATTTCGCGGCCTTCGTCGGCAAGTCGGTGAAGGGCCTGCGGATCGGCGTGCCCAAGGAATACCGCCTCGACGGCATGCCCGCCGAGATCGAGAAGCTGTGGGAAGAGGGCATTGCTTGGCTGAGGGACGCCGGCTGCGAGATCGTCGAGGTCAGCCTGCCGCACACCAAATACGCCCTGCCGGCCTATTACATCGTGGCCCCGGCCGAGGCGTCGTCGAACCTGGCCCGCTATGACGGCATGCGCTTTGGCCTGCGGGCCGACGGCGCCAACCTGACCGAGGTCTATGAAAACACCCGCGCCGAGGGCTTTGGTGACGAGGTCAAGCGCCGCATCCTGATTGGCACGTATGTGCTGAGCGCCGGCTATTACGACGCCTATTATCTGAAGGCCCTGAAGGTTCGCCGCCGGATCGCCGAGGACTTCGACAAGGCCTGGGAAAAATGCGACGCCCTGCTGACCCCGACCGCGCCCTCGGCGGCTTTCGGCCTGGGCGAGAACAGCGACGACCCGATCGCCATGTACCTCAACGACGTGTTCACGGTGACGACGAACCTGGCGGGTCTGCCGGGCCTGTCGTTGCCGGCCGGCCTGGACGCCAACGGCCTGCCGCTGGGTCTGCAGATCATCGGCAAGCCGCTGGACGAGGGCACGGTGTTCTCGGTGGCGGGAGCCATGGAAAAGGCCGCTGGGTTCAGCGCCAAGGCGGCGAAGTGGTGGTGATCCAGCGCTAGAGCATTTTTCGAGCGAAGTGGTTCCGGTTCGCGTGAAGAAAAATGCGTCAAAACAAAAGATTCGAGCTCACGGCCTGACGCAGTCAGGTCGGGAAATGCTCTAGCCGTAGAGACCAAGAAAAAGGGCGGCCCCGCGAGGAGCCGCCCTTCTTTTTTACGCGATACTTACGCTTACATGGGGGCGTCCGGCGTGGTCGGCGTCGCCACCGGGGCGGGCGTCGGAGCCGGGGCGGCGGCGGCCGGAGCGGCGATCACAACCGGCGCGGCCGGAGCAGCGGCGACCGGAGCCGCTACCGTTGCGCTGACATTCGACGAGGCCGAGCCGGCGTCAAGCAGGGTTTCCGGAGACGCCCGGCGGGCCGGGGCGGCGCGGCGAGCCGGAGCGGCGCGCTTCGTCGTTTCGGCGCGAGCTACCTGAACCGGAGTGGGGGTCGCCATTGTAGGGGCCACAGCTGGCGTCGGGATGACGGCGGGCAATGTGGTTTCCGGCAGCGGGGTCGGCGTCGCCTCGGCCACCTGGGCCGTCGGAGCGATGTCGGCGACGGGGGCTTCGGCAGGACGGCTCATCAAACCCCAGGTAAGGGCCCCGACGGCGATTGCCGCCACAGGCAAGCCGATCAGCAGCGGCAGGTTTGGCTTGCTGGAAGTCTTTCGGGTGTTGGCGCGAGCATAGATCGGCGCGGCCGTGAACAGTGCGGAGCCATCGTCCGAAGCGTTGGAAGCGATATAGGGTTCGCTGGCGTCGAGGTTCAGAACAGCCATGATTTCCTCCTGAGCGTTATTCGAATTCAGGGAGTCAACGAGAGGGAGCGGTGACGGTTCCACTCGGCGTGAAATGGTCCCGGTCTTGACAAGAAGTCGCCATTTTGTCGCTTGGCGCCTTCCAATCCCTTCCTTCACTCTTTCCCTCCCCTTATGGGAAGTGTGGCCCCAGAGGGGTCGGGCGGGGCTACACCATGAGCGTCAAACGCGCGCTAGAGCATTTCCCGACCTGACTGCGTCGGGCCGTGACCTCTAATCTTCTGTTTTTGCGCATTTTTCTTCACGCGAACCGGAATCACTTCGCTCGAAAAATGCTCGAGCCTTGCGAAAGGCCATGACAACCCAGGAAGTTCGCCTGTGGGTACGACGGCTCCGGACACTGAGAGCCAACGGCTTTTACTTCCGGAAGCGGGCGCCGTTCCTCGACTACATCCTCGACTTTGTCTGTTTCGGCCGCCGGCTGATCGTGGAAGTGGATGGCCATCACCATGCTGAGCTGGAACAAGCCGGCCGCGACCAGCGCCGAGATCGGGTTTTGAGCCTTACGGGCTTCCAAACCTTGCGCTTCCCAACCCGTGCGGTGCATGAGGATATCGACCCCGTCATGAGCGTGATTTGTCGTGCTCTCGACGCCGCGAGCCCCACCCGATCCCTTCGGGGCCACCCTCCCCACAAAGGGGAGGGAAGGGAGCTAAACTGAAGTGGCCACCCCTGCGGCCAGGAATTGAGACATGACCGAAACCGCCTCCGCAAAGCAGATCCAAGGCCGCACCGGCCCGTGGGAAATTGTCCTCGGCCTCGAGATCCATGCCCAGGTCGCCAGCAAGTCCAAGCTGTTTTCTGGCGCCGCCGTCGGGTTCGGCGCCGGGCCAAACCAGCAGGTCAGCCTGGTGGACGCGGCCATGCCGGGCATGCTTCCGGTGCTGAACGGCTTCTGCGTGGAGCAGGCGGTCAAGACTGGCTTGGGTCTTAAAGCCCAGATCAATCTGAAGAGCCGCTTCGACCGCAAGAACTACTTCTATCCCGATCTGCCTCAGGGCTATCAGATCAGCCAGTTCGACCAGCCGATCGTCGGCGAGGGCGTCGTCAGCGTCGAGCGCGACGACGGCACGACCTTCGACGTGCGCATCGAGCGCTTGCACCTGGAGCAGGACGCCGGCAAGTCGATCCACGACCTGGATCCCAACGCCACCTATGTGGACCTAAACCGCGCGGGCACGGCGCTGATGGAGATCGTCTCCAAGCCCGACATGCGCACCTCGGAAGAGGCGGCGGCCTATGTGAAGAAAATCCGCACGATCCTGGTCTATCTGGGCACCTGCGACGGAGACATGGAGAAGGGCAACCTGCGGGCCGACGTCAATGTCTCGGTCTGCCGCCCCGGCGCCTATGAGAGGTTCCGCGAGACCGGCAGCTTCAGCCATCTGGGCACGCGCTGCGAGATCAAGAACGTCAACTCCTACCGCTATATCCAGCAGGCCATCGAGTACGAGGCCCGTCGCCAGATCGAGATCCTGGAGGACGGCGGCAAGATCGACCAGGAGACCCGGCTGTTCGACCCGACCAAGGTCGAGACCCGGTCGATGCGGTCGAAGGAAGAGGCGCACGACTATCGCTACTTCCCCGATCCGGACCTGCTGCCGCTGATCCTCGACCCGGCCTGGGTCAAGGCGATTGAGGAAACCCTGCCGGAACTGCCGGACGCCAAGAAGCAGCGCCTGCAGAGCCAGTACGGCCTGTCGGCCTATGACGCTGGCGTGCTGATCATCGAAAGCGACCGCGCCGACTATTTCGAAGCCGCCGCCCAATCTCTTTTCGAAAAGACAGGGGGCCGCGACGCCAAGCTGGTGTCCAATTGGGTGACCAACGAGCTGCTGTCGAAACTGGCGGCGAACGGTCGCGAAATTGCCGCCTCGCCGCTGCCGGCCTCGGACATCGCTCAACTGGTCGAACTCATCGAGAACGGCACGATTTCGTCGAAGATCGCCAAGGAGGTCTTCGAGCACATGTGGGCGGGCGAGGGGCGTCCCGCGCAGATCGTCGAGGCGCGGGGCTTGGTTCAGATCAACGACACGGGCGCCATTGAGGCGGCCATCGACGCCCTGATCGCCGCCAATCCAGACAAGGCCTCGGCCGTGAAGGAAAAGCCCCAGGCCGTCGGGTGGTTCGTCGGCCAAGTGATGAAGGAGACCGGCGGCAAGGCCAATCCGGCGACCGTGAATGAACTGCTGCGGGGCAAGCTGGGGCTCTAGGCCCGACTGACGGAGCGGCGCTCACGGGATTGCCCGGAGCGCCGCCCATCGTTTCAGATCGACGTCACTAGTTATTGATGATGTCGAAGATCAAGCCCGTGGCGATCGCCGCCAGCACGTAGTCGCTACCCGCCCGGTACCAGTGATAGCCCCGGGGCGGCGGACGCAGGCGGTAGTAGCCATAGTCGTTGATCACGTAATCGCCGCCGCGATAGTAGGACGGCAGGTAGCCGCCGCGGCGCCAGGCGGTGTAGCCGGGACGGTAGCCGGGGTGTCCGTAATAGGCGGCCGGCGGCGCGCCATAGCTCCAGCGATTGTTATAGTAATAGCCGTTGTGGCGGCCGTTATCCCAGCGCTTGTCGCTGCGGTCCCAACCGTTGTGGCGACCGTTGTCGTGACGACCGTCATGGCCACCGCCGTCGCCGTCTCGGCCGTCGCCGCGATCATCGCCGCGACCGCCGCGGTCGTGATCCCCGCGGCCACCCTGGTCGCCGCCGCGGCCGTGGCCGCGATTCTGGGCCGAAGCCTCGCTGGCCAGGGCCATCGGGCCGGCCACGGCGGCCACGGCCGCGATAGTGAGTAAAAGACGTTTCATCTCATCCGTCTCCTTTGGTCGGGCCTTTCGGCCGTCTCATCCCTCGTTCTTGAACGACAGAATGCTCCGGTCTCGCTGAACCTGATCTGAACGGCGCGGTCAGGCTAAGGCTCCAACCCATCACCGGCCTTGGCGTGACGCGCGCGCGAGACCATGTTGGAGTCAACGAAGAGGGAAAACAGCATGAGCGGTTCGATCGCACTCTATTACTGGCCTACGCCCAATGGCTGGAAGATCTCCGTCGCCCTGGAAGAGATGGGTCTGCCCTACACCATGGTTTCGGTGAACATCGGGACGGGCGAACAGTTCAAGCCTGAGTTCCTGGCCATCAGCCCCAACAACCGCATGCCGGCGATCGTCGATCCGGACGGTCCCGAGGGCCAGCCGATCTCGGTCTTCGAGTCCGGGGCCATCCTGCAGTATCTGGGTCGCAAGACCGGGCAGTTCTACGGGACCAATGAGCGCGAGCGGGTCGATATCGACCAGTGGCTGATGTGGCAGATGGGCGGCCTCGGTCCGATGGCCGGCCAGACCCACCATTTCCGGCAATATGCGGCCTCGATCGTCAGCGACCAGCGGCAGATCGCCTATGGCGCCGTCCGCTACACCAACGAGACCCACAGGCTGTACGGCGTGCTCAACAAGCAGCTGGACGGGAAGGATTTCATCTGTGGCCAATTGTCCATCGCCGACTTCGCCTGCTGGGGTTGGGTTGTGCCATGGAAAAATCAGGGCATTATTCTGGAAGAATTTCCGCACTTGAAGACGTGGTTCGAGCGCATGGCGGCCCGCGAAGGCGTCGAGCGCGGGTTCAAGCTGGGGGCGGAATTGCGCCGCCCGGCCCTGCAAACCCCCGGAAAAGCGCAGGAAGAGGCCCGAAAGGTGCTGTTTGGCCAGCGCGCTCGTTAACGCGCTGTATACGGGGGTTTACGTCTAGTAACACCGGTGAACGCAACGTAATACCCGTGAAGGGTTTATGTATTCATGGCCAAGATTCATGCTGTCGCCGGCCTTAACTATATGTTCAATCAAGAAGGACTTTTGTGTCTCCACAGAGAGCTTGGCGCGGCCAGAACGACGGCGCGGGCTGCAAGGAGAACCACGGTCATGATGATGAGCATTGAACCACCCGCCGCCATCCACGGCATCCCGCTGCCGACCGCCGACACCTCGGGCGACGAGCTGTTTCGCATGGGCCTGCTCTATTCGACCGGTCAGGGCGGCGCGCCGCTCGACTACGTCTCGGCCCACATGCTGTTCAACCTGGCCGCCATGCGTGGTTCGGTCGAAGCCAAGGTCTATCGCAAGGAAATCTCGCAGGAGATGGCCAGCGAGGATGTCGCCGAAGCGCAGCGCCAGGCGCGCGAATGGCTGGCCAACGGCTGAACCCTGACGGGTTCAGCCCACGCCTTCCCTTTCCCGGACGTCTGAAGCGCCGGGTGGGCGACCTAGAGTATTTCCCGACCTGACTGCGTCAGGCCGTGAGCTCTAATCTTCTGTTTTAACGCATTTTTCTTCACGCGAACCGGAACCACTTCGCTCGAAAAATGCTCTAGTTTCCGTTAAAGCCGTTGACCGCGTAGCTGAAATTGATCGGCAGCAGGTCGCGGAAATATTGCTGCATGAACAGGCCCGCCTCGGCGACCCCGCTGCGCGGCACATAGACGATGTCGAACCGACGTAGCGGCACCAAGTCCGCCCCGCCGCCTGTCATTCCCGAAAGCAGGTTCGCGGTGCGCAGCATCGGACGACCGCCCGGGCCCCGGCGAATGATCACCACCGAGCTGCGCTTGGACGAGGCCTTGAAGCCCCCGGCCTGGATCACCGCCCGCAGGGCGTCGCCGTCGCCGGCCATGTCATAGACGCCAGGATTGCCAACCTCTCCGCCCACGAAAATCTTCAGCGGCGCCGTGGTCTTGACCGACACCTCGACCTTCGGCCGCAACAACTGGGCGCCATAGGCCTGGGTGATCGAGGCCTCAAGTTCACCGATGGTGCGGTCGGCGGCCATCACCGGACCGATCAACGGCAAAGCGACGCGGCCATCGGGTTGGATCACCGCAGACTTGTTCAGCTCGACCGCCGAGGGCACGCGGACATCGATTTCGTCCCCCGGATAGAATCGGTAGTCTGGCTCGTCGTCTGTCCATTCGGCGTAGCCGATGTCGGGAAAATCGGCCGTCGGGCGGGCCGTGGGCGTGATGGGCTCGCCGTCCACGTGGCCGCAGGCCGAAAGACCGCTGGCCAGGAAGGGCAGGGCGAAAGCCGCCGAGAGGATGGTGCGCCTGTGCATGCGGCAAGTCTTAACAGGAATGGGTAACGAAGCCTTAAGGCGCGACCGACCAGGGTAAGGTCGAGACTTGAACCCATCGGATTCGCATGTCGACGACGAGCGCCTGGACCAGCGTGCCGCACGAACCCCCGTCGCGAAGCGACTGGGCGGCGCGCGCCCGCTACGCGCCGACCGATTTCGTCACCTTGCTTTGGCGCGAGCGCTGGCTGATGCTCGGCGTGTTCATGGTGATCTTTTGCATCGGCCTGGCCTTCGCCACCACGATGAAGAAGACCTATACCGCCAGCTCAAGCCTGTTTGTCCGCCTGGGCCAGGAATATGTCTACGAGCCCCGAGCCGGCGACGCCGCGCGGGGCGCGGTGCCGGACGTCGACCAGGTGATCCAGTCGGAAGCGGAAATCCTCGGCAGCAGCGAACTGCGCGAGCGGGTGATCCGCAAGGTCGGCTTTGGCAAGATCTTCCCAGCCCATGCCACCAAATATTCCAGGGCCTCGCCCGAGGGGAAGCGCAAGCTGATCGCCGAGGGACGTGACGCGCTCGCCCGCAACCTGAAGATCGAGACCGCCCCCGACAACTCGATCATCCGGCTGTCCTATTCCAACAAGAACGCCGAGGTCGCCGAGAAGGTGCTCAACACCCTGCTCGAGGAGTATCTGATCTATCGCCGCAGCCTGCTGATCGGCTCCAGCGACAATGGCCTTGAGCGTCAGCGCGACATCTTCGCCGACAAGCTGGCCGAGACCGATACCGCCTATCAAGCCTTCCTGTCGGGCAACAACATCGGCGACTTCACTGCCCAGAAGACGGCCTTGACCCAGCTGCAGGCCCAAGCCGAGTCGCAGAAATACGCCACCGAAGCGCAGCTTCAGGACCGCAGGGGCCGCCTGGCCTCGGTGCGGGGCGAGCTGGCGCGCACGCCAGCCGACATGGTGCTCTATCGCGACAGCGACATGTCTGCGAGCGGCAAGCTGGCCCAGCTGAAGCTGGATCGCGAGGGCCTGCTGTCGCGCTATCGGCCCGGCACCCAACCGGTCCGCGACATCGAGGCCCAGATCTCTCAGCTGGAGCAGGGCATCGCCTCGGGCCGCACTAACGGCGATGGCGCGCGGCGAAGCGGTCCCAATCCGATCTGGCAGACCCTGCAATCCACTCAGAACGACTTGGCGGCCGAGGTCGCGGCCCTGCAACAGGCGCAGGTCGCCTACAGCCAGCAAGTCCAGGACGTGAACCAGCGCCTGCTGCGGTTGTCGGAGCTGGAGCCCACTTTCAACCAGCTCAGCCGCGACCGTGACGTGCTATCTTCCAATGTTCGCGACTTCACGGTCAAGGAACAGCAGGACCAGGCCCAGCGCCGGATGTCGGCCGAGGGCAGCGACAATATCCGCATCGTCCAGCGCGCCGTGGCGCCCTCGACCGGCAAGAGCCTGAAAAAGCCGATCCTGGTCCTGGCCTTCCTGTTCGCCGCGTTCTCGGCCGCCTGCGCCGGTCTCGTGCGGATGCTGCTACGTCCGGGCCTGCAAACTCCGGCTTCGGCCGCGCGCACCCTGAACCTGCCGGTGCTGGCCACGGCGGCCTACAAGCGCTGAAATGAACCTAACAGCCTGGGGCGGCTTTATCAGCTTGGCCCTGGGCGCTTTCGTCGCCTTTCACGCGAAAGCGTTTGGGCCTTAAGGTGAACGGACTTCAACGCGTAGCGATTCGGCGAATGGTGGACTTGAACGTCGAGATGGCTGAGCTGTGGGGGTCCTTGGGCGCCCCCGCGCCCGGCCGCGCGCATGTCGTCCAGTTCGTATCCGCCCGGCGTGGGGAGGGGACTTCGACCGCCGCCCGCGAATTCGCCCGCTTCGCCGCCAAGCGGGCCGGTCGCAAGACCTGGTTGATCGACCTCGACCTCGTCACTTCGCCGCAATACCAGGCCATCGCCGCCGACCCCGAACGCTACGGCGCCATGGGCCCCGGCGCGCCGGCCTCGCCGGACGGCTCGGCCTTTTTTACCGTGCAGCCGCCGGCCCCCAAGCCCGACGGCGGCGTCTGGCCCGACGCCAAGTACCTGACCGCCCATAGCGTCGGTGGGCCGAGCTTGTGGGTTACTCGATTTAACCGCGAGGCCCTGCGCGGCCGCCAGAAGGTCCATATCCTGCCCGGCGTCGAATATTGGTCGGCCCTGCGCCGCCACGCCGAGATCATCATCGTCGATAGTCCCTCAGCTGACACTTCCCAGGCGGCCCTGACCCTGGCCCAGCACATGGACCAGATCGTGATGGTGGTCAGCGCCCAGCAACCCGACGTGCGGCCGCCCGGCCTGTTGCGCGACGCCCTGGCCTCGGCCGGCGGCCGCTGCGCTGGCGTGTTCTTCAACCAGGCCTCGGTCCAGCCGCCCCGTTTCCTGAAGGCCATCCTGCCTTGAGGAGCCCGGCGTGAGCCTCTACGGAACGGCGCCCGCCGCCGCGCCGGCCCGCCTGACCTTCGCCCACATCGCCCTCTTCGCCTTGGCGGTCTTCGCCCTGCTGCTTTATAGCGGCGGCTGGGAATTGCCGTTGGTCGGTGAGAGCGCCACCGAGGCCGGCTCTGCGATCCTGCGAGTCGCCTACCTGCCCGCCTATGCCGCCGGCTTCGCCCTGATCGCCCTGCGGCCTGGCGCGACCTTCCGGGTGCTGATCCGGCAGCCGTTCCTGATCGTGCTGCTGGTCGTGGTTGTCGCCTCGATGGTCTGGTCGGTGAACCCCGACCAGACAGCCCGGCGCTGTTTCGCCTTGGTCTGCACCACCCTGGGCGGCGTCGCCCTGGCGGCGCGGTTTCGCTGGCCGCAGCTGGCCGAGGTGGTGGGAGCGGCCTTCGCGGTCTTGATCATCGCCAGTTTCGTCGTCTGTCTGGCCGTGCCGCGCATCGGGATCATGACCGAGCTTTTCCCCGGCGCCTGGCGCGGCCTTTGGCGCGAGAAGAACGGCCTGGGCGGAAACATGGCCTTCGGCTTCTGCATCCTCTCGGCTGCCGCGCTGCTCAACCCCCGGCGCGCTCACCTGTGGTGGACCTTCGCGGGCCTGGCCTTGGTGCTGGTGCTGATGTCGACGTCAAAGACCTCGCTGGTCTCGCTGGTGCTGGGCATGGGCGCGATCGGCTTCGTGCTAGTGGCCCGCCGCAGCCCCGCCGCTGGAGTCGCCGCCACCTGGGCCGGCGTAACCGGCGTGGTGCTATTGGCCGCCTTCATCCTGTTCGCCGCCGATGTGTTCTTCTCGATCCTCGGCAAGGACGCCACCCTGACCGGCCGCACCAAGATCTGGAGCGCGGTGATGCGCGAGATCGAGGACCGGCCCTGGCTCGGCTATGGCTACCAGGCGGTGTGGGGCGACAAGACCGGCTGGGGCCCCTTTGCCTGGATCAGCAAGAACGCTGGCTTCCAGGCCCAGCACGCCCATAACAGCTGGCTGGAACAGTGGCTGGGCATGGGCCTGGTGGGGTTGATCGCCTGGGGGCTATTCTACTTGCAGACCATGACCTTGGCGGTGATCGCGGTGTTCCGCGACCGGGGCGCGCTGCTCGCCTTCCCCTTCTTGGTCGTCTACAGTCTGGTGGCCCTGACCGAGAGCATCGCGGTGGTCTATAATGACTTTCGCTGGGTGCTGTTCGTGGCCTTCGCGGCCAAGCTGGCCTTCCCGGACCGCGAGATCGAGGCCTAGAGCGGTTTGCTTCCGATGGAAGCAACACCCGAAATTCCTTTTATCCGGGCCTCCGCCGGGATGAGAGGATGAAAAAGCAGCGATCAATTTTCGGCAGATGACCAAGGTTGAGGGTTCCACGCCTCCCCGCAAAGGATAGAAAGGCGCGTGAGCAGTTCGACGCGAGTGGTCACGAAACAAAGTCATTCAAAATCAACGCTCTAAACTTTCTCAATCTTTTTGACGCTCACCCCTTTTGGGCGCCCTCATAATGATCTCACCCCATCGCACGGGGAGGGACGTCGGCCGGCGACCTGACGGGCGGTGGGAAGTGGTCGAGCGGGAAGGCTTGGCCGCCGTGTCTTCTTCGGGAGACGCCCCAAGGTCGGTTCGGAGCAGGTTCGCCCCCGCGGCGACAAAACTTCGGCGCCCGGGTAGGCGGCCGTTGCCAACAGGTACGGGCTGAAATCGCCTGTACGGTCCGGAGGGTCAGCCAACCCTCCGCCCGCCGAGGGCCCACTTCGGAAGCGGGTTAAGACCCCGCGCGCCGATGGCTCTCGTCTGAAGGCCACGCGAAGCGCTCGTCTTCGTCGAAACGGTATCAAATCTGCAAATCCTCCGGGCGGAGCCCGGGCGCTTCGCACCCTCCCCATCCCATCGCAGCTTTGGCGCGTGAGCGTGAACCCGCGCCTGCTGATGGGGACAGGCGCATGCGCCTGTCCCCAATCGTGGCAAAGTCCTCCCCCTGGAGGAGAGGAGCCCTACAGCCCGATCCGCCGCGCGCCTTCGGCCACGGTCACCACGTCGAAGCCCGCCACCAGCGCCCCATCCACCAACCGCTCCAGCGTTCCGATGGTGCAGCCCCACTGGGATGGTTCTGCCGCGACGTCGTGGGTGTAGAGGATCAGCCAGGCGTTGCGGGCATGGGCCTTGTCCAGCCAATCCAGGGCCACGGCCTCGCCGTCCTCGCCCTCGATGCCGACGGCGGGGGCCTGGTTGAGGTCGGCGCCGTTGGCGATCAGACCGTGGTGCAGGGCCCTCAGGGTCTTGAAGCGGCTGGCCAAGGCGGTCTTGGCTGGGCCGGCGACGTCGCCGTAAGGATAGGCGAAGCTGACCGGCTCGCCGACGCCCCAGGTCGCCAGGGCCGCGCTGTTGCGGTCGACGTCGGCCCGGGTCTCGGCCGCCGAGGACTGGCCGCAGTCGAGGTGCGAGAAGGTGTGGCAGGCGATCTCGTGGCCGGCGGCGTGCAACCTCGCGGCGTCCTCACCGGTGGCGAAACGGCCCATGGGCCCGTCGCGGCCGGCGAGGCCGGCCGCGAAATAATAGGTGCCGCGCAGGTCGCGTTGCTCCAGCACCCGGGCTCCGGCCTCGCAGGCCGTGGCGGGGGCGTCGTCAAAGCTGAACGACACCATCGGCCGCTCCAGTTTCACCTTGGCGGGTCGGCGATGGGCCAGGCGGATCAGTCGTCGCCTCAGCTTGCCCTTCAATGTGACGTCGGGCTCGTAGGCGTCGACTTTTTCGCCAATCTCTTCAGCGGGGAAGGTCTGCATCAGACGGCGTCCGAATAGAGGGCGGCGCGATAGAGCCGCATGGCGAGGGCCCGCAGCGGCGTCGGAGCCGCCTCGCAGAGGGCGATGGACTTGAGCATCGGCCGCCAGAGGGGCCGCAAAGGCAAGGGCTTGAGCGCCTTGGCGACACGGTAGCTGGGATAGTTTCGAACCACCGCAAGGTGGCCTTGCACGACCCGCGCGAAGTTGGCCGCTGACTGTTCGTATTTGGCGGCGAGGGCCTGGGCCGTGTCCAGTCCCAGATGGGTGGCCGAATTGTCGATATGGACGATCGGATAGAGCGCCGACACCCGCATGGCCCACTCGACGTCCTCCCACCCCCAGCCGGCGAAGCCTTCGTCGAAAGCCACGGTGTCGAAGACGTCTCGGCGGACCAAGAGGTTGGAGGTGAAGACGTGCTTTTCGGGTTCCCTGGCCCGTTCAGGCGCTGAGGTGCAGTCACTTTTCAGGGCCATGGCCCGGTGCAGGTCGTGCTCGGGCCGGTGGGGCGTCTGGTCCAGGGTAAACCCACCGAAGGCCACGGCCACGTCGTCCCCGGCCAGCGCTGTCCAGCGAGCCAGGAAACCGATCGGGTCGGGCAGCATGTCGCTGTCGAGAAACAGCAGGTGGCCGCCCCGGGCGTGGCGCGCCAGGCGGTTGCGGCCCTTGGCGCGGCCCTCGTTGGACGACAGCACGACCAACCGGGCCGGCAGCGTCATCGTCTCGATGCGCTTGGCCATCCGCTCGACCAAGGCCGCGTCGCCGCCGCCGTCGTCCAGCAGGATGACCTCGGCCTCGACGCCGCGCTCATCGAGCGCCTTGAGCAGGGCGCTGGGATCGTCGCGGAAGGTCGGGATCAGCACCGACAGGCGCGGCTGGGCGCCCGTCTCGGAGAGGGACGTCCAGGCGATGTTGTCGGTCAGGGTTTCGGAAACGACGGTCATGTGGCTCTCAACCGGCGCTGGAGAATTTCGTTCAGGCGGCCGCGCAGGCCACCGGCGTCGACAGCCAGCACCGCGAGGCCATACACCAGGGCGCCGAGCGCGGCCTTGATCAGCAGCTCGACGACCCCGCCGAAGGCCGGCACGGCCAACACAACGGCGCCCATCAAGGCGCAGGCCACACCGGCCTTCAACAGGTTGGACCAGGGCACGGGCAGGGGGCAGACGCGGCGGCCCAGGACACCCGCCCCAATCGCGCCAATCGCGTAGCTGGCGGCGGTTGACCAGAGCGCTCCGTCCAGGCCAAAGCGCGGGATTAGCAAGAGGTTCAGGGCGACATTGGTGCTGGCTGGAATGGCCATGCAGACAATCAGCATCGGGGTCTTCCTACCCAGGGTGAAGGCCTGCAGCAGGTAATAGGTGGTCACGCCCGACAGCCAACCGGCCAAGGCGATCCAAGGCACGACGCCGCCGGCGCCGGCGCTCAGTTGCGGTCCGATCATCACCTGCGCCAACGGACGACCGACCAGGGCCAGGCCCACGGCGGCGGGCAGGGTCAGCAGCACCATGAAGCTGGCCTGCTCGTGAGCGGCGTCCTTCAGGGCGGGGTGGCCGCCGCGCTCCAGGGCCGCGACCATGGCGGGACCACCGGCCATGCCCAACCAAATGAACACCACGTCGAGCGTGCGGCTGCCAAGCGAATAGCCGGCGTGATAGACGCCGACCGCCTTTTCGCCCAGGAAGGCCGCCAACAGGAAACGGTCGGTGGTCGAAAGCACCAAGGCCAGGATCAGCGACAGGGCCACCGGCAGGCCATAGGCGGCATAGGCCTTGGCCATGGCGGCGTCATACCGACCACCCTGGGCGCGGCGCAGGTCGGTCGGTAGCACGAACACCAGGCACAGCAGCGAGATCGCCCCCATGCCGAGGATCGGCGCGGCGCCGCCCAGGCCGACCAAAGCCAATACGAGGCCCAGGGCGAAGCCGCCGATCGTCTGGACGATGTCGAGCAGGGCCGCGCTGGAGACCTCGCCGGACGCGCGGCGGCGCTCCTGCGACAGTTTGGTCAGGCTCTTGACCACGACAGCGGCTAGGGAGGCGGCAACGGCGATCTTCAGCGGAGCGGCCAAGGGCGCGAACTTCAGCACCAGCACCGCGACCACCGGGACGGCCAGGACGAGGGCGAACCACAGGCGATAGATCGTGGCGAAGTGATCGGGCAGCCGGCCGTCGGCCTCCTGCCGCGCATGGAAGCGGGCCATCGCGGCTTCCGTCCAGGTGAGCAGGATCGTCTGGGTCAGGCTGAGCGCCGAGAAGGCGAGGGCGTAGACGCCATACTGCTCAGGCGTCAGGACACGGGTAAACAGCACGATGGTGAGCAGGCCCACCACGCCTTGAGCGATATTGACCGGCAGGTATCCCAGTACGCCACGCCAGAACATGATCGGGTCCTCAGCGCACCGCCGACCGGTCCCCGAGCAGGCAGGGGATGGTCATGGCGATAATGTAGAGGTCCAGCCAGAACGATTGGCGCTCGATGTAGTCCACGTCCAGGGCGACACGCTCCTGGACCAGCTGCGCCGTATCGACCGGGCCGCGCGAGCCGTTGATCGCCGCCCAGCCGGTGACGCCCGGCTTCATGCGGTGGCGGTGGGCATAGTGGGCGACCAGCTTGGCCGACTCCACGTCGCCGCTCTTCATGCCGATGGCGTGGGGGCGGGGGCCGACCATCGACATCTCGCCCTTCAGCACGTTGAACAGTTGGGGCAGCTCGTCGAGGCTGGTCTTGCGGATGAACTTGCCGACCTTGGTGACGCGGTCGTCATTGGCGCTGACTTGGCGGGCGGCCTTGGCGTCGGCCATCTCGTGTCGCATCGACCGGAACTTCCACACCAGGATGGCCTCGTTGTTGAAGCCGTGGCGACGCTGGCGGAAGAACACCGGGCCAGGGCTGTCCAGCTTGATGGCGAGGGCCACCAGCAGCATGATCGGCGAGGCGACCAGCAGGCCCAGCCCGCCGACCACGATGTCCTGGGCGCGTTTTGCGATGGCGCGGCGAGCGTCAGTGGTCGCGCCCGACAGGTCGACGAAGCGGGCCAGGGAGGCGCTACGCTGGGCCTCGTGACCCACGTCTACGAACAGGCTGACCGGGTTAGGCAGCACTTCCAGCCGCTCAACCAACTGGCGGACGCGGGCCTCGGCCGAGGAGCTCACCGCGATGATCACCCGGTCGACATAGGGCATGATGCGGTGGTCGATCAGGGCCGTGGTGTCGCCCAGAACCGGCACCCCCATGACCTGGGGCGGGGCGCGGTCGGCGCGGTCGTCGAACACGCCCAGCACATTGACGTCGCCAGTGGCCAGGGCGGTGCGGATGAAGCGCTCGGCATTGACCGTGGCGCCCACGACCACGACGTTGGGAGTCAGGCGACCCTCGCGACGGCCGTGATCAACGGCGCGCCACCAGATCGTGTGGAGAAGGCCGGTCACGGCGACCAGGGCCGCGCTCCATCCCGCGACGACGAAAAGGGGCGCGGCGCGAGCCTCGCCAAAGCCTAGGGTGGCGGCCAACACCACCAGGGCCGTCGCGCCATAGGCGGCCAGCAAGCGCAGGCCATGGCGGCGGAAGCTGTCGCGGCGATGGAAGGCGTAGGCCTCGAGCGCGTAGAGGACGGGCACGAGGGCCAGGGCGCCCAGCACCAGCGGCGCGAAGGCGGCGGCCGGCAGGTGGGTGATCATCATGGTCGCGGCGGTCGTCGCCGCCACGGCGAGCGCGTCGACCATCCGAAAGGCGCGGGAAAGACTGCGGACCTGCATGCGAGCCCGGGCCGGCACCAGGCGGCCGGGACGGAACGGGCCGCGCCGACCGACGCCTACGGCGTCTTCGTCCTCGATCATCGGCAAGGTCGGCGTCGTCTCGACGTCGGCCGCCGGGACATCTTCGGTCTCGAATGATTGTGCGATCGCAGACGACATGAGGCCCCAAGCCCGTTGTAAAACAGGGTTCAGGCTAGTCTCGCGGTCTGAGCTTCACGTTAACGCGGATTTTTCCGATAGCTCGATTGTCACGGCCCGGCGAACAGGCTATCGAACCGCTCCCCTCTCAGGAGGAGACGTGGCCGAGAGGCTGAAGGCACCGCTTTGCTAAAGCGGCATACCCCAAAAGGGTATCGAGGGTTCGAATCCCTCCGTCTCCGCCACCACCCCATCCATGGGCGTCCACCAATGTCCAGGCGGGTCCGTTAAGCCCCGTATTTCATTGAGTAAATCTCGAACTCGTGTCTGGACGCGTCCAGGCTGATCCAGCACCGTCGGCTCGGCTTCTTGAGCGCCTTACGGCTCTGCAGGTTCGACGACTCGATGAGCCCGGTTGGTATCCGGACGGGGGAGGCCTGTACCTACAGGTCAGCGGCGAGGCGGGGCGGTCGTGGGTTTTCCGCTATTGGAAAGGGGATCAGGAACGTCGAACGGGCCTGGGACCGCTGCATTCGGTCACCCTCAGCGAAGCGCGGGGACTGGCCCGCGACGCTCAAAGGCTGCGGCTAGCCGGCCTGGATTCGATCGACGAGCGTCGGAAACGTGAGGCGGCGGAGGCGCAAGACAACGCTGTCAATGTCAGCTTCGACAACGCGGTCGATGCCTTCATCGAAGATAACAAGGCGTCCTGGCGCAACGACAAGCACGTTAAACAGTGGAAAAGCACCCTGACGACCTACGCCTCGCCGCATATGGGAGGACTGGATGTCAGCACGGTCGAGACGTCCCATGTGCTCTTGGCGATCAAGCCCATCTGGGCCAGCAAGGCCGAGACGGCGAGCCGGGTTCGAGGCCGCATTGAGAACGTGATCGACTGGGCCACAGCTCACGGTCACCGCGAGGGCGACAATCCCGCCCGATGGAACGGCCACCTCGACAAGATCCTTCCGGCCAAGTCCAAGGTTCGATTGGTCAAGCACCACGCGGCGCTGCCGTTTTCCGAGATCGTGGCGTTCATGACGAACCTGGCGGCCGTGCGCGGCGTGGCGGCGCGGGCGCTGGAGTTTACGATCCTCACGATCGGACGCACCAACGAGATCCTCGGCGGTGTCTGGGAAGAGATCGATCTTGCCAAGGCCCTCTGGACTATTCCCGGCGAGCGGATGAAGGGAGGCAAGGAGCACCGAGTGCATCTGTCAGCACCGACGATCGCCATTCTCGAAGGGCAATTGGTCCGCCGGCGGCGCGCTCAGACGTATCTGACGGGAGAGCAGGCGGCGTTGGCCTCGCCCATAGGTCCCATCTTCCCAGGTCTTCGACCGGGCAGGGGTCTATCCAACATGAGCCTGCTCAAGGTGCTCAAAGATCTTGGCCGAGGCGATCTTACAACCCATGGCTTTGGGAGCACCTTCCGCGACTGGGCGGCGGAAACCAGGGATTATCCTGGCGAACTCGTCGAGATGGCCTTAGCGCACACCATCGGAAACAAGGTCGAGGCCGCCTATCGTCGTGGCGATCTGTTCGAAAAGCGTCGGACGCTTATGGACGATTAGGCGGCGACCTGCTTCGCAAGGGCGGCCTAGACAATCGGGCAGTGTCTTCGAGGCGATCGAGATAGGCCACCAGCTCTGTATGTCGAACCAAGGTTCGCGCGCCGTCTTTCAGAACGCGGATGTCGCCAGCGGCGACGAGCTCATAAAATCGACTTCGGCTTATCGCCAGCGCATCAGCGGCTTCCTTTACCCGGTACGCCAAGCGCCCAAGGCTGCCCAATTGGGGGGAGGAGGTGGGATCCGCTTGCATGTCTGGCCCTTGTCGGTCGCAGCCATGATTTCGTCCCGCAAGAATGTTAGCGCAATGCGCTCCGAGCCGCGATCGTACTGTGGCGTGCAGTGACAGGCGTTCGGCGGTTGCGGACCCTGGCGGTGATCGACAACTGCACCCGCGAGTACCTGGCTCTGGTGCTGACACTTCGCTGTCAAGGCTCAGCCAGCCCATCCCAGCCCAACGCCGCCACGACCTTTTCGACGGCCTCCCGGAAGGGTTCGGCGTCGACAGTCTCCCGAACGGCCCCGGCCCCGGCCTTGCGGGGAAAGGTGGTCAGATTGCGATAGGCCATCATCGCCGCCAGCCTGCCCTTGTCGGCCAGCGCGGCGACGCAGAAATCCTCGCCCGGAACCAGGCTTTGGAGCAGGAGGGTAGGGGTAAAGCCCAGCGCCTCGACCTGCTCGATCGCCTCGTCAGTCGACCCCGCGATGCTCACCCCCGGCCACCGGCTCCGTCGCTGGGCTTGACGATGAGCGGGTATTCCAGCGTCGGCGCCAACCGCGTCAACGCCGCGCGGTCCGGCACGATCCGGGTCCTCGGGGCCGGAAGATCATCGCTTTCGACTAGCTTGGCCAAATGGTCCTTTGGATGGACAACACTGATGCTCTTCCACAACGGCGCGGCGAGCTTGACCGCGGGCTCGAAGCGCGCGCGGTGGCGTGCGATCAACTCGCCCTCTGTGAACACGGGCATCAGGACGTAGGGGCGTTCATCGCGCAGCGCATATTCGCGCACGGCGGCTTCCAGTTCGTCGAGGAAATCGTCGGGCCGAAGCTTCCAGGGCGCGACGGTGAAGGTCTCCTTCACATGCTTTGAGAACGACATCACCGCCAGGTCGACATCGTCGCACCCTATGACCTCGACACCGCGCTGGGCCAGCGAGCGAGCAATGACCAAGGCCATCAGGCTTCGGCCGTAGGTGAGGATGACCCGACCGTTCGAGGCCAGGGGAAGTGTTCGGACAAAAGTGTGCTCCGGCTAAGGCAGAGCTTTAGCGATCCGGTGGGGCGGTTGGTTCCCATGTGTATTGCGAGCAGCCGTTACGATGAATGGCAACGCGAAAACGCCAGGTGTCGACGCCATGGCGCGCACGGTCGGCGCCGCGGCCGCGCAGGAACCGGCCCGTCCGCAGACAGCGATGACTTATCGCGTCCGCTGCACCGGGCGCGTCCGCCGGGTCTGGACATCGGGACCCTCGGCGGGGGCGGCCGACGGGTCTAGAGCGGCGTGCTTGCGGTGCGCCAGCCAGGTTTCGATCTCGCCCAGATCCCAGATCCCAGATCCCAGATCCCAGATCCCAGATCCCAGACCACGCAGCAGCGGGTCAGCGAAAACCGGCGGGGAAATTCTCCGCGACGCTCCATCTCATAGATGGTCGTGTCGGTGAGCGGCTCGATCTTGCGCAATTCTGGCCGGCGGATGGCGCCGGTGGCGGGCAGGGCGCCCACGGGACGGGGCGGCGGCGCGAGGTCTTGCGGCATGGCAGGCTCGCTTTTGGCCCATAGTTCAAGGCCTTGCCCACGCAGCAAGCGACCATAAGGTCAAGGTGGGCTCTGGCGTGGAAAGACAGGCGTTCGGCGGTTTTGGAACGCGCCTCCTCGTGGTCTTGACATCGGCTCCGCAGGCGGCGCGGGTGCTTGGTTTGGGGATGCCAGGGCGACCGGCCGGCAAAGGGGTGTCTCCTGGAGACCCTGAGACCGCGGTGCAAACGCCCCAGCGCCTTTGGGGCGATCTCAGGCCCGTTGGGCCTGCGGACCGTGAGCCCGTCGATCTCGTCGAGCCCGGCGTCCTCACCGGGATGCAGACACTGCGGCGCTAGTCGGGGCGGCAGGGTCCACCTTTTGCAAACGCTTCGCCAGAGGTTCACGCCGAGCGCTTTCGCGCCCGGCTTCACCCAATATCGAGAGCGGCCGGCGGTCACGCTCGGTCCCGCGGCTTTCGCCGCTCCCACGGGCGCGACGCCTGGCGGGCGCCCCCAAGACAAGGAATGGGGGTCGCCGCCGGCCGCTCGACGCCGCCTCCCGCCACGCGCATGCGCGGGCTCCTGTGCAGGCTTCATTTTTCGAAGAGCGATCACGAGGTGATCGCGTGGCTTGGGGCTCCGCCCCTGGCGCACTTCGGATCGGCTTCCGCCCAGCTTCGGTCGCTACGGGAGCGGTCGACAGGCTGGGCAGCAACGCCCTGCAGCCGGGTCCCCGCGAAGCCGCCCCTCCGTTTGCACCCCCGGTCTCGCCGACGGGCAGGGGTTCAGGCGCGCCTTGCGCCTGCACCCCTGCCCAAGGAAAAAGACCATGACCCAAGTTCAAGACACCGCCCGCGCCCCAGCCGTGAAGGCCGGGCGCGTTCCGGTCCAGCCCGGTGAGGTGCGTGACATCGCCCTCAACAAGTTGAAGGCCTCGCCGCGCAACGCGCGGCGTGTCGGCCATTCGGCCGAGGATATCGAGGCCCGCGCCGCCAGCATCCGCTTCAAGGGCCTGCTCCAGCCCCTGGTGGTCGAGCCGGAGGTGAGGGAAGGCGGCCAGGAAAGCGGCTACTACCTCGTCACCATCGGCGAAGGTCGCCGTCAGGCCCTCAAGCTCCTGGCCAAGCGCAAGCTGCTGAGCAAAACTGAGCCTGTGCGCTGCGTGGTCGATACGACCAACGATCCCGCCGAGATTTCCTTGGATGAAAACATTTCGCGTCGGGACAAGGGCGTCGTTGACCTCCAGGCCGCCATCAACCGCTTCGTCGCCGATCACAACCAGCAGCCCAAGCCCTTCGTCTGGACCGCCGACCCCGACAAGATCATCGCCGCCGCCGCCCGTGGGCACCAAACGTTGGAATCAATCCACTAGCGGCCGAGGTGGACCAAGCCGAAGTCGTCGCGGAGCTTGACGCCGAAGTCGTCGAGACTGTCGCGGCCCAGGCGGTCGCGGTCGCGGCCGAATAGGCGAGGGCGGGGCGGTCCAAGACCGCCCCGCCTTTTCCACGATGTTGAAAGCTGGGGTGGCCGATCCTTGGGATCGACCACTTTCTGTGCGTGGATGGACGCGCGCAGGCGCGCCGGCGCGCCGGGCGAGCAAGGCCCGTGCGCCACCCGACCACGCTCAAACCGGTTTGGCGTGTGCCGGTCTTCGCGTGAGGGCGATGGGTTCATCGCCACCAGGCCGCGATCGAATGCGGCGTGATCAAGATTCTCAAATATTCGGAGATGTGATAGATTTTCGCGAACGGTGACGGATTCCCGCAAGCGGGCCGCAGCCCGGTGATCGAATTTCGCGGGGTTTGAAATGGGTGAATGGCCTACGCGCGCGGTGACCGAGTTTCGCGGTCGCGCCCTTCCCGAGCCCGGGGAGCTCGCCGGCTACGCCGCGCTGATCGCCCGCTATGACCTCGTCCTGCCGCTTCCGGTCCAAACGGCCGCCATCGCCGCCCGCCACCATCCCGTCTCGACCCCCGACTGGCTGATGCTGACACCCCGGCACCGGCCGGAGGCGACGCTCGCCGCTCAGCTGACCCTGGCCTTGCGCTATGAAGGCGTCGACCTGCAGGTGCTGTCCAAGCTGTTCGACCAAGTCGCGTCTTCCGACATCGAGGCGATCGTCAGGGCCACGCCGACCGGCGCCTTCGCCCGCCGCCTCTGGTTCCTCTACGAATGGCTGACGGGCGGCCAGCTCGATCTGCTTGATCCCGGCAAGGTCCGGCTGGTTCCGGTGCTGGATACCGACCAGCAATACGCTCTGGCCGTCGCCGAGCCTTCGCCCCGCCACAAGGTCCTCAACAACCTGCCGGGCACGGCGGCCTTTTGCCCGCTGGTCCGCAAGACCGCCGAACTCATCGCCTATGGCGACAAGGCCCTGGGCGAGCAGGCGCGCGACGCGATGGGCCGGGTGCGGCCCGACCTGATGGCGCGGGCGGCAGCCTTCATTCTGCTGAGCGACTCCAAGTCCTCTTTCGCCATCGAGGGCGAGCGGCCGACCGGGCAGCGCGCCGCCCGCTGGGGCCAGGCCATCGCCCAAGCCGGGGCGCGGCCGCTGGATCTGGCGGAGCTTGATCGCCTCCAGGAGGTGGTCATTGGCGACGCCCGGTTCGTTCGCCTGGGTCTTCGGGACGAGGGCGGCTTTGTCGGCGTCCACGACCGCGACAGTAACATCCCGCTTCCCGACCATGTCAGCGCCCGCCCTGATGATCTCCGGAGCCTGATCGACGGCGTGGCGGCCTTCGCCGAGCGCGCGGCGCGCGGCGGCATGGATCCGGTGGTGGCGGCGGCCAGCCTGGCCTTCGGTTTCGTCTATATCCACCCCTATGTGGACGGGAACGGCCGGCTGCACCGCTGGCTGATCCATCATGCCTTGGCCCGCGCCGCCTATAGCCCGCCAGGCCTGGTCTTTCCGGTCAGCGCCGCGATCTTGCGTCAGATCGACCGCTACAAGGCAGTCTTGGAGTCCTACTCGGCGCAGCTCCTGCCATTCATCGATTGGCGCGCCACCGACACCGGCAACGTCGAGGTGTTGAACGACACCGCCGCCTTCTATCGCTATTTCGACGCCACCGCCCACGCGGCCTTCCTCTATGCCTGCGTCGAGCAGACCATCGAGCAGGACCTGCCCCAGGAGGTCTGGTTCCTTCAGGCCTTCGACCGGTTCAGCCAAGACGTTCAGCAGATCGTCGATATGCCGACGGGCGAGGTCGAACTGCTGCGCAAGTTCCTGGACCAGGCCGGCGGCCAGCTCTCCGAACGCGCTCGCGGGAGGGAGTTCGAGGCCCTGACGGAGGGCGAGGTCGAACGGATCGAAGCGCTCTACGCCCGAGCCTTCGACAAGGGGCCAGGCTAGGCCGGCGACCGGCGACTGCGGCCAGGGGGCGAACTTTCTGGACGGGGGTCACCGGCGGCGACCCATTCGGCGGCCTCCCGCGAGCGGAACGAGCTCCAAATCCTGGAAGCCTCACCTGCGGGCCGCGATCCCTTGGGATCGATCGCTCGCTTCGTCTGTCTATTTCCAGGCCCCGCGCCGGGCTTGCCTGGCTTCGGCCTCGGCGGCGGCATAGGCGCCCTTGCTGTAGCGCCGGTATTCCGTGGCCAGGCCCGAGTGGATCAGGGCGGCGTTGATGTCGGGCGTGGCGTCCGACCAGCAGCGGGCGACGCTGCGGCCGTAGCGGTCATGGTCGACAACGCGGCAACCGACGCGGCCCGGCGGCCCCGTGTCAGCGTGATCAGCAAGTCTCGCGCCTCATAGGCCAGCGGCTCGGCCGTTGTCGTGCCGCGCTTCACCTCGGGCGCATCGACCCCGAACAGCCGGATGCGATCGGATCCGCAGCGCAAGGTGTCGTCGTCATGCACGGTGGGCGCGGTGCATGCGATCAGCCCGGCGGCGAGGGCGGCGAGGGCAGTCATGTCGCCGCTATACCCTGTGTCGCCTCCGTCGCCAGCCCTCGCGCGCCGCGCCCGCCCCGCCGGATCGGCGGAGAGGCTGGCCGCTTAGTCCGCCTTGGGCGCGTTGCTGCGCGACCAGACCAGGCTGTGGACGCCGTCGATGACGACCAGGCCGTCCTTGATCGCGGTGGGGACGACGGCCGTCCAGCTTGACCGGCAGATAGTCGTTCTTGGCCCAGCCGGCCACCTTCCAGGTCACGCCACCCCCCCCCTTGCCGGCGAACACCCGACATGGGGTCATATTCTTACCGGCCAGGTCGGCGACTGGGCGTGACTGGACTGCCCTGAACTCGATGGGAAAGGGGCGGACGTCGCCCAAGACGCGCTGTCAGATTGGACGGTGAAAGCGCCGATGGCCGCCATCCTGGCCTCTCCAGGAGACCTTTGCCGGGCTCGCCGACCGCCGTCCGCTTCTTGCCTGATCTAACCGGGGACCGGTCCGCTCCCACAACCTCACAGCCTGCCTTTCTTCCCCTGGGGCGCACGGCGCGCCTTGGCCCCATTCCTCGCGAGACAAGAAACTTATACCAAAAGCCCCTGACTCCGACAGGATTCCCTGACTGGCCGGACAGTGATTCACTCTCGTGGTTGCAAGGGAGATTGTGGATGTCCGCCATCAAGCTTCGAGTCGATTATGACGCGGCGCGGACCCGTCGGCTGGCGGCGCGGGCCAAGGATCCAGATCAGGTGCGGCGCCTGCTGGCGCTGGCGGCGGTTTATGAAGGCCGCAGTCGAGCCGAAGCGGCTGAGTTGGCCGGCATGGACCGGCAGATGCTGCGGGACTGGGCGCTGCGGGACTGGGCGCTACGGGACTGGGCGCTGCGGTTCAACGCCCTGGGTCCGGAGGGCCTGATCAACCGTCCGCCGACGGGCGCCCGGCGATGTCTGTCGCCGCAACAGGAGCAGGCCCTGGGCGCGCTGGTGGAGGCCGGGCCCGAGGCAGCGGGGCGCAAGGGCGTGGCGGGCTGGCGGTGTTGCGATCTGCAGACGGCCATCGCCGAACGCTTCGGGGTGAGCGTGCACGAGCGCACGGTTGGCAAGCTGCTCAAGCGGCTGGGCTTTTCGCACATCACCACCCGGCCCCGGCATTATCGCCAGGACGTCCAGGCCCAGGTGGATCTTAAAAAAACTTCGCAGGGGCGCTGGCGCGTATTCAATCTGGCCTGACGCCCGGCACGCCTGTCGAGGTCTGGTTCCAAGACGAGATGCGGGTCGGTCAAAAGACCCACCGCACGCGGGTCTGGGGCAAGGCCGGGACGCGGCCCCGCCAGATCGCCGACCTGCGGACCGGTTGCGCCTATCTGTTCGGGGCCATCTGTCCCGCGCGTGGGGTGGGCGCGGCCTGGGCCTGCGAGAAGGCCAACACCGCCGCCATGCAACTCCAGCTCGACGAGATCGCCCTGCAGGTCGCCCCAGGCGCCCATGGCGTGGTCGTCCTCGACCAGGCCGGATGGCACACCACCCAAAAGCTGAGACCGCCCGACAACCTCACCCTGCTGCCCCTGCCGCCACGCTCGCCCGAGCTCAATCCCGCCGAGAACGTCTGGCAGTATCTGCGACAGCGCTTCCTCTCCAACCGGGTGTTCGACGACGACGACGCCATCGTCCAAGCCATCTGCGAAGCCTCCAACAGCCTCATCGACGAGCCAGACCGCATCAAATCCACCGGTCATCGCCAATGGGCCACAGGTTCACGCTAGGGGCGATTGGTATTAGCACCTGCGACATCCAGTCTCACCGACCACAACGCTGCATTGCATCCGCCGCTCATCCCGTGGGTGGTCTCGACAAGAGTCTACTACAGATTGCGTCCTGCACGATGGCGGGGCGAAATCCGTTGTGAAGGCTGGGCCTCAACAGGGTGTTGGGGACGCGAGAGCGCAATTTGTTCACCGCTAATCGATACGCAGGCACAGCAAAGCTACAGGGGGTGACGAGATGAAAGCCAGGAAGGCTCCGAAGCAACCCGGGCGCGATCTCAGCGGGAGCATTGCCCGTCACGGGGCCGAAATCACCCTGCTGGCGCTGCTGTTGCTTACGGTAGCCGTGATTGGCTTCCAGCGGCAGATTTTCGGCCGCGACATCCTGATCTCCCAAGCGACGGCTGGAGAGTTCCTTTACAGCGGCTATGCGGATCAGGCGAGCGGCGGCGCCTCAACACTAGAAGATGCAGATAAACCTCTGCGCTTTACGTGCGCTTTGAGACCTGGCGCGCCTAGCATGTATTGTGGTTACGAGGTGGCGTTCGACGGATATGGGACACGCCCCGGGCTAGACCTCCGTAACCTAGACAGCATCGAGCTTGAATTTGCCTATAGCGGACCCCCGTCGACGGCCCGCCTGGGCCTGAAGAACCGCGACGACCGGTACTCCAAACCGGGGGACCGCTCGACAAATAAAGTCAACAAAGTAGATTTCAGTCTAAAGCCAGGGGGGCAGAGGCTAGTCTTTCACGCAGAGGACTTCAGCGTCGCTGAATGGTGGCTACAGGGCAAAAATCTTCAGCCCGAGTTGGCGAGACGTCAGCTGGACAACATCGTTGGAATCGAGATCTCGACCGGGGCCTCAGCTGCGCCTGGGCGGTACGCGTTTCGTCTCAATTCCATCAAGCTCCGGCGTTCGGCCGCGACGCCTGCGCAACTCTATCTGGGCATCCTCGTCGTGTGGGGCGTAGCGCTGCTGCTTTACATGCTCGTTCGTTTCCGAAAGGCCAGGCAGGACACAGCCGTGCTGAAGCAAGCCAAGGCTGCGGCCGAACGAGCCAGCCGGGCCAAGTCAGACTTCCTGGCTAGTATGAGCCACGAGCTGAGGACGCCCCTGAATGCAATATTGGGCTATGCCCAGTTGCTCCTGCGCGCTGACCTGTCGGCCGGCCATGTGGAGCCGGTTCGAACGATCCACCGCAGCGGAAAGCATCTACTCTCCCTAATCACTGACCTGCTCGACCTCTCAAAAATCGAAGCGGGCAAGATGCAATTGCATCCCGCGCCGACCGACTTGCAGGCGATGGCTGCTGGCGTTTGCGAGATGATAGGCGTGCGGGCCGAAGAGAAGGGACTTAAATTCAACTGTCTGATCGACGACGACGTGGTCAGCGCCGTTCAGGCCGACGAAAAGCGCCTGCGTCAGATCCTTCTGAACCTGCTGTCTAATGCGGTCAAATTCACCGAGGAGGGGAGGGTGTCGCTGGTGGTGAGCCACTTGCGGCGCACTGAACAGAGCGCGACCATCCGATTTGAAGTCCAGGACAGCGGCCCCGGGATTGCAGAGCACGAGCTGGAGCTAATCTTCCGCCCCTTCGAGCAGGTGGGCGCCGTGGGCACTCAGGAGGGCGGTACGGGGCTTGGGCTGACGATAAGCCGGCAGTTCGCTGATTTGATGGGTTCCAGCATCGAAGTGCGCAGCCGCGTCGGGCAGGGCACAAGTTTCTGGTTCGACGTGACATTCCCTCTGGCAGAACGACCCGCAGCGGCTGGCAGGTTGGCGATCGAGCAGGTCCGGGGATATTCCGGCCCCCGCCGCCACGTACTTGTGGTGGATGACAACAACGACAGCCGTAACGTTGTCCGGGATCTACTGATCCAGCTCGGGTTTGAAGTTTCCATCGCAGCCAATGGCGTCGAGGCGCTGCAGCGGGCGCAAGCCGTATCGCCTGACTTGATCTTGATGGACCTGAGGATGCCCGTCCTGGACGGGCTTCAGACAACGGCCATGCTGCGCATGATGGATTCTTTGAAGGGCATCGCTGTCTTGGCGAACTCAGCCGACAGCCCCGAACATGCCGAGAGCAGTGCGCTCGCCGGCGGAGCTAACGCCTTCATAAGCAAGCCCATCGACAACTCAGAGCTGCTGGACGCTCTGGGACGGCTGCTTAAGCTTGAATGGACGTTGGAGGACGGACAGTTGCAAAGCCAGTTGTCGCCTACGTGCGGCGGCGAGCCCATGGTTCGGTTGACCCACCTCAAAACGGTTGAAAACGTGGCGGTAGACGAGCCTCTGCGGATTCTTCTCGCCGAGGACAACGCCGCCAACCAGCAACTCATCACCGCCATGCTGGAAGGTACCAGGTTTGACTTGAAAATAGCGGCCAACGGGGCCGCAGCCCTAGGCGCCTTTCAGGACGGCAAGTTCGATCTCGTGCTGATGGATGTTCGGATGCCTGAGATGAACGGCATCGAAGCGACCCGGGCGATGCGTCTCTGGGAAGAGGCCCACGGCCGATCGCGAACTCCGATCATAGCTCTGTCGGCCGACGCGGCGAGCGAGTTTTTGGTCGAGTACCGCAAAGCCGGCATGGATGGGCACCTCGATAAGCCCATACGGCTTGATGAGCTATTTGGGTTGCTCCAACGGGTTGCAGATCGAGACCTCTAGGACCTTGTAGTCGCGGTCTAACGACAAACCGCGGAGCCCGGCGCATGTTGTTTTCGGGCCGGAGCTCGCGATTGCGGCTTTCGGCTCAACGTCCGGAATCTGGAGCCGACTGAGTTTCCGCATCTGTTTAGGTTTCTTGGACGCCCGCCAGGCGCGGCGACGGGGCTGACCCCGAGGGCGGGTGTCTGAGAAAGCTCGAAGTCTGACCCGCGGGATGGCGGTAGCAGCCTATGGGGATTTGAGCGGCGCGCTGGTCCCGTGGGGTCGCGGGCGATGCGCTGTTGGCCGTTGTCGCTGCTGCAGGCGGCCGGTTTGGTCCGTTACGATGCCGCTGATGATGCTCTAGAGGCAGTTCACCACCCTTCTCAAGGATCTGCATGTGCTTTTGCTCCGGCGGCCAGCATTGCCAGCACCGGGTGCAACCCCATCATTTCAGGGCGTGAATCGAGGATCCGAGTAGACCGAAATCCATGTCGGCCGAGGAAAGCGCACGATCCATCACCCGGTTCCAACGTCCGACGTGTCGCCTGACGAGGACCAACAACATAAGCCATAAGGGTGACGAGCAGCCGCCGTCAGGGGCGACGAAGGGCTTGGGGCTCCGCCCTCGGCGCGCTTTGGATCGTCTTCCGCCCAGCTTCGGCCGGCTTTGCCGGCCTGCCAGCCGGGTCCCCGCGAAGCCGCCCCTCCGCTTGCACCCCCGGTCTCGCCGACGGGCAAGGGTTCATGTTGAACCCCTGCTTTAAGGATGAAGATCATGGGACAAGCCACTGAAAAGCTGAAACCCCGCATCCATGTCGCCTGTCTGGCGGCCTATAACAACGGCTGGCTGCACGGCGTCTGGATCGATGTCGAGGATGACGCCGACGCCGTGCGAGACGCCACCAACGCGATGCTGAAGGCCTAGCCCGTGGCGGGCGCCGAGGAGTACGCCATTCACGATCATGAGGGCTTTGGCGGGGTTGAGATCGCCGAATATGCCGGGGTCGACAAGGTGGTGGCGATCGCCAGTTTCCTGCGCGAGCGTGGGACCCTGGGGGCCTTGGTGCTGGAGCACTTCTGTGGGGACGTGGATGCTGCGGCGAGCGCACTGGACGAGGACTATCGTGGCGTCTTCGAAAGCCTGGCCGACTGCTATCAGGAAATGACCGAGGAAACCCTGACCATCCCGGAGGCCTTGCGCCTCTATATCGATTGGGAGGCCATGGGGCGGGACGCGCGGCTGAACGGGGAGGTCTTCACCGTGGAGACCGCCCACGACGAGGTCCATGTTTTCTGGTCGCGCTAGGCGCCGGGCAGGAGGTACATGAGCGCCCAGGCGGCCGCGCCGACGATCAGCGTCACGGCGAGCAGGCTGGCCCAACCGGCGGGGGTCAGCAGGCGGGCGGTGGGGCGAAGGCGAGGGGGCATGGAGAGAACCTAGAGCAGGGCGGAACGGCGCGCTAGCCGATCAGCGCCGGTTGGGGCAGGCGCTCGGCCGGCGCGGCTTGGAAATTGGACACCGTCACCCCGACCAGGCGGACGCCCTTGGGCGAGGGCAGGACCGAGCCGATCAGGTCGCGGCCCAGGCGGCGCAGGTGCTCGCGGTCCGCCACCGGGCCGGGCGCCGAGCGGCTGCGGGTCGCTTGCTGGAAATCGGCGAACTTGATCTTCACCGTCACCGTGCGGCCAAACGCCTGGGCGGTCTCGCACCAGCCCCAGACCTTGTCGGCCAAGGCCAGGACCTCCGCCTCGATGGCGGCCGGGTCGGTCAGGTCGGTCTCGAAGGTGGTCTCCGAGCCCGATGACTTGCGCACTCGCTCGCCATTGACCGGGCGATGGTCCTCGCCGCGCGCTATGGCGTGGTACCAAGGCCCAGACTTACCGAAATGCTGCTGCAGGAAGGTCAGCGACTGGCGGTTCAGGTCCTCGCCGGTGTGGATACCCAGGCGCTTCATCTTAGCTTCGGTCACCGCGCCGACGCCATAAAAGCGGCCGATCGGCAGGGTCTGGACAAAGGCTTCGCCCTTGCCCGGCGCGACCACGAACTGGCCGTTGGGTTTTCGCTGGTCGGAGGCCAGCTTGGCCAGGAATTTGTTGTAAGAAATCCCCGCCGAGGCCGTCAGGCCCGTGGCCTCCAGGATGCGGGCGCGGATTTCCTTGGCCGTGTCGGTGGCGGTGGCCAGGCCCGCGCGATTGGCGGTGACATCCAGATAGGCTTCGTCCAGCGATAGCGGTTCGATCAGGTCGGCATAATCGGCGAAGATCTCGTGGATCTGGCGTGAGACGGCCTTGCAGACCTCGAACCTGGGCGGCACGAACACCAGCTGCGGACACTGGCGCAGCGCCGTGGTCGAGGGCATGGCCGAACGCACCCCAAATTGGCGCGCCTCGTAGCTAGCGGCGGCCACCACTCCGCGTCGCGCTCCATGGCCAACGGCAAGCGGGCGGCCCTTCAGGCTGGGATCGTCGCGCTGTTCCACCGACGCGTAGAAGGCGTCCATGTTGATATGGATGATCTTGCGAGGGGGCGCGGTCATGGCGACTCCAGTCTAGCAAGGGGAGAACGGAACAGGAACTGTTCGCTGCTTGAGCCTAGCTTCACCCCCGGCCAGCGGCCGTCGGGTTGACCGGGAGGGATGGGCGAGCTCTGCTCCGCTCGGTGAGGTAGGCATAGATAGGGCAGGTCGGTTGATGGAGGTTCCGCGGCGGACGACGCTGACCTCGGCCCTCGCACTGGCCGCCGGGCGTACGACATCTTGGGCCGATCCGCCGCCGCGCCGTCTGAGCAATCCCCAGGCCTCGAACGAGGCTCGCGCCCTCTACAGCTCTCTCTGGAGCCTCTACGGCCGCAAGACCCTGACCGGCCAGCAGGAAGGCGTGGGCCACGCCACCCCGCTCGAGCTCGACGACATCGCCAAGGTGACCGGTCGCCAGCCCGCGATCCTCGGTCTGGACTACATCGATCCCCGCGACAACACGGCGGTCAATGACCGCGTCACGGCCTGGCGTGGCTCGGGCGGCATCGTCACCCTGTGCTGACACTGGGGCGCTCCCGATATCGGCGCGGGCTACGAGAATTCCAAGAAGGACTTCGACCTCGTCGCCGCGCTCAAGCCCGGCACGCCGCAGAACATCGCCTTGCATCGTGATCTGAAGCAGATCGGCTACCTGCTGGCCGTCCTACGCGATCGGCGCGTGCCGGTGCTCTTGCGACCGCTCCACGAATTTTCGGGCGACTGGTTCTGGTGGGGCAAGCACGGCCCCGACGCGTTCAAGGCGCTCTGGGCGCTGATGTACGACGAGTTCACCTATCGTCGTGGGCTGGGCAACCTGATCTGGGTGTTGGGTTGGTCGGGCCAGAATGTCGATCCGGCCTGGTATCCGGGGCGTGAACGCGTCGATGTCGCCGGAGCCGACATCTATGCCGAGGATCACGGCAACCTCGCCCCGATGTTCGGCAAGGTCAAAGACATCGTCGGCGGCAGCGTGCCGATCTGCTTGCACGAGAACGGCCATATTCCGGATCCAGCCCTGATTGGCCCGAAGCCGATTGGTTTTGGTTCATGACCTGGCATACGCGATGGCTGACGGATCCAACCCAGAATGACGCTGCACGCCTGAAGGCTACTACGGCTCGCGGTGATATCTGACCAAGGACGAGTTGCCCAAGCCGTTCGGGGGGCCGGGGGTGAGCTTTTGAAGGATTCCCGCCGCCGCCGCAGAATCCCGCGTAGAAGAAGCGACCGCACATCCCGGAACGCATTCACGCCCCAACAAGCTGGCGACAAAACCGTATATAGAACCGTGTATAGCGAAAACTGCGTCTTTATAACACATTGAAATAGCGGAAGAAAAAATTGGATAGGGCGGACTCCGTCTCCGCCAACCCCCCAGTGACGATCGCGTTTGCTGATGGACCGAGCCTGTTCACGTCTTGGCTACGTCCTCAAAGCTCGTCGGTCTCGACCACGAAGCCTTGGAGCAGCGCCGGTCCAAATGCGGTCGTGATCGCCGCGTCGGTTGCGTCGCGGCCGCGGGCCATCAGGATGCGGCCGATGCGAGGGGTGTTGTGGCGCGCATCAAAGGTGCGCCAGCCGCCATCGAGATAGGCCTCGAACCAGGCGCTGAAATCCATGGGCGCATCGACGGGCGCAATTCCGATGTCGCCAAGGTAGCCGGTGCAGTAGCGGGCGGGAATGTTCATGCAGCGACAGAGCGTGATGGCGAGGTGGGCATAGTCGCGACAGACACCGCGCTGCTCCTCATTGGCCTGCCAGGCGGATTTCGTCGCCCTGGCATGGGCATAGCCAAACGCGATGCGGTCATGGGTGTAATCGACGATCGCCTGGACCAGCGCCCAGCCGGGGGGAATGTTTCCAAACAACGACCAAGCCAGGTCGCTGAGGGTGTCGGTCTCACAATATCGACTGCCCAGCAGGAACACGATCACGTCGTCGGGCAGGTCCTCGATTCGGGAGGCCGGGGCGTTGAGCAGGACCGGGTCGGGCGCCCCGCTGTCGCGGGCGATGAAATCAGCGGCGATCACCGAACGGCCTTGCGGCAGCACGACCCGACTGCAGAGATTTCCAAATGCGTCGACATAGCTGGAGAGTCGGACGTCCCGGTCGATACGGATGGTGTCGGGCGCTTCCAGGTGGCCTTGACGGTCGGGATGGACGTTGAGCATCAACAACATCGGCGTGGGCGCCGGGCAGTCATAGGTGATCTGAAAGCCCGCCTTGATGCGCATCGCGTTGTCCTGAGGGTCTAGCTGGCCAGGGCAACGTCCGTGCTTGACTGGGGTTGCTGAGCGAATGGTGAAGTCGAGGCCATGGCGCGATCATGCTCGCTCAGCACCTCGACCTCGACTTCCATGCCCAGGCAATCACCAGCTTCACCAGACCATCCCCCAGAGAGGGGCAGGGCTTGGCGGGGATCGCGAGCGATCGCCACGCGGATCAGATCGGCGTTGCCGACGATGCCGTTGGTCGGGTCGAACTCCACCCAGCCACAGGCCGGCAGGTAGACCCGCACCCAGGCGTGGGTGTGCCCGCCGCCCAGCTTGGCGGGCAGGCCGGCCGGTCGCGGTGGGCAGTAGAGGTAGCCGCTGACGAACTGGGCGGCCAGGCCGAGGGAACGGACCGCTTCCATCATCAGCACCGCGAAATCGCGGCAGGTTCCAGTGCGCAGCGCCAAGGTCTCGGCGGGGCATTGCGCGTGGCCCTGGAGCCGCGGGGCATAGCGAAACTCGCTGTAGATCGCCTGGGTCATATCGGCCAGAAGGGTCTGCAGAGCGGTGCGGCCGTCGTGGCGCAGGAAACTGCGCGCCCAACGCTCCAATGCGCCTTCGGAATCGGGGTGCTGGCGCTCCATCGATCGCAGCAGGTCGGGCATGTCTTCGGGGCTATAGGCGAAGGGCATCGTGCCGCCATAGGCCTCGATCTCGCCGTCGACCCCGGCGAAGGCGGGCAGGGGTCGGTGATCGAGAGTCACGCGGCTTTCGAACGACAGTTCGCTGGCCCGCTCGGCGAAGCGGGCGATGGTGACGCAGTTGCCGAACACGTCATGGACGTAGCGGACTTGGCTGGGCTCGGGACCGATCACCAGCTCCGTGCTGATCACGCGCTGGTCATAGCTCTCCAGCGGTCGAAACATCATGCGGTGTTCGCCAAACGCCACCGGCTTGCGATAGCGATAACGAGTCAGATGACGGATCGAGAGGATCGACATTGCAGCAAGGTGAGGGAGACTCGGGCGATGCGTCGATGAGGCTGCTGGTCGCGGGCGACATTGATCCGGTCGCTGTCGATAATCCGGGCGGTTCTTCGGATATTTTGCTGCTGGGCGATCATGCCGGGCGACTCATTCCAGGCCGGCTAGGCGATCTGGGTCTGGACCCCGCCGAACTGGAGCGCCACATCGCCTGGGACATCGGCGTCGCGGGCCTCGGCGCGCGCCTGGCTGGCCGACTAGACGCCGTGTTCCTTCGCCAGACCTATTCCCGGCTGGTGATCGACTGCAACCGCTGGCGCGGCGCGGCGGGGTCGATCCCGGCGGTCAGCGACGGCGCGGCGGTGATGGGCAATTTCGCGCTTGACGCCGCGGCGCGCCGTGCGCGGGAGGCCGAGATCTTCGCGCCCTATCATGCGGCGATCGCCGCCGAGCTCGATCGCCGGGCGGAGCGGCCGACCCTCATCGTCTCCCTCCACAGTTTCACTCCCACCCTCGCGGGCAGTGCGCGGCCCTGGCGCTTTGGTGTCCTGCACCGGCGTGACTCCGCGTTTTCGGCCGCGGTGCTCCAGGCCCTTACCGCCGCATCCGGAGACGATGTGGGTGACAATCAGCCCTACGCCATGGACGACACGGATTTCACGATCCCCCACCACGCCGACGCGCGCGGACTGGACTATCTCGAGCTGGAGGTTCGGCAAGATCTGATCGCGGACGCCGAAGGGCAGGCGCGCGTCGCCGATCTCCTCGCGCCCGTCCTTGCGGCCGGCCAACATGAGGGGCGAGCGCGCTAACCTCGCGCCTTTCCTTTCAGCGCCACCCCGTGGCCTGTGACGCCGAATTCAGCTGGCTGCCGGCGCGGGAGTTTCTCCGCCGCCAGCGGCCTTGGCGTCATCGAGCTTGCGGGCCATGGCCGCCGAGACGTTATCGGCCGCCTTGCGAACGCCCTCATAGAGCCGCTCGTCGAGCTCGTTCATGCGACGGGTAAACGCCGAATCCGGACCGATGCTGTCATTGATCCGGCGGCCCAGGACGCTCAGCTCGTCTTGCAGGCGCCGACTAACCGCGTCGAAGTCCCCCTGCGCCTGCGACCCCTCGCCGAGGCTGACGCGCACGGCCTTGGCGATATAGCCCGAACGCGTCATGCCGCCGGCCGAAGCCGCCGCGTCCAGGCGCTGCACCAGCCGTTCACCCAGCGAGATGTTCACGCGGATAGGGGGATCATCGACCGTGACATCGACAGGGATGGGCATCGCGCCGACCTGAGGCGTGATCTGTTCGATCGGCGTCGCGGACGGCCAGGCGTCGCCGTCCGTCTCGAACGCTTCGAGGCGTTCGATGAGCGCCTGCCGGGCGTTGATCAGCAGTTCGGCCAAGCCGCCACCGCTGACGGCGCAGTCGGGAAGGTCGTGGAAGTGCGCCTTGTAGCCGTCCGCCTGACCGCCGGAAACGAGCGCGACATAGATAACCGTGGACATGACCCAATCCCTTCACGAAAGCCTGATTGAGCAAATTGTGTAGTTTTGCGCAATTTCAAGGGGAGGGAGGGAACATTGAGGCGCGCTAGTCTTGCGTCGCCGCCAAAGTGATGGCCTGCGAGCCTCGTCCCCAACTTTGGCGGAGCACGGCCCCCGCGTTCCTTCGCCGGGGCCACCCGTTGCGACGCCGCGCAGGCTAGAGCGCGCGGAACTCACTGATCTCCGCAAGGGCCGCGCGGTCTTGCAGGATCGCCAAGCCACCGTGCACCTCCACCAGGCCGTCGCGCCGCAATTGTTGAAGGGTCCGATTGACGTGAACGAGGCTGAGGCCCAGAGCGTCCGCCAGAATTTCCTGCTTCACGGGCAGGCGAAAGCTGTCGCCATAGGTCTCGCCAACCTCCGCCAGGCGCGCATGAAGCTCCAGAAGGAGGTGCGCGCAGCGCTCGTAGGCGGTTTGCCTGCCCAGGCGCACTACCTGATTGATCAGCCGTGTCTGCTGCTGATCCGACGCGATGGCCAGAGCGCGGCTCAGACCGGGTGATCCCGTGATCTGGCCGATCAATGATGGCCGGACCCGCTGAACGCTCACGGCCGTCACGGCGGTGATTTTCGTGCTTTCGCGGGATTGGGTCAGCAAATCAAACCCCACGGCATCACCAGGAAGCAGGAACGCCACCACCTGACGGCGCCCGTCGTGGAGTTCCCGCGACAGGCACGCCCATCCAGACAGCAAGAAAAATGGCGGGGCGCCCGGCCGTGATGGATGCAAGACCTCGCCCGTCTGATAGCCGACGGGCGCATGCAGCAGCGTGTCCAGAAGCGCGATTTCGCTGTCCTGCACGCCGAACGCCTGTAGTCGGCGCGTGAAGCTGCGCTCGGTTGACGTCAACGTGGAATGAGAGTTAGCGCTCACCACGGTTCAGTCCTCTAGCGAGCTTCACAGCAACGCCGGATGCAGTATTTTTCCGAACCCTGCTTTGCGCATACTCGCTCCAACACTTGGCGAGCCCCGTCCCGAACATACCCTGTGCCGATGCGAGAGCTAGGTCGAGTCGGAATGGGCGGTGGCGTTGCTTTTTTCCTTGGACCGGAATGCTATGATGTTCTGAACACAGCGAGGGACGATGGCGACGCTTGCGGGAGCGATGAACGGCCCAGGCGCGGATCGCTTGTCAGCGTTGCCCTGGGAGCAGACGCCGCTGGGCCCGCGCGCGGACTGGCCGGGTAGCCTCTGCGCGGCCATCGACCTCATGTTGGGCGCCGGCGCGCCGGGCGCCCTGTTCATCGGTCCACAGCTGGTGCAGATGCACAACCTCGCTTTCGACGCCCTCTATCGCGATGGTTCGGCGGCCACCCGCGCCTTGGGCCGATCCCTCAAGCGGGATGATCCGGACAGCAGCCTGGCCAAGGCGGCGGGCGAGGTGTTCGCCGGGCGCAGCATCCTGCTGGCCAGCCAAGGCTGGACGATCGGCGCATCGCCGGGGACGCCAGCGTTCAATCTGTCCTGCGCCCCGATCCGCGACGAGAGCGGGCAGGTGGGCGCGATGCTGGTGCTGGCCTTTCCAGTGACCAGTCCAGCCAGGCTCGACGCGGGCGCGTCCATCAGCGAACTGCAGCATCGCGTGCGCAATCTCTTGGCCGTGGTCAGGTCGCTGGTCGCGCGAAGCGCGGAGAGCAGCGACACGGTGGAGGATCTGGCCGCCCACCTGGACGGCCGCATCGCCGCCGTGGCGCGCGTCCATGGCGTGCTGTTGCGCAATCCCCATGCGGGTGTCGATCTCGAAGGCATGATCCGCGACGAGCTGTTGACCCAGAGCGCCGATCAGGACCGGCTGAACCTTGGCGGACCCGAGATCGTCTTGCCGCCCAAGGCGGCTGACCTGATGACGCTGGCGATCCACGAGCTGGCGACCAACGCCACGAAATTCGGCGCCCTGTCCCAAGCCTCGGGAAAACTCGACATCACCTGGAAGCTGGATCAGGCTGGAGCGCGAGGGCAACAACTCGAACTGGTGTGGATGGAGTCGGGCGTCGCGATCGCCAGCCAGGCTCCGCGTCGGCAGGGTTTCGGAACTAATCTGCTGAAACGTCGACTACCCTACGAACTCGCGGGCGAAGCCGACATAGAGTTTCGCCCTGGCGGCGTGGTTTGTCGGATCGCCTTCCCGCTCGCGCCCGTCGCCGCGATGGGGTCCTCAAGTGTGGGGGGCGTGACGACGACGGCGGGGGACGACGCATGACGACTTCAAAGAGCCTTGCTGGCATGGACGTGCTGCTGGTCGAGGACGACTACTATCTCGCCGATGACACCCGCCGGGTCTTGGCGGCGGCGGGCGCCAATGTCGCCGGCCCCTATGCGCGCGTGGCCGAAAGTCTCTCACGCGTGGCGCAAGGCCGGGTTGATTGCGGCGTCCTGGACATCAATCTGGGTGAGGGGCCTTCGTTTATCATGGCCCGCGCGCTGAAGCAGCGCGACGTGCCCTTCGTGTTCGCCACCGGCTATGGGCGAGAGGTCCTGCCCGACGATTTCAACGAGGTGGAGCTGCTTGAAAAGCCGGTGGATCCCCGGCTGCTGATCGACGCTGTCGCCAGAGCCTGCCGCAAGCATGAGACCTCGGAAGTCTGAGCCTCGGAAGTCTGAGCCTCGGCGCGGCGAGCCTCAGCGGCCAAGGGGCGGGCGTCAGGATCATCCGCGCTCCGCCAAGAGCAGCGACTTCAACTGTCAAACATCCACGGGCTTGATCAAGATCGTGACGTCCTCGTACCTCGTCGGAATGGAATCCTGCTCGTATCCGGTGGCGAAAACATACGGAGCGCCGAAGTTTGTGAGCATGCCAGTGGATAGACCATCTCCCCGCGCAGGTTGATATCCAGCACCGCGCCATCCACCGGCGTGGTCTCGATCAACGCGATGGCCTGCGCCGGTTGACCGATGGGGCCGACCACCTCGGCGCCGAGGTCGGTCAGCGCGTCGGCCAGGATGTCGGCCAGCAGATACTCGTCCTCGACTACGCGCTGGGCTCGCACGTCGCGGCGCTGGGGCTAAGCTTCGCGCGGGACGGCGGCTTTGGCGGGGCCTTCGCCCACGGCGCGTTCGTGGGTGAGCATGGCAGTTGGAACCGGCAGGACCTCTCTGGCTACAAGGTCGTCTGGGTCCCGTTCTCGGGTGGCAAGCCGGCGGGCAAGCCGGTCGACTTCGTCACGGGCTTTCTCGATCAGAACGGCCATGCGCGCGGCCGCCCTGTGGGTGTCGCCTTCGATCCGAAGAAGCGGATCCTGCTGATCGCCGACGATCTCTCCAACACGGTCTGGCGAGTCGCTCCGGGGCAGTGAAGGATGGCAAGCGGCGGAGATGCATCCAGACGGGGGCGGGCGCGTATTCCAGTGAGCGGAATGACGTGAAGGAGGCCGCGCCGCACTTGCTTAGCTTGTCGCGGCGCCTACATGCCCCGTGCCGGTCTCCGGCAGGAGACTGGAATGATCGGCGCTTTGGCGAGAAACTCGAACCTGTTTTCGCTCTCGCGGGTCGCGGGCTTGCTCGTGGCGAGCGGCTTGGCGTTTTCAGCGTCCCCGGTTGGAGCGCAAGCCTTGCCCGAAGGCGCCGCCTCGACGGTCGTCGAAAGCGTGGCGCAAGTCCCCGCCAACGAGCAGCTTGGTTATGATCCGCTCGAGCGCGTCAACCGCGCCAGCTATGGCTTCAGCATGGGGGTGGACCGAGCCTTGATCGGCCCGATCGCCCACGGGTACATGAAGGTGACGCCGACCCCGGTGCAACATCGCGTCAGCGCGGTGGTCTATAATCTGGGCGAGCCCAGCACCGCCTTGAACGACATCCTGCAAGGTCACCCCAAGCGCATGGGCGTCACCAGCTCGCGTTTCCTGATCAATTCGACGATCGGCCTGCTGGGCCTGTTCGATGTGGCCGCCAAGCTGGGCCTGCCGCCGCACGACGCTGATTTTGGCCAGACCTTCGGCCGCTATGGGGTCAAGGCCGGCCCCTATCTCTATGTGCCGATCATGGGGCCGCTGCATTTCCGCGAGGGCGTGGGCCGGGTATTCGACTTCGCGACCGATCCGGTGGCCATGGTCGGCGGCGGCTGGAAGACCACTTTCGGCGCGACCCGCCTGGTCGCCCAAACCGTCGATACGCGCAGCAGCGCCGACAACGCCTTCCGGGCGCTGGACGACTCGCTCGACCCCTACGTAGCCGCGCGATCCGCCTATGGACAGCATCGCGAGGCCCTGGTGCGCGAGGCCACGGGCGAGGTTCAGGTTTTGCCGGACTTCGATGACGCGCCGCCCGCCAATGCGCCCGCCACGCTGAGCCCGACAGGAAAACCATGACCGATCTGGAAGCGACCTCCATGAAATCCCACCCCACGCGCCGCATGGCCGTTGCCGCCCTCGCCGGCCTCGGCGTGCTGTGGCAGGCCACGCCCGGCCTGGCGCAAGCGAGCCGCAGCCCGCAAGCTGAGCAGTTTGTGCAGGTCAAGGCCCAGCGCGTCATTGGCGTGCTAGCCGACAAGGGCCAGAACGTCGCGCAGAAGAAGGCGACCTTCCACGCGGCGATCGACGATCTGGCCGACGTGCCGAAGATCACCAATTTCGTGTTGGGCAAGTATGCCCGGACGATCACGCCGGACCAGCGCCAGCGCTTCTCCGCCGCGTTCCGCGTCTATGCCGAGGGCGTCTATCAGAACCGGATCGACGACTATCACGGCGAGACACTGAAAGTGACGGGCTCGACCGTTCGCAAGCCGGGCGACGTGATCGTCAACACCGTGATTTCCGGCGGCCAGGTGGGTCAGCCCGTGCCGGTGGCCTGGCGGGTGATGGGCGGCGGAGCGTCGTGGAAAGTGGTCGATGTGCAGTTCAAGGGGGTGTGGCTGGCCATCACCCAGCAGCAGGACTTCGTTTCGACGATCGATAACGCCGGCGGCAATGTCGACGTGCTGATTTCACAGCTGCAGCGCGACGCCCGGCGTCCCGCCGCGCGCAAATAGACCAAGACCGGGGCGGGCCGTTCGGGCGGCCGCCCCGCTGGCTTCGAAAGGATATGGGCTTGCGCGAACAATGGGCCGAGACCCTGATGGGTCTCCTCGTCCTCGTCCTCGCGGCGGGGTTTCTGGTCTACTCGCTGAGCGTGGGCGACGTGGGAACCAAGCCGGGCGGCTATGAGGTGACGGCCAGGTTTGGCCAGGTCGGTTCGTTGGCGCCGGGCTCCGCCGTCAGCGTGGCGGGGGTCAAGGTCGGCACTGTTTCGGAAATCAGACTGGATCCGAAGAGTTTCCTGGCCGTCGCCAAGCTGAGCCTGGACAACGACGTCAAGCTGCCGGCCGATTCCACCGCCAAGGTGACCAGCGACAGCCTGCTGGGCGGCGTTCACGTATCGATCGCGCCAGGCGGAGCGATGGGGAACATCAAGCCGGGCGGCGAGATTGAGAACACCCAAGGCGCCGTGGATCTGTTCGGGCTGATCGGCTCGGTGATGCGACCGCAGGGCGCCGCTACCGAGGCTGCGCCGACCGCGACGCCCGCCGTTCCAGCCGCCGCGACCGTGCCGGCGGAAAGCTACTGAGATGACCGCCGGTGTCGCGGCGCTCCCCGCCGTCTTCAAACCCTTCCGCGTCATCGGACACTCGACACTGGCCGCTCTGCGCATGGTGGGCTCGGTCGGGGTGTTCGCGCTGCGCGGCCTGATCTCGGTATTCACCCTGCCGTGGTTTCCCCAGCAGTTCTTGCGCCAGTTGGTCGCCATCGGCTTCTTCTCGCTGCCGGTGGTGGGACTGACGGCGATCTTCACCGGGGCCGCCCTGGGCCTGAACATCTATACCGGCGGCGGGCGGTTCAACGCCGAGCAGGTGATGCCGCAGATCGTCGCCTTGGGGATCACGCGCGAGCTCGGACCCGTGCTGGCGGCCCTGATGCTGGCCGGCCGGGTCTCGGCGGCCATCGCGGCCGAGATCGGGGCCATGCGGGCCACCGAGCAGATTGACGCCATGCGCACGCTCTCGACCGATCCGTTTCGTTACCTGGTCGCGCCGCGCCTGCTGGCCGCGACCCTGGTGCTGCCGCTGCTGACCCTCGTCGCCGACATCATCGGCGTGGCCGGCGGCTGGCTGGTGGCGGTGCGGATACTGGACTTCAACTCGACGGTCTACATCCGCAACACCGCCAATTTCCTGCAGCTGTGGGACGTCGGGTCGGGCCTGATCAAGGCGGCCGTGTTTGGCTTCATCGTGGCGCTGATGGGCTGCTATCACGGCTATAGCGCCAAGGGCGGGGCGCGCGGGGTCGGCCGGGCGACCACCCATGCGGTGGTGTCGTCAGCCATCCTGATCTTCGCCTCCGACTATTTCCTCACAACCCTGTTCACCCGCGCATGACTGATATCGCCAAACTTGAGTGGCGGAGTGTCCGCAAACGGTTCGACGGCGGCGCGCCGGTGCTGGACGGACTGGATCTCAGTGTCGCCGCCGGCCGTTCGCTGGTGATCATCGGCGGCTCGGGCCAGGGCAAGTCCGTGACCATCAAGGTGGCCATGGGCCTGATGCAGGCCGACGCCGGCCAGGTGCTCGTCGATGGCCAGAACATCAACGCCCTGGGTGGCAAGGCGCGGCGCGAATTGTTCTCGCGCATCGGCGTGCTGTTCCAGGGCGCGGCCCTGTTCGACAGCCTCAGCGTCTGGGAGAACGTCGCCTTTCGCCTGATCAACGCCGACGGCGTGTCCCGCAAGGACGCCAAGGAACGGGCCATCGAGGCGCTGGGCCGTGTTCGGCTGGGCGCCGGCGTCGCCGACTCCTATCCCTCGTCGCTGTCTGGCGGCATGCAGAAGCGGGTCGGCCTGGCGCGGGCCGTGGTGACCAATCCCGAGATCCTCTTTTTCGACGAGCCGACGACAGGCTTGGACCCCATCACCTCGGCGGCGATCAACGAGCTCATCGTCGATCAGGTTCGGGGCCTGGGCTGCACGGCGGTGTCGATCACCCACGACCTGGCTTCGGCCCGGACGATCGGCGACCAGATCGCCATGCTGCACGACGGCAAGATTGTCTGGACCGGCTCGCCCGCAGAGCTGGACCTTACCGACAATCCCTATGTGCGCCAGTTCGTGGACGGGCGCTCCCTCGGCCCCATGACGAGCGCGGTCTAGGCGACAGCGCGCCTTTCGTTGGCGGTCGCGCTCGTGGCGGTCGTCGTCGGCTGACACGGTCACGCTGGATATCGGCGAGATGTCGTTCGCCAGCCTCCGCGACCAGACCGACCGCACCTTCGCCCGGTTGGCCCAGGACAAGAGGCTGGACCTCTTCGTCAGTATCGCCCCGGCCCTGCCGCGCTCAATGTACACCGACGACAAGCGCCTGCAGCAGGTGAAGAACCTGCTGTCCAACGCCCCCAAATTCACCCAGGAAGGTTCGGTGCGCCTCCCCATCGCCCGCGCCGCCGACGGCTGGGCGCTGGGCAATGACCACCTGAACAAGGGGGGCCAGGTGCTCGCCTTCTCGGTCGAGGACACCGGCATCTGGCCAGCACGGCGGGGTCGTCCTCGACTACCAGCACCCGCTTGCTGCCGCGAGTCAGCTCGTCCGAGCACTGCTTGTCTTCCGGGATACCTCTAGAGCATTTCCCGACCTGACTGCGTCAGGCCGCGAGCTCTAATCTTCTGTTTTGACGCATTTTTCTTCACGCGAACCGGAACCACTTCGCTCGAAAAATGCTCTAGCCGAAAAACCGGCAAGTTCCTGCCGGCGGATTCGGCCGCGCGCTACGAGACCCTGGGATGGGTATTCTTCCAGACGGCGGCGATCGGTTCGATGTTTGGCCAGCTGGGTTTTTTCCACCGCTTTGCCGGTCGCGAATACGAAGACAAGCGCCCTCGCGATCGCTACGCCGCCGAGCCCAGGCGCTTGCTGGGCGTGTTGGAAACCCGGCCGGCGGGCCGCGACTGGATCATGGGCGACGACTACACCATCGCCGACATCGCCACTTTGGGCTGGGTGCGTAACCTGATCGGCTTCTATGACGCGGGCGACCTGGTCGACTAGGCCATCCTTGAGAACGTACCGGCCTGGCTGGCGCGAAGCCTGGCTCGCCCGGCCGTGCAACGCGGCCTGGAGCTGCCGAAACGCCCCCAGGGTCGCGTCCCATGCGTCCACTACCCTCGGGGGTGGCCCCGCCCCGCCGACGCGCACGAACGTGACAGGTAATCTTAACGCGTTTCGTTGACCATGCGGCGCGAGGTCGGGCGAGCGGGCCGGCGCTGTCGGAGGGGCAGATGGATCACCACGAAGCGCGACGCCTGCGGGACCTCCAGGACTATGGCGTTCTGGACACATCGCCAGACATCGCCTTCGACCGTCTGACCCGCCTGGCGGCCGACCTGTTCGACGTCCCCATCGCCCTGGTTTCCCTGACCGATGCGGATCGGCAGTGGTACAAATCCCGCGTGGGCTTGGATATCTGCTCCTCGCCGCGCGAAGAGGCGTTCTGCGCCCACGCCATCACCTTGGAGCCGAACGCGGTGATGGTGGTCGAGGACGCGAGCCTTGATCCCCGTTTCGCGAGCTACCCTTCGGTCGTGGGCGACATGGGTGTGCGCTTCTATATCGGCGCCGTCCTGACCTCGCCGCAGGGCTTTAATCTCGGCACCCTCTGCATCGTCGACATGAAGCCTCGGCCGCGCCCCACCGAGCGGGAACTTGACCGGCTGCGCGCCTTGGCCGGCATCGCGGTCGACGAGCTGGAACGGGTTCGTGTCACGCGCCTGAGCTGGGAGCAATCCCGCCTGCTGCGCCTGGCCGAGACCATGTCCGCCGTCGCTCACTGGCGTTATGACGTGGTGTCCGGCGACCTGTTCTGGTCTCCGTTGGTCTATGAGACCCTCGGGTTCGATCCGGCGACCCATGCGCCGCCCTTCGCCTCCGGCTTGCAGGCCTTCCATCCCGATGACCGGCCCCTGGTCGAGGGTCAACTGGCCGCCGCAATCGCGTCGAAGGGGCAGGGCAGCTTCCAGGCGCGCGTCATCCGTCCGGACGGCGAGACACGGATCGTGCAGTCCAGGGCCGGCTGCGAATTCGACGAATGGGGCGAAGTGGTCGCACTGATCGGCCTGCTCCAGGACGTTACCGAGCAGGTCATGAGCCTCGATAGCCTGACCGCCAGCGAGGCCCGCTACCGGTTGCTGGCCGAGAACACTTCCGACATCATCGTGCGCACCGACCTCGACGGGGTGCTGCTCTACGTGTCGCCCGCCGTTAGGGCCATGGGCCGCGATCCCGAGGAGATGATCGGCACGACCGGCGACACCCTCGTCCACCCCGATGACTTGCAGCGCTTTCGGGCCAATGCGGCGGTCCTGGGGGCCGGCGTGGTCGACACGGCCGGCAATCGCCAGCACCGCTTCCTGACCGGAGATGGCCGCTGGATCTGGCTGGAAGGCAACCCCCAGGTCATCCGCGACGCCGCGGGGCGGCCCTTGGAGATCGTCAACGTCTTCCGAGACGTGACGGAACGCCGCACGCTGCAGGAGCAGGCCGACCGGATGGCGCGCCTCACGGCCCTGGCCGAGGAGGTTGGCGGCATCGGTCATTGGCGCATCGAGGTCGGCTCGGGCGAGGTGACCGGGTCGCCGCATGTCGCCACCCTCTATGGGCTCGACCCTGACGCCGTGCCCCGCGTCGAGCACTTCGTCGAAGCCGTTCATCCCGACGACCGGGCGGCGCAACGAACCCGAGCCCGGCTGGCGTTCGAGCAGGGCGTCGACTGGAAGTCGGCCGTGACGCGTGTTCTCCTGCCGGATGGCGGCACGCGCTATCTGGAAGGCCATGGCTATTGCGAGCGTGACGCGGCCGGGGCCGTGGTCGCGGTGTTCGGCACGATGATGGACATCACCGATCGCGTCATGGCCGACGCGGTCCGCGCCGAGGGCGAGGCCCGTTATCGCGCGATGTCGGAACGCGTGCTCCTGGCCACCCAGGCGGGGCAGATAGGCATCTGGGAACGGAACCTCCAGACCGACGCCCTGGTCTGGGACGACAAGATGCACGCGCTCTATGGTGTGGAGCCGGGCGAGGATCTGACGTTCGAACGGTTCGCCGCCGCCCTGCATCCTGAGGATCGCCAGGATCAGCTGATCGCCGCCCAGGCGGCCGTCGACAACGACGCGCCCTTCAACACCGAGTTCCGGGTTGTTCGGCCAGACGGCGAGGTGCGGTCGATCCGCGCTCTCGCCACGGTGGTCCGCGACGCCGCGGGCTCGGCGCTACGGATGGTCGGCACCAATTGGGACGTCACCGCGGTGCGCAACCTGGAACTGTCGTTGCGGGCGAGCGAGGACCGGGCGCGCAACATCATCGCCAATGCGCACCAAGCCATCGTCACCGCCGATGAAACCGGTGTGATCACCGGTTGGAACCGGCACGCTGAGTTGACCTTCGGCTGGAGCGGCGACGAGGCGATCGGGGCTGAAATCGCGATGCTGCTGCCAGGCGGTGATGCCGATCTGGACGCTTTCCTTGGGGCGCGGCTGGGCGAGAACATCGACCAGCGCGTCGAGCTGATGGCCCGGCGCAAGGACGGCGCGGACTTCCCTATCGAGCTTGCCGTCAGCGCGGTGCGCGACGCGGCGGGCTGGGAAATGACCGCCCTGATGCACGATATCAGCGAGCGCCGGGCTCAACTGGAGCTGTTCGAGAACGCCTTTGAACACGCGGCGATCGGCAAGGCCTTGGTGGGTCTGGATGGCGGATTCCTCAAGGTCAATCCGACCCTTTGCGCCATGATCGGCTATTCCAAGGAGGAACTGCTGGCTCTGGACTTCCAGGCCATCACCTATCCCGACGACCTGGACGCCGACCTCGACCTCTTTGCGAACCTGCGCGACGGCCTGATCTCCACCTACCGGATGGACAAGCGCTATTTCCGCAAGGACGGATCGATCATCTGGGTGCAGCTGGTCGTCTCGCGCGTCGACAATCCCGACGGCTCGCCCCGCCACTACATCTCGCAGATCGAGGACTTCACGGCCCGGCGTCAGGCCGAGGCGGCCCTGAAGGACAGTGAGGCGCGCTACCGGCTGATGGCCGAGAACACCACGGACATGATCCTGACCGCCGACCTGACCGGCGCGATCACGTTCGTGGCCGCCTCGTGCGAGGTCCTGACCGGCTATGCGCCCCCCGAGTTGATGGGCCGCAGCGCCGCCGACCTGGCCCATGCGGACGAACGGCAGCGGGTTCGGCGGGTCTATCGCAACCTGATTACGGGGGGCCCCACCGAACGGGTGCGCTGGCGCGTGCTGCACAAGGCTACTGGCCAATTCGTGTGGCTGGAGTCCAATCCGTCCGTTCTGCGACACCCGGTCACCGAGGCGCCGACCGGCTTCCTCGACGTGATCCGCGACGTGACACAGCAGGTGGTGCAAGAGGAGGCCCTGGCCGCCGCGCGCGCCGAGGCCGAGGTCGCCGCCGCAGTGAAGGGCGAGTTCCTGGCCAATATGAGCCACGAGATCCGTACGCCGCTAACCGCGGTGATCGGCTTCTCGGGCCTGCTGACCCAGCGCCCCGAACTGGACGCGCTGTCTCGCCGTTTCGTCCAGCGGGTCTCAAGCGCCGGCCAGGCCCTGCTGGCGATCGTCAATGACATCCTCGATTTTTCCAAGCTGGAGGCGGGCCAGGTCGATATATCACCGCAGCCGGTCTCGCCTCTGTCGGTGGCCTGTGACGCCCTGGCCCTGTTCACGCCCCAAGCCGACGAGAAGGGGTTGTGGTTGGAGTGCGAGGCCGAGGGCGAGTTGCCTGACCTTGTGATGATCGACCCCGATCGCGTGCGGCAGGTGCTGCTGAACCTGATCGGCAATGCGGTGAAGTTCACCGAGCGCGGCTCGGTTCGCCTAGTCGTCGCCTACGAGGCGGCAGCCGAGCGCTTGTGCGTGCGGGTCGAGGATACCGGAGCGGGGATGAGCGTCGACCAATTGGAGAAGCTCTTTCAGCGCTTCTCGCAGGTGGACGCCTCATCGACTCGCAAACACGGCGGAACGGGTCTTGGCCTGGCGATCTCCAAGGGCCTGACCGAGGCCATGGGCGGCGGTATCGCCGCCATCAGCGTCCCGGGCGCGGGCTCGGTGTTCTCGTTCCACGTCGCCGCGCCGATCGGTGCGGCCCAGGCCGAGGCGACGCAGGACGACGTCCAGTTCAGAAGCCTGGACGGGGTCCGGGTGCTGGTGGTCGATGACAATCTGGTCAACCGGGAGCTGGCCCGCACCGTGCTGGAGAGCGTGGGCGCCGAGGTTGGTGAAGCGGCAAGCGGCCAGGCGGCGGTCGAGGCTGCGGAGTTGCAGCCGTTCGATTGCATCCTGATGGATCTGCGCATGCCGGGTCTGTCGGGCCCCGACGCCCTGCGGAAAATTCGCGCGGGGCTCGGACCGAACCAAAACGTGCCCATCCTGGCCTTTACGGCCGACGCTGATCGACAAGGCCAGGACTACCCCGATTTCGACGGATTGGTTTCCAAGCCCATCCTGGCGCTGGAACTCATCCGCGCGGTGAGCGCCTGCACGGACTGGAACGACACGCCTTTTGAAGCCGGCGACCACGGTGCGGACGGGACCCACGGCAAGGCGGGCGTCTGATCTTGCGCCGCACACGGATTCTGGTGGTCGAGGACGATCCGATCATCCTTGACCTGATCACCACCCGGCTCGACCTGGCTGGCTATGACACCTATTTTGCCCGCGACGGCATGGAAGGTTTCAGTCGGCTTCGGGAACTACGCCCGGCGGCCATGGTGCTGGACATCAACATGCCCAGGCTGGACGGGTTCGGCCTCTTGAAGAAGATGCGCCAAGAAGAGATGCTCGATCACACCCCGACCATGGTGTTGACCGCCCGCAACCAACCCGACGACGTCAAGCAGGCGATCGCCCTGGGCGCGCGGGACTTCTTGGCCAAGCCGTTTCGCGACGATCAATTGCTCTCCCGGATCGGTCGCCTGCTGCGCAGGGCGCCGACTCGGCCACCCAAGACACCGGAACCGACGCTCGAGGACGATCCCGACACGATCCTGCTGTAGCGCTGTCGATCGGTTCGGGACACACAGCGTCCCACGCCATTTCCAGCTAGAGCATTTTTCGAGCGAAGTGGTTGCGGTTCGCGTGAAGAAAAATGCGTCAAAACAAAAAATTAGAGCTCACGGCCTGACGCAGTCAGGTCGGGAAATGCTCTAGGCCCGCGCCCCCGTCGTCAGGGACGGGTGGGAAACGACGGGATTCGGATCCGGCTAAAGCCTCAACAGGGCTGCCCACCGGACGCGGACGGATAGCGATGGCGCGGAGCGATCGGCTTCGTCAAAACGGTACCAAACTCACAACTCCGAACGATTTCCGGCGCTCCGCGACCCTTTCCATCTCTTCAGCGGCAGCCCGGGTGAAGTCCTCCCCCCGTGGGGGAGGACTATTCGGGAAACCCCGTTCACTTTTTATTCTGCTCCGCCTTGAACCAGAGTGGGGGAACACTCAAGTTGCTTATTCGTTGAGCTCATCGGGTGGTCGCGGCCCCTGACCAAGGGCCGCCAGGAGAGCGCATGAGTCCCGACGACACATCTGGCAGGGAGGCCTCCCAGGCCCCCGCCATCGCCCTGGTCGATCGCTACCTAGCCGTGCGACGACGCACCGAGGCCCTGGCTCAGCCCTTGTCGCCCGAGGACCAGGGCGCTCAGTCGATGCCGGACGCCAGCCCGGTCAAATGGCACCGCGCCCACACAGGCTGGTTCTTCGAGACCTTCCTGCTGACGCCGTTTCTGCCTGGCTATCAGGTCTTCGATCCGGCCTTCGGCTACCTGTTCAATTCCTACTACGAGGCCGTAGGGCCCCGCCAGCCGCGCCCTCTCCGCGGCCTGATCACCCGGCCATCGGCGGGCGAGGTTGGCGCCTATCGAGCCCATGTCGACGCGGCCATGGTCCGCCTGCTGGCCACTTCACCCACGGCGGAGGTGATGAGCCGACTGGATCTGGGCCTGGCCCACGAGGAGCAGCATCAGGAGCTGATCCTAATGGACCTGCTGCATCTTTTCGCTCAGTCGCCGCTGCAGCCTGCCTATCGCCCGCAACCCCTTCCGCAACGCCCAGCCGCCGACGAGGCGCGCTACGTCGCCTTCGACGGAGGATTGGTCGAGATCGGCGACGCCGGCCCGGGTTTTGCCTTCGACAACGAACGGCCCCGCCACCGGGTCTTTCTTGAATCCTACCGCCTGGCCGACCGCCTGGTGACCAATGGCGAATGGCTGGCCTTCATGGCCGATGGCGGCTATCGCCGGGCCGAGTTGTGGCTCTCGGACGGCTGGGCGGCGGTGGCCGACGAGGGCTGGGACGCGCCGCTCTATTGGCGACGGGAGGAGGGCGCGACCTGGTCGGTCATGACCCTGGCCGGCCGCCAGCCCGTCGACCTGGAGGCTCCGGTCGGCCATGTCAGCTACTACGAAGCCGCCGCCTTTGCCCTCTGGACGGGACGCCGCCTGCCGACCGAAGCCGAGTGGGAGGCCGCCGTTGGCTCGCACAAGGGGCAGGCGCTGCGCCAGACCTTCGGCGAGGCTTGGCAATGGACCGCCAGCCCCTATGTCGCCTATCCCGGGTTCAAGCCGGGCGGCGGCGCGCTGGGCGAATACAACGGCAAGTTCATGATCAATCAGATGGCCCTGCGAGGCGGCGCCGCCGGAACCGCGCCTGGCCACACCCGGCTATCGTATCGCAACTTTTTCCACCCAGCCAAGCGCTGGGCGTTCACGGGGGTCCGCTTGGCCGGCGACATGAGCCCACTGGATCGCGAGACCGCGACGCCGGCCTCGACCTTCCTGGAAGACGCCGTGACGGGGCTGACCGACCATCCCAAGACCCTGCCGGCCAAATATTTCTACGACGCCGAAGGCTCGCGCCTGTTCGAGGCGATCTGCGACCTGCCGGAATATTACCCGACCCGTACAGAGACGGCGCTGCTGCGCCGGATCGCGCCGGAGATCGCCGCCCGGGTCATGGAAGGCGCGGTCCTGGTCGAATTTGGCAGCGGGGCTAGCACCAAGACTCGGATTCTACTCGACGCCATGCCGCAAGTGGCTGTCTACGCACCGATCGACATCAGCGAGACGGCGGTTGAGGAGGCCAGCAAGGCGATCCGACGTGACTATCCCGGCCTGATCGTCGCGCCACTGGTCGATGACTTCACCCGCGCCTTCCGCCTTCCCGCCGCCGCGCGCGGACGGCCGGTGACGGGGTTTTTCCCGGGATCTACGATCGGCAATTTCGCGCCGGCCGACGCCGAGATTTTTCTGCGTGGGGCGCACACCCTACTGGGCGAAGGCGCGATGTTCGTTGTCGGGGTCGATATCGCCAAGAGCGCGGACGTCCTGGTGCCGGCCTACGACGACGCTCAGGGGGTCACCGCGGCGTTCAACAAGAACGTCCTGGCTCGGATCAACAGCGAACTAGGCGGTGATTTCGACCTAACCGCCTTCGATCACCGCGCGGTCTGGAACCCCGACGAAAGCCGCATGGAGATGCATCTGGTCAGCCAAGTAGACCAGGTCGCGCATTTGGCTGGACGGGAGGTCGCTTTCACGGCCGGGGAGACGATCCACACCGAGAACTCTTACAAATATGCGGCCAATGCCTTCGTGGAATTGGCCCACCGCGCGGGCTGGAAGGTCGCGGCGCGCTGGATCAGCGACAGCCCGAGTTTCGGGGTCTTTGCTCTAGCCGGCTAAGGCGAGCGGTATGCGAGACGGAGGCGGGGGCGGCCGCGACCCGGAGGCCGCGGCGCGCCTGGTTTCAGGCGTCGCGGCCGGAAAGACGCCCGCCGCCGCGCGACGAGGAGCCGCCCTTGCGGCCGGCATTGGCCGCCAGGTCGCGATCCTTCGCGAAGCTCCGCTTTTCGCTGGGAACACTGGCCCCGCCTTTGCGCGCGATCTCGCGTCGACGCTCGGGGTCCATGGCGGCGAAGCCTCTACGGCCGCGTGGCCGTTCGCTGTCGAGGTCCATAGGTTGCTCCTAATCGGGACTGGTCACGGGGGGAAACGGGGCAGGTTGGGCGTCATAGGGCCGGTCGTCGCCCGGCTGAACGGGGGGATCGCTCATCGGCACTTCGTCGGGCATTGAGCCCGGGTCGTACTCGGGTTGCGACGGCTCGAGCGGCGGTGGTGCGTCGGGGTCGGTCACTGGCGTCCTTCCACATGTTCCAGTGAAGTAACCGGTGAAGTCGCGATCGGTTCACCCGACGGGTGACACAAAATTGCAGAGTTTCGCGTTAACTATTGGACGGGCAAAGTGAACCCATGACGAAGTCACGGAAGACCACGCCGGAAAGCGCAGCAATATCGCGCCATTGGCGACTGATGGCGGCCTTCGGGGCCGGCGTTTTGGGCTGGCTCGCGGCCCGTCATCTGAACGCACCCGTCAGCAGCCACATGCTGATCGGGTGGGATGTCTGCGCACTGACTTTTGTCGTGACGACGTGGCATCTGTTTCTGACCGCCGACGAAGCCGAGGTCCGCCGCCGCGCCGCCGTCGAGGACGAGAAGCCGACGCTGATCCTGTTGATCGTACTGGCCGCCATCCTGTCCAGCTTGGTGGCGGTGGTGGCCGCGATGCTGAACGCCCGCACGGCCAGCGCGAGCACCCAAGGCGTCACCGCGGCCTGCGCCGGAATCACCCTGGTGCTGTCATGGGTGATCCTGCACTCGGTGTTCACGCTGCACTACGCCCATCGCCATTTCGGCGACGGGACGGACAAGCCGGGGTTCCTGTTTCCAGGCGAGCCGGCCAGCACCTATCTCGACTTCGTCTATCTAGCCTTCAGCATCGGCGCGACCTTCCAGGTCTCGGACAACAACGTCCTGACCCGGAAACTGCGAAACCTCGTCACCGCCCAGGCGGTCTGCGCCTATTTCTACAACACCGCTGTCCTGACCCTGGGGATCAACATCATCGCCGGGTTGGTGGCGTCCTAGGCGGGTCCTCGCCGCGACCCTGAGCCGGAGTGCGGGGCAGTCCAGCCAGTCGCAGCCGGCCATCACCGTCGCTGTCGAGCAGGATAAAGCGAGACCGGGCGGCGCGGATCGCCTCGTCGCGGCTGATACGGCGATCGAAGTCGCTATCGGCGCCCATCACCGGCTGCGGCTCGTTGAGCAGACCGTATGGCGCTGCGCCCTGCAGCATCCCGCCGATGGGGCCTCCGCGACGGCCGCCGAGACCACCGCCGCCGGGCCCCTCCTGCCCGCCACCTCGGCCACCGCGAGGCGGTCCGTCGGCGTCTTGCCGGCCAGGACCTCGAAGGCCGGCCCCCTGGAACGCCCTGACGATCTCGGGCGCGATCTCGGCTTCGTAGTGAGAGACCTCGAACCCGTCGATGACGCCGCTGTGGTCAGTGTCGACCAGACCGAAGAAGCGCGCGGCGTCAGCCACGAACTCGGCGCGGGTCACCATGCCGTCATGATCGGTGTCCGCGCCGGCGAACCAGGCCGCCACGGGGTAGGGCGCGCCGGCCTCGGCCCGGAAGGGCTCGCCGGCCGGGCTGACGAACACCTGCCGACGCGCGAGCCGGGGGCCGTCATTGTCGTCCGACGGTCGAGCGCGCGGCGCCTTTCCCCAGTCACCGCGCGGGCCGTCCTGCGGCGGGCCCGAAGCGCAGGCCGCCAGGCATAGGGCGGCGAACATCAGAATGCAGGTAGCGCGAAGGCGGGTCATGGTTTCCATTCTTCCGATGAACCGCGCCCGCATGTCTGGCGTATGGCGCAGCTTTTGCGTCACCGTAACAAAACTGACTTTAGAACGGTAGTTCGACCCGGGCGCGCAAACCGCCGGTGGGGCGGTTATGCAAGGTGACGTCGCCGCCATGGGCTCGGGCCACCGAACGAACGACGGCTAAACCCAGCCCGATGCCGCCGGTTTCGCGGTTGCGTGAAGGCTCGCTGCGGAAGAACGGCTCGAACACCCTATCCAGCTCCGTCGGCGCGATGCCGGGACCGTCGTCGTCGATCTCGATCACCGCCAGAAGATCCTTGACGTGCACACGGCCTTGCACCGAGCCTCCGTACTTGAGGCCATTGTCGACAAGGTTGGTCAGCAGCCGACGCAGGGCCACGGGGTCGCCGTCGATGATGATCTTCTCGCCACGCTCGACCACCGCCTGGCCGCCGGTCTCGGCGGCCTCGTCTATGACGCTCTCGAGCAGCGAGGCCAGTTCCAGCTTGGTGCGCTCGGCCGGGCGGGTCGTGTCGCGGACGAAGGCCATGGTGGCGGCGATCATCGCCTCCATCTGGTCGATGTCCGAGGCGAGCTTTGCGCGGATGTCGTCGGGCGTCGCCTCGATCCGAAACCGAAGGCGGGTCAGCGGCGTCCGCAGGTCATGGGCCACCGCGCCGATCATCGCCGTGCGATCCTCGACATAGCGGCGCAAACGCTCCTGCATCATGTTGAAGGCGTTGGAAGCGGCGATCACCTCGGCCGAACCCGACAGCGTCAGCGGCGCGGCGCGGGGATCCCGCCCCAGGCGCTCGGCGGCTCCGGCGAAGGCGCTGATCGGACCCGACAGGCGCCGGGCGAACAGCCAGGCCAACGGCGATACGCAAAGCACCGAAAGGGCCAGGATCAGCAGGATTCGCTGCTGCCAGCTGTCGAAGCGGAACGCCGGCTTGGGCTCGACGATCGTCCATCGGCCGTCGTCCTGCTGAATGGCCAGCTTGAAGTCGCCGAAGATGAAAGGCTCTTCGCGGGCCAAGTCCAGGCGCGGCGGCCGGTGCGCGGGACCGTCTGGGCCATCTCCCGAACGGCCGCCTGGACCGCCGAAATTGCCAGCCGGGCCACCCGGGCCACCCGGGCCACCGGGCCCACCCGGTCCCCTTGGGCCCTCCCGACCGCGAGCCTCGCCGTCTTGTGGCGGCAGGCGTTGGAGCTGGTTGCGTTTCTGATTGCGGACGAAGAACCGAGGTCCGGTGTCGACGTCAATCTCGATCCTCGCCGGATCGGTCCCGATCTCGCGGGCGAGCGCGGTCTTGAATTCGGAGCGGCGACGGTTATCGACCAAGCCACGGATGGGCTTGGAGCGCGGGCGAACGACCAGGGCGCGGCCGTCCCGCGACTGCACGGTCTGGCCGGTCTTCAAGGCCCGAGTGATCTCGCTCAGCCGATAGAATTCGGGCGGCGGCGGTGGCAGGGTGAAGACCACCGCGATGGCGATCAATTGCGCCGCGACCAGGGTGACAATCACCAGACCCAAGGCCTGGACGAACAGCGGCGCGCTGCTGGGTCCCCTTGGCCTAGGCCCCGGAGCCCGGACGCTCTCGATCATGGCGTGCGGGTGACCTTGGACGTGAACATGTAGCCTTCGCTACGGATGGTGCGGATCAGCTCGCCGCCGCCGCCATCGTCCAGCTTGCGGCGCAGGCGGCTGATCTGGACGTCGATGGCCCGGTCATAGGCGTCGCTTTCGCGGCCACGGGCCAGGTCAAGCAGCTGATCGCGGGTCAGCACCCGTTGCGGACGTTCGACGAAGGCGCGCAGCAGCGAGAACTCGCCGCTCGACAGATTGACGACCACCGATTGGGGCGAACGCAGCTCGCGGCGCACCAGGTCCAGCCGCCAGCCGGCGAACTCGCAGGCCGCGCCCATGCCGTCGTCGACGGCGCGCGGCTCCTGGCGTCGGCGCAGCACAGCGCGGACCCGGGCCAGCAGCTCGCGAGGATTGCAGGGCTTGGGCAGATAATCGTCGGCGCCGAGCTCCAGGCCGACGATGCGGTCAGTCTCCTCGCCCATGGCCGAGAGCATGATGATGGCCGGCCCGTCGGCGGCCGACAGTCGGCGGCAGATGGCCAGGCCGTCCTCGCCAGGCAGCATGATGTCGAGCACGATCAGATCGACGGGACCGCGGGCCAGGGCCTGCTCCATCGTTCGGGAGTCCGAGGCGGTGTCGATGGCGTAGCCGTGGCGACCCAGGAACTCGGCCACGACGTCGCGGATGCCGGGATCGTCATCGACGATGAGGATGCGGGCGCCTCGAGCCGCGTCGGGCCCGGTCTGGGACACGACGTGGGCGGAGGTTGGCGGGGCCGACGACGTCGCGGGATCTTGCGAACTTTCCATGACTTGCTTTTTCCACGCCCCCGTCTCCAGCAGATTTCACGGCTGAAACAGGGGCGCAACCCGTCCGTGCGAGCGGGGTCGCAATGTTGCCCGCGAACCAGTTGCTAACCCGGCGAGTTGTTGACCGGGGCGGCGTAGTCCCGGCCCTCGATATTCATCGACTCGATCGCCAAGTCGCTGACGAAGGGGTTGCTGCGCTGCTCGGCCCCGAAGGTCGACATCGGGCCGTGGCCCGGCACGAACTGCACGTCGGCGCCCAGCGGCCACAGCTTGCCAGTGATGGCGTCCAGCAGGTCTTGGTGGTTGCCGCGCGGGAAGTCGGTGCGGCCGATCGAGCCCTTGAACAGCACGTCCCCCACCTGGGCGAAGCGCGCCTCGCGATGGAAGAAGATCACGTGGCCCGGCGTGTGACCGGGGCAGTGCAAGACCTCGAACTCGGTCTCGCCCAGGGTGACCACGTCACCGTCATCCAGCCAGCGGTCGGTGACGAAATTGCGGGCTTCCGGCACGCCGTAGCGCTCGCCGGTCTCCTGGATCTGGTCGATCCAGAATTGATCGTCCCTGTGCGGCCCCTCGATCGGAACGCCGGTCAGACGCTTGAGCTCGGCCGCGCCGCCGGCATGGTCCATGTGGCCGTGGGTGATCCAGATCTTTTCCAGGGTCAGGCCGTTGTCGGCCAGGGCCTTCATCAGGCGCGGCACCTCGCCGCCCGGATCGATCACCGCCGCCTTCATCGTCTTGGCGCACCAGACGATCGTGCAGTTCTGCTGCAGCGGCGTGACCGGCGCGATAACGGCGCGGATCGGCATTTCGGCCATGGGGCGACTCCAAACGAAACGGGCGGAGATCCGAGGATCTCCGCCCGTCCGAATTAAGGCTTGTCAGCCCAAGATCAAGACCGTTCCTCGGGCGAGCCGGGGGCCGGCGCACCTGGCATCGGAGCCACGCCCGTGGCCGGCGCATCCTCGTCCAGTTCATGGACCTCGCCGCGCAGGCCGCGACCGACATGGCTCTTGCGATAGCCGTAGGCAAAATAGAACAGCAGGCCCACGCCGCCCCAGATCGGCAGCACGAGGATCGATTCCAGCGGTAGGTTGAAATAAAGGAAGGTGCAGCCGGCCAAGGCGATCGGGGCCACGAGCCAGATCGCCGGCGTCTTGAACGGACGCGGACGGTTGGGGTCCTTCACTCGCAGCACCATCACCGCGACCGCCACCATGAAGAAGGCGAACAGCGTGCCGGAGTTGGAGATATCGGCCAACCGGCCGACCGGCAAGAACGCCGCGAGGACCGCCACGAAGATGCCAGTGGCAATCGTGACGATGTGCGGCGTCTTCCACTTGGGGTGGATCGCGGCCAGCTTCTCGGGCAGCAGGCCGTCGCGGGCCATGACGAAGAAGATCCGGGTCTGGCCATAGATCATCATCAGGATGACCGAGGGCAGGGCCAGGTTGGCGGCCAGGCCCAGCAGGTAGCCGGCGAGCGGGAAGTTGACCTGACGCAGGACGTGGGCGAGGGCCTCGTTCGAGCAGACCAGGCGATCGGCGTTCGACGCCAGGTTACAGGCCGTCTGGAAGGCGGCCGAACCGGGCTGGACGGCTTCGCCGGCCGCGCCGATGACCGGTTGGGCGCCGATGGCGCCGACCGCGCCGGCGGCGACCAGCAGGTAGAAGATGGTGCAGATGCCCAGGCTGCCGATCAGGCCGATCGGCACGTTGCGCTGCGGGTTCTTGGTCTCTTCGGCGGCCGTGGAGACCGCGTCGAAGCCGACATAGGCGAAGAAGATCGAGGCGGCGGCGCCGAACACGCCCATGCCCGACGTCCCATGCGGGCCGAACCAGCCATTGGGCGCGAAGGGCTGGAAGTTGCCGTTCTTGATCAGGGGGAGGGTCAAGACGACGAAGACGGTGAGCGCCGCGACCTTGATCGCGACCAGGACGGCGTTGACGGTGGCGCTTTCCGTGGTGCCGCGCACCAGCAGGGCCGTCACGGCCAGGGCCACGACGATCGCGGGCATGTTGACGATCCCGTGGCTGAAGTCGGCCACCGGCATGAAGCCGTTGAGCGACCAGGCGGGACCGGCTCGCAAGGCGTCGGGCCAGTGGAAGTGCAGGGCGTGCTCGATCATGCCGAGGAAGTAGCCTGACCAGCCCACCGACACGGCGCTGGCCGCCACGGCATATTCGAGGATCAGGGCCCAGCCGACCATCCAGGCCAGCAGTTCGCCCATGACGGCGTAGGTATAGGTGTAGGCCGAGCCCGAAACCGGCAGCATCGAGGCCAGTTCCGAGTAGCAGAGGGCTGCGAAGGCGCAGACCGCCCCGGCGATCACGAAGCTCAGCATCATGCCCGGGCCGGCCTTCTGCGAGGCGGCGGCGGTCAGGACGAAGATACCCGTGCCGATGATGGCGCCGACCCCCAGCAGGGTGAGCTGTATGGGGCCGAGTGAGCGATGCAGCGACTTCTTCTGAGCCGTGGCCAAAATCGCATCCAGTGACTTAACGCGCCACATATTCCCTCCAGAGACCCGCGGCTCCCCCAGGGGCCGCGTAGACAAATTTTGCGGACCGTGGCCCGGTTAACAGGACGCGGTCAAGGCAAAGCGGAGGGGGTGCGTAATTGTTCGCCCCTCTGTGCGCAATATGAGCCAGGACCTGCCGGGCGGATGTTGCGCCGCAGCACGCTCGTGAACCGTTGCTGCTTCTGGCTTGTGCAGGCGACCGGCTTGGTGATTTTCGCGCTCGCGGCTAAACCGCCTCCGTGACCCTTCCGATCCACGAGGCCTTGCCGGCCCTGAAGTCCGCCTTGGCGAGACGCGAGGCCGCCGTACTGGTCGCGCCGCCGGGCGCCGGCAAGACCACGGTCGTGCCCCTGGCCTTGGCGGACGAGCCCTGGGTGGCGGGCCGCAAGATCGTCATGCTCGAACCCCGGCGCCTGGCGGCCCGAGCGGCGGCGGCGCGGATGGCCCAGAGCCTGGGCGAGGCCGTGGGCGAAACCGTCGGCTTCCGGGTGAGGTTGCAGTCCAAGGTCTCCGCAAGGACCCGCATCGAGGTGGTGACCGAAGGGGTGTTCACCCGGATGATTCTTGATGATCCGGGCCTGGACGGCGTGGCGGCGGTGATTTTCGACGAGTTTCATGAGCGCAGCCTCGACGCCGACCTGGGCCTGGCCCTGGCCCGCGACGCCCAAGGCCTGGTGCGCGAGGACCTGAAGATCCTGGTGATGTCGGCCACGCTGGATGGGGCGCGGATCTCGGCCCTGCTCGGCGAGGCGCCGGTCGTCGAGAGCCAGGGGCGGATGTTCCCGGTCGAGACGCGGTATCTGGGCCGGGACGAACGCCCCCAAGCCTCAGGCATGCGATTTGAGGAACGGGTCACCCGCGCCGTGGAGCGGGCCTTGGCCGAGGAGGCGGGCAGCGTGTTGGTCTTCCTGCCGGGTCAGGGCGAAATCCGCCGCGTCGAGACCTTGCTCCGCGAGCGGCTGCGGCGGCCTGAGGTCGATATCGCGCCGCTTTATGGGGCGCTGGACCCCGCCGAACAGGATCGCGCCGTGTCGCCCGCAGCGCCGGGCCGTCGCAAGGTGGTGCTGGCGACCTCGATCGCCGAGACCAGCCTGACCATTGAGGGCGTCCGGGTGGTGATCGACAGCGGCCTTTCACGCGTGCCGCGCTTTGATCCCTCCAGCGGCCTGACGCGGCTGGAGACCGTGCGGGTCAGCCGCGCCGCCGCCGACCAGCGCCGGGGCCGGGCGGGTCGCACCGAGCCAGGCGTCTGTTATCGCCTGTGGGACGAGCCGGAGACCCGCGCCCTGCCGGCCTTCGCGCGGCCCGAGATCCTGGAGGCCGACCTGTCGAGCCTGGCCTTGAACCTGGCCCGGTGGGGAGCCCGCGATGCCTCGGCCCTGGCCTTTCTTGACGCCCCGCCGGCCGCCGCCTTCAATGAGGCCCGGATCCTGCTGGGTCGGCTGCAGGCCCTGGACGGGCAGGGCGGCCTGACCGCCCACGGCAGGGCCCTGGCCGACATGCCGCTGGCGCCGCGCCTGGCCCACATGGTGGTGCGGGCCGCCGCCTCGGGCCAGGCCCAGCGGGGCGCGGAGATTGCCGCCGTGCTCAGCGAGCACGGGCTGGGCGGCCGCGATGTCGATCTGCGCCATCGGCTGGAAAACTTTGGCCGCGACCGCTCGCCTCGGGCGAAGGACGCCCGAACCCTGTCCGAACGCTGGGCGCGCTCGGCGGGCCGGCCTTCGGGCGCCGTCAAGCTGGATGACGCCCTGCTGCTGGCCGAGGCGTATCCGGAAAGGGTGGCGAGGGCCCGGGGCAAGATCGGGGAGTTTCAACTGGCCGGCGGGCGAGGGGTCTATCTGGAGCCGACCGACGCCCTGGCCCGCGAGACCTGGCTGGCGGTGGGCGAGCTCGGCGGCGGCGAGGCCCGCGACCGCATCCTGCTGGCAGCCCCTCTGGAGGAGGCCGCTCTGCGCGAGGCCTTCGCCGACCGGCTGACCGCTGAGGATCGGTTGGAGAGCAGCCTTGGCGGCAAGCTGCGCGCCAAGCGCCTGTTGCGCCTCGGCAAGCTGGTGGTCGAGGAGCGCTGGCTCGACAAGGTGAATCCAGCCTTGGTGGCCAAGGCCTTGCTGGACCGAGTGGGGCGCGAGGGTCTGGCCGCAGTGCCGCTTGGAGAGGCGGCAGAGGGTTTGCGTCGTCGGACGGCCTTCCTGCGCGCCTTCGATCCCGAGACCTGGCCCGACCTTTCGGACGCCGCCTTGCTGGCCCGCCTGGCCGAGTGGCTTGAGCCTCTGCTGGCGGGTCGCTCGTCGCTGGCCGCGTTGAGCGACGGGATACTGGCGGACGCCTTGCGAGGCCTGATCCCCTGGGAAGCCCAGCGAAAGCTCGACGTCTTGGCGCCAACCCGGTTCACGGCGCCGACCGGCTCCAGCTTCGCCATCGACTATGGCGCCGACGGCGGGCCGCGTGTCGATGTGCGGGTGCAGGAACTGTTCGGCCTGACCGCTCATCCCACCGTGGCCGGCGTGCCGCTGGTGCTGGCCCTGCTGTCGCCGGGGCACAAGCCGATCCAGATCACGCGAGACCTGCCGGGGTTCTGGAAGGGGTCCTGGCGCGAGGTGCGCAGCGAGATGAGAGGGCGGTATCCGAGGCACGTCTGGCCGGAGGACCCGGCCGCCGCCGCGCCGACGACCCGGGCCAAGCCTCGGGGGACTTGAATGTCCTCCCCCACGGGAGGAGGACTTCACGCGGATCGCCGCTGAAGAGCTTGGGGAGGGTGCGAAGCGCCCGGGCTCCGCCCGGAGGTTTTGCGGTAGATGTACCGTTTCGACGAAGACGAGCGCTTCGCGCGGCCTTCAGACGGGAGCCATCAGAGCGCGGGGTCTTAACCCGCTTCCGAAGTGGGCCCCCGGCGGGCGGAAGGCTTGCGAACCCTCCGGACCGTGCGGGCGATTTCAGCCCGCACCTGTCGGCTTGTCCGCCTGCCCTGAGCGCCGGAGCTTCGTCGCGACCAAGGCGAGCCTGCTCCGAACCGACCTGGGGCGTCTTCCGAAGAAGACACGGCGGCCAAGCCTTCCCGCTCGACCACGCCTCACCGCCCGTCAGGTCGCCGGCCGACGTCCCTCCCCGTGCGATGGGGTGAGATCATTATCGGGGTGGTCAGAGAGGGTGAGGATAAGAAAAATCGAGAAAGTTTAGAGCTCTGATTTTGCTGGACTTTGTTGGGCATCCACTCGCGTCGACCTTCACTGGGCGCCCTGACGCGTTGAAGGGCTCGACCTTGGCTAAGTCGCGCCAAGGCTTAGCAGATCAGGTCGATTCCACGTCGCTCTCGGCTTCTGCGGCGGCTTCGATGGGCGGACAGTCGGGAAGGGCGAGCAGGTCGTGAGGCTCGTTGCGGTCATTGGCGGTCTTCAGATAGCGGCAGCCCGTGCGGCTGTTCAAGGCCTCGACCTTCACGGCCTCGCCGTCGCGCATGACGAAGAACCGCCACTTGCCGCTGTCGACGAGCTTGATCGCCTCCTTGATCGTCAGCGTCCAGGGCTTGGCCATGCCGCCGCCGATATGGGTGATCCGTTCATAGGTGCTGTGGCGCCCGTTTGTGGCGACGCAGGTGATTTCGGCGCGTTTGATCATGGTCTTTTCTGTAGAGAGGCAGCTGACGCAGCAGCACCGACAGGCTTGGCGACGACGCGCGAAGCGGGTGGCGCAGACGAGAGCGGTCTGCCGATGGGACGGCGCTGAAATTTAACGCGCCCACACCTATAGCACGCTTCTAGCTCGGCTGCTTGGATCTCTGACAAAACGGCGCTCGCGAACCGTCCGACTACCCCGTGACCGTGTAGATCATGATCCCCGTGGCCACCGAGAGGTTCAGACTGTCGGCCCGGCCCCGCATGGGGATTTTGACATTGACGTCGCAGGCGGCGGCCAGTTCGGGCGGCAGGCCCTGTTGTTCGTTGCCCATCAGGATCAGCGACGGCTTTACGTAGTCGGCGCTCTTGTGCTCAACGGTGGCGCTCAGCAAGGTGCCGATCACCGACCCCGGCCAGTCTTCGCGCCAGGCCAGGAACTCCTGGATCGAGGCCTTGGCGATCTTGACCGCGAAGATCGAGCCCATGGTCGCGCGCACGCCCTCGACAGAATAGGGATCGACGCAGTCGCCGACCAGGATCACCCCGCCGCAGCCGGCCGCGTCAGCGGTGCGGATGACGGTGCCCAGATTGCCGGGATCACGCACGGCCTGCATGGCCACCCAGCACGGCGCGCTTTGGGGAACGATGGCGCTGAGCGGGGTGTAGACCTGCTGGAACACCCCGGCGACGGCCTGGGGGTTGTCGCGGCGTGACACCTTCTCGAGGATCTCGCGATTGACCTCGATGACCTCGCCCCCGGCCTTGAAGCAGGCCTGGGCGGCCTTGCGCAGCATCGGGTGATCGGCCGCGTCGGGCCCGTACATCAGGATCTTGGGCGGGTGGCCGCAGTCGATTGCCTCGATGACGATCTTCAGGCCCTCGGCCAGGAATAGGCCGCTCTCCTCGCGCTCCTTGCGCATGTGCAGGGCGCGGACGGCCTTCACCGTGGCGTTTGAGAGGGAGGTGACGGTCTTGGTCATGATCTGGCTCCCACCGCGCTGTCCGAAGACCAGCGGGCAAAGAACGACAGGCCGATCTGGCGGTCGCCCTTCTCCTCGACCAAGGAGAGCTCGCCCCAATCGATGACCCCGCCGCGACCCTTCAGCTCCTGGGCCAGCAGGCCCGACATCGCCGCGCCCGAGACCCGGGCCGCATAGGCGTTCATCAGCAGGAACGAGGCGTCGGGGGCCAGGAGCCGCGCGCAGTTCGCGGTGAGTTCGGCCAGGTCCTCGAACAGCCGCCAGACCTCGCCGTCGGCCCCGCGGCCAAACTTCGGCGGGTCCAGGATAATGCCGTCATATTGCGAGCCGCGCCGCACCTCGCGGGCCACGAAGCGGCGGGCGTCCTCGACGATCCAGCGGATCGGCTTCTCGGCCAGGCCGGCGAAGGCGGCGTTGTCGCGGGCGAAGCCAACCGACTTCTTCGAGGCGTCCACATGGGTGACGGCCGCGCCTGCCGCCGCGCAGACCAGGCTGGCCACGCCCGTATAGCCAAACAGGTTCAGCACCTTGGGCTGGCGCATCTTGAACGCCCTAACGCGGGCGTCCTGCCAGGCCCAGTTGGCAGCTTGCTCTGGGAAGAAGGCCAGGTGGCGGAACGGTGTGAACTGTCCGTGGAACTTCGCCTCGCCCCAGGCCAGGTCGAATTTCTCAAGGGCGCGACCCTTGAAGCGCCAGCGGCCGGCCTCATCCTCGTCGGAAGGGTCGAAGATGGCGTCGGCGTCATCCCAGGCCTTGGCGTCGAGCCGGGGCGTCCAGAAACACTGCGGTTCCGGACGCACCACGGTGTAACGGCCATAGCGCTCCAGCTTCCTGCCGTGGCCGCTGTCGAGCAGGGCGTAATCGGCCCAGCCGGTGGTGCGCATGACAACGGGGGAGGCGGCGATCGTCGGGTCCATGGCCCGCCAATACGCGCTCAGGGCAAGGTGCGTCCAGTCTTGGAGGCCGTTCTGGGCGTATGGGGTGTCTTGTCCCAGTGGAACGGCGCGACCACGAACTGCACGGCGGCCCTGGCGGCGGCCACGCTCTGCAGAGGCCAATAACCCACCGCACCGAACAGCGTGAGATAACGAGGCTTGCCGCCGGCTCGCTCCAAGCCGCGCACCCCGGCGATTGAGGCGCAGCACCAGCCGAACACCAGCACCACCACGTCCTCGCCGGCGATCACCTGATGGAAGCCCAGCGACGCGGCGACGATCTTGGCGAGGATCCAGAGCAGCAGCGGACCGTGCAGGTGCGACGACGCCACCGACAGGGCCAGGGTCAGGATCAACGAGGCCAGGCCGCGCGGGGTCCTGGCCGCCGGCCCGCGCAGGTGCACCGCCAGGGTCTGGATGTGGCCCTTCACCCAACGCGCCCGCTGCGGGAACCAAGGCTTCAAGGTGGGCGGGGTCTCATAGGTGGGCGAGGCGATGACGCCCAGCCGGTAACCCTGGGCGGTCAGTCGAAAGCCGATATCGGCGTCCTCGGTGACGTTGTAGGGGTCCCACCCGCCGATGGCGCGCAGAGCGTCGCCGCGAAAGTGGTTGCTGGTGCCGCCGAGCGGGAAGGGCAGGCCCCAGCGGGCCAGGGCCGGCTGCAGCACCTCGAACTGGACGGCGTATTCCAGGGCGAACTGGTCGCCGATGAATCGTCGGTCGGCCTCGATGCGCAGGGGCGCCTGCAGGCACGCCAGGTCCTCACGCTCGGCCGCGAAGCGGGCGGCGGCCTCGCGCAGTTGGCCCGGATGCGGCGCGTCCTCGGCGTCGTAGATCACCACCAGCCCTCCGCGCGCCCACTCAAGGGCGTGGTTGCAGGCCCGCGGCTTGGTCTGGGGTGAACCGGGCGGCACGATCAGTACCTGGATAAAGGTCGGCAGAGGCAGGGCCTGGAACGCGGCCTGGGTCGCATGGTCGCTGGCCTCCAGGGCGATCAGCACCTGCAGCCGGTCGCGGGGATAGTGCAGGCGCGACAGGTTCTCGACCAGCTCGGCGGCGACCGAAGCCTCATGGAACAAGGGACAGATCACGGTGTAGACGGGCAGGGCGTCGTCCTCGGGGTCCGGCGGGGTGACGATGACGCGCGGCGTACAAGCCGCCGCCAGCTTGATTACGGCGCTGAGCAGAAAGCCGACCATAAACGTCCAACGGCACAACTCGGCCAGCAGGGACGGCTGGGTGAGGGCAAGGGTCAGAACCGCAATGGCCAGACCACCAAGCGTGACCATCTGGGCCGTCGAAAGCCGGCGATGCGCGCCGTCCGCCAAGGGCTGGGCCGGGGATCCGGCCTCCGGCGGCGGCGGCGTGCGTCCGACCAGCGTCGGCGGCTGTCGCTCCTCTCGCGCCATCGCTCCCCCGTTGCGCTCGCAGAAATTCCAGCGTGCAGATAGCGAATATTCAACCCTTGGCTGTCAAATGCAAAAACACACGTTTTTCGGAAATCTGTCGGGGAGTTGCGGCGACTGTGTGATTCCCGTTTAGTGTCGGGTTCGGGGATAGCCGAGGGGAACGCTAAATCGTGACGGTCGCGTTGAAGAAGCCGCACAAGTCGGCGCGCAAGCCCAAGGGCGACGGGCACCTGCGTCGCGGTGAGATCTTGGCCGCGGCCGAGAGGATCTTCATCGCCGAGGGCTATGCCGGCGCGACGATCCGCAAGATCGCCGACGCGGTGGGCGTGTCATCAACGGCCCTCTACATGCACTTTCGCGACAAGGACCAGATCCTGCTGGAGATCAGCGACGACGCGATTGGCCAACTGCTGGCCGTCAATGTCGACATCGCCCACCGTCCGATCGACGCGGTGTCGCGGGTCAAGCTGATGCTGAAAGCCTATATGCGCTTCGCGCTCGACAACCCTAACACCTACCAACTGGTGTTCTGTGGGTCGCGCGACGTGATCTCCAAGGAAAAGCAGGCCGCCACCGCCGACCTGGGCGACCGCTGCTTCGAAGAGTTCAGCGGCCCGATCCACGAGATCGCCGCCTCCGGACGCCTGCGCACCGGATCGGGCGAGAGCGCCGCCCAGGTGCTGTGGGCGGCGTGCCACGGCCTCGTGGCCCTGATGATCACCATGCCCGACCGGGACTGGGCGCCGCGCGAGGAACTCATGCAGGTCACGCTCGACGGCCTGCTGCACGGCTTGGTCACGGACTAGGTTGATGCGTGCTGGCCTGGCCGCCCTGTGCGTCGGCGGTCTGTTGGCCATGGCGGGGCCCGCCGCAGCCCAGCGCGTGATGTCGCTGGATTCCTGCGCCGATCAATATGTGCTGGCCCTGGCGCCGCGCGAGACGGTCGTCGGCCTGTCGCCGCGCAGCGATGCGCCCGACTCCTTCCTGCGCGTCCAGGCCAAGGGGCTTCCTCAGCGGCGCACGACGATCGAGTCGGTGCTGGGGGCGCGGCCCGACGTGGTGGTGCGGCAGTGGGGCGGCGACGCGCGGCTGACGGCGGCGCTGGCCCGGCGCGGCATCCGCACCATCAGCCTCGACGACGCCAGCGACTTCGACGGCGTGCGCGCCAATGTCCGCAAGGTGGCCGGGGCGCTAAGCCGCCAGGGGGCGGGGGAGGCTCTTCTGACTCGCATGGATGGCAAGCTGGCGCGGGCGGCCGGGGCGGGGCGGGGACGCAGCGCCTTCTATCTGACGCCCGGTGGCTATACGGCCGGACCGAACACCATGATCGACGCCATGCTGAAGGCGGCCGGTTTCACCAACGCCTCGACCCAGCCCTATTTCTCGCCCGCGCCCTTGGAACGACTGGTGGTGGCGCCGCCCAAGGCGGTGGTCCTGGGCTTCTTCGACCTGACGCGGGCGGGCGCGGACCGCTGGGGTCCCGGGCGTCACGCCGCGCTGCGCAAGGCCACCGGCGGACGGGTGATCGCTTCGCTGCCGGGCGCCCTGCTCGGCTGCTCGGCCTGGTTCGCCGCCGACGGCGCTGAGGCCCTGGCCAAGGCGACGCGGCGATGAGTACCCGCCGTCTTGAACTTCTGCTCCTGCTGATCCTGGTCCTGACAGCCGTGGTGGCGATCTCCCTTGGGGAAAGTCCGCTGTCGGCCGCGCAATACCATCAAGCCCTGACACAGCCGGGCTCTCCGCCCGGCGAGGTGTTGTGGGCCATCCGCTTGCCGCGCGTGGTCATGGCCGCCCTGACCGGAGCCGGCCTGGGGCTGGCGGGAGCGGCGATGCAGGGCCTGCTGCGCAACCCGCTGGCCGAGCCGGGCGTGCTGGGCGTTTCGGCCATGGCGGGGTTGGGCGCGTCTCTGGCCATCGCCGGCGGCCTGGCGGCCTTGCCTGGCGCGGTCGAGCTCAGCGCCCTGGCCGGGGCCCTGCTGGCCGGCGCGGCGGTGGTCGGGCTTGCGGCGCGGTTTCGCGAGCCGGAAGTGCTGATCCTGTTCGGCGTGGCGCTTTCGGCCTTCGCCGGCGCCCTGACCGCCTTGGTCTTCAACCTTTCGCCGTCGCCGGTGGCCATGGCCGAGGTGCTGGCCTGGCTGATGGGATCGGTCGAGAACCGGGACATCACCGACATACTGCGCGCCCTCGCACCGATGGCGGTGGGGGCGGGGCTCTGTTTCTACGCGGCCCAGGGCCTGCGCATGCTGACCTTGGGCGAGGAGGCCGCGCAGATGTCGGGATTGCCAATGGCCCGGCTGCGGATGGCGACGGTTGCCGGCTCGGCTCTGCTGGCCGGGGCGGCGGTGGCCGCGGCGGGCGTCATCGGCTTCGTGGGCCTGGCCGCGCCGCACTTGGTAAGGGCCTCCGTGCGCGATGATCCAGGCAAGATCCTGCGGCCCTCGGCCCTGGCCGGGGCGCTACTGCTGGTCATCGCGGATCTGGCGGCCCGGTTGATCCCGTCCGAGCAGGAGCTGAAGCTGGGCGTGGTCACCGCCCTGTTTGGCGCGCCGGTCTTCGCCTTGCTGGCCTGGCGCGCGGCGCGGAGCTGGCGGTCGTGATGGCGGCCTGGACCATCGAAGGCGCCCAAGCCCGACACAATGGGGCCCGGCGCGGCAAGGCCTCGGTGCTGGACGACGTGTCGCTGAGCGTGGCGCCCGGTGAGGTGCTGGGTGTCGTCGGTCCTAACGGCGCGGGCAAGACCAGCCTGCTGCGTGCGGGTCTGGGCCTGATGCCGCTGGAAGCCGGGCAGGCGCTGCTCGGCGGGCGGCAGGTGGCCGGCCTCAACCCGGTCGAACGCGCCCGCCTGGTCGGCTATTTGCCGCAGGAACGCCGCCTGGCCTGGAACCTGCGGGCCGTGGACGTCGCCGCCCTCGGCGCGCCGGACCTGCCGCCCGGCGAAGCCTTGGCCGTCGCCCGCGAGCGGCTGGCAAGAGTAGGGATCTCTGAGCTGGTCGACCGCGGCGTGCTCGACATGTCCGGCGGCGAGCGGGCGAGGGTGCTGCTGGCGCGGCTATTGGCCACCCGTGCGCCTTTGCTGGTCGCCGACGAGCCGGTGGCGGGCCTGGACCCAGACGCTCAACTGCTAACTCTGGACCTTCTGCGCGCCGAGGCGGCTGGTGGGGCGGCGGTGGTGGTGACGCTGCACGACCTGGGCTTGGCGGCGCGATGCTGCGACCGGGTCGTGGTGCTGAACCACGGGCGCGTCGCGGCCGATGGCGCGCCGATGGAGGCCTTGTCACCGGCGGTGCTCGAAGCGGTGTTCAAGCTGGATGGGGCGCTGATCGACACGCCGGCGGGCGTCGTGGTGGCCGCCAGACGAACCCTCTCCCTCTCTGCTAGCCCTCTGGGAGAGGGTCTCTCACATCCAGCCTATCGCGTGCCCGGCACGTAGCCGCCGATCGGGATCGCCGTCGTCGCGGAAGCCGCCGCCGCGCCGGGGCCCGGCGTCGCATAGCTATACCCACCCCGCTTCAGGTCGGACGACAAGGTCAGCGGCGCGACATTGCCGTTCAGCCGCGCCCGGTAGACCATGGTCGTCTCGAGCGTGCGCATCACATAGTTCCGGGTCTCGGAAAACGGGATGCACTCGATGAAGTCGAGCGGGTCGGTGGCGGCGCCGCGCGGGTCGCCGCACAGGGCGGTCCACTGGGCGGGGCGGCCTGGACCGGCGTTGTAGGCGGCGGCGGCCATGACGTAGGAGCCGCTGAACGTGCTGACCATGCTGCCCAGATAGGTTGAGCCCAGGCGCATGTTGTAAACGGGATCGGACAGGCGATCGACGCTATGGCTCTCGCCGAGTTGACGGGCCACCAAGGCCGCAGTGGCCGGCATCAATTGCATCATGCCGCGCGCCCCGGGCGCGGAGCGGGCGTTGGGGTCGAAATTGCTTTCCTGGCGCGAGATCGAATAGACGAAGGCCGTCTCGGCCGCGCCCGGTCCCGGCGTGAAATGCTGGTTCAGCAGCGGATAGCCGCGCTCGGCCAGGATGAAGCCGCGTTGGGCGGCGGTGCGCACGGCGCGCATGGCCACATCCTGGTCGCCATAGCCCCGCGCCAGGTCCACCAGCAAAGCCTCCTCCTCGGCCGAGGGCAGTTGATCGTCGATATAGAGCACGAACGCCCGGAACTGATCGCGAGCGCCGACGGCCATCAGGGCGCGGGCGGCGCGCACCAGCTCGCGGCCCTCGAAGCGGGCGCGGTCGGCTTGGGTGATGGTCGGGTCGCGTTCGAGCCGAATCTCCTTCAGTCCCGCCTTTTCGGCGGCCAATTGGCCGTAGAAGGTGGTGATGTAGCGCGAGCCTTCCGAATAGAAGCCCTTGGCGGCGATCTGGTCGCCCTGCGCCTCGGCCGCGCGGCCTTGCCAGTAGAGGGCCCGGCCGCGGGTGATCGGCGAAGCGCCGATCGCGGCGATTCGGGCGAAGTGGTCTGCCGCGTCGTCGGGGCGCCTCAGGCGGGTCAGGGCGATCCAGCCGGCGTAGAACTCGCTCTCGGCCGCGTCCGACCCGCTTTTCAGGTGAGCGTCGGCGGCAGCGTAGGCCCCGGCGCTGTCGCCCGCCTTCAGCGCGCCGACCACCAGTTGCTTACGCTCGCGCCAGATGGCCGAGGCCGCCTCGTCGGTCGGCGGCGGATTGGCGAACTGGCGCACCAGTGGCAGGGCCAGGGTGTCCATCCCCGCGCGGCGCAGATAGGCGGCGCGCTCGAAGGCCACGCCCGGCGACGCCTGTTGGCCAGGCGTGAGGGCGGCGTAGAGGGCGTTTGCGTTGCCGACGTTGGACCGCAGGGCGATCCGCGCCTGGGCGACGGCTTGTTGGTCATAGGGCAGCAGGGCAACCATGTCGCGCGCCGCCGGTCCTTGCGCGCCGTATAACAGGATGTCGGCCCGCCGCACGTGATCGTCGGGGGTCAGCACTGAGCCGAACCGAGCCAACATCCCGCGCTGGGCGTCCAGTTCGAACACCTCGTCGCGCCAGAAACGGCGAATCACCCGTGCGGCGTCAGAACCGCGTGCAGCCGCCTGGTAGGCGGCGGCCATCGCCATGGCGCCCTCGGCGGTCTTCGGATCGCTGCCGCCGAACCAGGCGATCACCCGCTCGGCGTCGAGGCCCGAGGTGGCCAGGGCCTTCTCCGTCGCGTTCTCGCGGCGAATGGCTTTCGGCCAGCCGGACAGGTCGCGGCGGGCCTGGTCCAGTTCGAAGAAGCTCATGCTCTCGGCGCCGGCGTCGACCAGAGCCCACAGGGCGATCTTGCGCGACAACGGGTCCTGGATGCCGCTCATCGCCATGCGGATGGTCGACGGGTCGCGGCTGGTCACCGCCGTGCGCAGATTGGCTGCGTCCGCCTCGGCGGGGGTGGCGTAGCTGGCGGTTGGCGGGGTGGTGATCAGGCCGCGCGGCATGGCCGAGCCGGTATAGGGCTGGGGCGCGCCCGGCAGATCGGCCGCGTCCTGGTCTTGGGCCAAGGCGACGCCGAAGAGCGCCACGACACCAATCCCGCCCAGCACAACTTTAGCCAACCCTGACGCCAAAACGCGGTCTCCTTCGATTTCCTTGCCCTTTTCAGGGGCATGCGGGGCCGATTTGCGGCGACCTCGCCAGTCTTTCACAGCTATAGACCGCTTCGCCGGGGATTGACCCCCTCGGAAACGAACCCAAATCCCTATACGAGCTTCAAGGACCGGTTGCGGGACCCGGGGGCCCAGACATATTGTCCGCCCCCATCCTCAGGCCGCAACCGTCGCGGCGCGTTTCTCACGGCAAATTGCAACTCATGGCTCATTCTCCGTTCAAGGGCGTCATTCCGGCGCTGGTCACGCCCTTCCGCGACGGCGCGCTGGACGAGACAGCGTTCGTGGCGCTGGTCGAACGCCAGATCGCCGCCGGCGTGCACGGCCTGGTGCCGGTCGGCACCACCGGCGAGACCGCCACCCTCAGCCATCAGGAACACAAGCGCGTCGTCGAACTGTGCGTGCGGACCACGCGAGGCCGCGTGCCGGTGATCGCCGGCGCGGGCTCGAACTCGACCGCCGAGGCGATCGAGCTGGTCGCCCACGCCAAGGCGGTCGGCGCCGACGCGGCCCTGGTGGTCTCGCCCTACTATGTACGGCCAAGCCAGGAGGGTATCTATCTGCACTACAAGGCGATCAATGACGCCGTGCAGCTTCCGGTGCTGGTCTACAACGTGCCGAGTCGTACGGGCTCGGACATCACCAACGAAACCCTGGCCCGGCTGTCCAAGCTGCCCAACATCGTCGGCATCAAGGACGCCACCAGCGACATGACCCGGCCCAGCCTGCAGCGCGTGTTGTGCGGCCCCGACTGGGTAATGCTGTCGGGCGACGATCCGACGGCGCTTGGCTATGTGGCCCATGGCGGCCACGGGGTGATCTCGGTGACCTCCAACGTCGCGCCCGAGGCCTGCGTCACCTTCATCAACGCTGCCTTGGGCGGTGAGTGGGAGACCGCTCTGTATTGGCAGGACCGGCTGGTGCGGCTTCACAAGGCGCTCTTCCTCGACGCCTCGCCGTCGCCGACCAAGTTCGCCATGGCCCACCTCGGCCTGTGCGAGGCGACCGTGCGGCTGCCGATCTCAGCGTGCGATGAGGCGGTGAAGCCGCTGATCCTCGAGGCCATGCGCGAGGCGGGTCTGGTCTGATGACCAAGCCGATCGCCGAGAACCGCCGCGCGCGGTACGACTATTTCATCGAAGAGACGTTCGAGGCCGGCATCATGCTGACCGGCACCGAGGTCAAGTCGCTGCGCGTGGGCCGCGCCAACATCGCCGAGTCCTACGCCTCGGTGGAAGGGCGCGAGATCAAGTTGATCAACGCCGACATCCCGCCCTACGGCCAGGCCAACCGCTTCAATCACGAGCCACGCCGGCACCGGAAACTGCTGCTGCACCGCAAGCAGATCGACAAGCTGATCGGCGCCGTGCAGCGCGACGGGCGGACCCTGATCCCGCTGAAAATCTACTTCAACGACAAGGGTCTGGTGAAGCTCGAGATCGGTCTGGCCAAGGGCAAGAAGAACCATGACAAGCGCGAAACCGAAGCCGCCCGCGACTGGCAGCGCGACAAGGCGCGGCTCATGAAGGGCGATCGGTCGGATTAATCGCCTGCTCATCGCCCAGGCGATCAGCGAGGGCGCCGCTCTTGAATTAACTGCCAAGCCGAGACCAACCCGCTGCGGTCAGCTGTAACGCTGAGCGCTCTCAGCCTCTCTGCGGGTTCGACGCGCCACGCGGGTCTGACAGCCCTGGCAAGCAGCGCTGGACAAGATCGTGTAAGTGTATATTCACTCTTATAAGTGTGTGCTCACTTATCTCAAGGACCTTTGGAAGGAGACGGCCATGCGTTCACTTGTCACTCTCGCTTGCCTCGCGAGTTTCGCCGCGCCCGTGGCGGCCTTCGCACAGGATAGCGTCCAGAACGGCTCCAACGCCGCCAAGGCCTCCACTGAGGTGGTCGCCGGCCTCGGCGCCTCCGGCGTCCAGACCCTCTCGGCCGTGGCCGTGCTGCCTCTGTCGGTTGCCGCAACGGGATCGGTGGTGACGGGGGAAAGCCTGGTCGCATCGGGCGTCGGCGCCGGCCAAATGGCGGGCGGCGCGACCGCCTTCGCCTCGACGCCCTTACCCGTGACTAACAAAGTCATCGTGGCCCAACCCGCGCCACGGCTGCCTCACGACGCCCAGCCACCCGCCGCCAAACCGTAGGAGTCCGCGATGACCCCGCATCGTTTTCACGGAAGGGCGCTCGCCTTGGCCGTGGTCGCCCTGACGTTGATCGTACCGATCCTGCCCGCGCCAGTGCAAGCGCAGGACAGCGTCTCGACCTCGGGCGCCTTGACCCATTTCACCCCCGCCGAGGTCGCCCGCTTCTCCAAGCAGATCGAGGGCGACCTGGCCGGCCGCGGCGCACGAGTGGCGATCGTCTTCCGGGCGGGACGGGCGCGCGAGGCGCTTCCCAAGGGCATCGCCTATTCTCACGGCGCGTTCTGGGTGTATCGCGACGTCAAGACCGCCGAGGGCAAGGTCGAACACGGCTATGCGGTCTATAATCTCTATGCGGGGGACGGAAAGGCGTGGCCCACCACCGTATCGCGGCTGGTCCAGGATTTCCCCTACGACTTCACCAGCGGCTCGACCGTGGACGACGTCGCCGTCATCGTGCCCTCGCCGGAAGTGCAGCGCCGTCTGCTGGCGGTCATCGATTCCCCGACCTACGCGGCCCTGCATAATCCGGCCTATTCGACGATTGCCAATCCGCTGTCGCCGAAATACCAGAACTGCAACGGATTCATGCTCGACGTGATCGCTTCGGCCGTCTGGGACACCACCGACCGTGACCAGATTCGCGCCGACCTGCGGGCTCACTACACGCCCACCAAGATCCAGACCGGTCCGGTCTTGCGGTTGCTGGCGCCGCTGGCCGACGCCCGGCTGAGGACCGACGATCATTCGGGGCCGCTGCGCACCGCGACCTATGAAAGCATCGCCGCCTTTATGCGCGACAACGGCCTGCTCAGCGACGCCTACAGCCTGACCTTCGCGCGGTAGCGGATCTAGGCCGGCTTGGTCGCCAGCCAGATCACATGCCGCGCGCCACGGCCCTTGTGGGCTCGCACGCCAACTTCCTCAACGGCATAGCCCGCACGCTTCAATCGGTTGGTGAAGGCCGTGTCGCGGGTCGAGGACCAGACCTCCAGAAGGCCGCCAGGACGCAGGGCGCGTTTGGCGTCAGCCAGGCCGGCGGGGCTGTACAGGCCGTCGTTTTCCTTGCGGCTGAGGCCGCCCGGCCCGTTGTCGACGTCGAGCAGGATGGCGTCCCAGGCGGCCTCGCCCGCGCCGATCAGCGCGCCGACGTCGCCTTCGTGGATCGTCGCGCGAGGATCCGACAGGCTGTTGCCGTAAAGCGCGCCCAGCGGGCCGCGCGCCCAGGCGATGACGCCGGGCACGAGTTCGGCGACGACGATCCGGGCGTCATCCCCGAACGCGCCCAGCGCCGCGCGCAGGGTGAAACCCATGCCCAGGCCGCCTATCAGCACACGCGCCTTTGACCGTGCGCCGACCCGCTCGAAGGCCAGGGTGGCCATGGCCTCTTCCGAACCGCTGAGCCGGCTGTTCATCAGCTCGATGCCACCGGTGATGATGGAATATTCGGTCCCCCGCCGCATCAGCCGCAGCGCGTCGCCGTCGCCGTCGCCGGGGACCTGGGCGGTATCAAGATGCTGCCAGGGGATCATGGGGACTCGCGATTGGGGACAGACACTCATTGCCCGGGTGGTGGTCGATGATCAACGGTTGTGGGGTGAGTGTGTGCCCCCGCCGTCCTAGCCGCTTGACGCAAGGCTCCAGCGGCGCGACCCTCAAGCTAACAATGATAACCTAGGGAGGATCCGCCATGGCCGACGGTACATCGCCGATCGTTACGTCACTCAAGGACCAGGTCAGCGAGGCGGAGTGGAAGGCCCGCGTCGATCTGGCCGCGCTCTATCGGCTGGTCGCGTTGCACGGCTGGGACGACATGATCTTCACCCACGTCTCGGCCCGCATTCCCGGGCCCGAGCACCATTTCCTGATCAACCCCTACGGCATGTTCTTCGGCGAAATGACCGCTTCGATGCTGGTCAAGGTCGATCTGGACGGCAATGTCATTGACAAGACGCCGTACTTCATCAATCCGGCGGGCTTCACCATCCATTCGGCGATCCACGCCGCGCGGGAAGACGCCCACTTCGTCATGCATCTGCACACAGACCAGGGCGTGGGCGTTTCGGCCAACCGCGACGGCCTGTTGCCGCTGTCGCAGCAATCACTAATTGTCTTGCCTCAGCTCGCTTATCACGACTATGAAGGCATTGCGCTCAACCTAAACGAACGGGAACGCCTGGTGGCCGACCTCGGCGACAAAAAGCTGATGATGTTACGCAACCACGGCACACTGTCGGTGGGCATGACGGCGGCCGAGTGTTGGCTGGGGATGTTCTTCCTCGAACGCGCCTGCGCCCAGCAGGTGATGGCGCTCAGCGCCGGTCCAGGCAACGTGCTCCACGCGCCCGAGAATGCTCAAGCCGAGGTCCGCAGCCAAACCGGCATGGGCATGGGCATGATCGCCGGCCTGGCCTGGCCCGGCTGTATCCGCAAGCTCGACCGGGAGTCTCCCGGCTACGCAGATTGACGCCGAGACGGCGAAAACGATGGGCCGCTGCGATCCTGGCGATCGCGGCGGCTTTCTTTTGCGCGCTGCCCCACGCCGCCCAGGCGGGCGCCTGGCCCATGTCGGACGGCCACGGGCTGGCGATCCTGAAATACGAGGACCAGCAGGCTGACGAGGGGTTTGATCCCGCCGGCCAGTTGCTCGCCATCGATCATCGCCGTGACGAGAGCCTGTCGCTCTACACTGAGTATGGACTGACGAAGCGTCTCACCCTGCAGGCCAAGGCCGGGGTGACCCGCGGCCACGACCGTTTCGTGGCCTATGATGGACGGGGGCCGATCGAACTGGGGCTGCGATACGCCGTGGTGCGTACGGATCGATCAGTCGTCAGTTTTTATCTGGGCGCCGCCAAGGACGGAGTGGGGCGCAACGCTGGCTACGCCGCGCCGGGCAGGGGCGACGCCGTCCTGGAAGCCCGGCTGCTGGCGGGGACGTCGCGCGACTGGCGCGGACGCCACGTGTTCGGAGACCTCCAGGTCGCGCGGCTCAAGCGGAGCGGCCTGGCCGACGAGACGCGCCTCGACGCCACCCTGGGCCTTCGTCCCGCAAAGTCCTGGCTATTGCTGGCCCAGACCTATGCCGGCAAGGCGGACTCTCGACCCATCGGGTCGCGCTGGATCAAGAGCGAGTTATCGGTGGTTCGTGACCTGGGCGATTGGAGCGTGCAGGCTGGGTGGCGGCAGACGCTAGCCGGTCGGGAGACTCCGGCCGATCGGGGTGTCGTCCTGGCGGTCTGGCGCAGGTTCTGACTGTTTCAAAACTGAGACATCCGGTCATCTGTGTGTCACTGGACGCGGGTTAGAGCAGGCGGCATATGAGCCACAGTGCACAAGCTAGGCCGACTCTCCTCGGCGCCCGGAGCTTTTCGTGATCCGCAGACACTTCTTTCTCGTCGCGGCGGTCGTCGCTGTTCTGCTGATGCTGCTGGTCGGGGGGCTCAAGCTGGCCTTCGGCGGCAAGGCCCCCAACCAAGGCGGGCCCGGCGGCGGTGGGGGTGGCGGTCGCGCCATCGCCGTGTCGCAGATCACCGTCAAGCCGCGCGATTTCACCGACCGGGTGGAAGTGCTGGGCGTGGCCAAGGGCCGCCAGTCGGTAACCATCACCTCCAACACCGCCGAACTGATCACCAACGTGCACTTCAGTGACGGCCAAGCTGTCTCCAAGGGCCAGGTGCTGGTCGAACTGAAGGCCGACCAGGAGAACGCCGGCATCGCCGAGGCCCAGGCCCGCTACGCTCAAGCCGACCGCGAATACACGCGATGGAAGACCCTGGCCGACAAGGGGATCGCCCCACGCGCCACCGCCGAGCAATATCTGGCCGCCCGCGACACCGCCCGCGCGGCCGTCAGCTCGGCCAGCGCCCAAAAGCTGGACCGGGTAATCCGCGCGCCGTTCTCGGGCGTGGTGGGCATTTCCGACATCGCGCCGGGCGCCTTGATCAGCCCCGGAACGCCGATCGTCAGTCTGGACGACGTTTCGATGATCCGCGTCGATTTCTCGGTGCCCGACCGCTATCTGCCGATCCTGCGCAACGGCCTGATGATCACCGCCGCGCCGGACGCCTTGCCGGGCGAGACCTTCACCGGCCGGATCGCCCAGATCGACACCCGCATCGACCCCGCGACCCGCGCCCTCAAGGCTCGGGCCGAATTTCCCAATGCTGGCGGGCGCTTGAAGCCTGGCATGCTGATCAAGGTCGGCATCGACCAAGGCCAGCACCAGGCCCTGGCCGTACCGGAAGCCGCCATCCAGTTCGAGGGGACCCAGGCCTCGGTGTTTCTGATCGCCAAGGGCCCCAAGGGCCAGGTCGCTCGTCGCACCACGGTGCAGACCGGCCTGTCGTCCGATGGGTTTGTCGAGATCGTCTCGGGCCTGAAGGCTGGTGACAAGATCGTCGGCGACGGCCTGAACCGCGTGCAGGATGGCGCGCCGATCGGCGGCGGACAGCCGGGCGCGGGCAAGGATGACAAGGCCCAGGGCGGCCAGCCCGGCAAGAAGGCCGGCTGATGCTTTCCGACCTTTCCGTACGCCGCCCAGTCTTCGCGGCCGTCGTCGCGATCATCCTGTGCGTGATCGGCCTGGCCGCGTTCAGTAGCCTGGCCATCCGTGAGCTGCCCAATGTCGACCCGCCGGTGGTGTCGATCTCGACCACCTATACCGGCGCCTCGGCCGAGGTTATCGAGGAGCGCATCACCCAGGTGATCGAGCGCCAGGTGGCCGGCATCCAGGGCATCGACCGCGTCAACAGCTCCTCGCGCGACGGCCGCTCGCAGATCACCATCACCTTCACCCTGGATCGCGACCTCGACGCGGCCGCCAACGATGTGCGCGACGCCGTCAGTCGGGTGACCTCGAACCTGCCCGACCAGGCCGATCCGCCACAGATCGCCAAGGCCCAGGCCGACAGCTCGCCCATCGTCATCCTGAACCTGACCTCAAAGACCCTCTCGCCGCTGGAATTGGCCGACTATGCCGACCGCTATCTGGTCGAGCGCCTGTCGACCGTGCCGGGCGTGGCCCAGGCCGGCTTGAACGGCCAGCTCTACGCCATGCGCATCTGGCTCGATCCCGACGCCATGGCGGCGCGCGGCGTGACGGTCGATGACGTCGAGGCCGCGCTGAACAGTCAGAACGTCGAATTGCCGGCAGGGGCGCTGGAGGGTGACTCCAAGGACTTCACCATCCGCGTCGCCCGCAGCTACTCCAAGCCCGAGGACTTCGTGAAGCTGCCCCTGCGTCCGGCCGACGCTGGCGGCTTCGTGATCCGCCTGGGCGACGTGGCGCGGGTGGAGGAGGGCTCCAACGAGCGCCGCAAGATCTTCCGCGGCAACGGCGTCAACCAGGTCGGCATCTTCCTGACCCGCCAGTCCCAGGCCAATGACGTGGCCATCTCCAAGGTGGTCGACAAAGAACTGGTCGAGATCAACAAGACGCTGCCGATCGGCACCCAGCTGATCAAGGCGGTCGACAATTCGATCTTCACCGCCGAGGCGATCCACGAGGTGTGGGTCACCATGGGCATTTCGATCGGCCTGGTGGCCCTGGTCAACCTGGTGTTCCTGGGCAGTTGGCGCTCGGCCCTGATCCCCTCGATCATCGCGCCGATCTGCATCCTCTCGACCTTCATCATCCTGGCGCCGCTGGGTTTCTCGCTGAATCTGCTGACCCTGCTGGCCCTGGTGCTGGCCGTCGGCCTGGTGGTCGATGACGCCATCGTCGTGGTCGAGAACATCCAGCGGCGCGTGGACGAGGGCGAGCCGGCCAATGTCGCGGCCCTGCGCGGCACCCGGCAGGTTTTCTTCGCCGTGGTGGCCACCACCATCGTGCTGATCTCGGTGTTCGCGCCGCTGATGTTCCTGCCCGGCTATATCGGTCGGCTGTTCGTCGAGCTGGCCGTGGCCATCGCCGCCGCCGTGGCCTTCTCGGCCCTGCTGGCGCTGAGCCTGTCGCCGATGCTGGCCTCTAAGCTGCTGAAGCCCGCCTCGGGCGGCAGTTGGTTCAACCGCAAGGTCGACCACGCGATGGACCGGTTGAAGGACAGCTATCGCCATTCGCTGGAACGCCTGCTCGCCGCCCGCGCGGGCGCCATCGGGACGGGTGCCGTGGTGTTGGTCCTGGCCCTGGTGGCCGGCGGCCTGTTCGTCGCCCTGCCGCAGGAGCTGGTCCCCGCCGAGGATCGCGGCCGCGTCGATATCTCGATCAACGGGCCCGAGGGCGCGGGGTTCGACTACACGGTCAAGGCCGCCAACGCCGTCGAGAAGCAGCTTGAAAAGTACCGCGCCGACGGCGTCGCCGCACGGACCATCATCGCGGTGCCGCGTTTTGGCCAGAACCAGTTCAACACCGGCAATGGCGTGCTGGTGCTGAAGGGCTGGGGGGAGCGGAACAAGACCGCCGACCAGGTGGCCGCCGAGCTCAACAAGACCCTGAGCAAGATCACCGGCGTGCGCGCCGTGGCCAGTGTGCGCGGTGCCTTCCAGCGTGGCGGAGGCGGTGGCGGCGGCACCAATGTCGACCTGATCGCCACCGGCAACGACTATGTCGAGCTGGCCAACTGGCTGAAGCCGATCCTGGCTCAGGCCCAGGACAATCCGGGCCTGTCCCGTCCCCGCATCGACTATGAGCCCACCTCGCCGCGCCTGTCGGTGCAGATCGACCGCGACAAGGCCGCCAGCCTGGGCATCTCGGCCCAGTCGATCGGTCGGGCCCTGGAGACGATGTTCGGTTCGCGCCGGGCAACGACCTACATCAAGAACGGCCAGGAATACGACGTCATCCTGCAGTCCAGCCTCGAGCAGCGCCGCAGCCTGGCTGACCTGGACCGGCTGCAGGTGCGCACCCAGTCGGGCGCGCTGGTGCCGCTGTCGACCGTGGTCACCACCCAGCTGCGGGGCGACGCTCCGGACCGTCCACGCGTCGATCGCCTTCGCTCGGTGACCCTGACAGCGCAGCTGTCGCCCGGCTACACCGTCGGCGACGCGGTGAAATTCTTGCAGGACCAGGCCGCCGCCAATCCGAGCCCCGGCGTCAGCGTCAAGTGGGGCGGCCAGGCCAAGGACTTCCTGGAAGCCTCCGGCGCCGTCGGCATCGCCTTTGGCCTGGCCCTGCTGCTGGTCTTCCTGGTGCTGGCCGCGCAGTTCGAAAGCTGGATCCACCCGGCCGTCATCATGCTGACCGTGCCCCTGGCCGTTCTGGGCGGGCTGTTTGGCCTGCTGATGACCGGTTCGACCATCAACACCTACAGCCAGATCGGCCTGATCATCCTGGTCGGCATCGCCGCCAAGAACGGCATCCTGATCGTCGAGTTCGCCAACCAGCTGCGCGACGAAGGCCTGAAGGTGAAGGAGGCCGTGATCGAGGCCGCCGCTCTGCGCCTGCGGCCGATCATCATGACCTCGATCGCCACCGCCATGGGCGCCCTGCCGCTGATGCTATGGACCGGGGCGGGGGCGGGCAGCCGCAAGACCATCGGGGCGGTGATCTTTACCGGCGCGATCTTCTCCACCCTGCTGACACTGTTCATCGTCCCGGTGTTCTACAACCTGCTGGCCCGCTTCACGAAGTCTCCGGAGTGGACGTCGCGGCAGATCGAGGACTATGAAGCTCGCGAGAAGAGTGGTGAGGGGCAAGCCTCACCCGTCTGACCCGGGTGAGGAAGCATGGCTGAAGCCGTATTGGCGGCGAAGCGGCAGGAGCTTGCGCTTCTGCGTCGCATCGAGGAACGCATTCTCTGGCTGGCCTCTTGGACCATCCACAACGCCAACCACCTGCGCGAGAGCCGCGACGGCCTGAAGGTGGGCGGCCACCAGGCCTCCTGCGCCTCGATGACCACCCTGATGACCGCGCTCTACATGAAGGCGCTGCGGCCGCAGGATCGCGTGGCGGTCAAGCCGCATGCCAGCCCGGTGTTTCACGCCATCCAGCACCTGTTCGGCCGCCAGAGCCTGGACAAGCTGAAGGCGTTCCGCGCCCTGGGCGGGGCGCAGTCCTATCCGTCACGGACCAAGGACGTCGATGACGTGGATTTCTCCACCGGCTCGGTCGGCCTCGGCGTGGCCATGACCGCCTTCGCCTCGCTGACCCAGGACTACCTGGCGGCGCGCGGGTCGGTGAAGCCCGAACGGATGGGCCGGATGATCTCGCTGCTGGGCGACGCCGAGCTGGACGAGGGCAATATCTACGAGGCCCTGATCGAGGCTTGCAAGCACGACATCCGCAACACCTGGTGGATCGTCGACTACAACCGCCAGAGCCTGGACGCCACCACCAAGGACCGGATGTTCACCCGCTACGGCGACATCTTCGAGGCGGCCGGCTGGACGGTCGAGACGCTGAAATGGTCCAAGCGCCAGCGCGAGGCCTTCGCCAAGCCCGGCGGCGCGGCGCTGAAGACCTGGATCGAGACCGCCCCCAACGACCTCTATGCCGCCCTCAGCTACCAGGGCGGCGCGGCCTGGCGCGAGCGGTTGACCGCCGATCTGGCGGGCGAGGCCGAGACCCTGGCCTTGATCGCAGCCTACAAGGACCTCGACCTGGCCGAACTGATGACCGAGCTGGGCGGTCACTGCATGGAGACCATACTGGAGGCCTTTGAGCGGGCCAGTCAGGACGACGCCCCGCGCTTCTTCATCGCCTACACCGTCAAGGGCCTGCGCCTGCCGTTCCAGGGGCATAAGGACAATCACTCAGGTCTGATGACCGAGACCCAGATCTCGCAGCTGCGCGGCCGGCTAGGCGTGGTCGAGGGCGAGGAGTGGGACGCGCTGTCGGGGCTATCGGCCGCCGAGCACACCGCCCTGAAGGGCCTGGTCGCCCGCGCGCCGTTCGCCGCCAATGTCGAGCGCAACCACGTCGCCCCGATCATCGCCACGCCGACAGCGGACGAGCTTCTTGTCCCTGTTCTGGGCGGCGGCGAGCAGTCGACCCAGGCGGCGTTCGGCAAGGTGATGTTCGAGATCTCGCGGCGCGACGACGAGTTCGCCGGGCGGGTGGTGACCACCTCTCCCGACGTCACGGTCTCGACCAATCTCGGCGGGTTCGTGAACCGCCGGGGCGTATTCCAGCGCCGAGCGCATGAGGACGTCTTCAAGCGCTGGCGCATCCCCTCGGCCCAGGTGTGGTCCAAGGCCGAGACCGGCCAGCATGTCGAGTTGGGCATCGCCGAGAACAACCTGTTCATCGCCCTGGCCGCCTTGGGCCTGACCGCGCCGCTGTTCGGCGAGCGGCTGTTCCCGGTCGGCACGCTATACGACCCGTTCATCGCTCGGGGCTTGGACGCCTTGAACTACGCCTGTTACCAGGACGCCCGCTTCCTGCTGGTGGCCACGCCCTCGGGCCTGACCCTGGCCCCCGAAGGCGGCGCGCACCAGTCGATCACCTCGCCGCTGATCGGCATGGGCCAGCCGGGGCTCGACAGCTATGAGCCGGCCTTCGCCGACGAGACGGCGGTGCTGATGGCCCACGCCTTCGATCAGATCCAGGCCAAGGACGGGACCTCGACCTATCTGCGGCTCTCCACCCGGGTGATCAGCCAGCCCGAGCGGGCGGACGACGCCTGGCGCCAGGGCGTGATCGACGGCGCCTACTGGCTGCGGCCCCCGGCCCCCGGCGCGCGCCTGGCCATCGCCTATGCCGGGGCCCTGGCCCCCGAGGCCCTGGCGGCCTTCGAGGCGGTGCTGGAGGACGAGCCCGGCGCGGGCCTGCTGGCCATCACCTCGGCCGACGTGCTGCACCGCGACTGGACCGCCGCCGGCCGCTCGCGCTGGACCGACGGCGCGGCCCGCACCTGCACCATCGAGACCCTGCTGGGGCCGCTGGCGCGCGGCGCGGGCCTGGTGACGGTGATCGATGGCGCGCCGTCCACGCTATCGTGGCTGGGTTCGGTGCGCGGCATGCGGCTGCGGGCCCTGGGTCTGGAAACTTTTGGCCAGTCGGGCGACCTGCAAGACCTCTACGCCAAGTACCGCCTCGACGCCGACGCCATCCTGGACGCCTGCGCGGACGTGATGATCTAGCGCCGCTCGTCCCCTAGCTCGACCGCCTGGATCAGGTCTTCCAACACCGTGTAGGTCGCGGTGACCCGGGTGTCGGACCACAGGTGGCCCGAGTGGTCGTGGATGGACACCTGCAGCTCGGTGCTCAGGCGGCCGTCGGGCAGGTCCGTCACCGTCAGCAGATCGACGGCGGGGGCCATGGTCTCGAACAGGCGCTGGTAGAAGGCCCGCACGGCGGCCGGCCCCACCAGCTCGCCTCCGTCCAGATAGTCGAGGAAACGAACGTCGGGATGAAACAGCCTCATCAACCCGTCGAGATCGCGGCGATCCAGGGCGTCGTGCAGGCGGACGATCAGGGTGTTCGCTTCGCTCATGGTCGTCAGGTCCTGACCAGGGGTTCGGTGTCCATGCGCGCGATCAGACCGTCCCGGAGCGTGTAGTAATGTCGCACGCAGGTATCGGACCACAGCTTGCCGGTCGAGGCGTTGTGGACGGTCTGGTGGATATCGACGGCGATCCGGCCATCCGGTTGGACGGCGAAGGCCGAGGCGGCCAGCTCAACCCGGATCGACCGGTTCGTCTCCATCCAATAGGCCTCCATCGCGTCCTGCCCGATCACGCGCCCGGCGCCGGTCTGGTTGGGCCAGTCGATGTCGGCCGTGACTAGGGTCGAGAAAGCCACCCAATCGTTGCGGTTATAGGCGTCGAAGAATCGGGTGAGCAGCGCCTGGGCGTCTTCCATGGCTAGGTCGGGGGCGGCTTGTAACCGCTCTCCACCTTCAGATAGGCGATCAGGTCGATGCGGTCCTTGGGGTCGTGCAGGCCGGCGAAGGTCATCTTGGTGCCCGGCAGGTAGGTGCGCGGGTTGTCGAGCCACTTGTCCAGATGCTCGGCGTCCCAGGTGAAGCCGGCGGCGGCCACGGCGGACGAGTAGCTGTAGTCGGCCTTCGACCCCGCCTTGCGGCCGAACACGCCATGCAGGTTGGGGCCGGTCATGTTTGGCCCGCCCTCGGTGATGGTGTGGCACGAGCGGCAGAGGGCGAACTTGCTCTGGCCGTTCAGCAGGTCGCCGGTGTTGTAGGGGGCGGGGAGGGCGCCCAGCAGGGCCTGTCTTTCGGCGTCGGTGGGGGCCGCGGCGGCCGAACTGGCGCCACCCGCGCCCGAAGCCCCGCTTGGCGCCTTCGAGCAGCCCGTCAAAATTACGCAAAGAGCCGCGGTCGCGGCGAAATGGAACAGACGCATCAAGGGTCCCCAACTGTCATTATGTCGCAAGCTCTGCGGCGGCGCGCCGCATTCATTTTCTCACCCAACTGTGGGCCCGACGGCCAATATATAACGTTGTTATCCTGACAATGTCTCGCCACAGTTAGGCGCGCGCCCTGCGACAACGATCGCTATCTTACAGAATGCAAACGCAAAATGCCCGATTGCAAACCGTGGGTATGCACATAAAAAATTGACCGGAATTAACCATAAACGTACCCCTGATGAGGCCAGGGGGGCTGCCCTGGCGACCGGGATGGAAGCAAAATCATGGACTGGAACGAAGATCGCACCGCCACCCTCCGCAAGCTGTGGTTGGAGGGCATGAGCGCCAGCCAGGTGGCGAGACAATTGGGCGGCGTCAGCCGCAGCGCGGTGATCGGCAAGGTTCACCGCCTGGGCATCACCGTCCGCGACGTCCCCGCGCGCCAACGCAATGTGGTCCGCACCGCCAGCCGGGCTCAACCCCGCGCCCGCGACGTCCGCGAACTGACCAGCGCCGCGCGCCCGGTCATCCGCTACACCGCGCCGGTTGTCGAGATGACCGCCACCTCGAGCATATTGGGCCTCGAGACCCATTCCTGCCGCTGGCCGATCGGCGACGTCGACTCCCACGACTTCGGCTTCTGTGGCCGGGACAAGACCGCCCGCGCCTCCTACTGCGAAGACCATGCCCGCGGGGCGTTCCGCAAGCTGTCCTCCCCGGCCCAGGTCAAGGCCTGGGGCGCGCAACCCGCCCGCCTGGCCCAGTACAACGCTTGATCCGCCCTGACGCTGCAACCCGCTTCTGGAACGACCCCCATGAACATGGTCTTCATCGAAAACACCGCCGGCAGCAGCCAGGTCATCACCATCATCGAGGAGTTCGCCGGCCACTCGGTGTCGCGCGACCTCAACCCCGGTGAGAACACCCACATCCCGGTGGGCCAGTTCAAGTCGATCGTGGTGCGCGACACCTATCCCGACGACTGGTTGACCCGGGCCCGCGCCCGCAACGCGACGATCCCCAACTGACCACGAACCGAGCGGAGCGCGCGCGTCAGACGGGCGCCGCCCCCCTTCTCGAAGGCGAAAAACACAACGGCCCCGCGAAACCGCTCGCGGGGCTTTTTCGTGGGCGGAACCCCCATGGTTACTGTTACGTTAGGGTCGGAGAACGGTGGTAGATGATCGTTCACGCCACGGGGACCGGCGTCGGGCGTTTCCAAAATGTGCATTCGGGCGTGACGCGCGGGTGATCCGCGCGCCATGATTGTGCGACGGCTTAGCTTGTGGGATGAAAGCGCCCGGACGGCATGGGGGAACCATGTCAGATCACGATCAGGGGGAGGCCTGCGGTTTGCCGTTACCGACCTATGTCGGCTATCTGATGTATCAGACCGAGCAGCATCGGCGCGCCCTGGCGGCCGACTGCATCGCGCAACACGGCCTCAACTTCAGTAAATGGGTGGCCCTGGCCTCGCTGTCGCGGTTCGGCGAGTGCTCGATGACCCGCCTGGCCAAGCTGTCGGCCGCCGACCGCACCACCCTGACCCGCTCCATCGACGGCCTGATCCGCGAAGGCCTGGTCGAGCGCGGAGCGCAAGCCTCCGACCGCCGCAAGGTGGTGGTGCGCCTGACGACCGCCGGCGAAGAGTTGCTGGACCGCGTCCGCGAGGACATCCACCCGATCCACCAGGAAGTCTGCGCCGAACTCACCGAAGAGGAACAGGCCAACCTGGCGACCTACCTGCAGAAGATCCTCAGTGGACTGATCACAGAGCCGGAGTGGAAGCACGAGGTGCTGTCTTACGGCCCCGCGCCGTATGGGGGGGCTTGGGGGAGGGGGTAGGGAGCTACTCACGCCCCTCCCACACCGCTCATCCTCGACGAAAGTCGGGACCCAAGCCGAGTCTGCCGGCTTCGCTCTGAGAAGACAGCCCATCTCATCTTGGGTCCCGACTTTCGTCGGGATGAGCGGAATTTGGGGTAGACGGATGACCCCTAATCCTCGCCCTTCGGCCGCCCCCGCAACGCCTTCACCCCCGCCCGTTTCCCCTTCGTCTCCAGCCGCTTGAGCTTGCTGGAATAGGTCGGCTTGGTCGGTCGCCTCGGCTTCGGCTTCTCCGTCGCCTTGCGGATCAGCTCGACCAGCCGTTCGCGGGCCTCCTGGCGGTTCATCTCCTGGGATCGGCTGCCCTGGGCGAACAGCACCAGCACGCCGTCGAGGGTTATGCGGCTGCCGCCGAGCGCTTCAAGGCGTGTCTTGACGTCCTCGGGTAAGTTCGGGGAGCCCCGGACGTCGAACCGTAGCTCGATCGCCGTCGAGGTCTTGTTGACGTGCTGGCCGCCGGGCCCCGAGGCGCGGGCGGCCTTTTCGACGATCTCGTCGTCCTCGATCCGCAGCCAGGACGTGATCTCGATCATTTGACCACGCGCCGCGCCTTGACCACGGCGGTGTCGAGCGCCTGCAGGAACTTGGAGCGGTCGTTGGGGCCAAAGGCCTTGGGGCCGCTGGTGATCTCGCCCATCGAGCGCAGGTGCTCGCCGATCATCCGCGAGGCCAGGGCCGAGCCGATGGTGTCCATGGTGAACAGCCGCCCCGTCGTGTCCAGGGCCTGGCCGCCGGCCTTCAGCACCCGGTCGGCCAGGGGGATGTCGTTGGTGATCACCACGTCGCCGGGGCCGGCCCGCTCGGCGATCCAGTCGTCGGCGATGTCGGGACCCGCGTCGACCACGACCTGCTCGATGGCCGGGGTCAGGGGCGTGCGGATCCAGCTGTTGGAGACCACGAAGGTCTTCAGGCCATAGCGGGCGGCGACCTTGTAGACCTCGTCCTTCACGGGGCAGGCGTCGGCGTCGATATAGAGGATTGTTTTGTCAGGGACGGGGGTCATGACCCGTCTCGTAGCGCCTTCCCCAGCTTGGCGCCAAGCGTGGTGACGGCCTCGACCGCCACGGGCGAGACATGGGTGAAGTTGGCGAAGCCGTGGGCCTGTTTGGCGTAGGTGGTCAGGTCGACCGCGATCCCGGCCGCCTCCAGCTCTTCGGCATAGAGCATGGCGTCGGGCAGGACCGGGTCCAGTCCCGTGCCACAGACCAGGAAGGTGGCCGGGGTGGTTGGGCCGACGGCGTCCAGCAGCGATGGGGCGGCCGCGCCGGCCAGCTGGGCGTTGATATAGGCCACGGCCAGGCGACCGATCAGCCGGGCGTCGCGCAGCAGGGTCTGGCTCCACATAGCATCGTCCAGATGCAGCAGCGGATAGAAGAAGCCCTGGGCGCGCACGGCGCCGGGGCGCTCAGCATTGGCCTCGGCCGCCACGGTCGCCGCCAGATAGGCTCCGGCGCTGTCGCCCGCCACGGCCAGGCGGTCTGGATCGACGCCCAGGTCGGCGGCCTCGCGCAGCAGCCAGGCGAAGGCCGCGCGGGCGTCGTCGATCTGCGACGGGAAGGGGTGTTCGGGCGCCAGGCCATAGCCAGCCGAGATCACCCGCGCGCCCGAGGCGTCGGCCAGGCGATGGCACAGGGCGTCGTGGGTCTCGATGTCGGAGATCACGAAGCCGCCGCCGTGGAAGAACAGGATGGCCGGGCCGGGCGTCGCCGCGCCCATCGGCACGTAAAGCCGCGCGGGGCGCCAGCCGGTGGCGGCGGGATAGTCGAGATTGCGGATCTGAGCCAGGCGCGGCAGCTTGTGGTCGCGTCGTGCTGTCGCCAACCGAACGGCCTGCCGGACGCGGTCGAGTCCGAACCGATGGACGCCAGAGACCCGCTCGGCGAAGAGGCTGTGCAGAGGCGCGATCATGGAATTCACTTGCTGGGTGTGCGAGTGAATACTTACATATCCTGAGTTGGGCGTCTAGTGGTCCCGCTTGGCGGGCGCTCGCGGCTGGGTGGGTCGAACACGGCTAAGGCCTTGGCGGGGGTTGAGCCTTCAAATTCGCCTACAGCGCGAACAGTCGGTACGGAAAATTCGCTCAGATTTTAAGCACAACATGGTTGCCTGTGTGCTTTGGCGGCGGCCTGGCGATAGCGGTCACGTCGCCGGCAAAAGGCCCGGTCGCCGCCTTGAACCTCGGCGCGGGACCATTAGGTATCCATCCGTGGAGCCGCCTCTGGCCGCTCCTGCCCTTCCTGGGCGTTTCCTCCCTAATGACTGCCCGGCCTTCGCGCCGGGCTTTTTTTTGCCCTTTGGTCAGGCGTTGATCGACGGACGGGAGCGGCGGTCGTAAGCTTGGTCCTCAAGCGTGGAGACCCAGTATGGACAAGGCCGAACTCAAGAGTGTCGTCGAGCGACACAAGCAGGAACAGGACGCCTTGGAGGCGCGGCTGACGGCGATGCGCAACGGCGAACTGCACGTCGGCTCCAGGACCGGCGATGGCGAGACGATCGATGAGACCCACGTCCACATCAGCGAGCTGGAACGCCTGCGCGGCTGGCTGGCCGAAAACGTCGCCCGGTATGAGGCGCTGCTGGGGGCCTAGGAACGGAAGTGGTGCCGGTTACAGGAATCGAACCCGTGACCTTCGGTTTACAAAACCGCTGCTCTACCAGCTGAGCTAAACCGGCCAATCCGCCTTGGCGACGGGGCGTTCTCCATAGCCGCAAGGACGGGTGCCGGGCAATGGCCTTCGGAGAGCGCACAGCCGTCATTGCCGCATCGTTAAACCAAGCTAAGGTGCTCTCAAACAACTGTTCGGGGAGTGGCGGATGCGAGTTCGGTTGATGATGGCGGCGGCCCTGGCCGTCCTGAGCCTGACGGGCGCCCCGACGTGGAGCGTGGCGAACGCGGCTCCTGCGGCGACCCTGGCCACGGCCAGTCCCGAGGCGGAAGGCTTTTCGTCCGAGCGCCTCAAGCACCTGAACGTCCACATGCAGGCGCTGGTCGATGGCGGCCACGTGCCGGGCGCGGTCACGATGGTGGCGCGTCACGGCAAGATCGTCAGCTACGAGGCCTTCGGCAAGAAGGCCTTCGACGGCGCGCCGATGACCAAGGACACGGTCTTCCGGATCTATTCACAGACCAAGCCTGTCACCGGCGTGGCGATGATGATCCTGTTCGAGGAGGGCAAGTGGCGTCTCGATGATCCGGTCACCCAATATGTGCCGGAATTCGCCAACCTGCGGGTCTACAAGAGCCAGAACGCCGACGGGACCTTCGTCACCGAGCCCCTCTCGCGCCCGCCGACCCTGCGCGAGATCATGAGCCACACCGGCGGCTTCGCCTATGGTCTGCGCACGGATCAACCGGTCGAAAAGGCCTACCGCGACAGCGGTCTGCTGAGCTCCAAGACCAGCCAGGCCTTCCTCGACACCCTGGTCAAGCTGCCCCTGGCCAGCCAGCCGGGCACGGAATGGCGCTACAGCGTCTCGGTCGACATCCAGGGCCTGATCATCGAGCGTCTGTCTGGCATGAGCCTGGCCGATTTCATGAAGACCCGGATCTTCGACCCGCTGAAAATGACCGACACCGCCTTCTGGATGCCGCCCGAAAAGGCCGATCGCCTGGCCGCGCTCTATGTGCCCAATCCCAAGACCGGCAAGCTGATCGCGGCCGACAACTTCATGGTGCTGGATGTCACCAAGCCTCCGGCCGTGGCCTCGGGCGGCGGCGGCCTGGTCTCGACCACGGCGGACTATGCGCGCTTCGCCCAGATGCTCCTGAATGGCGGCGAACTAGACGGCAAGAGGATCCTGGCCCCGGGCACGATCAAGCTGATGGCCAGCAATCACCTGTCCGACATCGTGATGGGCGCGCCGGACGCCTCGTTCTCGCTGGCCAAGGGCGTGGGTTTTGGCCTGGACTTCGCGGTGGTCGCCAATCCGGCGCGGGCCGGCACGCTTCAGGGCGAGGGGAGCTACAGCTGGGGCGGCGCGGCGGGGACCTGGTTCTGGATCGACCCGAAGAACGACCTCTTCATGTTGGGCATGATCCACATCCTGGCCAAGGAGTTCGACCCGTCCCTGAAGCATATCGACGATGACGCCGCCACCCTGGTCTACCAGGCCCTGGTCGATCCGGCGAAATAAGCCGCTGGCGCAAGCTGGCTAACAAAAACAAGACTTAGGGAGCGCCCCATGAAGGCCGCCGTCTATTACGAAACCGGTTCGCCGGACGTCTTTCGCTACGAGGACGTCGTCGATCCACCCTGCTATCCCAGCGGCGTGGTGATCCGCGTCGAGGCCGTCAGCATCGAGGGCGGCGACACCCTCAATCGCGGCGGCGGAGCGATGGCTGGTAGCCCGCACATCGTTGGCTACCAAGCGGCCGGCGAGATCATCGAGGTCGGGGCCGAGGTCACGCACCTGAAGGTCGGCCAGAAGGTCGTGACCGTGAACGCCTTCGGCTCGCACGCCGAGCTGCGCAGCGTGCCGGCCCGCAACGCCTGGCCCATCCCCGACGGTTTCGACATCCGGCAGGCTTCGGCCATCCCCGTGCCGTTCGGCACGGCGCACGAGTGCCTGTTCGGGGCCGGACATCTGAAGGCCGGCGAGACCGTGCTGGTCCAGGCCGGGGCCGGAGCGGTCGGTATCGCCGCGATCCAGCTGGCCAAGCGGGCCGGGGCCACGGTGCTGGCCACCGCCTCCAGCGACGGGCGGCTGGAGAAGCTCAAGGCCTTGGGCCTCGACCACGGCATCAATTACAGCCGCGACGACGTGGTCGAGCAGGTGATGAAGCTGACCGGCGGCAAGGGCGTCGATCTGGTGGTCGATCCGGTCGGCGGCTCGACCCTGCAGGGCAGTATCGGGGCGCTGGGCTATCGCGGCCGCATCTCGCTGGTCGGCATGGCCGGGCGCGAGCCGACCAAGGTGGATGTTTCCTCGCTAATGGGCGGCAACCGCTCGCTGACCGGCGTGTTCCTCGGCGCCGAGATCATGACCGACCGCGTCCACGACATGATCCAGCAACTGATCGACGAGGCCGCGCGCGGCGAGCTGCAGGTGGTGATCGACCGCACCTTCCCGCTGTCGGAAGCCGCCGCCGCCCACGCCTATATCGAGAGCCGTCAGGCTGTCGGTCGGGTGCTGCTGATCCCGGAAGCACGCGACAAATGACCAATAGAGTGCTCGCCCACACGGGCGCCAAATATCCGATCGTCCAGGCTCCGATGGGCTGGATCGCACGCTATCCGTTGGCCAGCGCGGTTTCGCGGGCCGGAGGTCTGGGGATCATCGAGACCTCGTCCGGCGAGACCGAAAACTGCAAGGCCGAGATCCGCAAGATGGCTGACAGCGGCCTGCCGTTCGGGGTCAACCTGCCGATCCTGTTTCTCAAGGACGACGCCATGCTGCGCTTCGTCTGCGAGAGCGGGGTGAAGTTCGTCACCACCTCGGCGGGCAGCCCGGCCAAGTTCATCGGACCACTGAAGGAGGCCGGCATCATCGTCTATCACGCCGTGCCGACGGTCGATGCGGCGGTCAAGTGCGCCGAAGCGGGGATCGATGGTTTGGTGGTCGAGGGCGCCGAGGGTGGGGGCTTCAAGAACCCCGAGGAGGTCTCGACCCTGGTGTTGCTGCAGGCCATCCGCGCCCGGGTCGACGTGCCGCTGATCGCCGCCGGCGGCATCTGCGACGGACGCGGCATGGCCGCCGCCTTCGCCCTGGGGGCCGAGGCCGTGCAGATGGGCACCCGCTTCGTCAGCGCCGCCGAGAGCCCGGTGCATGACAATTACAAGGCTGCGATCACCGGGGCAAAGGAGACCGGCACCTGGATCCTCAACAAGAAGGCCAGCCCGTGCATCCGCGCCCTGAAGTCTGAGCGCACCCGTGAGATCCACGACGCCGGCCTGATGCCGCCCGACGCCCTCAAGGGCATTCTGGGCGTCTATTTCGGCGGCGACATGGAGGCGGCGCCCGCCTTGGCCGGCCAGACGGTGGGTCTGATCGACGAAGTGAAGCCCGCCGCCCAGATCATCGACGAGACCGTCGCCGAGTTCTTCGAAATCACCCAGCGACTGGGCGCGCTCGCCGCCAGCCGCAGCTTCTGAGAGACACCACCATGATGCAGAACCTGTTTTCCCTGAAGGGCCGCGTCGCCCTGGTCACCGGCGGCTCGCGCGGCATCGGCAAGATGATCGCCGAGGGCTTCCTCACCTACGGCGCCCGCCGCGTCTATGTCTCGGCCCGCAAGGCCGCCGCCTGCGACGCCGCCGCCGAGGAGCTGTCGGCGATCGGCGAATGTATCTCACTGCCGGCCGACGTCTCGACGCTGGAAGGCATCAACGGCCTGGTGGCGCGGATCGCCGAGCGCGAGGACAAGCTCGATATCCTGGTCAATAACGCCGGCGCCGCCTGGGGCGCACCCTTCGACGAGTTTCCCGAGAGCGGCTGGGACAAGGTCGTCGACCTCAACATGAAGACCCCGTTCTTCCTCACCCAGGCGCTGATTGGCCACCTGCGGGCGGCGGGCAAGGATCATGTGGCCAAGGTGATCAACATCGCCTCGATCGACGGCCAGTCGGTGGCGCATGAGGAGACCTATCCCTACGGCGCGTCCAAGGCTGGCTTGCTGCACATGACCAAGCGCATGGCCTTGCGCCTGGCCCCCGACAACATCGCCGTCAGCTGCATCGCGCCCGGCGCCTTTGCGTCCGACATGAACAAGGTGGCTCGTGACCATTCCGACGCGGTGTCCAAGAGCATCCCGGCCGGCCGCATCGGCACGACTGAGGACATGGCGGGGGCGGCAATCTACCTGGCCTCGCGGGCCGGTGACTATGTGACGGGCTCGGCGGTGACCGTGGACGGCGGGGTCAGCTTCGCGCGGTGATCCGCGGCTGGGGCAGGCGCATGCGCCTGTCCCCAATCGTCGCTAAGGCTTACCCGGCGCGGGAAAACCCGCCAGCTCGGCGGGTTCGGCGTCGCTGAGCTCAACCCCGGCGTTGCGAGTCCCGCCGCCGCTGAGCGGCTTGGGCGGACGGGCGCCGCGTTCGCGGGCCGACATCAGAGCCCAGCCACCTGGCTTGAGGATCTCCAGCGGCGAGTAGCGGGCCTTGTAGGCCATCTTCTCGCTGCCTGGCACCCAATAGCCGAGATAGACGTAGGGCAAGCTGTTCACGCCCGCCTGGACGATATGGTCCAGGATGATGAACGAGCCCAGGCTGCGCTTGACCTGGGTGGGGTCGTAGAAGCTGTAGACCAGCGACAGGCCGTCGGCGAGCACATCGACCAGCACGCAGGCGATCAGGTCGCCAGGGCCCCGATCCTGAGAGCGCAAACGGTATTCGATAAGGTGGGTGCGAACCGCCGTGTCCTCGACCATGGCCACATAGTCGGGCCAGGTCATCTCGGCCATGCCGCCGTCGGCGTGGCGGGTCAGCAGGTACCGGCGCAGCAGTTCGAACTGTTCGAGCGTCGCCTCTGCCTCGACCAGGTGGCGTTGAAGGTCGCCATTGCGGCCCAGGACCTTGCGCTCCGAGCGCGAAAGGACGTATTCGCCGGCCGGTGCGCGGGCCGACTGGCAGGCACGGCAGGTCTCGCAAGCGGGGCGGTAAGCGATGTTCTGCGAGCGGCGGAAGCCAACCTGGGTCAGGCTGTCATTGACGGTCGGGCCATCGGACAGCGGCAGGTGGGCGAAGACTTTCCGTTCCTCGCGGCCCGGCAGATACGGGCACGGCGTGGGCGCCGTCAGGAAGAAGCGCAGCTGTCGCGTGGGGAAATGCTGCGTCACGGAAAGCGCCTGTTCCTCTAGGGAGCCCGGTTGGGGGCTGATAAGCGATTAGGCGGTATCTGTGAGGCTTGCGCAAGCTGCGCCGCAGCCAAGAGCGGCTTAGCGCCACAGGTCTGGTCAGAGGCCATCGGGAAGCACTGGCTTTTCGCGCAGAAGCACGATGGACATACGTCGGTTGCCCGCCAGAGTGGGGTCGTCCGCATATAGCGGCTCGGAATTGGCCTTGCCCGACACTTGGTAGATGCGGTCTTCGTCGACGCCCACGCTGCGCAGCACCTGGCGCGAGGCGTCGGCGCGTTCTGCCGACAGGGACCAGTCGCTGTCGGCGCGCTTGCCGTCCGGGCTGGCGCTGGTGTGCCCCGAGATGGTGATGCGGTTGGGCAGTTGGTTGATCACCTTGGCCACGGCGCGCAGCAGGATCCGGGCCCGGTCGTTAGGTTCGCGCGAGTTCTCCTTGAACATCGAGCGGCCGTCCTGGTCGATCAGCTGGATGCGCAGGCCCTCGGGGGTCTGGTCGATCATGATCTGCTTCGACAGCTCGGCCAGCTCCGGCATGTCCTGCAGCGACTGGCGCAGCGATTGGGCGGCCGAGGCGAAACTGTCCTGCTCCTTCTTGGCCAGGGCGTCACGCAGGGCTTGCTCGCTGGCCGAGTCGAGGCTGGCGGCAGTCGAGCTCTGGCCGTCCTTGGTGGTTTCGGTCGGGGCCTCGGGGGCCATCTGCTGGATCACCGACATCTTGCCGTCGGCCTTGGCGCCGTCGTCGCCCAGCGAGGTGCCGCCCAGAATGCCGCCCGAGCCGCTGGTGCTGGACGAGATCGAGGCCGGCGCGAAATAGTCGGCGATGCCTGCCTTCTGTTCGGGGCTGGTGGTGTTGAGCAGCCACATCAGCAGGAAGAAGGCCATCATCGCGGTCACGAAGTCGGCATAGGCGACCTTCCAGGCGCCGCCGTGGTGACCCCCACCGACGACCTTCTTGACCTTCTTGATGATGATCGGCTGTTCGCCGCTGACCGCCATGGTGCTTAAGCCTGCTTAACCCAGTTCGATGGAACCTGAGGCCTGGACGTTAAAATGGCGTTGCGATCAGGGCCGGGAAGGGCGATGTCGGACCCGCTTTCACAGGGAGTTGGCGGCATGAAAACGGCGTTTATCGGTCTGGGCGTGATGGGCTACCCGATGGCGGGCCACCTGAAGACCGCCGGCCACGAGGTTTCCGTCTTCAATCGCAGCCCCGACAAGGCCCGTCGCTGGGCCGCCGAGCACTGCGGCGCGGCCTTTGAGACCGTCGAGGAAGCTGTCGGAGGCTGCGAGCTGGTCGTGCTGTGCGTGGGCAATGACGACGACGTCCGCAGCGTTGCGGCGAGGGTGCTTCCGGCGATGGGCGAGGCGGGCGTGATCGTCGACCACACCACCACCTCGGCCGTCGTTGCGCGCGAGATGGCCGAACTGGCGGGCCAGAGCGGCCGGTTCTTCATCGACGCGCCGGTCTCGGGCGGACAGGTCGGCGCGGTGAACGGTCAGCTGACGATCATGGCGGGCGGCGACGCCGCCGCCTTCGCGCGGATCGAGCCGGTCATCGACGCCTATGCCAAGGCCATCCGGCGGATGGGCGAGGTCGGCACGGGCCAGCTGACCAAGATGTGCAACCAGATCGCCATCGCCAGCCTGGTTCAGGGCGTCGCCGAGGCCCTGCACTTCGCCAAGCGCGCCGGCCTGCCGACCGATGACGTGCTGGCCGCGATCTCCAAGGGCGCGGCCCAATCCTGGCAGATGGAAAACCGTTGGGCGACGATGGCGGAGGGCAAGTTCGACTTCGGCTTCGCCGTCGACTGGATGCGCAAGGATCTCGGCATCGCCTTGGACGAGGCGGCCCGCAACGGCGCGCGCTTGGAGTCCACGGCGATGGTCGATACCTTCTACAGTGAGGTTCAGGCCTCGGGCGGAAATCGCTGGGATACGTCCAGCCTCGTGGCCCGGTTGGAGAAGTAGATCATGCGCAAGCTTGCGACTGCTCTGGCGGCCTGCGCCGCGTTCCTGGCCTCCGCCGCCATTGTAGCGCCTGCTTGGGCCGCGCCCGCCATCGCGCCCAAGGAAGGCAACTTCGTGGTGCGGGACTTCAAGTTCCGTTCTGGCGAGACCCTGCCGGAGTTGAGGCTGCACTACACCACGTTCGGCGAGCCCAAGCGCGACGCTGCCGGCCATGTGACCAATGCGGTCATGGTGCTGCATGGCACCGGCGGCACGGGCAAACAGTTCCTCAATCCGGCGTTCGCCGACACGCTTATGGCGCCTGGCGGCCTGCTGGATCCGGCCGAGTACTATGTGATCCTGCCGGATGGCATCGGCCACGGCCAGTCGTCCAAGCCCAGCGACGGCCTGCGCGCCAAGTTTCCCAAGTACGACTATGACGACATGGTCCTGGCGCAGTATCTGTTGCTGACCCAGGGGCTAAAGGTCGATCACCTGCGGCTCCTGCTTGGGACCTCCATGGGCTGCATGCATGGCTTCGTCTGGGGCGAGACCTACCCTGACTTCGCCGACGCCCTGGCTTCGTTCGCCTGTCTGCCCAATGAAATCGCCGGCCGCAACCGGATCTGGCGCAAGCTGTTGATCGACGCCGTCACCCAGGACCCGGCCTGGAAGGGCGGCGACTATGTGCAAGAGCCCAGGGAAGGCCTGCGCACCGCCCTGGGCCTGCTGATGGTGGCCGGCCTCGCGCCATTGCCGACCCAGATCGCTCAGCCGACCCGTGACGCCGCCGACAAGTTCGTCGACGACTATTTCGCCGCTCGCCTGTCGGCGCTGGACGCCAACGACCTGATCTACCAGGTGGCCGCGTCGCGGAACTACAACCCGTCGCCAAGGCTGGACTCGATTACCCAACCGGTGCTGTGGATCAATTCGGCCGACGACTTCATCAACCCGCCGGAACTGGGCATCGCCGAGGTCCAGGCCAAGCGGCTGAAGCATGGGACGTTCGTGCTGCTGCCAGCGTCCGAGAAGACGCGCGGCCATGGCAGCCACACCATCGCGGCCCTGTGGAAGGACCGGTTGGCCGCGTTGATGAAGGCGACTGAGCGGTAGCCATAAATCCTCCCTGAGGGAAGGATTTGCTCCTCCGCCGCCCCCTTCAGCACGGGCGACTGTCGCCAAGGTCGGCGTGGATCGAAGCGTTCGCGCGGCCGGGCGCCTCGGAACGATCCAGGACGCCCGCCGCGGTGGGCGACTACCGCCCCTCGACCCAGAGGCTCAAGGGCTGCTTCTCCTCGTGGCGCACCAGGATGGCGTAGCCGACCGCGAACACCGCGATCCCTACGGCGACCGCCCCCAGGAAGCCGCCCGGCGTGGCGAAACACACGGTCAGGGCCGAGATGACCGTGGCCAATCCCAGCATGCACCATCGCAGCAGGATGCTGAATCCGTGATAGGTCTGCTCGTGGGCCAGCAGATCGGGTTTTCCGGCGTCGTTGAAGTCGGCGTCCATCGCGTTACCTCCATGGGCACGGTCTCGGGCCGTCGTACGCGGCCTCGGGCCGAACACTGGACCCGAGACTACGCCTGTTTTGGCTCGCGCGCGAGGGCGCCCAGCGGCGGCCCGAACTCAGCCCAGCTTCTCGGCCGCCCATGGCGCGAAATAGCTGATGATGCCCGCGGCGCCGGCCCGCTTGAAAGCGGTCAGGCTCTCGAGGATGGCCCGTTCCTCGTCGATCCAGCCGTTCATGCCGGCGGCCTTGATCATCGCGTATTCGCCCGACACCTGGAAGGCGTAGGTGGGTATGCGGAATTCCTCGACCAGGCGGCGCAGGATATCCAGATACGGCATGCCCGGCTTGACCATGACCATGTCGGCCCCTTCGGCGATGTCGAGGGCCACCTCGCGGATCGCCTCCTCGGTATTGGCGGGGTCCATCTGGTAGGTCTTCTTATCGCCCAATCCTTGACCATTGGGGCCGGCCGACAGCTTGGCCGAGCCGATGGCGTCGCGGTAGGGGCCGTAGAAGGCCGAGGCGTATTTGGCGGCGTAGGACATGATCATGGTGTCCTGGAAACCCGCGCCCTCCAGGGCCGCGCGCAGGGCGCCGACCCGGCCGTCCATCATGTCGGAGGGGGCCAGGATGTCGGCCCCCGCTTCAGCCTGCATCAGCCCCTGTTCGATCAGCCGCTCGATGGTGGGATCGTTGAGGATGCGGCCGCCCTCGACCACGCCGTCGTGGCCATGGTCGGTGAAGGGGTCGAGCGCCACGTCGCACATGATGCCGACCTCGGGGGCGGCGTCCTTCATGGCCTTGACGGCGCGGGGGATGACGCCGTCGGGATCGGCGGCGATCGAACCCGTTGCGTCCTTCCGCGAGCCGTCGATGTGCGGAAAGATGGCGATGGCGGGAATGCCGAGGTCACGGGCTCGCACGGCGGCCTTGGCGGCGTCCTTGACCGACAGGCGTTCGACTCCCGGCATCGAGGCCACGGGGATGGTCCCTTCGCCCTCATGCACAACCATCGACCAGATCAAGTCGGACGGGCGAACCTCGGTCTCGCGCACGAGGCGGCGGGTCCAGTCGGCCTGGCGCAGGCGGCGCAGGCGGGTGGCGGGGTAGGGGGCAAGCGGCGGTGTGGTCATGGTCTAGGGTTTCGCGCGAGAGCGGGCGCGAGGCAAGACCGGTCGCGTGCTTAAGGCGCGTAGGTCGTAGCGTTGCTGGCCTGCTGGACGCCGTCGATGCGGGTCCAGATCTGCGACTTGCACAGCACATTGCCCAGGACGCAGCCCTTGGCCTTCATGGTGTGGGCGTCGAGGAACTCGGCGGTGCCGTTCAAGGTGACCTTCAGGGTCGGCACGAAGACCTTGCCGCGCATGTTGCCATGGCCGGCCGGCTCGAAGTCGCGCAGCAACTGCTGGCCGATCAGGGTGTTGTAGCCACTCTTGCGGGCGTCGGCCTGGGCCTTGGGGCTGGCATAGACCACATAGCCGCAGGTGCTGGCGCCGCAACTGCGGATATCGACGCGCACGCTGTCGTGCGGGTTGCGCCATACGCCCATGTCGGCCGCCTGCGCGGGGGCCGTGGCGATACCGAACATGGCCGCGAGCACGGCGAAGAAAGCAATGAACTTGCGCATGACGAAAATACGGCGCCTCCGATGCCGGGTGATCTGAGGCGGTGAGGGTTAAGGATCAAGAGCCCGCAGCCTTTGGTTCGCGATTTTCTTCGCGCTGCGGCCTTCAAAGTCAGCGAGTGGGATATGATTGACACACTCGCCGCCGCGCGGCAGGTCAGCGGATAAGAAGGTGGTGGGGTTCACTCTGCCCGCACAGGAGGATTTCGCGCATGGATTTCGCACTCAACGAGGATCAGCGCGCGATCCAGGACATGGCGTCGGGCTTCGCGGCGGAACGGCTTGCCCCGCACTCGGCCGCGTGGGACGAGCACAAGCACTTCCCGGTCGACGTGCTGCGCGAGGCGGCCGGCCTGGGTTTCGCCGGCATCTATGTTCAGGACGACGTTGGCGGCAGCGGGCTTTCGCGCCTCGACGCCTCGATCATCTTCGAGGCCCTCAGCTATGGCGACGTGCCGACGGCGGCCTATCTGACCATCCACAACATGGCCTCGTGGATGATCGACCGGTTCGGCTCGGACGCCCTGCGCCAGCGCTACCTGCCACGCCTGACCACCATGGACCTGATCGCCAGCTATTGTCTGACCGAGCCGGGCGCGGGCTCCGACGCCGCGAGCATGCGCACCACGGCGCGGTTGGACGGCGACCACTATGTGCTGAACGGCGGCAAGGCCTTCATCTCGGGCGGCGGCGTCTCGGACCTCTATGTGGTCATGGCCCGCACCGGCGCGGACGGAGCCAAGGGCGTCTCGGCCTTCGTGGTCGAGAAGGGGACGCCCGGCCTTAGTTTCGGGGCCAACGAACGCAAGATGGGCTGGAACGCCCAGCCAACGGCGGCGGTGAACTTCGACGACTGCCGTGTGCCGATCGCCAACCGCATCGGCCAGGAAGGCGAGGGCTTCCGCTTCGCCATGATGGGCCTGGACGGCGGACGGCTGAACATCGCCTCGTGCTCGCTGGGCGGCGCTTCCTTCGCGCTCGACACCGCCAAGGCCTATCTCGAGACCCGCAATCAGTTCGGCAAACCGCTGAAGGAGTTCCAGGCCCTGCAGTTCAAGCTGGCCGACATGGCCACCGAGCTGGAGGCCGCCCGCCTGATGGTCCGCCGCGCCGCCCACGCGCTGGACAACAACGACCCGCAAGCCACCAAGCTCTGCGCCATGGCCAAGCGCTTCGCCACCGACGCCGGCTTCCAGGTGGCCAATGACGCCCTGCAACTGCACGGCGGCTACGGCTATCTGCAGGACTATCCGCTGGAGCGCATCGTCAGGGATCTCCGGGTTCACCAGATCCTGGAAGGCACCAATGAGATCATGCGGGTGATCATCGCTCGCGAGATGTTCCGGCAGTAGTCCGCGAGAGTCAGGCCTTGGCCCGGCGGCGGCGCGGGACCCGGACGATCGCCTCGCCGCCCATGATCAGGTCGTCGCCGACGAAGCCTTCGCAGTTCAGGGTGACCCGTGCGCTGACCTCGTCGATGGCGGCGACCGTGACGCGGGAGATCACGACATCGCCGATCCGCACCGGCTTGTGGAACGCCAGGGTCTGGGACAGATAGATCGCCCCCGCGCCCGGCAGGATGGTGCCGACCAGGGCCGAGCCGAACGAGGCCGACAGCAGGCCGTGGGCGATCCTGCCGCGATAGGCGGTCTTGGCCGCGAAGGCCTCGTCCATGTGGACGGGATTGAAGTCGTCCGAGGCCTCGGCGAATTTCTGAATACGCTCTTCGGTGATGGCCACGCGCTTTTCGGCGATCATCCCGACGCGGAGTTCTTCCAGTATGTAGCCGCCGGAGGAATGAGGTTCGATCATACCGTCGCCGTTAGCGGCCATGGCGCGCGGGCGCCAGCGAAAATGCACGCGCATTCGTGCCCATTCCACCAGGGCGTCCGATGGGACGCGTCGAGACGAGGCGACATCCGCCGCGTTCCGGACTATGCCGAGCGCCTTCGCAGCCTGGAACGCGCCCCGTGATCTATCTCTGTCGCCACGGCCAGACCGCCTTCAATCGCGAGCAGCGCCTGCAGGGGCAGATGGAATCGGACCTGACGCCCCTGGGCCGCGCCCAGGCCAGCGCGATGGGCGATCTGCTTGGGGACCTGATCGCCCGAGACCCGCCCGCGCCATGGCGGATCGTCGCCAGCCCCTTGCGCCGGGCGCGGGACACGGCGGGGATCATCGGCGAGCGCCTCGGTCTGCCCGTGGAATTCGACGATCGATTGATGGAGTTGACCGTCGGCGATTGGGAGGGCCGGCTGCGGGACGAGCTGGCCCGCGAGCATCCCGAGGCCTTCGCCGACCGGCAGTGGTTCTTCGGCGCGCCCGGCGGCGAGACCTATGACCAGGTCATGGCCCGCGTGTCGGACTGGCTCGCCGAGCAGGCCGCCGAGCCCGAGCGGCGGCTGATCGTCATCAGCCACGGCATCGCCGGCCGCCTGCTGCGCGGGGCCTATGCGAGCCTATTGCGGGGCGAAGTCCTGGAGCTGGACGTGCCGCAGGACGCTCTTTACCGACTGTACGCCGGCCAGATCGACCGTTTCGACTGCGCGCCCGTCGAAGACCCCGAACTATCCAGGGACACCGTATGAACGCCCAACCCGAAGTCCTCGTCCGCGTTCAGAAAAACGTCGGCCGGTTGACCCTGAACCGGCCCAAGGCGCTGCACGCCCTGACGCAAAACATGTGCGAGATCATGATCGGCGCCCTGCTAGCCTGGCAGGAAGATCCCGAGATCGAGATGGTCATCATCGACCACAGCGGCGAGCGCGGCTTCTGCGCCGGCGGCGACATCCGCATGCTGGCCCACAGCGGAGCGGGCGACGGCGCCGAGGCGCGGGCCTTCTTCCACACCGAGTACCAGCTGAACCACCTGCTGTTCACCTATGAGACCCCGGTGGTGGCCATGCTGGACGGGGTGGTGATGGGCGGCGGGGTCGGGATCTCGATGCCGGCCTATTACCGGATCGCCACCGAGCGCACGACCTTCGCCATGCCCGAGACCGGCATCGGCCTGTTCCCCGACGTCGGTGGCGGTTGGTACCTGCCGCGGCTGCCGGGCAAGGCTGGTCTGTGGCTGGCCCTGACCGGGGCGCGAATCAAGGGGGCCGACTGCCTGCGCCTGGGCGTCGCCACCCACTTCGTTGAGTTCGGCGCGGTCGAGGGGTTGAAGAAGGCCATCGTCGCCGACCCGCGTCGCATCGACGACATTCTGAAGAAGTACCGCGCCGATGCCGGCAAGGCCCCGCTGGTCAGCATCGAGCAGGACCTAAATCGCCTGTTCGTCGGCGACAGCGTCGAGCAGATCTTCGAATTCCTGGAAGCCGACAGCAGCGACTGGGGCAAGGCCCAACTGGCCGTGATGAAATCGAAGTCGCCCCAGACCCTGAAGGTCGCCTTCCGCCAACTGGAGACCGGCGCCGCCCTGACCGACTTCGCCGACAACATGGCCATGGAATATCGCATCGGCGCCCGCGTGGTCCAGAAGCACGATTTCATCGAGGGCGTGCGGGCGGTGATCATCGACAAGGACAACGCCCCGCTCTGGGATCCGGCACAGCTTGAAAGCGTTACCGACGCGATGCTCGATGAGATTTTTGCGCCCCTTCCGGCCGATCAGGAATGGTCGCCGCTGACGTAGCGTGGTTGGTGCGCTAGCTTGCCCACAACAAGAAGATGTCCGCCGGAAGGAATACCTATGCGTAAGCCGCTACTCAGCCTCGTCGCCGTGCTCGCCCTGGCGGGCTGCGCCACCACGCCGATGGGTCCGATGGAGGCCCCGCCGCCCCCGCCGGCCGATGCGCCCTCCGCCGTTCCCGCCAATATCGCCATGGCGCTGTCGGACCCATCGCGCCCCGCCGCCGACATGGTCCGCGATGAGCTGCGCCTGCCGGGCCAGACCCTGGCCTTCGCCGGCGTCAGGCCAGGCGCCAAGGTCGCCGACCTGATCCCGGGCAGCGGTTACTTCACCCGCATCTTCTCGAAGGCCGTCGGGCCGCGCGGCCATGTCTACGCCTATGTGCCCGACGAGCTGACCAAGCTGGCCAAGCGCGAGCCGGCCGTGAAGGCCATCGCCGCCGACCCCAACTACCGCAACGTGTCGGTGATCCTCGACACCCTGCCCAGTTTCGGCGCTCCCGAGCGACTGGACCTGGTGTTCACCGCCCAGAACTATCACGACATGCACGACAAGTTCATGGGCCCGGCCGACCTGATGGTCGTCAACCGCCAGGTCTTCAAGGCGCTGAAGCCGGGCGGCGTCTATCTGGTGCTGGACCATTCGGCCGAGCCCGGCTCGGGCCTGCGCGACACCGAAACCCTTCATCGCATCGACCCCGAGGCCGTGAAGCGCGAGGTCACCGCCGCCGGCTTCATCTTCGAGGGCGAGAGCCGCGTGCTGCGCGACGGCTACGACACCCGCAAGCTCAGCGTCTTCGACCCGTCGATCCGCGGCAAGACCGACCAGTTCATCTACAAGTTCCGCAAGCCGGCCGGGGCGCGATAGGGCGCCTTGCGTCCTTCGAGGCTTCGCCTTCGGCTCGCACCTCAGGATGAGGAACATCGTTGCCAGGAATTCCTCATCTTGAGGCGCCTTCGAAGCAGGCCTCGAAGGACGCACCGCGCTAGACGCAATGGTAAGAACCGCGCCCCATGAGGCGCGGTTCGCATTTGGGAGTTCGAACATGACCCGCATCGCCTTCATAGGGCTGGGCAACATGGGCGGCGGCATGGCCGCCAATCAGGCCAAGGCCCAGCATCACGTCTCGGCATTCGACCTGTCGGCGGTGGCGCTGGAAAGAGCCGTGGCGGCGGGGTGTCATGCGGCGGGCTCGGTAGCTGAGGCGGTGGTAGACGCCGAGGTGGTGATCACCATGCTGCCGGCCGGTGCTCACGTGCGCGGCGTCTATGGCGACCAGATTCTGGTCCATGCGCCGAAAACGGCCCTGTTGATCGACTGCTCGACGATCGACGTCGAAAGCGCTCGCGCCGTGGCAGGCCAGGCGAGGGCGGCGGGGTTTCGGTTCGCCGACGCGCCGGTATCGGGCGGGATCATGGCGGCCGAGGCCGGGACTCTGGCCTTCATGGTCGGTTGTGAGGCGGACGACTTCGCAGCCGTGGAAGCCGCGCTGGCCCCGATGTCGCGGGTGACGATCCACGCCGGCGACCCGGGGGCGGGGCAGGCGGCAAAGATCTGCAACAACATGCTGCTGGGGATCTCGATGCTGGGAACCTGCGAGGCCTTCGCCCTGGCCGAGAAGCTGGGCCTGGCCGCAGACCGGTTCTTCGAAATCGCCACCAAGTCGTCAGGCCAGTGCTGGTCCGTTTCGACCTATTGCCCCGTGCCCGGTGTCGGCCCCTCCACCCCCGCCGATCGCCAGTACGAGGGCGGCTTCGCCACCGCCATGATGTTGAAAGACCTGAAGCTGGCCCAGGACGCCGCCGCCAGGGCCGGCGCCTCGATCCCGATGGGGGCCCAGGCCGAGGCGCTGTACGCCCTGTTCGACGGCAACGGATTTGGCGGAAAGGACTTCTCGGCGGTGCTGCAGATGTTGCGCGGAAGGCTGTCGGAGCTGAACTGATCCATCCGAGACGCGACTGGCTCGCAAGTGGCCGTGTTCGCTGACGAAAGCGTGCGTCCATTCGCGCGATATTTGCCGTTAGGTAGACGTCCTTATGTGGACAGGGGGCGTCGCCGGTGCGAAAAGCCAAGCCTTGTGAAGGGACCGATCGGACTTGTCGAAGTCCGTCGTGTGAAGACGCCATGGACTACAAAGCCGCGTTCCGCAGCGCCGTCGATCAGATCCGCGATGAAGGCCGCTATCGGGTATTCGCCGATGTGAAGCGCCATCGCGGCGCCTTTCCGCGCGCCACCTGGACCCGTCCGGACGGCTCGGAAAGCGACATCGTGGTCTGGTGCTCGAACGACTATCTCGGTCAGGGGCAGAACCCCGTCGTGCTGGACGCCATGCACGTGGCGATCGACCAGCATGGCTCGGGCTCGGGCGGCACGCGCAACATCTCCGGCACCAACCATCACCATGTTGAGCTGGAGGCCGAGCTGGCCGATCTGCACGGCAAGGAAGCGGCCCTGCTGTTCACCTCGGGCTACGTCTCCAACGAGGCCAGCCTGTCGGCGCTGCAGAAGATTCTGCCGGATCTGATCATTTTCTCCGACGCCCAGAACCACGCCTCGATGATTGCCGGCATCCGCAACGGTGGCTGCGAGCGCCACATCTTCCGTCATAACGACTTGGCCCACCTCGAGGCGCTGCTGATCGCCGCGCCGGCCGACCGGCCCAAGCTGATCGCCTTCGAGAGCGTCTATTCCATGGACGGCGACATTGCCGACCTGGCCGGCACCGTGGCTCTGGCGAAGATGTACGGCGCCATGACCTATCTCGACGAGGTCCATGCCGTGGGCATGTATGGCGAGCGCGGCGGCGGCGTCGCCGAGCGCGACGGCCTGATGGACCAGATCGACATCATCGAAGGTACGCTGGGCAAGGCCTTTGGCGTGATGGGCGGCTACATCACCGGCGACACCGTGGTGGTCGACGCCATTCGCCTGGTGGCCTCGGGCTTCATCTTCACCACCTCGCTGCCGCCCGCGCTTACTGCGGGGGCCTTGGCCAGCGTCAGGTGGCTCAAGCAGCACCCGGAGGTCCGCGAGGCCCACCAGGAGCGCGCTCAGACCTTGAAGGCGATGTTCAAAGCCGCGGGCCTGCCGGTGATGGAAAACGACAGCCACATCGTGCCGGTGTTGGTTGGAGATCCTCATCACACCAAGCTGATCAGCGACATGCTGCTGGCCGACCACGGCGTCTATGTCCAGCCGATCAACTATCCGACCGTGCCGCGCGGCACCGAACGCCTGCGCTTCACCCCAACGCCGTTCCACACCGACGACATGATGCGCAAGCTGGTCGGCGCGATGGAGAAGCTTTGGGCGCATTGCAACGTCGCCCGCATGGGCGGCCACGCGGCTTGACTTCACAATTCCTCCCCCTGTGGGGGAGGTGTCGGCAAAGCCGACGGTGGGGGGCGTGGTCGACCAATGGCCGGCCCTACGATCTTCGACGCCAATCTCCCCCACCGATCGCTATGCGGACGCCTTGCCCACAGGGAAGGACTTTCGTGGCCGCTAACGCCCCCGCATCTTGCCCTTGCCGAGCCCGATCTGCTTGGCGAAGTCGGACCGCCGTTCGGCATAGGCCGGGGCCACCATCGGATAATCCCCGGGCAGCGACCATTTGCGGCGGTAGTCCTCGGGGCTCATGTCATAATGAGTGCGAAGGTAGCGCTTGAGCATCTTCAGTTTTTGGCCGTCTTCCAGGCAGACGATGTGGTCGCGCTGCACCGAGCGCGAGACCGGCACGGCCGGCTTGCCGCGGCCGACGACCAGCGCAGCCTCGGCGGTCCCGAGCGCCGAAAGCGTCTCGTGAACCGAGCGGATCAGGTCGGGAACCGCCGTCCGGGCCACGGTGTTCTGCGCGACATAGGCCGCCACGATGCTGGCGCTCAGGCCGAGGATGTCGATGTCGCCGTCGTTGGTCTCAGCCTCGCCGTAAGCCATCGTATTCCATCCCACCTTGGTGTTCTAAGATCGCCCGGCACCCGGCATGCCAGCCCTGCTGACCCGGTTACCTTCGCAACGCGTCCCCGCCACGCGTGGTTCCCGGATTGATCGCGGCGCGAAGGGGGTTAAAGAGAGCGCGACCGAACTCCCGCCAAGTCCGCTAAATCGATATCCTTCAGTCTCCCAGCCCCAGGAGAGCGTCAATGACCGCACCGGCCCATAACATCACCGCCGACAAGAACGCCTTCTTCGGCGCTGATCTGGCCGCGATCGATCGCGACATCTTCGATCGCATCGGCCTGGAGCTGGCTCGGCAGCAAAACCAGATCGAGCTGATCGCCTCGGAGAACATCGTCTCGCGCGCCGTGCTGGAGGCTCAGGGCTCGATCCTGACCAACAAGTACGCCGAGGGCTATCCGGGCAAGCGCTACTACGGCGGCTGCGAATATGTCGACGAGATCGAGACCATCGCCATCGAGCGGGCCAAGCAGCTCTTCGGCGCGGGCTTCGCCAACGTTCAGCCGCACTCGGGCTCACAGGCCAACCAGGCGGTGTTCATGGCGCTGCTGCAGCCCGGCGACACCTTCCTGGGCATGGATCTGGCGGCCGGCGGCCACCTGACCCACGGCTCGCCCGCCAACCAGTCGGGCAAGTGGTTCAAGCCGGTGTCCTATACCGTGCGCCAGCAGGACCAACTGATCGACTATGACGCCGTCGAAGAGGTCGCGGTGCGTGAGCAGCCCAAGCTGATCATCGCCGGCGGCAGCGCCTATAGCCGCCAGATCGATTTTGCCCGGTTCCGCCAGATCGCCGACAAGATCGGGGCCTATCTGATGGTCGACATGGCCCATTTCGCGGGTCTGGTGGCTGGCGGCGCCTTCCCCAGCCCCATCCCCCATGCCCACGTGGTCACCACCACCACCCACAAGACGCTGCGCGGTCCGCGCGGCGGCTTGGTGCTGACCAATGACGAGGCGATCATCAAGAAGGTCAATTCGGCGGTGTTCCCCGGCCTGCAAGGCGGTCCGCTGGAGCATGTGATCGCCGCCAAGGCCGTAGCCTTCGGCGAGGCGCTGCGCCCCGAGTTCAAGGCCTATGCCCAGCAGGTGATCGACAACGCCCGCGCGCTGTCGGAGGCCCTGCAGACGCAGGGCGTCAATATCGTCTCGGGCGGCACCGACAGCCACCTGATGCTGGTCGACCTGCGGCCCAAGGGCGTGACCGGCCGCGACGCCGAGCATAGCCTCGAACGGGCCAACATGACCTGCAACAAGAACGGCGTGCCGTTCGACACCGCGCCGTTCACCGTCACCTCGGGCATCCGCCTGGGGACGCCGGCCGGCACCACCCGTGGCTTCGGCACGGCCGAGTTCACCCGCGTCGGCCAGCTGATCGGCGAGGTCGTGAATGGCCTGGCCGCCAATGGTCCGACCGGCAATGGCGAGATCGAGGCTCTGGTCCGCGAGGAAGTGCTGGCCTTGACGGCGCGGTTCCCGATCTACAACTAATAGACCTAAGTCGGGCGGGAGGGCCTAGATCATGCGCTGCCCGTTCTGCGGTCATATGGAAAGTCAGGTGAAGGACAGCCGCCCGTCGGAAGATGGGGCGGCCATCCGGCGACGGCGGCTATGCCCTGAATGCGGCGGCCGCTTCACCACCTTCGAGCGGGTGCAGCTGCGCGAATTGACCATCGTCAAGCGCTCGGGCCGGCGCTCGCCCTTCGACCGCGAGAAGCTGGTGCGTTCGATCTCGATCGCCACGCGCAAGCGGCCGGTCGATCCCGAGCGCGTCGAACGCATGGTCAATGGCATCGTCCGCCAGCTGGAAAGCCTGGGCGAGACGGAGCTTCCGTCGTCGGCCGTGGGCGAAATGGTCATGAAGGCGCTGAAGTCGCTCGATGACGTGGCCTATGTCCGCTACGCGTCAGTTTATCGCGATTTCCGAGAAACCAGCGACTTCGCGAAGTTTCTCGGCGCGGAAGGCCTAAGCGACGTCACCGAGGAGGAGCTATAGGCGCATTCTACGATTCGGTTTTGACATCGACGCCGGCACTCTGCGATTTGATTTCGGCGGCGAGGCCGCCGGGGTCTACGATTCGATTTTGCGACGGCGCCTTTTGATGCGAAGTGACCGGTCCCGTCGAGGAGAGTTCAGAGGACTATGGTGGAAGACAAGATTCGCCTGCTGATCGTGGAGGCCCGTCGTTATTCGGGGCTTTCCGACGCGTTGCTGCAGGGTGCGGCGCAGGCGATCGACGCCCAGGGCGCTGAGTACGACGTGATCACCGTGTCCGAGTCGATGCAGATCCCGACCGCCATCGCCCTGGCCGAGGAGGCGGGTCATCGTCCCGTTGGCGTGCGCTATGACGGGTTCGTGGCGCTGGGTGCGATCATTCGCGGCGAGACCTACCATGCCGAGGTCATGGCCAACGAGACGGCGCGGGGCCTGAACGACCTGTCGTTCGGCAAGCGTCTGGCGATCGGCTATGGCATCGTCACCGTCGACGAAGAGCAGCAGGCCTGGAGCCGGGCTCGCGTCTCGGAAGGCGATCGCGGCGGCAAGGCCGCCAAGGAGTGTCTGGAAATCATCGGCTTGAAGCGTCAACTGCTGGGACTGGCGCGATGAGCAAGGGCGATCGCATCCAGCCTCGCTCCGTGGCTCGCCTGGCCGCCGTGCAGGCGCTGTATCAGATGGAAGTCTCGGGCGTCGGCGTCGACGCCGTGGTTCGCGAATTTACCGAGCACCGCTTTGACCGCGACGTCGATGGTCCGGACGGCGACCAACTGGCCGCCGCCGACGAGACTTTCTTCGCCGAACTGGCCAAGGGCGTGGTGGCTCACCAGGGCGAGGTCGATCAGGCCATCGTCAAGCGCCTGGCCTCCAACTGGAAGCTGGAACGCCTGGACGCCACCGCTCGCGCCATTCTGCGTTCCGGAGCCTATGAACTGCTGCACCGCCCCGACGTACCCAAGGAGGTGGTGATCGACGAATATGTCGAGATCGCCAAGTCCTTCTTCGAGGGTTCCGAATCAGGTTTCATCAATGGCGCCCTGGACGCTATCGCGCGTGACGCCAGAAGCTGACGACGACTGGTTCGCCGAGCCGACGCCGGAAACGGCGGCGGTCGATGACGCGTGGTTCGACGAGGCCGTGTCGCCGGCCGAGGCGCTGGCGGTCAACGAATTCGGCCTGATCGAGCGCCTCTTGCGACCGTTGACGCGGGGCGACGCCGCCGCGCTGGACCTGCTGGACGACGCCGCCGTGCTGCCCTCGCGGCCCGGCTATGACCTGGTGATCACCAAGGACGCCATGGTGGCGGGTGTGCACTTCCTGGCCGGCGAGGACCTGGACGTGGTGGCCAAGCGGCTGCTGCGCACCAACCTGTCTGACCTGGCGGCCAAGGCGGCCACGCCCTATGGCTATTTCCTGGCGGTGGGCTGGCCTTCTGCCACCACCCTGCAGGATCGCGAGACCTTCGCCCGCGGCCTGGCCGAGGATGGCGAACTTTACGACGTCAGCCTGCTGGGCGGCGACACTGTGACCACCTCCGGCCCGATGGTGGTCTCGGCCACCTTTCTGGGCTGGGTGCCCAGCGGCGACGCCGTGTTGCGCAAGGGCGCCCAGGTCGGCGACCGGCTGATGGTGTCGGGGACGATCGGCGACGGCTGGCTGGGCCTGCTAGCCCACTGGGGCGAGGTCGAGGACCCCGACGGCGGCTTGGTGCGACGCTATCGCCTGCCGCCGCCGCGCCTGGCCATCCGCGACGCCCTGAAGGCCTATGCCCGCGCCGCCGCCGACGTCTCCGACGGCCTGCTGGCCGACGCCGCCCATGTGGCCAAGGCCAGCGGCCTGCGGGTCAAGGTCGACCTTGACCGCCTGCCGCTGTCACCCGGCGCTCGCCACTGGCTCAGCGCTCAACCTGAAGCCGGCGAGGCGCGGATGTCTCTGGCCTCGGGGGGCGATGACTACGAGATCGTCTGCGCCGTCGATCCTACCGACGTAGCCGCCTTCCAGGCCGCCGCCATGGCCGCCGGCGTGCCGGTCCGCGATATCGGCGAGTTCGTGGAAGGCGAGGGGATCTGCGCCCTGTTCAAGGGCAAGGACATCACCCCCGAGCGGCTGGGCTGGCTGCACGGGTAGATTGGGCCTGACGTGCGAAAGGCCGAGACGCGAGGTCTCGGCCTTTCTACTTGCCCCGTAAACCGGGGCTCGAGCTCTCGCCCTGCGACCAAATCGGGGCCACGTCCTGAAGCGCAGCGGCGGCTTGGGTGGTTTGTATCGGCTGGATGGCGCCGTCATAAGGTCATGTTTAACCGAGCGGTGTAGCTTTGTCGCGAGTATGGGTGACGGATTGCTCTCAAGGTTGAGTTCATGGTCCTCGACGCGATTGGAAACGGCGCAAGTCACCAAACGTCAAGCCTTCCTGGTTAAGCCAGCAGCATGGCCCATCCCTCGCTCACCTCACGCCGCGCCCTCCTGACAGCCTCGCTGGCCTTGCTGGCGACGCCGGCCTTCGCGCGCTCGGCCAAGAAGGAAGAGAAGGGCAAGGAAGGCGGGGCCAAGGTCGATCCGATCATCACGCTGCAGTCGATGGCCCTGCCGGTCATCGCGAATGGCCAGCTGGTCAACTACGTCTTCCTGCATATGAGCATCACCCTGAACACAGGCGTGCCAGTCACGGTTTTCGCGGGCAAGGAGCCGATGCTGCGCGACGCCATGGTCCGCGAGGCTCACGCCAAGCCCTTCACGCGCCCCGACAGCTATGTCGCCCTAGACGAGGCGCGCTTGAAGGCCTCGGTGCTGCGCGAGACCAACGGGCTGATTGGGCCTGGAAAAATCGCCAAGGTCACGGTTCTCAAGCAGATTCCGCGCCACTTCATGGCCCCGCCGACCAAGGCCGCGGCCCAGACCGGCGCCAAGCCGGCGCGCCCGCCCGAGCCACCGTCGAACCCCAACATAATCCCCTAGGCGCAGCCCCTTCAGCCGAACGCCGTTCCCGCAGGCGGTTGCGCCGACCGCGACCATTTGGCAGTGTCTCGACCTTGGCGTCGAACCGGCGCCATCAGGGAGCATCGAGGGGGCATGAGGCCATAGGCCCGCCCGTCGTCTGCGGCCGGGGGCGGTCCTAGCGACCGTGGTCCTGCCGGAGCGGCGAACCCTCTCGTTTCGAAACGCGGAGAGGGCAATTTACTTATGAGTTCTTGGCTTTACGTGGCCATAGGGGCCGGGCTGCTGGCGGTGCTTTACGGCGCTGTTCAATCAGCCGCTTTGATGCGGGCGTCGCCCGGCAATGCAAAGATGCAGGAGATCGCCGCAGCGATCCAGGAAGGGGCCCAGGCCTATCTGAACCGTCAGTACACAACGATCGCCATCGTCGGGGTGGTGGTCATCGCCCTGCTGGCGTTCTTCTTCAAGTCCTGGGAGCAGCCCGTCGGCTTCGCCTTGGGTGCGATCCTATCGGGCGCGGCGGGTTTCGCGGGCATGCTGATCTCGGTGCGGGCCAATGTCCGCACCGCCCAGGCCTCGTCCGAGAGCCTGGCGGCCGGCCTGAAGATGGCCTTCACCTCCGGCGCCGTGACCGGCATGCTGGTGGCGGGCTTCGCCCTGATCGGCGTGGCCGGCTATTTCGCCGTCCTGATGCAGACGGGCCATGCCGGCACTGACCGCGTCGTGGTCGACTCGCTGGTGTCGCTGGGCTTCGGGGCCAGCTTGATCTCGATCTTCGCCCGTCTGGGCGGGGGCATCTTCACCAAGGGCGCCGACGTGGGCGGCGATCTGGTGGGCAAGGTCGAGGCCGGCATTCCGGAAGACGACCCGCGCAACGCCGCGACCATCGCCGACAATGTGGGCGACAATGTCGGCGACTGCGCAGGCATGGCCGCCGACCTGTTCGAGACCTATGCCGTGACCACGGTCGCCACCATGGTGCTGGCGGCGATCTTCTTCCGCGGCGCCGGTGTCGAGATCGTCAGTTCGATGATGCTGTTGCCGCTGGCCATCTGCGCGGTCTGCATCATCACCTCGATCATCGGCTCGTTCGCCGTACGTTTGGGCAAGAAGCAGAATATCATGGGGGCCCTCTATCAGGGCCTGATCGTCACCGGCGTGCTGTCGATTCCGGCGGTCTGGTACGTGATCCATCAACTGGTGCCGAACGCCGTCACCGTGGGGACGCGCACCTTCGACGCCGACAGCCTGTTCTACTGCGGCCTGGCCGGCCTGGCCGTCACAGCCGCCATCGTGGTGATCACCGAATACTACACCGGCACCAATTTCCGCCCGGTGAAGTCGGTCGCCCAGGCTTCGGTCTCAGGCCACGGCACCAACGTGATCCAGGGTCTGGCCATGTCGCTGGAATCCACGGCCCTGCCGGCCCTGACCATCATCGTCGGCATCCTGGTGACCTATAATCTGGCGGGCCTGTTCGGCATCGCCATCGCCACCACAACCATGCTGTCCCTGGCGGGCTTCATCGTCGCCCTGGACGCTTTTGGCCCGGTCACCGACAACGCCGGCGGCATCGCCGAGATGGCCGGCTTGCCGCCGGAGGTCCGCGTCACCACCGACGCCCTGGACGCCGTGGGCAACACCACCAAGGCCGTCACCAAGGGCTACGCCATCGGTTCGGCCGGCCTGGGCGCCTTGGTGCTGTTCGCCGCCTATACCGAGGACCTGAAGTTCTTCTCGGCCAACGCGGCGCCGGGCAGCTTCTTCGAGGGCATGGGGCCGGTGACCTTCGACCTGTCCAACCCCTACGTGGTGGTCGGGCTGCTGTTCGGAGGGCTGCTGCCCTTCCTGTTCAGTGGCATGTCGATGACCGCCGTGGGCCGGGCCGCCGAGGCCGTCGTGGCCGAGGTGCGTCGCCAGTTCCGCGAGAACCCGGGCATCATGACCTATGAGGTCAAGCCGGAATACGGCCGGGCGGTAGACATCCTGACCAAGGCGGCGATCCGCGAGATGATCGTGCCGTCGCTCCTGCCCGTCGTGTCGCCGATCGTGCTGTTCTTCGTGATCAAGGCCATCGCCGGCAAGGTCGACGCCTTCGCCTCGCTCGGCGCCATGCTGATGGGCGTGATCGTCACCGGCCTGTTCGTCGCCATCTCGATGACCAGCGGCGGCGGCGCCTGGGACAACGCCAAGAAGGTGATCGAGGAAGGCTTCACCGACAAGGACGGCGTCCTGCACACCAAGGGTTCGGAGGCTCACAAGGCCGCCGTCACCGGCGACACCGTCGGCGACCCCTACAAGGACACCTCGGGTCCGGCTGTGAATCCGATGATCAAGATCACCAACATCGTGGCCCTGCTGCTGCTGGCGATCCTGGCCCACGGCGTCTGATCTCTTCTACAGCCTGATACGACGACGCCCCGGAGGCTTCCTCCGGGGCGTTTTTCGGTTTGGGTTCAACGCCAGCCGTTGGCCGCGACGGTGATCACGGTCCTGGCGCTGATCAGTACATGTCTTCGGGGTCCAGCGCCGCGCCGACGATGCCGCGCCGCTCGGCGCCTTCGTAGCCGTGGTCGATCCGGCGCCGACGGCAGGGGCCGAAATACCCACTGACCCGCACGAAATCGCGCGGGTTGTTGATCACCTCGTTCACTCGGTGCAGCACGCCGCGGGCGGTGAGGGGCTTGGCCAGGAACTCGGTGACGCCGGCCATGCGGGCCTCGTCCAGGCTGGCGCGGGTGGCGTGGCCGGTGACCATGATGATCGGCGTATAGGGATTGCTGCTGGCCGGCGAGGTGCGGATCCAGCGGATGAACGCCAACCCGTCGACCGGCTGCATCATCAGGTCGGTGAAGATGATGTCGACCTCGCGCTCGGTGACGGCCTTGAGGGCCTCGACGCCGTCGGCGGCCTCGATGATCTTGCGCACGCCCAGTGACTTGAGCACCGCGCCGATGATCTCGCGCATCGGCGCGTTGTCGTCGATGATCAGCACCGTCAACGGACGCAGATCTGGCGCGCTCACAATGCATTCCCCCGGCGAAGATCGGCGCAGCGGCGTTGGGCCGCTGCGCCGTTGCATGGCAAGGTAGCGGCGTCGTTGTTGATAAACCGTTGATGCGGCCGGTCAAATCTATCGGAATTTCAGCCAGTTATACCTGGCGGCTGCGTCGCGCCGGATACAGTCTTAGCGGCGGTCCTGCGGACGATTGCCGGGGGTGTCCTGATCGTCGTTCGGCAGCATACCGCCGCGGCCGACCGTGCCCAGCAACTGTTCCAGAATCGTCATCTCGCGGCCGCGGGTCGGGGTCTCGTGGCCGCTATAGGCGATGACCTTGCCGTCCTTCAGCGTGTAGGTGTCCACAGACGCGACCTTTTCGTCGGCCGCGCTGAACTTGATCGCCACCACGTCACGCTTGATCACGCGCGGCTTGTAGAAGGCCACGCGGTCAGTGGTCTGCGAGATATAGTACCAGGCGTTGGTGTCGAAGGTGGAGATGGTGGAGGGCGAACCCAGCTTCTCCGTCACCGTCGACTTGCTGTCCTCGCCGATCTTCATGTCAGCGGGCTTGGCTTCGATGGCCTGAAAGCCGGAATAGCTCGTCAGCGGCGTGCAGCCTCCGGTGACGGCGGCGAGGCCGATGACAGCGGCGGCGAGAACGACGGGACGAAACATGCAGGCTCCGGTACCTGGAAAGGCTGACTTTGACCTATCGCCCGCGCGGGCTTAGTTCAATGGTCCGTGTGGGTCGGATGGCGAAGTTAGTTCGGTGTCGCGGCGAAATCGAGGCGAAGTGATGATTCTAGATCGGTTGCTCAAACCCAGGCCCGCCAAGGCGGCGGGGGGCAAACTCTATGCCTCCGCGGTGGCCCAGGCCCGGTCGGCGCCGCTGTATGTCCAGATGGGCGTGCGCGACTCGCTGGAGGGCCGGTTCGAGCTGTTCACCCTGCATGTGGTGCTTTTGCTCGAGCGCCTGAAAGGTCAGGGCGAGACGGCGGCCGAGCTTTCCCAGGCGACGTTCGACGCCTATGTGCGTGGCCTTGATGACGCTTTCCGCGAGATCGGTGTGTCCGACACCGCCGTCGGCAAGAAGATGAAGAAGCTGGCCGGGGCCTTCTATGGCCGGTTGAAGGCCTTCGACGAGTCGGCGGCAAGCCTGCCCGATAGCGCCGCCCTGTCCGGGATGCTGGCCCGCACCGCCTTCGAGGAACGCGGCGAGGGCGACGTGGCCGCCTTGACCGCCTACGTGATCGCCGCGCGCGATCATCTGGCGGCCCAGCCGGTGGAAAGCTTGATGCAAGGAGACGTCCAATGGCCGAAGGCGTGATCAATCCCTGGCCCTTCAGCATGACGCTTGGGCGCATGGGCCGCGGCCAGGATCTGCGCTTCGAGCCTGACGAGGCGATCCGCAAGGACATCGCCAAGACCCTGAACCTGGTGTCGCTCGACGCCTTGGAGGCCGAGATTTTCCTGCGGCCGTGGATGGACGGGGCCGAGGTGTCTGGCCTGATTCGCGCCCGCGTTGTGCAGACCTGCAGCGTCTCGGCCGACGAGTTCGAGGAGCCGATCGAGGCGCGGTTCTCGGTCCGCGTCCTGCCCGCGACCAGCGAAAACACCTCGCCCGACGAGAGCGGCGACCTGGCGTTGGATCCCGACGGCGACGATCCGCCTGACGTGCTGGAGAACGAGACCATCGATGTCACGGGTTATGTTCTGGAGCATCTGGCTTTGGAGCTGGATCCCTTTCCACGCAAGCCGGGCGCCGTCTTCGAGCCCCCGCCCGAACCGGTCGATCTGTCGCCCTTCGCCGGGTTGAAGGCCCTCAGGGCAGATCCCGGACCAGGCGGGGAAGGGGCCTGAATGGCTCTTGCCTGAGCTTGCGTGATATTTTCGCGGCTGTATCGTCCTGCCGCCTTGATCCAGCGGTACGCCGCTCCAGGAGCCTTTAGCGCCTCGTGCCTCAACCCGTAGTCATTTCGATCGACGCCATGGGCGGCGATCACGGCCCATCCGTGATCGTGCCCGCCGTGGCGATCGCCGCCCAGAACCAGTCCGACGTGCGTTTCCTGCTGCATGGCGACCAGACCCTGCTGAACGCCGAACTGGCCAAGTCGCCGGCCGCCCGAGCGATCAGCGAGGTGCGCCACACCGACAAGGCAATCTCGATGGACGAGAAACCCGCCCAGGCCATGCGCCGGGGCAAGGGCTCGTCGGTGTGGAACGCGGTCGAGTCCTTGCGCGGCAACGAGGCCCAGGCCGTGGTCTCGGCGGGCAATACCGGCGCCCTGATGGCGATCTCCAAGTTGATCCTGCGCATGGGGGCAGGGCTGGAGCGCCCGGCCATCGTCGCCAGCTGGCCGACCATGAACGGCGTCTCGGCGGTGCTGGACGTCGGCGCCAATGTCGAAAGCGACGCCGCCCAGCTGGTCGAGTTCGCGATCATGGGCGCGGCCTTCCACCACGCGGTTCACGGTTCGGAGCGGCCGACCGTCGGCCTGCTGAATGTGGGCTCCGAGGACCAGAAGGGCCATGAGGAGGTGCGCGAGGCGCACGCCATCCTCAAGCAGACCACGCTGGACTTCGACTATCGCGGCTTCGTTGAGGGCACCGACATCGCCAAGGGCACGGTCGACGTGGTCGTCACCGACGGCTTCACCGGCAATGTCGCCCTGAAGACCGCCGAGGGCCTGGCGCGGTTCTTCTCCGCCGAGATCAAATCGACCCTGACCTCCGGACCGCTGGCCATGCTTGGGGCGCTGATCGCTTCGAGCGCCTTGAAGAAGATGCGCCAGCGCCTCGATCCAGGCCGCGTCAACGGCGGCCCGCTGCTGGGCCTCAACGGCATCGTGGTCAAGAGCCACGGCGGGGCCGACGCCACCGGCTTCGCCTCGGCCATCCGGGTGGCGGTGGACCTGGCCCGCAGCGACTTCACGGCCGAGATTGACCGCAACCTGAAGCGCCTGACCGAAAGCGGCCTCAAGCCTGGCGCGGAAACCAAAGCTGAAGGCGCTCCGGGCGCGCAAGTCCAGGGAGTTTCCGAGTGAGCGTGATGCGTAGCGCCGTGACCGGCGTCGGGGCCCATCTGCCTGACAATGTGGTCACAAATAGCCAGCTGGCCGAGACCGTCGACACCAGCGACCAATGGATCGTCGAGCGCACCGGCATCCGCCAGCGCCACAAGGTGGCCGACGACCAGCCGGTGTCTGACCTGGCCTTCCGCGCCGCCCAGCAGGCGCTGGAGAAGGCCGGCAAGACCGCCGCCGACGTCGATCTGATCATCGTCGCCACGACCACGCCGGACATGACCTTTCCGGCCGTCGCCACCATCGTCCAGCGCAAGCTGGGCGCGCCGGTCGGCATCGCCTTCGACATCCAGGCGGTGTGCTCGGGCTTCGTCTATGCGCTCAGCGTCGCCGACGGCTTCGTGGCGCGTGGCCACGCCAAATGCGCGCTGGTGATCGGGGCCGAAGCCATGACCCGGCTGATGGACTGGACCGACCGCGGCACCTGCGTGCTGTTCGGCGACGGGGCCGGCGCGGTGGTTCTGGAGCCGCGCGAAGGGCAGGGGACCACGGCCGACCAGGGCCTGCTGGGCTTTGCCCTGCGGGCGGATGGGACCAAGCAGGACCTGCTCTATGTCGACGGCGGCCCCTCGACCACCGGCACGGTCGGCAAGCTGCGGATGCTGGGCAACCAGGTGTTCAAGCACGCGGTGATCAACATCTCCGAGGCGATCCACGCGGCCGCCGAGGTGGCGGGCGTGACAATCCCCGAAGTCGACTGGTTCATTCCGCATCAGGCCAACCAGCGCATCCTGGCCGGCGTCGCACACCGCGTGGGCATTGACGAGGACAAGGTGATCTCCACCGTGGCCCTGCACGCCAACACTTCGGCGGCCTCCATCCCGTTGGCCTTCGCCCAGGGAATCGCCGACGGCCGCATCAAGCCGGGTCAGCTTTTGCTGCTTGAGGCGATGGGCGGCGGCCTGACCTGGGGCGCCTGCGTCATTCGTCTTTGAGCAAGAGCTTGCGCCCTTTATGGCCAAGCTTGGCTGTTTTCTGGGGTCAGCTTGGCTCATCGCCTGAAGTCCTGGCGCTCAGCCTTTGACTCCATGCGATAATCACGGCATGCAGGCTTGAGTTGATGAGAGCGTGTCGCACGAACGGGGCTCGATCCCGGTTTCGTGTGCAGGCTCTGGGGTTTGTCAATCCAGCGTAAGGGGGCGTCATGAAAGGCGCGACATTGACCCGGGCCGACCTCTGCGAGGCGGTCCATGAGGAAGTCGGTCTGACGCGGCAGGATTGTGCCGGTCTGGTCGAACGGACCCTCGATCTAGTCGCGGAAGCGCTGGAACGGGCGGAAACCGTCAAGCTATCCGGATTTGGCGTCTTCCAGGTTCGCGACAAGCGCGCCCGGATGGGCCGCAATCCCAAGACCGGAGAGCCCGCCGAGATCGAGCCCCGCCGGGTGATCGGTTTCCGGGCCTCGCAAGTCATGAAGGCGCGAATCGACCGCGCCCTCGGCGGCTAGGGATTTGATGCGGTGGCGAAGGGGCCCAACGCCTTCCGCACGATTTCCGAGGCCGCTGAAGAGCTTGGCGTGCCACAGCACGTGCTACGCTTCTGGGAAACCAAGTTCTCGTTCATTCGCCCGATGAAGCGGGCCGGCGGGCGGCGGTTCTACCGCCCGCAGGACATCGCCGTGCTGAGCGGCGTCCGCGCCCTGCTGCACGCCGAGGGCTACACCATCAAAGGCGTGCAGAAGCTGCATCGCGACCAGGGGATCACCCACGTGGTCGCCGCTGGCCTGGACGACAACAGCTCGGCCTCGCTCGACCTCCTCGTTGACCTGCCCGTCGATTCCCTGCCGCCGGCCAAGCTGGGTGACGACCGGCGCGATCGGCTGACGCTGGCGCTCGGCGATCTGACGGCCGTCAAAGCCCGGCTGGACGGGCTTTTGCGGGGCCTCTGAGCCGTGCCGAAAATCGCTCAGGAAACTCATTGCCCCCGGCAAGGCTCGCCCCTATAAGGGCGCTCCTTCCGTGTCGGAGCGTGGCGCAGCCTGGTAGCGCACTTGACTGGGGGTCAAGGGGTCGCAGGTTCAAATCCTGTCGCTCCGACCATTTCCTTCACCGGGAATGAGACCGGAAGAACGGAAAGGCCGCCTGAAAAGGCGGCCTTTTTCGGTTTCGGGCTTGGCCCAACTTGCCCCCTACGGGTCGCTTCGCGACCGTCTTCCTCCCATGGGGGAAGAGCTCAGGCGCATGGGGCGCCGCCCCCTATGGGAGCGGACAGGCGGCGAAGCCGCCAGGTGGGGGCAAGTCCGTGCTTCTCAAAGCTTCTCATCCGCCTTGCCCATCCAGGACATCAGCGGCATCAGCGGCAAGCCCCAGCCCAGGCCCGTGACCGCGAAATAGAGCAGGTGGATGGCGCGATTGTCCGGCAGGTAGTCGTAGAGGCTGGTGACGGCCCAGACATAGGCGGCCAGGAACACCATGATGCCGATCCCACCGATCAGTTTACGCACTCTTGCGGGAATTTGGCGGGCGGGGATGAGGGGAGCGCTCAAGCGGGTCTCCGGAAGACACTCGAAAAAATGCCAAGGATGGCAAGGAAGAAGATCGCCCCCACGCTGGAGACCAGCAGGCTTCCCAGGAAGCCGTCGAGCCGCAGGCCCAGGCGCTGGGCGATGAAGGTTCCGATGAACGAACCGACCACGCCGATCAAGAGCTTGGTGAACAGCGCATGGCGACGGGCCAGCACCAGGTCGGCGACCCAGCCGGCCAATATGCCGATAACGACCGCCACGAAGACGCCCACGCCGCTCATTCGATAGTCTCCGATCCCGTGCCCGCGCAAGCATCGCACGCCCAGCCTTACGCGTCATGAGGCCATGGACGCGAGCCTTCGTCGGGCGTAGGCAAGGCTTCGCCGCATTTCGGCCCTCAACTGACGTTCTTTCCGGCGACCATGACGTCCTTCCTGCGTTCCGACCGTTCAAGGCCCGTGGCCGTCTGGCTGTTCGTCACGGCCCTCCTGGTGTTTGCCATGGTGGTGGTGGGCGGCGCGACGCGCCTGACCGACTCGGGCCTGTCGATAGCCGAGTGGAAACCGATCATGGGCGCGCTGCCGCCGATGTCGGACGCCGCCTGGCAAGCCAATTTCGCGCTCTACCAGCAGATCCCCCAGGCCAGGCTGGTCAATGCGGGCATGACCCTGGAGGCTTACAAGGGCATCTTCTGGTGGGAGTGGGCGCATCGGCTGCTCGGCCGGGTGGTCGGCGTGGTGTTCGCCGTGCCTCTGGCGTTCTTCCTCGTCAGACGCATGATGCCGCGGCGGCTGATCTGGCGCTGCGTGGCCATGCTGGCGCTCGGCGGCCTGCAAGGCTTGATCGGCTGGTGGATGGTGTCCAGCGGCCTGGGCAAGGACAACACCATGCTGGTGCAGGTCGCGCCGGAACGCCTGGCGACCCATCTGGGCTTGGCCCTGGCCCTGTTCGTGCTGCTGATCTGGACGGCTCTCGACGCCTGGTCCGGCTCGCCCCGTGTCGAGGAACGCACAAACTGGCGGGGCTGGGCGCTGGGCTTTCTGGGCGCGGTGTTCCTGCAAAGCCTGCTGGGCGCCCTCGTGGCCGGCAATGACGCGGGCCTGGTCTATAACGACTGGCCACTGATGAACGGCGCGCTGGTCCCGGCCGAATATGCCGGCCACGGCCTCTGGGGCACTCTCGCCCACAGTCAGGGCGCGGTGCAACTTCATCACCGGCTGATGGCCTACGCCCTGTTCGTCGCGGCGATCATCATCGGTGTGGCCGCCGCGCGCTCCCGCCGCCTGCCGCAGGATGGCAAGACCCTGGCCTTCGTGCTGCTCGCCGCCGTCTGCCTGCAGGCCGGTCTGGGGATCTGGACCCTGATGGCCGCCGTGCCCGTGGCGCTGGGCGTGCTGCACCAGGCCGGCGCGGCGATGCTGCTCGCCACGGCGACGGCCTTCGCCTGGCGGGTGAGGCGGCCCTAAAGCCACTGACGCACAATGAACTGTCACGAAACGCCAGCACACGACGTTTCGACGTCTCTAGCTGGAGCTTGCCCGTGATCCGCGCTTCCCATCTGCTGGCCGGAGCCCTGCTCCTGACCGCGCCCGCCCTGGCCCTGGCCGCGTCGAAGCCCATCCCCAAGCCCCCGGCGCCGATCATCAACGCCGCGCCCGGCGACCCCTATTTCAAGTCCGGCGAGGCCGCCCTCGCCAAGGCCCTGATGGTCAATCCCAAGACCGGCAAGGCCAAGAACGTCATCCTGTTCCTTGGCGATGGCATGGGCATCTCCACGGTGGTGGCTAGCCGGATCTATGAAGGCCAGCAGCGCGGCGTCGACGGCGAGAGTAACAGCCTGGCGTTCGAGAAACTGCCTTGGACGGCGCTGTCCAAGACCTACAGCCACGACACCCAGGTCACCGACAGCGCCGCGGGCATCACCGCCATCACCACGGGGGTCAAGACCCGCAACAAGATCATCGGCCTGACCGGCCAGGCCAAGCCCGAGGACTGTTCCAGCGAGGCCGGTCAGCGCGTCCAGACCATCGCCGAACTGGCCAAGGTCCATGGCCTGTCAGCCGGCGCTGTCACCACCACCCGCATCACCCACGCGACCCCCGCAGGGACCTATGCCCACACGGCCTACCGCGATTGGGAAGGCGACGCCGACATGCCGCTGGAGGCCGTCAAGGCCGGCTGCCGCGACATCGCCCGCCAGCTGGTGGAGGCTCCAATCGGCCAGCGCCTGGACGTCGCGATGGGCGGCGGGCGCTCGCGCTTCCTGCCCGAGGTCAAGGACGGCAAGCGGACGGACGGCCGCGACCTAACGGCCGAGTGGCTGAAGGCCCCGAACGCGGCCTATGTGACTACCGACACCGAGCTGGCGGCGCTTGACGCGTCCAAGACCGGCCCGGTGCTGGGCCTGTTCGCCAACGAGCATCTTCCCTATGAGGTCGAGCGGCCGGTGCTAGGGCAGGGCGTGCCGACCCTGGCGGCCATGACCACCAAGGCCATCGACCTGCTGTCGCAGAACCCCAAGGGCTATTTCCTGCTGGTCGAGGGCGGCAAGATCGACATGGGCAGCCATCTGAACAACGCCCACCGCACCCTGACCGAGACCGTCGAGTTCTCCAAAGCGGTCCAGGCGGCGCTCGACAAGGTCAATCTCGACGAGACCCTGGTGATCGTCACCGCCGACCACAGTCACGGGCTGGTGATCTCCGGCTACGCCGCCCGCAACGCCCCGATCCTGGGCCTGGCGGGCAATGAGGGCGACCCGGTCTTGGCCGGCGACGGCAAGCCCTACACCGTGCTGAGCTTCGCTACCGGCCCTGGCGGGCCGGAGGGCTCGAACCTCCGCGCCGACCCGGCCAAGGAAGACACCGACGACATCGACTACCATCAGAACGCCACGGCCTTTTTGGGCAGTTCCGCCCATTCGGGCGAAGATGTCGGCGTGTTCGCCGACGGGCCGGGGGCCTATCTGGTTCATGGCGTGGTGGAGGAAAGCTACCTCTTCCAGGTCATGCGGCATGCCTATGGGTTTGACGCACAATAAGAACCGTCATCCTCGGGCTTGTCCCGAAGACCCCTTGGTCCGCCTCATCATCGGTAGCTATTCGGGGCGCTGCGTTCGCGGCGCCCCTTTCTGCGTTTCAACGACGGTTGAAACAGGGGTCCTGGGTACAAGTCCGAGGATGACACCATAAATACGGTATTATAATACCGCAACACGAAATCCCTTATCCTGTAAGGGTTTGCGGACTTTCTCGCGCAGCCATTGTTGACAGACCGAGAACCCTCCTGTACCTGCCGCCCTTCACGCAGACGGAGCCGCCTTCCTTGGGTCCCGACGCACAAGGAATACGGATCAATCCCATGCAAAAGACCACGGCTTCCCTGAAGCCCGCCGAGGTCGAGAAGAAGTGGATCGTGGTCGACGCCCAGGACGCCGTTGTCGGCCGCCTGGCGACGTTCATCGCGATGCGCCTTCGCGGCAAGCATCGTGCTGACTACACCCCCAACGTCGACTGCGGCGACTTCGTCGTCGTGATCAACGCCGACAAGGTGAAGTTCACCGGCAAGAAGATGGACGACAAGATTTACTATCGCCACACCGGGCACCCGGGCGGCGTCAAGTCGACCACCCCGCGCAAGCTGCTGGAAGGCCGCTTCCCCGAGCGCGTCCTCGAAAAGGCCGTCGAGCGCATGCTGCCCAAGGAAAGCCCCTTGGCCCGCAAGCAACTGACCCACCTGCTCATCTACAACAACGGTGAGCACCCGCACCAAGCGCAGAGCCCGGAAGCGATCGACTTCGCTGCGCGCAACGCCAAGAACACCCGGAGCGCCTAAGTCATGTCCGAAGCTCAAGGCTTTGACGCGCTGGCCAGCCTGTCCAGCAACCCCGAAGCGGCCGCTCCGGCCGTCCAGAAGCTCGACGCCCAAGGCCGCGCCTACGCGACCGGCAAGCGCAAGAACGCGATCGCCCGCGTCTGGATCAAGCCCGGCAAGGGCACGATCACCATCAATGGTCGCGATCAAGAAGTGTATTTCGCCCGCCCCGTGCTGCGGATGATGATCGCCCAGCCCTTCCAGGTCACCGACCGCGAAGGCCAGTTCGACGTCGTCGTCACCGTCGAGGGTTCGGGCCTGTCAGGCCAGGCCGGCGCGGTGCGCCACGGCCTGTCCAAGGCCCTGACCTATTACGAGCCCGGCCTGCGCGCCGCGCTGAAGCCGCATGGCTTCCTGACCCGCGACAGCCGCGTGGTCGAGCGTAAGAAGTACGGCAAGGCCAAGGCCCGTCGTAGCTTCCAGTTCTCGAAGCGCTAGGCGCTTCCGCATTTTCGGAGAAAGAGGCCGCAGTTTCTGCGGCCTCTTTTTTTGCCTGAAAACCCGAATCTGCCAGTAGGTTGCCGCACCCGTCGGTGGCCGCTGTCACGCTTCTCGCGACACGCTCCATCTCGCTGAACAAGTCGAGGTTGTCGTGGACGTCAGTCAGGTCGTGAGAGACTCCATCCTGCGGTTGGGCGCCAAGCGCGTCATGCTCCAGAACGCCAAGGATTCTCTGGAAACCATCGTCCTGGGATCGGAGCAGGGCGACTCGGCCTTCGATCCCGCCTACCTGCCGGGTTCGTTTAACCTGTGCTACCGATCCCTCGACCTCAAACATTGCTACTATCTGTACCGCCGGGTCACCGACCTCTGTCCAAACCTCAAGAATATCGTGTTGTTCTATTCGATGTTCTCGCCTGGCCACGTCCTTGAGCGCAGCCCCGACGACAGCGACATAGGGCCGTTGGTCAGCGCGCTGTTCGAGTTGGACGTCGAGTATCAGGCCGACAATCTCAACGCCTTGGCCAAGGCCCTGACGCGGCAATTGCAGGACGGCATGGCCGCCACCCTGGCCCGGGAGGCTGTCCAGCTGGACGGCTATGACGGGTTCCAGCCGGCCGATAGGAGCGTGGCCCCGGCGGCGCAGTTTGATCGTCGTGTGCTGTCTCACATCCGGATGAACTACGAAACCGGCGCGGACTATTACCTGCTGAAGATCCTGGCGATCGCGAGCAATCTCGGCCACAGCGTGCACATCGTCATCCCGCCGGTCACCGGGATGTACCGCGAGGCCGTCGGCGCACGCTCCAGCATCATCTTCCGGGAATTGATCGAGGTCGTCGGCTCATTCCCGTGGCGCGTGCCGGTCAAGGTGCTGAACGCCTACGACGACGAGGCCTACGAGGACGCCTTCTTCGTCGACAGCGATCATCTGGACGCGCACGGCAAGGGGACAAGGATGCTGTCCCAGACCATCGCCGATCAGGTTGGGGCCAACGAGGCCGCCGCCTAGCTTCGCTCGCGGCCGCCATGGGACAAGAGATCCGTTTCGTTCCCCGGCTGACTAGGCTAGATCGTCCGCTCTTGTTGGATCGATTAGGGACGGCGCATGGCCCCCAAGGTTTTCATCGACGGCGAAGCTGGCACCACCGGCCTGCAGATCCGCGAGCGCCTGGTCGGCCGCAAGGACCTGCAGTTGGTCTCGATCGATCCGGACAAGCGCAAGGATGCAGACGCTCGCAAGGCGATGCTCAACAGCGCCGACGCGGTGATCCTGTGCCTGCCCGACGAGGCGGCCGTCGAGGCCGTGGCGCTGATCGACAATCCGAAGGTCAAACTGATCGACGCCTCGAGCGCCCATCGCACCGCGCCAGGCTGGACCTACGGCTTTCCAGAACTGGACGAGGATCAGCGCGGCAAGGTCGCCCGGTCGAACCGGGTGTCGAACCCGGGCTGCTACGCGACCGGCGCCATCGCCCTGGTTCGCCCCCTGGTTTCGGCCGACGTGATCGCGCCGGACCTGCCGCTGAGCTTCAACGCTGTGTCGGGCTACACTGGCGGCGGCAAGGCGATGATCGCCGAGTTCGAGGACCCGTCCTCGCCGAACTACACCAAGGTCCCGTACCGCCTCTACGCGCTGGGCCTGAGCCACAAGCACCTGCCCGAGATCCAGTCGCACGGTGGCCTGCTGACCCGGCCGATCTTCACCCCCGCCGTCGGGCGCTACGCCCAGGGCATGCTGGTGGAGCTGCCGCTGCACCTGTCGATGATGAACACTAGCGTTGGCGTGGCCGACGTGCATGGCATTTTGGCCGATCACTATGCGCGCGAGCCCTTTGTCGAGGTCGCCTCGATCGCCGAGGCCAAGACCCTGACGACCCTTGATCCAGAGGGGTTGAACGGCACCAATCGCCTGAAACTGTTCGTGTTTGGCTCGGATACCAGCGGCCAGGTTCGCTTGGTGGCCCTGCTCGACAACCTCGGCAAGGGCGCCTCGGGCGCGGCGGTCCAGAACCTCAACCTGATGCTGGGCCTGAAGGAAGGCGCGGGGCTTTAGGGCTCGTCCGCCGTCAGGACGGCGCCTCATGTGTATCAGTGTGTACAGGATTGACTGAACACCCGTGAGTGTTCCTACACACGCGGATAGCCGCGACATCATCACGGCGCTCAAGGCCGATGGCTGGGCTGAAGTCGCGGGTCGCGGCTCGCACACCCAGTTCAAGCCTTCGACTGAACCGGGTCGCGTGACTGTGCCTCATCCGACGAGAGACATTCCCATTGGAACGCTGCGCTCCATCGAGCGTCAGTCCGGATTGGCCCTGAGGTGAGCGAGATGGCCAACTACATCGCCCTGATCCACAAGGACGCCGACAGCGACTATGGCGTCTCGTTCCCCAATTTCCCCGGCGTGATCTCGGTGGGGACCTCGTTGGACGACGCCAGCGCCATGGCCGAAGAGGCCTTGGCGCTGCACGTTGCAGGTCTGATCGAAGACGGAGACGCCATCCCCGAGCCGTCCTCTCTAGAGGGTGTCATGGCCGACGTCGGCAACCGTGACGGCGTGGCCATCATCGTGCGCCTGGCCACCGAGGCGAAAAAGGCGGTGCGCGTCAACATCACCCTGCCGGAAGACGCCCTCCGCGACATCGACCGCTTCGCCGAAGCGCACGGTTTGACTCGGTCGGGTTTGCTGGTTCAGGCCGCTAGGCGGATGATGGAAAGCACTTAGGCAGTTCGTTTGTTGGGCTCAAGCGCCGGGCAAATGAGTGTGTGTCCCTCTCTCCCACCTATATTGCGTGTTGCTTGTATAAATTCAGCATAATACGATGCGCGTGCAATTGGCGCTATATTTTGGCTGAGTTTTAGTTTCGAGTCGGTGAGCCAGTTTTGCCACTTTGTAATATCAGCCATATTAATCAGTCCGCGTCCAAATAACGTATTCGCCATTAACCTTGTCTAGGAGGCCGTTCTTAACGATATTCCACACTTCAATTCTTACCATGAATGCTCCGGCGTCGGGATTCACGGTGCCGTCGTAAAGTATTTGGCCGCTGCCCACGACCGTCTCGGGGGAGTCGTTTGAACCCGAGACGAGAGCGAGATCGACGCCATTGCCGTCGTGCTCTGGCCAAGGCGCGGTTGCGCTGACGGGGCTATGGGGCCTCACTTGAATTCCCGATAGATCTCGTGGCTCGAAAGTCACCCACCGCCACCCAGGCTTCGGAGGCACGACCTCGGCGACCTCCTTATCTGGGTCCAGGCGGAAAGCAGTACCGGTCTCCACATCGAGCGCACCCAAAAGGTGAGGGTCACGCGGATACATCATCAGAATATTCGCGGTGGCTCGCGCCACCACAACCGAACCAGACTTGGTTATTCGCGTTAGTGTAAACGGCCGCGCCGCGTCGGGCTGTTGTTCTTTGATATTAGACGCGTAGATGACGGCCTGCCCGTCCGAAGTTCGAGTGCAACGAAGCGACGAGCCGATCGCCGATGCGCCGTTCGTTACGGTTTCGTCCAGATCGATTTCAAGCTCTGGCTGAATTCGCCGGAGGTCCAGAGAACCGAAGTCGCTTGGCTGATAGGGATAGATTCGAACATGTCGGGGATAGGACTTCAGGCGCACCTCATGTTCGAACTGCCTGGGGTCGACGCTGACGACCATCAGGCAGCCCGCCGTCGCATTTGCCTCGACGGATTCGATAACGTCGATCCCAAACGGGCTTATTGTGTGGAGTGACAGTTCGCCGGTCATGAGGTTGGCGACTTTCAACACGTAGTCGCCAGGCGCTGAACTGTAAAATTTGACAAGGCTGGCCTCGCCACCACGAGTCTCGATCCAGTAGGATAGCATTGGCGTTACGTCGGGAATTTCCCGTAGCGCTTCATTCGGCCTGGTGCGTGGAGACACTATCAGACGGCCGTCATTGCAGGTCCAAATCAGTAGACCGGAATGAGTCACGAAGCCTACCGGCGTTGCGCCCCCACATGGTCCATCACCAATCACCGTTATGGGACCCAAGGCCTCTTCTCCCGAACGAACACCCGCGCCTACCGGATTTGCTTCGCAACCCGTAATCGCAATCGCGGCCAAAAGACCCAAAAGTATTCTCACCGCTCTCTCCCCGCCTCGGAAACCGTCTTCGCCACCGGCGACCATACAAAATCAATCACCCGCCGTTTCCCCGTCACGATCTCGACCGAAGCGCTCATCCCAGCCGACAGCAAGGCTTGCCGGCCGTCAACCGTAAGACGCGCCCGTGACAGCTTCCCCCTGACGGGAAACACCAACCCGCGCTTTTCGTCGACGATGGCGTCCGGCGAGACTTGGATCACTTCGCCCGACAGCGTGCCGTAACGGGTAAACGGATAGGCCTCCAGCTTGACGACGGCGCGATCGCCGGTGTGGACGAAGCCGATGTCGCGGCCCAAAACGAGGGCCTCGACCACCAGGGCCTCGCCGTCGGCCACCAGCGTGACGATCGGCTTGCCGGTCTCGGCCACCTCGCCAAGCGTGGTCACCGAGACGGCCTGGATTATGCCGCCGACCGGGGCGGTCGGGGTCTGCAGACCGCGCTTCTGCTGGGCCTTGCGCAGCGCGTCTCCGCGCGTGGCGGCCAGGCCGGCAAAGCCGAGCGGCCAGACGTCAAGCCGCGTCTGAGCGCACCCTCACGAAGCTGCCGGGCGCGTCCTCGAGCGGCTTCAGCGGTCCCTTGGCGGGATCACGGGCCGCGACCAGCTTGCCCGACCTGGCCTTCAGCCAAGTCGCCCAATGCGGCCACCACGACCCGGCATGCTCCTCTGCGCTAGCTCGCCAGCCTTCGACCGAACCGGGCAGGTGTTCGTTGGTCCAATGCTGATACTTCATGGCGTCCGGGTGGTTGATCACGCCGGCAATGTGGCCTGAGCCGGCCATGGTGAAGGTCACCGGGCCGCCGAAGGCCCGCGCGCCGCGATAGACGCTGCGGAACGGGGCGATGTGGTCGTCCTTGGACGACTGGACATAGATCGGGGTCTTGACCTTCGACAGGTCCAGCTTCACCCCGCCCAGGGTCAGGTGGCCCTGAGTCAGGGCGTTGTCCCTATAGAAGTTGCGCAGATAATAGAGGTGCAGGGCCTTGGGCATGCGCGTCTGGTCGGCGTTCCAGAACAGCAGGTCGAAGGGCCGCGGCTCCTTGCCCATCAGGTAGTTGTTGATGAAGAACGACCAGATCAGGTCATTGCCGCGCAGGCTGTTGAAGGTGTCGGCCATCGACTGGCTGGGCAGGTAGCCGCCCTGGGCGTCGATCTGCGCCTCGATGGTCTTGATCCAGGCCTCGTCGGTGAACAGCAGCAGGTCGCCGGCCTCGGAAAAGTCCTGTTGGGCGGCGAAGAAGGTGGCCGAATTGATCCGCTTGTCGCCCTTGGCGGCCATGTGGGCCAGGGCGCAGGACAGCAGGGTGCCGCCGATACAGTAGCCGACGGTGTTGACCTTATCGACGCCCGTCTGGGTCATCACCTGCTGGGTGGCGTCGTAGATCCCTTCGAACATGTAGTCCTCGAAGGTCTTGTCGGCCTGGCGGTTGTCGGGATTGACCCACGAGGCGACGAACACCGTGAAGCCTTGGCCCGTGAGCCATCGGATCATCGAATTTTCGGGGCGCAGGTCCAGAATGTAGAACTTGTTGATCCACGGCGGGAAGATCAGCAGCGGGATCTCGTGCACCTGATCGGTGGTCGGTTGGAACTGCAGAAGTTGCAGGATGTCGTTCTGGTAGACGACCTTGCCCGGCGCGGTGGCGACGTTCTCGCCCACCCTGAACTTGGCCAGGTCTGTCTGGCTGATGGCCAGTTGGCCGCCGCCGCGCTCCAGGTCAGCGGCGAAGTTGGCCATGCCGCGCACCAGGCTCTCGCCGTTGCTCTGGCGCACCTCGCGCAAGGCGGCGGGGTTGGAGATCAGGAAGTTCGACGGCGAGAACGCGTCGGTCAGCATCTTGGTGAAGAACTCGACCCGGCGCTTGGACGCGGGATCGACGCCCTCGGCTTGTGAGACCAGGTCGTTCAGCCAGTTCGACGACAGCAGGTAGCTCTGCTTCATCATGTCGAACATCGGGTTGGACGCCCAGTCCGGATCGCTGAATCGCTTGTCGCCGGCGGCAGGGGTCACGATCGGCTGGGTGGGCTCGCCGGTCATCTTGCGAGCGGCTGACTGCCACAGGTCCATGTAGCGGCTGAAGAGATCGGCCTGGGCTCGCAGCAGCCGGTCCGGCTGAGCGGCCAGGCTGGTCATCACTTCGTTGAAGGCCGGGCCGACATGGAAGGGGTCGGGGCTCAACGCGGCGGGACGGTCGGCCTGGCGCAGGGCGGCCTCGGCGATCGCGCCCTGGGCGGTGACGGCCGCGCGGGCCAGGTTGGCCGACAAGGTCTCCATCATCTGCCGTTGGTGGGGCGACAGAAACGCCTCGAAGTCGGGCATGGCGGCGGCGGAGCCCCTCGGCGCCTCTGGTGGCGGCGCCCGGCGCGTCGTCGATTCGGCTGAGGCTGAGGCTGCGGCGGCGCGGGAGTCGGGCTCGGGCTTGCGCTTCGGCGAAACCTTGGGGGCGGCCTTCGCCTTGGTCTTGGGGGCCGCGGGCGCCCCATCTGCCTTGGGCGCGGCTCTTTTACGGGGTTTGGGGGAGGTTTCGATCTTGGCCATGGGCTTCCTTCCACCGTCTTATCAGGGCCATCTCGCTTGCGCGGTTCGGATGGCCTTTCACTCGCCGCGATCATCGCATAAGACCTGAGACAAGATGAACGACGAAACCGGTAAAACCGTACGTCTTGGCGTACTTTTCTGCGGCGCGGCCCTCGGGCTCGCCGCCTGCGCGTCGCCATTCACGCCGCCGCCAGCCGATCCGAGTTCCCCGGTCGCCGCCGCCGCGAACGCCGCGGCCAAGGGCTCCGGGCACGCCAAGAAGCCGAGCTTCTCCGATATCCCGGCGATCCCGACCGACGTGCGCACCCCGGTCCAGTTCAAGAAGGCCGTCGGCGCCGAGAAGGCCGCCGCCGACCAGCTGAAGCGCGACACCGCGCCCAGCACCTGGACCCTGTCGGAAACCGACGCCTACGCCACCAAGGCGCGCAGTGTCGCCAAGGTCCCGGCCAGCGACATCCCCACCGACGCCGACCGCGCCGAGACCGAAGCCTTCGCCAAGGCGGCGCGCGCCCGAGCGACCGCGCCTCCGTCCAAGCCCCAATAGGGCGACGGAGGCATAAATTTCCTTGAACTGGCTTGGCGAGGCCCCGCTCGGGGTCTATCCATGCCCGACAATTCGCTCCAGGCGCGCCGAAGCGGCGCAATGAGCCATCATGACCTCCGATTTCCACCGTATCCGTCGCCTGCCGCCATACGTCTTCGAAGAAGTGAACAAGATCAAGGCGCGGCTCCGCGCCGAGGGGACCGACATCATCGACTTCGGGATGGGCAATCCTGACATGCCGACCCCCAAGCACATCGTCGACAAGCTGATCGAGACCGCGCGCGACCCCAAGGCCGGCCGCTACTCGGCATCCAAGGGCATCGCCGGGCTGCGCAAGGCCATGGCGGGCTATTACGATCGCCGGTTCGGCGTGAAGCTGAACCCCGACACCGAGGTGATCGCCACCCTGGGCTCGAAGGAAGGCTTCGCCAACCTGGCCCAGGCCCTGACCGCGCCGGGCGACGTGATCATCTGCCCCAACCCCGCCTATCCGATTCACGCCTTCGGCTTCATCATGGCCGGCGGGGTGATCCGCCACGTGCCGGCCCTGACGCCCGAGCAGTACCTGTCCAATATTAGTCGGGCGGTGAAGCATTCGGTGCCGCCGCCCAGCGTGCTGATCCTGTCCTATCCGTCCAACCCGACCGCCCAGTCGGTGGATCTGGACTTCTACAAGGACGCCGTGGCCCTGGCCAAGAAGCACGACCTGCTGGTGATCAGCGACGTGGCCTATGGCGAGATCTATTTCGAGAATAATCCGCCGCCCTCGATCCTGCAGGTCAATGGCGCGCGAGATATCGCTGTCGAGGTCAATTCGCTGTCCAAGACCTACGCCATGGCCGGCTGGCGCGTGGGCATGGTGGTCGGCAACGCCCGTATCTGTTCGGCCCTGGCGCGGGTGAAGTCCTATCTCGACTACGGCGCCTATACGCCCGTGCAGGTGGCCGCCGCCGCCGCCTTGAATGGTCCGCAAGATTGCGTCGACGAGATCCGCGGCATCTATAAGAGCCGTCGCGACACGCTGGTGTCGTCGATGAAGCGGGCGGGCTGGGACATCCCCAATCCGCCGGCCTCGATGTTCGCCTGGGCCAAGATTCCGCCGGCTTACGAGGCCGCCGGGTCGATGCTGTTCTCGCGCCTGCTGATCGAGGAGGCCGGCGTGGCGGTCGCCCCCGGCATCGGCTTTGGCGAGTATGGTGAGGGCTATGTGCGCATCGGCTTGGTGGAAAACGAGCAGCGGATCAAGCAGGCCGCCCGCAACGTCAAGAAGTTCATCGCCAACGCCGACGCCATCCTGGCCAAGGCGCACAACAAGATGGAACAGGCCTAGCTGACGCCAAGGGCATCACTCTTTTCCGTCTCCCCGGCGAAGGCTTGGTCCCGGCCTTCGCCGGGGAGATGGTTGGGGGGCTGGGTCCGGTGCGATGCAAGGCCAAGAAACGAGACAGAACATGACACAAAAGACCTGGCGCATCGGCGTCGCCGGCCTCGGCACCGTTGGCGGTGGGCTGCTGCAGTTCCTGAGCGAGCGTCCAGACTTCGCGCCGGCCGGCGACCGCGCCATTGTGACGGCGGTCTCGGCCCGCTCGCGCTCGCGGCCGCGCACGGTCGATATCTCTGGCCTGACCTGGTTCGACGATCCGGTGGCGCTGGCCTCGTCGCCGGATGTCGACCTGTTCGTCGAACTGGTCGGCGGCAGCGATGGTCCGGCAAAGGCCGCTGTCGAGGCGGCTCTGAAGCTGGGTAAGCCTGTGGTCACCGCAAACAAGGCCCTGATCGCCGAGCACGGCGCCGAACTGGCTGGCCTAGCCGAGGCCAATGGCGCGCCGCTGCTGTTCGAGGCCGCCGTGATGGGCGGCACGCCGGCGGTGAAGATGCTCCGCGAGGCGATGGTCGGCGACGACGTGATCAGCGTGGCCGGCATTCTCAACGGCACCTGCAATTTCATCCTCTCGGAGATGGAGAAGACCGGCCGATCGTTCGCCGAGGTGCTGCGCGAGGCCCAGGCCCTGGGTTACGCCGAATCCGACCCGACCATGGACGTCGACGGCTTCGACGCCGGACACAAGATCAGCATCCTGGCCGCCTTGGCCTTCGGCTGCGCGCCCAATTTCGGCGCCGCCGAGATTGAGGGCGTCAGCGAGGTCGAGCTTCTCGACATCAGGCTGGCCAAGGACCTGGGCTACCGTATCAAGCTGGTGGCCAGCGCCGCCAAGACCGACGACGGCGTGGCCGTGAAGGTCCATCCCAGCCTCACCCCGCTGGAGCATCCGCTGGCCCAGGCCGGCGGGGCGCTCAATGCGCTGTTCATCGAGGGCAAGCGGATCGGCCGGATCTACATCCAGGGACCCGGCGCCGGCGCGGGCCCGACCGCCGCCGCCGTGGCCGCCGACATCGCTGACGTGATGACCAACGCCGTGCGCCCGGTGTTCCAGGCCCCGGCCGGCCAACTTAAACCCTTCGTGGCCGTCGATCCCTCGAAGTCGGTCGGCAAGGCCTATCTGCGGATCATGGTCCGCGACGAGCCGGGCGCCATCGCCGCCATCTCCGAAACCCTGGCCGAATGCGCGGTCTCGATCGACAGCTTCCTGCAGAAGCCCGTCGAAGGGGCGGGGGGCGTGCCGATCGTGCTCGTCACCCATGCGACTCCCGAATCCAATCTCCTGGACGCGATTAGCCGCATCGAAAAACTGCACGCCGTGCTAGAGCGTCCCCGCCTTTTGCGCGTAGCGCGCATCTGAGAACCGCGAAAAGCGGTCGGAAGTTCAAGCCTCGCATAGGCTGGGAGACGTTGATGAGTTCGAAGACCCTGGACCGCTCGCTGGTCCTGGACGCGGTGCGCGTGACCGAAGCCGCCGCCATCGCATCCTGGACCAAGGTGGGGCGCGGCGACGAAAAGGCGGCCGACCAGGCCGCCGTCGACGCCATGCGCAACGCGCTCAACGACCTCAACATCAACGGTGAGATCGTCATCGGCGAAGGCGAGCGCGACGAAGCGCCCATGCTCTATATCGGCGAGAAGGTCGGCACGGGCAAAGGCCCCAAGATCGACATCGCGCTGGATCCGCTGGAGGGCACCACCCTGGCGGCCAAGGCCATGCCCAACGCCCTGGCGGTGATGGCCTGGGCCCCCAAGGGCACCCTGCTCAACGCCCCCGACACCTATATGGACAAGATCGCCTGCGGGCCTGGCCTGCCGGCCGGGGTCATCGACCTGGACAAGTCTCCGGCTCACAACGTGCTGTCCCTGGCCGCCGCCAAAGGCGTGGATCCCTCGCACATCACTGTCTGCGTGTTGGACCGTCCGCGTCACGCCGAGATCATCGCCAGCATTCGCTCGGTGGGGGCGCGGCTCTATCTGATCACCGATGGCGACGTGGCCGGAGTGATCGCGACCACTGATCCTTCGACTGGCATCGACCTCTATGTCGGGTCCGGCGGCGCGCCCGAGGGCGTGCTGGCCTGCGCGGCGCTGAAATGCGTGGGCGGCCAGTTCCAGGGCCGGCTCCTCTTCCGCAACAGTGACGAAAAGGCTCGGGCCGCACGGTGGGGCATCACCGAACTCGACAAGAAGTACGACCTGCACGACATCGTCCGGGCCGACGCCATCTTCGCCGCGACGGGCGTTACCTGGGGCAATCTGCTCGACGGGGTGACTTATAAGGACGGCTTCGTCCACACCCACACCCTGGTGATGAACTCCTCGACCGGCACCGTCCGCGAAGTGCGGATGAAGCGGAAGGTCTAGGCTTGGTTTTCGCGCGCCTTGTCGCGCGGGCGTCGCCCTTTTTAGGTCATAACCGCGCCGCCGCCGTTCGGCGGCTGAGCCGTCGTTGGCTCGCGTCTTCCCATTGACTAAGGTCGCGGCGAATCCCGCCGCCATTCGAGGCCCTGCATGACCACCCTGATCACCCTCGCCGACCATCTGGCCGCCGAGCGGACCGCCGACGACGCGGTCAAGGACGTGGTCGCCGCGGTCGCCGCCGCCTGCGTCCAGATCAGCCGAGTCGTCGCCTCGGGCGCGATCTCGGGCAGCCTCGGCGCGGCCGGCCAGGTCAATGTGCAGGACGAGGAGCAGAAGAAGCTCGACATCATCACCAACGACATCTTGCGGGACGCCCTGAAGGCCTGCGCGCCGGTGGCGGGCCTGGCCTCGGAGGAACTGGAAGAGATCGAGACCACCGGCCGGGAAGGGGGCTTCCTGGTCACCTTTGATCCGCTGGACGGCTCCAGCAATATCGACGTCAATGTCTCGGTCGGCACGATCTTCTCGATCCTGCCCGCGCCGACGGCGGGCGTCCCGACCGAGGCCGACTTCCTGCAGCCCGGCCGCCAACAGGTGGCGGCCGGCTATGCCGTCTACGGCCCCCAGACCATGCTGGTGCTGACCCTGTCTACGGGTGTGACGGGCTTCACCCTCGACGCGGACGGCGTCTGGCGGCTGACCCACGGCGACATCGTGATCCCCGCCGACACCGCCGAGTTCGCGATCAACATGTCCAATCAGCGCCACTGGGCGCAGCCGGTGCGGCGCTATATTGACGGCTGCCTGGCGGGCAAGCCGGGGCCGCGCGGCAAGAACTTCAACATGCGCTGGGTGGCCTCAATGGTCGCCGACGTCCACCGCATCGCCATGCGCGGCGGCGTCTTCCTGTATCCCTGGGACGCCCGCGAGCCTGATAAACCGGGCAAGCTGCGCCTGCTCTACGAAGCCAACCCGATGTCGCTGATCGTCGAGCGGGCCGGCGGCAAATCGACGCTCGACGGGGTCACGCCGATTCTGGACGTCCAGCCCACCAAGCTGCACCAGCGCGTGCCGGTGGTGCTGGGCTCGGCCAATGAAGTGGACCAGGTGGGGGCAGGGTAATCACTCGAGCCGGCCAAGAATCCCTCTCTCATGGAGAGAGGGAGGGGCCCGCCGCCGGAGGCGGTGGGAGGGTGAGAGGTTACACTCTCTCCGATCGGAGCACGGCAAGGTTCGTCCGCTGTGGCGCTGGGTCTGGCGAAGGTGGCGGTCGCTGGTAGCCGCATCCATGGCGAGAGCTCGGGACTGACCCCTGGAGGTGTTCAACGGCAGAATTCCGGATTTTCTGGTTGGCGGCGAAACCTCTCACCCTCCCACCGCTTCGCGGCGGGCCCCTCCCTCTCTCAAAAAGAGAGGGTTCTTTCGCTGTGTCCGCGCCTGACGCACCGCCGCCCTATCTTCCGTCGTCGCGCCACATGGAGCGAATCCGTCAAAGTGGGTAGGCTTGGAGCATGACCAAGAACGTCCAGAACGCTCATTCCAGCCGCTTCCCCGCGCGGGAGGCCTGAGCCATGGCCGACGGCGCCGCCGCCCCTATCGACACCGCCCATTTCCTCGACGTCTCCCGATCGCTGAGCGGCCGGGCCTGGCGCGAGCGGCCGGGCGATGCCGCCGCAGCGCGCAGCCACCAGCAGGTCCACGGCCTGTCCGAGCCCCTGGCCCGGGCCCTGGCCTCGCGCGGGATCGGGGTCGATCACGCCGAACACTATCTGCGGCCCACCCTGAAGGCGCTGTTCCCCGACCCCTCCAGCTTCACCGACATGGATATGGCGGCGACGATCCTGATCGACGCCTTGGAGCGCGGCCGCTCGACCATGGTGTTCGCCGACTATGACGTCGACGGCGCCACCAGCGCCGCCCAGTTGGTGCGGTGGTTTCGGCACATGGGCGTCGAGCTGCCGATCTATATTCCCGACCGCCTGACCGAGGGCTACGGCCCCAGTCCCGCGGCCTTCAAGACCATCCGCGCCACCGGCGCCGAGCTGGTCGTCACGCTGGACTGCGGCGCGGCGGCCTATGACGCCATCGCCAGCGCCGCCACCATCGGCCTGGAAGTGGTGGTGATTGATCACCACCTGATGCGCGAGGACCCGCCGGCAGCCGCCGCCGTGGTCAATCCCAACCGGCCGGGTTGCCAGAGCGGGCAGGGGGTGCTGGCCGCCGCTGGCGTGACCTTCGTGCTGCTGGTGGCGCTCAACCGCGAGGCCCGCAAGCGCGGCCTGTTCAGCGAAGACCGTCCCGAGCCCGACCTGCGCCAGTGGCTCGACCTGGTGGCCATGGGTGAGGTCTGCGACGTCACTCAGTTGGTCGGTTTCAATCGCGCCCTGACGACCCTGGGCCTGCGCACCATGTCCAGCTGGGGCAACCCCGGCCTCAAGGCCCTGTTCGAGGTGGGCAAGGGTTCCGGCCCCGCCTCGGTGTTCCATGCCGGCTTCATCCTGGGGCCGCGCATCAACGCCGGCGGCCGGATCGGACGTTCGGATCTCGGCGCGCGCCTGCTGTCTACGGACGACCCCGAAGAGGCCCGGATGCTGGCCGAGGAGCTGGACGGCCTCAACACCGAGCGCAAGGCGGTCGAGGCCGGCGTGGTCGAGGAGGCCGCCGCGGTTCTCGAGCGCGGCAGCAACTTCAATCCCGACGCTCCGGTCATCGTGGTGGCGGGGGAGGGGTGGCACCCCGGCGTCATCGGCATCGTCGCCGGGCGCCTGCGCGAGCGCTATCGCAAGCCGGTGGTGGTGATCGGCATCGACCGCGCCGCCAATGTCGGCAAGGGCTCGGGCCGCTCGCAGCCCGGCGTCAATCTCGGCGCGGCGATCCAAGCCGCCTTCGAGGCGGGCTTGCTGATGGCCGGCGGCGGCCACGCCATGGCCGCGGGCCTGTCGATGCGCCCCGACGCCATCCCCGAATTCCGCGCTTTTCTCGAAGAGCGCCTGGCCAGCGAGATGGACGCCGTGGGCGTCGAGGGCGTGGATATCGACGCCCTGGTTCAGCCGCGCGCCGCCAACCGCGCCCTGTGGACCGAATTTCAGCAGATGGCGCCGTTCGGTCCTGGCAATCCCGAGCCGATGTTCGCCCTGGCCGGCGTGCGCCCCGAGCGGGCGATGGCGATGAAGGGGGGGCACGTCCGCATGGATCTGGTCGGACCGTCGGGCGACCGAATCAAGGCCATCGCCTGGCGCTGCGCCGAGACCGATCTGGGCCGGCGCCTTCTGGCGGGCGGCGGCGCCCTGCATGTGGTCGGTCGTCTGAAACCGGACGATTATATGGGCCGCGAAGGGGTGCAACTGGAGATCGAGGACGCCGCCGACCCCCGCATGCGCACCGCTTGAAAAAACTACACCGGGTCGCTTGCGCCTCGGGGGGAAGCTTTGTATATCGCCTGCTCTTCGCGGCCACGTGGTCCCTTCGTCTATCGGTTAGGACGCCAGATTTTCATTCTGGAGAGAGGGGTTCGACTCCCCTAGGGACTACCACCGCCAAGCCTACTTAGACTTTACATGCGAATACCCGCCTGATGCAGGCGCCGTGGTCCCTTCGTCTATCGGTTAGGACGCCAGATTTTCATTCTGGAGAGAGGGGTTCGACTCCCCTAGGGACTACCACCACGACCATCACCCAGGTTTATGTCGGTTTTGAAGCCGCGACGAAATGTCGCGGCTGTCACCTGATGGGCAATCCCCCTCAATTGGTTATTGACGGCTCTCCTCACGCGAGAACAGTGTTATTCAGTGGTGCTCGCCCCTTGGGCTGTTTGGGCGGGCCAGAGGGGCGGAATGTCTGGTTTCGATTTCGAAGCATCGGGATCGCACGAGGAATTCGTGCGGATCAGCGGGCGCGTGAAGTGGTTTGATACGGGCAAGGGTTACGGTTTCATCGTGCCCGACGATCCGGGTCAAACCGGCCTGAAGGACGTGCTGCTGCACGTCACCTCGCTGCGCAACTGCGGGCGGGAGTCGGCGCTCGAGGGCGCGGTGATCGTTTGCGACGTGGTCAAGCGCCCCAAGGGCTGGCAGGTTTCGGAGGTGGTCGACCTGGACGAAAGCGCCGCCAGCGACTCCATAGAGCGTCCCAAGCGGCCGTTCGGCGACGCCGGCATGGGCTTGCGCCGCGAGCGCGACAGCTTCCGACCGGGCATCGACAGCGGGCGTCAAGCGCTGGAGCCTGTCGGACCGGCCGAGCGCGCCAAGGTGAAATGGTTCAACCGCACCAAGGGTTACGGCTTCGTGGTTCGCGACGGCCAGCCTGGCGATATCTTCGTGCATATCGAGACCCTGCGTCGCGGCGGCCTTGAAGACCTCCAGCCCGGTGAAGACGTGATGGTGCGCTTCGCCGATGGACCTAAGGGCCTGGTCGTCGCCGAGATCACCGCCGCCGACGACTGACAGGGCGGCCACGTTTTCGCCATCGCGTGCAGCGTCCTATTAGGACATATCGCGAGAACGGCTTGGCGAGATATCCAACGAGATGGGCAAGGCGTGATGACGACTCTGGGACGACGGGTTCCGGGACGGCAGGTCATCGTCCTGATGTTGCTCGGCGTGGCCTTGGTGGCCGCGCCCGCCGAGGCCTTCCAGGCCAAGCCCAGGCCGGCCGGCGTCGCCGGCAAGCCCACCAGCAGGCTCGACACCGTCGAAATCCGGACCAGCCGGGGTTCGGCCAAGTTCACGGTCGAGCTGGCCGTCAGCCGCGCCGAACAAGAGCGGGGGCTGATGTTCCGCAAGTCCCTGGCGCTCGATCGCGGGATGCTGTTTCCGTATAACCCGCCCCAGCGGGCGGCCTTCTGGATGAAGAACACCCTGATCCCGCTCGACATCATCTATATCGCGCCCAATGGCCGGGTGCTGTCGATCGCCCGCAACGCCGTGCCGCACGATGAGACTCCGCTGCCGTCCGGGGGCGTGATCGGCGGTGTGCTGGAAATCCCCGGCGGCCGCGCGGCCCAGCTGGGCATCCTGCCCGGCGATCGGGTGCTCAACAAAATCTTCCCGAAAGGCTGAGTTCCGCCGGAAACCGTGCTCGGATGCGTTGCTCCGCGCGGCGAAGCCCTGTAGAGCACGCGCCTGCCGGTGTTCCGGAGCGTAGCGCAGCTTGGTAGCGCATCTGGTTTGGGACCAGAGGGTCGCAGGTTCAAATCCTGCCGCTCCGACCACCGCAGGCCCTTTTTGGGTGATAGATCGACCTGGAGAGGCTCATGCTCGCGCGCATCTACCGCCCCGCCAAGACCGCCATGCAGTCCGGTAAGGCCAAGACCACGCATTGGGTGCTGGAGTTCGAACCGGCCTCGGCCAGACGGTCCGACCCGCTGATGGGCTGGACCCAGTCGAGCGACATGAACGGTCAGGTCCGCCTCGACTTCGAGACCCGCGAAGAGGCCGTGGCCTACGCCCAGCGTCACGAAATCTCGTTCCAGCTGTTCGAGCCCAAGACGCCCAGGCGGATCATCAAGGCGTACGCCGACAACTTCGCCGCCGGCCGTCGCCAGCCTTGGACGCACTAGGCTTTCCGCCTCAACATTTCCGCCCGAAGACCACGAAGTCGGGCCTCAAGGTCCGCGCCCTTAGCTCAGATGGATAGAGCACTCGCCTTCTAAGCGAGCGGTCGCTGGTTCGAATCCAGCAGGGCGCGCCACCTGCCGCGTGCCGGATGGTTCCTCCGTTCGAGGAGGCCCACCAAGCCGGGATGGACAAGTCGTGCAACAAGACATGCGGGTTGGCGAAGGGCGGCTGGCTTCACGTCGGTGTTGATTCGCCAAGATTGAACAATGTTGACCAAGCGAACCAATCCTCGTTCTCCCTGCAATTCCAGGTGGGTGACTGCGCCGATCAATCATGGGTTGGTCTGGCGTAAACATACGAAATTACAGCCAATTTTCCTTGCGGACGTATTCTGAGGCGCCTGCCTTCAACATTGCTTGCATGCACAGCAAATTTGTCTATGCGAGGCTTTGAGTAGTCTTGCCGCTGACGTTCGCGCAGCAAATATCGTAAACGCGCCATGTTTTAGCTATGCGTCATCATTGGTTTTGTTAATTAATATATTTTCAAAAAATTAGACTTCACGTTTTTGCTAAGTGAGTTAGGCTTGTAGATATCAAGTGCACGCTGAGGGGGTGTTACGGCGTGTAGCCTGGAAGGTGTACTGGATGCTGACCCCTAACTCTATCCTCCGAGTGCCGCCTCGTTCGGGCGCTCGCCGGATAGAGAGTCATGACCGAAGGCTCAACGATCGAGCGCCTCGCCACCCGCTCCGCCTGGCTGGTCGCCATCGCCGGCGTGCTCTGCGTAGCTGGCGTCGCCATCGTCATTCCGCTTAGCTTCCAGGCCCAGGCCCAGGCGCTGTTCGCCCTGACCACGATCATCATCGTCATCGTGGCCAATCGCGCCTCGCAATCGCGGCATCTGACCATCGCTCTGTCCCTCGTCTCGGTGATCGTCAGCACGCGATACGTCTGGTGGCGCACGACCGAGACCCTGCATTTCCGCACGCCGGCCGAGACGTTCTTCGGCATCGGCCTTTACATGGCCGAAATCTACGCCTGGATGATCATGCTGCCGGGCTATTTGCAGACCGCCTGGCCTCTACAGCGCCCGGTCCGGCCCCTGTAAGGCCCGCCCGCCATGTGACCAAGGATCGACGTCTTCATCCCGACCTATAACGAAAGCCTGGAGATCGTGCAGGATACCGTCCTGGCGGCGATCGGCATGGACTATCCGCGCGATCGTTATCAGGTCTATCTGCTGGACGACGGCAAGCGACCCGCGTTCAAGGCCTTCGCCGAAATGGCCGGGGCGATCTACATCACGCGTCCAGACAACAAGGGCGCCAAGGCCGGCAATCTGAACCATGCCCTGGAGCAGACCGCTGCGGAGCTGGTCTGCATCTTCGACTGCGACCCATCCCCACGCGCGCCTTCCTGCAGATGACTGTCGGCTGGTTCCAGGAGGATGCTCGCCTGGCCTTGCTGCAGACACCCCACCACTTCCATTCGCCCGATCCGGTGCAGCGGAACCTGCAGACGGTGCGCGACATTCCCGGCGAAGGCGACCTGTTCTACGGCGTCGTCCAGCCTGGCAACGACCTGTGGAACGCCGCCTTTTTCTGCGGCTCCTGCGCGGTGCTCCGGCGCTCGGCCCTCGCGCCCATACCGCCCTGAAACAGCAGTGACGGTGCTGGAACACCGCCTTCCTGGAAATCCGCTTGTCGGCGGGGCTGGCGACCGAACGCCTGGCCCTGCACATCGGTCAGCGCATCCGCTGGGCGCGGGGCATGGACCCAAATCTTCCGGATTGACATCCGCTGCTCGGCAAGGGGCTGACCCTGCCTCAGCGAGCCAGAAAGGTCGCAAGGATCTGGCGGCCGACCCCTATCGCCGGGTCCTGGCCGCCGAGCCTGGCAATGCGGCGGCCCGCCAGGGTCTTGCCGCGCTCAGCAACCCGAACGCCCCCATTGCGAAGGGCCAGGCCAGCGGTTTGAGCCAGGCGCGCGCCCTGGCCCAGCGTGGTGAGACCGCAGCGGCGGCGGCCGCCTACCGCCAGACGTTTGGGGGCTCGATCCCGCCGAATTCCGCGGCGCTGGAATATTTTCAGACCCTGGCGGGCGCGCCGGGCGGCCTTGCCCAGGCCCAGGAGGGCCTGCGGTCGCTGGCCGCGCGCAAGCCTGGCGACACCAATGTGTAACTGGCCTTGGGCCAGGCCCTGACCTATCGTGAAGGCGCCCGCCGCGAAGGCGTGGCGCTGCTGTCGAAGCTGTCGATCAGCGGGGGGCGACCGCCGCCAAGGCCGCGGCCGCCTGGCGCCAAGCCCTGATCTGTACCGATGTCGCCCCACGCAACGCTGGCCTATTCAGCGACTATCTCGCCGCCCATCCCGGCGACGCCGACATCGGTCGCAAATTGGCCGACGCCAATCGCCCGGTCTCGGCCAACGCCAAGCCGGCCGTTGATCCCAGCGCCAAGGGGCGAGCCGAGGGCTTCGCGGCGCTCCAGCGCAATGATCTGGCGGTGGCCGAGGCGCGTTTCTTGGCCGCGATCACCCGCCGGTCCAATGACGCCGACGCGCTGGGCGGCCTGGGCTTGGTGCGCCTGCGCGGTCAGCGCTTCGCGGAAGCCGCCGGCCTGCTCGAACGCGCCGCTCGCGCGAGCCCGGGCTCGGCAAGCCGCTGGAGGGAAGCCCTGACCAGCGCCAGATTCTATGCCGGCCTGCAACAGGGCCAGGCCGCCCTGAACCAGGGCCGCGCCGTCGAGGCCGGGCGGGCGCTGCGGCCGCTCACCGGTCCGGCCTATCCCGAGCGCGCCATGGCCCAGGGTTTGCTGGCCGAAGCCCTGCGCCGCCAGGGCGAGGCGGCGCAGGCCGAGACCGTCTATCGCCAGATCCTGGCCGTCGCGCCGGGTCAGGTTGAGGCGCAGCAGGGCTTGGTCCAGGCTCTGCTCGACCAGAACCGGTCTGGCGAAGCCGAGGCCCCGGCCGACCAGTCGCCTGCTTTCCAACTCGACGCCAGCGGCCAGAGCGCCGTGCGCGGTCGCCTGGACCACGACCGCGCCAACCGGTTATGGGCCAACGGCGACCTATCGGGGGCCAACACCGCGTTCGAGGCCGCCTTGGCCGCCGCGCCCGGCGATCCCTGGGTTCGTCTGGACTTCGCGCGCTTTCTGGCCGGACAGGGCGAGGCCGCCGCCGCCCAGGGATTGATGGCGCCCGTGGCCTCGAGCGCCAATCCCGAACACATCCAGGCCGCCGCCCTGTTCGCGGACCAACAAGGTCGTCCCGCGGACGCCCTGATGCTGATCAACCGCGTATCGCCCACCCAGGTCACCCCGGCGGTGGCCGCGCTGCGGTCGCGGCTGGAGATCGACGCGGCCATCCAGCAGGCTCAGCGCGGCGGCGGCGCTGGATATCTGCGCTCCGTGGCGACGCGTTCCGACCTGCCGGTCGAGACCAGCGGCCGGGTGGCCGTGGCGCTTTACGAGATGGGCGACGAGCAGACGGCGCTGGCCCTGGCCCAGGAAGCCCTGATGGCCGGCGTCACCGAGCCGCCCGCGAGCTATGACGGCATGGTCACGGTCCTGGCCCGCGCTGGTCGTGACGCCGAGGCCGCCGCCCTGATCCGCCAGGCCGCAGCACGGGCCGGCTCGACGCAACAGGGGATGCAGGGTGTCGCCGACCTGACCGCCACGCTCGGCGCCGAGCGGGCCGACCGTCTGCGCCAGGCCGGCGTCGCCTTTCCGTTCACGGGCCGCAACGGCCGGGGCGGGGAGGCCGCCGCGCCGCCGCCCGCGACGACCTATGCGCCGCCCCTCTATGCCGCGCAGAGCGAAGGCAACACATTCGCCCTGGCCCCGGCGGCCAGCGACCCCGTGGTCAGCGACATCGACCGGCAGATCGCCGAACTGACCGCCAGAACGGCCGTCGAGGTTTCCGGCTCCGCCAAGTTTCGCACCCGTTCGGGCGAGGCGGGTCTCGGCAAGCTTGACGAGCTATCGGCCACGGCCTCGGCCGCCACCTCGCTGGGCGGCGCGCGGTTCACGGCCTCCATCTCGCCGGTCAGCATCGACGCCGGCACGCCGGGCGGCAGCGCCGAGCAGCGGTTCGGCGCCAATCAGATCACCAATGCTCGCGCCATCGTCGGGGCCTATGCGCCGGTCTATCGAAGCGCCGGGACCCAGAGCGCCTCGGGCGCTGCGGTGAACCTGGGGGTCAAGGCCGGCGATTTCGCCGCCGACATCGGGACCTCGCCCCTTGGCTTTGGCAAGGTCGACGCGGCGGGGGGCGCCGCTTGGTCGCCGCGTCTTGGACCCTCTGGTCAGGCCAAGCTGTGGGTCGAGCGCCGCCCGGTGACCGACAGCGTCATCGCCTATACCGGAGCCCGCGACCCGGTGACCGGCGAGCGCTATGGCCGAGTCATGCGCAGCGGTGGCGGGGTCAGCCTGTCGTACGATGCCGGCCAGGCTTGGCTACCGCTCATGGCGGAGGTCCTGGCCGGACCTACGGCGCCTGGCTTAATGACCAGGGCAGCCTTGGCGCGGCGACCATTTGCCGCGATCCGCGCGCTCGGCCCCTGGTGTTCGAACACCGGGCTTAGGCTGGTGCGGATGATGGCGATCGCCTTGGGCGGCGGGGCGGGCGCCTGCGCGCGGCCCTCGGATGGCTGGGCGGCGTTCAAGGCCGCCTATGTCTTGCAAGACGGCCGCGTCGTGGATCCCGAGAACGGCGGCGTCAGCCACAGCGAGGGCCAGGGCTGGACCATGCTGCTGGCCGAGGCGCACGGCGACCGCCAGACCTTCGACCGCGCCTGGGGTTGGACCCAGGCCCACCTCGCGCGCGAGAAGGCCCCGCTGCTGGCCTGGTGATATGATCCGCGGGCGACCCCGGCGGTGGCCGACGAGAACAACGCCGCCGACGGGGATATCTTTGTCGCCTGGGCGCTGCTGCGGGCCGGCCGTCGCTGGCGCGAACCAGAATACCTGGCCGCCTCGGCCCGGCTGCGTGGCGCGGTGGCCGACCGGCTGGCCGTCGAGATCGGTGGCCGTACGGTGCTCCTGCCCGGCGAGGAAGGTTTTCGCGGCGCCGGCGGGGTGACGACCAACCCATCCTACTTCGTGCTGCCGGCCTTGCAGGACTTCGCCGAGGCCGACGGCGGCGGCGCGCCCTGGCGCAGCCTGATCGCAAGCGGCCTGATTCCGGCGCGTGACGGACGCTTCGGTTCGCACAACCTGGCACCCGACTGGCTGCTGGTCGGCGTCGATGGACAGATTTTTCCAGCCCCGGACAAGCCCCCGCTGTTCGAATTCGAGGCGATCAGGGTGCCGCTTTACATTGTTTGGGGTGGCGAGGACGCCCTGGCGGCGAGCGAGAAAACCTTTTGGCGCCAGGCGTTGCGGGCCGGCAAGCGTCCGCCGGCCTGGGTCAATTTGTCGAGCGGCCAAGTCGCCGAATTTACTATATCAAGCGGGGGTGCCGCCATCGCCGCCCTGGCCCTGAATGACACGAAGGTCCGGACCGTCGCGGGGGCGACACCGGATCACGCCTACTACGCCTCGGCCTTGACCCTGCTCGCCGATCTGGCGGCTCGGGAGACGGAGGAGCGGCGCCCTTAACCCCTGGGCCGTGCGATCGCGCGGCGGAGTGGTGTCATGCCCCGTGACATCAATCGTCTCTTTTCGATGATCAATCAGGCCGACCTGCCCTATCAGGTCTTCGAGGACCAGAAATGGGACGCGGTGCAGATCGCCGAGCCTGCGCTCGCGGTCAAAAGCCCGTCTTTTCCGACACCGGATCGTGCGGCCAACGAAGATGCGCGGCAGGCCCATGTCGGCCTGTTTCGCGCCTATAATGTCGAAGCGGCGCTGGTCGCTCCCCGCGGCACGCCGTTGGCCGGGATTTTCAACCGGATGAGCAAGCGTTAGCGCTTCTCTCGCTCTCTAGAGCATTTCCCGACCTGACTGCGTCAGGCCGTGAGCTCTAATCGTTTGTTTTGAAACATTTTTCTTCACGCGAACCGGAACCACTTCGCTCGAAAAATGCTCTAGCCACGACCGTCGCTCAGGAACTAAGCGCGGTTATCGGAACAGGTCTCCGCATTCCTTGTTGGGACGTCGGCAGACAAATCCTCGTATTTGAAGGCGGAAACGGCGCGGGAAACGGCGCCGCGTCGCCGGGTGGCCCGCTTTTGTGGCAAGTCCCATGGCCGCAGGCGACCGGCGCTGCTTCGCTCCAGTATTACGATTGCGCAAACTCGTAATATGCGGAACCCTGGTCTCCAGCGAAATTCGAGGGAGACCGCTCATGAGCACCCTGTTCACCCGCAAGCGTTTCATCGCCGCCCTGGCGGTATCCTGCCTGGCCCTGGCCTCGTGCGGAAAGCCGGCCGAGAAGACCGCGACCCCAGCGACACCCGTCGCGACCGCCGCCAAGACCGACTACAAGATCGGCTGGACCATCTATGCCGGCTGGATGCCCTGGGCCTACGCTCAGCAGTCGGGCATCGTGAAGAAGTGGGCCGACAAGTACGGCGTGCAGATCGAGTTGGTGCAGATCAACGACTATGTCGAGTCGCTGAACCAGTTCTCGGCCGGCAAGCTGGACGGCGTCACCGCCACCAACATGGACGCCCTGACCGTGCCCGCCGCCGCCGGCAAGGACACCACCGTCCTGATGATCGGCGACTATTCCAACGGCAATGACGGGGTGATCCTGAAGAACGGAACGACCCTGGCCCAGATCAAGGATCGACCCGTCAACCTGGTCGAGCTGTCGGTCTCGCATTACCTGCTGGCCCGCGCCCTGGAGATGGCCGGGCTGAAAATGGCCGACGTCAAGACGGTCAACACCTCCGACGCCGACATCGTCGGCGCCTATGGCGCGGCCGACACCAAGGCCCTGGTGACCTGGAACCCGCAGCTGTCGGAAGTAAAGAAGATGCCGGGCGCCACCGAGGTGTTCGACAGCTCCAAGATCCCCGGCGAGATCCTCGACGGCCTGATGGTCAGCACCGAGGCCTTGAAGGCCAATCCCAACCTGGGCAAGGCGCTGACCGGCATCTGGTACGAAGTCACGGCCCTGACCGTCGCCCAGACCCCTGAAGGCAAGGCGGCGCGCGAGGCGATGGCCAAGCTGTCGGGCTCCGACCTGGCCGGCTTCGAGAACCAGCTGAAGACCACCTACCTCTACGCCACGCCCCAGGCCGCCCTGGCCGCAACGGTCAGCCCAGACTTGATCACCGCCAACGACCGCGTCCGCAAGTTCAGCTTCAACATGGGGCTTTTTGGCCAGGGCGCGAAGTCGGTGGACGACATTGGCATCAGCTTCCCGGGCGGCAAGACCCTGGGCGACCCGGCCAATGTGAAGCTGCGCTTCGATCCGACCTATGTTCAGCAGGCCGCCGACGGCAAGCTATAGACCTTTCAATCCGTCTCCCCGGGAAGACGGAAGTTAGGACGCCCCTTTTTCGAGACAGCCAAGGACCCAACCCCGCCCCATGCGCCGATTGTTGAACGTCAGACCAGGACGCGGCCTCGGCGTCTTGTTGGGCCTCGTGCCGCTACTGGCGGTGGCGCTGGTCTATCTGATGGCCTCCCAGGCCCGCCATGCCGAGAACCCACGCGACAAGCTGCTGCCCACCCCGACCGCCATGGTCGAGGCGGTGCAGTTGATGGCGAAGGTCGATCCCCTGACCGGGGACGCCCCGTTGGTGGTCGACACTGTGGCCAGTCTGCGCCGGATCGGGATCGCCCTGACGTTATCGACCGGTACGGCCCTGGTGCTGGGCCTCGGCCTGGGGCTGCTGCCCCTGTTGCGCGCCAAGTTCGGGCCGCTGGTGGCGGCCATCGCCGTGGTGCCCCCGATCGCCGTTCTGCCGATCCTGTTCATCGTCTTTGGCCTGGGCGAGACCGCGAAGATCGCCCTGATCGTCATCGGCATTACCCCGGTCATGGTCCGCGACCTCGCCGCCCAGGTCGCCGCCATCCCGGAAGAACAGCTGGTCAAGGCCCAGACCCTGGGCGCCAGCACCTGGCAACTGGCCCTGCGCGTGGCGCTGCCCCAGGCCATGCCGCGGCTGATCGACAGCCTGCGCCTGTCGCTATGCCCGGCCTGGGTCTATCTGATCTCCGCCGAAGCCATCGCCGCCGATGTGGGCCTGGGTTACCGGATCTTCCTGGTCCGCCGCTATCTCTCCATGGACATCATCCTGCCCTACGTCGTCTGGATCTCGATTCTGGCGGTGCTGATGGACTGGGCGCTGCGCACCGCCAGCCGCCGGGTCTATCCGTGGGCGCATCCGGCGCGGAGCCGCTGAGATGGCCCTGCTGACCTTCCGCAATGTCTGGGTGGAGTACGGCGACAAGGTCGTGCTCGAAAATGTCGACCTGTCGATCGGGGAGGGCAGCTTCGTTTCCATCGTCGGTCCGTCCGGCGCGGGCAAGAGCACCTTCCTGCGCCTGGCCTTGGGCCAAGAGGCGCCGACCAAGGGCGCGATCGACCTTGACGGCCGCAAGCTGCGCGCCGAACCGGGACCGGATCGCGGCGTGGTGTTTCAGAAATATTCGGTGTTTCCCCACCTGAGCGCCCGGGACAATGTCGTGTTCGGCCTCGACTGCGCTGGCTCGCCGCTCCTTGGCCGCCCGTCGGGGGCCAAGCGTCGCGCCGCCCAGGAGCAGGCCGACGCCATGCTGGCCGCCGTCGGTCTTGGCGACAGTGGCGACGTCTATCCCGCCCAGCTCTCGGGCGGCATGCAGCAGCGCCTCGCCATCGCTCAGGCCCTGATCAAGAGACCGCGCATCCTGCTGCTCGATGAACCGTTCGGCGCCCTGGACCCAGGCGTTCGCCTGGACATGCATGAGTTGATCACCGGCCTTTGGCGCGAGCACGGCCTGACGATCATGATGGTCACCCACGACATCAAGGAAGCCTTCAAGCTGGGCACCCGCGTCCTGGCCTTCGACAAGCGGCGGCGCGATCCTCAGGCCCCGCACCGCTACGGCTCGACGGCGGTCTATGACTTCCCGTTGGACAAGCCGGGTGCGGTGGGGCCTGAGGCGCTGGCGGGATTGGGGAAGTAGCCCTGACCAGTCATGCCCCCTAATACTTGCCCCCACCTGACCGCTTCACGGTCTGTCCGCCCCCATAAGGGGCGGAGCTCTGAGCTCTTCCCCCTGTGGGGGAAGACGATCGCGAAGCGATCCGTAGGGGGCAAGTGGGTGAGGTTCGCTAAGCCAGCGAAGCGATATAGGCTCGCCAGCCGCCCAGTTCGGTAATGTCGGTCGCGCCATTCAGCGCCCGCGGCTCCGCCACGAAACCCTTGACCGAGGTCCCGTCCTCCAGGGTCACTGTCCCGATCGCCAGCGGCGCCGGGACCTCGGCGACGAAGGACCCGAAAGCCTCAAAATCCAGTTCATAGACCTCTACCAGGATCGATGACCCTCCGTCCCCGACATGGATCAGGGCCGGCTTCGGCGGCGTCGTCTCGGCCATGGCGTAGAGCCTGTAGGCCTGCGCAGTCCTGGTGGCCGAGACCAGCCGGGCCTCGCGCGAGGTCAGCTGCCAGTGCAGGGGCATGCCGGCGAGGTGGGCGCCGACCACGGCCAGCTTCACGCCGGGCTTGCGCAGGGTCAGGTCGAGCGGGGGCGTGTCGGCCATGGGGAAGGTCTCCAGGTAGCGCTCGGCCAGGGCCAGCAGCGCGCGGTCGGCGAAGGCCGGTCCGATCAGGGTGACGCCAAAGCCCGTCCCGTTCTCACGGAAGCCGGCGGGGACGGCCAGGGCGCTCATGTCGAGCAGGTTCACGAAATTGGTGTAGAGGCCGAGATTGGCGTTCAGCGCGATCGGCTCGGCCAGCACTTCCTTCAGGCGGTAGACGGTCGGGGCGGTGGGTAGCAGGAGCACCTCGACCGCGTCCCAGATCGGCTCGGCGGCGCGGCGATAGGCTTCCAGGGCGTAAAGGCCGTTGAAGGTCTCGACGCCGCTGACCGAGAGCCCGCCCTGGACGATGGTCCGCACCGTCGGATGGATCGCGCCGGGCTTGTCGCGCAGCAGGCCCCCGACGGCGGCGGTGCGTTCGGCGACCCAGGGGCCGCTGTAGAGCAGCTTGGCGCAGTCCAGCAGCGGGGCGATGTCGATCTCGATGGGCGCGCCGCCGGTGGCGGTGAAGCGGGCGATCGCGGCGGCGTAGAGGGCGGCGGACTGCTCGTCGCCCATGAAGAGGCGCTGGTCTTGCTTAGGAACGCCGAAGGCGAACCCCCTCCTGCCCTCCGGGCCACCTCCCCCAGAGGGGGAGGATTTAGGCTGTGCGCCCGCCAGATGCTCTCCCCCTGGGGGAGCTGTCGCGGAGCGACCAAGCGGGCCTTCCGGCGCCCGCCGAGAATAGTCATCCCCGACGTCGAACGCCGTCAGCACCTCGTCGACCAACGCCGCGCCCGCCAGGTCGGCGGTGAACACGCTGACGCAGTCCAGCGACCGGCAGGCCGGAACGACGCCCCGCGTGCTCCACCGGCCTTTGCTGGGCTTGAGCCCGATCAGGTGATTGAAGGCGGCCGGCACGCGGCCCGACCCGGCGGTATCGGTGCCGAGCGAGAAAGCGACCAAGCCGGCCGCGACGGCGACGGCCGAACCGGAGCTGGAGCCGCCGCTGACATAGTCTTGGTTGAACACACACAGCGGCGCGCCGTAGGGGCTGCGGGCCCCGACCAGGCCAGTGGCGAACTGGTCGAGGTTGGTCTTGCCGATCAGCACGGCGCCGGCCGCGACCAGCAGCTCGACCACGGTCGCCGAGCGGTGCGGCGCGTAGGCGAAGGCCGGGCAGGCGGCGCTGGTCGGCAAGCCGCCGACGTCGATATTGTCCTTCACAGCGAAGGGAACGCCGGCCAGGGGCAAACTTTCGCCTGCGGCGATCCGGGCCTCGACGGCGCGAGCCTGGGCTAGAACGGTTTCTGTCGGCAGGCGCAGGATCCAGACTTGCGGCTGAATCAAGTCATAGGCGGCGACCGAGTCGAGCGCCGCTTGGGCGATCGCGATCGCGCTGGCTCCGGCGTTGACCGCGTCAGCGATCGCGACGACGGACAGACGCTGAAAGTCGCTCATGCCGCCGCTTCCAGATCGGGCGCGATGGCGACGATCGGTGCGCCGGCGGCGATGGCCCGGGCGGGCTGAGCATAGACGGCGGTGACGACGCCGGCCGTGGGACTGTTGACGTCCACCTCGGCCTTCATCGCCTCGATCACGGCGATCACCGCTCCGGCCTCGACCCGCTGCCCGGGCGCGACCAGCACCTTCCAGACATTACCGCCGAGTGGGGCCTCGACCAGGTCGCTGCCGTCCGGCGCCGTGACGGCCACCGCGTCGCCGGCGTCGTCGCTCACACTGGACAGGGCCTCGACCCGCGCGAACTCGCCCTTGGCCTCCCAGTCGGCGCGCTCGGCGTCGAAGGCGGCCTGGCGGGTGGCCTGGAAGCTGGCGATGCTGTCCGCGTTCTCGGCCAGCATCTTGCGGTAGTCGGACAGGCGGAAGGTCTCTTCCTCAATGCGGATCTGGCGACGGCCCAGCGGGAAGTCGCGACGCCACTCGGCCAGTTCCTCGGCGCTGACCGGGAAGAAACGGATCTGGTCGAAGAACCGCAGCAGCCACGGCTTGCCGTCGGTGAAGGCTTCGGTCTGCCGCCAGGTGTTCCAGACCTGGATGGTGCGCCCGAACAGCTGGTAGCCGCCTGGACCCTCCATGCCGTAGATGCACATATAGGCCCCGCCGATCCCGACGACATTGGGCGGGGTCCAGGTGCGGGCCGGGTTGTACTTGGTGGTCACCAGGCGATGGCGCGGATCGACCGGGGTGGCGACCGGCGCGCCCAAATAGACGTCGCCCAGACCCATCACCAGGTAGCGGGCGTCGAAAACGATGCGCTGGACATCGTCAATGCTGGCCAAGCCATTGACGCGGCGGATGAACTCGATGTTGTCGGGGCACCAGGGCGCGTCGTCCCGGACGGCCTGCATGTACTTGTCGATGGTCTGTCTGATGGCCGGGTCGTTCCAGCTCAGAGGCAGGTGGACCACGCGTGAGGGGATCTCGAAGTCATCCAGCCCCCCCAGCCGCTCCTCGACCGCGACCAGGGCGGCCAGCAGGTCGGCCTGGGTCAGGCGGCGGCTGTCATAGTGGACCTGCAACGAGCGGATGCCGGGGGTCAGGTCGATGACGCCGGGCAGGGCTAGGCTCTGGAGTTCCAGCAGCAGGGCGTGGATGCGCAGCCGCAGCTCTAGGTCCAGCACGATGGGGCCGTACTCGATCAACAGATGTTGGTCGCCCTGGCGGCGGTAGAGGACGCGGGGCCGGTGGCCTTGTTCGGGCAGCTCCCGAAGAACAGGGTCTCCCCCCTCCGTCGGCTGCGCCGACACATCCCCCACGGGAGGAGGACTTTCGTTCAACGCCTCCCCTTGTGGGGGAGGTGGCCCGCAGGGCCGGTGGCGGGAGTCGTTGAGCGTTTCGAGCAAGGTCTCCTGCTCGGCCAAAGCCAAGGCCGCCGCCGCATCATTCACCACCTCGAACCGCACCGTATCGCCTGGCGCAAGCTGTCCAGCCTTCCACAGGTCCGCCTGGATGATCACGAACGGACAGACGAACCCGCCCAGCGACGGCCCATCGGGCCCCAAAATGATCGGCATGTCGCCGGTGAAGTCGATGGCGCCGATGGCATAGGCGTTGTCATGGATGTTGGATGGATGCAGCCCGGCTTCGCCGCCGTCGCGCCTCGCCCATTGCGGCTTGGGTCCGATCAACCTCACGCCGGTGCGGTTGGAGTTGTAGTGGACCTTCCAGTCCGTGCCGCCGATCATCGCCACGTCGGCCGGCGTGAAGAAGTCCGGCGCGCCGTGCGGGCCGGGCAGGACGCGGATGGTCCAGGCCTTGGTCGGGACGGGGCGCAGGGACGATGGCAGGGATGAGGTCGGGGACACGCCCATGGGCGTGTCCCCGTCAGCCAAGCGCAGGACGTCGCCGGCCGTCAGGCTTCGGCCGGCATGGCCGCCGAAGCCACCCAGGGTGAAAGTCGAGCGACTGCCCAGATAGGTCGGCACGTCCAACCCGCCCTGGAACAGCAGGTAACCGCGCAGGCCAGCGCCGACCACGCGGCCGATCTTCAGGGTCTGGCCCGGCGCCACAGCGAAGGACGCGTAGGCTGGGGCCGGTTCGCCATCGAGCTTGGCGTCGAACGCGGCGCCCGTCAGGCAGAGGACCGCCGGGCGGTTGAACTTCAGGGTCGGGCCGAGGGCGGTGATCTCCAACCCGGCGGCGAGTTCGCCATTGCCCAGCAGCCGGTTGCCCAGCCGGAAGGCGAGGGCGTCCATCGGGCCGGACGGCGGGACGCCCACGTCCCAGTAGCCCTGGCGGCCAGGCCAGTCCTGGACGGTGGTGGCCGGCCCGCCGCTGAGCACCTGAATGGTGTCGGGCGCCCAGACTATGCCCTCGAGGGCACGGGTCGAGACCTCGCCGCTGACGAAAGCTTCGGAGCGGACGACGGTGCGCAGCCAGTGCAGATTGGTCTCGATGCCGGCCAGGCGCGTCTCGTCCAGCGCCGACTGCAAGGCCGCCACGGCAGCGGGGCGGTCTTCTGCCGTGACGATCAGCTTGGCCAGCAGCGGGTCGTAGAAGGCGCTGACCTCGGTTCCGTCCACCACCCAGCCGTCGGAGCGGACCCCGTCCGGGAACGACACTTCCGTCAGCACGCCGGAGCTGGGGCGATAGTCCTGGGCCGGGTCCTCCGCATAGAGCCGGACCTGGATCGACGCGCCCTTCGGCTCGGGCGGCGGGCCGTCGAGGAAGCTGAAGTCGCCGGTCGCGCCGCGCACCATCCACTCGACAAGGTCGACGCCCGTCACCTGCTCGGTGACTCCATGCTCGACCTGTAGCCGGGTGTTGACCTCCAGAAAGAAGAAGTCGTCGCGTTCGGCGTCGTACAGAAACTCCACCGTGCCGGCAGAGCGATAGTCCGCCGCCGAGGCCAGGCGCACGGCGGCGTCCAGCAGGGCGGCGCGGGTGGCGGCGGGCAGGCCGGGAGCGGGGGTTTCCTCGACGACCTTCTGGTTGCGCCGCTGCAGCGAGCAGTCGCGCTCGCCGAGGGCCATGACCTTGCCTGCCCCGTCGCCGAACACCTGGACCTCGACGTGGCGAGCCTGGCGGACATAGCGTTCGAGAAACACTCCGCCATCGCTGAAATTGCCGGTCGCCAGGCGCTGGACGGCGGCGAAGGCCTCGGCCACCGCCTCGGCCGTCTCGCAGACCCGCATGCCGATGCCGCCGCCGCCGGCCGTGGCCTTCAGGATTACGGGGAAGCCGATGCGCTCGGCGGCTTCCAGGGCGGCGGCTGGATCGACCAGCAGGTCGGTGCCGGGCGCCAGCGGCACGCCGTGGGCCTGGGCCAGGTCGCGGGCCGTGTGCTTGAGGCCGAAGGCGCGGATGTTGGCGGGCGTAGGGCCGATGAAGGCGACGCCCGCCGCCTCACAAGCCTGGGCGAAGTCGGCGTTCTCGCTGAGGAAGCCGTAGCCCGGGTGAATGGCCTGGGCGCCCGCTGCCTTGGCCGCCGCGAGGATCAGGTCGCCCCGCAGGTAGCTCTCGGCGGCCGGGGCCGGACCGATCCGCACGGCCTCGTCCGCGAGACTGACATGCAGCGAGCCGGCGTCGGCGTCGCTGAACACCGCTACGGACTTCACGCCCATGGCTTTCAGGGTGCGGATGATCCGGCAGGCGATGGCGCCCCGGTTTGCGATCAGGACCTTGTGGAAAGGAATCTTGTCGAGCATGGGCGCGGCTATTCCGAAACGATCATGCGCACGGGCGTCGGATTGAAGCCGTTGCAGGGGTTGTTGATCTGCGGGCAGTTGGAGACCACCACCACCACGTCCATCTCGGCCCGCAGATCGACATAGAGTCCGGGGGCCGAGATGCCGTCGACGATGCCCAGGGCCCCGTCGGCCTCGACGGGCACGTTCATGAACCAGTTGACGTTGCTGACCATGTCGCGCTTGCCGCGGCCGTGGCGGGCGTTGGCGATCAGGAAGTTCTCGACGCAGGCGTGCTGGGCCTTGGTGTGGTGGCCGTAGCGCAGGGTATTGCTCTCGCAGGAACAGGCCCCGCCGATAGTGTCGTGATAGGCTACGGCCGTTGCGGTAATGGTCATCATCGCCGCGCCCTCGTTGGACAGCAGCACCGAGCCCTCGCGCAGGAAGACGTTGCCCTGGGCGGCGACGGTGTCCTGGGCGCTGTAGCGTTCGGCGTCGTCGGCGGCGCTATAGGCCAGGAAATCGACGGCCTGATTGCCCTCAAGATCGACGATCCGCAGGGTCTGGCCGGCCGTGATCGTGTGCAGCCACGGGGCGCGGGCGGCGACGACTTCGTCGTGGACGATGTTTCCCAGGGGCGGGGCAGAGAGGGTCATGGCGCTCACCGGCTGAAATAGTCTTCGACGTTGAGAAAGGCCCTCAGGCCCTCCGGCGTCGCGTTTCGGATCCTGTCGGATTCAGGGGTGATGGGCCCGCGCCAGGCGGTGGCCCGCAGCGGTGTGACGACATAGTCTGGACGCGGATCAAGCACGTGCGGGCAGTTGGCGACCACGACGATCAAGTCCATCTCGGCGCGCAGGGTGACGAACCGGCCGGGCGGGTAGGGGCCGATGTCGATCAGCGTGTCGCCGCCCTGGGCGATGCGCACGGCCTTGAACAGGTTCAGGCAGGGATGGATGTCCTTGCGCCCCAGGCCGAACTTGGCGACGCCCAGCGACAAGCGGTCGCGGGCGTTGGGATGGGCGCCGTGATTGAAGCCGTCGCCATACCTCCGCGCGTTGCTCGCCTGGTTCGAAGCCCCGCAGAAGGCGTCGTGCGTTTCGGCGGTGTCCTCCACCAGGCTGGCCAGCACCCGGCCCATGTCGGACAGCAACAACCGGCCTTGGCCGAGGTAGCCGTTCCACTGGACCTTCAGGGTGTCGGCGATATTGAGTCGCTCGACCGGACGCTCGGCGTTGAACAGCAGCAGGGACGCGCTGGCGTCGCCGGCCAGGTCGGTCAGGCGGAGGCGGGTTCCGCGGGCGATCTGCCGACTGGCGTAGCCGCCGGGGGCGATGGTTTCGTCCCAGACCACCTCGGCCGACGCCACGCCGTCCGGCAGGTCGGTCGCCGCCTTGGCCGGCACCGTCGGCATCGCTTCGGCGCGGGTTCCGGCCTGGGCGCGGGCATGGGCCTGGGCGGCGTAGGGATCGGCGGTGTTCAGGTCGCTCATCCGGCCACTCCGTCGTGGTCGCCATGGGCGTGCAGCGGCGGTAGCAGGGCGGTGGTGGTGACCAGCTTGATCTGTTGCACGCCGCGCACCTTGCGCAGGTCGTCGCACAGTTGCTGCAGGCGCTCGAACGGCCCCTGGACCAGCAGCACCTCCATGGCCTGATCGTCCTCGAGGAAGACGTTCTGGGCCGAGATCACCTCTTTCACATAGCCCAGCTGGGTCTGGGCTAGGGCGTGTCGCACGCGACCGCTCTCGGCGCGGTAGATCAAGGTGATTGTCCCGGCCAGCACGGCGTCGGAGCGCGCGCCGCTGTGCTCGGCCAACTCATGGCGGATCAGCTCGGCGATCATCTGCGAACGACTGGGCAGGCCGCGCTCGGCGACCATGGCGTCCAGTTGGTCCAGCAGTTCGGCCGGCAAGCTGACGCTCAGGCGCGCCAGGGTGGAGGAGGGCATATCCATGCCCTCCAGCTAGATCGAGTATTACGTAAATCGCAATACGTAATATCAAACTTTCACGAGCTTGCCGCGCCCTGCCCGAAAATTGCGCTAGGCGTTGCGGGCGCTGACGCCGATCACCACCGAGGCCGGCTTGAGGCCAGGCGCGCTGGCGACGACGCGAAGCTGCCCCGGTTCGCGTTGCGTGCGGACGATCGCTTGGCACAGGCCGTTGAAGGCCTTGCGCTGGCTGGCGACGTCCGGCTCGTGGCTGGCGGGATTGCCGTTGCCAACCCCAATCACCTGGCCGGGGCCTGTCACCGTGAAGGTGACCGAGTCGTCGGCGCGAGGCGCGGGACGCCCCTTGGCGTCGAGCACCTCGACCTTGAGGATCGCCACGTCCTGGCCGTCGGCGGTCAGGCGCGAGCGGTCGGTCGTAAAGCGCAGGGCGGCGGCCGGGCCAGCCGTTTCGCGGCGTTCGCGCAAGATGACCTTGCCGGCCTTGTAGCCATGGGCCTCGATCACGCCAGGCGCGTAGAGGACCGACCACTCGACGTGGTGATTGGGGACGACGTCGCGAACGCCCTGGCTCTTGCCGTTGAGAAACAGCTCGACCTTGTCGCAATTGCTGTGGGCCCAGACGGCGATCGGCTGGCCCTCGCGGCCTTCCCAGTTCCAGTGCGGCAGCAGGTGCAGCAGCGGCTCGGGCCGCCACCAGGCGCGGTAGTAGTAGTAATTGTCCTTTGGGAAGCCGCAGGTGTCGAGCGCGCCGAAATGCGAGCTGATGCTCGGCCACCTGTTGAAAGGCGTCGGCTCGCCGCGATAGTCAAACCCGGTCCAGATAAAGCCGCCGGCCATCCACGGGCGGTCGGCCGCGTGGCTCCACCACAGTTCGGCGGTGGTGGCCCACCACGGGTGCTCGGTGTCGTAGGCGGGTACATAGAGCTTGGCGTCATCGCGGGCGTATTGGCCGCGCGTGGCGACGGTGCTGGCGCTCTCGGTGCCGATGATCGGCACGTTCGGGAACTTCGCGTGGAAGTCGTCCATCTTCTCGTGGCGATAGTTGAAGCCCTGGACGTCAATCACCGCGCTGATGCCTTCGCCAAACCCCGAGTCCATGGCCGCGATGACCAGGCGGGACGGATCCAGGCGATTGACCAGGCGCTTCATGGTCGTCGCCACCTTGGCCCCGCGCGCCGTGCCCTGCTGAGGCTCCTCATTACCGATCGACCACAGGATGACGCTGGGGTGGTTGCGGTCGCGGCGGACCAGCCGTTCGAGCTCGTCCATCGACGTGGGATCGCTGGACATCCGGCGCGCTTCGTCAATGACAAGCATGCCCAGGTGGTCGCAGGCGTCCAGCAACTCGGGCGTCGGCGGATTGTGCGCGGCGCGGTAGGCGTTGCAGCCCATGCTTTTCAACTGTTCCAGCCGCCAGACCTGCAGGGCGTCAGGGATCGCAGCGCCCACGCCGGCGTGGTCCTGGTGATTGCAGGTTCCCTTCAGCTTCACAGACTGGCCGTTGAGCAGAAAGCCCTTGTCGGCGTCAAAGGCGATGGAGCGGACGCCAAACCGCGTGACGAACCGATCGACCACGGCAGCGCCGACCTTGACCTCGGTCAGCAAGCTGTAGAGGTGGGGAGTCTCCAGCGACCACAGAACCGGGCTGGCGATGTGGGCGGTCTGCGACAGCGACTGGCGCTCCCAGCCCGGCAGGCGACCCTGAGCGGCGGTCAGCGCCAGCACCGGCTTGCCCTGAGCGTCGACCACGCTCTGCACGAGCTCGTACTCGGCAGGCGCGGCGCCCTCGTTGATGAGATCTGTGTCGATCGACAGGGTCCCGTCGATCTTGGCGCGTACGAACACGCCCCACTGCGGCACGTGGACCGCGGCGGTCTTGACCAGCCAGACGTGACGATAGAGGCCCGCGCCCTCGTAGAACCAGCCCTCGCCGATCGAGGCGTCGACCCGAACCACCAGGCTGTTGTCTCCGCCGAGATTGGCGATGTCGGTGACGTCGACACGGAAAGGACTGTAGCCGCTGTCCTCGTGGCTCAGCACGTAGCCGTTGACGATGACCAGGGCATCGCGGAACGCTCCGTCAAACTCGATCGACAATCGCTTGCCGGCGTCGGTGGCGGGCAGGGCGAAGGTCTTGCGGTACCAGCCGACGCTGGTCTCGGGAAATTCGCGGCCCAGAGGCTTGTAGCCATGGGCGGCGCGAAGGTCCTCGTCGTCGGGCTTGCCGGACGGGACGAACGCGGGGTTGTCGACGAACGGCAACTCCACGCCCCAGTCGTGGGGCAGGGTGACCGGCGTCCAGGCGCTGGCGTCGAACTTAGGATCGGAAAGCTGGCTGACCTGCCAGTTGGCGGCGGTCGCGCCGGCCTTGGCATAGGTTCTCTGGTTGGCGCCGTAGCCGAAGTCGCGGGCCGGATCCTGGGCATGCCCCAGCTTGAAGCGCCAGTCGAAGTCGAGCGAGCGACGCTCGCGGGGCGAAAGGTCGATGGCGGGCTGTGCGGGCGTCGAAGGCGTGGCGGCGTTCGCGGACGACGCGGCGGCCAGGGTGGTCACGCCCACGGTGGCGACCAGGGCATCACGTCGGCTGAAATCGACCATCGGGTTTCTCACGCGAAAGGCAAAAAAAGGGGAGGAAGCGAGAAGCTTCCTCCCCAGTCGCAGGATCATCGGGGAGGCGTGATGAATCCCAGAGCTAAAAGTCCAAAGATCTAGAACTTCACCGTCACATCGGCGAGGAAGCGGCGGCCGTAGACGTCGTAACGGCCGATCCGGTTGGGATCGTTGTCGCGGTACATACGCAGGGCCTCGTTGGTCAGGTTGTTGACCTGGAAGCGCACGCCGATGTGGTCATTGATCTGGTACGACGAGCTGAAGTCGAGCGTCTTCTCGGTCTCCAGGGTCTGCAGGTCCGCGCCGCTCCAGCCGTAAATCACCGTCATCGGGCTGTGATACTTGTAGCCCAGTCGCGCCTCGAGCGGGCCGTGGGCGTACCACAGGTCGACCGTGGCGGTGTTCTTGGCCAGGCCCGTCATGTCGAGGGGATTGTTGGCTGGCGAGAACTCCTTCAGGTCGGAGTCGACGTAAGCGTAGTTCGAATAGATCCCGAAATTGGCCAGCGGGCCGGGCAGGAAGAAGAACGGCGTCTGGAAGGTCAGTTCCAGGCCCTGGATATAGCCGCCGCCGCCGTTGGTCGGGCTGGCGACGGCGTAGGTGATGCCGTTATAGACGACCGGGGTCTGCTTCCAGCCGATATAGGAGCTGACGTCCTTGTAGTAGTAGGACGCGGCGATCAGAGCCTCCGGACGGAAGTACCATTCAGCCGAGGCGTCCAGCTGAACGGCCTCGAACGGGTCGAGCTTGGGGTTGCCGGCGCTGCCGGTATAGGGCGACCAAGTGGTCAAGGTGCGGCTGGCGCGAAGTTCGTCCAGCGGCGGGCGGGCGATGACCTTGGCCAGGCCCAGGCGCAACACCTTGCCATCACCGAAGTCGAACTTGGCGTTCGCCGACGGAAGGAAGTCAGTGTGCCGGCTGCCCACCACCACGGACGCGACCGCGCCCGTGGTGTCGGCTCGGAAGCCGGTGCTTTCGGATTCGGTGCGAACCACGCGGGCGCCGATGTTGCCGGTCAGCCAGGCGCCGCCGACGCTGTCGCCCGCGAAGTTCAGCTTGCCATAGCCCTCATAGACCTTCTCGTGGACGCTCCAGTCCTCGGCGGGCTTGTCGGCGGCGCGACTGAACGCGTTGGCGCCGTAGGCGATGGCCGCGATCTTGTCGATGTCGCCGGTCAGTATGGCCGGGAGGTTCGCGCCCTTGCCGATCGTATATGCGGTGAACAGATTGGCCGGCACGGTCACGCCAGTCGGCGCGGGCGAATAGCCCGCCGCCCCGTGTTCCTTGGTGCGATCCGAGGCGCGGACGCCGAACTGCACGCTCTTGAACGGAACGCCTTCCAGCTGGCGGGTGAAGTCGAGAGCGGCGGCCTTTAGTTCATCGTTCAGATGCTCGGGCCCGTCATGCGAACCGTACTGGTTGGCGTACTGCGCGAGGCTGATGGTGGGGGCGCTGGTGGTGATGGTCGGGGTCTGGCCGGCCCGGGTGTCGAAGGTGGTCCAGTCTGGATAAGCCTCGACCCGCACGCCCTTCCAGGAATTGGTGCGTTCGGCCTTGGAATAGGAGACGTCGCCGGCCATGGTCCATTGGTCGTTGGTCCATTTGCCGTTGAGGCCGCCAGCCAGCAGGTCCTTGTCCTCGGTATAGTGCGACAGCACGGTGGTCACCGAGCTGTAGGGCAGGCGAGCGGCGACCACGGTGTTGTTGATCAGGGTGTAGGACGCGCCGGGCGCGGTGTAGTCGCCCCGGTTGCCGTTGTTCCAGTTGCCCCAGTTGTTGCGGCCCCAGACGGTCTGGTCCTGAAGTTCGGAAATCTTGATCTTCGAATAGAGGACGTCGCCCTTCAGCTCGAACTGGTCGGTCGGCCGCCATTGCAGGCCGCCCGAGACGCCGGTGCGCTTCTGGTCGATGCGGCTGGCCGACTCTTGCGCGCCCCACGGGGTGGCGTCCAGCTTGCCGTCGCCGTTCAGGTCGCCGCTGTAATCGCTGGCGCCGGCTGGCGGGCGGGCGATCGAGTCGTTGTAGCCCCAGCCCGTGAACGAGCCGTAGCCGTTCTTCTGCCGCTGGCTGGTCAGGCCCAGCACGATAGCCAGATCGTCGTTGAATTTGTGCACCAACGAGCCGCTGCCCCGGTAGCCGGTGGTGCCGTAGTTCGGGATGTCCTTGCCGCCGTCATAATAGACCGGGCCGGCGCGTAGCACGAATTCGGGGCCCTTGTAGTCGAGCGGGGCGATCGTATCGATGTTGATGGTGGCGGCCACGCCGCCGGCGATCAGGTCGGCCGACTGCGACTTGTAGACCTGCACGCCCGAGACGACCTCCGACGGATAGATTTCCCAGCGCACGTTGCGGTCCGGCTCGGACGAGGCGACTTCGCGGTTGTTGATCGTGCCGAGCACCAGGCGAGCGCCCAGGCCGCGCACGACGGCCTGGCTGTCATTGCCGCGGTCGCGGGTGGCGTTGACGCCGGGCAGGCGGGCGATGGACTCGGCGATGGTGACGTCTGGCAGCACGCCAATGTCCTTGGCCGAGATGGCCTCGACCACCTTGTCCGAGCCCTGTTTCACCGCCAGGGCGTCGCGCATGCTCTTGCGAACGCCGGTGACGACGATTTCGTCGACCTGAGCGGCGTTGGCTGGCGCGGGAGCGGTTTGCGCGTAGGCGCTGGCGGCGGCCATCATGGCCATGCCGCTGACAGCGGCGAGCAACTTGTAGTGAGACATCGGTGGTTCCCCCGTGTGGCGACGGCGCCGCGTTCCGTGACGCGGCTGCTCTCTCGTTCTGATGCGAATGGATCGGTCCAGCGCTGAAAGTCCGCCGGTTCAGTTGGGTGCGGGATTCGCACCGAAATTCTCCGCGCTTCTGCCGAGCGCTCCTCGACCGGTGTCTTCTTCCAGTCGAGAATTTCTATTTATCATATCAATCACACATGACAAGCCTCGAACGTTTTGGGGCGATGCTATCGCGCTGAACGGCAAGAAAGTCGCTGAAAACGTGGGCCGTTAGGGCAGCGGAACGACGGCGGCGCGTTGCCCGATGGCGGCGGCGACGGCGGGTGAATCGGCGACCTCGTCTGACGCCTCCGCCGTGGCCACGGTCACCGCAGCGCCCGGCATCAGGTGGGTGCGATAGACGAAGGCGTCGCCCTCGCGTGTCATGGGCCTGGGTCCAACGCCGCCCAGGAAGTCGCCGTCAATGAAGGCGGCGTCCGTGGTCGCCTTGGTCTTGAAGGTCACCTCGACGGGAAGGACATAGGCGGTCTTGAGCCAGTCGGCGCCCTCCAGGGCCTGGCCCTTGAAGTCGAACAGCGCCGCGTTCTCCCAGTTGGAGCCCTTGCCCCAGCGGGTGCCGCAGGTCTTGGTCGAGAGCCAGGACGGCTCCCAGTAGAAGACCCCCGTGCCGCCGCTCGCCAGAACCAGCTGGGTCAGGTCGATCAGGTATTTTTTCTGGCCCGCCGGGGTGGCCGGATAGCCGGCGATGAGCGAGTCTTCGCCCAGCAGATTGGGCGAGCTGTCGGCGTTGGCGGTGGTGAACGGGTAGGCGGTCTCCACCACCAGCACGTCGGCGGCATAGGTATTGCGCAGGCGGTTGATGGTCTGGCCCAGTTGCGCCATCGAGCGCTTGGACCACTTGCTGTAGTAGCTGATCCCAATGATGTCGAAATCGCTGACCCCGGCCTTGGCGGCGGCGGCGAACCAGGGCTCGACGTTCTCGGGTTGGGCGATGTGCAGCATCACGCGCGGCTTGATCTTGCTCTCAGCGCCCGCGTCGCGCACGGCCTTGATCCCGGCGTTGAACAGCAGGGCGTTGCGGTCCCAGTGGATCGGCTCCTTGGCCTTGGCCAGGCTTGAGACGATCTCGCCATTGGTCTCGTTTCCCACCTGCACCAGTTCGGGCATCAGGCCTTCGCGGTCCAGTTCCGTCAGGGTGTCATGGGTAAAGGCGTACAACGCCTTGGCCTGGTCCTGCGTCGATAGCTTGGCCCACGCCTTCGGGGCCAGCTGCTTTTCACCATCGGCCCAGTCGTCGGAATAGTGGAAGTCGAGCAGCACCTGCAGGCCGGCCCGCTTGGCGCGGCGGATGCTGCGCTTGACGTCGGCGAGGTTGGAATACTTGGTCCAGTCCGGGTCGTTCCAGATACGAATCCGCGCCACGTTGGCGCCCGCCGCCTTGAAGAACTGGTATTGATCGACCGGCTTGCCACCGGACCGATAGACCGCGCCGCAGTCGTCCATTTCGTTGGCGTAGGAGATATCGACGCCCATATAGATCGGGGGCTCGGCGGCTTGCGCGACGCCAAGGGTCAGCAAGCTAGCCGCCAGGGCAACGATTATACAGTGGCGCGGGTGTCGCATGTCTATCCCCCTCAATACCGCGGCTCACGCCGGAACTGGCGGACACTCATCGCATTGATATTATAAATCAAGAGGGGTTTTGGTGGCTTAGCGTCTTTCGGCGCCGTTAATCAAGGCGTCGGTGCGCAATTGGCGGGCTGAATCGGCAAGAGGCTCGGCGCGCCACGCTATGCGCTCCCGCGGGGCTCGGGAGGAACCTACGCCAACCGCATGCGCGTGCTCGTGATCGATCCAGACCCCGCCAGAGCCGCCCTGGTCGCTGAAGGACTGCGGGGCGTGGACCCGTTGGAGGTCCGCAAGGCGGCGACTTATGACGAGACGGAAGTGGCGGCCTTCGCACCGGACGTCGTGGTGATCGCCTCCGACAGCCCTGATCGCGACACGCTCGACAGTCTCCGTGAAATCAGCCCCAGCAGTCAGCGCGCGGTTGTGATGTTCGTCGACCGATCCGAGCCAGGTTTGGCCGAGCAGGCCGTTCGGGCCGGCGTCGCGGCCTATATCGTCGATGGGTTGTCTCCGGCCCGGGTGCGGCCGATCCTCGACGTCGCCATGAGCCGTTTCGCCCTGATCCAGCAGTTGCGCGGCGACCTGGCCAAGGCCAAGGCCGACCTTGAGTCGCGCAAGACGGTAGAGCGGGCCAAGGGCCTGCTGATGAAGGAGCGTGGCCTGGACGAGGACGGCGCCTATCGCTTGCTGCGCAAGCTGGCCATGGATCGCGGCAAGCCGATCGGCTCGGTGGCCGCCGACCTGCTGGCCTTCGCCGGCGTGCTGAAGGGGGACGCGTCGTGAGCGGGCTGGCCGACCTGACGCTGGGCTTCATCCCGCTGACCGATTGCGCGCCGCTGGTGGTGGCCAAAAGTCTGGGCCTGTTCGCCCAAGAGGGGCTGGAGGTCTCGCTCAGCCGTGAAGCCTCGTGGGCGACGATCCGCGACAAGGTGACGGTCGGCGCGCTCGACGGCGCCCACATGCTGGCGCCGATGGCCTTGGCCTCGGGACTGGCCAGCGACGGCTCGGGGGCGCCGATGCTGGCGCCCCTGGCCCTGAACCTGAACGGCAGCGCCATCACCGTCTCGCTCGGCCTGGCCGCCGCCATGCGTGCGCTGGATCCCGAGGGCATGGCGGCGGAGATCATCACCGCCCGTCCGCTGGCTCGCTTGGTTGAGCAGCGCAAGGAGCATGGCGCGCCGCCACTGATTTTCGCGGTGGTCTTCCCCCATTCGATGCACAATTACGCCCTGCGCTACTGGCTGGCGCAAGCGGGCGTCGATCCTGATCGCGACGTTCGACTGGTGGTGACGCCGCCGCCCCGCATGGTCGATCATCTCCAGTCCGGCGGCATCGACGGCTTCTGCGTCGGCGCGCCCTGGAACGCGGTGGCGATGAGCCAAGGCGTCGGCGAGATGCTGATCAAGGCATCGACGTTCTGGCCGGGCGGGCCTGACAAGGTGTTCGGCCTTACGCAGGCCTGGGCCGAGCGTCATCCCGGCGAACTGCGCGCCGCCTTACGGGCCTTGCTGCGCGCCGCAGCCTGGTGTGACGAGCCTGGCAATCACGCCGAACTGGTGGCGCTGCTGTCGCGTCCCGAGCACGTCGGCGCCGAGCCCGAGGTCGTGGCGCGAGCTCTGCGGCAGGAGATCGTCTTCCATCGCGGGGCTGCGGGCCTGCCCCGCCGAGAGCACGCCCTGTGGTTCCTGTCGCAGATGGTGCGCTGGGCTCAGGTCGCCGACGACCTTGATCTCGCAGCCGTCGCCGACCGGGTCTATCGCCCGGACCTGTTTCGCGAGGCGGCCTTATCGCTCGGGCCGATCCTGGGCCCGGCTCAGGCGTTTGAGGACGGCGCGGCGTCAGTTCCGGCGGCGCTGTTCGACGGGGTCAGCTTCGACCCCGGTGATGCCCGTGGCTATGCCGCCGGGTTTGCGATCAGCCGAGCCCGCGCCTAGGCGATCGTCCGCTCGGGCGCAGCTCGCCCCAAAGAATTGCTCATGCTTGAAGCATCGACGCTGTCCGTTTGCTGAGCAACCGCGCGATCCAGGCCTATCGACACCGCGACGCGGCATGGCGCGTGACAACGCCGGGCCCTCGACACTCCACTAGCATCAGGCCTCCGGACAACGAAGTTCGTGGCTGCCAGAGACGACCGCTCGGATGCGGTCACCCGCCCGAGGCGTTCGCGCCTCGCTCTCGCAGACACGCAACATCCGAGGCGTATCATGCTCTCCCGTGATTTCCTGAAGGCCGGCCATGCGCCGACCCTGTTCGCCGCGTTCCTGTATTTTGACCTGAGCTTCATGGTCTGGGTGATCCTGGGCCCGCTGGGCGTGGCCATCGCCAAGGACTTCCATCTCGACCCCGCCCAGAAGGGCCTGATGGTCGCCATCCCGGTTCTGGCGGGGGCGGTGCTGCGCCTGGTCAACGGCGTGCTGGTCGATCGGATCGGTCCCAAGAAGACCGGGATGATCAGCCAGTTGATCGTGCTGACCGGCCTCGTCGCAGCGTGGCTGCTGGGCATTCATAACTACCACCAGGTCTTGGCCCTGGGCGTCGTGCTCGGCGTGGCCGGCGCTTCGTTCGCCGTGGCCCTGCCGCTGGCCTCGCGCTGGTATCCGCAAGAATATCAGGGGCTGGCCCTGGGCATCGCCGGGGCCGGCAACTCCGGCACAGCCCTGGCCGCCCTGTTCGCGCCGCTGTTGGCCAAGGCCTTTGGCTGGCAGAACGTGATCGGCCTGGCCGCCATCCCGCTCGCCGTCGCCTTTGTCGTCTACATGCTGCTGGCCAAGGACGCTCCCGAGCAACCTGCCCCCAAGACCCTGCCCGAATATATGGAAGTGCTGAAGGTTCCGGACGCCTGGTGGCTGATGCTGCTCTACGCGGTGACCTTTGGCGGCTTCGTCGGCCTGGCCTCGTCCCTGACCATCTATTTCAACTCGGAATATGGGCTGACCCCGGTGATCGCCGGCTTCTTCACCGCCGCCTGCGTGTTCGCCGGCTCGTTCATCCGTCCGGTCGGCGGGGCCCTGGCCGACCGCTTCGGCGGGGTGCGAACCCTGACCATTGTCTTCGCCTTGGCCGCCGTCGGCCTGGCGGCCGCCAGCTTCCAGATGCCCTCGGCTTGGATCGCCTTGGCCGTGCTGATGTTCTCGATGCTGGCCCTGGGCGCCGGCAATGGCGCGGTGTTCCAGCTGGCGCCGCAGCGGTTCCGCAAGGAAATCGGGGTGATGACCGGGCTGATCGGCATGACCGGCGGCATCGGCGGCTTCTACCTCGCCTCGACGCTGGGCATGGCCAAGAAGCTGACCGGCTCCTATCAGCTCGGCTTCCTCGGTTTCGCGGCCCTGGCGGTGTTCGCGCTCTTCGCCCTGCTCGGTCTCAAGGCGCGCTGGCGCTTGGTTTGGCCGACACTGCACGGCGCCGACGCCCGTCCGATCCGTGTCTGATCCCTTTTCCTTCCCAGTGAGCAGAACCATGACCAAGGAAAAGCTGGTCGTCATCGGCAACGGCATGGCCGGTTGCCGGGCGGTCGAAGAAGTCCTCAAGCGCGATCCGGGCCGCTACGAGATCGCCATCTTCGGGACCGAGCCGCGGGTGAACTACAACCGCATCATGCTGTCGCCAGTGCTGGCGGGGGAAAAGTCCTTCGCCGACATCGTGATCAATGACGAGGCCTGGTACGCGGATAACGCCATCGCCCTGCATGCCGGCCGCGCCGTCACGGCGATTGACCTGGAAGGCCGCAAAGTCGCCGCCGAGGGCGGGCTGGAAGTTGCCTATGACAAGCTGATCCTGGCCACGGGGTCTGACCCGTTCCGTCTGCCGTTGCCCGGCATCGATCTTGCGGGCGTGGTCACCTTCCGCGACTTGGACGACGTCGAGTCCATGATCGCCGCTTCTGGCAAGCCCGGCGCCAGGGCCGTGGTGATCGGCGGCGGTCTGCTGGGCCTGGAGGCCGCCTACGGCCTGGCCCGTCGCGGCATGGCGGCCACCGTCGTCCACCTGATGGACGTCTTGATGGAACGCCAGCTGGACGAGAGCGCCGGCTTTTTGCTGCGCGAGGCCCTGGCGGAGCGCGGCGTCGAGACGGTGCTGGGCGCTCATTCCGAGGAGATCCTTGGCATGGACGGCCAGGTCGTGGGCCTCAAGCTCAAGGATGGCCGCGTCCTGCCGTGCGACCTGCTGGTCATGGCCGTGGGCATCAAGCCCAACGCCAGCCTGGCCAGGGCGGCGGGCCTGGCCGTCAATCGCGGCGTGGTCGTCGATGACGCCATGCGCACCTCCGATCCGGCGGTTTTCGCCGTGGGCGAATGCGCCGAGCATCGCGGCAATTGCTACGGCCTGGTCGCGCCGATCTGGGAGATGTGCCGCGCGCTGGCCGGGTCGCTGACCGACGGGGAGGGGGCCTATCAAGGCTCGGTTCTGTCGACCCGCCTGAAGGTTTCGGGCGTCGACGTGTTCTCGGCCGGCAAGTTTTCGGGTGGCGAAGGCTGCGAGGACATCGTGTTCCGCGACGCAGGACGCGGTGTCTACAAGCGCGTCGTCATCGAGAACGGCAAGCTCGTCGGTTCAGTTCTGTTCGGCGACGCCATCGACGGCAATTGGTACTTCGACCTGATGCGGACCGGAACGTCGGTCAAGGACATCCGCGAGACCCTGATCTTCGGCCAGGCCATCACGGAAGGGCTGTCCGGCCTGGACCCTAATGCGGCCGTTGCGGCCATGCCCGATACGCAGGAAATCTGCGGCTGCAACGGTGTCTGCAAGGGTTCGATCGTCGCGGCCATCACCCTCCAGGGCCTGACGACCGTGGACGACGTGAAGGCGGTGACCAAGGCCTCGGCCTCGTGCGGCTCTTGCACCCCGCTGGTCGAGCAGGTGCTGAAACTGACCCTGGGAGACGGTTTCAAGGAACAGACCGGCCCCAAGCCGATGTGCAAGTGCACCCACAAGCCGCACTCGGACGTCCGCACGGCCATCGTCGAGTACGACCTGAAGTCGATGCCAGCCGTGATGCAGGCCATGGAGTGGACCACGCCCGACGGCTGCGCCTCGTGCCGACCGGCCCTCAACTACTACCTGCTCTGCGCCTGGCCGTCGGAATATCGCGACGACAAGCAGTCGCGCTACATCAACGAGCGGGTCCACGCCAACATCCAGAAGGACGGCACCTATTCGGTCGTTCCCCGGATGTGGGGCGGCATGACCACGCCCGACGAACTGCGGGCCATCGCCGATGTCGCCGACAAGTTCGCGATCCCGGCGGTCAAGGTCACCGGCGGCCAACGGATCGACCTGCTGGGCGTCAAGAAGGACGACCTGCCGGCCGTCTGGGCCGACCTCAACGCCGCCGGCATGGTCAGCGGCCACGCCTATGCCAAGGGCCTGCGCACGGTGAAGACCTGCGTCGGCAGCGACTGGTGCCGGTTCGGCACCCAGGATTCCACCGGCCTGGGCATAAGGCTGGAGAAGTTCCTGTGGGGCTCGTGGGCCCCGGCCAAGGTCAAGCTGGCGGTGTCGGGCTGTCCCCGAAATTGCGCCGAGGCCACCTGCAAGGACTTCGGCGTGGTCTGCGTGGATAGCGGCTTCGAAATCCACATCGGCGGCGCCGCCGGCCTGCACATCCAGGGCACCAAGGTGCTGACCCACGTCGCCTCGGAGGACGAGACCGTCTGGGTGATCGCCGCAGCCATGCAGCTGTACCGCGAAGAGGGCTGGTACCTGGAGCGGGTCTACAAGTGGATGGCTCGGGTTGGCCTGGAGACCATTCAGGCCAAGGTCACGGATCCCGAACCCCGCAAGGCGCTCTACGACCGCTTCGTGTTCTCGCAGCGCTTCGCCCGCATCGACCCCTGGGCCGAACGCGTGGCCGGCCGCCACAACGAGGAGTTCACCCCCATGAGCCGCCGGATGGAGTTCGCCCCCGCATGAACGCGCCCCTGAAATCTCCGGTCTGGATCGATGTCGGCGCGGTGACGGACATTCCGCGTCGCGGGGCCCGTCGCGTCACCAGCCCCTGCGGTGACATCGCCATTTTCCGAACCGGTGATGGCGAGGTGTTCGCCCTGATGGACGCCTGTCCGCACAAGGGCGGTCCGCTGAGCCAGGGCATCGTCCACGGCCGCGCCGTGGCCTGCCCGCTGCACAATTGGTCGATTGACCTGGCCTCGGGCGAGCCCATGGGCGCCGACAAGGGCAAGGGCTGCACGCCGGTGGTGCCACTGGAAGTGCGCGACGGCCGTCTGATGCTCAGTCTGGCGACGGCGCCGGCGATACGGGGGGCCTGATGGCAGACGGCGGCGGCGCGCTCACGATCAAGACCGCCTGCCCCTATTGCGGGGTCGGTTGCGGCGTGAGCGGCGCTGTCGGTGAGAGCCGAGCCTTGTCCGTGACCGGCGACGCCGCTCATCCCGCCAATCTCGGCCGCCTCTGTTCCAAGGGCGCGGCGCTGGGCGCGACGGTGGGGCTGCAGGGCCGGCTCCTTGAGCCGACCATTGGCGGCAAGGTCGCGTCCTGGAGCGACGCCACGGCCCTGGTCGCCAAGCGCTTCAAGGACACCATCGCCAAGCACGGGCCCGACAGCGTGGCCTTCTATGTCTCGGGCCAACTGCTGACCGAGGACTATTATGTCGCCAACAAGCTGATGAAGGGCTTCATCGGCTCGGGCAATATCGACACCAACAGCCGGCTCTGCATGGCCTCGGCGGTGGCGGCCCACAAGCAGGCGTTCGGCGCCGACCTGGTGCCGGGCTGCTATGAGGACCTGGATCTCGCCGACCTGGTGGTGTTCAGCGGCCACAACGCCGCCTGGACCCATCCGGTGCTGTTTCGGCGCATGGAGGCCGCCAAGGCGCGAGGCCAGAAGCACGTGGTCATCGACCCGCGCCGCACCGACACCGCCGAAGGCGCAGACCTGCACCTGGCCATCGCCCCGCAAAGCGACGTGCGACTGTGGAACGGTCTGCTGGCCGACCTGATCCGGCGGGGGGCCATCGACCGCGATTACATCGCCGCTCACGTCAATGGCTTCGCGGATGTCGAGACGGCCCTGGCCGAGCTAAATCAGTCGCCCGCCGCCGTGGCCGCCGACTGCGGCGTGCCGGTGGAAGACTTGCTGACCTTCTACGAGCTGTTCGCCGCCCATGAGCGCACGGTCAGCCTGTTTTCCATGGGCGCCAACCAGTCGGCCCAGGGCACGGCCAAGGGGCTGGCGATCCTCAATGTCCACCTGGCGACGGGGCGGATCGGCAAGCCAGGGGCCTGCCCGTTCTCGATCACCGGCCAGCCCAACGCCATGGGCGGGCGCGAGACCGGCGGCATGGCCAACACCCTGGCCGGCCACATGGACTTCGCCCCCGCCGACCGCGACCGCGTCGCCCGCTTCTGGGGGGCGCCCGACACCGCCCGCGCCCCGGGCCTGAAGGCCGTCGACATGTTCGAGGCGGTCCATGCGGGCAAGATAAAGGCGATCTGGGTGATGGCCACCAACCCGGCCGTCTCGATGCCCGACGCCACCCGGGTGCGCGAGGCGCTGGAGCGCTGCCCGTTCGTGGTGGTGTCGGACTGCGTAGACACCGACACCACGGCCTTCGCCGACGTCAAGCTGCCGGCCCTGGCCTGGGGCGAGAAGGACGGGACGGTGACCAATTCCGAGCGCCGGATCTCGCGGCAGCGGGCGCTGTTCCCGGCGCCTGGCCAGGCCCGCGCCGACTGGCGGATCGTCGCCGACGTCGGACGCGCCATGAGCTTCGATGGATTCGGATGGCCGTCTCAGGCCAGGGTCTTTCGCGAGTGGGCGCGGATGACGGCCTACGAGAACGAGGGGCGGGTCTTGAACCTGGCGGGCCTGGCCGCCCTGACGCCGGAGGCCTATGCGGCGCTGTCGCCCCTGCAGTGGCCCGTGACGGCGGACGGCCAGGGCACGGCGCGGCTGTTCATCGACGGCCGGTTCCAGACGCCAGACGGCCGAGCCCGCATGGTCCCGACCCGGCCGCGCGGCCCAGCGGACGCCGTCGACGCGGCCTTCCCGCTCTCGCTGAACACCGGTCGCATCCGCGACCAGTGGCACACCATGACCCGCACCGGCTTGGCTCCCGACCTGTGCCGCCACGCGCCCGAACCGTTTGTCGAGGTCCATCCGGCAGACGCCGAGGCCGCGGGCCTCAAGGACGGCGCCCTGACCCGGATCATCACCGTGCGCGGCGAAGCCGTGGTCCTGGCCAAGCTCACCGACCGTCAACGGCCGGGCAGCCTGTTCATGCCGATGCATTGGACCAACGCCTTCGCGCCGTCCGGCCGCGCCAATCCGCTGGTGGCAGCTAATCTCGACCCGACCTCGGGACAGCCGGAGTTCAAGCACACCCCCGCCCGGATCCGCGCCCATCGCGAGACCTGGAAGGGCTTTTTTCTGACGCGGTCCAGCCTCGCATCCCCCACGGGGTTGGACCTCGTCTGGCGGCGCATCCCGCAGGACGCCTGCCAGCAACACGAGTTCGCCGGTCGGGGCGATGAGGCCGAGCGCGCCGCCCTGCGCAAGGCGCTTGTCAAAGGCCTGACCGGCGAACTCGTGACCTACGAAGACGCCGCCACCGGCGCCCGGCGCGACGCCTGGGTCGAGGATGGGCGGCTGGTCGCTGTGCTGTATGTCACCCTGGCCGGTCGTCTGCCGGCGCGGGACTGGTTGGCCGAGCTGTTCGCTGAACCGGTGCTCAGTCCTGAAGCCCGCTCGGCGCTGTTGTTTGGCCGTCCGCCCGGCGCGCCGATCGACGAGGGACCGATGGTCTGCGCCTGCCTGAAGATCGGCGCAAGGGCCGTTCAGGCCGCGATCGTCGCGGGGGCCATCAGTCCTGACGCGGTCGGCGTCGCGACCGGGGCAGGGACCAACTGCGGCTCCTGCCGCCCCGAGATCGCCCGCATGATCGCCGCGTCGGTCGTCATCCCGCCCGTCAAGGAGACCCTCCATGTCGCATGATGCTCAAGCCGGCCGCGTCCTGCTGGTCGGCGCCGGCCCGGACCCCGTGGACCTGATGACCGTCCGCGCCGTTCGCGCCGTCGAGAGCGCCCAGGCCCTACTCTACGACGCCTTGATCTCGGATGACGCGATCGCCCTGGCCCCGCCCGGCTGCGTGCGCATCCAGACCGGCAAGCGGGCCGGCAGGCTCAGCATGCACCAGGACGAGATCAACCGGCTGATGCTGCGCCTGGCCCGCAAGGGCCTGCGGGTGGTGCGGCTCAAGGGCGGCGATCCGTCGATCTTCGGCCGGGTGGGCGAGGAGTCAGCGTTCCTCCAGGGCCACGGCGTCCCGGTCGAGGTCGTGCCGGGGGTCACCGCCGCCTGCGCCGCCGCCGCTCAGTTTGGCTTCCCCCTGACCCATCGCGGCGAGGCGCGACGGGTGGTGTTCGCGACGGCGCGACTGGAGGCCGGCGCCTTGGCTGGCGATTGGAGCGCCGCGTCCGATCCGGAAGCCACGATGGCCATCTATATGGGCGGCGAGGTCGCGGGCGCGCTGAGTGAACGGATGATCGCCGCCGGCTGCTCGCCAGACACTCCGGCGGTGGCCGTGGAGCAGGCGGGCGGCGTCGAGGCGCGGCTCTATCCTTGTACGCTGGGCACATTGGCGGCGGCGCTGGGCGAGACGCGCGGCGGTCCGGTGCTGATCGTCATCGGCGAGGTCGCCGCCCAGGCCAGGAGCGCGGGCGATGTCCTTGAAGAACTGTCGCGCGCCGTGGGCTAAGGTTTCAGCGGGATTGGTCCTGGAGCTGGATCCACCCCGCTGGCTGGCGATGCGTGCGCTTGACCAGATCGTCGCGTAGCGGGGCATAGCGCGGGTCCATCAGGCTGGCCAAGGCATAGGTGCCGACCGCATTGACGGGATCCCACGGGTGCGGCGCATATTCCTTCTGACCCGCGCCGGCGCGGTCGCGGTCGAACTGGACCTTCGAGTTGGCGAACTCGATATGGATCTTTTCGCCCTTGGCGTAGGGCGCCAGCCAGTCGAGCGCGCCGGGCAGGTTGGCGCCGGCGGCGTTGCGCCAGGTGAACCAGTCCTCGCCATGGGCGCGAGCCGACAGCGTCGCCATCATCAGTGGGTCCAGGTCGTAGGTGACGTAGTGGATGGCGTCGCGCTCGTGGAAGTCGTGCACTGTGCCGTCGGCCAGCAGGTTGGTCGTGACTTGGGCGCTAAAAGCCGCCCGGGCCCGGTCGATCAGCTTGGCGTCGGCGACCTGGAAAGCCGCCATCGTGGCCAGCTTGACGCGGTGGCTCTGCCAGTTGGTGTCGAAATTGCGCGGCTTGCCATCCATGGCGTCGAGATAGCCGACAGCCATGCGCCGCCAGAACCCATCGAGCTTGGCGCGGGTCATCGTGGGCAGGTCGGCCTCAGTCAGGTCATAGGCCATGATCAGGGCGTCGAAGCCGGTCTCGTCGATCGGGTTGAAAGACATCTGATAGACGTCGGCCCAGTTCTCCAGATAGCGGCCAGCCTGGTCGAGATAGGCCCGGTCGCCCGTCAGCCGCCAGGCCAAAGCCAGGTTCAGCACGATCGGCTGGTCCTCCTTGGCCGTCACGCTGATCTCGCGAATGCCCTTGCCGGGTAGGGTGCCCTCGGTATGCAGCAGAGGGATCGCGCCGGGCGGACGGGTCAGGGCGGCCTTGGCCTTGCTCAGGACGTCCGCTGCTGCGGGGGCTGCGGCGCCGCCCTTGGCGTAGGCCGAACCCAGCAGGGCGTAGTCGGCCGCCAGGGCCGGCGAGGCCAGTAGCGCCAGGGCGCAGGCCGCGCCCATCAGCAACGTCTTCATGTCACGCGTCTCTTTGGACAAAGACATGAGGCTGGGCGCGGAGCCCGGCCTCACAGGGGAACTACAGACTAAAAGGTGGCCCGCAGGGTCATCTGGTAGGTGCGGCCGTCATAGTCGATCCGGCGCGGCAGCATCGGATCGCTCTCGTATTCCGAACGGGTTGCGTCCGTCAGGTTGAATGCGTCGACCGACAGCGTCAGGTCGTCGGTGAACTTGTACGAGGCCGAGGCGTCTAGCTGGCTGCGCGCCTTGACGGTGCGGGCGTCGCCGACGAACGAATTGCCGGCGGCCAGATCGTATTTGTCGCGCCAGTTATAGACCAGGCGGGCGCCGAACTTTGCCCCTTCATAATAGCCGATGAAATTGAGATTGTTCTTCGAAACGCTGGGCAGGGTGATCGCCTTGCCCGCCTGGTCCTTCCCATCGATCGACGTGTAGGAGTAGTTGAACGCGCCGCCGAAATCCTTCCAGAAGCCGGGCAGGAAATCGAAGTTCTGCTGGATATTGAACTCGACGCCGGTGACCGTCATCGCGTTCTGGTTGGTCTGGCCGCTTATATTGACCTGGGCTTGCCTGACCGTCCCGCCTGCGCCCGTGAAGGTGTTAGAGCTCCTGCAGACTGGCGTGCCGCCCGAGTTGTCGATCGTCAGCGTACCCAGATTGACGTCCAGGCCTGGGATCTGGCCCGAGGCGGGGCAAAGCAGCGTCGGATCGGTGATCGGGCCGATATAGCCGTCAACCTTCTTGCGGTAGGTCGCCAGCGAGATCAGGCCGCCTGGTCGGTTGTACCACTCCAGGGACAGGTCCACAGAGTCGGAAGTGTAGGGCTTCAGGCTCGTCGCGCCGATGGTCACCGTGTAGACCGGATCGACCGGCGGAGTCAGGTCGACCGGGCTCTGGACATAGGTGGTCGGCACGATGTCGCGTGGCTGCGGGCGCACATAGGTCGAATAGGCCGCGAAACGCAGGATCAGGTCGTCGCGCAGGTCCGCCGCCAGGATCAGCGACGGCAGCCAATAGTCATAGTTGCGTGTCGTCGTCTTGGTGGTCTGTCCGTGGTTGATCGGACCGGGCGCGACCGACTGGGCGGCGGCGCAGTTGGTGCAGTTCAGCGCGACAATCTTGTTGTCGGTATATTCATAGCGAACGCCCAGGGCGCCGTGCACCGGAATGCTGAACATTTCGGTCTTGAACTTGGCTGTTGCATAGGCCGAGTAGACGTCGTTCTCATTGGTGAAGTTGTTGTTCCAGTAGTTGCCGTCCCAATAATTGTTCACAAAGCCATAGGGCGTCAGGAACACGCCAGGCGCGCCGAAGGCGAACTGGCCGGGCAAGCCGGTGGGATTGGTGGTGGTGTTGCGGGGCGCGGTGTTCACCGGGGTCAGGATCGACAGCATTTGCTTGACGTCCACGCCCATCCAGTTGGACGTCGCCCCCGAAGCCTGGCCGCCGAAGAAATCGTTGGCGTAGCTCAGCTGCGAGGCCATGGCCGGCGTGATGTTCTGGGTCTGGGCGCCCAGCGAAGTGTTGCGCGAACCCGACGAGGTGAACTTCAGGCTCTCGGCGCGGCCGCCAAACTGTAAGCTGGTCAGGAAGCGGCCATCCTCGAAAGTGCGCTCCAGGTCGAGTTGAGCCGAATCCAGGTCGTTCTTGGCCCGGCCGTTTGTGCCGGTGATGCCGAAGCGGTCGGCGGGCGTGTTCGCCGCCGCGCCGGGCATCTGGGCGCCGGCCTGGGTGGCGGCGCTGGCGAGCGCCGGAATGTTGTAGGGCGTCGTCGCCAGGTGTGTGGCGTGCGGGGTGGCCAGGGTGGCCATGTAGTTGGCCAGGTCGGCGCCACCCAGGGCGACCGACGTGGTGATGCCGTTTAGCCCGCCCGCGCCGAGGTTGCGGTAGGGGTTCTGGACGATGTCGAACTCGATCTGCTTGGCTTGGGCCTTGGCGCGCGAGACGGTCAAATTGGCGGTGGCGCGCCATTCGTCGTTCTTGAACTCGACGGTCGGGTTGATGGCCCAGGTCTGGTTCAGGGCCGGCTCCGAGCGGATGGAGTCGAAGGTGTTGATGTTGGCGGCCGAGAACGAGTTGACATAGGCGCGTGGACCGTTCGGCGTCTGCACGATGTAGGGGGCGCCGAGATTGCTGATCCTGGCGACGGCCGAGGTCGCCGTCAGGCCGGTATTGGTGCCCTGGCCCGCGCCGGCGTCGATATAGAGCAGGTTATTGGTGGCCTGGCTCAGCTTGCGCCGGGTGATGAAGCCGTTGGCGCCGAACTTCCAATCTTCATTGATGCGCCACTCGAAGCCCGTGGCGGCCGACAGGGTCGTGCCGCGGTTGAACTTGACGAGCTGGCGGGTCTGGCTGGGATAGTAGACGGGGGCCAGGCCGTTCGGGAACTGCGAGGTGTAGCTGGCGGGCAGCGACGCCTGGAGAGCGTCATAGGCGGCGTTCTGGCCGGCGACATAGGCGCCGGTGTTGTTGACCACGGCCTGTTGGCCACCCAACTGGATCGAGCCCAGCCGGTTACCCCACGAATTGACGGTGATCGAGTCGCGGCGGAACTTTTCGTCCTTCCAGGCGACCACGCCGAACACCGCGAAGTCGTCGGTCAGGTGCTTGTTGTAGCCCAGCGAAGCCAGCGGGCTGCCCAGGTTGCCCAGGTCGTTGTACTCGTAGGAAAGCTTGGCGAAGCCGCCGTCCTTGCGGCCCAGGGCAGGGGCGATGCGCAGGTCGATATTGCCCGACAGGCCGCCGGCCAGGTCCGATGCCATGGGCGACTTGATGACATTGATGGCGGTGAAGATGTCGGAGTTGAAGGCGCCCAGCGGGGTTGAGCCGTTCAGGACCGGGTCGGCGAAGGCGCCGCCGTTCAGGGTGGTGCGCGCGAAGGTTCCGGGCAGGCCGCGCAGGCTGATCGTGGCGTTGCGGCTGTCGGCCTCGCGGTTGATCTGGATGCCCGGGATGCGCTGGATGGCTTCGCCGACATTGAGGTCGGGGAAGCGCCCCAGGCCGTCCGACGAGATGCCGTCCGAGATTTGCAGCGTGTCGCGCTTGGTGGCGATGGCGTTGGCGTAGGCCGCGCGGAAACCGGTTACCACGACGGCGTCAACGGTGTCGACCGGAGCGGCGGCCTCGGGCGTCGCGGCGGGCGTCTGTTGCGCCTGGGCGGTCGAACCCAGGGCGACGGCGGCGCATGAGGCCAGCAGCGTCGCGCGAAGGACGAGCATATTGAAATTGGATGTCATCTTTAGCCTCCCCAGAGGCGCGTCTGTGTTTGGCGCCGTTGACGAACTTATCCGACCAGTCGCCGCGTATGTCAACGAAATGGTATTACCACTTTGCACAATTCGCCGGAAGCGTGGTAAGGCCAAAGTGGAGGGATTGGTTATCACCGCCGTGCGGTCGGAATCGGCCGTGGCGACGAAATGCGTCCGGTCGATGAACGCCTGGCTCCGTCGACGTTGCACGCATTCCAACTTCCAACCTGCGTCGCGGTCGCCTAGTACTGGTACCGCTACCGTCGAAAAAATGACGGTGCGGGAGAGAAGCATGATCCAGACTCGTCGGACACTTGGCGCGCTCGCGGCTGCCTTGCTCATCGTCAGTCCGTTCGCGGCCGGCGCCCAACCGCCCAGTACGAAAACTCACTGGGTGGGGTCGTGGGCGGCCTCGCAGCAGGTTCCGGAGCCACAGAACGCGCTGGCGCCGCAAGACCTCGCCGACGCGACCCTCCGGCAAATCGTTCGTTTGACGGGGGGAGGGCGGCAGGTTCGCGTCAGGTTGTCCAACGTCCACGGCACGGCGCCTCTTCGGTTCGCCTCTGTGCATGTCGCCAAGCCCCTCTCGGTGAGCAGCCCGCGAATCGATGTCGCGACCGACCATGCCGCGACCTTCTCTGGTCAGACCGAAGTCGTGGTGCCGGCGGGCGCGGAGTATCTTTCCGACCCGATCGACCTGTCGGTCGCACCCCTGTCGGACTTGGCGATCACCGTCTACCTGCCAGCCTCGCCAGAGCGGCAGACCAGCCATCCCGGATCGCGAGCGACGTCCTATGTGCTGGCCGGTCAGCATGTGGCGGACGCCGACCTGCCGGGCGCCAAGACCGTCGATCACTGGTTCGCGCTGTCGGGCGTCGATGTGGTCGGTCAGACGCGCGGCGCGGTCGTGATCCTGGGCGACTCGATCACCGACGGCTACGGCGTGGCGCCCAACAGCAACCTGCGCTGGCCCGATCATCTCGCCGCCCGACTGCAAGCATCAGCCAAGACCCGCCATCTGAGCGTTCTCAACCAGGGGATCGGAGGCAACCGCGTGTTGCGGGACGGTTCGGGGCCCAACGCCCTGGCCCGCTTCGAACGCGACGTGCTCTCGCAGACGGGCGTCGCCTATCTGATCGTGCTGGAAGGGGTGAACGACCTGGGCGTGCTGACCCGCGACGCGCCGGCGACCCCGGAGGCCCACGCAGCCTTGGTGCGCGACATGACCGGCGCCTATGGCCAGATGATCGAGCGGGCCCGCGCGCGCGGGATCAAGGTTATCGGGGCGACCATCCTGCCCTATGCCGGTTCGGCCTACTACCATCCCACGGCGGTCAACGAGGCCGACCGCCAGGCGATCAACGCCTGGATCCGCGCGCCTGGCCATTTCGACGCCGTCATCGACTTCGACCTGCTGATGCGTGACCCGGTTAAGCCGGAGCGCCTCAACGCGGCCTATGACAACGATGGCTTGCACCCCTCGATGGCCGGCTACAAGGCCATGGCGGACGCAATTCCGCTGTCGTTGTTCGACCACTGATCTCTGCAAACGAAGATGTCTGACCAATGGGTCTGGCATCATCCGTCAATTTATGAGACCGGTAACATCCGATGACTTGAGCGGGCGTGTCCGCCCTTCCATACTGCCAACCAGCCAAGGCGTTCGCGCCGGATGAGAGACCGATCACGGTCCGATCAAAGCGGGGAAACCAAGACCATGAGCCAGACCTTCACGCGCCGCACCCTTGGGGTCAGCCTTGCCGCCCTGGCCGCCGCCTCGGCGCCCGCCGTGCGCGCGGCCGTCCCCGCCAAGGGCGGCAAGCCGCTCTACAAGGATGCCGCCCAGCCGATCGAACTGCGTGTTCGCGACCTGCTGTCGAGGATGACGCTGGAAGAGAAGGCGGCCCAGCTGATCGGCATCTGGCTCACCAAGGCCAGGATCCAGACGCCCGAAGGCGATTTCTCGCCCGCAGAGGCCAGCAAGAACTTCCCCAACGGCCTGGGGCAAATCTCGCGCCCTACCGACCGCAAGGGACTGAAGCCCGCCACGGTGGTCGACGCCGCCGCCGGCGCTGATGACGGCTCGGTCGGCCGCAACGCCAAGGAAACCGCGCACTACACCAACGCCGCCCAGAAGTGGTCGATGGAGCAGACGCGCCTGGGCATCCCGATGCTGATGCACGACGAGGCCCTGCACGGCTATGTAGCCCGCGACGCCACGAGCTTCCCGCAAGCCATCGCCCTGGCCTCGACCTTTGACCCCGAAACCGTCGAGAAGTGCTTCGCCGTGGCTGCTCGCGAGATGCGCGCCCGGGGCTCCAACATCGCCCTGGCTCCGGTGGTCGACGTGGCGCGCGACCCGCGTTGGGGCCGCATCGAGGAGACCTATGGCGAGGATCCGCACCTGTGCGCCGAGATCGGCCTGGCGGCGATCCGCGGATTCCAGGGCCGGACCCTGCCGCTGGCGCCGGACAAGGTGTTCGTCACCCTCAAGCACATGACCGGCCACGGCCAGCCCGAGAATGGCACCAATGTCGGCCCCGCCCAGATCGCCGAGCGCACCTTGCGCGAGAACTTCTTCCCGCCGTTCGAACGGGCGGTGAAGGAGCTGCCGGTCCGTTCGGTCATGCCGTCGTACAACGAGATCGACGGGGTTCCCTCGCATGTCAATCGCTGGCTGCTGCATGATGTTCTGCGCCAGGAGTGGGGCTTCAAGGGCGTGACGATGAGCGACTATTTCGCCATCAAGGAGCTGATCGCCCGTCACAAGCTGACCGACAGCCTGGCCGACACCGCCGTGATGGCGATGAACGCCACCGTCGATGTCGAGCTCCCCGATGGCGAGGCCTATGTCCTGCTGCCCGAGTTGGTGAAGTCGGGCCGCGTGCCGCAGTCATCGGTCGATGAGGCGGTGGCGCGGGTGCTCGCGATCAAGTTCGAGGGCGGCCTCTTCGAGAACCCCTATGCCGACGAGAAGACCGCCGACGCCAAGACCGCGACGCCCGACGCCATCGCCCTGGCCCGTGAGGCCGCCCGCAAGGCCGTCGTGCTGTTGAAGAACGACAAGGGTCTGCTGCCGCTCGACCCGACCAAGTTCAAGCGCCTGGCCCTGCTGGGCACGCACGCCAAGGACACCCCGATCGGCGGCTACAGCGACACCCCGCGCCATGTGGTGTCGATCTATGAAGGCCTGCAGGCCGAGGCCAAGAAGAGCGGCTTTACGCTCGACTATGCCGAGGCCGTGCGCCTGACCGAGGCCCGCATCTGGGCTCAGGACGAGGTGAAGCTCGCCGACCCGGCCATCAACGCGCGACTCATCGCCGAGGCGGTCGAGGTGGCGAAAAGGGCCGACGTCATCGTCATGGTGCTGGGCGACAACGAGCAGACCAGCCGCGAAGCCTGGGCCGACAACCACCTGGGCGACCGCGACAGCCTCGACCTGATCGGCCAGCAGAACGACCTGGCCAAGGCGATCTTCGATTTGGGCAAGCCGACCGTGGTGTTCCTGCTGAACGGCCGTCCGCTGTCGGTCAACCTGCTGGCCCAGCGCGCCGACGCCCTGGTCGAGGGTTGGTACCTGGGCCAGGAGACCGGCAACGCCGCCGCCGACATTCTGTTTGGCCGCGCCAATCCAGGCGGCAAGCTACCGGTCAGCATCGCCCGCGACGTGGGCCAACTGCCGATCTTCTACAACCGCAAGCCCACGGCCCGGCGCGGCTATCTGTTCGACGAGACGACGCCGCTGTATCCGTTCGGCTTCGGGCTCTCGTACACCACCTTCGACATTTCGGCCCCGCGCCCGGCCCAGGCCGCGATCGGTCCCGGCCAGAGCGTCAAGGTCGAGGTCGATGTCACCAATACCGGCAAGGTCGCTGGTGATGAAGTCGTGCAGCTCTACATCCACGACGAGGCCGCTTCTGTGACCCGCCCTGTGCTGGAGCTCAAGCACTTCAAGCGGGTGACCCTGGCCCCCGGCGCCAAGACGACGGTGACCTTCGAGGTCTCGCCGATGGACCTGTCGCTGTGGAACCTGGAGATGAAGCGGGTGGTCGAGCCGGGGAAGTTCACCCTGCTGTCGGGCCCGAACTCGGTCCAGTTGAAGCCGGCGACGCTGACGGTCACGGCTTAAACGAGTCCGCTCCATACGATTGGGGACAGGCACATGGGCCTGTCCCCATCCCGCGCGCAGCTCTGCCGGCATAAAAAGGGAGGTCGGCATGATCCGCACCGCCATCACCGCTCTGACCCTGGCCGCCGCCCTGGCGACGGGCGTGGCGCTCGCCACGCCCGTCCACGCCGCCGGGCCTGCCGCCGCAAGCTCTGCCACCTTCCCCCTGATCGCCGCCCGCCGCTCGGCCCGGATCGAGACCGACGTCACCGACTGGCCCGGCGTGCTGCGCGCGGTGAACGACGTCCGCTCCGACCTCGGCAAGCTGTCAGCCGACGCCCAGCCCGCCAAGGACGCGCCGCTGGTGATCATTGGCACCATTGGCAGGAGCCCGGCCATCGACGCCCTGATTGCTTCGGGCAAGCTCGACGTAACCGGCGTCACCGGCCAGTGGGAGGCTTTCGTCCAGCAGGTGGTCGAGAACCCGCGCCCTGGTATCGCTCGCGCCCTGGTCATCGCCGGCGCCGACAAGCGCGGCACGATCTTTGGGGCCTATGACCTGATCGAGAGGGCGGGCGTGTCGCCCTGGGCCTGGTGGGCCGACGTGCCGGTCCCCGTCAAGGCGGAGGTCGCCGTCGCGTCCGATCGCCGCGTACAGAAGCCGGGTGTAAAGTACCGCGGCCTCTTCCTCAACGATGAGGACCCCGCGCTGATGGGCTGGGCCAAGGCGACTTTCGGCGGGGTCAACCATGACTTCTACGCCAAGGTCTATGAGCTGACCCTGCGGATGAAGGGCAACTTCCTGTGGCCCGCCATGTGGGGCAAGGCGATCTATGACGACGACCCGCTGAGCGCGCCGCTGGCCGACGAATACGGCGTCGTGCTGGGCACGTCGCACCACGAGCCCATGGGCCGCGCCCACGTCGAGTGGGAGCGCTACGGCCAGGGGCCTTGGGACTATGCCAAGAACCCCAAGAGCCTACAGGACTTCTGGCGCGAGGGCGTCACGCGGCTGGGCGCCAACGAGAGCCTGATCACGGTCGGCATGCGCGGCGACGGCGACGAGCCGATGAGCGCGGGCACGGCCACCAAGCTGTTGGAGACCGTCGTCGCCGACCAGCGCAAGATCATCGGCGAGGTGACCCGCAAGGACCCGTCGCAGACGCCGCAGGTCTGGGCCCTCTACAAGGAGGTGCAGGACTATTACGACGCCGGCATGCGCGCGCCAGACGACGTGACCCTGCTGTTCTCCGATGACAACTGGGGCAACATCCGGCGGCTTCCGGAGCGGGGCAAGACCCGACGGGGCGGCTACGGCGTCTACTATCATTTCGACTATGTGGGCGGCCCCCGGAACTACAAGTGGCTCAACACCAACCAGGTCGAGCGCGTCTGGGAGCAGATGAAACTGGCCAAGGACTACGGCGCCGACCGGCTGTGGATCGTCAATGTCGGCGACCTCAAGCCCATGGAATTGCCGATCGAGTTCTTCCTCGACATGGCCTGGGGTCCGGACGCCATGCCGGTCGACCGGATGTCGACCTATACGCACGGCTGGGCCGCAGCGCAGTTCGGACCCGAGCACGCCGACGAGATCGCGGCCTTGCTGACCGGCTACACGAAACTCAACGCGCGCCGCAAACCCGAGCTGATCGACGGCGCGACCTTCAGCCTGGTCAATTTTCGCGAGGCCGAGCGCGTCGAAGCGGAGTGGGGCGACCTGGAACGCCGCGCCGACGCATTGCGCAAGGCGCTGCCCAAGGATCAGGACGACGCCTTCTTCCAGCTGGTCTGGTTCCCGATCCAGGCCAGCGCCAACCACACCCGGCTCTACATCGCCGCCGGCCGCAACGCGCTGTACGCGAAGCAGGGGCGGATGGCGGCCAATGACGAGGCGGCGAAGGTCCAGGCCCTGTTCGACCGCGACGCTCGACTGGTCCAGCAGTGGAACCATGACCTGGCGGGCGGCAAGTGGCGCGAGATGATGAGCCAGACCCACATCGGCTACACGTCGTGGCAGCAGCCATCGACCAACATCGTCCCGGCGACCCTGACGGTCGCGCCCTCGACGGGGTTCGGCGTGGTGATCGAGGGGCAAGGCGCGGCGGTCGACGCCGGCGCGGACCTGCCGCCCCTGGCCCGCGACGGCGTCGCCAGCCGCTGGATCGATGTGTTCGCCCGGGGCGCCGGGCCGCTGGCCTTCAGCGTGAAGACCGCCGAGCCCTGGCTCAAGCTCGCTCCCGGCCCGGCCGCCGCTAACGGCGACACGCGGCTGGAGGTGTCGGTTGACTGGAACACCGCGCCGATCGGCATGCACCGCGCGGCCATCGCAATCACTGGCCCCGACGGCAAGGCGGTTACCGTCACGGCCGTGGTCGACAACGGTCCCCGCAAGGTCGCCAAGGGCGTGTTCATCGAAGCCGGCGGTCCGCTGGCCATCGAGGCCGAGCACCATGCGCGAGCGACCGGGACGGGCGGCGTGAGTTGGACCACCATACCGGGCCTGGGCCGCACCCTGTCGGGCGTCACGACCTACCCCTCGACCGCGCCGTCCAGCGCGCCGGGGCAGGGGCCTTATCTGGACTACGTCGTCGACCTGGCCCAGGCGGGCGCCTTCGACCTGTGGGTCTTCACCGCCCCCAGCCTAGATTTCCGTGGCGGCGGCGGTCTGCGCTACGCGGTGTCGCTGGACGACGCGCCACCGGTGGTCGTCAACCTGCACGAGGGCGAAACGCGGACCGGCGAAGGCCAGAAGGGCTGGGAGAAGGCCGTGGCCGACAACGCGCGGGTGCAGCGGTTGCGGCTGACGGCGGGCAGGGCGGGCGCTCATCGTATCCGCCTTTGGCGGGTGGATCCCGGCGTGGTGTTCGAGCGCTTGGTGATCTCGCGTGGCGACCTGCCGGAAAGCTATCTCGGCCCAGCCGAAGGGCGACGGCGATGACCCGCGCAGCCACACGGCGGGGGCGATCTGCGTGGTAGAGCATTTCCCGACCTGACTGCGTCAGGCCGTGAGCTCTAACCTTTTGTTTTGACGCATTCTTCTTCACGCGAACCGGAACCACTTCGCTCGAAAAATGCTCTGGAGCGTGTTTGGTTTACACAGATGCATCGCTCCAATTCCCCGACTTCCCGGCGAAGGCCGGGACCCAGATTCATCCAGAGCCTCTCGTGGGTTTCACCTTGGCCCCGGCCTTCGCCGGGGAGACGGAATATTTGGATGCCGATTCAATCTGAATCAAAGGCGTGCTAGATGGCGACCCGCTTGGCGATCGCGCTGCGACGGGCGTTGGTTTCCTGTTGGGCGCGTTGCACGGCCTCGGTCTCGGTGGCGTGCAGCAGGTGTTCGATGACCCGCTCCAGATGGTCGCGCATGGCCTGGCGCGCGGCGGCGGGGTCGCGGGCCTTGAGCGCCTCGAACACCCGGCGGTGCTCGACGATGCGCGGCTCGAGCCCCATGCCCCGGGCGCGGGTCAGGATGTTGCGGGCCAGGGGCGAGCGATCGCGCCACAGCCAGAGGTTCTCGATGGTGGCGATGATCGCGCCGTTGCCCGAGGCCCGCGCGATGACCATGTGAAACTCACGATCGGCGTCCTCGCCCTGGATTTCCTCCTCGCGCGCCATCCGTCCCATCAGCGCCTCGAGCTCGGCGATCTGGGCGTCGTCGATGGCGGTGGCGGCCAGGGCGGCGGCCTCGCCCTCGAACAGGCGGCGGGCCTCGATCAGTTCAAAGGCGCCGATCTCCGTGTCGAGCTCGCTGCTGGTCGGGGTGGCGGGACGGACGCTGCCGGTGACGTAGATGCCCAGGCCGTGACGGGCTTCGATCATGCCCAGCATTTCCAGGGCGATCATCGCCTCGCGCAGGGTGGGGCGGCTGACGCCGAACTGCTCGGCCAGTTCACGCTCGGTCGGCAGGCGATCACCAAGCTTGTACCGGCCGCTCTCGATGGCCTCGGCTATGGTATCGGCGATCCTGCGGTAGAGCTTGACGTTTTCGGCCATGGCTTTCGTCAGGTTCCTGGCGGGCCGACCGGCCCCTTCGACTCGCGGCACCATAGCCGACCTGCCGGGCGCGGGCTATTTTTTGACACCGGTTGCACGAGCCCGCGACGAACGTCGTGACAGCGTCACCAATCATGCATCGAGCCGTCCTCGCGGCGGGCGATGGGCAGATAGGCGCGCTTGTAGGGATGTTTAGCAGCCTCGGCCTCGTCGATATCGACGCCCAGGCCGACGGCCTCGCCGGGGTGCAGCATGCCGTCGTTAAAGGTGTAGGCGTGTGGGAACACAGCGTCGGTCGCCTCGGTGTGGCGCATATATTCCTGGATGCCGAAATTGGGGATCGACAGGTCGAAGTGCAGGGCGGCGGCCATGGTGATCGGCGACAGGTCCGTCGCGCCATGGCAGCCGGTGCGCACATGATGCAGGTCGGCGAAACTGGCGATCTTCCGCAGATGCGAGATGCCGCCGGCATGGACAACGGTGGCGCGGATATAGTCGATCAGCTGTTCCTCGATCAGCTGCTTGCAGTCCCAGATCGAGTTGAACACCTCGCCCACGGCCAGGGGCGTGGTGGTGTGCTGGCGGATCAGCCGGAAACTGGCCTGGTTCTCGGCGGGGACCGCGTCTTCCATCCAGAACGGCCGATAGGGCTCCAGGTCCTTGCCCAGACGGCCAGCCTCGATCGGAGTCAGGCGGTGGTGCACGTCGTGCAGCAGGTGGATGTCGTCGCCGAGTCTGTCGCGGGCCGCCTCGAACAGGCCCGGCACGCTGCGCAGGTACTTCTCGGTTGACCACAGGCTTTCGGTCGGCAGGTCGCCGTCGGCGGGTTCGTAGGTGAACTTGTCCTTGGAAACCCCATAGACCGATTTCAGGCCCGGGACGCCCGACTGCAGGCGGATAGCCTTGTAGCCCCGCTCGGCATAGACGGCGGCGTTGTCGAGGGTCTCCTCGATGGTCGCGCCATTGGCGTGGCCATAGACCATCACGCCCGTCCGGCAGGCGCCGCCCAGCAATTGGTAGACGGGAAGGCCGGCGATCTTGCCCTTGATGTCCCACAGCGCGGTATCGACCGCGGCGATAGCGGCCATGGTCACCGGACCCCGACGCCAGTAGGCGCCCTTGTAAAGATACTGCCAGATGTCCTCGATCTGGTGAGCCTCGCGGCCGATCAGCATCGGAACGACATGGTCGCCAAGATAGCTCGCCACCGCCAATTCGCGGCCGTTGAGCGTCGCGTCGCCGATCCCGTGCAAGCCGTCGCTCGTCTCGACCTTCAGGGTGACGAAGTTGCGACCCGGGGAGCAAACGATGACTTTGGCGGCGGTAATCTTCGGCATGGGTTGCTTTCGTTGATTCAGCCTACCGATAGCCGAATGGTAGCGATATCGGTCTAAAGGAGAGGTGGGGGTTGTCAACCCATTGGTCTGACCAATAATTGCACCGTGTCTCGACCTTTGATCTCCCCGGATGTAACACGAGGTAGCGGTATCACGGCTCAAGGCCCGTCGCGCGTCTTGCAACGACGGTCCAGGGCCGCCACGGAGGAAATATGCGGCTCACGACGTTGATGCGGGACCTGTGCCTGGCCGGCTGTTTACTGTCGTTTGGCCTCGCGGCGCCGGCCGCCGCGCGAGCCGAGGATGGCCACGATCTCTGGCTGCGCTATCGCCCGCTCCCGCTAAACCAGCGCCCAGCGCCGCGCGCGATCGCCGCGACCACCGAAACGCCCACGCTGAACGTCGCCCGGGCGGAGCTCGAGCGCGGCCTGACAGGCCTGACGGGCGCGGCGCCGGCCAGCGAGGCCGGGGCGACGATCCTGCTGGGCACGCCGTCCGACACGCCCGCCGTCGCAGCCCTGAACCTGCCCCTGAAGGGTGCGGGCGCGGAAGGCTATCTGATCAGGACGGTCGGCAAGACCACGGTCATCGCGGCCAACAGCGACATCGGCGTGCTCTATGGCGTTTTCCACTATCTGCGCCTCGTGCAGACGGGTCAGGGGGTCGACAGGCTCGACATCGCGTCCGCGCCAGCGGTTCAGCATCGCCTGCTGAACCATTGGGACAACCTGAATGGCACGGTGGAGCGGGGTTATGCCGGCGCCTCCCTGTGGGACTGGTGGAAGCTGCCGGACTACAAGGACCCCCGCTATGTCGACTATGCCCGCGCCAACGCCTCGATCGGCGTCAATGGCACGGTGCTCAACAACGTCAACGCCAAGGCCGACAGCCTGACCGCGCCCTATATCGCCAAGGCCGCCGACCTGGCCGAGGTCTTCCGGCCCTATGGGATCAGGGTCTATCTGTCGGCCCGCTTCTCGGCCCCGATCGAGATCGGCGGCCTGAAGACCGCAGACCCACTGGACCCGGCCGTGCGCGCCTTCTGGAAAACCAAGGCCGACGAGATCTACAAGGCCATTCCCGACTTCGGCGGCTTCCTGGTGAAAGCCAATTCCGAGGGCCAGCCGGGCCCGCAGGACTATGGCCGCACCCATGTCGATGGCGCCAACATGTTGGCCGACGCGGTGGGGCCCCACGGCGGGATCGTGATGTGGCGGGCCTTCGTCTATTCCCACGAGCAGCCCGACGACCGCGCCAAGCAGGGCTATAGCGAGTTCAAGCCGTTCGACGGCCGATTCCGTGACAATGTCATCGTCCAGGTCAAGAACGGGGCGATCGACTTCCAACCGCGCGAGCCGTTCCATCCGCTGTTCGGCTCCATGCCCATGACCGCCCTGGGCCTGGAGTTCCAGATCACCAAGGAATATCTCGGCTTCGCGACCCACCTCGTCTATCTGGGCCCACTCTACGAGGAGACGCTGCGGTCGGACACCGATGCGAAGGGCAAGGGCTCGACCGTGGCCAAGGTGGTGGACGGCGCGCTGGATGATCATCGCCAGACGCTGATGGCCGGGGTCGCCAACATCGGCGCCGACCGCAATTGGACCGGCTCGCAGTTCGACCAGGCCAATTGGTACGTGTTCGGCCGCCTGGCCTGGGATCCGGAAGCCTCCAGCCGCGACATCGCCGCCGACTGGGCGAAGATGACCTTCTCGACCGACCCGCGCTTTGTCGAGCCGGTCGTGACGATGATGATGGGCTCGCGCGAGGCCGCGGTGGACTACATGACCCCGCTGGGCCTGCACCACCAGATGGGCCGCAGCCATCACTATGGCCCGGGTCCGTGGGTGACAGGCGGGCCGCGCGCCGACTGGACCAGCGTCTACTACGCCAAGGCCGGTCCAGATGGCGTCGGCTTTGACCGCACGGCGACCGGCAGCAACGCCGTGGCGCAGTACGCGCCGGTGGTGGCCCAGCGGTTCTCGGACCTGAAGACGGTCGATGAGAGGGACCTGCTGTGGTTCCACCATGTCCCGTGGGACTACCGCCTGAAGTCGGGCGTGAGCCTGTGGGACGGCATGGTGACCCACTATTCGCGCGGCGTGTCCTATGTCGATGGCATGGGCAAGACCTGGGAGACGCTTGCGCCCTATGTGGACCCCGAGCGCCACGCTCAAGTCGCCAGCTTCCTGGCCATCCAGCGCCATGAGGCCCAGTGGTGGCGCGACGCCTCGATCGCCTATTTCCAGACGTTTTCGAAGCGCCCGCTGCCGGCGGGCGAGGCGGCTCCGGCCCATTCGCTGGAGTATTATGAGAGCCTGAACTTCCCCTATGCGCCAGGGAATTGAGGGGGTGGTGATGGTCCTCCCCCTGTGGGGGAGGCGATCGCGCAGCGATCGGTGGGGGGAGTTTTTAGGGTCGATCGACCCACAAGCTGCCGCCTGACGATCACTCCCCCACCGTCGGCTGCGCCGACACCTCCCCCACAGGTGGAGGACTAAAAAAAGCGGCGTGTCCGGGGACACGCCGCTGGGGAACGCGAGGGAGGGAGGTTCGCGTAAGTCTAGAACTGACCCCGGATGCCGATCAGATAGGTCGGACCCGGGTCATAGAAGGTGTAGGTGGCGTTCGGATACTGGAACGCCTGCCGCTGGGTTTCGCTGGTGATGTTGATGGCGTTGAAGGTGATCTGCGCACCACCCAGAACCGGCAGGGTGTAGCTGGCCGACAGGTCCATCTGCTTGTAGGCGTCGGTTTTGATACGGGCCGTCGGCACGCTGTTCTGGTTTGGGCCAGAGCTGATCTGAGCGTCGTTGTAGTTGTAGGACACCCGCAACGTCAGGCCGTGGTTCTCGTAGTAACCCGTCAGGTTGTAGGTGTAGGGCGACACGCCCAGGGCCACCACGCCGCCGGTGCCCGTCTGGTTGACGCGGGTATAGTTGGCGGTGAAGCCAGCGCCGTCCAGCAGGAAGTCCAGGGGCTGGACCCAGTTCAGCTCGTAGCCGCGGATGGTCAGGTCGGAGCCGGAATTGACCTGCTGGCTGACGGTCACCGTCGCCGCGCTGGGGCCGCCGCGGTTGTTGATGGCGGTCTTCTGCAGGTCGGTCAGGCTGTCAAACGGAATGCCGAGCGAGGTAAAGGGCTGGGTGGTGGCGCCCAGGGTGGTGAAGCCGGTGACCACCTTCTGGAAAAGGGCCACGCCCACATAGCCGGCGCCGCCGGTGTACCATTCGCCGCCCACGTCGAAGTTGTTGGAGGTGTAGGGGCGAAGCGCCGGATTACCCTGGTTGGCGGCCTGGGCCGAGGGGTCGCTGAACGTGGTGCCCGGCAGCATGGCGCTGGGGTCGGGACGGGTCAGGGTGCGCGACGCGGACATGCGAACATTGATGTTCTCGCGCACGGCGTAGACGGCGTTGAACGACGGCAGGAAGGCGTCATACCGCTGCGACTGGGTCTTGAAGGTCAGGGTGTTGGGCACGCAGTTGGGCGTGCAGTTGGCGACATTGGGGAAGGGGATCGAAACCGGGCCGGTGATGTCCTGGTCGGTCGAGACGTAGCGCGCGCCGCCATTGATCCGCAGGTCGCGGTCCATGACAGTGGCGACGCCGGCGAATTCGACATAGGCGCCGGTGTTCTTTTCCTCGATCTTGCCGGAACTGGCGGCCGTGGCGGCCGAGGTGGTGAACGCTGCGGTGTCGTTCAAGGCCTCGAAATTGGTGGCGGCCTTGAACTTGTCGTAGTCGACCATGACAAAGCCGAGGGGGCCAGGCTTCAGGTACGAGGCCAACTGGGCGTTGGTGATCGCCGAGCCTGCGCCGCCGGCGCAGGCGGGCTGGGTGTTGGGACGCGGCAGGTAGGTCCCGCCTCCGCCGCAGGTGATCTGCTGCCAGCGGTCGCTGTTGTCCAGGGCGGTGATGGTGCGCGAGGCTTCGTCATAGGCGACGCCGCCCTTGATGTAGCTGCGTTCGTCGCCCCAGGTCAGGTCCCAGTGCGTGCCCTTGGTGGAGGTGACGCGCTTCTCGTTCTGGATGTTCACCCGGCCGCCCGCGAAGGTCCAGCCCAGGTTGGGGTCGTTGAGATTGGCGTTGGTCTTGATGCTGGGGAAGTCACCGCCGGTGTTGTTGTAGGTCACCGTCAGCCCGCTGTTGAGCGGGGTATTGATCAGGATGGTCGGCGCCTGACGGAAGAAGACGCTGCGGCTGACATTGAACTGAGCGTCCAGCTTGAGGTTGTCGCTGAAACGCCAGGTGCCGCCCGGATTGACGTTCACGAAGTCGTTGGTTTCGTGATAGGGCCGCGCCTCCAGGAAGAACTGGGCATTGGAGAAGGTGCCGCTGGTGACGATGTTACTGCCGTCGACCTTGACGTTGGTTGGCGTCATGAAATTCGAGTTGCGAACCACCCAGTCAATGTCGATGCGGCTGAACTCGCGATCGGTCTGGCCCAGCAGGGTGTCGATGTAGAACTCGGCCTTGTCATTGGGCTGGTACTGCAGCGAGACCAACAGCGAGTCGCGGTCGCGGTGACCGGCGCTGTGGGACTGGCGGCCCAGGCGCGGCAGCAGGCCATCGCTGAGTTGCTGCAGGGTCGTGCCGGGGTTGTTGGCCAGCAAGAAGGCGTCATTGACGGTCGCGCCGGTGGTCAAGCCGTTCCCGGCGTTGACGGCCACGGTCGGCGCGAAGGTGAAGCCGTTACCGCCAAAGGTGCTGTTGCAGCCGGCGCAGGCGAAGTTGCTGGACCCGCCGGTGCTGGCGTTGGTCCAGCCAATCGTCTCAAAGCCATCGGTGCGGCTCTTGGAGCGAACGCCGGCATAACCGACCAGCACGCCGAACTCGCCGACGGCCGTTTCCCACGACTTGCTGCCGATCAGGGCGCCGCGCGGGCTCCACTTGCCGGCGCTGTCTTGATAGCTGCCCTGCAGCGAATAGGTCAGATGCTGGCCGGGGCGATCCAGAGGGCGCGAGCTGCGCATGTTGACCACGCCGGCGACGCCGCCCTCCAACTGGCTGGGCACGGGCGTCTTGTTGACGTCGAGGCGCGTGAACAGCTCAGTCGGAAACAGGTCCAAGTCGATGGTGCGGTTCTGGTTCTGGGCGTCGGTGCGGCCCGACGAGGCCACGGCGACCTGCGCGCCGTTCAACACGATCTTGGTAAAGTCGGGACCAAGGCCCCGGATGGCGATGTTCAGGCCGTCCCCGTTGATTTCACGCGTGAGCTGGATACCCGGGATGCGGTTCAGCGACTCGGCGATGTTGAGGTCGGGAAACTTGCCGATGTCTTCGGAAAACACCGAGTCGGTGAAGGCGATGCTGTCGCGCTTGGCGTTGGTGGCGTCGGCCAGGCTCTTGCGGTAGCCGGTGACGATCACTTCCTCGACCGTGTCGGCGTTGGCCGGCGCCGCGGCGGGGGTCTGCTGGGCGAGAGCGGGCGCGCCGATGAAGCCAGTCAGGCAGGTGGCGCCGATGAGGGCGAGCCGGACGGCGCGCGAGCGGACGGATGAAGCCATGTTTCTCCCCTATGGTTCAGTGCTCTGCGCACTTGTCATTTTAGACGGCGGCCTTGTTTAGCCTTCTCGACGACACCATCGAGATCGGCGACATGGTAGCGGTCACAGTGAAGCGTTACGAGGTAAGGCCTCTTGTGTCAACGAGGTCATACCTCTTGGGAGAACGTTGTCCGACCACGATGTTTTAAGGTCACGCTTTGCGCCCAGCCGAAGGTGTTAGCGCTACCTTGACGAGGGTCCGCGAGCCCTGTCATCTGAGGTGTGCTCGCTGGTGAGACCACCCTGGAGCGCCGGGAGACAAGCCATGAAAAGACTCCGTCAAGGAGCGTGCGGCCGTGCGGCCGCAATGATCCTGGCCGCCGCAGGCGCGGCCGAGGCCGCGAACGCCGCACCGAGCGCCTTCCAGACCTCCGCGCCGGGAACCGCCAGCTTCGACTGGTTCGACTATGAGGGCTCAGACCCAGCCGACGCGGCCTTCAAACCGGCGTCCGGCCAATACGCCAACCCGATTCTGAAGGGCTTCTATCCGGATCCCAGCGTCACGCGGGTGGGCGAAGACTATTACCTGGTCAACTCGACCTTTTCGTATTTTCCGGGCCTACCGGTTTTCCACAGCAAGGATCTCGTCCACTGGACCCAGATCGCCAACGCGATCGATCGGCCGGGCCAACTGAACTTCGACGGCCTGGGCTTGTCGCGGGGGGTGTTCGCTCCGGCTATTACCGAGCACAACGGCACGTTCTACATCCTCAACACCTGCGTTGATTGTGGAGGCAATTTCCTGATCACCGCCAAGGACCCCAAGGGGCCGTGGTCGGACCCGGTCTGGCTGCCGCAGGTCGGCGGAATCGACGCCTCGTTGTTCTTCGACACCGACGGCAAAGGCTGGATCGTCAACAACGACGCGCCTGACCGCCCGCCGCTCTATGATGGCCACCGCGCCATCTGGATCCAGGAATTCGACGCGAAGAGCCAGAAAACTGTCGGTCCGCGCAGCGTGCTGCTGGACGGTGGCGTCGATCCCTTGACCAAGCCGATCTGGATCGAGGGGCCGCACATCACCTTGGTCGATGGCAGCTACTACCTGACCGCGGCCGAGGGGGGCACGGCCGAGGGTCATTCGCAGGTGGTGCTGCGGGCCGATAAGGTCGCCGGCCCCTATGTGCCCTACGACCACAATCCGATCCTGACCCAGCGCGGACTGCCCAAGGATCGCGCCCTGCCCATCACCTCTGCCGGCCACGCAGACCTGGTGCAGACCCAGAACGGTGACTGGTGGGCCACCTTCCTGGCCGTGCGGCCTTACGGTGATGACCTCTACAACACCGGCCGCGAGACCTTCCTGCTGCCCGTGACCTGGAAAGACGGCTGGCCGATGATCTTGCCGAAAGGCGAGACCATCCCCTATGTCCACGCCAGACCGGCCTTGCCGAACCCGCCAGCGTCTACGCTGCCTACCAGCGGCGCTTTCAAGGTACACGAGGCGTTCGACGGCAAGGACCTGCCGCTGAACTGGATGACCCTCCGCAACCCGCGAGAACGGTGGTGGAGCCTGAAGGATGGCCAGTTGGTCTTGACCGCCCGCGACCAGAAGCTGGGAGCCGGCGTGCAGCCCTCTTTCTGGGGCCGTCGCCAGCAGCACATCAACGCCAGCGCCTCGACCGCTCTCCGCTACGTTCCGACCAGGCCGGGCGACAAGGCCGGTCTGGTCGCGCTGCAGAACGACGACTTCTACTATTTCCTGGGCCTGGCTCTGCAGGACGGCAAGCCGGTGGTGCGGCTGGAGCGGCGGGCCGGACCCAAGGATCCGGTTGATGGCGTGGTGCTGGCCAGCGCCCCGGTCACCTTGAAGGCGGACGGCCCGGTCTATTTGAAGATCGAGGCCCACGGGGGGGCCTACGATTTCTCATATAGCCAGAGGCCGGGCCACTGGACTGTCCTGAAGACTGGCGTGGATGGGACGATCCTCAGCACCAAGGTCGCGGGCGGATTCGTCGGGGCGGTGATGGGGGTCTATGCGTACGGGAATTGAACCCCGTTCCCAGGCATCCCGCCGGTCGCCGGATGCCTGGATTTGACCTGGAGCATTTTTCGAGCGGAAGTGGTTCCGGTTCGCGTAAAGAAAAATGCGTCAAAACAAAAGATTAGAGCTCCCGGCCTGTCGCAGTCAGGTCGGGAAATGCTCTAGACCGCCGCGCAGTTGTCCGCGATGAACCGCAAGTGTTCCGGCATCACCTCGGCCGACTTGGCGATCACCGATCGGATGTCGCTCATCCGCGCCCGCAGGTCGTCGTCGGACAGGATGTCGGCCATCGGATCGTGACCGCGCGGCTCCAGGCCCTGGCCAATCATCACCGCGAACCAACTGGTGTCGTTGAACAGTTCCTCGTTCTCGCGGAACACCCGGCCGTAGCTCTTGAACACCGCGATCTTGTCGGCCAGGTAATCGGGAATGGGCATGGTCCGCAGATAGTCCCAGTACGGCGTGTCGCTGCGCTGGGTGGCGTTGAAGTGCAGGATGAGAAAGTCACGGATTTTCTCATATTCGAACTGCATGACGCGGTTGTAGCGGTCGATGTCGGGCTGCTCGAAACGCTCGTCGGGGAACATGGCCAGAAGGCGCGAGATGCCGACCTGGATCAGATGGATGCTCTGGCTTTCCAGAGGCTCCATGAAGCCGCCCGACAGGCCGATTGCGACGACGTTCTTGTTCCAACTCTTCAGCCGGCGGCCCGCCTTGAACTTCAGGGTAAAGGGATCGCGCAGCGGCGCCCCGTCCAGGTTGGCCAACAGATAGGCGGTCGCCTCGTCTTCGCTGATATGCTGGCTGGAATAGGCATAGCCGTTGCCCAGCCGATGCTGCAGCGGGATGCGCCACTGCCAGCCGGCTGGCCGTGCGGTGGCGCGCGTCACCGGGGCGAGCGAGCCACCCAGTTCGCAGGGCACGGCCACTGCGCGGTCGTTGAGCAGCCAGTTTGACCAGTCCTCGTAGCCTGTCTTCAAGGTCTCCTCGATCAACAGCCCGCGGAACCCCGAACAGTCGATGAACAGGTCGCCCTTGATCCGCTCACCGCTCTGCAGGGTCACGGCTTCGACGAAGCCGTCGGCCGCCCGCTGGTGAACCTCGACGATCTTGCCTTCCTGGCGCCGGACGCCGCGCTCCTCGGCGTATCCCCGCAGGAACCGGGCGTAGAGGCCAGCGTCGATGTGATAGGCGTGAGCGATCGAGCCCAGCGGCGAGTTGGGCTGGCCGTTGGCCCGCATGAACTTGCCCTGGTCCGCCGCCAAGGCTTGCAGCGAATATTCGGTGAGCTCGCCGGCTTCCCCCAAGGCCTTCAGCCGAAGCCAGTAGGCGTGGAACGACACCCCCTCCATATCGACGCCATAGGGGCCGAACGGGTGATAGTAGCTGTGGCCGATCGACTTCCAGTCGACGAACTCGATGGCCAGCTTGAAGGTCGCCTTGGTGCGACGGACGAACTCGTTTTCGTCCAGGCCCAGCATGCGATTAAAGATGTTGATCTGCGGGATGGTCGATTCGCCGACCCCCACCGTGCCGATCTCCTCGGACTCGACCAGGGTCACGCTTGTGTGGCCGTCCTTGAGAAAACGTCCCAGGGCGGCGGCGGTCATCCAGCCGGCGGTGCCGCCCCCAACGATGACAATCTTGCGCAGGCGGTGGTCGGTCATGCGGGAACCCCAGACGTGGCGTTGGCGGGCGCGGCGTCGGCGGCGCAGTAGCGGGCGGTGAAGGCTTGGTGAGAGGGCAGGGCGGCGGCCGTCTGGGCGATCAGGGCCGACATCCGCTTGAGGCGCTGGACGATGTCCCCCTCGGGCAGGCTATCGACCAGCGCGTCATACTGGCGCGGGACGATCCCCTGACCCAACAGCACGGCGATCCAACTGGGCTCGGCGAACAGGTCGTAGTCGGACTGGAACAGCCGTCCTCGACCGGCGAACAGGTCGATCTTGCGCTGCAGGCTCTCGGGTATCTCCATCGTCCGGACATAATCCCAATAGGGCGTGTCGGCGCGGGCGGTGGCCTTGTAGTGCAGGATGATGAAGTCGCGGACGAGGTCCACCTGCTGGGCGGTCAGGCGGTTGTACTGATCGATCTCCAGCGGATTGAAGCTCTGGTCGGGGAACAGGGACAGCAGCTTGGTGATCCCCGCCTGGATCAGGTGGATGCTGGTGCTTTCCAGCGGCTCCAGGAAACCAGACGACAGGCCGATGGCCACGCAGTTCTTGATCCACGCCCGATCGCGACGTCCTGCGGTGAAGCGTAGAAAGTTCGGCTCGGCCTGGGCCGGGCCGTCGAGGCCGGCCATCAGGGTCGCCAGGGCCTCGTCGTCGCCAATATGGGCGCTGGAATAGACGTAGCCGTTGCCCGTGCGGTGCTGCAGCGGGATGCGCCAAGTCCAGCCGGCCTTCTGGGCTGTGGCGCGGGTATAGGGCGTCATGCCGTCGCCGCCGGTTGCGCAGGGCAGGGCCACGGCCCGGTCGTTGGGCAGCCAGTGGCTCCAGTCGTGATAGGTCCCGCCCAGGGCCTCGCCGATCAGCAGGGCGCGAAAGCCAGTGCAGTCAATGAACAGGTCTGCCTCCAGCACGCGGCCGTCGTCGAGCGTGACGGACTGAATGAACCCGTCCTCGCCGCGCAGGGTGACATCGGCGACCTTGCCCTCGACACGGGTCGCGCCGCGCGCCTCGGAGAAGCGCCGCAGGTATCTGGCATAGAGGCCAGCGTCGAAGTGGAAGGCGTATTTCAGGCTCGACAGCACCTTGGCCGGGTCGGGGTCGGGCAAAGCCATGCGACCGGTCAGGGCGGCGACGGCGGCCAGGTTGAAGGTCTCGATCGGCCCGACCTGATCGCGGAACTTCAGCCAGATCTGGTGAAACTTGATCGCCTCGATATCCAGGCCGAAGGTCCCGAACGGGTGGATGTAGCGATCGCCGGGGTCGGTCCAGCCTCGGAACTCAATCCCCAGCTTGAACGTGGCTTTGGTGGCCCGCATGAAGTCGCGCTCGTCGATCCCAAGCATGGCGTTGAAGGTGAGGATCGGCGGGATCGTGGCCTCCCCGACCCCGACCGTGCCGATCTGCTCGGACTCGACCAGCGTCACCTCGACCTGGCGGCCCAGGACCTTGGACAGGGCGGCGGCCGTCATCCAACCGGCCGTGCCCCCGCCGACGATCAGGACTTTCCGGATGGGCGCGTTCGTCATGCGTGAGCCTTCAGCGCGTCGGCGTGGGAGGGCAGGGACTCGGCGGTCTGGCGGATCAGGGCGCGCAGCCTGGCCAGCGCCTCGCCCGCGCGCGCGGGCGGCAGTCGCTCGGCCAGCGGGTCGTGGCGGCGCGGCAGCAGCCCGTGGCCGATCAGCGCCTCGGTCCAGCTTCCTTCCATGAAGGTCTCTTCGTCATAGAGCACCACACGACCGCGGCTCTCGAACTGCGCCAGCTTGTAGGCCAGGGGCTGGGAGGGCGAGGCGCGGCGCGCCATGGTCCATAGGGGATCCTCGCGGTGGCTGAGTGCGTAGCGCATCACGGCCATGTCCAGGGCGCGATCCATCTCCTCGGCCATCAGGCGATTATATTCGGCGGCGGCCTGCGGATCGCCGTCGCGACCGGGAAGCAAGCCCAGCAGCCGCGATACGCCGCTCTGGATCAGGTGAGCGTCGGAGCCGTTCAAGGGCTCGATCTGGCCGGCCGCCGGACCGATGGCCACGCAGTTGGCGCGCCAGACCTGCTCGCGGCGACCATTGCGCAGCGGCTCGACATGGTCCTCGCCGCCCAGGATCTCGACCGCCTCGTCGTCGGACGTCAGGTCCGAGCGATAGGCCAGGGCGACGGCGTCACGGTCGCGCAACGGGACCCGGCGCAGCCAGCCCTCGGCGATCGCCTCCACCTCGGTCAGGGGCGACGGATTGGGGCGGAGTGCGATCTCGCGCGTCGCCAGGCGGTCGCAAGGCAACCAGGCCGTGGCGTCTCGCCACGCCACGCCCAAGGCCCCGCCGATCAGCCGGCCGTCGGCGGTGGTGTCGATGAACAGGTCGGCCTCGACGCGCTCGCCGCTGACCAGCTCTATGGCCTCGACGCCGCCCTCGGCCGACAGGGCGACGGCCGCGACCTCGCCAGACCCGCGCGCGACGCCCGGCCCCGCCGCTCTGAGAACGGCCGCATAGCCGGCGGCGTCGAGATGCAGGCCGTACGACAGGGTCGACAGCACCGACCGCGCGTCCTCACTGGGCCTTGTGAAGCGCCCTATCCGCGCGGCCACGGCCGCCAGGCTGTAGGCTTCGAACGGCCCGACGTCCTGGCTCGCCCGAGCCCGCAACCAGTGATGATGGAAGGCCACGCCCTCCAGGCCGACGCCGACGTCGCTGAAGCCTTCGATGTGATCGCCCGAGGCCCAGCCGCTGAACCGCGATCCCAGCTTGAACGTACCGTGGGCGGCGCGCATCAGGGCCCCTTCCTCAAGGCCAAGCAGGCCGTGGAAGGTGCGCAGGGCAGGCAGGGTCGACAGAGCCCCCCGCGGGGCGCTGTCGGCGGTTTCGATCACGCGGATGTCGCAGCCGGCGGGCAGGGCGCGGGCGAGGGCGCAGGCGGTCATCCAACCGGCGACGCCGCCGCCGAGGATGACGACGCGGCTCAAGGGGGCGCCCCTCATGCGGCGACGCCCGAGGCCGCGCAAAACCGCGCGATCCAGTCGGCGTGGGTCGGCATGGCCGCTGTGGCGCCAGCGATCGACTCCCGCATCGCCGCGAGGCGCTGAGCCAGGGCGCCGTCGGGGATCTTGTCGCTGACCGGGTCATAGCCGCTGGGGACGACGTTCTGGCCCAGATAGACCGCCAGCCAGCTGGGCTCGAGGAAGAAGCCGTCCTTGTACTTCACCACCACGCCCCGGTCGCGGAACAGGTCCATCTTGTAGGCCAGGCTATCGGGGATCTTCATGGTCCGGCGGTCGTTCCAGAACGGCGCGTCGGTGCGGTTGGTGGCATGATAGTGCAGCACCAGGAAATCGCGGATCCGCTCGAACTCCAGCTCCATGACCCGATTGTACTCGTTCTGGTCGGCCTGGTCGCAGGACCGGTCGGGGAAAAGCTCCAGCAGGGTGGTGACCGCCACCTGGATCAGGTGGATGCTGGTGCTTTCCAACGGTTCGAGAAAGCCGCTGGCCAAGCCGATGGCCACGCAATTGCGGCTCCAATGTTTCTTGCGCCGGCCGGTCACGAACCGCAGGAAGCGCGGCTCGGCCTGGGCCTGTCCCTCAAGACCGGCCAGCAGCTTGGCGGCGGCGGCGTCGTCACTGATATAGTCGCTGCAATAGACATAGCCGTTGCCGACCCGGTGCTGCAGCGGGATGCGCCAGCGCCAGCCGGCGGTGTCGGCCGTGGCGCGGGTATAGGGGATCGAAGGCTCGACAGTGTCGCACGGCACGGCGGCGGCGCGGTTGCAGGGCAGCCACTGGCTCCAGTCGTCGTAACCCGTCTTCAGCGCCTGCTCGATCAACAGTCCCCGAAAGCCAGAGCAGTCGATGAACAGATCGCCTTCGATCCGCTCGCCGCTGTCCATGACGATCGCTTCGATGAAGCCGTCCTCGCCGCGCAGGACGACGTCTGCCACCTTACCCTCGGTGCGGACCACGCCGCGCGCCTCGGCATAGGTTCGCAGATAGGCGGCGTAGAGCCCGGCGTCGAACTGGTAGGCGTAGTTGTAGGTTGAAGCCACGGAGCGCAGGTCGGAGGAGGGCGGGGCGAACTTGCCCTGGCGCGCGGCCATGATCGGCAGGCTGTAGGCCTCGATCGGCGTCGGGTCGCCGCCCTGCGCCGCGCGTAGCCAGTGATGGTGGAAACCCACGCCGCCGATCGCCGCGCCGTAGGCCCCGAACGGGTGGATGTAGCTGTCGCCGACTCGCGCCCAATCGCGAAACTCGATGCCCAGCTTGTAGGTCGCCTGGGTCTTGCGCATGAAGTCGGCTTCGTCGAGGCCCAGGGCCGTGTTGAAGTGGCGAATGTGGGGGACCGTCGCCTCGCCGACGCCGACCGTGCCGATCTCGGCGGATTCGACCAGACGGATGGTGATGGGCAAGCCGTTCAGCTTGGCCGCCAGGCCGGCAGCGGTCATCCAGCCGGCCGTGCCGCCGCCCACGATGACGATGGTTCGGACTGCCTGTTGCGTCATCCCGTTTCCCCCTGACCACCGTCGCCTCTGGGTGCGATCGGCCTAATGATGCAAATTGACAACGCTGTCTAAAATAAAACCGCTGCCAGGCCATGCGCCACAGTGTCGCGCCCGAACCTGTTTGACAGCGCTATCTGAAGGGCTCATCGCTTAGATGGCTTACCAATGCAAGACGTTGGAAGCCACGGCAATTGTTACGACAAATCAAAAGATTGGGAGCGCACCGTTTTTTTCTGCACGGATAAGGTAGCGGTACCTTGACGGCGGAAACCATTGCAATATGGTCTGACCTCAAGGTCGATTCATATGGCCAGTGGTAGCGGTAACGCGCGACCTAAACGATAAATGGGGAGGCGAAATATGCACTTGATCCATAGCGCGACCACGCGCGACCAAAATCAGAAAATTCTTGCTCTGAAATACGGCGTATCGGCCATCGCGCTGAGCGCGATGCTGATCGGCGCGCCAGCACTGGCCCAGACCCAGACCCAGGCCAAGCCCGCGAGCGACGCGCAGATCGTCGATGAAGTCGTCGTCACCAGCATTCGCAAGAGCCTGCAGAGCTCGCAGCAGCTCAAGCAAAGCTCGGAGATCATCGGCGACTCGATTACCTCCGAAGACATCGGGGCTCTGCCGGACCGGTCGGTCACCGAGGCGCTGCAGCGGATCCCGGGCGTGGCCATCAGCCGCTTCGCCGCCGGCGTTGATCCCGACCACTTCTCGGCCGAAGGCAGCGGCGTCGTCGTGCGCGGCCTGAACTTCGTGCGTTCGGAGCTGAACGGTCGCGACACCTTCTCGGCCAATAACGGCCGCGCCCTGAGCTTTGCCGACGTGCCTTCCGAACTGATGGGCGGCGTCGACGTCTTCAAGAGCCCGTCTGCCGACATGATCGAGGGCGGCATCTCCGGCACGGTCAACCTGCGCACCCGCCTGCCGTTCGACAGCAGCAAGCGCCTGCTCTCGGTTTCGGCGGAAGAGAGCTACGGCGACTTCGTCAAGAAGTGGGCTCCGACCTTCTCGGCGCTGTACAGCGACCAGTGGGACACCGAGGCCGGCACGTTCGGCCTGCTGCTGAGCGCCGTCGACTCCAAGCTCTCCACCCGCTCGGACGGCACGCAGGTGTCGAACTTCGGTTGCCGCACCGGCTTCACCAGCGCCCAGACCGCCAATCCGCAAGCCGCGACCTGCCCCGGTGGCGGCAAGGGCGTGTGGTTCCCGCGCGGCGCGGCGTTCCGCAGCACCGAGACCAAGCGTGAGCGCACGGGCTATGCTGCGGCCGGCCAGTGGCGCAGCAACGACGACACCATGTTGGCCACCTTTCAGTACCTGCGCTCGGAATCGACCCAGTCCTGGACCGAGCACGCAATCGAAATCGCCACCGACAACGTGACCTCGAACGGTGACTCGCGTCCGATCGACGGCACCACCTTCGGTGTCGACAGCAACGGCGTCTTCACCAATGGCGTCATCACCGGTCCGCAAGGTTGGCGTGATGACCAGTTCAGCGCCGATCCTCGCGTGCCGAGCTTTGGTCTGCAAAGCAACAACGTCAATCGCAATGTCGAGCAGACCTATCTGACGTCTGACTACGGCTTTAACTTCAAGTGGACGCCGAACGATCGCCTCGGCGTAGCCTTCGACTACCAACACGTCGACTCCACGGTCGATAATCTCGACGTGGGCATTTGGGGCTCAAGCTTCCAGAACCTGAACCTGAAGCTGAATGGCTCGGATCTTCCGGAGTTCACTTTCATCCCACCGGCCAGCGGGGCTAGCATCCCGCCCTGCTCGCCGCCCAGCGGCACCTGCTCGACCTACTTCAACGCACCGAATGACAACTTCCAAAGCCCGCACAACAGCTTCTGGCGCTCGGCGATGGACCACATCGAACAAAGCGAAGGAAAAGAAGACGCCGCAAAGATCGACGTCGATTATCGCTTCGCGGAGAACAGTTGGCTAGAATCGGCCCGGGTCGGCGTTCGCTGGGCCGAGCGCGATCAAACAACCCGTTTCTCGACCTATAACTGGGGTGTGCTGAGCGAAATCTGGGGCGGCGGCGGCCCGGTCTGGTTCGATGATCAGATCAACGGCTCGCCGACAACGCCCGGCGGTTCGACCAGCGCGGCCCAGACCACGCTCTACCCTTTCACCGACTTCATGCGCGGTCAGGTGCCGGTTCCGACTGGTCTCCAGGCCCGGCCGTTCTACAACGGCAACTCGGCCAAGGACTATGCCGCCATGACGGCCTTCGCCCTGAGCGTCGGTGACGAGTGGCGGGCCCGTAACGGCGGCAATGGCTGCCCGCAGAACTGGGTTCCGCTCGCTCAACGCTGCGGCGTGGTCGCCGGTACGCCGTTCTTGCCGGGTGAAATCAACCCGATCAATGAAAAGACCCAATCCGCTTACGGCATGCTGCGCTTCAGGCATGAATTCGACGGCGACATCGGTGTCAGCGGCAATATCGGCCTGCGCTATACCAAGACGAAGCGCGAGGCTTCCGGCTTCCTGTCCTTCCCGGCCTCAAACCCGCCGAGCGACCAGTCCTGCCTGGACTCTCTCGCCCGATACAACGCTCAGCCTAATCCGAAGCCTGCGTTCGCACCGACAGACTTCTGTTCACTGCCCGCGACCACCCGGGCCGCGACACGTCTTTTCTCGAACGGCGCCACCACCCCGACCGTCGCGCGTGCCACCTTCGAACATTGGCTGCCCAGCGTAAACGTGAAGGTTGCTCTGCCCAACAAGGTGCAACTACGCTTCGCCGCCTCGAAGACCATCACGCCGCCGGACATCGGTTTGACCCGCAACTACTACAATGTGGGTCTGGACCTCTCTGACACGGGGATCGCCGGTCCTCCGCTGACCGCCACCAGCGTCAGCGGCAACCTGACGGTCGGCAATCCCTATCTTAAGCCGACGAAGTCGTTCAATTTGGACGGTGCGGTGGAATGGTATTTCGCGCCGGTCGGCTCGCTAACCTTCGCGGCCTTCTACAAGGAACTGAAGGACGTCGCGACGAACTCGACTGCGCGTATTCCGTTCACCAACAACGGCGCTACCTTCGACGTGGCCATCACCACGCCGGGCAACTCGGACCAGACGGCCAAGGTCAAGGGCTTCGAGATCGGCTATCAGCAGTTCTACGACTTCCTGCCCAAGCCGTTCGACGGGTTCGGCATCAACGCCAACTACACCTACATCGACAGCAAGGGCGTGCCGCAAAGCACGCTGTCGGCGACCGACCCCGACGTGGCCGCCGGCCGGGTCTCGACCGTCGACACCAGCCTGCTGCCGCTGCAAGGTCTGTCCAAGCACAACGTCAACTTCGCGGGCATCTACGAGAAGGGTCCGATCTCGGCTCGCCTGGCCTACAACTGGCGTTCGGACTTCCTGCTGACCGTCCGCGACGTGATCGTGCCCTATGCCCCGATCATGAATGAGGCCACCGGCCAGTTGGATGGGTCGCTGTTCTACACCGTCAATCCCAAGGTGAAGATCGGCGTGCAGGGCGTGAACCTGACCAACGAGGTCACCAAGACCACGCAGGTCCTGAACAACCAACTGCTCAAGGCTGGACGGTCTTGGTTCATGAACGACCGGCGCTACACCTTCGTGGTGCGCGCCAGCTTCTAAGGTCGATGGCGTCCGGCCGGGGCCTGCCCCTCGGTCGGACGTCCGCGGCCTCGGCTCCGGCCCGGTGGGGCGGAGACATTCGGTTCCTAGGACTTCGCCGCGCCCTGTCCCACGGGGCGCGGCGCTTTCGTTGAAGGCTGCGTGATGACCTCTTCTTCCATCCTTTCCCGACGCCAGGCTCTGGCTCTCGGCCTCGCAGGCGCGGCAGTCCTGGGCGGCGGTTCGGCTCAGGCGGCGCAAACGCCGTCGCTGGCCAAGCTGGCCAAGGCCAAGGGGGTGCAGTTCGGCAGCGCCGTCGGCGCCGGTCCGACCGGCTCGCTGACCGGTTCGTTCGAGGACGCTCGCTATCGCCAGGTGCTGATCAACGAGTGCGGCGTGCTCGTGCCGGAAAACGAACTGAAGTGGTACGTGCTGCGGCCCGACGCCGAGACCTTCGCCTTCGAACGCGCCGACCGCATCGCCGCCTTCGCCCAGCAGAACGACATCGCCCTGCGCGGCCACACCCTGCTGTGGCATCACCCCCAGTGGTTCCCTGCCTGGCTGAAAGCCCACGACTTCGGCAAGGGTCCGGCGGCCGCCGCCAACGCCGAGGCCATGCTGGTCGACCACATCACCAAGGTCGTGGCGCACTATCCGCAGATTCGGTCCTGGGACGTGGTCAATGAGACGGTCGATCCCAAGGACGGTTCGGTCCGCCACACAGTGTTCTCCGACGCCATGGGCCAGGCGCAGACGCTGGACGTCGCCTTCCATGCCGCCCGCGCGGCGGCGCCCAAGGCTCAGTTGGTCTATAACGACTATATGGGCTGGGAAGCCGGCAACGAGGCCCACCGCGCCGGCGTGCTGAAGCTTCTGGAAGGCTTCCGCAAGCGCGGCGCGCCGGTCGACGCCCTCGGGGTCCAGAGCCACCTCGGCACCGAAGATCCGGCCGCGCCTGGTAGCCTGGGGCGGCCCCAGGAGAAGGCTTGGCGCGCCTTCATCGATGAGGTGACCGGCATGGGCTACGACCTGCTGATCACCGAGTTCGACGTCAACGATCACGATCTGCCCCCCGGCGTCGCTGCGCGCGACGCCTCCGAAGCCGCCGTCGCCAAGGGCTATCTGGACCTGATGCTGGACTATCGTCAGACCAAAGCGGTGCTGGCCTGGGGCATGGTCGACAAGTATTCCTGGCTGCAGACCTTCACCCCCCGCAAGGACGGCCTGGCCAAGCGGGCGACGCTCTATGACGACGCCTACCGACCCAAGCCGTTGCGCCAGGCCGTGGCGGCCGCCTTCCGGGCCGCGCCGGAGCGGACCTGAGCCTCGCGTTCCGACCGATCATCGCGGCGCGTTATCTAGAGCCTGCCGTTGACACCCATTCCCGGTAAGCTTCCCGCCATGACCCTGTCGTTCCAGCCCCTTGACGAGCGCCACGATGTCACGCGCCAGATCCTGCGCGAGGAGATCGTACCGGCCTACCGTCCGGTGGTGCTGCGCGGCTTCGCAGCCGACTGGCCGGCGGTGGCGGCGGGACGGGCAGGGGCGAGGGCCGCCGCCGACTACCTGAAAGGCCTGGACCAGGGCGCGCCCGTCGAGGCCTTCGTTGGCGCGCCGGACATCAAGGGGCGGTTCTTCTACCAGGACGCCGAGCGGTCGGTGAATTTCGAGCGCCGGCCCGGCGCGATCTCGGCGATCCTCGACGACCTCCTCGCCCTGGGCGATCAGGTCGATCCGCCGTCGGTCTATGTGGGCTCAGCGCCGACGCCCAAGGTGTTGCCGGGGTTCGCCGAGGCCAACCGCAACCTCTTGCTGGACATCCCCGTCGACCCCCGCATCTGGTTCGGCAACGCGGTCACCGCCCAGACCCATTACGACATGGCCGACAATATCGCCGTCGTGGTGGCGGGCCGGCGACGCTTCACGCTGTTTCCACCCGAGCAGACGGCCAATCTCTATGTCGGGCCGCTTGACTTCACCCTGGCGGGTCAGCCGATCAGCATGGTGTCGCTGGATGAGCCCGATCACGCGCGCTATCCCAGGTTCGCCCAAGCCGTCGAGCATGGCCTGAGCGCTGAACTGGGCCCGGGCGACGCGATCTACATCCCGACCCTGTGGTGGCACCACGTGCGCTCGCTGGACTCGCTGAACGTGCTGGTGAACTATTGGTGGCGCGACCTGCCGCCCGAGGCCGGGTCGCCGTTCAAGGTGTTGGTCCACGGCCTGCTGGCGGTTCGTCACTTGCCGGCTCCGCAACGCGCCGCCTGGCGGGCGATCTTCGACCACTACCTGTTCGAGGTGAACGGCGATCCCGCCGCCCATCTTCCGGAGGACCGCAAGGGCGTGCTGGGTCCGCTGTCGCCCCGTCTGGCGCTGAACATCCGGGCGTTCCTGAAGCGCGCCTTCGGCTAGCCCGCTCCCGAAGGTCCTCGCCCACAGGGGGAAGACTTGAGCTAGAGCATTTTTCGAGCGAAGTGGTTCCGGTACGCGTGAAGAAAAATGCGTCAAAACAGAAGATTAGAGCTCACGGCCTGACGCAGTCAGGTTGGGAAATGCTCTAACCGCATACCGTCGAGAGCGCCTGGACATCCCAGGTCTTGATCGGCACGCGGAGACCTCGCGCGACCATGGCGTTCTCCAAGGTGACCGACGCCGTTGTCGGAGCGGAACTGAAGTCGGCGGCGTAGAACGGATGGCGCTCTGCCGTGTCCAAGGTGACGAGGCGGGCTCCCTGGCTCTGATAGAAGGCCAGCAGACGCGGCAGCAGACGGGCGTCGAGCGCCCCCTCATGCATCAGCAGCACATAGGGAATGTCCTTGCCGTACAGGCTGTGGGCCATGGCGCGGGAATAGTTGAAGCTGTCCTTGGCGGCCTGGAGATAGCTGGTCTCCAGCGCGGTGATCGCCGCCGTATCGCCCTTGGCGACACAACGGGCATAGGGCTCGTTCCAAGCCCAGTCGTCGAAGCTCATGGTCACGCTGGCGATGCGGTAATGGTGCTGGTCCAGGAACTGGCGGGCGGCGTCGCGCTTTTCGGGCGTGTCGCCCTCGTCGAGGAACGGAAAGCGCAACCAGCGCCAGTCGGCGCCGGCCATCTGCTTCTCCAGCACCGGCTCGTTGCGGATCAGGTCGGCCTGCCAGTTGGCCAGGCTGTTCTTGCTCAGCGCCATGTGCGACCAGGTGTGATTGCCCAGCGGGTGGCCCGCTGCGCGCCAGAGGCCTAGCACGGCGGCGGACTCGGGTTCACGCTCTTCCTGCACCGCATTGACGAAACCATAGACCGACGGGGCGCCGGCCTCATGCAGGGCGGCCAGGATTTGCTCGGCGATCCCGACCCGCGTCTGGCCGGGGGGCAGGGCGCTGTGAGCAGGCAGGTCGTCGAAGGTGAGGGCGATCTCGATGGGTTCTGGCTTGGCCAGGACGGGGCTGGCGACGGCGGTCAAGGCGACCAGGCCGCATAGCCACACCACGCTCGTGAATGACATCATGTTTCCGCCCCAGGGTCATTATCGTCACTTGGCGTGACAACTGTCTTGGCGGGCAAGACCGCGTCCCGCAGCATGAGAGTGGCAAGAACTGGCCATCGTGACCAGCCGTCATGAGATAAAAAGGTAGCGGTACCGGTGGTTCACTGATCTGTTTTCCACGGCGCGCCGCGCCAAGGCGACCTTGAAGTCTTATCGTTCCGAGCGCTCGACAAAGGCGTTGACGCCGGCCTCGCCGGGGCCATTGACGGCTAGCGCCGAGGTTGGCGACTGACCGCGTGGTGCGCAGACTTGCAGCGGATTGCGAGAAGAGGCGGCGTCGGCGCCATTCCTGACCTCGCCGCCAAGGTTTGGGGTTGAACCCCATGGCCGCGAAGCGGATTGCCGTCCTGAACCTCGTTTAGGAAGGACCAAGACTGATGCGTACCTCGATCTGCGGTGCTGTGGCGATGATGGCGACGATCGCGGCCTTTTCGGGATCGGCCCTGGCCCAGCAACCCGCGCCGACCACGCCAGTTGCCGGGCAAATGGCCACCAAGGCGTTCCTGACCCTCGACACGCCGATCGCGGTGATCGTCGCCGATCCTGCGGGCAAGGCCGTGCTGGACAAGGATGTGCCCGGCCTGACCGACCACCCGCTGTACGACAGCTTCAAGACCCTGTCCCTCAAGGAACTGCAGCCCAAGATGGGTGGCGGCATCGGTGACGACGCCATGGCCGCGACGGCGCGAGATCTGGCGGCTCTGGACCTGACCAAGAAGCGCTGACGCCTAACGCGCCTCGAGAGCCAACAGGCCAAACAGCGCGCCTTCGGTGTCGGACAGCCGCCAGCCGCGATCCACAAATACCGCGCCGCGCCGGAAGTCGTCGGCCACGGCGCGGCGCAGGGCGGACAAGGCCTCGGGCTCGCGGCCCCGAGGAAACAGCCGCGCGGCCAGGGCCGTGACCGTGGTCGGCGCGCGGCCGGCCAGCCAGGCCTCTCCCACCCGCGCGGCGGCGGTCAGGTCCAGATCGCCGAACAATCGCGCCTTGGGGTTGCTCGGGACGGCGGCGGCCAGCGATGGCAGGCCGGCGCTGGCCGTGACGACGAACAGGGCGGCCAGCAGGTCGCGGCGGGCGAGGGCGGTCATCGGTCGGCTCCGAGCTCTTGTTTCAGATGATCGGCCAGGCGCATCACCAGGGCCAGGATCGTCAGGGTGGGATTGGCGATGCCCGAGGTTGGGAAAACCGAGCTGCCGGCCACGTACAGATTGCCGGTTCCGTGCACCTTCAGGTCCGGATCGACCACGCCCCGCTTCGGATCGGCGTTCATCCGAGTCGTGCCCATGTGATGGCGCGAGGCGCTTGAGATCGCCAGCAGTTGGCTCCGCTTGATCGGCCAACAGAAACGGCCCTGGCCAGCGGCGCCCAAGGCGTCGCCGAACCCGGCGGTCGAGCGTTCCAGGCTGTCCCAGTCGGTCTTGCCGTAGGTCCATTCCAGTCGGATGCGCGGCATGCCAAGTGGGTCCTTCGCCGAGGCGTCCAGGGTCACGCGGCTGTCGGGATTGGGGAAGTGCTCGGACATGGCGAAACAGCCCAGGAGCTGGCCGCCGCCGGACGTGTCGCCGTCGAGGGTCGTGGCGACCTGGCGGAGCGCCTTGGTGTCGGCCTGGGCGATCCCGGTCTCATCGGCCGCGTAGAGCGTGACGGTGAAGTTACCGGCTCCCATCCGCTCTTGCGCCGGCGCGCCGCTGGCCAGCACGCAGTGGGGGCTGGTGCGGGTGGGATTGAGATACAGGCCCATCGGCGCGTCGCGCGACACGTGGACGGCCGAGGCTTCGCTCTCGGCGTCGCCGTCCACCGAATAGGTGACATGGCCCTGGAAGAACCGGCCGACGAGGTCGTGGGCGTTGCCGACGCCCGCCTTGTGGACCCCATTGGAGGCCAGCAGCAGCCGGACGTTCTCGATGCCACCGACCGCCAGAACATAGGTTTTGCCGCTCGCCGTGTGTCGCTTGCCGTCAAGGCAGGCCAGGTCCAGCCCCTCGACCTGGTCGCCGGTCGGGTTCAACCGGATCTTGGTGACATTGGCGTGCAGATAGACCGTGATGTTGGCGGCATCCGCGAAATCGGTTCGAAAACGGTCGAAGGCGGCCTTGTCGCTGCCGCCCGAATAGCGGGTGAAGGCGCGCGGGGCCGAGAAGAAGCCGTCCTCCGCGTCGATGGCCAGCGGCGTGCGGGTTGGGTCTTTCAGGAGGGTGTTGTCGCGATCAAAGCGGGGGATCTCCAGCAGGTCGCAGGCCCGGTCGTAAAAGCCTTGCATCTGCTCTCGGGTCACCGGCCAGCCGCTGTGCGGCGCCCACGGCCGGGCCGCGAAGTCGGCGGGATCCAGCGGCGCGCACTTGCCGCCCCAGATCATGCCCGAGCCGCCCAGCACCCGGGCCCGCGACTGGGCGGGATAGTCGTCGAACGGCTTGTCGGGATTGTCCGGCGCGCGCACCATGGCCGAGCCGGCATAGAGGCCCTGGATTTCCATGTCCAGCTCGCGGCCGCCGCTTTCCAGGATCGCGACCTTCAGCGCAGCGCCGGCCAGCTCCTTGGCCAGGGTGATCCCGGCCAGGCCGCCCCCGATGATCAGCAGATCGGCCTGGATTCGGCTGGCGTCAGGCAAGGTTCGGGCGTCGATGAAAGCCATCGTGTTTCCTGTCGGTGTTGCGTGGGAGGTGAGGGCGCGCGGCTAGAGCAAGCCGCGCGATATAGGAATCGCACGGCTTGCTCTAGACTTTTGTTTTCGCATCGCTTTTGCGGAAAACTGGTGGCCACTTTTCCGCGCGATGCTCTAGGCGCGCGCGCCCTTGGCCTTGAGGTAGTCGACGATCTCGCTGTGACCGTGCTTGAGCGCTTCGCCGAGCGGCGAGCGGGTTTGGCCTCGATTGGCGGGCACGGCGCGGTTCACGTCCGCGCCCTTCTCAGCGAGGTAGCGCACCGTGGCCAGGTCGCCGGACTGGGCGGCGTTGATCAGCGGGGTTTCGTCGCCGGGCACGAAGGACTCCACCGACGCGCCGTGCTCGACCAGGGTCTTGACGATGGCCAGGTCGCCGCTGCCCGCCGCCGCGATCAATGGGTCGCCGTCGCCGCGCACGGCCTTGCCGGCGTCGGCGCCTTTGGCCAATAGCAGCTCGACGAAGTCGAGCCGTCCGGAGCGGGCAGCTTCGATCAGTGGGCTGCCGTCGCCGAGAGCCGCGCGGTTCACATCGGCGCCCTTGTCGATCAGGTAGCGGACCGTCGCCAGGTCACCGGAGCGGATGGCGTTGATCAGCGGCGTGTCGTCGCCGGGGACATAGGCGTTCACCTCGGCCCCGCGCTCGACCAGCGCCTTGACGATGTCGGGCCGACCCTCGGAGGCGGCCGCGATCAGCGCATTCCCGTCGCCGCGCGAAGCCAGATTGGCGTCGGCGCCCCTGGCCAGCAGAAGCTCGACAAGGTCGGCCCGTCCCGAGCGCGCGGCTTCGATCAGTGGCGTGCCGTCGCCCGAGGCCTTGAAGTCGACATCGGCGCCGGCCGCGATGAGGGCCTTGGCCTCGCTGGCGTCACCGTCGCGCACGGCCTTGAACAGCGGGCTGCGGCGGTCGCGTGCCTTGTCGTGGGCCGTCTCCTCCCGGGCGTCCTGGACGCTGTCTTGGTGGACGATGCGGGCGGGCTGGGCGGCCCAGACGGCGAAGCCCGCGCCCAGGGCCAGGGCGGCGACGGCGGCGGCGCCGATCAGGCGGGTGGCGCGGCCTTGGCGGTGCTGGGTGAGCATGACAAACCTCTCCTTGAGTTGGGTGTTGGCCGCGGCTGGCCAGTGGCAGCCGAGCGGCGGCGCGAAGGGCGCCAGTTGGGTCTTCAGCATCGCCTCGCCATAGGCGCGGCGGGCGATGGGAAAGCGGGTCAGGACGGCGGCGTCGCAGGCGATCTCCTGGTCGATCCGCAGGCGCTGGGCGCCCAGATGGACCAGGGGATTGAACCAGAACAGGCACTGGACCGCGGTGGTAAGGGCGTTGATCTGGGCGTCGCCGGCCGCCAGGTGGTTGCGCTCGTGGGCGAGAATCAGGGCCTGCTCCTGCGGCGTGAAGCGCAGCGCGAAGTCGGCGGGTAGAACGAGCTTGGGCAGGAAGGCGCCGATCACTGCGGGGCCGACGCCGACGTGCTCGGCGTGGAACAGGTCCGCCTCGCCGCGAAGACGGCCCAGCGACCGCACGAACCGGCGCTGGCGCGCGGCCTGGACACCGAGGGCCAGCAGGCTGACCAGGGCCCAGGCGATGACCAGCGGGCCTTGCGGGTCCCAGTCCTGAATGCGCGGCGTGGACCTGAGGAGCGCGACAGCGGGGGCTGGTTGGGCGGCAATGGCCGACGGCTGCGCGGCAGCGTCGACGGCGACGGGCCGGGGCTGCGCAATGGGGATCGTCACGGTGCGCGCGGGCAGTATCACCGCCACGACCGCCAGCGGCGCGACCAGCCAGAGACCGTAGGCGGCGCGAGCGCCGAACAGGCCGCGAACCGGCCGGCGAAGCACCAGCACAAGCAGCACCGCCGCGCCGATCGCCAGGTTGGCGTGGACCAGAAGGGCCAGGAAGTCAGCGGCCATCGTCGTGCGCCTCCAGGATGCGGCGCAGTTCGGCGATGTCGTCGTCGCTCAGTCGTTCACGCTGCGAGAAGTGGCTGACCAGCGGCGCCAGGCGACCGTCGAACAGGCGATCCAACAAGCCCTGACTCTCGGCGTGAACATAGTCGCCCTGGGCCACCAGCGGCCGATACAGGAAGCGACGCCCGTCCTTCTCGGCGGCGATGGCGTCCTTCTTCAGCAGGCGGTTGAGCAGCGCCTTGACTGTGCCCTCGGCCCAGTTCTGCTCGCCCGCCAGCGTGGCGGTAAGGTCTTCGGCGGTCAGTGGGCTTTTCGCCCACAGCGCCTTCATGATCTGGCTTTCGGCCGTACTGATCCGCATGGAACCTCTCCTGGGCTCCTGCAACGATTACCGACGTAATCGTTCGGGTCAATCAGCGATTATGATTGTAAACGATATGTAATGGAGACGGCTAGGTCTTGGTGCCGCGCAGGGCGCCGGGATCGACGGGCGGCCGCGGACGATCACCGCCCGTGGAGCGCGGATCGCTCGTGCCCTTAGGTGCGGAGGGACGTGTGCCCGGATAGGTCTTCATGCGCCGGTGTCCTGATCGACTGGCGCGGCGGCTCGGCGGGCCTTTGTGCGCGCCAACGCCGGACGCAGCACCGGCGTCGGCACCACAAGTTTCCAGACGAGCGGGAAGGCGAAGGCCAGCAGCGCGCACGCCGCAGAAAGCTCGAAGAGCCAGTTCATGGGGTCGATGTCTCGAAGGCCGGCCGCGTCGGAGCCGATCAGCCACCTCGCGGCGGCTCGCTCTCGACGGCCAAGTTCCGCATATAGGAACGCGCGAAACGGTTTATCAGGCCTCGTCGGCGGGAGGGTCTTCGATCATCGCGTTCAAGGCCAGGACGGCGGTCCAGGTGCGGCCGGTGATCCGGGTCCCGAGGGTTTTCTCGACTAAGCCATTTGTCAGTTTCGAGCCGCCCACGCCGTCGGGATAGATGGCGTAGATCTGACGGCTTTCGGCCCGCGCCTGTTCCGTACCGCGGATCGCCGCCCGCAGGGCGCCCATGGCCTTCTTGTCGGGCGTGTCCTTGCAGAACAGGGTCATCAGCCAACCCGGATCGGCCGCCGCGAAGTCCGGGAATGGATTGGCGACGACCAGGGCCCGCCAGGCCTCGGCCGTGCGGACATAGACGTCGGTGCGCAGGCCCAGCCGGGTCAACAGCTCGGTCTCCAGCTGGGTCTGCAGCTCGGCGCCGGTGCGCTCGCCGCTGTTGAAGATCAGGTCGCTGGGCTTGGGACCCATGCGCACATCGGTGAAGCCCAGGTCCGTCACCAGGCCGGTCAGTTCGTCGGCGGAGATCAGGCGACCACCGGCGGCGTTGACGCCGCGCAGCAGGGCGATGTGCAGGGACATGGTCGGGCCTTTCGAACGAGGCGGTTGTCTAGCCCTTCGCGGCGGCGACGTCGCTGAGCGATTTAGCCGTTGAGCGCCGCAAAGCCGCGTTCCAAATCCGCCTTCAGATCCGCCACGCTCTCCAGCCCCACATGCAGCCGCAAAAGCGGCCCCTCCAGCGTCACGGGAACCGACCGGTTCTTCAGCTGTGGATCGCAGTGGATCGCCAGGCTCTCATAGCCGCCCCACGAGAAACCCAAGCCGAATATTTCGAGCGCGTTGAGGAAGGCGTGGACGGCCTTCTGCGAGGCGGGCTTCAGCACCACGCCGAAAAGGCCGCAGGCGCCGGTGAAGTCGCGTTTCCACAGGGCGTGGCCGGGATCGTCCTCCAGGGCCGGGTGCAGCACGCGGGCCACCTCGGGGCGACCCTGCAGCCAGCGGGCGATCTCCAGGCCAGCGGCCTGGTGGGCGGGCAGGCGGACGGCCAGGGTGCGCAGGCCGCGCAGCACGGTATAGGCGTCGTCGGGCGACACCGACCAGCCGATGTCCCACATGGCGTCGCCCAGCTGGTTGCCGATGACGTTGTCGGCGGTGGCGGCGCTGCCCATGAAGACGTCCGAGTGGCCGCCCACATATTTGGTCAGGGCCTGCACGCTGATGGTCACCCCGTGGGCCAGGGGCTTGAAGTAGAAGCTGGCGGCCCAGGTGTTGTCGATCAGGGTCAGCACGCCGCGCGCCGTGGCGGCCGCAGCGATGGCGGGTAGGTCCTGCATCTCGAAAGTGAGCGAGCCGGGGGCTTCCAGCAGGATCATCCGGGTGCGCGGCGTGCACAGGGTCATCAGGGCGTCGGGCGACAGGGCTGGGTCGTAATAGGTCGTCGCTACGCCGAAGCGGGTCAGTACCCGGTCGCAGAACCGGCGGGTAGGCTTATAGGCGCTGTCGACCACCAGGATCTCGTCGCCGGACTTTAGCAAAGCCAGCATGACGCCGGTTATCGCCGCCAGGCCCGACGGATAGAGCGTGACGTCCGGCGAGCCCTCCAGTTCGGCCAGGGCCAGTTGCAAGGCGGCGGGCGAGGACAGGCCGGTAATGCCGTAGGTCAGCTGGTTGTCGTCATACAGCGCGGCGGCGTTGGGCAGCAGCACGGTCGAGCCGCGCTGGATCGGCGGATTGACCGTCCGCGCCAGCTTGATCCCGTCCCGCGACGGCGAGCCCGTACGGACCAGGCGGGTTTCTTCATCCAGGGGCATGGCGCGGACTCGCGGTTCTCGGTGTTGCAGGTCCTCCCCCTGTGGGGGAGGTGTCGGCGAAGCCGACGGAGGGGGGTGATCGGCAGCTGGCGAGATGCCCAATGAAGATCCCAACACTCCCCCCACCGGTCGCTTCGCAACCACCTCCCCCACAGGGGGAGGATTTTTGAAGTCAGGCCTCGCCCGTCGCCACCGGCACGTCCTCGCGCCCGCCCCATTCGGTCCAGGAGCCGTCATAGACTGCCGCTCTCGGCTTGCCGAGCCGCGCGAGCGCCAGAGACACCACTGAGGCGGTGATGCCAGATCCGCAGGTGGTGGCCACGGGCTTGGCGACATCGACGCCGGCCGCCGCGAACACCGCCGCCAGCCTTTCAGCGCTTAGCAACGTGCCGTCGGGCGCCAGAAGCGCCGCCAGCGGCACGTTGCGCGAGCCGGGGATGTGGCCGCCGCGCAGGCCTGCGCGGGGCTCGGGCTCGGCGGCGGTGAAGCGGCCGACGGGGCGGGCGTCGACCACCTGTTCGCGGCCGGTCTCGATATTGCGCTTGATCTGCTCGATCGAGCGGACGAGGTCAGCCTGGAAGCGCGGGGTGAAGTGGCGCTCCTGGGGCATGACCACGTGGTCGTCCACCGGCCGTCCCTCGGCGATCCACTTGGGCAGGCCGCCGTCCAGCACCACGACGTCCTCGTGGCCCATGGCCCGGAATTCCCACCAGACGCGGGCGGCGGGCAGGATGCCGGTGCTGTCATAGACCACGATCCGCGAGCCATCCCCCAGGCCCAACTTCTTGACCCGCGAGGCGAACTTGATCGGAGAGGGCAGCATGTGCGGCAGGTCGGAGGTCTCGTCGGCGATCTCGTCGATGTCGAAGAACACCGCGCCGGGGATGTGGACCGACTTGTATTCGGCCCTAGGGTCGCGCTTTGCGGCCGGCATGTGCCAGGACCCATCGACGATCCGCACGTCCGGCGCGTCGAGGTGCTCCTGCAGCCAGGCAGTCGAGACAAGGGGGTCTTGGGTCATGGCTTGGCCTTTCGGGGTCTGACTCGCCCCAACGCGAAGGGTGGGCAAGATCACGCGATCGGCGACGGGGAGCAAGCGCGACCTACATCCACGGCGGGGTCGGCAGGCCCTTCTCGGCGAGGAACGCTGGGTTGAACAGCTTGCTTTGGTAGCGCGAGCCGTGGTCGCAGAGGATGGTCACGATGGTGTGGCCGGGGCCCATGGCGCGGGCCATGCGGATCGCGCCGGCCACGTTGATCCCAGACGAGCCGCCCAGACACAGGCCCTCGTGCTGCACCAGGTCGAACACCTGCTCCAGCATCTCCTCGTCGCTGATCCGGAAGGGGTGGTCGACCACCAGGCCTTCGAGATTGGCGGTAATCCGGCCCTGGCCGATGCCTTCGCTGATCGAGGTTCCTTCCGACTTGAGTTCGCCGTCGGCGTACCAGCTGTAGAGCGCGGCGCCATGCGGGTCGGCCAGGCCGATCTTCACCGACGGCTTGCGGGCTCGCAGGGCCTGGGCGACGCCGGCCAGGGTGCCGCCCGAACCGATGGCGCAGATGAAGCCGTCGACCGCACCGTCGGTCTGTTCGAAGATCTCAGGGCCAGTAGTCTCGCAATGGGCCCGGCGGTTGGCGACATTGTCGAACTGGTTGGCCCAGATCACGCCATTGGGCTCGGTCCTGGCTAGTTCCTCGGCGAGGCGGCCGGAATAGCGAACATAGTTGTCGGGGTTGGAATAGGGGACGGCGTCCACCTCGACCAGGTGCGCGCCGAGCAGGCGAATGGCGTCCTTCTTCTCCTGGCTTTGGGTGCGCGGGATCACGATGGTGGTCTTGTAGCCCAGGGCAGAGGCGACCATGGCCAGGCCGATTCCGGTATTGCCCGCCGTGCCCTCGACGATACGGCCGCCCGGCCTCAGCAGGCCCTTCTCCTCGGCGTCGCGGATGATGCCCAGGGCGGCGCGGTCCTTGACCGACTGGCCGGGATTCATGAATTCGGCCTTGCCGAGGATCTCGCAGCCGGTCGCCTCGCTGGCGCGGTTGAGACGGATCAGGGGCGTGTCGCCGATGGCGTCCAGGACGCTGGTCTTGATGGTCATGGGGCGCTGGGCTGAGACGGGCTGCTGCGGAAACAAGAGTGCATGGTAGATCGTGCGCGGGCGAGCAGACGCAAGCCCAGTTTTCCTGAAGGCAAGGTTTGGTTCATGAGCAAACGGCAAGGCGCGCTGCGGCTGGTGTTGGGCGACCAACTGAGTGAGACCCTGTCGGCGCTGGCGGACCTGGACCCCGCCCACGACGTCGTGCTGATGACGGAGTCCGTCGCCGAGGCTACGGCCTGGAAACATCACAAGCAGAAGCTGGTCCTGGTCTGGTCGGCCATGCGCCAGTTCGCCGCCCGGCTGGAGGCGCGCGGCGTCCGGGTTCGCTATGTGCGGCTGGATGACCCGGCCAATACCGCCTCGATCGCTGGTGAGATCACGCGCGCCCTGGCCGAGGAGCCGGCGGAGCGGGTGATCCGCACCGTCTGCGGCAAGTGGGCCCTGGAAGAGCACCTGCTGGCCCTGGCGCACACGCTGTCGATCCCCGTTGAGGCGCGAGAGGATGATCGCTTCCTGTGCTCCCGCGCTCAGTTCGCCGCCTGGGCCGAGGGGCGCAAGGAACTGCGGATGGAGTATTTCTACCGCGAGATGCGCCGCCGCACCGGCCTGCTGATGGACGGCGACAAACCCGCCGGCGGCCAGTGGAACTTCGACGTCGAGAACCGCAAGAAATTGCCCGCCGGCGTGCGGCCGCCCGCGCGCCTGCGCACCGTGCCCAACGCCGTGACCCGAGATGTAATGACGACGGTCGAGGCGGGCTTCGAGGATCACTTCGGCCGCGTCGAGACCTTCGACTGGCCGACCAACCCGCAGGAAGCCGAGGCGATCCTCGACCATTTCATCGCCGACATGCTGGCCGGGTTCGGCGAGGCCCAGGACGCCATGAGTTGGGGACGGCCGTTCCTGTGGCACAGCCTGATCTCGCCGGCCCTGAACATCGGCTTGCTGGACCCGCTGGACATCTGCCGGCGGGCGGAGGCTGCCTGGCGGGCGGGCAAGGCGCCCTTGAACGCCGTCGAGGGCTTCATCCGCCAGATCCTCGGCTGGCGGGAATTCATGCGGGGGGTCTACTGGCTGAAGATGCCCGAATACGCCCTGCGCAACGCGCTGGACGCCGAAGGCAAGTTGCCGTGGTTCTACTGGAGCGGCGAAACCGACATGGCGTGCGTCGCCGACGCCGTGGCTTCGGCCCGCGACCATGCCTACGCCCATCATATCCAGCGGCTGATGGTCACCGGCAATCTGGCCATGCTGCTGGGCGTGCATCCAGACGCCGTGGATGACTGGTACATGGTGGTGTTCGCCGACGCCTATGAGTGGGTCGAGATGCCCAACACCCGCGGCATGGCCACCTTCGCCGACGGCGGCATCGTCGGCTCCAAGCCCTATGCGGCCAGCGGCGCCTATATCGATCGGATGAGCGACTACTGCAAAGGCTGTCGCTATGACGTGAAGGACCGCTTGGGCGAAAACGCTTGTCCGTTCAACGCGCTATACTGGGATTTTCTCGATCGACATGAGGCGCGCCTGGCCGGCCTGGGGCGGATGATGATGCCGCTCAAGACCCTGTCTCGCATGCCCGAAGCCGAGCGGGCGGCGTTTCGCGCCAAGGCGGCCGCGACGCGAGGCGCGATGGGTGTCTAGCCGACGTGGGTCTCGATGACGTTCAGCAAGGCCAGCGGACCGCCCGCCGTCGTGGCCGCGCACCAGACATTGTGCAGGCCCTCGACCTCGACCAAACGGTTCCCGACGGCGTCGATCATGATGCCTTCGGCGATATCGGACGACACCTCGCCCAGCAGCTGTTCTTCCTGCAGTTCGCCGCACCAGGCGGTGACCGCATCGACCGCTGTCTCGGCGTCGAACTGGGTAATGTAGGTGCCGCCGTGGAAATCCAGGACCATGGTATAGAGGTTCATTGGGGGCCGACCTCTGAGACGCTTTGCGTCAGTGTACGCCCATCAAAGGTCGGACCGCGCGATCTAACTTGCTAGGCCCGCGCCACCCTATGCCCGGGAAAGCCCCAACTGGATCACATTGGTGCGCTCGGTCCGGAACCCGGCCTCGCAATAGCTGAGATAGAACCGCCATAACCGCCGGAAGCGCTCGTCGAAGCCCTGGCCCTTGATCTCGTCCCAGGCCGCCTCGAACCGATGGCCCCATTCAGCCAGGGTGTCGGCGTAGTTCTGGCCAAACCGGTCGATCCCGGTCCAGGTCAGGCCCGCGGCGGCGGTTTCCTGTTGCAGGCGCTGCTCGCTGGGCAGCATGCCGCCGGGGAAGACATAGCGCTGGATGAAGTCGGTCTGGACCCGGTAGTGGTCGAACAGTTCGTCGCGAATGGTGATGATCTGCAGGCCGGCCCGGCCGCCGGGGCTCAGCACCTCGCGGATCTTGCCGAAATAGGTCGGCCAATAGGCCTCGCCGACCGCTTCGAACATCTCGATCGAGGCGACGCTGTCAAACTGCCCCTGGACGTCGCGATAGTCGATCAGCCGGATGTCGGCCTTGTCGGCCAGGCCTTGGTCGAATAGGCGCCGCTTGGCGAAGTCGTGCTGGGCCTGGGAGATCGTGACGCCCGTGACCCGGGCGCCCACCTCCTTGGACGCGTATTCGGCGAAGCCGCCCCATCCGCAGCCGATCTCCAACACGTGCTGGCCGGGCCGCAGATCGATCGACCGGGCCAAGGCCGCGTACTTGGCGCGCTGGGCCTGATCGAGCGACTGGCCGGGGGTTTCGTAGAGAGCGGACGAATAGGTCATGCTGGGGTCCAGCCAGCGTGAATAGAAGGCGTTGCCCAGGTCGTAATGGGCATGGATGTTCTTCTTGGAACCCTGCCGATCGTTGCGATGAAAGAGGTGGTAGAGGCCATTGACCGCCCGCATCAAGGGGTTGCCGCTGACCAGGGCCGTCAGCTTGTCGAAGTTCAGGGAAAAGGCTTCCAGCACGGTCGACAGGTCTGGCGTGTCCCACTCGCCAGCCATGTAGCCCTCGGCGAAACCGATATCGCCAGAGGCCAGGGCCCGGCGGACGAAGCGGTAGTCGTGAACCTGGATCACGGCGTCCGGTCCGGGCGTCTTGCCGACGATCCGCAGTGACTTGCCCGTGGGCAGGATGAAGGTCAGCGTGCCCACCGCCCAGTTCTCGACGGCGATGCGTAGGGCCGAGCGAAAGGCGGCAGGGGCTCGGCGTAGCTCCGGGTCGCGGCCCAGGACCGACCAGGTGGCAGGCAGGATATCGGTCATCGACGGTCCCATCCCTAACTGAGGGAGAAAGTTAAAGCACTCGAAACCGATGTGTAAATGGGGAGAAATCGCAGCCCGACGAGGGCGCTAGTCCCCCTTCAGGCTGCGATAGGCCCCCAGCGCCCGCTCGCGCGCCGCCGCATGCCCCACCACCGGCTTGGCATAGGTACGAGCCGCGGCGGCGCTTAGTTGCGCGGCGGCTTTCCAAGGCTCGTGGAGCAGGGCGTCAGGAAGGTTCGCCAGTTCCGGAACCCACCGCCGGACATAGGTTCCGGCCGGATCGAACTTCTGGCCTTGGGCGATCGGGTTGAAGATCCGGAAATAGGGCGCGGCGTCGGCCCCGCTGCCGGCCACCCACTGCCAATTGCCGACATTGTTGGCGAGATCCGCATCGACGAGCGTGTCCCAGAACCAGGCCTCGCCCTCGCGCCAGTCGATCAGCAGGTGCTTGATCAGGAAGGAGCCAACGATCATCCGCACCCGATTGTGCATGAAGCCGGTGGCCCACATCTCGCGCATCCCGGCGTCGACGATCGGATAGCCGGTGCGCCCCTGGCTCCAGGCCTCGAAGGCGGCCGGGTCCTTGGCCCACGGGAAGCCGTCGAACTCCGGCCGGAAGTTTGCTGTCGGCAGGGTTGGGTTGTGGAACAGGATCGAGGCGTTGAACTCGCGCCAACCCAACTCCGAGAGGAACTTCTCGACCTCGCCGGCCGGGGCGTCGCCGGCTTCGGCGGCCTGGCGTGCGGCGACCCAGACCTGGCGCGGGCCGATCTCTCCAAAGTGCAGGTGGGGCGAAAGCCGCGAGCCGGCCTCGACGCCGGGGAAGTCGCGCTTCTGGCCATAGCCGTCGACGGACCCGGACAGGAAGTCGTCCAGCCGCTCCAAGGCGCCGGCCTCCCCCGGCGTCCACGGGTCGAAGCCCTTTGACCAGTCAGGTTTCGTGGGGTGCAGGTTCCAGCCGGCGAGGGCGTCGCTCGCGGGCCACGCGTCGGGCGCGGCCAGCGTCTTCGGCGCCGGTTCGACGTGCACGGGGCCGAGCTGACCCCGCGCGGCGCGCCAGTAAGGGGTAAAGACCTTGTAGGGGAGGCCGGAGCCGTTCTTCACCGTCCACGGCTCGTTGAGCAGGCTGGCGTTGAAGCTCTCACATTCGACGCCGCCGTCCTTCAGTCGCGCCTTGATGGCCGTGTCGCGGTCGATGGCGGCGGGGTCGTACAGGCGGTTCCATAGCACGCAAGTCGCGCCGGTTTCGGCGATGATGTCGGCGAGGATCGTCTCTGCGACGCCCTTGCGCAACACCAGCCGCGAGCCGATCGCCTCGAGCGACGCGGCCAGCGCGGCCAGCGACCTGTCCAGCCACCACAGCGACGCCGCGCCCATCGGGCGGACGCCGGGGGTTTCGTCGAGAATATAGAGCGGGATCACCGCACGCCCGGTTTGGGCCGCCGCGATAAGGGCGGAATTGTCCGTCAGACGCAGGTCCTGGCGCAGCCAGACAAGGATGGGCGTACTTTCGCTGCTGTCGATCGCCACTTGCACCGTCCCGTTTGAAAGGCCACCTGTTGGGCGCCTGAAACGACACCCTTATCCGGAAGTTCCCTCTTGAGTCAGCAACACGCCGTCGCCCCCAACGCCGTCATCGAGATCAAGACAGGCAAGGGCGCCCCTGTCAGGATCGGTAACGCCGAGCGGCTGTCGATCATCGCCGGCCCCTGTCAGATGGAAAGCCGCCAGCACGCGCTGGAGACCGCCCATGCCCTGAAGGAGATCGCCGACCGCCTGGGCGTCGGCCTGATCTACAAGACCAGCTACGACAAGGCCAACCGCACCTCGGCCAGCGCGCAGCGCGGCATCGGGTTGCACGAGAGCCTACCGATCTTCCAGGAAATCCGCCAGGTCACCGGCCTGCCGACCCTGACCGATGTCCACGAGATCAGCCACTGCGAGGCCGTCGCCGAGGCCGTTGACGTCATCCAGATCCCGGCCTTCCTGTGCCGCCAGACCGATCTGCTGCTGGCCGCCGCCGCCACCGGCCGGGCGATCAACGTCAAGAAGGGCCAGTTCCTGGCGCCCTGGGACATGAAGAACGTGATCGCCAAGATCACTGGCGCCGGCAATCCCAATGTCATGGCCTGCGAGCGTGGCGCTTCGTTCGGCTACAACACCCTGGTCTCGGACATGCGGTCGTTGCCGATCATGAAGGAAATCGGCTGCCCGGTAGTGTTCGACGCCACCCACAGCGTCCAGCAGCCGGGCGGGCAGGGCACGTCCTCGGGCGGTCAGCGCGAGTTCGTGCCGATCCTGGCCCGCGCCGCCGTCGCCGTCGGCGTCGCCACGGTGTTCATCGAGACCCATCCCGACCCCGACAATGCCCCCTCCGACGGCCCCAACATGGTGCCGATGAGCCGGTTCGAAGCCTTGGTCGCCGACCTGCTGGAGTTCGACGCCTTGGCGAAGCGGGTGCGAGCGGCGTAAGACGCTTCCATGTCCAGACGCGTCATCCTCGTCACCGGCGGCGCCGGGTTCATCGGCTCCAACATTGTCGCCAAGCTCTGCGAAGACCCCGCCTTCGACGTGGTGGTCTGCGACTGGCTGGGCGAGGCGGCCGAGAACAAGTGGCGCAACCTCGCCAAGTCGCCGATCGCCGATTTCGTGGCCCCCGAGGCCCTGTTCGACTGGCTGGCCTTGCGCGGCGAGGACGTCGAGCTGGTGGTCCACATGGGCGCGGTGTCCTCGACCACCGAGCCTGACGCCGACAAGATCATCCATTCGAACTTTACTCTGTCGAGGGATCTCTGGCGGTGGTGCGCCGCCCACCAGCGCCGGCTCATCTACGCTTCGTCGGCCGCGACCTATGGCGATGGCCGGCAGGGCTTCGAAGGGCTGGATGACAGCGACAGCCTCAAGGCCCTGCGGCCGCTCAACGCCTATGGTTGGTCCAAGGCGCTGTTCGACCTCTACGCCGTGCGCGAAGCCGAGCGCGGCGCGCGCCCGTCTCAGTGGGTCGGGCTGAAGTTCTTCAACGTCTATGGCCCCAACGAGGACCACAAGGGCGGCATGAAGTCGGTGGTGTGCCAGATCTGGCCCAAGGTCGCGGTCGGCGAAGGCGTCAAGCTCTTCAAGTCGCACAACCCCGACTACGAAGACGGCGGCCAGCTGCGCGACTTCGTCTATGTGCGCGACGTGGCCGACGTGGTCGCCTGGCTGGCCAAGAGCCCGCAGGTCAACGGCGTCTATAACCTGGGTTCTGGCAAGGCCCGCTCGTTCAAGGCCCTGGCCGAGGCCACCTTCCGCGCCGTCGGCCGCGCGCCGGACATCGACTATGTCGACATGCCCGAGGTGCTGCGCGGCAAGTACCAGTACTTCACCGAGGCCAGGATGGATCGCCTGCGGGCCGCCGGCTACAACGCGCCAATGACCGCGCTCGAGGATGGCGTCGAGGACTATGTGGCCGGGTTCTTGAACACGGACGATCCCTACCGCTGAGATCTGCGGCTGGGGCATGCGCATGCGCATGCCCCAATCGTGGAGCGCGCTGACTGACGTCGGGTCACACTTGCCGCCCCCTTCCGCGAGCGTAGGCTAACCGTCGATAAGTGGCCAAGACAGGCGTCGATCCGGGAGTGGAATATGGTCGGCATCGCCGCCTGGGGCGTCTACGCGCCCCGCCTTCGTCTCAGCCGCAAGGCGGTCACGACAGCCAATGCCTGGGTCGCGCCGAATCTTCGCGCCAAGGCCAAGGGCGAACGCGCGATGGCCAACTGGGACGAGGACGCGCTGACCATGGCGGTCGAGGCCGCCCGCGACGCGCTGGGTCCGGGCGACGACCGCTCGGCCATCGACGCGCTCTATTTCGCCTCGACGACAGCGCCGTTCGTCGACCGTCAGAACGCCGGGATCGTCGCCGCCGCCCTGACCTTGGAAAAGTCGATCAGCTCGGCCGACATCACCGGCTCGCAGCGCTGCGGGCTTGCCGCGCTCGGTCAGGCCCTGGCGGCGGTGATGGGCGGGGCGGCCCAACGCGCCCTGGTGGCGACCGGCGAGCATCGTCGAGCCCGCGCCGCTTCACCCCAGGAGTTGGACTTCGGCGACGGCGCGACGGCGTTCGTAGTATCGGCCGAGGCGGGAGCGGCGGAGTTCCTGGGACGCGGCAGCGTCACCGATGACTTCGTCGATCACTTCCGAGGCGCGGACGCCGAGTTCGACTACGGCTGGGAAGAGCGCTGGATTCGCGACGAAGGCATCGTCAAACTCGTCCCGCCGGCCATTCGCGGCGCGCTGGAGGATGCGGGCTTAATGGCTTCAGACATCACCCATTTCTGCTTCCCCTCGACATTCTCGGGCATGGCCGCCAGCCTGGCCAAGACGGTGGGGATTGCCCCCGAAGCTGTGCGCGACAACCTGGCCCTGACCCTCGGCGAGGCGGGCTGCGCCCATGGCCCGCTGATGCTGGCCCATGCTCTGGAAGAGGCCAAGGCCGGCGACGTGATCCTGGTCGCGCAGTTCGGCCAGGGCGCGGAAGCCCTGGTGTTCCGTGTGACCGACGCCGCGACGAACGCCTGTCCGGCGCGAGGCGTCACAGGCGCCTTACTCGACCGAAGAGTTGAGGAGAACTACCTGAAATTCCTCACCTTCAACGGCCTCATTGAATGGGACAAGGGCATGAGGGCCGAGAAGGACAACAAGACGGCCCTGACCACCCTCTATCGCAACCAGGACATGATCCTGGGCCTGGTCGGCGGCCGCTGCCGCGAGACCGGCGTTGTGCAGTTCCCCCGCACCCGAATCTCGGTGGCGCCCAACAATCCCGCCGTCGACACCCAGGAGCCATACCGCTTCGCCGAGCGCCGCGCCTCGGTGCTGAGCTACTCGGCCGACTTCCTGACCTTCTCAATGAGCCCGCCCAACCACTACGGCATGATCGTGTTCGAGGGCGGCGGGCGGATCATGATGGACATCACCGACGTCGAGCAGGGCGAGGTCGACAGCGGCCTGCCGGTCAAGATGGTGTTCCGCATCAAGGACGTCGATGAGAAGCGCGGCTTTGTTCGCTACTTCTGGAAGGCCGCGCCGGACCGGGCGGCGATGGCGGCTCAGACCGCGATCGCGGCGGAGTAGGTCGGTGTCAGAGCGCGCGCTTAACATCGGTGGCGGAGAAGTCCTCGCCCTTGAACAGCAGCGGCAGGTCGCGAGATTTGGCCAGGGCGTAACTGAAGCAGTCGCCGTAGTTCAGGCCGTAGCGGCCCTGTCGATATTGGCTGAACGCCTGACGGGCCAGCAAGAATTGGTGCTCGTCGAAGGGGATCGTGACGACCTGCAGCCTCGCCAGAAGCAGGTCCAACGCTGCGACATTCTCGAGACCTCGGCGCTTCAAACAGACGATGTGGGCTTGAAGACGCGTCGCGGCGGAGATCAAGGCGCTCTCTGCGCCCGCGATGCGGTCCCTGAAAAGAGACGATTCGGTTTCTTCCCACAAAATCGCCAGGATCGCGGACGTATCGACCACGATCACTTCGGCAGTCCGTCCTCATCATACAGCATGTCTTCAGGCGTGCGCGGGTCCAGTATCGGCAGCGCGCGAACGCGCGCCTGGATCTCCGCAACAGCCGCCAACATCTCCTCGCGGCTCAGCCGAGGTGGCAGCGGTTTGGTGCGTTCAAGTTCGGCGCGCAGGGCGTGGGTCACCACACCGTCCAGACTCATGCCTGTCCGTTTGGCCAGCTCTTCGGCCAGCTCAAGAGTCTTATCCTGGATCGCAAACACCATGGGATTGAAAATACACCCAATCCTGGCGAACGAGAAGTCTCGCTAACATTCAAGGAGCACCACATGGCCAAGGGCATTCGCGACAAGGTCGCCATCCTGGGGATGGGCTGCAGCAAGTTCGGCGAGCGCTGGGACGCCGGCCCCGACGACCTGATGGTCGAGGCCTATATCGAGGCCATGGCCGACGCGGGCATCGAGCCCAGTCAGCTGGACGCGGCCTGGTTCTCGACCCATGTCGACGAGTTGGGCACGGGCAAGGGCGGCACGCCGCTCTCGATCGCCCTGCGCCTGCCCAATATCGCCGTGACCCGGGTGGAGAACTTCTGCGCCTCGGGCTCGGAGGCCTTTCGCGGCGCGGTCTATGCCGTGGCGGCGGGGGCGGCCGACATCGCCATCGCCGTGGGCGTCGAGAAGCTGAAGGACACCGGCTATGGCGGCCTGCCGGTCGGCAGTCCCGGCACGCTGTCGCCGCAGATCATCCCCAACGGCTCGGCCCCCGGCAACTTCGCCCAGCTGGCAAGCGCTTACCGCGCCAAGCACGGGGTGTCGCGCGAAGACCTCAAGCGGGCCATCGCCCATGTCTCGGTCAAGAGCCACGCCAACGGCGTCAAGAATCCGAAGGCGCACCTGCGCAAGGCCGTGACCGAGGAGCAGGTGCTCAACGCCCCGATGATCGCCGAGCCCCTGGGCCTGTTCGACTGCTGCGGCGTGTCGGACGGGGCGGCCGCCGCCATCGTCACCACGCCGGAGATCGCCCGGGCGATGGGCAAGCGCAACCTGACCATGGTCAAGGCCCTGCAGCTGTCGGTCTCCAACGGCTATGAGAGCCAGTACAATGGCTGGGACGGCAGCTACTTCCACACGGCTCGTATCGCCGCCGGCAAGGCCTACCGCGAGGCCGGCGTCGAGCGGCCGCGCGAGCAGATCTCGATGATGGAGGTGCACGACTGCTTCTCGATCACCGAGCTGGTGACGATGGAAGACCTGTTCATCTCGCCGGAGGGCCAGGGCTGGCGCGACGTGCTGGACGGCTTCTATGACGCCGACGGCGGCCTGCCGTGCCAGATCGACGGGGGCCTCAAGTGTTTTGGCCACCCCATCGGGGCCTCGGGCCTGCGTATGCTCTACGAGATGTATCTGCAGCTTCAGGGCAGGGCCGGCGAGCGACAGTTGAAGGACCCGGTGCTGGGCATGACCCACAATCTGGGCGGCGCGCCGGCCAGCAATGTTTGTTCGGTGGCGATCATTGGGCAGGAGGGCGCCTAGGCCTTTCGACCGCTCGCGCGGCCCCCGGACTTCGTGGTATCGCAAGGCCCATGGGCGAGCGCTTCAAGGGTTTCAAACGCTGGATCTTCGTGGGGAGCGTGCTGTTCCTGGCCGTGTTCCTGTCGGCGGCCTTCTATTGGCGCTACGACATCCTGCGCACCACGCTCGATCCCAAGGTGCCGTTCCAGACCTATGAGCCGCCGCCGGCTCCCGACTACGCCAAGCCCGCCGCCTGGGTTTTGCGTTCCCGGGCCGCCACGGCGGGTCCGGCCGACGTGTTCTTCGTGCACCCCACCACCTATGACGGCGGCCGCGACTGGAACGCGCCCTACGACCAGCCCAAGGCCGCCCGTTACCTAAACCGCGTGATGCTGCCCAACTACGCCGCGCCGTTCGCGCGGGTCGGGCGAATCTTCGCGCCGCACTATCGCCAGGCCAGCCTCTACACTTTCCTGACCCTGCGCGACGACGCCCGCGACGCCCGGCGCTTCGCCTATGACGACGTGCGCCAAGCCTTCCGCTACTACCTGCAACACGACAATAACGGCCGGCCGATCGTGCTGGTCGGGGTCGAACAGGGCGGCATCCTGGCGGCGCGCCTGCTGAACGATGAGATCGCGCCGAACCCGGCCGTGAGGGCTCGGCTGGCGGCGGTCTATCTGATCGAGACGGTGGTCCCCGCCGATGAATACGGCCCCGACGCGGCGGTCCCGGCCTGCGCCAATCGGGCCCAGGCTGAGTGCGTGGTGGCCTGGGCGTCGCTGGTGGACGGCGATTTCCAGCAGGCCCAGGAGTTTACCGGTCGGTCCCTGGTCTGGAGCAGCGCGGGCGACCTGATCAATCTCGAAGGCCGCGCACCGCTGTGCGTCAACCCGTTGGTCGGCGCCCAGACCGAGGTGCGCCAGCCCGCGCGGCTCAACCTCGGCTCGGCCAACGCCACCGGCCTCGAATGGGGCTCGCGACCCGCCTTGCTCAAGCGCCAGGTCTGGGCGCAGTGCGAGAACGGGCTGCTGCACACTGGTCGGCCGAAATCGACGTCGCTGCGGGATTCCGGGTCCTGGACCGATCGCCGCAAGGTCGACGGCTTCAACCTGTTCTGGGCCGACGTCGAGGCCGACGCCTTGGCGCGGGTAGCGACGCTGAGGGCGCGCACGGATCTGGTTCGCATTCCGGGCGCCCCGTCGGATCAGCCATGACGATGGTCCGGCGTTAGCAAGGCTCGGCCAGCGCCATCAGACCCGAATAGCTCGGCTGGTCTATGGCGATCTGGTCGATCACGCTGGCCTGCAGATGGGCGAGCATCGCCGGGTCTAGGGGCGATAGCCGGCCGTCGCTCAGGCGGGCGCAGAGCTCGGCGTTCAGCGCCTCGAAACCGCCGTCCACGCCCAGCAGGACTTTCAACCGCGCCACCGCCGCCGCCTCCGCCACCGGGCCGAGGGCTGCTTCGCGCTCAAGCGTGGCGCGGGCATTGTCGGCGACCCTCGCCAGGAACGCCGCGCGCGCATCACCGGCCGAGGCCTCGTCGATCCCGGCCAGGGCCTCGCGCAGTTCGTCGGCGGTGGGGTGGGTGATCATCCTAGCCGCTTCATCAGTAGAACGAGGTCGATTTCGGCCTCGCTTGCGCGGCGGCCGATCATCGCCCGCTCGATCGAGCGATCGGCGCCCGAGGCGAAGCTCGCATACATCATCAGGCACATGACGCCCCATTTCAGCGAGCCCAGGGCCTGCCAGAACAACAGACGTTCCAGCGACACCGCCCCGCCGCCGGCCGCCGCGTGGCCGTCGAGCAGGTCCTGATAGTCACCGAACCCGCCGACCGGCCTCCGCCATTGCCCGAATCGCCAGGAATTGACGCAGATCCAGCCCAGATCCTCGGCCGGGTCGCCGAGGTGGGCCAGCTCCCAGTCGAGAACCCCGACCAGGCCGCTGGCGGGGTGGATCATCAGGTTACCGTTGCGAAAATCACCGTGGACCAGCACCGGCCGCTCGAGCGGTGGCGCGCGGCTTTCCAACCAGCGGAAGGCGGCTTCGAAGATCGGCCGTTGCGGGCGAAGTTCGCGGTAGACCGCCTCGTAGCGCTGAAGTTCGTTGGCGGCGTCGGAGGTCGCCAAGGGCGGCAGGCCCTCCAGGGGCGTGGCGTGGATCGCCGCGAGCACCTCGCCGCACCGGCGCGCTAGGCCAGGCCGCACGCCGGCGAAGGCCTCGTCGCGGACGATGCGCTTGCCCAGGGTCTCGCCCTCCAGCCGGCGCATGAGATAGGCCTCGCCGAGGCCGTCCTCTGGCGCGCAGACATGGACCACCTCAGGCACGGGCGCGCCACGCGGACGGACGGCGGCCAGCAGAACGGCCTCGGTGGCCAGGGGCAGGGCGGTGTCGCTCATCAGCGCCGACGGCGGGCGCCGACGCAGGATTAGCGCCGCGCCGTCGTCGAGGTCGAAAGCCCAGGTTTCAAGGCTGGCGCCGCCCGACAACCGCCGGGCGTTGAGCGCCGTCGCCGCGCCGGGTGACAGGCGCGGCGCCAAGGCGGAGAGGGCGGCCGGAACATCCATGGTCGCCAGCATTTCAGCCCTTACCCAGCGTCATTCAAGCCGACTTCGTCGGCTGGCCTACCCCGCGTCGTTCAGGGGCGAGGCCGATTTCCAGTCGAACAGTTCCTGCAGGGTCCGCACCGCCAGGCCGCGCGGCGAGGTCAGGTCCGGGTCGCGGGCCAGGATCAGCCGGGCGTCGTCGGCGGCCACGGCGATCAGGTCGCGGTGGGCCACCGGGTCGGCCAGGCGGTAGGCGGGGAAGCCGCTCTGCTTGAGGCCCAGAGGATCGCCGCCGCCGCGCAGCTCCAGGTCCTTTTCGGCGATCTCGAAGCCGTCGTCGCTACGGCGCAGGATGTCGAGTCGCTGCTGGGCCACCTCCGACAGCGGCGGGTCGTAGAGCAGCACGCAGGAACTCTCGCGCGACCCTCGGCCCACGCGCCCGCGCAGTTGGTGCAGCTGCGCGAGCCCGAAGCGGTCGGCGTGCTCGATCACCATGATGCTGGCGTTGGGCACATTGACCCCGACCTCGACCACGGTGGTGGCGACCAGCACGCTGACCTTGCCGTCCACGAAGTCGGCCATCACCGCGTCCTTGTCGGCGGCGTTCATCTGGCCGTGGACCAGCCCGACGCTGGGACCGATGGCCTCGCGCAAGCTGGCGGAGCGGCGCTCGGCGTCGCGCAGGTCGATCTTGTCGGATTCCGAGACCAGCGGGCAGATCCAGAAGGCCTGGGCCCCGCCCTCGGCCGCCGCCTTCAGACGGGCGATGATTTCGGGAATGCGCGGGGTCGGCGCGGCGCGGGTAGCGACGGGCGTGCGGCCGGGCGGCTTCTCGTCGATGCGCGAGACGTCCAGGTCGCCGAACATCGTCAGTTCCAGGGTGCGCGGGATCGGGGTGGCCGACATGGCCAGCAGGTGGGCGCCCCCCAAGTCAGGATGAAGCCCCTTGGTCTGCAGGCGCTTGCGTTCGTTGACGCCGAACCGGTGTTGCTCGTCGATAATGGTCAGGCCGAGCGCGCTGAACGCCACGTCGTCCTGGAAAAGGGCGTGGGTGCCGACGACCACGGCGGCCGATCCGTCGGCCAGCTTGGCTAGTTTCGAGGCGCGGGCGGCGCCCTTGTCGCGCCCCGTCAGCAGGATCACCGCCAGACCCTGGGCCTCCAGCGGCGGGGCCAGGGTCTCGTAGTGCTGGCGGGCCAGGATCTCGGTGGGGGCCATCAGGGCTGACTGCAGGCCCGAGGCGGCGGCGTCGGCCATGGCGAGCATGGCCACCACGGTCTTGCCCGAGCCGACATCGCCCTGCAGCAGCCGGCCCATGCGCTCGCCGCTGGCGACATCGCCGCGGACCTCGGACAGGGCGCGGATCTGGGCGCCGGTCAGGCGGAAGGGCAGGGCCTTTTCAGCGGCGTCCGACAGGTCGCCGGCCATAATGCGCGGGGCGGGGTGGGCGCGCTTGGCCGCCTTGCGCTGGGCCAGGGCCAGTTGGTGAGCCAGAAGTTCGTCATAGGCCAGGCGGCGACGCGTGACCGACAGCGGCGACAGGTCGATCTCGGCCTGGGGATTGTGCAGCAGGGCCAGCGCCTCGCGCCAGGCGGGAAAGCCTTCGCGGGTCATCCAGGCCGGGTCCTGCCATTCGGGCAGGGCGGCGGCGCGCTCCAGGGCCTCAAGGGCGAACTTGCGGAAGGTGCGCGAGGGCAGGCCGGCGGTGGCGGGATAGACGGCCTCGACCGGCGGGATGTCGCCCGCGCGGTCGGCCTCGAACAGATAGTCGGGATGGGCGACCTGGATCTCGCTGCCAAACCGCTCGACCTTGCCGCTGACCGCCCGTCGTGCGCCGACCGGGTGGGCGCGCTCCAGATGCGAGCCGAAACCCTTGAACCAGGTCAAGGTGACAAAGCCGTGCTCGTCCCAGGCCCGCACGCGCCAGGGCTGACCCGGACGCTGCGGCGGCAGGTGGGCGTCGATGGTGACCACGAAGGTCTGGACCTGGCCGTCGATGGCCCGATCGGAGGTGGTGGCCGTCCGGCGGATCAGGCTTGTGGGCGGCGTGAACAGCACGTCGCGCACGATCGGCCCCGCCAGCCGTTCAACCAGCGGCGCGACGCGCGGCCCCACGCCCTTGAGGGTGGAGACCGGCGTGAACAGCGGAAAGAGAATCTCGGGGCGCATAGGGCTTCACCATAGCGAAGCGTGCGTCAGATGTGGACGTCGCCGATGCGCGGATGTCGCAGGAGCTATTCGCCCTTGTTCATCACCGGCTTCAGCGACGTGATGATGTCCTGCAGCTCCTCGGCGCGCGAGGCGCCCGACACGTTGAGGCGCGTGTACAGATACTCGGCCTTGTGCTTTTCCGACGCCTCGGGGAAGCGGTTGCCCGCTCCATGCAGGTTGTTGGCTTCACCGGCATAGACCACGGTTCCGCTCGCATCGACGAAGATGAAATTGCCAGCGATCGTCGTCCGAGGGTCGCGATCCTCGGCCAGCTTGTAACGGTAGACCGCGCCATTGGCGCCTTGCAGATCAATATAGGGTTTCACTAGGACCTCGCCTCAATGCACACGGCGTCGGCGGCGATGAGGTGGGGGGCGCCGAGGGCCAAATTATGACCTAAGTCCGCTCACCTTGCTGAGGAATCGCCGCGTGCGCTCTTCCTTAGGCGAACCCAGCACGGCGTTGGAAGGGCCTTGTTCAATAATAACGCCGTCATCCATGAAGATCGTCCGATCTGCCACATCTCGCGCGAAGTCCATCTGGTGGGTGACGATCACCATCGTGCGCTTCTCGGCGGCCAGGTCGCGGATCACGGTCAGCACTTCGCCGACCAGTTCGGGGTCGAGCGCCGAGGTCGGTTCATCGAACAGAATAACCTCCGGATCCATGGCCAGGGCGCGGGCGATGGCGCAGCGTTGCTGCTGGCCGCCGGAGAGTTCGCGCGGATAGGCGTCGACCCGGTGACCCAGGCCGACCTTGGTCAGCAGGGCCCTGGCCTTGTCCAGCGCCACGGCGGATTTCTCGCCGCGCACGACGATCGGGCCCTCGGCGACGTTCTGGGCGGCGGTGCGGTGCGGGAAGAGGTTGAAGTTCTGGAAGACGAAGCCGACCCGGCCCTTCAGCGCGCGGGCGAGAGGGACTTTTCCGCCAGCGGTCAAGCCGGCGACGGTGAGGGTTCCGCTGTCGATCAGCTCGAGGCCCGCCAGGCAGCGCAGCAGGGTGCTCTTGCCCGAGCCGCTGGGACCGATGATCGCCACCACCTCGCCGGGGCTGACGGTCAGGTCGACTCCGTTCAGCACGGTGACGGCGGCGAAGCGCTTGACCAGGCCCGTGGCGGCTATGGCGCTCCCCATGCTGTCGCTCATCGACCGTTCTCCGCCTGGCGCTCCAGCCGGCCCTGGCCCAGGGCCAGCAGGCTGGACAGGATCCAGTAGAGGGCGGCGGCCGCCAGATACATGGTGAAGATCTCGTAGGTGCGGGCGGTGATCAGCTGGGCCTGGCGGAACAGCTCGGGCACCTGGATCGTGGCGGCCAGGGAGGTGTCCTTGACCAGGCTGATGAAGCTGTTGGCAAGGGGCGCGACGGCGGTGCGGGCGGCCTGGGGCAGGATCACCCGGCGCAGGGCCTGACCGCGGCTCATGCCCAGCACGCTGGCGGCCTCCCACTGGCCCTTGTCGACGGCGGCGATGGCGCTGCGCAGGATCTCGCCGGCATAGGCGCCGATGTTGATCGAAAAGCCGATGCCGGCCGCCAGCAGCGGCGGCAGCTCGATCCCCAACTGCGGCAGGCCGTAATAGATCAGGAACAGCTGCACCAGCAGCGGCGTGCCCCGGATCGCCGACACATAGACCGCCGCCGGCCAGCGCAGCAGGGGACTGCGGGAGAGCCGCATCAGGGCCAGGCCGAAACCGATCACCAAGCCCACACCCATGCCGATGACACTGAGCAGCACGGTGTAGCCCGCGCCTTTCAGGAGCAGCGGGGCGGACTCCGCGAGCAGGTCGAGCGCGGCGGACATATCAGACCGAACCCACCAAGTTTGTCATCCCGGACAAGCGGAGCGCAGATCCGGGACCGCCGGAAGCGCCAGCGTTCACGCGTCGGTCCCGGATCTTCGCGCTGCGCGCTCGTCCGGGATGACAACCGTTTTTTGTCAGCCTCACTTCGTCACGTCCGCGCCGAACCACTTGATCGAGATCGCCGCCAACTGCCCGTCGGCGCGCATCGCGTCGATGGCTTCGTCGATCGCCACCTTCAGGGCCGGATCGCGCAGCATGGCCACGCCCATACCCTGGCTGGCGAAGGCCGGGCCCGAGGCCACGAAATCCGGCGTGGTCTTGACGAAGTCGGCGGCCACCAGCCGGTCGTTGAGCACCGCGTCGATACGGCCAGCCTTCAGGTCCTGGTACTTGGTGGGGTCGTCGTCATAGGTACGGACGATGGCGCCGGGCGCATTGGCCCGCAGCCAGCTCTCGTAATTGGTGCCCAGGCCGACACCCACCTTCTTGCCAGCCAGGTCGGCGGGCGCGGCGACGCCCGTCTGGCCCTTACGGGTGATGATCTGGATGCCGGAGATCGTATAGGGCCGCGAGAAGTCGTACTTGGCGGCGCGCTCGGGAGTGATGGTGATCTGGTTGATCACCACGTCGATGCGCTTGGATTCCAGCGCGCCCAACAGGCCGGCGAACGGCGATGGCGAGAACTCGGCCTTGACCTTCATCTGGGCGGCCAGGGCCTTGGCGAAGTCGACCTCGAAACCGGTAAGCTGGCCGTCCTTGCCCTGGAAGTTAAACGGCGGATAGGTGCCTTCGAGCCCGATCCGCAGGGTCTTGGTCGCCTCGATACGCTTGAGGCCGGTCTGCGCGACATTGCCGGACTGGCTGCCGCAGCCGGCGAGGATGAGGCCAGCGGCGCCTAGGGCGAGGCCAAGCAGGAGCTGACGACGAACGGGGAATCGCATGCGGAAGCCTCAAGAGCGAAAGTCGAACGTCCAGTTCTATACAGCCCGTGTCCGGCCGCTAGAGGCAAGCGGCGACGTCGGGTCCGGACGATCCAACCTGACCGCGAATTAACCTGACGGGCGCCGCACGCTCTGTCTTCCTGCGGTCCAAGAGTACTTGGGGGACGCTTTCACATGGCTCATCTGTTCGATCCCGCCGCCGCCACGGCGGCCTATCTGGCGCAATTGTCGCCCGCAGCCCACGCCAAGGCGACCGCCTACACCCAGGGCGGCCACTGGCTCCTGCTGTGGGGCTTCGTCGTGTCGGTTCTGGTCTCTTGGCTGATCGTCCGCAGCGGCGTCTTGGTCGGCCTGAGGCGAAACCTGGAGCGGCGTCGGCCCAGGCCGGTGCTGGTCAGCTTCGTCGTTGGCGTGGCCTATCTGCTAGTGGACGGCCTGCTTAGCCTGCCTTGGTCAGCCTATAGCGGCTGGTGGCGGGAGAAGCAGTACGGGCTGACCAGCCAGGCCTTCGTCGGCTGGCTGGGCGAGGCCGGCATCAGCCTGGCCATCACGGCTGCGCTGCTGGGTCTGTTCTTCGTCGCGCTCTACGCCCTGATCCGCAAGGCGCCGCGCACTTGGTGGCTGTGGAGCGGCGCGCTGACGGCGGTGTTCTTCGGCGTGATCCAGGTGCTGGCCCCGATCTATATCGAGCCGATCTTCAATAAGTACACGCTCGCGCCGGCCGGGCCAGTGCGCGACCAGGTGGTGGCCATGGCCAAGGCCAACGGCATCCCGAGCGACAAGATCTTCGTCTACAACGGCTCCAAGCAGTCCAACGCCTACACCGCCAATGTCGCCGGACTGTTCGGCACGGCGCGAGTGGCGATGAGCGACACCATGTTCAAGCAGGGCGCGGACCTGGCCGAGGTGCGCGGCGTGGTTGGTCACGAGATGGGCCACTACGCCCACAACCACGCCTTGTGGATCGCCGGAGTCATGGGCCTGTTGGCCACCTTGGCCTTCTTCCTGGTCGACCGGTTGTTCACGCCCGTCGCCGCCTTGCTGGGCGCGGACACGGTGAAGGGCGTGGCCGATCCGGCCGGCCTGCCGGTGCTGGCGGTGGTGCTGGCGGTGCTGGGCCTGCTGGGCGCGCCCCTGATCAACAGCCTGGTCCGCATCACCGAGAGCGACGCCGACCACTACAGCCTGACCCATTTCAACGAGCCCGACGGCCTGTCCAAGGCGCTGGTCAAGACGATCGAGTACCGGGCGGCGACGCCAGGGCGTCTGGAGGAGGTGCTGTTCTACGATCACCCGGCCGTGGGCCGTCGCATCCGCCGCGCCATGGACTGGAAGGCGGCGCATCCGAAGGCCGAGGTCCAGGCGTTCGACGCGGCCGCCGCCCGCGCGGCCTTCGTCGGCCAGATGGTTACCCTTCAGCGAGCCGAGCCCGTGGGGACCGGAGACCTGGTCCTCAAACGCGACGGCTCGTGGTTCCAACGCCACGACTTCGGCATGGACCAGGGGCGCTACAGCCTCGAAGGCGATCAGCTGTGCTTGGCGGAAGTGCGCGGGACGCGGACCTGCTACGCCATCGGCCGGTCGGCGAGCGGTTGGACGCTGAAGGCCGATAATGGGGCCGCGACGCCGGTCACGTTCCAGCCGATCCGATAAGCTGGTGCGATTTGGATTGATATCGGGCCTGAGGCATTCTGCAACATGGGCCACATCTCCATTTGCAACCTCGACGGCAGCGCCATCGACGCGCTGAAGCGGTGCGCGGTCGATCACGCGACCTCGGCTGAGAAAGAGGCGCGGCAGGCGCTGGCGGCCAGCGTCGCGCTGGAGCGGCGAGAAATTATTGCGCGCCTTGACGCCGTGCGTGCCGCGCTTGGCCCGCAGACCGGGCCGTCGAGCCTGGATTTGCTGCGAGCCGAGCGGGCGCGCGACGACCATCGATGACCAATAGGTCGAGCCTCTGAATGCTCGAGGCGCTCTACCGCTTCCGGACGAACACCGTGCCCGCCGAATAGCCCGCGCCGAAGCTGCAGATCAGCCCTGTCTCGCCCACCGCGAAGTCGTCATTGGCCGAGTGGAAGGCGATGATCGAGCCGGCCGAGCTGGTGTTGGCGTAGGTGTCGAGGATGATGACGTTCTCGCCCGGCTCGGGCTCGCGCCCCAGCACCTTGCGACCGATCATCTCGTTCATGTTGATATTGGCTTGATGCAACCAGAGGCGCTTTAGCCCCGTGGGATCGACGCCGATATCGCTGGCGTGCTCTACGATCATCTGGCTGACCATGGGCACCACCTCGCGGAACACCTTGCGGCCTTCCTGCACGAACAGCTTGTCGCGCGCGCCTTCGCCCTCGGGGGCCGTGCGGTTGAGGAAGCCGAAATTGTTGCGGATGTTGTTGGAGAACTGCGTCTTCAGCCGCGTGCCCAGGATCTCCCAGCCGCCGGACGCCTGGCTTTCCTCTTCCAGGATCACTGCGGTGGCCACGTCGCCGAAGATGAAGTGGCTGTCGCGGTCGGTGAAGTTGAGGTGGCCCGAGCAGATTTCGGGATTGACCATCAACACCGCCTTGGCGCTGCCGACGGCGATGAAGTCGGCGGCGGTCTTGAGGCCAAAGGTGGCCGAGGAGCAGGCGACGTTCATGTCGAAGGCGAAGCCCTCGATGCCCAGAGCCTGCTGCACCTCGATGGCCATGGCGGGATAGGCGCGCTGCATGTTGGAAGCGGCGCAGATCACCGCCCCGATTTCCGAGACCGGCTTTCCCCAGCGCTCGATCGCCTGCTTGGCCGCTTCGACGGCCATCTCGGCCAGGATCGAGATCTGGTCGTTGGGGCGCTCGGGCAGCACCGGCCGCATGATCTCGGGGTCGATGATCCCGCTCTTGTTCATCACATAGCGGGCCTTGATGCCCGAGGCCTTCTCGATGAACTCGGGCGAAGAGGGGGCCAGGGCCACGACCTCGCCGGCGGCGATGGCCTCGGCGTTGGCGACGTTGAAGCGCTCGACATAGGCGTTGAAGGCTTCGACCAGCTCGGTGTTCGAAACGCTGAACGGCGGGGTGAACAGCCCCGTGGCGACGATAACGGCTTTATGCAAGGCGGCGGTCCCGGTGACGCTTGGCGCGCCTCCCCACGAAAAGGTGGCAGGACGCGTCTCTGATTTTTGTGCTGGAGGATCAATAGCACGCCTGACGCCCCCGTCACCTTCGACGGTGCGGCCTGGGCGCCACGCCACGAGCTTTTCGCCTCAGCGAGGGGAACGATGCGGCGCCGCCACATTCGCCTTGCACATGTCGGGAACGACACGCAATGGCCCCAAACCCGTCCGCTCCGCGACCTATCGCGGCCCCATGGCGACACTACTCAAGCCGGGTCGAGGCGCTCCCCAGTCTCGTCAGTATCAGGAGTAAAACAATGAAAACTCTCATGTCGGTGGCCCTCGCCACGCCCATCTTCGCTTCTTTGGCGATCGCCGCCGTTCCCGCCCTGTCGCACGCTCAAGAGGTCTATGGGACCCTAGGCTATGCCGGCTCCCGCGCCGACGGCGCCGACACCGGCGCGGTGCAGGGACGGCTCGGCGCCAAGCTGACCCCGCACTTCGGCGTCGAGGGCGAGCTTTCCGGCGGCGTCAAGGACGACATTATCGACACCAACGGCGTCCGGTCCAATCTCGAACAGACCCATCAGGCCGCAGTCTATGGCGTCGGCTTCCTGCCGGTGACGCCTCACATCGACCTGCTGGCCCGCGTTGGCTACGGCAACGGCCAGTTCAAGCAGACCGTGGCCGGGGTCGAAAACAAGTTTGACGCCGACAGCGTCAATTATGGCGTCGGAGCCCAGTACAAGGTCGACGACAAGAACGGCGTCCGCGTCGACTACACCCGCCAGCAATTCCGGGACAATGACGCGGCCGACGCCGATGTGATGTCGGTCGGCTACGCTCGGAAGTTCTAGCCTAAGGGGCCGCTCACTTGCCCCCACCTGGCGGCTTCGCCGCCTGTCCGCCCCCATCGGGGGCGGGGCCCCGCGCGAGCTCTTCCCCCTCTGGGGGAAGACGGCCGAAGGCCCGTAGGGTGCAAGTGGGCGGGCCTAACCCCACGTCGCCCTTGACGCTCGACGCCTACAGCCCGACCTTGAAAGAAAACGGGGAGGAAGGCGTCGGCTTGGACAAGGCGATGATAATTCAATTGCTCGGCTCGGCCACGGCCGTGACCTTGCTGGTGGGCTTGGCGGCTTGGGCGCGCATTGCGCGAGCCATGCCACCGCTCGACGCCGGAGGCGCGCGCGCCCTGCTGACCGACGAGTTCCCCGACGATCCGATCGAGGCCCTGTGGATCGCCGCCGACGGGGCCGGCGTCGTGGCGCGGTCCGCCGACCGAGCCTTGGTCCTGTGGCGCAAGGGCGACGGCTATGTGGCCCGCGACCTGCCCTGGGCGCAGGCCCTGTCCACCACCGCCGCCAACGGCCGCCTGACCCTCAAGTCGGCCGACGGGTCGCCCCGCCTGGTGCTGAAGGACGGCGCCTGGCCGCCGCCCGAATTCACGTCGCAAGAGTTCGCCGCATGAAGACCTTCGACCCCGTCCAGATGGCGATCCCGTTCTTCGTCATCGCCGTGATCCTGGAGGTGCTGCTGGCCCGGCTGGGCAAGGCCGACGCCCGCTACGAGGCCAAGGACACCGCCACCTCCCTGGCCATGGGCCTGGGCAGCACCATCGCCGGCCTGCTGACCGGGGGGATCGTGGTCGCCGCCAGCCTGTGGGCCTATTCGCACCGGGTCTTCACCATCCCGATGACCGCGATCTGGGCCTGGGCCGTGCTGTTCTTCGCCGAGGACCTGACCTATTACGCCTTCCACCGGCTCAGCCATGAGCGGCGGGTCTGGTGGGCCAGCCACGTCAACCACCACACCTCCACCCACTACAACCTCTCGACCGCCCTGCGGCAGACCTGGACGGGCGGGATCGCCGGCACCTGGCTGCTGTGGCTGCCGCTGTCGTTCCTGGGTTTCCCGCCGGCCATGGTGGCGATCCAGAAGGGGATCAGCCTGGTCTACCAGTTCTGGATCCACACCGAGGCCATCAAGCGCATGCCCAAATGGTTTGAGGCGGTGTTCAATACGCCGTCGCACCACCGGGTGCACCACGCCCGCAACGCCCGCTACCTGGACGCCAACTATGCCGGCATCCTGATCATCTGGGACCGGATGTTCGGCACCTTCATCCCGGAAACGGACGACGAGAAGATCCGCTACGGCACGGTGAAGAACCTGCCCAACTTCAACCTGCTGACCAACGTCTTCCACGAGTGGATCGGCATCGGCCGCGACGTGGCCCGCCACCCCCGCCATGCGTTGGGCTACATCTTTGGCCCACCGGGCTGGAGCCATGACGGTTCGCGCGATACGTCCCACACCCTGAAGGCCAAGTGGCGGGCGCGGATAGAGCGGGGCGGGGCGGGGGCGGCCGCCGCGCAAGGCGGGAACCGCGACGCGACGGAAACGGACACGCCGAGGCCGAAAGCGGACCTAGAAACCCTCTCTCTTTGAGAGAGGTTCAAGAGACCGACTTGGGTCGTCAGACCGAGGGGATTTCGTCATCCCAGTGGACGAAGACCTTGCCGAAATTGACGGCCTGGGCCTCGGGCAGCCGGCCGGTGACGGCGATCCGCGCGCCCTCGATGGCCTCGGCGGCGTCGGTGCGGTGATCGGCGACTTGGGTCCTGGCGTCGCGCAGAAGATAGGCGCCCAGGCCGATCAGGACGACCACTCCGACGACGGCGGCGATCAGGTGCGGTTTTGGGAGGTTGGGCATGCTGGGTCGAGGTTAGCGGTGAAGCGCGACCGCGCAAAGCCGGGTTGCCGAATGGGGACGCACGCATGCGTGCGTCCCCGATCCAATCCGAAACCGTTCGAGCCCTAGTCCCGCAGAAGCGGCAAACTCAGCCCCATGGCCGGCCGGGCCGCCAGGATCTCGCGGCGGAAGCGGAACAGTTCGGCGGGGCGGCCGCCGGTGTCGGCGTCCTGGCGGCCCAGGCCCTCGACCAGGTCCTCGCGTTCGACCACGCGGCGGAAGTTCTGCTTGTGCAGCGGCACCCCGGCAATGGCCTCTACGGTGCGCTGCAGGGCCGACAGGGTGAATTCGGCGGGCATCAGCTCGAACACCACCGGGCGGTACTTGATCTTGCCCCGCAGGCGGGACAGGCCGGTCGCGAGAATGCGGCGGTGGTCGGAGATCATCGGCTCGCCCAGTGCCGCCGACAAGGCGGCCGGCTCGGCCGGATCATGGCCGTCGGCGCGGGCCCGGTCGCGGGCGGCCTCGGGGGCCAGGCCCGCTTCATAGAGCAGCTCATAGCGCTCCAGCACCCGTTCCTCGTTCCAGGTCGCGCCGTCCAGGGCGAAGGCCAGGCGCGCTCTGGACCACTGGCTGGCGTCGTCGGCCGCCCAGCGGCGCAGGGCCGGGGCCAGCACCTGGTCCAGCAGAGCGGGGCGGCCATGGCGCCAGTCCTCCCACGGAAAGAAGGCCGACCAGGGCGCCCAGGCGGTGTCGGGGGCCTGGGTTTCGATGGCGGTGGGGGTCAAGCCCAGATAGCCGACCGAGACGATGCGGGCCGCGCCCGCGCCCATCTCGGCGCGCGGGGCGTCGCGGCCTTCGTCGCCGAAGGTGTAGAGCTGCTCCACATAGCCCAACTGGAACCGCGTCTGCTCGGTGACGAAGGCCCGCAGGCCCAGCTCGAAGGTGCGATGGCCGGCCGGGTCGAACGATCCGAACGGCAGGCCGGGCAGGGGGCTGGCGATATCGGTCACCGCATCGTGCGGCCGGACGGTCAGGACAACGGCCTCGCCCTCACGGATCGCCACGACCACGGCCGACAGGCCGATGACGACGGACGGCGCCGTGAAGGGGGCGGGCTGCGGGGTCATTCGGTCTCGAACGCCTCGCCTGGGGCGGACTCGAAGCCCGCCGCCTTGGACAGCACATGGAAGCGCTGAACATAGCGCGCCTGGGCCTCGAAGGGCGGCAGGGGGTTGATCCTCAGGTCGTAGCCAGTGGGCGGCGCGCCAAAGATCGCCAGGGACTCGTCATGCGCGAATCCGGCCAACTGGGTGGCCTCGAAGAAGGCGCAGGCCCGGTCGGCCGTCTTGATCAGTTTTTTGACCGCCGCCGGGACCTTAACCGGCAGGCCAAAGCGGATGTGGATGGCGTCCTCCAGCCGGGCCTCGAAGTCCTTGTAACTGACGCCGAGGGCCGCCTTGAACGGGCTGATCATGTCGCCGATCACATATTCGCTGGCGTCGTGCAGCAGGGCGGCCAGCCGCCATCTGGGCTCGAGGTCGGGCTTGATGTGGGCGGCGATCTCCTCGACCACCACGCTGTGCTGGGCCACCGAGAAGCCGTGCTCGCCGACCGTCTGGCCGTTCCAGCGGGCGACCCGCGCCAGGCCGTGGGCGATATCCTCGATCTCGATGTCCATGGGCGAGGGGTCCAGCAGGTCCAGCCTGCGTCCCGACAGCATCCGCTGCCATGCCCTCGGCGGGCCCTTGTGCAGCCCTTTGGCCACGAAATCGTTCCTTATGGTGAAGGTGGCTGCGCAGGCGGCCGCCGCCCAGGGTTTGACTGACCCATCGGTTGACAAAGATCAATGCGAGGCAGGTCGTTGCCTGTGGAAATGCTTCCGATGGGAGATCGATCATGAGCTGGGCGAGAATCATGGCGCCGCTTGCCGGCACGGAGGGCGAGCGGGCGTTGCTGGACGCGGCGGCGGTCCTGGCTGCGGGCTTCGACGCCGAGTTGGCGTGCGTCCACGCCCCGGCCGACATGGCCGACCTGATGCCGTGGATGGGCGAGGGCTTCATGGGCGGCGTGCAGGTCACGGCCCTGGAAAGTCTCAAGGAAGCCGCCGTCGAAGGCCATAACGCCGTCGCGCGGATGGTGGGCGAGCTCGGCTACGCCAAGGCCAAGGCGGTCAGCCTACAGTCGCCCATCTGGGCGGGGCTGGCCATGGAAGGCCGGCTCTCCGACGTCATCGTCTTCGACAGCGCCGCGGCGCGGGGCAGGGGACCCCTGGCGGAATGTTTCCAGCAAATGATCGCCGACGAGCAACGGCCTGTCATCGTGGCCCGGCCCGGCTTGAGGGTGGGCGGCGTGGCGCTGGTGGCCTGGGACGGCGGCAAGGAGGCCAGCCGTGCCCTGCGCACCGCCCTGCCGCTGCTTCAGAAGGCTTCGAGCGTGGTGGTGGCCGGCGCGCCGGACGTCTCGTCGCGGGCTTTCGACCTGGAGCGGCTGGTGGCGTTTCTCGGCGCGCGAGGCGTTCAGGCCACGACCAAGCTGCTGCCGGGATCCGGCGACGCCGCCAGCCTGCTGCTGGGTGCGGCGCGCGACGTCGGCGCCGATATCCTGGTGGCAGGGGCCTTTGGCCATCCGCGCCTGCAGGAATTCATTTTCGGAGGCACGACCCGCAGCTTGCTGAACGGCGATGGGCCGTCGCTGTTTTTGTCCCACTAGGGTTAAAAACCAACCCGCTTATCCCGGCATTCGCCGGGATAAGCGGTTTTGATAAGGTGTCATCCCCCGACGTTGTGTCGGACCAGCGTCTTCATGTCCTCGAACACATCGTGGTCGCTGCCGCCGCGGCCCCTGGCCTTGACCACGGCGACGGCCAGCGGGCCGCCCTTGGGGCCCCGGGCCTCGTAGCCGACCACGCGATAGCCGCTGGTCGCCTTGTCGCTGGCCAGGATCAAGGTGGCGCGCACGCCGTCGCCGCGCTTGCGCTGACGGATCTGGGCGCCGTCCTGATTGGCGTGAACATCGACCTCGCCTTCGTCGTCGGTGGTGGTGTTGACGTTGACCGTCGAGCCGCCGTTGCCGACGCGCTCGCTGATCTTCCGGGTGGTGTCGCCGTCGCGGATGGTGACGTTCTTGGCGACCTTGACCTCGGCCGACCCGTCATTGGCGTTGATCGTCAGGCCGCCAATCTTGATGTCCGCGCCCTTATTGTGAGCGTCGATCCGGATGCCGGGCAGGCGGACCTGAGCTGTCTCGCCATCGTGCTTGGCGCCGGGCGGCGGCGGTGGGGTCGGGGATTTCATGGCCGGCATCAAGGTCTTCAGGTCGGCCTCGATCGGCGCCAGCGCGGCCTCTGCGTCTCCGCCGTTGAGGGCGACAAGCTTCAGCGTCACCTCAGCGTTCTGGCCAGCATAGACGCAGCTTTGCCCGTCCGTGGCGACGCTGACCCGCTTGAGTTCACCCTGCTGCTCCGGGCAATCCAGCTTGCTGATCGCCCGCAGCGATTCGTGCTTGCCGGGCCGGCCAGCACGGTCGTCATGGATATCGACCTTGGGCGAGCAAGCCGCCAAGGCCACGAGGCTCGTGGCCGCAGTCAGCAGCATCAGATGTCGCATCAAGGAATCCTCCATTCGGCGGGAACGTGGTCTGGCGACGCCGGAAGGTCCAATGAAATCGCGGTAAGGGGGGGCTCTGCCTACTGTCCCGGCCGCGCCCCAGAGCCCTCGCGGCGGGCGAGGAAGGCCAAGCGCTCGAACAGGTGGACGTCCTGCTCGTTCTTCAGCAGGGCGCCGTGCAAGGGCGGGATCAGCTTGGTCGGGTCCCGCTCGCGCAGGGTGGCCTCGTCGATATCCTCGACCAGCAGCAGCTTTAGCCAGTCCAGCAGCTCCGACGTGGAGGGCTTTTTCTTCAGGCCCGGCACCTTGCGCATGTCGTAGAAGATCCGCAGCGCCTCGGCGACCAGCTTCTGCTTGATGCCCGGGAAGTGCACGTCGACAATGGCCTGCATCGTCGCCTCTTCGGGGAAGCGGATATAGTGAAAGAAGCAGCGACGCAGGAAGGCGTCCGGCAACTCCTTCTCGTTGTTCGACGTGATGATGATGATCGGTCGGACCTTGGCGGCGATCGTCTCATTGGTCTCGTAGACATAGAACTCGTTGCGATCGAGTTCTTGCAGCAGGTCGTTGGGAAACTCGATGTCGGCCTTGTCGATCTCGTCGATCAACAACACGGGGCGCACCGGGGCCTCGAAGGCTTCCCAAAGCTTGCCCTTCTTGATGTAATTCTTGACGTCCTTGACCCGCTCGTCGCCCAATTGGCTGTCGCGCAGCCGGGTGACGGCGTCATACTCATATAGGCCTTGCTGGGCTTTCGTCGTTGATTTGATGTGCCAGGTCAGCAGCGGCGCGCCCATGGCCTTGGCCACTTCGTAGGCCAGGACCGTCTTGCCGGTGCCTGGCTCGCCCTTGATCAGCAAGGGCCGCTCCAACGCCACGGCGGCGTTTACCGCCACCTTCAGGTCGTCGGTGGCGACATAGTCGGCGGTGCCTTCGAAGCGCGAGCTCATGCAGGATCCCTGACGGCGTCTTGAAAGAGGACGCCTCGAACAGTTGTTCAAATCAGATCTAACCTACAGACCAACCGTCGCCAGGATCAAGTCGGCTTATTGGCCATCCTCGCCGCCGCCGGGATGCCGCCGATGGCGACGGGCTACGGACGGCGGATCGCTGGCGGGAAAGCTATCTTCGAGGCCTTCCTCAAGTTGCTTCTCAAGGTCTTGCGACGTCTCATCGAGCTCAGGTTCGGGCGTGTCGGGCATCGGCGGTCTCCTGTCGTCGGCGGGCCTAGGCTTCGGGAAACCGCCGTTCAAGGAGGTTTGGTGGCGTTCAGCTTTCGTCGGCGTAACCCAAAGCCTCGATGTCGTCGTCGGCCAATTCGGTCGATTCGAAATCGGCCGCAGTATCGGCCTCGTCGGGGATCGAGTCCTCGATGTTCTCATCGTCGCCGGCGATGGCGGCGAGCGGTTCACGTTCGATATCGAGACCCTCGTCGTCGCGGCCGCCTTCTAGTTCATCATCGATCTCGTCGAGGGCCTCGTCGTCGATATTGCCGATGTCCTCCTCGTCCTCATCGGCGTCACCGTCGGCTTGGGTGAGGTCGATCACATCATCGATCTCGTCGAAATTGGCGATGTCCTGGCCATCGTCGGTGAGGTTGGTCTCGTCAAGCACCTCGGCGGTGTCCTGGGCGTCGTAGTCGGTGTCGGTCGGCATGGCGGCACTCCTGAACTCGCGAAGGACCCCTGCGCCTTCGCCGCCCGGATTCAATCCGCCGCCTGGTTTGATGTTCCGTGACGTTCAGCTGAAAGGTAGCGCGTAGCCCTTGTCAGTCAGGCGCTGGACCATCTGGTCGCGCTTCGCCGGCCAGTCCTCCGCCAAGAGGCCTAGTCCGACGACGTCGGCCGGCGCGCCGTCCTTGATCACGTGATGACGAAACAGCGCCTCACGCTGGAAGCCATAGCGCTCATGCAGCTTCCAGACGCTGTCGTTCGACAGCAGCACCTCGCACCATAGCTTGTCGAAACCCAGAGTCTTGAAGACGTATTCGATGACCCAGAACTCGATATAGGAGCCTACGCCCAGGCCACGAACCGAGGGGCTGGCCAGATAGTAGGCCCAGGCGCAGCGGCGGTTGCGGCGGTCGATGTCGGCGAGATTGGCCAGGCCGACCGGCTGGCCATCGACCTCGATCACCCAGTAACGGCGGCGGCCGTCGCCGACCATGCCGCCGAACCAGCCGTCGTGCTCTGCAGGGCTGATCTGGTGGTCGGAATACATGAAGGCTGCGACTTCTGGGCCGTTGCGCCAGTCCAGCAGCCGCTGACGGTCAGTCTCGACAACGTCGCGGAGCACCACGGTGTGCAAGGCGGTCATGCGCGGCGATCTCCCCCCATTTGGATCAGGTCTGGTCGCCCGGCGACGAACGCGCGCACCTCGTTGGATGTGAAGGCCGGATTGGCGGCGTGGAGGCCATCATACACCGCCCGGACGAAGTCCAGATCGTCGGGGCGATCGACCGTCCAGCGCACGTCGCCGTCGTCGGCCGCCTGTTCCAGGCCCGCGATCTGGAAGCGGCCGGGATGGCGATAGAGGAAGGGGGTGACGTGCTCGCGGTCATACGGATCGACGGTTTGGCCGGCCGCGATCTTCAGGGCCGCCGCCTCGAAGATCTCGACGTCCAGGCCCTTGGGATAGCTGCGGCGAGTGGGGGTGTTGGAGGTGTAATCGGCGCCCGAGCGCAGATGCAGCTTAAGGGTCTCGTCAATCAGTTGGGGATCGGCGAGGGGGCAGTCGGCGGTCAGGCGAACCACCGTGCGCACAGGGCCGAAAGCGTCGATTGCGCCGATGAAACGGCCCAACACGTCATCCAGGGATCCGCGAAACACCGGTACGCCGGCGACTTCAAGGCGGGCGGCCAATGGGTCGTCCGTGGGCTGATCGGAGGTGGCGACCACGATCCGCTGGAGCTGTTCGCATCGCCGCAGCCGCTCGATCTGCCGCAGGATCATCGGCGCGCCCGCGAGATCGGCCAGCACCTTGCCGGGTAGCCGCGTCGACGACATGCGGGCCTGGAGAATGGCGAGCGGCAAGGGCGTTCCCGAACGTGGCCTTGGTCTTGTCGCCAGGGCGCGGTTGTCATCTAGGGGTGAAATACGGTTGGCGTGAGGCAGCTACACCATCGGGAAGCGCGCTTTGAGGGCCACGCCGACCTTCTGCATCGTGGGGTCCCAGTCGTTGTAGTCCGAGGTGATGAAGCAGCGGGTCTGTGGGTACCAAGGATAGGTCTGCGCTCCCAACCGCGTCCAGGACGACGCCCCGGTCAGCATCCAAATCGGCGCGCCGCAGGCTCCGCCCAGATTGGTGGTGGCGTTGGAGAAGCCAACGATCAGGTCCATGGCGCAGCAGAGGGCCGCGACGTCGTCTAGGTCCTGCTTCAGGTCAATGCCCGGCGGCTGCCAGATGTCGACGCCGAACTCTTCCCGGGCCAGGGCGATCTCTTCGGAGCAGTCGCCATATTGCAGGTTGACGAAGGTGACTCCCGGCGTCTCAAACACCGGCCGCCACAGCATGAAGGGCGAAAACTGCCGGGCTCTCTCGCCGTTCAGCTTCAGGCTCTTCCACAGCAGCCCGACCTTTGGACCCTTGGGGGCGTTTGTCAATTCCCGCCGCCAATGCTCGACGCGGGCGGGATCGGCGACCAGGAAGTTGAGACGGTTCGGGAAGGAGGCGACGGTGGGGCGGAAGGTTTCAAGCAGCGTTCCCATGGGCGTCCACAGGTCGATCGCGCTCCAGTCCTCGATTTCTGGCGCACCCCGATAGACCCGGCCTTCGTAGGAGACGGTGCGGTGCGGGGTCACGGTAATCTGCGGGAAGGAACGCTGGAACAGCGGGACCAGACGCCGCTCGACCGCGATCGACAGCTTGCCCTGCGGGCCGAGGGCCTCGATCACGTCGGGCAGCATGTTGGCGAACATCACCTCATCGCCCAGGCCCTGTTCGGCGCAGATCATCAGCGACTTGCTGGCCAAGTCCATGCCGGGTGACCAGCGCTCGCCCTCGATGGTGAAGCGGGGGGCCTCAAGCAGGTCCGCGGAGAAACGTCCCTCATATTCCTTCCAACCTTCCGCCACCCGGCCCAAGGCCAGCAGGATTGTGGCGCGGCCGAACTTCATCGTCGCGAGGTCCTCGGCCGACTCCGCCACGGAGATGGCTAGTTCGCAGTCCGTGAGCGCGCCTTCGACATCGCCGAGGTCGATCTTGGCATAGGCGCGATTGTGGTAAGCCTTGCCAAATTCCGGGGCCAGCCGGAGCGTCTCGTCAAAGAAGGTCACAGCGGTCACGCCGTCGCCCAGGCTGCACATGATCGTGCCCAGGGTGTTCCACAGCAGCGGCTGGGCGGGATGTTCGTTGATCGCCGGACGCAGCACTTCGATGGCGTCTTCGCAGCGATTGAGGTCGCGCAGGGCGCAGGCCAGGTTGTTGACGCCCTCCAAATCACCGGGGCGAGCCTGCAGGTAGTGCATGAAGAACTTGGCGGCGATCTCCGGCATGTCCATCCGGAAGGCCAGGCGCCCTAGGTCGCCAGCCACGGCCCCGTGATTGGGCAGCAATTTGAGCGCCGCTTCATAGCAGCGCATCGAGCCCGCGAAATCGCCGGTCTTCTCGCGGGCGATGCCCAGAACATGCCAGGCCACGCCCAGCTTGTCGTCGCGTTCCAGGGCCTGAAGCGCCAACTTCTCGCCCTTGGCGAAGTCTCGGTTCTGCATGGCATGGATCGACTCGGCCAGCAGGGCGGCGACCTCGCCGTTGCGGACGTCGCTGGTCTGGCGATCGAGACGCGCCAGGGCCTCGGCGGACGCCGAGTCGCCGATCGTCGAGATCCGAAAGCCGAGATTGACGGCCTGGGCCACGGCTTCCTGGGCCATCGCCAGGGCGCTGGCCGAGATCTGCGTGTCGCGACTGAGAGACATGATTGAGGCCTTGGCGATTGGAGAGAGTCATCCTCTGGGTCAGTATGCTTAATTGAGTCCTAAGCTGCGTCGCACGGTCGCAGGCTTGGCAATGAGACGTTAACCGCCTCCGCCTAGCTTCTGGCCTGAAACCGTCATCGCGACGGATAGAGGCGACATGGCAATGCAAGAGGGAGCGGCCCTGTGCCATTGAAGCTGTCGCTGAAACCCGGCGAAAAGTTCGTGCTGAATGGCGCGGTGGTCCAGAATGGCGACCGTCGCGGCGTTCTGGTGCTGCAGAACAAGGCGTCGGTGCTGCGTGAAAAAGACATCATGCAGCTCGACGAAGTCGTTACGCCGGCGCGCCACATCTATTTCCCGGTCATGATGATGTATCTGGACGAGGCCAACGCCGAGCGTCAGTACGAAGAATTCGCGACCCGCCTGAACGAGTTCATGGGGGTCGTGCGCAATCCGGTCGTGTTGAGCGACTGCATCGCTATTTCCAAGCACGTCATGGCGCGCGAGCACTACAAGGCGCTCATGCTGAGCCGCAAATTAATCGAATACGAAGATGAGAGGTTGGGGCATGTCTCTTCGGGCGTACCAGCAGACGGCGACGCGGACTGAAAACCCGCGTGAGATGGAGTACCGTCTGTTCGGCCAAGTGACGCGCGCCCTGATGGCCGCGTCGGAGGCGCCGGTGGACGATCTCGCAACGCGCATCGACGCGCTCGACTGGAACAGGCGCGTCTGGTCGGCGCTGGCGACCGACTGCTCGCTGCCGGAAAACACCCTGCCGATGCAACTGCGGGCCAGCATCATTTCGCTCAGCCTCTGGGTCGGACGCCACTCCAGCGCGATCATGCGCAAGGAGGAGGATTTCGAACCGCTGATCGAGATCAACCGCATGATCATGCAAGGCCTGGCCGGTCGCGCCGACGCGGCCTGAGGCCGGAAGGAGGGTGGTTTGCGCCCCCTCGAAAAAAACGTTCCGGTAAAACCTGCCGCCCGGTGAATTCTGCATTCGCCGGGCGGTTTCGTGTCCAAAGCTTGGCTAGAAAATAACGCTTAAAATCAACGACTTATGATTTTATCGAGCCTGGCGCCAAGTGGCCCACTGCTTGCGATGAGTTCCGTGGGCAAACGCCCGACCGGCAAAACGCCGGGGCACTCCTCCCAAAATGGCGAGCAACCACCATGATGAACTCGATCAACACCAATGCCGGCGCCATGACCGCGCTGCAAAACCTGAACTCAACCAACTCGGAGCTCCAAACCACTCAGCAACGCATCAACACCGGCAAGAAGGTTGGAAACGCCAAGGACAACGGCGCGATCTGGTCGATGGCCAAGATGCAAAGCACGACGTCGCAATCGCTGAATGCCGTGAAGGATTCCCTCCAGCGCGGCCAGTCGACGATCGACGTGGGCCTTGCCGCTGGCGACACCATCACCGATCTGCTCGGCAAGATGAAGGAAAAGGCCCTGGCCGCTTCCGACACCTCGCTGAACACCTCGTCGTTCAACGCCCTGGTTTCCGATTTCACCTCGCTGCGTGACCAGATCACCAAGGCTGCCACCAACGCCAAGTTCAACGGCGTCAGCCTCGTGGACGGCACCACCACCAAGTTGCAGTTCCTCAGCAACTCGGACGGCGTCGCCTACACGGTGAACGCGAAGACCCTGTCGCTCGTCGGCCTGGGCCTCACCGCGACTTCGTCCTTCACAACCGCCGCCGCCGCCAAGACCATGATCGCCACCATGACCACGGCCATGACGACCGCGACGAACAAGTTGGCGAACCTGGGCACCAGCTCTGTCGGCCTGGACATGCACTTGACCTTCGTGGGCAAGCTGCAAGACAGCCTGGACGCCGGCGTGGGCAACCTGGTTGATGCCGATCTGGCCAAGGAAAGCGCCAAGCTGCAGTCGCTGCAGACGAAGCAACAACTGGGCGTGCAAGCTCTGTCGATCGCGAACCAAACGCCGCAGTCGATCCTCTCGCTCTTCAAGTGATCGGCGACTAGGCTCAAGGAAGCGATCAAAGCCGGGCGGCCTTCGGGCCGCCCGGCATTTCTTTTTGAGGGATCAACGGTCGTCTAGTTTCTCCGGCCCAGGCCGCATTTGCCCGGCAAGATTTACCCACTCGGACCTCTTGTAGGCAGATGTTGCCGAGGCAAGACCATGGTAAATAGACTTATAACGCAGGGATTTCATGAGCTTGCGTGGATCTGCCTACCCGGCAGGTTTGGCTCGGTAATTGCTTTCTGTTCCCATGAGCAAAACGCTCCCGGCAGTCAAAATGACGTCGGATGCCTTGAATAGGACGACGACCATGGGTCTCAATAGCATCAACACGAACTCGGGCGCGATGATCGCCCTGCAAAACCTGAACACCACGAACTCGGAACTGCAGGTTACGCAACAACGCATCAATACCGGCAAGAAGGTCGGTAGCGCCAAGGACAACGGCGCGATCTGGGCGACTGCCAAGGTCCAATCCTCGTCCGCCTCCTCATTGAACGCCGTCAAGGACTCGCTGCAACGCGGTCAATCGACGATCGACGTGGCCCTGGCCGCCGGCGACACCGTCACCGACCTGTTGGGCAAGATGAAGGAAAAGGCCCTCGCCGCGTCCGACACCTCGCTGAACACCGCCTCATTCAACGCCCTGGCCGCCGACTTCACCTCGCTGCGCGACCAGATCACCAAGGCCGTCACCAACGCCAAGTTCAATGGCGTGAGCATCGCCGATGGTTCGACCACAAAGCTGACCTTCCTGGCCAACTCGGACGGTTCGGGCTTCACCGTGTCGGCCAAGACCATCTCGCTGGCCGGTCTGGGCATGAGCGCGACGTCGACCTTCACCACCGCCGCGGCCGCCAAGACCATGATCGCTACGGTCACCAACGCCCTGGGCACCGCGGCCAACAAGCTGGCCTCCTTGGGCACCAGCTCCACCGGCCTCGACACCCACCTGACCTTTGTCGGCAAGCTGCAAGACAGCCTGGACGCCGGCGTCGGCAACCTGGTGGACGCCGACCTGGCCAAGGAAAGCGCCAAGCTGCAGTCGCTGCAAACCAAGCAGCAACTGGGCGTGCAGGCGCTGTCGATCGCCAACCAGTCGTCTTCGTCGATCCTGAGCCTGTTCCGATAGGAACGAAGATGGAGGCGGGTCTTCGGGCTCGCCTCCGCCTTTCTCTCGCGCTTCCGCGCTAGGGGAGGGATCACCAGAGGAGCCGCCCTAACCCGGCCGCGATAGGAGTCATGGAAAACAAAGTCGCGTTGACGCCCATTCTATCGGAGTCGTCCACGCCCCCCTCGACTATCGTTCCGACCGTCCCGGCTTTGCCCGCGAGCGGCGTTCTCAAGTCCGCGCCAAAGGAAGCCGCGGCCGTGGAAAAGCTGGCCGTGGCCGATGGTCCCCGACCGGGAGATCTTCGCCTAGTGATCGAGCAGGACGCCAAGACCGGCACCTACATCTACAAGACAGTGGATCGGCGGACTGGCGACATCCTGCAGCAGTTCCCGCGCGAAGACGTCCTGCGCTTCAAGCAGGCCGAGCACTACGGCCCGGGCGAGGTTTTCGACGGCCTGACCTGAAGGGTCACGCCGCCCTCTGTCATGATCGCCGCGACCTGGCGTCGCAGGCGAAACATGGTTTACGCGCGTTAACCATATTCTTACTCCCTGAGCTTCAATCTGGTGGCCGACCTGCTCGGCCGCCGAATCGCGTTCCGAGCCCCATTGGCAAGAACCGCCGTTCGGAGACCGTGATGACGCTTAGCGTGAACACCAATCAGCCCGCGCTGATCGCTCTGCAAAACCTCAACAAGACCAATGACGAGATGTCGGGCGTCCAGAGCCGGATCAACACCGGGCTCGCGATTTCCAGCGCTAAGGACAACGCCGCCGTCTGGTCGATCGCTCAGGACCAGCGGGCCGACCGCTCGGCGCTGTCGGCTGTGAAGATGAGCCTGGACCGCGCCACGTCGATCACCGACGTGGCCCTGGCCGCCGGCGAATCGGTCTCCGACTTGCTGACGCAAATGCGTGAAAAGGTGGTCGCGGCCAAGGACACCTCGCTGTCGACCTCGTCGCGCAAGGCCCTGAACGCCGACTTCCAGGGGCTACTGAAGAACCTGACCCAGGTGGTCAACAGCGCCGCTTTCGACGGCGCCAACATCCTCAACGGCAGCGAACCGGCCAATATCACTTTCCTGGCCGACGCCGACGCTGTGGCATCGATCACGCTGAACCTGCAGAACCTGTCGCTGGGTGGGACGATCAATACACTGGCGGCGACCGACAACATCACCACCACGACCTTGGCCGCCTCGGTGCTGACCAAGCTGGACGCCTCGCTGAGCGCTGTGAACCAGGCCGTCGGCTCGATTGGCTCGCAAGCCAAGCAGATCGACGCCCACAATACTTTCATCTCCAAGCTGAACGACGTGCTGGAAAGCGGCGTGGGCAACCTCGTCGATGCCGACATGGCCAAGGAAAGCGCGCGATTGCAGGCGCTTCAGGTCAAGCAACAGCTTGGCGCGCAGGCGCTTTCGATCGCCAACCAGGCTCCGCAGATTATCCTGTCGCTGTTCAAGTAACGGCGGCTAGGCCGACGCTCCGGACAAAGGTAGAGTTGCCGACGGCTCAGTAGGGGGAATCGGCAGGGCATGATCGAGCTTCGCGATCTGACGGACGGCGATGAGGCCGTCCTGTTCCAGTGGCGGGGCGAGCCCGAGGTCGACCGCTGGATGTCCGACGCGGCCTTTCCCAGCCGCGAGGCGCACGCCGCATGGTTCCAGGATCTCCGCACCGATCCCGACATGCGGGGCTGGATGATCGAACGGGCCGGCGCGCCCTCTGGCCTCCTCACCCTGACGGGCCTGCTGAGCCATCATCGCAGGGCCGGCTGGAACTGGTTTCTCGGTTCGGCCGAGGCTCGGGGCAGGGGCGTGGGCCGCGCCGCCCAGGTGTTGGGCCTGGACCGCGCCTTCGGCGAGCTGGGTCTGCACAAGGTGTTTGCCGAGGTCATGGCCGACAACGACGCGGCCCTGAAGGCGCAGGCCGCTTCCGGCTTTCGCCGCGAAGGCTATCTGCGCGGCCACGTGCTGAAGAACGGCGAGCCGCGCGACGTGGTGCTGCTGGGCATACTGGCCGAGGAATGGCGCGAACTGGGCGGCGCTGTGCGTCGCTCACTCGCCGACGCCCACCTGATCGCGGCCTGAATTCATACCTCTTAACGAAACGTAAGTCCTGATCCCCCACAATGGGACCAAGGGGCGTATTGCGCCCGTTGGAACCCGCTGTGATCAGTTTCGATTCCGGTCTGCTGCTCGGATATTACCAGGCGAAGTCCGCTGGTCAGGCCTCGGGGACGTCCGCGACCGGCGTCTCCTCGTCTTCCGCCTCCAATACCTCTGGCAAGAAGCCGGTGCCCAGCGCGCCCTGGACCGGGAAGGCGGGCGAGCCCAGCGGATTGGTCAAGGCCGCGCTGAACGGCCGTAAGTTCGTCGACGAAGGCGCGGCCCTGGCCGCCGCCCCGACGATCACCGGCGACTACAAGAAACTCTTCGCCACCTACCAGGCGCTCAACACCCTGTCGGCGATCGCCAACCGGTCGGGCGAGAAGAATGTCACCGACAGCGAGATCAAGCGGCTGCAGACGGTGTTCGCCAAGGGCTTGAGCGACGTCAACAGCTACATCCAGAACCTCAGCACCGACGCCATGCGCCTGACGACAGGCGCGGTGATGACCAGTGACAAGTCCAGCGTCGGCGTTCCGAAGAACAATTACGCCTACGTCACCAACACCCTCTACAGCGGCCAGGTCGATGACGAGGTGCCCACTTTCAAGGGCAATGTCAGCTTCACGATGGACGTCAAGAAGTTCGGCGTCACCACGAGCCTGACCATGGATTTGTCGGAGATGGGCGCGACGCCCCGCACGATGTCCAACGTGGTGACCTTTTTCAACAGCAAGCTCGACGCCGCTGGATTTGAAACCACCTTCGCGGTCGAGCGGACGGTGGGGGCCGAGCGGACGACAACCGTCAACGGCCAGAGCGTCAAGTTGCCGCCCACCGGCGACGACTTCGCCCTGCGCATCCGCGGCGATTCGACCGAGGCCCTGACCTTCGCCGCGCCCGCGCCAAAGCCTGCCGTCTACATCACCACGGCGGCTGGCAATCCGGATCCGGACAAGGACACCAAGACCGACGACGCGGTCATCGAAAATACCCTGACCAAGTACGGCCCCGGCACGGCCGGCCAAGTGGGGACCAAGATCTTCTCCGACACGCTGGAAGGCACCGTCTCCACCGTCCACAAGACCATGACTGGGCCCGACGGCTCGCTCTATGTGCTGGCCGATGTCGATGGCGCGACCAGCAGCCAGACGATCAAGGGCGATCAGGACGTCGCGCTGCTGAAATACGATTCCGTCGGCAAGTTGCTCTATGCGCGCACCCTGGGCGCCACCAGCACCGCCACCGGCTACAACATGGCGATCTCCGACACCGGCCAGGTGGCGATCGCCGGCTCGGTCACCGGCAAGCTGTCGGGCGCCGCCGATGGCCCGATCAATTCCGACAGCGCCGGTACGCTGACCGACAGCTTCGTCACGCTCTATAACGCCAAGGGCGATGAGACATGGACGGTCCGTCGTGGCGGCATGCTGGAGGACGAGGCCACCGCCGTGGCCTTCGGCCAGGACGGCGTGGTCTATGTCGGCGGCCGAGCCAAGTCCGACCTGCCGGGTTCGGCCAATGGCGCCACGCAAGGCGGCTATGACAGCTATCTGACCGGATTCGCCGCCGACATCACCGGCGCGCCCAAGGCTCTGTTCACCACCCATTTTGGCGGTGAAAACAACGACACGGTCTCGGGTATCGTCGTCAACGGCACGCAGGTGATTGTCGCCAGCAACGAAGGCAGCGAGGCCATGCTTCGCAGCTTCGACGTCTCCACCAGCATCGTCACGGAAGACCGCACGGCGCTGAATGACAAGGAAGTCTGGGTCACCGCGCCGGTCACCTACACCAAGGCCGCCACTTTCACCGCCGGCGCGACCCGCGACCTGGGCACGCTGCAGGGCGGCAATATCGCCGGCCTGGCGATCGACAACGGCCAGCTCTATATCGGCGGCTCGACCACCAACGGCGCCCTGACGATCAACAACAAGACCGCTGCCGCGTCCGGCGGCTCGGACGGCTTCGCTGCGCGCGTTTCGCTGGACCTGACCAGCACCGCCCAGGACGCCCTGGCCTATTACGGTGGCGCGGGCGACGACACCGTCACCGGCATGGCCGTGTCGAACGGCCAGGTCTGGCTGGTCGGCGCGGCCGGCAAGGACCTCGGCGGCCAGGCGACGGTCGGCGACAAGGACGGCTATGTCGCCCAGTTGGACGTGGCGGCGGGAACGGTCTCCTGGCAGCAGCGCCTGACCGGCAAGGACGGCTACGCCACCCCCACCTCGATCGCGGTCGACGCGTCCGGCGCCAGCAGCCTGGACGCCTTCGGCCTGCCGCGCGGCGTGATGGACTTCACCCAGTCGGACAAGATCGTCTCATCGACCTCGGCGCGGGCAGGCGACACCTTCCAGATCCGCACCCGGGCGCGCGGCGCGCTGACGACAATCAAGATCGACGCCAACGACACCCTCGACACCCTGGCCGACAAGATCCGCAAGGCCTCGGGCTTCGCCGCCAAGGTCGAGTCCGTCAGTTCCGGCAATAGCCGTAGCCTGCGGATCAGCCCGTCTCAGACCACTTCGACGGTCGAAGTCCTGCCCGGCAAGGGCGGCACGGACGTGCTGGAGGCGCTGGGCCTCAAGCCGGGCATCGTGCGCAACACCAAGTCCGACCACGGCCAAACCATCTCGGCCGACGGCAAGGGCCCGATCTACGGCCTGTCGCTGGACACCACCCTGGACCTCAGCGACGACAACGGTCGCAAGGCCGCGTCCGCGGCTATGACCAAGGCCCTGTCGGCCGTGCGCACCGCCTATCGCGAAATGGCTGACACCGCCAACGGGGTGAAGCGCGCCGACGCGACCGCCTCATCGGGCGCGACGACCGGTAAGGTCCCGGCCTATCTGACCGCCCAGGTCGCCAACTATCAGGCCGCCTTGAACCGCCTGACCGGCGGCGGCTAGCGCGAATTCACCGGATCCGAACTGGCTCTTGACCGGTTCCGGGCCGCTTCCATTCGCCTTGGTGCCCCGCCGGACTTGAAAGCGTCATCCTCGCGTCGTAGCCAGGGATCATGGAAGTTCTCAAAGACCGACGCGTGTTGTTGGGCGGCGCCGCCGTGGCTCTGGTGCTGGGCCTCGCCATCGCCTTTGGCGTGATGCATGGCAGCAAGTCCTCGACCGACGATCCCCCCGCCGCCCGCAGTGGCCTGGTCGTCGAGACCGGTCGCGCCGATGAGACCAGACTGGACGCGACCCGCCCGCTGCGTTGCTTTGTCGGCGGTCAGTTCGTCGGCGAGACCACCCTGGCCGAATGCGCCAAGAAGAACGGCGTGGCCACCGGCGCTCTCGACGTCGGCGTCGACGAGACCGGCGCCCTGGCGGCCGCCGACCAGGCCGGCATGGTCCTGACCCCACTGCCGCCGCCCGCCGAGGCCCCGACCGTACCGGCTCCGTCGGCGACCCCCGTCATCCCGATCCCCGTCGCCGCGTCCGGCGCGCCGCTGGCTGTCTGCTGGCGCTATCAAGGCAGCGAGTGGCGCAAGCAGCCGGGCGAGATCACGCTCAACGCCTGCGCCCAGCAGCTCTACAGCGGCAAGTGCGAAAGGCCCGGCGGCGCCACCTATGGCCGTTGGGGCGACGAGACACTTCGCCTGGTGCCGGGCCACGTGGAGTCGTCGTCCGACAACCGCAGCTTCCATCCGATCATCGAACAGGGGCCAGGCTGCTCCATCCCGTCCGCGTAGAGAGACTTAAAGACCATGCGCTTGCTTCCCGTCGCCGCTGTCTCCTTGCTCGCCGCCGCCACGCTGCTGTCCGGTTGCGACAAGCGCACCTCCGCGCCGTTCGAGGCCGGGGTCTGTTTCCACGTCGCCGAGCAGAAGGACGGCACGCTGAAGTACAATCCGGTGGCCAGCAACGTTCCCAGCATGGAGCAGTGCGCCGCCGACCTCGAGGGCATGCGCCTGCGCTTCCTGCGCCTGGGCAGCCAGAACCGCGAGCTGACGGGCGCCTATCAGGGCAAGTTCATCTTCGTCCAGAAGGAAGGCATCTATCTGGGCGACACCTATGAGGGCTCGCGGTTCATGTCGCTGGTCCGCACGGGCGATGGCCGTTTGGCCGTGCCGGGCGCCATTCGCGAAGTCCAATAATGCGGGCTGACGCGGCGAGGCGGTGGATAACCCGCCTCGCTCCACAGGAACGTTTGCAGAACAAAGCTTGATTTTGCTTTCAGGAACTCGTTAACGTTCTCCCCAGATTTCGGCGCATAGGGTCGCCGGGCGAAAAACGGGAACTGCGTCCATGGCAGGCAGCGTCAACAAGGTCATCCTGGTGGGAAATCTCGGGGCCGACCCCGAAATCCGCACGCTCAGTTCAGGCGACCGCGTCGCTAACCTGCGTTTGGCCACCTCGGAAAGCTGGCGCGACCGCACCTCGGGCGAGCGCAAGGAGAAGACCGAATGGCACCGCGTGGTGATCTTCAACGATAATCTCGTGAAGGTCGCCGAGAGCTATCTGCGCAAGGGCTCGACGATCTATATCGAGGGCGCGATCCAGACGCGTAAGTGGGCCGACGCTTCGGGCGTCGAGAAATATTCCACCGAGATCGTATTGCAGAAGTTCCGCGGCGAACTGACCATGCTCGGTGGCAAGGCCGACGGCGCAGGCGCCTCGGGTGGCGGTGACCCGGGCTATGACAGCGGCTACGGCGGCGGCGGCGGTGGTTCGAGCGGCGGCGCGCCGCGCAGCCAGCCCAGCGGCCCGCGCGAGAGCTTCTCGGCCGACTTGGACGACGAAATTCCCTTCTAATTTTCCTCTAGAGTCACGTTGTAATAAGTGGCCGCTTCCCATTGGAATCGGCCACTTTTTTATTGCGTCTGCCCACTTGTAATCAGTCGACTTAGCGTGGGTAAAACCCAGCACGGTCGAGTGTAAATGAAAGGGCTCAACGACCATTTGCGTGTTCGTGCCACAAAGGGGGTGCGAGCGACTCCGGTCGTTCTCGGCCCCGGGCCTAGGCGAGCATGCGCTGGCTCGGCCGGCGATGAACGTCGCTGGCCGAGCCCAGGTGTGGCAGCTGTCGTCGCCCGCCGGGCGACGCGAGAGGATGTCCGGCTCTGTCCTGGGTGACCATCGGTCAAAACCCCGATCTCGCGGCTGGAGGCTTCAAGGCGCCCGCGTCATCCGGCGGGGTTCGCGGGCCTTCGCCGGATCACCAGATTGCGGATTTCAGTCATGTCCTCCATGGCGAACTTGACTCCTTCGCGGCCCAGCCCCGAGTCCTTGACTCCGCCGTACGGCATGTTGTCGACCCGGTAGCTGGGTACGTCGCCGACCAGGATCCCGCCGACTTCCAGCACGTCCCAGGCGCGCATCACCTTGTGGATGTCTCGGCTGAACACGCCTGCCTGGAGGCCATAACGGCTGTCATTGACCTCGCGCAGCGCGTCTTCAAAATCGCTGAAGCGGGATAGCACCGCGACAGGGCCGAACGCCTCCTCGTCCCGGACCTTCAAGCCGGGCCGGACTCCCTCCAGCAGGGTCGCCTGCAGCATCGCGCCTTCACGACCGCCGCCGCAGAGCAGAGTGGCCCCCGCGTCGCGGGCTTCATTGATCCAGCCTTCGAGGCGGCGCGCTTCCTTCTCGTCGATCATCGGGCCGATGAAGACCTTCGGGTCCTGCGGATCGCCAGCGACGAGCACGCGGGTCTTCTCGACGAGGAGGTCGCGCAGGGCGTCGTAGATGTCGTCGTGGATCAGGATGCGCTGCACGCCGATGCAGGACTGGCCTGACTGGTAGAAGGCGCCGAAGATGATCCGGTCGGCGGCGTCCCGCAGGTCGGTGTCGCGGTCGACGATCACCGCCGCGTTGCCGCCCAGTTCCAGCACCACCTTCTTCTTGCCGGCCTTGGCCTTGAGCGCCCAGCCCACCTCGGGCGAGCCGGTGAAGGACAGCAACTTCAGGCGCTCGTCGGTGGTGAACAGGTCGGCCCCGTCGCGGGTGGCGGGCAGGATCGAGAACGCGCCCTTGGGCAGGTCGGTCTCGGCCAGCACCTCGCCAATGATCAGCGCGCCCAGGGGTGTGCGCGAGGCCGGCTTCATCACGAACGGACATCCCACCGCCAGGGCGGGCGCGATCTTGTGCGCCGCCAGATTGAGCGGAAAATTGAACGGCGAGATGAACGAGCACGGCCCGATCGGCACGCGCTTCCACATGCCCTGATAGCCCTTGGCGCGCGGCGAGATGTCCAGCGGCTGGACCTCGCCGGTCATCCGCACCGACTCTTCGGCGGCGATGCGGAAGGTGTCGATGAGCCGGGTCACCTCGCCCCGGGAATCGTTGATCGGCTTGCCCGCTTCGATGCACAGGGCATAGGCCAGTTCGTCGAACCGTTCCTGGAAGCGAGATACGCAATGGGCCAGCACCGCCTGACGTTCATAGGCGGCCATCTCGGCCATGGGCCGGGTCGCCTCGACCGCCGCTGCAATCGCCTTGTCGATGGTCGCCGCGTCGGCCAGGGCGACCCGGGTCGCCACCTGGCCCGAATATTTATCGGTGACCTCCAGATCCTGGTTCGGAGTCTTGGCCTCGTTCGCCAGGTACAGGGGATAGGTCGATTTCAGGGATGGCATGGGTCGCTCCGATGGGTTGGTGCTTAGGTCAACGCTGCAGACCGTCGCCGCGACCCGGACGACATCGTACATTCGGCGGATTTTAACCCAACCGACCCGCCCAGCGTCCAGACTGCATTGTCCTGCTCCGGGTCGCGATCACGGTCAAGATCGTAGGTGCACGGCTTGATGGTCAGGGTGGCGTTGTCGAAGAAGCCGGGCCGCGCCACCGGTCAAGACCCTCGATCCTGTCCTGCTGGTTGGGCTCCTGGTCACCCGGCATCGTTCAGGCCGGCGACCTAGGCGGTCAGCGCGTCGACCACCGTCTCGCACAGCCGGTGGGTCTCCAGCGCGTCCAGCGCCGACAACCGTCGGCCGTCGCGCACCGCGCCGAGGAAGGTGTCGCACAGGTCCTCGAACCCGCGCTGGCGGCCGACCGAGGTCCAGTTTCCGCGTCGATTCAGGGCCTCGGCCGCGCCCAGTTCGACGACCTGGTCAATGTCGATGATCCGGCGCTTCACACCGCTACCAGAGACTTCGAGCGTCTCCTCGCTGGCCCCGCTGGCCCGGTTCATGATCCCGATCGCGTCGCGGCCGCCGCCTGATAGCGACAGCATCACGTGCTTGAGCCGGCCGTCGTTGACCTGGCCGCGCACCGAGGCCTGGTCGGCGCCGGGGGCAAGGAACCGCAGGGTGTCGATGACGTGAATATAGTCGTCGAACACCGCCCGGCGCACTTCGTCCAGTGGGCCGGCGCGGTTCTTCTGCATCACCACCAGCGGCAGGCCGAGAGCGGCGGCGTCGCGATAGGCGGGCGCATGGCGGCGGTTGAAACCGACCATCAGCGACACGCCGCGCGTCTCGGCCAAGTCGACCAGCGCCTCGCTATCGGCCGCATTGTCGGCCAGGGGCTTGTCGATCATCGTGGGCACGCCGACCTCCAGAAGGCGGCGGACGATGCCTGGATGGGCGGCGGTGGCGGCGTGGACGAAGGCCGCGTCCAGGCCGTCGGCAAGGGCAGCGTCGAGGTCTGTATGCAAGCGATCCACGCGCCAGGCCGCACCCAACTCCGCCAGGGTCGCGGCGTCTCGCGTGACAAAGGTCAGGGCGACGTCGGCGCGAGGCCCCAGCACGGGCAGGTAGGCCTTCTTGGCGATGTCGCCCAGGCCGATCATGGCGATGCGCAGGGTCATGGCTGGTAGGCGTCCGTGAGCAGGTGGTCGGCGAGGGCGCCAGCGTCCCAGGATTCCGCGCGCGGCGCGAGGAACAAGGGCGTGGCGCCCAGGAACGGCGTCAGGGCTCGAGCCGTCTGGCTCAGGTCCGGCGCGTCCGGGCTTTCGCTCATCACCACGGCGGCCACGCGCGCTCCGGCGCCGCCCAGGGCGACCAGGGCGGTCAAGACGTGGCTGATCGTGCCTAGATAGGAGCCGGCGACCAGCAGCACCGGCGCGCCGAGCGCGCTAATCATGTCGAGATTGGTCTCGTGGTCGGTCAAGGGCGACATTACCCCTCCGGCGCCTTCCACCAGCAACAGGCCGTCGCGGACCTCGGCGGCGCGGTTCAGCGCGTCGATGACCATGTCGTCCAGGATCAGGGTCTGGCCCTCCAACCGGGCGGCGATGTTGGGCGACAGCGGGGCAAGGTAGCGGCGTGGGGCTATGCGGAACACCTCACCGGGCGCGCCCAACGCCGCCGCCAACCGGGCCGGGTCGCTGCCGGCCGCGTCCCTGGGATCGAAGCCGCTGACCACGGGCTTGAACGCGTCGACGCCCGCGCCTCGGGCCTTCAGGGCGCGGATCAGCGCGCAACTCACATAGGTCTTGCCGATGTCGGTGCCGGTTCCAGTGACGAACAAGGCGGGCATCAGCGCGCCTTCACATAGTGGCGCACCAGGTCGGCAAGGCGCGCGATCTCGGCGTCGGGGTGGTCGGCGCTGAAGGCGATGCGCAGGCGGGCCTGCCCGTCTGGCACGGTGGGCGGGCGAATGGCCACCACCAGGAAACCCTCGGCCTCCAGCGCCTGTGAGGCGTCCAGCGCGGCCTCGGCCTCGCCAAGGATCACCGGCACGATGGGGCTGGCGGCCAGGGGCAGGCCCACGGCGGCGGTGAAGGCGCGGGCCTTGGCTAGGGGCAGGGCGGTCAGGGCCGGCTCGGCCTCGATGATGTCCAGCGCCGCCAGGGCGGCGGCGGCGGCGGCGGGCGGCAGGCCAGTGGTGTAGATCAGGGTGCGAGCGCGAGTCTTGATCAGGTCGACCACGGCCTGGGACCCACAGACATAGCCGCCGTAAGAGCCCAGGGCCTTTGAAAGCGTGCCCATCTGGAACGGGATCTGGGCGTCGGGGAACAGGGCGGCCGAGCCGCGACCCTCGGCCAACACGCCCACGCCATGGGCGTCGTCCGACAGAAGCCAGGCGTCATTGGCCTCGCAAACCGCCGACAGCCAGTCGAGCGGGGCGAGGTCGCCGTCCATCGAGAACACCCCGTCAGTGGCGACGATGGCGTGTCGGGCGCTGGCCCGGTGCTGCGCCAGCAGGGCGGCCAGGTGGTCGGTGTCGTTGTGGGCGAAGGGGATGATCCGCGCGCCCGACAACTGGGCCCCGGCCCAGAGACAGGCGTGGGCCAGTTCGTCGATTAATATGAGGTCGCCCGGGCCGGCGAAGGTGGGGATCAGCCCGGCATTGGCAAGATAGCCGGAGCCGAACACCACGCAGGCCTCGGTTCCCTTGAGTCGGGCCAATCGCGTTTCGAGCTGGGACAGTAGCGGATGGTCGCCGGTCACCAGGCGCGAAGCGCCAGCCCCCGCGCCATGGGTCTCGATCGCGGCTCGAGCGGCGGCCTTGACTTGAGGATGGTGCGCCAAGCCCAGATAATCATTGCAGGAAAACGACAGCAGCCGACGACCGTCGCGTTCTACATAGGCCCCGGTCAGGCGCTGGGTAGGCCTCGGGCGGCGCAGCAGGCTGGCGGCTTCCAAGCGGTCCAGCTTGTCGCCGGCATAGGTGTCGAGGCTGTGCATCAGGGTTCCATTTGCGACGCGACGCCGGACGGCATAGGCAGTGCGCCCCGCCTAAGCAACAGGATCGCGCCATGACCCTCGAAAGCCCAGCCTGGCTGGTCCCATCTTGGCTTGAGAATGGCGCGCCCCATGTCTGGCGGCCCTATTGTCAGATGAAGACCGCGCCGCGGCCGCTGCCGGTGGTGGCGACGCGGGGCTCGCGGTTGATCCTCGACGATGGGCGCGAGCTGGTCGATGGCCTGGCCTCGTGGTGGACGGCCTGCCACGGCTACAACCACCCGCACATCGCCGCCGCCGTCCGCGACCAACTGGAGCGCATGCCGCACATAATGTTCGGCGGCCTGGCGCATGAGCCGGCCTATCGCTTGGCCAGGCGGTTGGCCGATCTGCTCCCTGGCGATCTGAACCACGCCTTCTTCGCGGAGTCCGGCTCGGTGGCGGTCGAGATCGCCATGAAGATGGCGCTGCAGTTCCATATCAATCGCGGCGTCGGTGGCCGCACGCGGTTCCTGTCGTTCCGGGGCGGCTATCATGGCGACACCCTGGCGACCATGACAGTCTGCGATCCCGAGGAGGGCATGCACAGCCTGTTCGCTGGCGTCATGCCCAGCCAGGTGATCGCCGATTTGCCGGTGGACGCCGCCTCCGAAGCCGTCCTCGACGCCCTGCTGGCCCAGCGGAGCGGGGAGATCGCCGCGATCCTGACTGAGCCGCTGGTCCAGGGCGCGGGCGGCATGCTGTTCCACGACCCCGAAGTGCTGCGCCGCCTGCGCCGCCTGGCCGACAAGCATGGCGTGCTGCTGATCTTCGACGAGATCTTCACTGGCTTTGGCCGCACGGGAGAGCTCTTCGCCATGCAGGCAGCGGGGATCGAGCCGGACATCGTCACCCTGTCCAAGGCCTTGACCGGCGGGACCCTGCCGCTGTCGGTGGCTATCGCTTCGACCAAGGTGTTCAAGGCCTTCTGGTCCGACGACCCCGGCGCCGCCCTGATGCACGGGCCGACCTATATGGGCAACGCCCTGGCCTGCGCCGCCGCCAACGCCTCGCTCGACCTGTTCGAGGACGGCGCCTGGCGGGCCGACGTCGCGCGGGTCTCTGCGGCCCTGGCCGAGGGACTGGAGCCCTGCCGCACCGCGCCGGGCGTGGTCGACGTTCGGGTGCTGGGCGCGATCGGCGTGGTGGAGTTCGACCAGCCGGTGGCGGTCGGCGCCCTGTGCGAGGCCTTCGCCGCCGAGGGCGCCTGGATCCGGCCGATGGGAAAGGTCATCTATCTGACCCCGGCCTTCACAACGCCCGATGCCGACCTGGCGCTCCTCACCGCAGCAATCCGCAAGGTCGTGGGCGCCGGCGGGGTTGAAGGAAGCGGCGGGGTCTGATCCAAGCGGCGCCATGTCCTCCACCAGCCCCCAGAGCGGACCTCTTAGCGGCCTCGAGCGCCTGGCGATCCTGGCCATCATCCTGGTCTGGGGCCTGAACAACTGCGCCGCCAAGGTGGCGACGGCGGAGCTTCCGCCGATGATGGTCGGCGCGCTGCGGTTTGGCCTGGCCCTGGCCTTCCTGTTTCCGTTCCTCAAGCCGCCGTTCCCGTGGTCCCGGCGGCTGGTGGCGATCTGCCTGCTGTCGGGACCAATCCATTTCGGCCTGATCTACATCGCCTTCGGCATGGCCAAGTCGCTGAGCCCACTGGTGGTGGCCACCCAACTGTGGATCCCATTCACGGCGCTGTTCGCCTGGAGGATGCTGGGCGAGCGCATGAAGCCGTTGGCGATCGCCGGCCTAGCCGTGGCGTTTGGCGGGGTGGCCTGGATGAGCCTGGACCCGCACGGCGCGGCCGACCTGCCGGCCATCGGCCTGTCCATTATCACCAGCGCCTGCTGGGCCCTGGCCACCGTGCTGGTGCGCCAGACTCCCGGCGCGCCGCCGTTGAAAGTCCAGGCCCTGACCGCCGCCATCGCCGCGCCGGTGCTGCTGGCGCTGTCGTTCGGCTTCGAGCCCCATGTGGTGGAGCGCGTCCAAGCCGCGACGCCCATCGCCTGGGCCTGCGTGGCCTTCGCCGGGGTCGTCTCGACCATCGGGGCCAGCGCCCTGCTGTTCTGGCTGGTCCAGCGCCGCGAGGCCGGGCGGGTGACGCCCTATTTCCTGCTGACGCCCTTGGTGTCGTGCACCATCGGCGTGGCGTTCATGGGCGACAGGCTGACGCCTCAGTTGGTGATCGGGGCCGCCGCGACCATGGCCGGCGTGGCGCTGGTGGCCCTGACAGCGAAGAAGGTGGTCCCGGCCGAGGGCGAGGCGACCTAGCAGCGCCGTGGAAGCGGACGGGGACGCGCGCCTGCGCGCGTCCCCGATCCCGTTAGCCCTACTTCACCACCCCGCACGCCACCCGCGCCCCGGCCCCGCCGATCGGCTGGGTCTTGTAGTCGTCCGGGCTGGCGTGGACGACGATGGACGAGCCGTCGGCGTCGAGCAGGGCCGGGCGGCCGCCGGCGCCGTTCAGCGACACCAGCGGCGAGAACAGCTCGGCGGTCGCCGAGCCGTCGGCCGTTGCGAACAGGTTGGGCAGGTCGCCGTTGTCGTTGCCGGCGGGGTTCAGCAGGCCGTGAACCACGGCGGTGGTCGTGTGGACATGAGCGCCGGCCGACTTGAAGTCGGGCGTCCCGCAGTCGCCCTTCTCGTGGAAGTGCAGGCCGTGCCAGCCCGGCGTCAGGCCCTTGGCCCCGATGCGCAGCAGCACGCCGTGCGGGGCCTCGGTCAGGGTGGCGGTTCCGAGCGTCTTGCCGTCGGCGCCCTTCAGCTCGGCGGTGGCGCCCTGAGCGATGGAAGCATGGGCCGCAGTCGCGGCGGCGATCAGGCCGAACGACAGGGCGAGGGCGGTCAAACGCATGGGAAACTCCTGGAAAGGACCCAAGGGACATGGGGGCTGGGGCCGCGAAGGTGGCGTCTTGATGATGGGAATGCTAACTGTTTCTGACGGTTCCGTGTTCGATTCTGACGGCGAAAAATCCCCTTGAGCGATGATCAAACCACTATCCCCGGCGCACCGGCTTCTCCGGCTGCCCGTGGGGACGTAATTCCCATCAATATCGAGGACGAACTGCGCCGTTCGTATCTCGACTATGCGATGAGCGTGATCGTCAGCCGCGCCCTGCCGGACGCGCGCGATGGCCTCAAGCCGGTTCACCGCCGCGTTCTGTTCTCGATGCACGAGCAGGGCCAGACGCCCGAGCGTTCGTACGTGAAATCGGCCCGCGTGGTCGGCGACGTGATGGGCAAGTATCACCCGCACGGCGACGCCTCGATCTACTTCACCCTCGTCCGCATGACTCAGTCGTTCTCGATGGGCCTGGTGCTGATCGACGGCCAAGGTAACTTCGGTTCGGTCGACGGCGATATGCCAGCGGCCATGCGCTACACCGAGTGCCGCATGGCGCCGCCGGCCATGTCGCTGCTGGCCGACCTCGACAAGAACACGGTCGACTTCCAGGACAATTACGACGGCAAGGAGCAGGAACCCGTCGTCCTGCCGTCGCGGATCCCCAACCTGCTGGTCAACGGCGCGGGCGGCATCGCCGTCGGCATGGCAACCAATATCCCGCCCCATAATCTGGGCGAGATCATCGACGCCTGCCTGCTGATGGTCGACGATCCCAACGTCACCACCGACCAACTGCTCGACATTGTTCCCGGCCCCGATTTCCCGACCGGCGGCGAGATCATCGGCCGGGCCGGTCCGCGCCAGGCGCTGCTGACCGGCCGCGGCTCGGTGATCATGCGCGGCCTGGCCACCGTGGAAGAGATCCGCGCCGGCCGTGAAGCCATCATCATCACCGCCATCCCCTACCAGGTGAACAAGGCCAATCTGGTCGAGTACATCGCCGAAATGGTGCGCGACAAGCGCATCGAGGGCGTGTCGGACATCCGCGACGAGTCCAATCGCGACGGCATGCGCATCGTCGTCGAGCTGAAGCGCGACGCCTCGGGCGAGGTGATCCTCAACCAGCTCTACCGCTTCACGGCGCTGCAGAGCTCGTTCGGCGTCAACATGCTGGCCCTGAACAGGGGGCGGCCCTCGCAGATGGGCTTGCGCGAACTGATCGAGATCTTCGTCAATTTCCGCGAAGAGGTCGTGGTTCGCCGCACCAAGTTCGAGCTGGGCAAGGCGCGCGATCGCGGCCACGTGTTGGTGGGCCTGACCATCGCCGTCGCCAATATCGACGAGTTCATCCACATCATCCGCTCGTCCAAGGATCCGACCGAGGCGCGCGAGCGCCTGGTGGCCAAGGCCTGGCCGGCCGGCGACATGTTGCCGCTGGTCGAGTTGATCGCCGACCCGCGCACCCTGCAGGACGAGGGCGGCCTGATCCGCCTGACCGACGAGCAGGCCCGCGCCATCCTGGCCCTGACCCTGTCTCGCCTGACGGGCCTCGGTCGTGACGAGATCGGCGCCGAGGCAGCCACCCTGTCCGAAGCCATTCGGGACTACCTGGACCTGCTGTCGGACCGAGCCAACATCATGGCCGTGGTGCGCGAGGAACTGGTCGAGGTGCGCGAAAAGTTCGCCATCCCGCGCCGCTGCGTGATCGTCGACGGCGACGCCGACGTGGAGGACGAAGACCTGATCGTCCGCGAGGACATGGTCATCACCGTCACCCTGGGCGGCTACGTCAAGCGCACCCCTCTGGCCGCCTATCGCACCCAGCATCGCGGCGGCAAGGGCAAGTCGGGCATGGCCACCAAGACCGAGGACGCGGTCACCCGCGTGTTCTCGGCCTCGACCCATTCGCCGCTGCTGTTCTTCACCTCGGGCGGCAAGGTCTACAAGATGAAGGTCTGGCGCCTGCCGCAGGGCGTCGCCAACAGCCGTGGCAAGGCCTTCGTCAACCTGCTGCCGATCGAGCCAGGCGAGACCATCACCTCGATCCTGACCCTGCCCGAGGACGAGGCCACCTGGGACGGCCTGGACGTGATGTTCGCCACCCGCTCGGGCAGCGTGCGCCGCAACAAGCTCAGCGACTTCGTCGACGTTCGCCGCAACGGCAAGATCGCCATGAAGCTCGATGAAGGCGACGGCATCATTGGCGTGGCCGTCTGCGACAGCAGCAAGGATATCCTGCTGAACACCGCCGCCGGTCGCTGCATCCGCTTCTCGACCGACGAGGTGCGGGTGTTCGCCAGCCGCGACTCCACGGGCGTGCGCGGCGTGCGCCTGGCCAAGGACGACAGCGTCATCTCGATGAGCGTGCTGCGCAATGTCGACGCCACCCCGGCCGAGCGCGCCGCCTATCTCAAGCACCAGCGCGCCATGGCCCGGGCCATGGGCGAGGAGGGCGAAGACGCCCCGGCGGCGGCTGAAGAGAGCGAAGAAGACGTCGGCGAGGCCAGCCTGACCCCCGAACGCATCGCCGAATTGGGCGCGGCCGAGGAAATCCTGCTGACCATCTCCAGCGAAGGCTTCGGCAAGCGCACCAGCGCCTATGACTATCGCCGAACCGGTCGCGGCGGCCAGGGCCTGACGGCCCAGGACCTGTCCAAGCGCGGCGGCAAGCTGGTGGGCTCGTTCCCGGTTGACGAGACCGACCAGGTCCTGTTGGTCACCGACGCCGGCCAGCTGATCCGCGTGAAGGTTTCGCAAATTCGGGTTGCGGCGCGGAATACTCAAGGCGTAACCATCTTCCGCACGGCGAAGGATGAGCACGTCGTCAGCGTCGAGCGCCTGGCCGAAACCGGCGACGACGATGTGACGGGCGACGAAAACGCGACGGACCAGATCTCGTAGCGCGCAGAGGCGGGCCGATGGTCCCGAGGGCAGGGGCCAACGGGCCGAAGGCCCAGAAGGTTAGGGGAAAGTATGCGGATCGGACTCTATCCGGGCACCTTCGACCCGGTCACCAACGGCCATCTCGACATCATTGGTCGGGCGGTCAAGCTGGTCGACAAGCTGGTGATCGGCGTGGCGGTGAACATCGGCAAGGGGCCGCTGTTTTCCCTCGAAGAACGGGTCGCCACGCTGGAGCGCGAAACCGCGCACCTGACGCGTATCGCGCAGATCGAGGTTCGGCCGTTCGACACCCTGCTGATGTATTTCGCCCGTGAGGTCGGGGCCCAGATGATCGTGCGGGGCCTGCGGGCCGTGGCCGACTTCGAATACGAATTCCAGATGACGGCGATGAACCAGCAGCTCGATCGCGAGATCGAGACCGTGTTCCTGATGGCCGACCCGCGCCATCAGGCCATCGCCTCGCGCCTGGTCAAGGAGATCGCGGCCCTGGGCGGCGACGTGCACAAGTTCGTCCCGCCGGGCGTGGCCGAGCAACTGTTGGCGAAGCTGGCGAAATAGGGCGGCGGGGCCGAGGTCCGGTTACTGGGCGTAGGCGGAGTCTGTTTTCGATCCCTGAGCGGACCAAAGGAACCCCTCTCTCTTCGAGAGAGGGAGGGACCCGCCGCGCAGCGGTGGGAGGGTGAGAGGTTACATCCTGTCTGATCGGAGCACGGCCAGGATGTCGTCCGCCGTGCCGCCGGGATCAGCCAGGACACGCTCGTTGTTGAATCTCAGAACCAGGTATCCGAACAGCTCAAGCGTCTGGGTGCGACGGGAGTCGTAACCCTCGCGTCCCGCGTGGGCGGCGCCGTCCAACTCGATGATGAGCTTGGCGGACTCGCAAACAAAGTCCGCGAAATAGCGGTCGATCGAGACCTGTCGCAGAAACTTGAACCCACCCAGCCGGCGGTTTCGGACAAGTTTCCACATGACCTTTTCGGCCAAGGTCTGGTTTTGGCGAAGACGACGGACGGTGGCGGTCGCATCCATGACGACAGCTTGAGCGGAGGCGTTGGGCGAGTTCAACGAGAGAAATCGGGATTTCCGGATGCGGTGAAACCTCTCACCCTCCCACCGCTTCGCGGCGGGCCCCTCCCTCTCTCAAAGAGAGAGGGGTTCAGGACGACCGACCTCGACCCTTCTCTGACTTTCGGAATGTCTGCTTCCTGGCGACCGCCCGCATCCGCCCCGGATGCGGCCACGCCTTAAAGCCTTAATGGATGGGAACTCTGGCGTCTGACGATGTCAAGGACCGCCTCTGGCGGCCGCGTCGCGGCGGCGCGACGCGCCGTCCTTGACATCGTCAGACGCCAGAGCAAGCTCGCCATCAAGGTTTCAAGGCGCGGCCTCGCCGTTGCGGGCGGTGGGTAAGGGGCCCGAACTTCTTCCATTTCAGAACCGTCATCCCGGGCCTTGTGCCCGGGATGACGGTTGAAAGGTGGGTTGGAAAAGCGGGCTCGCGGGGATCGACGCCCCTCCATCCCCACAATCGCCCGACACAAAACCCAACAAGTTCAACGCCCTATAAAATAATCAGCGTCACGACCGCTGGCGCACCCACCACGGCCTCATACTAACCCCGTCTCCGTCGCGGAGGAGGGCGCTTGGTACCGACCCGAAGCGGCGATGGAGGTGGAACCGAGCGGGGCCGTGCAGGGCCACGCGCGAGGCAGGCATGGGTCTGGAGAAATCCGGGACCCATTAAAACCCCGCCGGGATCTGCGCGGGTCGACGGGGCCGGGAGTCAAACCGGTCTGTTCCAGGATCTGTCGGAGTCGCTGACGGCCCCTTCCGGGCGACTTTGATCCTGCCCGTCCGAGGGGGAACGACGATCGGGATGAAACAAGCCCTCAATCGACGTCCCTTGAGACAAACGGTTTCGCGGAGCGGTCGGTCCACGCCGAAACGCAAACTCTAAACCCACGGTCATCCGGGCTTGGCCCGGCCGCTCCGCGCCTCCTCACCTTCTCAGCGGCCGTCCGCGTGAGACGGCGACGCCGTGCGCCGGAAACTCGCCGGAATCTTCGGCTCTAACCCGCTGCTACTTGTCGTTCGCGTCGCGGCGTTCTACGCCGTCAGCACCAGTCTTTCGGGGATATCCATGAAGCTAGCGTCCCTCGCCGCCGTCATGGCGCTTACTGCGGCTTCCGCCGCCAGCGCCCAAGCGGCTTCCGACTGGCGGACGCCCGATCCGGACAATGTGCTGGTGGTCGACACCAACAAGGGCCGGATCGTCGTCGAGCTGGTCCCGGAGGCCGCCCCCGCCCACGTGGCGCGGGTGCGGGGGCTTGCCAAGGCGCATTTCTACGACGGCCTGACCTTCTTCCGGGTCATCGACAGCTTCATGGACCAGACGGGCGATCCCAAGAACGACGGCACCGGCGGCTCGGACCAGCCGAACCTGACGGCCGAGTTCACCTTCCGGCGCGGCGCCGGTTACGCGCCGCAGGGCAAGGCCGGGCCGGCCGAGATCGGCTTCGTCGGGCCCTTGCCGGTCTGGAGCCAGAACAGCGCCCTGGCGGCCATGACCGCCGACGGCAAGGTGGCCGCCTGGGGCGCCTTCTGTCCCGGCGTGCTGGGGATGGCCCGGGCCGGCGATCCCGACAGCGCCAACAGCCAGTTCTTCTTCATGCGCCAGACCAACGCCTCGCTGGACAAGACCTATACCGCCTTCGGCCGCGCCCTGAGCGGGCTCGAGGCTATCCGCGCCATCAAGGTGGGCGAGCCGGTGGCCGCGCCGCAGGACAAGATGACCACTGTCCGCGTGCTGTCCGACATCCCCGCCGCCCAGCGGCCCAACGTCCAGGTGATGGACACCGCCGGCCCGGCCTTCAAGGCCCTTGTCGACAAGCGCCGTGTCGAACTGGGCGGGGCCTTTACCCCCTGCGACGTGACTATTCCGGTGCAGGTAAAATGATGCGCGCGCCGATCGCCGCCCTCGCGGTTCTGCTGGCCTTCGGTGCGGCCCAAGCCGCGCCGAAGGGGGCCGCGCCCAAGGTCGCGGCTCCGAAAGCCTCCGACTGGCGCACGCCGGCCGCCGACACCGTGGTGGTGATCGACACCACCAGGGGCCGGATCGTCCTCGAACTGATCCCCGAGGTCGCCCCCGTCCACGTGGCGCGCTTCCAGGAGCTGACCCGCGAAGGGGTCTATGACGGCCGCACCTTCTTCCGGGTCATCGACCGGTTCATGGCCCAGACTGGCGATCCGGACGATACGGGAGAGGGCAGCACGAAAAAGCCCAACCTCAAGGCCGAGTTCACCTTCCGCCGCGACGCCAAGACGCCCTTCTCCGTGGTGGCCGCGCCGGCCGGCACGGAGGTGGGGCTGCTCAGGTCGCTGCCCGTGGTCAGCCAGGCCGCGACCTGGTCCGACGCCACGCCCGACAAGAAGGTCTCGGCCTGGGGGACCTATTGCCCCGGCGTGGTTGGCGAAGCGCGCGACGAGGCGCCGGATTCGGCCAACAGCCAGTTCTTCCTGATGCGCCAGCCCTACCCGTCGCTCGACAAGCGCTACACCGCCTTTGGCCGGGTGCTGTCGGGCCTGGAGGTGGTGCTGGCTATCAAGACCGGAGAACCGGTCGCCAAGCCGCAGGACGCCATGCTGAAGGTGCGGCTGCTGTCGGACATCCCGGTGGCTGAGCGGCCCACCGTGCGCGTGGTCGACACCGCCAGCGCCTGGTTCAAGGGCGAGGTGGCCCGCAAGCGGGCCAGCCGGGGCGCGGACTTCTCGGTCTGCGACATCGACCTGCCGGCCGAGGTGAAATAGGACGAGGCGTCCGTGGATCGCATCCCGGCGGTTTCTTGTTTACATCGCACGGGCTAGAAGCTCTTTCGATTCTCCAACCCTTCTTTCAAGCCTCAAGGGATGACCATGTCGGCCGACCTCGAAAACACTCTGCTACTGACGCTCGAGACCGGGCCCGTCACGATCAAGCTGCGTCCCGACCTGGCTCCTGGCCACGTCGATCGCATCAAGGAACTGGTGCGCGAGGGCTTCTATGACGGCGTGGTGTTCCACCGCGTGATCCCCGGCTTCATGGCCCAGGGCGGCGACCCGACCGGCAGCGGCCGCGGCGGTTCGGCCAAGCCGGACATCAAGGCCGAATTCTCCAAGGAAGCCCACGTGCGCGGGATCTGCTCGATGGCCCGCACCCCCGATCCGAACTCGGCCAACAGCCAGTTCTTCATCTGCCTCGACGACGCCTCCTTCCTCGACAACCAGTACACCGTCTGGGGCCAGGTGGTCGAAGGCATGGAAAATGTCGACGCCCTGCCGACCGGCGAGCCACCGCGCACCCCCGGCAAGATCCTCAGCGCCAAGATCGGCTCCGACGCCTAGAGCATCGCGCGGAAAAGTGGCCACCGGTTTTCCGCAAAAGCGATGCGAAAACAAAAGCCTAGAGCAATCCGTGCGATTCCTATATCGCGCGGCTTGCTCTAGGACAACAAGGGCCCCGGGAAACTGGGGCCCTTTTCCTGGTTGGCGCCTAGCGCGTGAGCGTGGCGACCACAGGACGGTGATCCGAGCCTAGGGTTGGTCCACGTTCGACACTTACGGTCTTCCAGGCCTTCCCGGCATAGACGTGATCGATGGGAAAGACGGGGAAGGGCGCGGTGGCCACTCGCGAGAACGCCCCGCTGGGCCAACTGGCCAGCGCCCGCGTCCGCCGATCGAGACCCAAGGCCTTGTCCCGGCGGCGCAGGGTGAAAGACCAAGGCGTGGAATTGAAGTCGCCGGTCACGATCAGAGTGTCATGCGGAAACCGGGCCAACGCCTTCACCAGAGTATCCGTCTGATCTTGTTGCCGACCGGCGGGATAGGGCCACACGAAGTGCGCGCCCGCCACCGTGAAACCGCCGCCCGGATGGCTGAGCGTGGCCCAGGCGCCGGGAAGGCCGAACCCCGACTGTGCGTACTGCCCTGAGGCGGCGATTGGCCAGCGGCTGAAAATCCACGTGTCGCAGCCGTGCTTGGAGGGGCATTTCGTAGAGGCCGGATAGGCTTTGCGCAGACCGGACACCACGGGCCAGGCCCCGCCGCCGCCCTCTTCAAGCACCACCACATCGGCCTTCTGGGCCAGGAGCCAGGCGAGGGTCGTCTGGGGGTCTTCGTTCGACGCCCAGGCGTTGAACTGTATGATCTTCACGGTCGCACCGGCCTTGGCCGGGGCCATCGGCCGCCCTGCGCTCAACAGTTCGGGGATGATCAGCGCGCTGTTGCAGACGATTGCGACGGCCGCCAGGCCCAGGAAAACCTTGCGCTCGGCGTCGCGGGAGAAGGCCGTCGCCAGGGCCAGCGTCGCCAGGCCGCAGAGCAGCCACAAAGGCGCGAAATGGGTCAAGGCGTCCAGCCGGTCGCTGAACATGCCGCCCATGCAGGCCAGGCCAATGACCGCGCCGACTAGGCCGAACATCAGGGTGGTGCCGCGGATGAACAGGCTGGCGAGGTCGAGGATCAAGCGCATGATCGCGCCTTAGCATGGCCTTGTGACACGCGCCGCCGCTTAGTCGCCGCCGAAGTACATCAAGCTGACATTGCGGAATTGTTGGTCGCCCACCTGCAGGTCGCCCTTCAGGACGATCCGAGGCTCGCCAGGGTCCGCCCCCTTGGCGGCCTTCAGCGCGCCCAGGTCGAAGACGCCGGAGAAGGTGAGCTGGCCCAACTTCGGATCGGCGCCGTGGAAGCTGACGGCCTGTCCATCCACCCGGTAGGCCGTCGGCATCACGCGCAGCGAGACTGTGTGATAGGCCTGCCCCATCTCGTTGACGGCCGTCGGACTGGCGACATCCTCGAATTCCAGGAAGATCGGCGCGTAGGTGGCCGGGCGATGTCCAGACTCCCACTCGGCGAAGTCGCTGGCCTGGCCGATGTTCAGCGAGCTCAGTTTCAAGTTTCCGGATTGAACGACGGTGTCGGTGAAATAGTAGCCAAAAACGTCAAGCGCTGGATCGTGGGCGAAGGTCACGGGTTCCGGGATCGTTTTGGCCGGGGCGGCGGTCGGAGCGGCCGCGGTTTCAACCCGCTTGCTCTCGGTGGCCGGTTTGCAGGCGGCCAGCGCCAGGCAGGCGCTCAGGACGCAAAGGTGGCGCAAGGTGACGGTCATGCTTTCCCCGAGATGGTGTCGAACGCTCAGGATGGCGGCTTGGCGCGGGCTTTGTCCAATAAAGCCTCGCCCAGGCCGGAGTGTCTGCGCGCTTGACCTGACGCCCCTGTCGTGGCCTTGAAGCCGCCCCATGCGCCTGTCCGACTTCGACTTTCACCTGCCCGATGCAGCGATCGCCCTGCGGCCGGCCGAACCGCGGGATTCCGCGCGCTTGCTCGTGGTCAGGCCGGGCGAGAGCCTTGAGAACCGGATCGTTCGCGAATTACCCGACTTCCTGCGCCCCGGCGACGCCCTGGTGTTCAACGACACGCGGGTGATCCCGGCCCGGCTGATGGGCCTGCGGGCCGGGCGCGGCACCGGCGGCGGCGACGGATCTCCGGTGGCGGTCGAGGCGACGCTGCACCGCCGCGCGGCGCCCGATCGCTGGACCGCCTTCATGCGACCCGGCAAGCGGCTGAAGGCAGGCGACCGGATCGCCTTCGGCCACGACCATGACCGTGCTTGCCAGGCCGGCATGCTGGACGCCACCGTGGTCGCCAAGCACGACGGCGGCGAGATCGAGCTGGCCTTCGACTTCGCTGGCGTCGATCTGGACCTGGCCATCGCCGCCCACGGCGAGATGCCGCTGCCGCCCTATATCGCCGCCAAGCGGGCCGAGGACGACCGCGACCGGGCCGACTATCAAACGGTCTATGCCCGTGAGGACGGCTCGGTGGCCGCCCCGACCGCCGGCCTGCACTTCACCTCCGACCTGCTGGAGCGCCTGAAGGCCAGGGGCGTTGGCCTGCACTTCGTCACCCTGCACGTGGGGGCCGGCACCTTCCTGCCGGTCAAGACCGACGTGGTGGCTGAGCACAAGATGCACGCCGAATATGGCGAGGTTCCTGCCGCCGTCGCTGCGGCCTTGAACGCCGTCCGCGCCGCCGGCGGACGGATCGTCTGCGTGGGCACGACCAGCCTTCGCCTGTTGGAAAGCGCCACGAGCGAGGACGGCCTCGTGCGGCCGTTCGCCGCCGAGACCGCGATCTTCATTACCCCCGGCTATCGTTTCCGCGCCGCCGACGTGTTGATGACCAACTTCCACCTGCCCAAGTCGACCCTGTTCATGCTGGTCAGCGCCTTCGCGGGCCAGGCGAGGATGAAGGCGGCCTATGAGCACGCGATCGCCACCGGCTATCGCTTCTATTCCTATGGCGACGGAAGCCTGCTGTTCCGCGCTACAACACACAAGAATGGGCCCGAGCAAAGCTGATGGCCGCCTTTCCCTTCGAGATTTCCGCCACCGACGGCGCGGCCCGCACTGGGGTCCTGAAGACCCCGCGCGGCGACATCCGCACCCCGGCCTTCATGCCGGTGGGCACCGCCGCCACGGTCAAGGCCATGACCGTCGATCAGGTGAAGGACACCGGCGCCGACATCATCCTGGGCAACACCTACCACCTGATGCTGCGGCCCACCGCCGAGCGCATCCAGCGCCTGGGCGGCTTGCACAGGTTCATGCGCTGGGACAAGCCGATCCTCACCGACAGCGGCGGCTTCCAGGTGATGAGCCTGTCGGGGATCAGCAAGGTCACCGAGGAGGCCGTCACCTTCTCCAGCCATATCGACGGCTCCAAGCACGTGTTGAGCCCCGAGCGGTCGATGGAAATCCAGGCCGACCTGCTGGGCAGCGATATTGTCATGCAACTGGACGAATGCGTCGCCTGGCCGGCCGAGGAGAAGCGGGCCCGCGAGGGCATGGAGCTGTCGGCTCGCTGGGGCGCACGCTCCAAGGCGGCGTTCGGGACCCGCGACAGCCAGGTGCTGTTTGGCATCCAGCAGGGTTCGACCTTCCGCAACCTGCGCCAGGAGTCATCGCAACGTCTGCAGGAGATTGGCTTCGACGGCTACGCTTTGGGCGGGCTGGCGGTCGGGGAGGGTCATGAGGCCATGTGCGAGGTGCTCGACTATGCGCCGGCCATGCTGCCCGCCGACAAGCCGCGCTATCTGATGGGGGTCGGCAAGCCGATCGACTTGGTCGAGGCGGTCTATCGCGGCGTCGACATGTTCGACTGCGTGCTGCCCACCCGCTCGGGCCGCCACGGCCAGGCCTGGACCTGGGAGGGGCCGATCAACCTCAAGAACGCGCGCTTCGCCGAGGACGACACCCCGCTGGACGCCAACAGCGACTGCCCGGCCAGCCGCGACTATTCCAAGGCCTATCTGCGCCACCTGTTCAAGGCCGAGGAAATCCTGGGTCAGGTGCTGCTGTCCTGGCACAACATCGCCTTCTTCCAGGCCCTCACGGCCGCCATGCGCGAGGCGATCGCACAGGGGCGGTTCGAGGCGTTTCGGCGAGATTTCAAGGCGCGGCATCTGGGCGACCGTTAAGCAGACTCGTCAGGCGTCCGAGAATGTTTAGCTTTCTCAGACACCCGCCCTTGGGGTCAGCCCCGTCGCCGCGCTTGGCGGGCGTCCAAGAAACCTAAACACAGCTGGACCTTGGCTCCGTTACAGAAACCGGACGTTCCAGAGCCTCCGTCAATCTACCAGATCTTGTAGATCGGCCTTTTCTTCTTCTTGGCCGGCGGCTCAGGCGGCGCCTGCGGTGCGTCGACCAGCGGCGCCTCGGCGTCCTTGGGCTCCGCCGCGGGGGCGTCGATCACAGGGGCGTCCTTCATCCACGGGAAGCGCTTTTCCTCGATGGGCGCGGCGGGCTTGGCCAGGTGCTGGGGCGTGGCCGGCGGATTGCAGCCGCGAGATTCACCCAGGCCCTTCAGATAGGCCCGGCGCACCGCGCCTGACGCGATAGCGGACTGCACCAATTGGTCGTGCTTTTCCGCGCCGCTCAACTTTCGGACCCAGCCGCGCATCGGGATCAGGTCCTGGGCGGCGCTGGCCATGGCGCCCAGGGCCGCCGAACCCGCCATGCGCTTGCCGCGATCCATCAGATCCTCGTTGCCGTCGGCCGGCTTGCGGTCCAGGTCTTCGCCGAGCGCCAGGTCCAGCGGCGCGACCATGGCGATCAGGGTGTCGCAGGTGATCTTCGCGCCGGGCGGCCGGGCATAGGCGTCGGCCATGGCCTCCAGCAACACCGGCGGGATCTTGGTGCGCAGCAGGTTCATGTCGCGCAGCGGCGCACTGGCCGCCCCCTCGAAGCCGGCCTTGTTGGCGTCGGAGGTGGTCTGGATCTTCGTTGGCGCCGCCGGCGGCGGCTCGCTTCGGCTCGCGCAGGCGGCCAGGATCGGAAGGGTGGCGGCGATAAGCAACAGTCTGCGCATGGGCTGACCCTAGCGCGCGGCGGGCGCGTTCGTCATCCGTCTCTTATCTATCAAAGCGCGCTTGCGGCTCAGGCGGGCGCCGACTATGTTCCGCGCCGCTTCCACCGGCCTCCCGCCGCGTCGATGCGGGCCGGTAGCTCAGTGGTAGAGCATTCGACTTTTAATCGAATGGTCGTGGGTTCGAACCCCACCCGGCCTACCAAAATCTGCTTGAAATGATTGGCTAAAGTCACCGCCTGGGCGGAGCGCTCGCGGGCGACGGCGGCCTGGCCGGCGCGCCGCCTCCTGATTGTTTCCGAGCGTCAGGCCCGTTGAAGGTTTGTGCGACGCAGGTCGGAGCTCCGAATCGCGTTGCCGGCAAAACGTGCGAAAATCTCCGTACAGCGCAGTTCGTGGCGACACCGAAAGTTGAATGGTCTAGCACTAGCTGTGGGGCAGTCGGGAGTAGGCGTTTGGCGGCGGGGGCAGGGGTTTCGCAGGGCGTATCCGCGCCTGTCTCGCAGCATGCGCCCGACGACTTCGCGCGCGCCCACGCCGCGTTGCTGCACGACAGAGACCTGCAGTTTTCTCCGACCCTCGTGAAGCCGCCGCACGTGCCCGAATGGATGGCCGCCGTCGGCGAGTTCCTGGCGGCGGTCGCGCCCGCTCTGGTCTATGTTTTCTGGGGCCTGCTGATCGTCGGGGCGGCTGTAATCCTGTTCTTCCTGGCGCGGGAGCTGATCGCCACCCGCTGGCCTTCGATCAAGCCCGGCAAGGGGCCAATCCTCGGCGCCGAGGACTGGAGGCCCAGCATCGCCAAGGCCCGCACCTTGCTAGAGGACGCCGATCGCCTGGCCGCCGCCGGCCGCTTCGCCGAGGCCGTCCACCTGATCCTGTTTCGCAGCATCGAGGACATCGAGGCCAAGCGCCCGGACCTGATCCGGCCCGCCTTGACCAGTCGCGACATCGCCGGATTGGACGGCGTGCCCCAAGCGGTGCGCCGCACCTTCAGCCAGATCGCCCGCGTGGTCGAACAGAGCTTCTTTGGCGGTCGGCCGGTCGGGGCCGACGGGTTCGCGGCCTGCCGCAAGGCCTATGAGGGCTTTGCCTTCGCGGAGGCCTGGCGATGAGCGACGCGAGCCTGGAGGGGCCCATCGCGGCGGACGGTGGCGTGCTATTCTCGCCCAAGGTGGTGCTGGGTATGATCCTGGCCGGGGTGTTCGCCTTCTCGACCTTCGCGGTGCTGTCGACCTATGCGCCGGATCTGCAGTCGGGTGACAACGGCCAGGGCCATGCGCTGTCAAAATCGGCGGTAGGCTATGCCGGCTTGGTCCAACTGCTGCGCGCGCGGGGGGATCCGGTGATTGTCAGCCGCCGGAATTTGAGCGGCGAGGAGCCGTCCCTGGTCGTGTTCACGCCCAATATGGGCGGTTCGCGCGACGCCTATCAGAAGGCCCAGCTGTCGTCCCGCACCCTGGTCGTCTTGCCCAAGTGGGGCGCGCCGCCGGATCCCCGTCATCCGGGCTGGGTGGGCGCCTTGGACCTGGCGCCGGACGCCATCATGGCCGACGCGCTGAAGGTGGTCGGCATTCCCAAGGCCGCGCTCGCGGCGCGAAAAGGGCTCGCTAACGCCCGGCTGGTCGGGGTGGCGGGCACGGTGGCGGAGGGCCTTGTGCTGGAGACAGGGCCGATCCGGGATCTCCGCGCCGTCTCTGGTCCCGGCCTTCAGCCCGTGATCGTCGACGCCCAGGGCCGCGCCATCTTGGCCCGGCGTCTGCCGACCGACACCTATTTCCTGGCCGATCCGGACCTGCTCAACACCATGGGCATGAAGGATATCCGCACCGCTCGCAGCGGCGTGGCGATCCTGGACAACCTGCGCAAACCTCAGGGCTCGATGGCCTTCGACGTAACGCTGAACGGCTTCACCCGCTCGCGCACCGCGCTCAAGCTGGCGTTCGAGCCGCCGCTGGTCGGCGCGACCCTGTGCCTGGTGGCCGCCGCCCTGTTGATGGGGCTGCACGCCGCCGCCCGGTTCCGCGCCGTCCGGCGCGGCGAGCGGGCCCTGGCCCTGGGCAATGGCGCCCTCATCGACAATTCCGCAGGCCTGATCCGGATGGCCAAGCGGGAGCCGGCCATGGCCCCGCGCTATGCCGAGCTGCAGCGGGCCGCCGCCGTTCGCGCCATGGGCGGCTCGCGCCTGAGCGGCCAGGCCCTCACCGACTTTCTGGACCGCCAGGGGTCGCGCTTCGCCGCGACCGACAGCGTCTCGAGCCTGGATAACGAGACCCGGGCGGTCCGTTCCCCCAGCGACCTGATGAAGGTCGCCGCCAAATGGTATCAGTGGAGACTGGAGATGACCCGTGAACGTCGCTGAGGTGCAGGCGCTCGCCGGCAAGATCCGAGCCGAAACGGCCAAGGCCGTGGTCGGCCAGAACGACACCATCGACCTGATGCTGACGGCCCTGTTCGCCGGCGGTCACGTGCTGCTGGAAGGTCCGCCCGGCACGGCCAAGACCTTCCTGGCCCAGTGCTTCGCCCAGGCGGTGAACCTGCAGTTCGGGCGTATCCAGTTCACGCCCGACCTGATGCCGGGCGACATTCTGGGCGCCAATCTGTTCAACTTCCAGACCAGCGCCTTCACCTTGGTCAAGGGGCCGATCTTCTGCGAGCTGCTGCTGGCCGACGAAATCAACCGCACCCCGCCCAAGACCCAGGCGGCGCTGCTGGAAGCCATGCAGGAGCGCAACGTCACCCTGGACGGCGTCCGACACCCGCTGAGCGACCGCTTCATGGTGGTGGCCACCCAAAACCCGCTGGAGCAGCAGGGCACCTATCCGCTGCCCGAGGCCCAGCTGGACCGCTTTCTGTTCAAGCACGTCCTGGCCTATCCCAGCCTGGCCGAGGAGACGGCCATCGTCTCCACCCATGGCAGCCGCACCGGCCAGCCGTCGCCAGAGGGGTTCGGCGTTAATCCAGCTGGTGACAGCGCGACGATCGCCGAAGCCGTCGCGGCGGTGGCGACCGTGCGCCTGACCGACGACATCGTCCGCTACATCGTCGGGGTGGTGCGGGCGACCCGCGACACTGGCGAGCTGTCGGGCGGCGCCTCGCCACGCTGCGCCGCCATGCTGGCGGTGGCCTCCCGGGCCCGCGCGGCGCTGGAAGGCCGCGACTATGTGATCCCCGACGACGTCAAGGCCCTGGCCCTGCCGGCCCTGCGCCACCGGGTGATCCTGTCCCCGGCCGCCGAGATCGAGGGCCGCAAGGTCGATGACGTGGTGCGCGGCCTGGTCGACCAGGTCGAGGCCCCGCGGTGAGCCGGGTGGAATAGGACCAGGCCTTGCGGACCTATCCCACCGCCAGAGCGATCCTGCTGATGGTCCTGGGCGCGCCCCTGGCCCTGATGCTGGCGCTCGTCTCGGCGCGGCTATGGTTGCTGGGCCCCGCCTGGATCGCGTTGGTCGCGGCGCTGCTGTTCATCGACGCCCTGCTGGCCCCCGGCCGCCGGAAGATGCAGCTGACCCTGACCGCGCCCGCGTCGCTGGCCAGCGGCGCGACCCAGCAGGCTCTGTTCCAGGCGGTGTTTCCGCGCGGCGTGGCGCCGTTCAGCGTGGAGTTCGCCGTCGATCTGAATGACCGGCTGGAAGCCTCGCCGGCCCACGGGCGGGCTCGGGTGCGCGATCGCCAGGCCGGCCTGCGCTTCGACCTGACGGCGACCCGGCGCGGGGAAGGGATCGTCCATCGCCTCTCGGCCCGTTGGCGGGGCCCGCTGGGCCTGATGTGGAAACAGCGCGACGACCGGCTGGAACGGGTGATCCCGGTCACCCTCGACATCGCGGGGATCAAGGAAGAGGCCCTGCGCCTGTTCTCCCGCGAGGCCTCGATCGGCCATCGCCTGCAACTGGACCTGGGCGGCGGCAGCGACTTCCACGCCCTGACCGATTTTCGGCCCGGCATGAACCGCCGGGCGATCGACTGGAAGCAGTCGGCCCGGCACGGGGCCTTGCTGGCCAAGGAATTCCACGTCGAGCGTAACCACCACATCGTCGCCGCCATCGACACCGGGCGGCTGATGAGCCAGCCCTTGCTGGGGCGGCCGCGCCTGGACCACGCGCTCAACGCCACCCTGCTGCTGGCCTATGTGGGCCTGAAGATGGGCGACAAGGTCGGACTCTTCGGCTTCGACGCCCGGCCCAATGTAATCAGCGGCGTGACCTCCGGCCCCAACGCCTTTCCGGCCCTGCAACGCCTGGCCTCGGCGATCGACTATTCGGCCGAGGAGACCAACTACACCCTGGGCCTGACCCAGCTGGCGGGCCAGCTCAGCCGCCGCTCGCTGATCGTGGTGTTCACCGACATCGCCGATTCCACCAGCGCGGAGCTGATGCTGGAAAATGTCGGCCGCCTGTTGCGCCAACATCTGGTGCTGTTCGTGATGATGCGCGATGAGGAGCTGGAGGCCATCGAGCGCAAGCCGCCAGAGAGCCCCGACGACGTGTCCAGCGCCGTCGTCGCCGCGTCGCTGATGCGCGAGCGCGAGCTGGTGGTCGGCCGCCTGCGCCGCATGGGCGTCGAGATCGTCGAGGCCCCCGCCGACCAGGTCGGCCCGGCCCTGTTGGCCAGCTATCTGGACCTCAAGCGTCGGGATCTACTGTGATGGAACAGCTGCAGCTGAAAAGCTCCCGCTTCCGCGCCGAGCGCGAGGACGACTGGCGGCGGCTGGAAAAGCTGCTGGCCAAGGTCGGCAAGGGTTCGGCCCGGGCGCTGAGCGACGAGGAACTTTTGGCCATGCCGGTGCTCTATCGCCAGGCTCTGTCGTCGCTGTCGGTGGCCCGCGCCACCTCGCTGGACCAGAGCCTGGTCGACTATCTGGAAAGCCTCAGCACCCGGGCCTATTTCTTCGTCTACGGCACGCGCTCCAGCTTGGTGGAGCGGCTCAGCGGCTTTTTTGCGCGCGAGTGGCCGGCGGCCGCCAAGGCCCTGTGGCGCGAGACCCTGTTCAGTTTTGCCCTGACCCTGATCGGCGTTGCAGCGGCCTATTATCTGACCATGCACGACACCGAGTGGTTCCACGCCTTCGTGCCCGAGAGCCTGGCCGGCGGGCGCGGTCCGGCGGCCACGACCGAGGCGATGCGGGCCACCCTCTATGACAAGGGCGGCGACCATTCGGGCCTGTCGGTATTCGCCGCCTTCCTGTTCACCCACAATTCCGGCGTGGCGATCTTCGCCTTCGCACTTGGGTTCGCCTTCTGCCTGCCGACCGCCATGCTGATGACCTATAACGGCGCCATGCTAGGGGCTTTCCTGGCCGCCTTCATGATGCGCGGCCTGGGCTTCGAGGCCGGCGGCTGGTTGGCCATCCATGGCGTGACCGAGATCTCGGCGGTCATCCTGGCCGGGGCTGCCGGCCTGCGGATCGGCTGGACCCTGGCCTTCCCCGGCGACCAGAGCCGACCCGCTGCGATGGCGCAGGCGGGCCGCCAATCGGCCACCCTGATGGCCGGGGTGGTGGTGATGCTGTTCTGCGCCGGCATCTTGGAAGGCGTGGGGCGGCAGGTGATCCAGAACGACTTTGCCCGCTATGGCATAGCCCTGGCGACCCTGATCCTTTGGCCGGCCTATCTCTACCTGCCGCGCCGCAGAAAGGCCGGGTCGTGAAGCTCAAGCGCGCGAAAAAGGCCCCCACCACCGTAGTCGCGTCGCCAGGCGACCTGTCGGCGCACGACGCGCGGCGGTCCAGGTCGCTGGTGACGCCGGAGGGCGTGGACCTGCACCTGCGACTGGGCGACGCCGGCGAACGGGCCGCGGCCCTGCTGATCGACCTGGCGATCATCGTGGGCGTGTTGATCGCCTTCAGCCTGGTGACCCTGCTGGCCTTTTTCGGAGCGAAGGGCAAGGGCGGCGACGTCATAGCCACGGTTTGGATGCTGGTGTTCTTCGTGCTGCGGAACCTCTATTTCGTCATCTTCGAGCTGACGCCGGGGGCCGCGACGCCGGGCAAGCGGGCGATGGGCCTGCGGGTGGCGGCGCGCAACGGCGGACGCCTGACAGCCGACGCGATCTTCGCCCGTAACGCCATGCGCGAGATCGAGCTGTATCTGCCGCTGAGCTTCCTGATCGTCAACAACAGCCAGGTCGGCGCCTGGATCAGCCTGGCGGGCCTGCTCTGGTGCGGGGTTTTCCTGCTGTTCCCGCTGTTCAACCGCGATCGCTTGCGCGTGGGCGACCTGGTGGCTGGAACCTGGGTGGTCAAGGCCCCGCGCCGCAAGCTTGTCCCGGACCTGGCGCGGACTTCGCGCCCGTCACCCGGACGCTTCGCCTTCACTCAGGCGCAGCTCGACGCCTATGGGGTCAAGGAACTGCACGTGCTCGAGGATGTGCTGCGCCGCTACGAGACCAAGACCATCGCCCTGGTGGCCGCCCGCATCCGCCTGAAGATCGGCTGGAAGGTCGCCCCCGAAGAGTCGGACGGCGACTTCCTGGCCGCCTATTACGCGGCCCTGCGCGGGCGGCTGGAGTTGCGGCTGCTGCTGGGCAAGCGCCGCAAGGACAAGCACGACCAGTCTTAGCCGTGGATCGGCTGGGGACACACACTCATGCCTCGCCTTGCGCCAAGATCACAACGGTCGTGGGATGACTGTCTGTCCCCAACTTCGCACGCTGTTTTGGGCTAGGCTGCTGATCTTGCTGAGCTAAATCTTTATCCCCAGCAGTCACTCCCGGCGCCCGTATCCTCATCTCACCTCGTCGCATGGAAAGGGCGCATGGCCAGCGACCGATGCGGCGGCGGGGGGCGATCGAGCGGGGCTGGGCGTGAGGGGGTTACTCACGCGTGTCCGGGGACTTCCATCGTTGGGGGAGCCCGCCCGCCGTCGGCGTCGACGGGGAACCAGCGTGCGTGTCTTGATGATCCGCGCCCCCGTCACCGGAAACCGTCGGAAACGACGGGGTCCGGATCCGGCTAGGCCTTAACAGGGCCGCCCACCGGACGCGGACGGATAACGATGGCGCGGAGCGATCGGCTTCGTCGAAACGGTACACACTAGACAACACTCCGGACGATGTCCGGCGCTCCGCGACCCTTTCCACCTCTTCAGCGGCCGTCCGCGTGAAGTCCTCCCCCCGTGGCGGAGATGTCGGCGAAGCCGACGGTGGGGGGGAGGGATCGGATGTCGGCCATACCTATGATTGCCGACCCCGACACTCCCCCCACCGGTCGCTGCGCGACGACCTCCCCCCGTGGGGAGGACTTAGCCAGCGCTTTCGTTTCCGCCGCTCACCTTCTATATGCAACCGCTCCTCGACTCCCCCGGAAGACCCATGTCGCGCATCCTGATCACCTCCGCCCTGCCGTACATCAACGGCATCAAGCACCTGGGCAATCTGGCGGGATCGATGTTGCCGGCCGACGTCTATGCGCGGTTCCAGCGGGCCCGGGGTAACGACACCCTCTACATCTGCGCCACCGACGAACACGGCACCCCGGCCGAGCTGGCCGCCGCCGCCGCTGGCCAGGACGTGGCCGAATATTGCGCCGAGCAGCACGTGATCCAGCACGACATCGGCCGGGCCTTCGGCCTGTCCTGGGACCATTTCGGCCGCTCGTCCTCGCCGCAAAACCATCGCCTGACCCAGCACTTCTGCGAGGTGCTGGAAGCGCGCGGCCTGATCGAGGAGCGGGTCGACCAGATGGTCTATTCCATCGACGACGCGCGCTTCCTGCCCGACCGCTACATCGAGGGCACCTGCCCGCACTGCGGCTTCGAAAAGGCTCGCGGCGACCAATGCGACAACTGCGGCAACCTGCTGGACCCCACCGACCTGAAGGATCCCTATTCGGTGATCTCCGGCTCGCGAAACCTGGAGGTGCGCGACACCCGCCACCTCTACCTTCTTCAGACGAAGGTGGCCGACCGGATCCGGGCCTGGATCGACACCCGCCGGGACTGGCAGCTGCTGGCCAAGTCCATCGCCTACAAGCACCTTGACGAGGGCCTGATCGACCGGGGCATCACCCGCGACCTGGCCTGGGGCATCCCGGTGACCAAGGGCGAGTTCCCGCGTCCGGGCTTCGAGGACAAGGTCTTCTATGTCTGGTTCGACGCCCCGATCGAATATATCGCCGCCACCCAGGAATGGGCCGACCAAGGCGCGGGCCGCGACTGGAAGTCGTGGTGGCGCACCGATGCGGGCGCTGACGACGTTCGCTACGTCCAGTTCATGGGCAAGGACAATGTCGCCTTCCACACGGTCAGCTTTCCCGCGACCATCCTCGGCTCGGAGGAGCCCTGGAAAAGCGTCGACATGCTCAAGGCCTTCAACTGGCTGAACTGGTACGGCGGCAAGTTCTCGACCTCGAACAAGCGCGGCGTGTTCATGGACGCGGCCCTGGAGATCCTGCCGCCCGACTTCTGGCGCTGGTACCTGACCTCCAATGCGCCGGAGAGCAGCGACACCGCCTTCACCTGGGAGCAGTTCGCCAGCGCCATCAACCGCGACCTGGCCGACGTGCTGGGCAATTTCGTCAACCGCATCCTGAAATTCACCGAAGGCAAGTTTGACGGCGTGATCCCCGACGGCGGCGCGCCTGGGCCGCTGGAGGAGAAGCTGTACGCCGATGTCTCCGCCCGCCTGGCTGACTTGACCGAGCAGATGGACGCCATCGAGGTGCGCAAGAGCGCCCAGGCCCTGCGCGCGCTCTGGGTGGTCGGCAACGAATATCTGCAGGAAGCCGCGCCTTGGACGGCGATCAAGACCGACCGCGATCGCGCCGCGGTGATCGTCCGCACCGCCCTGAACCTGGCGGCGCTGTATGCCCGGATCTCGGCGCCGTTCATCCCGTTCGCGGCCGAGAAGATCGCCGAGGCGTTCCAGCTTTCGTGGCCGCCCGAGTGGCCGACCACCGACGCGGCGGCCGAGCTGTCGATCCTGCCCGTCGGCCTGTCGGTGCGGGCGCCGGAGGTGCTCTTCAAGAAGATCGAGGACGACCAGATCGCTGAATGGACCGAGCGGTTCGGCGGGGCGGAGTAATGTCGTCCTTCTCCCCTTTCGGGAGAAGGTGGTCTCGCGGAGCGAGGTCGGATGAGGAGCTGACGGACGGGTCCGCCGCGAGCGGGCAGGGCGGCGCGCCCCCTCATCTGTCAGCTTTGCTGACACCTTCTCCCGCAAGGGGAGAAGGGATTTGAAGGCGGCGTCCCAAACCCGCCTGGGCCTGTTCTACGTCGTCTCCTATCTTGGCACCGGCGTCAGCCTGCCGTTCATCGCCACCTATTTCCATTCGCGCGGCCTGACGGGCGCCCAGATCGGGTTGACCCTGGCCCTGCCGATGCTGATCCGGCCGTTCACCGGTCCAGCCCTGGCGGTGTGGGCCGATGGCTTCGCCCTGCGGCGCACGCCCCTGGCCTGGCTGGCTCTAGGGGCGGGTGCTGGCTATCTCGCCTTGCTGGCCGCCCCGGGGTTCCCGGCTCTGCTGCTTTGCTGGCTGGTCGCCATGACCTGCCTGACCACCCTGACCCCGCTGATCGACGTCATCACCCTGCGGCGCTCGAGGCTGGAGGGCTTCAACTACGGCGTGCCGCGCGGCGCGGGCTCGGCGGCCTTCATCGTCGGCAACCTGGCCATGGGCGCATTGCTGGCGGTGGCGGCGCCGAGCATCATCCCGATCTGGATCGCCGTGGCCGTGCTGGGTTGTGGCTTGGTCGCCCTGACGATCCTGCCGCCCGACCGGGTGCACGAAACTCAGGTGGCGCCGGACAAGTCGATGCGCTGGAAGGGGCTGGGCACGCTGCTCCGCGACAAGACCTTCCTGCTCGCCGTGGTGACCGCCGGCCTGATCCAGGGAACCCACGCTTTCTACTATGGCTTCTCGACCCTGCTCTGGCGGCGCGAGGGAATTTCCGAACCGATGATCGGCGTGCTCTGGGGCGTCGGCGTGGCGGTCGAGGTCGGCTTCATGTGGTTCGCCGAGCCCTGGCGGCGCAAGGTCGGGCCCGAACGACTGCTGGTGCTGGGCGGGGCGGCCGCGGTGATCCGCTGGACGGCCCTGGCGTTCGCCCCGCCGCTATGGCTGCTGTTTCCGCTGCAGGCCCTGCACGCCCTGACCTTCGCGGCCAGCTTCATGGCCTCGCTGCGCCTGATCGAGCGCTTGGCCCCGCCGCAGAGCGCCTCGGCCGCCCAAGCGATCAACTCGGCCCTGTCGGCTGGTTTCATGCTCGGGGTGGCTACCCTGGCGTCTGGCCCGCTGTTCGACGTCTTCGGGGTGAGGGGGTATCTGGTGATGGCGGTGATGGGCGCGCTGGGGCTGATCGGGGCGTTGAGGCTGACGGGGCTGGCGGGTCGCTAAGTCGGGTTGGGGACCACGCACAAGCGCATGTCCCCGTCAGAGACCCGGCCGGGGACATGCACTTGTGCGTGTCCCCATTCGCGACTGCGGTCTAGATCTCGTAATCCAGCTCGCCCTCAAGCCAGGCGACGATCAGTTCAGCGGCCGCGACGGGGTCCATTTTCGTGGTGTCGATCCGCAACTCCGGCGCTTCCGGCGCTTCGTAGGGGCTGTCGATGCCGGTGAAGTTCTTCAGGTCGCCGGCTCGGGCCTTCTTGTACAGACCCTTGACGTCGCGTTCCTCGGCCACCGCCAAAGGCGTATCGACGAACACCTCGACGAACTCGCCATCCTGCAGGATCTCGCGCGCCAGGCGGCGCTCGGCCCGGAACGGCGAGATGAAGGCGGTCAGCACGATCAGGCCGGCATCGACCATCAGCTTGGCCACCTCGGCGACCCGGCGGATGTTCTCGACCCGGTCCTCCTCGGTGAAGCCGAGGTTCTTGTTGAGGCCGTGGCGGACATTGTCGCCGTCCAGCAGATAGGTGTGGCGGCCCAGGGCGTGCAGCCGCTTCTCGACCAGGTTGGCGATCGTCGACTTGCCGGCGCCCGACAGGCCGGTGAGCCAGACGACCCGGCCGCGCTGGCCCTTCAGGGAGGCGCGCGAGGCCTTGCTAACGTCGGTGTGCTGCCAGTGAATATTGTCGGCCCGGCGCAGAGCGAAGTTCAGCATGCCCGCACCGACGGTGCGGTTGCTGATCCGATCTATGAGAATGAAGCCGCCCAGATCGCGATTGACGCTGTAGGGCTCGAACGGGATGGCCTGGTCGAGCGACAGGTTCACGAGGCCGATCTCGTTCAGCTCCAGCTTCTTGGCGGCCAGGTGCTCCAGCGTGTTGACGTTCACCCGATGCTTGATCTCGGTGACGCTGGCCCCGACCATCCGCGTGCCGATCTTCAGCAGGTACGAACGGCCCGGGGGCAGGGGCTCGTCGTCCATCCAGACGACGGTGGCCTCGAACTGGCCGGCCACGGCGACGGGGTCGTCCGCGGCCACCAGGATGTCGCCACGGCTGACGTCGATCTCGTCGGCCAGGGTGATCGTCACCGACTGGCCGGCGAAGGCCTGGGGCAGGTCGTCGGGCAGGGTGACGATGCGGGCGACGGTGCTCTCGCGGCCCGAGGGCAGCGACTTGACCTTGTCGCCCGGCTTGACCGTGCCGGCGGCGATCTGGCCGGAGAAGCCCCGGAAGTCGAGGTTGGGGCGGTTGACCCACTGCACCGGCATGCGGAACGCCTGGCTTCGCAGATCGTCCTCGACCTCCACGCCCTCCAGCCAGTCCATCAAGATCGGCCCGTCGAACCACGGCGACTCCTCGCCCCGGCCGGCCATGTTGGCGCCGGTCAGGCCCGAGATTGGGATCGGGGTGAAGACCTGCAGGCCGATCTGGTCGGCGAAGGCCCGGTAGTCGGCGACGATCTCGTCGAACCGCGCCTGGTCCCACCCGACCAGGTCCATCTTGTTCACAGCCAGCACCACGTGGCGGATGCCCAGCAGCTGGACGAGATAGGAGTGACGGCGGGTCTGGGTCAGCACCCCCTTGCGGGCGTCGATCAGGACCACGGCCGCATCGGCGGTCGAGGCGCCGGTGACCATGTTGCGGGTATATTGCTCGTGACCGGGGGTGTCGGCGACGATGAACTTGCGCTTGTCGGTGGAGAAGAACCGGTAGGCGACGTCGATGGTGATGCCCTGCTCGCGCTCGGCGGCCAGACCATCGACCAGCAGAGCGAAATCGATCGCTCCACCCTGGGTCCCGACCCGCTTGGAGTCAGCCTCGAGGGCGGCCATCTGATCCTCGAAGATCATCTTGCTGTCGTACAGCAGGCGGCCGATCAGCGTCGACTTGCCGTCATCCACGCTGCCGCAGGTAATGAAGCGCAGCAGCGACTTGTGCTGGTGGGCCAGCAGATAGGCGTCGATGTCCTCGGCGATCAGGTCGGAGGGCTTGTAGACCGTGTTCACGGAAGCGGGGGCCATCTAGAAATACCCTTCCTGCTTCTTCTTTTCCATCGAGGCCGACTGGTCGTGGTCGATGGCCCGGCCTTGGCGCTCGCTGGTGGTGGTCAGCAGCATTTCCTGGATCACCTCGGGCAGGGTCGAGGCCGTGCTCTCGACGGCCCCGGTCAGCGGATAGCAGCCCAGGGTACGGAACCGCACGCTCTTCATCCGGGGGACTTCGCCCGGACGCAGCCGGAAGCGATCGTCATCGACCATGATCAGGCTTCCGTCGCGTTCGACCACTGGCCGCTCGGCCGCGAAGTAGAGCGGGACGATCGGGATGTTCTCCAGGTGGATGTATTGCCAGACATCCAACTCGGTCCAGTTGGAAATCGGGAAGACTCGCAAGCTTTCTCCGGGGTGCTTGCGGGTATTGTAGAGCTTCCACAGTTCGGGCCGCTGGTCCTTGGGGTCCCAGCGCTGCTCAGAGGTGCGGAAGCTAAAGACGCGTTCCTTGGCGCGGCTCTTCTCCTCGTCGCGGCGGGCGCCGCCGAAGGCCGCGTCGAAGCCATGCTTGGCCAGCGCCTGCTTGAGGCCCTCGGTCTTCCAGAGGTCGGTGTGGAGGGCGCTGCCGTGGTCGAACGGATTGATGCCGCGCGCCTCGGCCTCGGGATTCTTGTGCACCAGGAGTTCAAAGCCCAACTGGTTGGCGATGGTGTCGCGCAGGTCGTACATCGCCCGGAACTTCCAGGTTGTGTCGACGTGAAGCAGCGGGAAGGGCGGCTTGGACGGATAGAAGGCCTTGGCGGCCAAGTGCAGCATGACGGCGCTGTCCTTGCCGACCGAATAGAGCATCACAGGCCGTTCGCACTCTGCGGCGACCTCGCGCAGGATGTGGATGCTCTCGGCCTCCAGCCGCTGAAGATGCGTCAGGCGCTCGGGAGTCACGCGAGCCGAAGTCAGCGCACTCATGGACGTGTCCGCAAAGGCGTCGTGCGACAAGGAGGCGACTGGGCTAGGGGGCAAAACGCATGTCCGCAAATGGTAAAGCGCCGCCGCCATGCCATGGGCGCGGCGCCGACCGGTGATCCTGGGACTGCACCTAGGTGCGGCGGAACAGCGGGGCAAGGCGGAGAAAACTGCAGACGCTGTGAGCTTCGATGGGAGGCGCGACCACGGTCGCTGCCTTTCATGACCAAAAGTTCATTCGAGCTTGGGCGCAAACTGTCGCATAACGCCGGTATCGGATTGTGGGCTCACCGATGTCATCCCTGGCTGAATTCATCGCTGCGATCATGCTCTGGCTATCGGCCATGGCCCTGTGCCAGTTCGGCGTGGTCGTCGAGCATCAGGTCAAGGCCCCGTCCAAGGCCGAGCGCACCGTTGCGCGGTCGCCGCGCCAGCAGGCCGTGCAAAGCACCATAACTTGCGCTCATCGCCAGCTTGCCGCGGTTCGCGCCTAGGCCTTTCACGAGCAGGCTTCGCGGCAAGTTCACCTCTGACGGGAAAACCGCCGGAACCCGCTATGCGCGCGGGCTTTTCGCCGTTAGGTTTGAGCGTTGCGCGAGGGTGGGGCGCCCGCGCGGCGGTGTTCATCCGGCCCTACGCCGTTCGCTCTGGGACCATGGCTGCGTATGAAGCCTAAGAAGCGCCAACCGCTTGATTTCTCCGGCATCGCGATGGAACCGCCGGTCGAGGACGTCGGCCGTCAAGTCGAGCCCCAGGCCGATGCGCCGGTCAGCGAACCCGACCTGGATCTGGACATCGCCGCTGTGCCAGAAGCCTCGCCGCCGCCGACGCTTGATCGTGGCCCGCTGAACCCCGAACCCACGCCGATCGTGGAGACGCCAAGGACCGCCGCCCGTAGGGGTTTCTTTGCATCGACGCCAAAGGAGCGTCCAGCCGAGGCCGCGTCCAAGGCCGAAGTCGAAAGGCCATTGCCCGTAGCGCCCCACTCGACCGATCCTGGGGCCGATGATCCGATTCCCGCCTTTGCGGCCTATACGCCACCGCGCCCCAAGCGGAACGCCCAGGTCGAGGCCGAGCCGTTCGCACCGCTGCCCTCCTTCCTGACCGCCTCGGCTGTGCAGTCGCCGGCCCCGGTCGTGGAGCCGGAGGCGCCGGCAAAACGGTCGGAAGCCGCCGTCGCGAAGCCGCGCCAAACCCCGCCAGCGCCGCGGACCGAGCCCACCATCACACCCTTGTCCGCCACCTACGATGACAAGAAGCCGATGCCGGACCCGCTCTATTGGAGCCTCGCCGTCGCCGCCGCTGCACTGTGGGCGCTGGCGCCGATCGCCTTTGCCCTGGGCTATGGCGCTGGTGTGCCCGCGCTGAAGGTCGATCAGTTCGCCTTGGCGGTGTTCGCCGCCCTGGCGATCGGTCCCGCTCTCCTGACCCTGCTGGGCGCCTACATGCTACGCCAGGCCTTGGCCGTCTCGGCGGAGCTGAAGCGCAATCGCGTGATGACCGACCGCCTGGTGACCCCTGCGGCCCTGGCCTCGGCCGGCGTGACCAGCGCCGTCGAAGGCATTCGCGCCGAGATCGACGCCGCCGCAGCCGCCGCCGAGGACGCGCGCGCGCGCGTCCAGGCCCTGCGTGAGGCCTTGGCCGAAGAGACCCTCGCCTTGGCCCAGACCACCAGCGAGTCGGCGCGGATGGTCAAGCAGCTGTCCGACGGACTGGGGCACGAACGCCAGGCCATGCACGCCCTATCGACGACGCTGGACGCCCAGTCCACCGCCGTGGTCGACGCCATCGGCAGCCAGGCGCGGATGGTCGCCGAGGCTTCCGACCTGGCCGAGACCCAGCTTCGCGAAGCCGAAGCCGCGCTCGCCGCCCGAGCCGCCGACCTTGCCGCCGCCGCCTCCGAGGCGTCCGACGCCGCGCGGGTTGGGGCAGAGGACCTCTCGCGGCAAATTGCTCGGCTGGAGACCGCCGGTCAGGGCGTGGGCGACCAGATGGCCGCTGTTGAGCGCAACCTGGCCCAGCAGCGCGCCGTGCTGGTCGCGGCCAGTCAGTCGCTGCGCGCCGACCAGGAAGACTTCGCCGGCGAGGCCGAGACCCGAACCGCCCAGCTCACCGAATTCATCGGCCACACCCGCGCCGGCGCCACCGAGATGGGCGACATGGCGGCCATGGGGGCCGAGGTGCTGCGCGGCCTGATCGGCGCGGCGGCCGACCAATTGCGCGAAGTGGCCGAGACCGCCCGCGCCGAGCGTGAGGCCCTGGCCGCCGAAACCTCCAGCGCGATCACCGCCCTGGCTAGCGCGGCCGGCGGGCAGCGCAGCGATTTAGAGAGCGCGCTCAACGACGCGCTGGATGCCATGGCCGCCGCCGCCCGCAAGGCCAGCGAAGGCGTGGAACAACGGGTCGAGACAGCGCGGGGTCGTGTCGACCAGCTCAATGAGATCGCCTTCGCTGCGGGCCAGAAGGCCGACACGGTGTTTGAGTCGCGCATGGACGAGGCCCGCGATCTGATCGAGCAATCGGCCCAGGTGGTCGAGCAGGCTGGCGCCCGTACGGCCCTGAAATTGGCCGAGAGTGTCGAGACGGCCCGGGCCACCATCGCCGAGATGGAGTCGATGCTGGAGGACGTCGGTCGTCGCACCGCCGACCTGCCGGCCGAAGCCCTGGCCCGCGCCAACGAGGTCCGCGCCCAGATCAACCACGGCATCGAGTCCTTGCGTCTGGCCGCTCGCCAGACCGCCGAGGAGACCGCCGCGATCGACCAGGCGTTCCAGGAGCGGGTTCGTCGCAACTATGACATGCTCAGCGAAGCGGTCAGCCGGATGGGCGTGGCGGGCGCGCCTCAGCCGCCGCCCGCATCGCGGGGAGCCGCGGGGCTAGTGCGTCCGCCTCAAGCCGCCGCCCCGCTGGCGCCGCCCGTGGTCCAGCCGGTCAATGAGCCGAGCGCCGACGAGATCGGCCTGCGCCCCCGCCTTCGCCTGACCCCGACCGCCTCAGATGACGAGTTCCGCTCGATCTTCGACGCCGCCGGTGGCCGCAACGCCGCGCCGCCGCCCGCCCAGCCCACCGAGCAGGCCGAGCCGCCGGGCGGCTGGTCGTGGCGCAATATGCTGTCGGGCCTGGAAAGCGCCGCGCCGGGCGACGCCGCCCTGGGCGAGAAGATGGCCGCCGAGATCCTGGCCATGGGCATAGACCCGACGGCCCTGCTGCCGCGCGGTCGCATCGACGAGATCGCCGCCACCATCCAGACCCACGACAGTGAGGGCGCCCGTGAGGTGGTCAAGAAACTGGCTCCAGCCGCCATTCGCCGCCTGGTGCGCCGACTGTTCTCCGACGCGGCATTGCGCGCCGACGCCGACCGCTTCCTGCGCCGCTATTCAGGCATGATGGACGAGGCGGCTGATCAGGACCGCGAAGGCTTCTTGGTGGCCGCCCTCTTGTCCTCCGACGCTGGACGCGCCTACCTGCTGCTGGACGCGGCTTCCGGCGACCTGGTCTAGGCCGTGAAGCGTCTGTTCGACGTGGCGGCCTCTGGCGGAGCGCTGCTGGTGCTGGCTGTCCCGCTTCTGGTGCTGGCGGGGGTGGTGCGCCTGACCTCGAAGGGGCCGGCGCTCTATTGGTCGCAACGAGTAGGGCGCGGTAACGCGCTGTTCGCGATGCCCAAGTTCCGCACCATGAGGATCGACACGCCGGAGGTCGCCACCCATCTGCTGGAAAGCCCCGATCGCTGGCTCACCCCCTTGGGCGGCCTCCTGCGCAAGACAAGCCTCGACGAATTGCCGCAGCTATGGAGCGTGCTGGTCGGCGACATGAGCCTGGTCGGGCCCCGGCCGGCGCTGTTCAATCAGGATGACCTCGTGGCGCTCCGGACGGCCGCCGGCGTCGAGACGCTGCGGCCCGGCGTCACCGGATGGGCCCAGATCAACGGCCGCGACGAGATCGCCACACCAGCGAAGGTGGCTTTGGACGCCGAATATTTGCGGCGCCAGGGGTTCTGGTTCGACCTGCGGATTTTGCTCGCCACCGTGCTGCCCGTCATGACGGGCATGGGTGTAACGCGATAGGGATGCAGTCCTCCCCCCGTGGGGGAGGTGGTCGCGCAGCGACCGGTGGGGGAGATTTACGACGCTCGATCTTGTCCGTGCCTACCTGCCGATTACTCCCCCCTCCGTCGGCTTCGCCGACACCTCCCCCACAGGGGGAGGACTTGTCAGGATAGCGCTGCGTAGGCCTTCTCCAACGCCGCCACGAACGCCGCGTTGCTCGCCAACTCCCGGCTGAACATCGGCTCCAACTTCAGGAACGACGCCACATCGGTCGAAGCGTCGCCGGTGCAGGCGGCCGCCGTCTCGACCAAACGCTCAGCCAAGGGATCGACGATCTTCACGCCCTCGGCGGCGCGGCGGCGGATGACGTGCATCCAGGCGGCCAAGGGCAGGGCCAGGCGGTCGACCGAGCGGCCGGCCTCCAGCGCATCGACCACCGTGCCCAGGATACGGAACGGCAGTTTTTGAGAGCCGTCCCAGGCGATCTGGCTCAGCAGGTGGCGGATTTCGGGATTGCGGAACCGGGCCAGGATGGCCTGGGCGTAGGCGGCCAGGTCCAGGCCGCGCGGGGCGGTCAAGGTGGGGATGATGTCCTGGACCATCAGGTCCTCGGCGATCTGGGCCAGATCCGGATCGCTGATGGCCTCGAACACCGTTTCATGACCTTTCAGCAGGCCGGCATAGGCGATGGTCGAGTGCACGCCGTTCAGCAGCCGCAGCTTGGCGCGTTCGAAGCCGCGAACGTCGTCGGTCAGGGTGACGCCGACCGACGCCAGGTCGGGCGCGTCGTCTCCGAGCACGTCCTCGACAACCCACTGGGTAAATGCTTCGCGTTGGATCGGCCAGGCGTCGGACAGGCCGGTGGCCTTCTCGACCCGCTCGCGCAGAGCGTCGTCGGTGGCCGGGGTAATGCTGTCGACCATGGTGCGCGGGAAGCGGCCCTCGGTCTCGATCCAGGCGGCGAGTTCCGGATCAATCGCCTCTGCGAAGGCGACGGTCGCCGCCTTCAGCCGCCAGCCGTTGTCTCCGAGGTTGTCGCAGGCCACCACGGCATAGGGCGGCAGCCCGGCCAGATGGCGACGGCGCAGGCCCTCGACGAGATAACCCACGGCGCTGACCGGCTCGCGCGGATGGGCCAGGTCATGGACAATGTCGGGATGGGCGGTGTCCAGCTTGCCGTCGCCGGTTAGGCAATAGCCCTTTTCGGTCACCGTCAGCGTGACCATCCGGGTCATCGACGCGGCCAGGCGGGCGAAGACGGCGGGCGGATCCTCGGGCGCGACCAGCACTTCCAGGATCGAGCCTACGATGCGGAAGGTGGTTTTGGCGTCCAACTGGGCCAAGGTGTAGAGACCGTCTTGCGGCTCCAACGCGTCGCGGACGCCCGGGCTCTTCAGCGAGACGGCGCAGATCCCCCAGCGCGGGTCGCTGTTCAGAAGCTGGTCGAAATAGCAGGCCTGGTGGGCTCGGTGAAACGCGCCTGGCCCGAAGTGCACGACGCCGACGGTCACCTTGTCGCGATCATAGGCCGGCTGCGCGACGCTCGGAATGGTGGCGGGATAGCTGACGGCGTTGAGGCGCAGCGGGCGAGAGACGGTGTCGGTCAAAGGGTCACGCCTTGTTTCCAGATGGCGATTTCGCGCTCGCCGTTGAGTTCAGCCTTGGTCTGCTGGCCCGAGGCCGTGGCCACCACCAGGTCCATCAGGGAGTCGGCCGCCGCGTCCATGGTCACGCCCGCCAGCACGACCCCAGCGTCGAAGTCGATCCAGCCCGGCTTTCGCGCGGCCAGAGCGCTGTTGGACGCGATCTTCAGGGTCGGGGCGGGAAAGCCGAGTGGCGTGCCGCGACCGGTGGTGAACAGGATCACCGTCGCACCCGCCGCGGTCAGGGCGGTGGACGACACGGCGTCATTGCCGGGCGCCTCTAGCAGGGTCAGGCCGTGCGGCCCGACCTGATCGCCATAGCGCAGCACCTCGACCAGCGATGAGCGGCCGCCCTTCTGCACCGCGCCGAGGGACTTCTCCTCAAGGGTGGTGATGCCGCCGGCGATGTTGCCGGGCGAGGGGTTCTCGTAGATTGGCTGGTGGTTATCGATGAAGTAGCGCTTGAAGTCGTCGATCACCCGCACCGCGCCGTCAAACACGGCCCGGCTGGCCGAGCGCGACAGCAGCACCTGCTCGGCGCCGAATACCTCTGGAATTTCGGTCAAGACCGGCGTGCCGCCAGCGTCGGAGACCTTGTCTGCGATGCGGCCGACCAGCGGATTGGCGGTGACGCCGGAAAAGCCATCAGAACCGCCGCACTTGAGGCCGACAACCAGGTCCGCCAGCGGCGCGGGTTCGCGGTGGTCGCGCTCGGCGATCTCGATCAGGGCCTCGATGGCGGCCAGGCCGTCTTCCTGTTCGTCATCGACCATCTGGGTGGTGAACGAGCGCAGGCGTTCGGGATCCAGGCCCGGCGCGGACTCCAGCAGCGCCTTCAGCTGATTGTTTTCGCAGCCCAGACCCAGGATCAGCACGCCGCCGGCGTTTGGATGGGCCGCCAAACCGGCGATCAGCTTGCGGGTGTGGATCAGATCGTCTCCCAACTGCGAGCAGCCGAACGGGTGAGGGAAGGCAAAGACCCCATCCACCCGGCCGGCAAAGCGCTCATTGGCCTTCTCGGCGATCCGCCGGGCGGTGTTGGCCACGCAGCCAACCGTGCATAGCACCCAGATCTCGTTGCGGGTCCCGACCCGACCATTCTTGCGGCGATAGCCCAGGAAGCTTCCTGGCGGCGAAGCGAGGTGGTCATCCGGTGTCGCAACGGCGTAGGTGAAGTCCTCGACGCCCGACAGCCGGGTTTCGACATTATGGACATGGACGTGATCGCCGACGGCGATCTCCACCGTGGCCCGGCCAATCGGCCAACCGTATTTCAAGACGTCCTCGCCTTTGGCCGCGGCTCGCTGAGCGATCTTGTGGCCCTTGGGAATGTCGGCGCGAGCGATGATCGACTGACCATGCAGGTCGAGCGTCTCGCCCGCCACGAGGTCGCGAAGCGCCGTGGCGACGTGGTCGCGTGGATCGACGCCGTGGATCGATTCGGTGGCGGCGGAGGGCGGGTCACTCATCAAACTGTTGGTCATTGGGACATTTCGTGTTGCCATCCCCGTCAACGAGGTGGGGAAACCGGTGTCAGCATAGGCCAATTACGCCTGTCCGCGCATCTGTAGCGACGCCTTCTTGCGTAGAGTATGACAAAACAAACCAACGATCGCTGCATGGAAACGCTTTGACCTCGTCCAACACCCCCCTGACGGACAACGATGGCCCGGAACCCGAGTCTGGCCTCGAAGGTGGTCGCAAGCGCGCCACCATCAACGACATCGCCCGCCTGGCGGGGGTGTCGAAGAAGACCGTCTCGCGCGTCATCAACCAGTCGCCCTTCGTGCGCGACGAGACCCGCGAGCGTATCGAGGCGGTGATCGCCGAGTGGGGCTACGCGCCCGATCCCCAGGCGCGGGGCCTGGCGTTCCGCCGCTCGTTCCTGATCGGCATGATCTACGACAATCCTAACCCGCAATATGTCGTCAACATGCAACTGGGCTTGCTGGATGGTATCCGGGGCTCTGGGTTTGAGCTGGTGGTGCATCCTTGCGATCGTTCCAGCCCGACCTTCCTGCAGGATGTACGCACCTTCGTCGAGCGCCAGAAGCTGTTTGGAGTGGTGCTGCCGCCGTCGGTCTCGGAAGACGAACGGGTGGCCAAGCTACTACGCGAGATCGGCTGCGAATATATCCGCATCGCCTCGGTCGAGCTGGACAAGCCCGAGCATATGATCGTCGGTCACGACCGATTGGGCGGCGAGGCCATGGGCGCCCACCTGGTCGAATTGGGCCATCGGCGGATCGGCTTCATCAGCGGCTTGCCAAGCTTCCGTTCGTCGCACGAGCGGCGAGGGGGTTTGGAGGACGCCCTGAACAAGGCCGGCCTGAAGCTCGAAGACGACTACGTGGTCCAAGGCGCCTACACCTTCGAGTCGGGCCTGGCCTGCGGCGAGACCCTGCTGGCGATGGACCCGCGTCCAACGGCGATTTTCGCCGGTAACGATGAGATGGCCGCGGGCGTTCTGCAGGCGGCGCGACGGGCGGGCCTGCAGGTTCCCGCCGACCTGACGGTGGTCGGGTTCGACGACTTCCAGATCGCCCAGGCCGTCTGGCCGCCCTTGACGACGATCCATATTCCGACCCGCGAAGTGGGACGGATCGCCGCCGAGAAACTGATTAACGCCGCAGTTCGTGAGAAGCGTGATCCGAACAGCCCGATCCCCTATCTGGTCGTTCGGGAGTCGTCGGCCCCACCATCCTCGGTGTAGGGTCGGCCGCGCCGCCGTGGCTTGCATAGCTTCATGACACCGGTTACCAAGCGCGTCGAAGCGGCCAGTCAACGCCGTCGGCGGATTAAGGAGTAGGAGACGCCAATGGCTCGGCCTCTGATATTTCACGATGACCGCCTGTTCCCGGCAGACGAGCGCACGCGGGGCATCGCCCGTACGCTGTATGGCCAGGTCAAGGATCTGCCGATCATCAGCCCGCATGGTCACACCGACCCGTCCTGGTTCGCGACCAATGCCCCTTTCGAGGACGCCACCGACCTGCTGCTGGCGCCCGACCACTACCTGTTCCGCATGCTCTACAGCCAAGGGATCAGCCTCGACTCGCTGAAGGTCCGCTCCAAGGCCGGCGTGCCGGCGACCGACCCGCGCGCCGCCTGGCGGCTGCTAGCCGAGAACTTCCACCTGTTCCGCGGCACGCCGTCCTGGATCTGGCTGAACCACGTGTTCAGCAAGGTGTTTGGGTTCGAGGTCTTCCTGGGCGCCGACACCGCCGATCTCTATTTCGACCGGATCAACGAAGCGCTGGCCACGGAGGCCTTCCGACCCCGCGCCCTGTTCGACCGCTTCAACATCGAGACCCTCGCCACCACCGAGGGTCCTCACGATAGTCTCAAGCATCACCACGCCATCCGTGAGAGCGGTTGGGGCGGCCATGTGATCACGGCCTACCGTCCCGACGCCGTCATCGATTTCGAGGACGAGCGTTTCGGCTGGTCGTTCGACCGCTTCGCTGAAGTGTCAGGCCAGGACGTCACCAGTTGGCGCGGTTATCTCGAAGGCCACCGCATCCGCCGCGCCGCCTTCATCGACGCAGGCGCCACCTCCAGCGATCACGGCCATCCGACCGCGGCCACCGCCGACCTCAGCGACGTCGAGGCCGAGGCCCTGTTCCAGAGCCTGCTACAGGGCGAGGTGACGCCCGCCAAGGCCGAGCTGTTCCGCGCCCAGATGCTGACCGAGATGGCCAAGATGAGCCTGGACGACGGGCTGGTCATGCAGATCCACCCCGGCTCGCACCGCAACCACAACACCGGCCTGCTGGACAGCCACGGTCGCGACAAGGGCGCCGACATCCCGATGCAGACTGAATATGTCAGCGCCCTCAAGCCGTTGCTCAGCAAGTTCGGCAATGACCCGCGCCTGTCGATCATCCTCTTCACGCTGGACGAGACGGTCTACAGCCGCGAATTGGCCCCTCTGGCCGGCCATTATCCGGTGCTGAAGCTGGGTCCGTCCTGGTGGTTCCACGACAGCCCAGAGGGTATGATGCGGTTCCGCGAGCAGGTCACCGAGACGGCGGGATTCTACAATACCGTCGGCTTCAACGACGACACCCGCGCCTTCCTGTCGATCCCGGCCCGCCACGACGTGGCCCGCCGCGTGGACAGCAGCTTCCTGGCCCGCATGGTCGCCGAGCACCGCATGGACGAGGTCGAGGCCGCCGAGCTGATCGTCGACCTGACGTACAAACTCCCTAAGAAGGCCTACAAACTCGACCAACCGCGGACCGTCCAACCGACGCCCGCCACACAATACGCCGCCGAATAGATTTCCCGGAGCTCCAAGATGTTCGCCAAGACCTACCACGCCACCCACCCCGACATGATGTACGCGGTCAGCAATGACGACCTGCGCGATCGTTACCTGATGCAGGGTCTGTTCGCGGCCGACGAAATTGTGCTGCAGTACAATCACGCCGAACGCTTCGTGATCGGTGGTGCGGCCCCGGTCTCGACCGCCGTCAAGCTGCCCGACCAGACCGAGCCGGCCTCGGCCGCCGGTCATCCGTTCCTGGAACGCCGCGAGCTGGGCGCCATCAATGTCGGCGGTGGCGTCGGCAAGGTGACCGTGGACGGCCTCGCCTACGACATCGAGCCGCGCGACGGCATCTATGTGACCATGGGCTCCAAGGACGTGACGTTCGAGAGCGCCGACGCCGCCAACCCCGCCCGCTTTTACATCACCAGCCTGCCGGCTCACACCGCCTTCGAGACCAAGAAGCTCGAGTTCGCCAACGCCGTCCCGCTGGAGCGCGGCGCGCTGGAGACCTCCAACGAACGCACCATCTACCAGTACATCGTGCCGACCACCTGCAAGTCGGCCCAACTGCTGCTGGGCATGACCGTGCTGAAGCCGGGCAGCGTCTGGAACACCATGCCGCCTCACCTGCACGACCGCCGTTCGGAAGCCTATTTCTACTTCGGCCTGGGCGACAACGACCGGGTCTTCCACTACATGGGCGAGCCGGACGAGATGCGTCACATCGTGATCGCCAACCAGGAAGCCGTGATGAGCCCGCCGTGGTCGATCCACATGGGTTCGGGCACCTCGAACTACACCTTCATCTGGGCGATGGGCGGCGAGAACCTCGACTATACCGACATGAACGTGCTGGACATCTGCCAGCTGAAGTAGGGGCGGGGACCGCTGCACTTCCCTGCGGCTGTCATCCCGGCCGCAGCCAAGCGAAAACCCGGGACCGCCGCAAGCGCCTGCGTTTGTGGCGGTCCCGGATCGGCCCTTCAGGCCGTCTGGGATGACAAGATTTAGATCAGGAAGACAGCATGATGGCCCATCCGTTCAGCCTCGAAGGTAAGGTCGCCCTCGTCACCGGCGCCAACACCGGTCTCGGCCAGGCGGTGGCCGTGGCCATGGCGCAAGCCGGCGCGGACGTCGCCGTCGCCGGCCGCAGCACCCCGACCGAGACGCAAGCCCTGGTGGAAGCCACGGGCCGCAAGTTCCTGTCGATTCAGGCCGATTTCGGCTCGATCGAGCCCGTGCAGCGCGTGATCGACGAGACCGTCAGCGCCTTCGGCAAGGTCGATATCCTGGTCAACAACGCCGGCATCATCCGTCGCGCCGACAGCATCGACTTCTCCGAAGCCGACTGGGACGCGGTGATGGACACCAATCTGAAGGTCGTCTTCTTCCTGACCCAGGCCTTCGCCAAGCAGGTTCTGAAGCAGGGCGGAGAAGGCTCGATCGGCAAGATCATCAACATCGCCAGCCTGCTGTCGTTCCAGGGCGGCATCCGCGTCCCATCCTACACCGCCAGCAAGAGCGGCCTGGCGGGCTTGACCAAGATCCTGGCCAACGAATGGGCGGCCAAGGGCATCAATGTCAACGCCATCGCGCCAGGCTATTTCGACACCAACAATACCGAGGCCCTGCGCAACGACGCCGACCGCAACGCCTCGATCCTGGCTCGCATTCCGGCCGGCCGTTGGGGTCAACCAGGCGACTTGGGCGGGGCGGCGGTGTTCCTCGCCTCCTCGGCCTCGGACTATGTTCAGGGGATTACCTTGCCCGTGGATGGCGGTTGGTTGGCGCGCTAGAGGCTGATTTCTGCGCAAGCCTGCGATTGGTACCGTAACCATTGCGCTTGCCGCCTTTTCCCGGTGATCAAAGCGCGGTAAGGGCGCCGTTACGTCAGACTGGGCCCGGCGTCCGGCTGTCGTCTCGTTCATTTCTACCCTGATGAGCCGTCGCCGTTTCGCGGCGGCCTCGGAGCTCCGCGCATGCGCAATCCCCTGTCGGTCTTCTTGTCGTCCGAGGGGGATCGCCCCACCAGCCGCAACGTCCGGCAGAACGCCCACCTGCTGAGCGACCTGCTGAACGAGGCCATCGCCTATCTCGATGGCGACGAGGCCGCCAAGCTGGTGGCCACCGCCCGCAAGGCCGCCTCGCAGGATAGGCCGGACGGCGAGGCCGCGCGGCTGGACCATCTGTTCGCCGACCTGTCCAGCGACCAGGCGATCTTCCTGGCCCGCGCCCTGGCCAGCCACTCGATGCTAGCCAATATCGGCGAGGACGTCGCCGGTCGCCGTCGCCACGCCGAGGCCGACGCCCAGCCGGGCGATGATCGCCCCCGCACCCTGGTCGACGCCGTCAAGGCGCTGGTCGCCCAGGGCAAGACCCCAGCCGAGCTGACCAAGGTGCTGGCCGCAATGAATGTGGTGCCGGTGCTGACCGCCCACCCCACCGAGGTGCGCCGCCGCAGCATGGTCGACCGCGAGACCGAGATCTCGCGCTTGATGGCTCTGCGCCGCCACCACCTGCCGGCCGATCTCGAGGCCGACATCCGCGAGCGCCTTTTCCGCGAGATCGCCCTGATGTGGCGCACCCGGCTTTATCGTCCCGAACGGATCACCGTGAAGGACGAGATCCGCAACGCCCTGTCGATCGTCCGCACCTCAATCCTGCCGGCGATCGTCGACCTCTATGGCGACTGGTCGGCCCAGATCGGCGAGCATGGCCAGATGGCCCCGCTGCTGAAGATGGGCTCGTGGCTGGGCGGCGACCGCGACGGTCACCCCGGCGTCAATGGCGACACGCTCAAGCTGGCCCTGGCCTCCCAGGCTCGGGTCATCCTCGACTGGTACGCCGCCGAGGTGCGCAAGCTGTGGTCCAACCTGGCGGTCTCCACCGCCTATGCGCCGGTCTCGGACGAGGTGAGGACCTTGGCGGCCCAGACGCAGGACCCGTCCGTTCATCGCATGGACGAGCCCTATCGCCTGGCCCTGGAGCTGATCTTCGATCGTCTCTCGGCGGTGTCGCAGAAGCTGACCAACCAGTGGGTGGCCTTCGCCAACGGTCGCACGGAGGTCGAGCCCTATGCTCATCCCGAGGCCTTCGTGGCAGACCTGAAGATCATCATCGACAGCCTCGAACGCAACGGCGGCGAGCGCTTGGTCGGCACAGCCCTGCGGACCCTGGTCGAGGTGGCCCAGGCCTGCGGCTTTCACCTGATGAGCCTGGATCTACGCCAGAACGCCGACGTCCACGAGCGCACCCTGCACGAACTGTTCCAGCGGGCCGGCACCGGCGTGAGGTACCTGGACCTCGACGAGGAAGCCCGCTCCAAGCTGCTGATCAACGAGTTGTCGCATCAGCGGCCGCTGGTCTCGCCGTTCACCGCCTATGGCGAGGAAACGACCAAGGAACTGGCGACCATGGAGGCGGCCGCCCAGATGGTGCGCGACTACGGCCACGGCTGCCTCGGCGCCTATGTGATCTCCAAGTCGGCGACCCTGTCGGACATCCTCGAGCCACTGGTTCTGCTCAAGCAGGTCGGCCTGGTCTGGGGCGGGGCGGCGCCGCGCGCCTCTGTGAAGATCAGCCCGCTGTTCGAGACCATCGAGGATCTGGAGAACGGTCCCCGCGTGCTGCGCCAATGGCTGGAACTGCCGCTTAGCCGCACCATCCTGGGCGACCGGCCGGTGCAGGAAATCATGCTCGGCTATTCGGACAGCAACAAGGACGGCGGCTATGTGGCCTCGCGGCGCGGCGTGGCGCGCGGCGCTTCCGCCCTGGCCTTCGAGGCCGAGCGCATGGGCGTTGGGCTGCAGCTGTTCCATGGCCGCGGCGGCTCGGTCGGGCGGGGCGGGGGACCGGCCGCCGAAGCGGTGATGGCCCAGCCGGCAGGCACCGTCCAAGGCCGAATCCGCATGACCGAGCAGGGCGAGATGATCGCCCGACGGTTCGGCGACCAGCCCACCGCCCGCCGCAACCTCGACGGACTTGCCGCTGCGGCCCTGATGGCCAGCGAGCGCCCGGTTCAACGCCCCGACCCCAAGGTCGACGCGGCGATGACCGCTCTGGCCGAGGCCTCCTTCCATGGCTTCCGGGCCCTGGTGTACGACGACCCGGCCTTCGAAGACTTCTTCTGGTCCGCCACGCCGATCGGCGAGATCGTCGGCCTCAACATTGGCAGCCGGCCCGCCTCGCGTACCGCCAGCCGCAAGATCGAAGACCTTCGGGCCATCCCCTGGGTGTTTTCCTGGTCGCAGGCCCGTTTCATGCTGCCCGGCTGGTACGGCTTCGCCGCTGGTGTCGAACGGGCTGGGCTCTCTACGGGGCAACTGCAGGACCTGGCCGGCGGCTTCGACTTCTTCGGGGCCTTGCTCTCCAACATGGAGCTGGCCCTGGCCCAGAGCCACATGGGCATCGCCGCGCGATACATGGCCCTGTCGCCCGACACGACCGACGCTCAGCGGATTTTTGACACCATCCAGGCCGAGCACGACAGCGCCTCGAAGATCGCCCTGGCGATCCGGGGCGGAAGCGCCCTGCTCGACAACCAGCCGGAGCTGGCCGAGTCTGTCGCCCTGGCCGGCCTGTCGGTCGATCCGCTGAACCACCTGCAGCTTGAGCTGCTGACCCGGCGCCGGGCCGGCGATCAGGACGAGAACGTGCGTCTGGCCATCCAGCTGACCGTGGCCGGCATCGCGGCGGGCCTGCGCAACACGGGATGAGGGCAGTGGTGCTGACGGGGACGTGCCCTTGGGCGTGTCCCCAGACAGGGCAGGGCTTCATTGGGGACACGCCTAAGGGCATTTACCCGACCCTACTGCTGCTGATTTTCATCCCTTCCGTCAAAACATAAAACACCGTTTTCAACGGGCTTGCACAAGGCGGCGCTTCGGGGTAAATTCCCAATTGACACCGGTGGCAAAGTGGCCTGTCCACTTCCGCTTCTGGTATCATGACGTTTTGGATTGGTCTGCCCAATTCCAGACGTTCGCGGCTCTTTCTGAGTTCGCTCCTGCGCAAACTCGGGCGTCGAGCTTCGGCCTGACGCCCTTTATTTACGACACGCCCTGCGCCGCGATCCGAGGCAATCGGGGCGGCGGCGGGGCAGGGTGGAAACAAAGGACGATCGACCAGAGCCATGGAATTGACGTTGCGGGAGCCTCCGATGTGGCGTCCGGCCGCGACCCGGTCTAAACGGTCGCCCAGCGCCGAACGCGGCGAAATCTTCCACGCCAAGGCCACACAGCTGGGCCGGACGCAAGATCGATCCTTTTAGGAGCATTACTGATGGTGAAAGACCGCATGGCCGTACTGACGGCGCTGATGGGCCAGGGCGTGATCCCGGTGTTCTATCACCCCGATGTCGAGGTCTGTAAGAAGGTGATCCAGGCCTGCGCCGATGGCGGCGCACCTTGCATCGAGTTCACCAACCGCGGTGACTTCGCCAGCCACGTCTTCTACGAAGTGACCCGTTACTTCGCCTCGGCCGATCCCAGCGTCATCATGGGCGTCGGCTCGATCGTCGATGCGCCGACCGCCGGCATCTACATCGCCAACGGCGCCAAGTTCGTGGTCGGCCCGATCCTCAACGCCGATGTCGCCAAGGTCTGCAACCGCCGCAAGATCCCCTATTCGCCCGGCTGCGGTTCGGCCTCGGAAATCTCCTACGCCGAGGAACTGGGTTGCGAGATCGTCAAGGTGTTCCCCGGCTCGTCGGTCGGCGGCCCGGACTTCATCAAGGCGGTGTTGGGCCCGATGCCCTGGACCCGCATCATGCCGACTGGCGGCGTCGATCCTGACGAGGCCTCGGTGACCAAGTGGTTCGGCGCGGGCATCGTCGCCGCCGGCATGGGCTCCAAGCTGATCACCCAAGAGTTGCTCGATGCGGGCGATTACGCCGGTATCACCAAGAAGGTCCGCGACACGGTGGACCTTATCAAAAAGGTTCGTGGGAAGGCCTAAATGACCGACAATATCCTCGATATCCGCCCCGCCTCTGAAACCAAGTGGGACTGCGCCAGCTTCGGCGAGGTGATGCTGCGCTTCGATCCCGGTTTCGGCCGGGTTCGCAACGCCCGTCAGTTCAACGTCTGGGAAGGCGGCGGCGAATATAACGTCGCCCGTGCTTTCAAGAAGTGCTGGGGCAAGCGCTCGACGGCCGTTACCGCCTTGCCGGTGAACGACCTGGGGTGGCTGGTCGAGGACCTGATGATGCAGGGCGGGGTCGACACCTCCCACATCATCTGGCGCGACTTCGACGGTCTGGGCCGCAACACCCGCGTGGGCCTGAACTTCACCGAAAAGGGCTTCGGCGTTCGGCCGGCCCTGGGCTGCAGCGACCGCGGCCACACCGCCGCCTCGCAGATCCGTCCCGGCGAAGTGAACTGGGAAAAGCTGTTCGGCGAAGAGGGCGTTCGGTGGTTCCACACCGGCGGCATCTTCGCGGCCCTGGCCAGCAACACCGCCGAAGCCGTGATCGAAGCGGTCGAAGTGGCCCGCAAGTATGGCACCGTCATCTCCTATGACCTGAACTACCGCGCCTCGTTGTGGAAGTCGCAGGGCGGCAAGGAGGGGGCCCAGAAGGTCAACCGCCACATCGCCCAATATGTGGACGTGATGATCGGCAACGAAGAAGACTTCACCGCCTGCCTGGGCTTTGAGGTCGAAGGCCTGGACGAGCACATCTCGTCGATCGACCCGGCCAACTTCAAGAAGATGATCGAGACCGCCGTCAAGCAGTTCCCCAACTTCAAGGTCGCCGCCACCACCCTGCGCAACGCCAAGACCGCCTCGGTCAACGACTGGTCGGCGATCCTCTATGCCGGCGGCGAGTTCTATGCGTCGATGATGCGCGAGAACCTCGAGATCTATGACCGCGTTGGCGGCGGCGACGGCTTCGCCTCGGGTCTCGCGTTCGGCTTCATGGAAGGCAAGGGCCCCCAGGCCGCCGTCGAGTACGGTGCGGCTCACGGCGCCCTGGCCATGACCACGCCTGGCGACACCTCGATGGTGCGCCAAGCGGAGGTCGAGGCCGTGATGAAGGGCAAGGGCGCGCGGGTTATCCGCTAGAGCATTTCCCGACCTGACTGCGTCAGACCGTGAGCTCTAATCTTTTGTTTTGACGCATTGTTCTTCACGCGAACCGGAACAACTTCGCTCGAAAAATGCTCTAGTCTTCGTCCACCGCATTTTAGCAGAGCCCCCGGCTGCGAGGCCGGGGGCCTTTTGCTGTGTGTCGCGTCGCGGCGCCAGGGCGCTTATTCTTCGCAACCCCCGCGACCGCAATGGATCAATCAGTCTACGTCGGTTGTCATCCAACGCGTTAGGGTGTGGAGAAACTTGGCCGCACTGTTTGAACCGGATGTCGGAGGTTCAAAGGCTTGGCATTCTCCTCTGTGGTGGTGTTTGCCACGGGCGATTTCGCTAGTGTCAACTTGGGATTCGCGGCGCGGAAACAGTCGAAAAATGACGCAGAACAACAGCCCTAAAGTCGTGATCCTGGCTGGCGGTAAGGGCACGCGGATCGCCGAGGAAACTCAGGTGCGCCCCAAGCCCATGGTCGAAATCGGCGGTCGCCCGATCATCTGGCACATCATGAAATCCTACAGCGCCCATGGCCTGAACAATTTCATCATTTGCTGCGGTTACCTCGGCGACAAGGTCCGAGAGTATTTCCTGAACTACGCCTATCAGAACGCCGACCTGACGATTCTGCCGAGCGGCCAGGTCGAGGTCCACCAGAGTCATTCCGAGCCCTGGACCATCACCCTGGTCGATACAGGCGACGACACCATGACCGGCGGCCGGATCAAGCGGGTGGGGCGCTATATCCAAAATGATCCGTATTTCTGTCTGACCTACGGCGACGGCCTGTCAGACGTTGACATTGGCGCGCTGGTTCGCTTCCACGAAGCCCACGGCGCCCAGGCGACCATCACCGCGGTGACCCCCCTCGCGCGCTTCGGCGCCTTGAAGATCAAGGGCGACACCGTCGAGCGGTTCATCGAGAAACCCTCGTCCGAAAGCGGACGGATCAACGGCGGTTTCTTCGTGTTGTCACCAAAGGTGCTGGACCTGATCGACGGCGACAACACGGTGCTTGAACAAGCGCCGCTGGAGCGTTTGGCCAAGGCCGGCGAGCTGCGGGCATACCGGCACGACGGCTTCTGGCAGCCGATGGATACGCTGCGCGAGAAACTGTATCTCGAAGACCTGTGGGCGAAGGGCGCGCCTTGGAAGAACTGGTAGGCGTACGGCCTAGGTGGCGCCGCCCGGCCAGTAGCGCAGCTTCTCGGCGACCGAAGCCTCGCCGGGTGTGATCCGCTTCTCGCCATCGCCCAGCCATTCGCGCAAATCGCGCAGGCGCGAAACCAGGACCTTCAATTCGCCCGGCTCCAGCGAGGCGGACTGGTCCGAGCCGTACATCGCGCGGTCCAGGGTGATGTGGCGCTCGATGGCCACGGCTCCCAGCATGGCGGCCACCAGGCTGGGCTCCACCAAGCTTTCATGCCCGCTGTAGCCGACTGGTGCGCCGTAGCGGCGACGCAGGGTGTCGATGGTCATTAGGTTGAGGTCCGCCGGCGGAGTCGGATAGGTCGACACCGTGTGCATCAGCACGAACGGACAGGCGGCCGCGCGCAGGATCTCTACCGCCGTGTCGATCTGCTCGAAAGTACACATGCCGGTGGAGGCGAAGACCAGCTTGCCCTCGGCGGCCACGGCCTCGACCAGGGGCCGATGCGTGAGCATCGCCGAGGCGATTTTGTTGTAAGGTAGGTCGTACTTGGCCAGGAAGGTCTGGCTGGGTACGTCCCAGGCCGAGGCGAACCACGCCAAGCCCAACTCGCGGCAGTAGGCGTCAATGGCGTCGTACTCGGCCTCGCCGAACTCGAGGCCTTCCTTCTGGGCGCGCTGGGTCTCGCCCCAGGGGCTCTGCCGCGCCTGAGCCAGCACTTCGGCCGTGTAGACGATGTCAATCGTCCGCTTCTGGAACTTCACCGCGTCGCAGCCGGCCTCGCTGGCGGCGCGGATCAGTTGCCTGGAGATATCGAGGTCGCCATTGTGATTGATGCCGATCTCAGCGATCACGAACGGTCTGTCAGCTAGCGGCCAAGGGATAGCGGCCAGGCGTTCGGTGGCCATGTTTTCCACGGAAAGAGCCTTGGTGGTCAGCGCGTCGAGGGTCTGCATGGTCGGGGTCCTGTTGCGCGGCCGCCGCGCGGGCGCTTGGCTACGGCGCGGGCTAGTATATCTAGGCGCGGTCAATTGAGTTCGCGCCGCGACGTGCGTAGCCCCTGTCTAGAATGGAGTCGGCGGCAATGCCTAGGTGCAAGTTCGCCGCATGGTTAGCGCACTCCAATCGTCGCGTTGCGGTGGTGGGCGCATCCGGATGGGTTGGGATGGCGCTTGTGGACCAAATCCTGGCCACCGACAGCGATATCGCTCCCAACCGCCTGCGACTATTCGGCTCACGCCCCCGCGTCCTGAATCTGCGCGGTCGCGACCTGACGACCGAGTCTCTGGCGGGGGCGCGCCTTGGCGAAGGTGACTGGCTGGTGCTGCATGCGGGCATCGTCGGCGCCGACCGCCTGGCCGGTGACGGTCCGGCGCCCCTGCTGCGCGCCAACGACATCTTGCTGGGCCAAGTGCTGGCCCTGGCGGAGACCGGCGCGACGCGACGGCTGGTCGCCTTCTCGTCCGGTGCGGCGCACCGCCCAGGCGAAGGCTCGCCGGCCCGCGCGGCGTACGCGACAATGAAGCGCGATCAAGAAACGACCGTCGCCGAGTGGGGACAGAAAACCGGCACGGCAGTACTGCTTCCGCGGGTGTTCAACCTCGGTGGCCCCTTCATCAACCACGCCGAAGCCTATGCCTTGGGCGACTTCGTTCTTGGCTTGTCGCGGCGGGGCCGGGTCACGATCGCCGCCGCCGACGCGGTGTTCAGGAGCTTCGTCCACGTCTCGGAAATGGCGCGCGTCGTCCTCGACATGGCAGTGGACGAGACGCAGTCGGCGCAGCCCTTCGATGTCGGCGGCGCGGAGGTCGTCGAACTCGGAGCGCTGGCCCTGGCGGTGGGCGAGGCTCTGGGTCTAACCGATCCGGTGATCGACCGCCCAGAGCCGAGGGGTTTGGTCGGCGATTGGTATATCGGCGACGGACGCCGCTATCAAAGCGCTCTGTTCCAACGCGGTGAGCACCCAATACCGCTGGCCAAGATTGTCGCCGACACCATCGCTTATCTCGATGCGATTGAACCATTGGCCGACGCGCCGGACGACGCATAGCGATCGATCTGTTCTAGGGTTGTGGCGCGCAGATCGCGCCCGGCCAGGGCGTCGCGCCACCAGAGCGTCGTCAGCGAAATGGCCTGTTCCACGTCAAGGCGCGGGCTCCAGCCCAACTCAACTTTCGCCAAGTCCGAGTTCAGGGTGAGCAGGCCCGCCTCGTGCGGCGCGTTCGGATCGACACGTTCAACGATGCACGCGCTGTCGTCCCAGGCTTCCGCCGCTAGCCGGGCGACCGCCCTGACCGACCGCGCGCCGTCGGGGTCGGGGCCGAAGTTCCAGGCGCGCAGATCTCGGCCCGGCGATCTGGCCAGAGCCTCGACCGCCAGCAGGTAACCGTGCAGCGGTTCCAGCACGTGTTGCCAGGGACGTACGGCGCTTGGATTGCGCAGGATCGCGGGTTCGCCGCGTGCGAAGGCCGACAGGATGTCCGGTAGCAGCCGATCGCGCGACCAGTCGCCGCCGCCGATCACGTTGCCGGCCCGGGCAACGCCGACCGCCATGCCAACTGGCCCCATATAGGCGGCGAAATAGGCCCTGACCGCCAACTCGGCGCAGGCCTTGCTGGCGCTATAGGGGTCGCGCCCGCCCAGACGGTCGCCTTCGCGGCAGGGTTGGCCGTCTTCGAGGTTCTCGTAGACCTTGTCGGTCGTCACGATCAGCGTCGTCACCGGCCGGGGGAGGCGGCGGACGACGTCGAGCAGGTTGACCGTGCCCATCAGATTGGTGGCGAAGGTCTCGCGTGGCTCGGCGTAGGCGCGGCGAACCAGAGGTTGGGCGGCCATGTGGATCACCACCGATGGTGTGAAGTCGAGCACGGCCGCGTCGAGGCCGTCCGGGTCGCGCACGTCCGTGATCACGCTGTCCAGGCCTTCGCCGACCCGCGCCGCGTCAAACAGATTCGGCTCGGTGTCGGGCGGTAACGCCACGCCGCGCACGGTCGCGCCCAGCCGCTCCAGCCACAGGGCCATCCAGCCTCCCTTGAAGCCCGTATGGCCGGTCAGCAGCACTCGCCGACCCCGCCAGAAATTCTCGTCGATGCCGATTGTCATGGCGCGCCCAATACTGACCGAAATGCTTGGCCACTCTAGCGCGGCAGTTTGGCGCGCCGACGACACGCCGAATCGGAGATAATCATGGTCTCCGCCTAGGCGGAGCAACAAGGTTGTCTATGGCCGCACCGGGAGCGCGTCATCTCGTTTCAAGAACCCTCGCAGGAGACCGCGGCGCTCCGTGGCAAGATTCTCGCCTTGGTCGAGGAATACCACGCGCTGGCTCACGCGCCGAAAGCCTTCGAGCCGGGCGCGTCGCCCGTGCCCGTTTCGGGCCGCGTCTACGCCGCCGCCGACATGCGAAGCCTGGTGGACTCGGCGCTTGATTTCTGGCTGACCACCGGCCGGTTCAACGACGCCTTCGAGGTCCGCCTGGCGCAGCGGCTCGGCGTAGAGTTCGCCATGACCGTCAATTCCGGTTCGTCGGCCAACCTCGTGGCGCTGTCGGCTCTGACGTCTCCCAAGCTGAAAGCTCGCCAGCTCAAGCCGGGCGACGAAGTGATCACCGCCGCGACGGGTTTTCCGACCACGGTCAATCCGCTGCTGGGCGCGGGCCTGGTCCCGGTGTTCGTCGATATGTTGCCAACCACCTATAACTTCGATCCGGACAAGGTGGCCGCCGCCATCGGGCGAAAGACCAAGGCCATCATGGCCGCGCACACCTTGGGTAACCCCTTCGATCTGGCGGCGATCCGGAAGCTCTGTGACGACCACGGCCTGTGGCTGATCGAGGACTGCTGCGACGCTCTGGGCTCGACATATGACGGCCGGCAGGTGGGCACGTTCGGGGACATCGCCACCCTCAGCTTCTATCCCGCCCATCACATCACGACAGGCGAGGGCGGCGCGGTGTTCACCAATGACGCCTTCCTGCGGCGGCTGGCCGAGTCGTTCCGTGACTGGGGGCGTGACTGCTTCTGCGCCCCTGGCATGGACAACACCTGCGGCAAGCGGTTCGGCTGGAAGATGGGCGACCTGCCGCGCGGCTACGATCACAAATACATCTACGGTCACCTGGGATATAATCTCAAGATGACCGACATGCAGGCCTCGGTGGGCCTGGCGCAGATGGATCACCTGGATGGCTTCATCGCGGCACGCAAACGCAACTTCGCGGCTCTGAAGGCTGGCCTGACCGACCTGCAGACCTATTTGGTTCTGCCCGAGGCGACCCCAGGAAGCGACCCCGCCTGGTTCGGCTTCCCGATCACCGTCAAGCCGGACGCCCCCTTCACACGCAACGAACTGACCCGACATCTGGAAGACGCCCGGATCGGCACCCGCCTGCTGTTCGGGGGCAATCTGGTGCGCCAGCCCTACATGGCCGGCCGAGACTTCCGGGTTATTGGCGAACTGATCCACGCCGATGCGATCATGGAGCGCACCTTCTGGATCGGAGTCTATCCCGGCCTTGGAGCCGACCACATCGACTACATGCTGGACAATATCCACAGCTTCTGCCGTGAGCGCGCCGCCGCTCGCTCTCCAACCACGCGAGCCTAAGCGGGACAGCCCATGTCAAAACTCGAATGCGCCCTCGCCGACAGCGTTATCAGACCGTTTGCGCAGGAGCCGGTGCTCAGCATCGTTATTCCGACCTATGAGCGCCCGGCTGAGCTGCAGCTTACGGTGCAGAGCATCGCTGACCAACTGAAGGAGGGACTTGAGGAAAAGGTCGAAATCCTGATCAGCGACAACGCTTCGGGTCCCGACACCAACGGCATGATCCAGGCTCTGGCCGACCGCTATCCGCGCCTGAGCTACATGGTCAACGCCCGTGACGAAGGCGGCTTCTTCAACCTGTTCGCTGCCCCCTGGCGGGCGCGCGGGCGCTACACCTGGACCTTCGGCTCGGACGACGTCCTGTTGGAGGGCGGCGTGGCCAGCGTGGTCTCGATCCTCGAACGCGAGGCGCCCAGCTTCCTGACGCTAAACAAACGCGCGGCCAACGCCGACCTGACCGAGGTGCTTTATCCGTTGTTGAACACCGTGCCGGACAAGCGCTTCGATAGCTTCATCGACCTGTTCTGCGCTTTCGGGCTAAACCAGTTGGCCTTCATCAGCGCCCAGATCGAGAGCACGCAGGCCGCTCGGGCGCTGGATCCCGAGCCCTATCTGCGCTCGGACACCCGCCACCCGCACGTGGCCGCCTTCTTGGAAAAGCACGCCCACGCCCCGGCTTATTACAGCAGGGCCAACCACTTGGTGCACCGGGTCGGCAACTCCCAGACCATCGACTACAACGGCGGAAACTTCTTCGACTACGCTGGCGATCTGCCGCGCCTGCTGGCGGACGTCGCCGCCAAGGTCGGCGCTCCGTTCGACCTGTTCGAGCGGTCGAATGGTCACCGGCAGGTGCAGTCCTACGGCCCGCCGGAAGTCACCCTAGTCGACACGATCTTCGAGAATCTGCTGCGGGCTCTCTATTCGGGCTACCACCTGACAATGGGCCACCGTCGCAGCCTGGAAGCCACCTTGGCTCATTGCCGTCCGGACCGCCTTCAACAGTTCGCCGAGCTTTGCACCTACAGCAACACGCTCGCGCAACTGGCCAATCGCAAGACCGAGGCGACCCAAGCCCTGGCTGAGGCCCGTCAAAAGGCCCTGAGCGCCTCGGAAATGTTCTCGCGCTCGACAAAGCCCTGAACCGATGGTCCTGACCCCGACCTGTCCGATCTGCGGTCTCAAGGCCAGTGCGCCCATCGCCCAGATGCGCTTTGGCGAGAAGCCGCACTTGCCCAGCGAGGTCGCTTTGCACGGCTGCGCCGACTGCGATTTCGCCTTTACCTGGCCACGGGATCCGCCCGGCTACCGCGACTACTACGCGGCGGTCGCCAACGACGCTGCCCAGAGGCATGGCCAGTACCGCAATCTTCCCCAGGCCGAGATCCTCGCGGATCTGATCGGCTCGCGGCAGGTTCAATCTGTACTGGACTTCGGCTGCGGCGGCGGCGGCCTGCTCCACGTCCTGGCCGGGCGCTTCCCGCAGGTCGATTTCCTGGGCTTCGACGTCAACGCCAACTTCCCCTCGGATCTGCCAAACCTGCGGTTCAGCGACCAATTTCCGCCAGGTGACCACGACTTGCTGATCCTGAGCCACGTCGTCGAGCACATGGCCGATATCGGCCAGATCCAGGGACTGTTCGGCCTCGTGGGTGAAGGGGGCCTCGTGCACATCGAGACGCCCGATCCGAAGCTTTATGCGACCTTCCCGCAACCGCATTTCGGCTATTACGTCGATCGGCTGCACATCAATCACTTCTCGCAGCGCGCAATCCTGAGGATCGCGCCGCAAGGCTTTGACGTCGTGGCCGGCGGGACCTACGCCATGCCCTACGCGCTGGGAGCGTTCTATCCGGCGCAATATGTCGTCCTGCGAAACCGCCAGGGCGAGCGGGCTGTGCCTGCCGCGATCGAGGGCTACCTACGGGACGAAGCGCCGCGTTGGACGGCGGTTCAGGCCGAGTTGCGCGATCGGAAATTCTTCGTCTACGGCTTTGGCGACAACTTCCATCGCAGCCTGACGCCGGGCGGTCCGCTACACTGCCTGAAAGACAATATCATCGCGGTCATCGACCGTAACGCCGCCGTTTTGGCGACCGACGGTCTGGCCCGCTTCGCCTTCGTGGAACCCACCGAGGTCATGCGGATCGACGGCGCGTTAATCGTCTGCACGGTGTCGCAGTTCTCGAAGCTGGACACCTTTTTCCGCGAGGCCTATCCGCGCAGTGAGATTCGTTACATTTAGGCTTTTCGGCAAATTACGCAGAATAGCTGCCCGGTTCGACCGTATATTTCGGTCTCAAGAATCTCGAAATGAACGATCACAAGTCCTTGGCGGTTGGTCAGGATCCGTATCGACATCTCGGTGAAGAAGTTGATATGCTCGTGCCAATACTTCTTGCCAACAGCCAGGTTCTCGACGCCGTCGTTCTGGATCATGTAGGATTCGCGCGGTACTTCCAGGTAGAGCAGCGTTTCGGACGACATCACCGCGACAATGTCGTCCAGCAAAATGGCCGGCGCCGGGACGTGCTCCAACACGTTGCTGCAAACCACCAAGTCGTAACGCGCCTCGGCCATGCCCTTGCGGTCGACCGCGGCGACCCCGTCGGCGAGGGTCAGGCCAGAGATGTCGTGCACGGATAGGCTGGCGGCGTTGTCGCGGAAGGGAGTGTTGAGGCCTTTGTCGCCGCCCCAGTCCAGCACATGCGGCGGCCCCCCCAGATGAAGGCCAATCATCGCCTCGATCTGGGGCAAGTAAGTCGCGCGCTCGGCAAGAGCGTCATTGAAGGTCGTATAGCCCGGCTCGAAGCGTTCGCGCAGGGCCGTGTAGTCAGCGTCGCGATAACCGCTGTAGAGCCGCGCCATCTCTGCGTCGCTGAATCGGATGTCCAGGAACAGCGCCCCGCACGCGCGGCACTGCAGCGAGTTGCATAGCGAATAGGCCATCCCCAGGCGCAGGGTCTTCATGCCCCAGGCCTCGGTGATCTCCACCGGTTCCCAATCGAACACTCGCTTGGCGACGAAGGGCATCAGGATCGCGGGTGACTTGCGAAGCTGGTCGCCGTTACAGCAGATGCAGCGGCTGGCGATGCGCTCGCTTAAAGGGAGCGCGCCTACCACTGGATCTCCGACAGCGGGGTAGACGACAGCTTGCCATCCGGCGTGATCATCGTCTTGACCGCCGGACCGCGCGACTCCGTGGCGTCGATCATCAGATCGACGAACACCGGCGGGGCGTTCGCGTCCAGGGTCGGCAGCAAGGCGTCCAGGTCGGCCAGGCTGTCGATGCGCAGATAACGCAGGCCGAAGGCGGGCGCGACCTGGCCGTAGTCCGGAATGAATACGCCGGAGGCCTTGCTCGCCCCGCCCTCGGCGCCAAAATGGCGCACCTGAGAAGCTTGGATCGAGCCGTAGCCGTCGTTGTTGAGCACCAGCAACACGAAGCCCTTGGGGGCATAGTGGGCCAGGGTCGCAAGCTCTTGTAGGTTCAGCATCAAGCCGCCGTCGGCCTCGACGCAGATCACCTGCTTGTCAGAGCCGAAGCTGGCCCCAATGGCCTGGGGCAGGCCCAGACCCATGGCGCCCAGCGAGGCTCCGAAGAAGATGCGGCTCCCCTGGCGCGGCGCGAAAAAGCGGAAGAAGGCCTCGATCGCCCAGCCTGAACTGGTAGGGGCGAACACCTTGCCCGATGACCAAGCCGACAAACGTTGGGCGATACCGTAGATGTTCAGGCTGTCGACCGTCAGGCGGCGGCGCTCGTCGGCCTGATATTCCGTCCGGCGCGTTTGGCACCAGGTCAGCCAGCCCGCCGCCATGGCCTTGGGCTGATCCCGCGTCGCCGCGACGGCGGCGGGCAGGGCGGTCAGGTCGGCGCGCACGGCGCGCGTATTGGGCATGCCATCGAACTTGGCCAGTTCGCTGGGGTCGATGTCGATCATGATTCGCTCGGCCTGGGCCCCGAAGTCATGCCGTTGAAAGGCCGTGGTGCCCAGGTCCAGCCTCGCGCCCAGGAATAGCACTCGGTCAGCTTGGTAGAGGATTTGGTTGGCCGACAGCGGCGCCAGCCCCCCTGGCGCGCCGAAGTTCAGCGGATGCTCAGCCGGCAGTTGGTCGATCGACACCCAGGACAGCACCGCCGGCAGACCGTGCGTCTCGATGAAACCGCGCGCCGCGGCCTCCACCTGGGCCAGCCGGCAGCCATTACCGATATAGACAAGCGGACGCTCGCCACCGAGCAACCAGCCCAGGGCCTGCGTCAGGGATGAGACGTCCGCGGGCCCGACCCCCGACGCTGATCGGGCCCGGATTGCGTGCGTAGCCGCCTCGATGTCCTCCGGTGCGTAGTCGACCGCCACGTTCTGGACGTCCAGCGGGATTTCCACAAACACGGGCCCCGGGCGGCCGGCGAAGGCCTCGGAGAAGGTCTCGCTCAGTTCCTCGCGAAAACCCGCCGCTGTGAGCCGGGTGAAGCGTTTGACGCAGGGGGTAATCAACGCGCGCGACCGCACCTCCTGGTTGCCGTGGGTGCGTGTGCCGAAGGCGTCGATGTCGGCGGTCTTGACCTGTCCCGCCAGAACGATGACCGGCGCGCTGTCGCCATAGGCCGAGCACAGGCTCGTGATCGTGTTGGTGACCCCTGGCCCGGCCGTGACCACCGCCAGACCCGCACTGCGGTAATTCGTGGCCTTGGCGTAGCCTTCAGCGGCGGCGACACAGGCCTGTTCGTGCTGATTGTAGACCGCCGTCACGCCTGGATGGGTCGAGACGGCCCGGTTGAGGTACATCGCCATGCCGCCCGTCAGGGTGAACGCCGCGCGCCCGCCGAGCGCAGCAGCCAGGTCCACCGCATAGGAGGCTATATTGCGCTCTGCCTCTGGGCGGATCGGGGGACGAGAAGGACTCATGATGAACCAAGCCGAAAACGCATGCATAGGCGGTGGACCTTGGCGCGATCAAGGTCGATCATTCAACCCTTCGTCCGGCAAACTATCGCGTGTGCGGAGTTCCAAAGACCTCGAGAGCGGCGGCTGGCTCGAGGGCCACGCCGGAGCGACTGAACTCCCTTAGGAAAATATTTTCAGCCAACCCGCCGCGCCCATTGACGAGCCACGGCGCAGGTCCACTCTGCGGAGAAATCAACTCCAACACGCGGCCCTCCTCACACCATGATTTCCCTGGCCGCCGCGCGGATCGCGCGCTGTCGAGCGACGCCGCTTGAACCCTCCCGGACGCCTCGGCCCGAGGCGCTTTCGTGAGCGAACCGACGATCTTCTTCTCCGAGGTCAACGAACGGCAGGGCGTGTTTCATCGGCGCGCCTTCCTGATGGCCGGCCTGGCCGGCGGCGGGTTGCTGGCCCTGGGCGGACGTCTGGCCCAGCTGCAGCTGGTGGAGGCCCGGCGCTACCAGAAGCTGTCGGCCGGCAACCAGTTCAACTACCGACTGGTGTCGCCGCCGCGCGGCACGATCCACGACCGCAACGGCATTTCGCTGGCCTCCAACCGGCCCAATTTCCGACTGCTGGTCACCAAGGACACCGGCTTCGACGCCGAAACCGCCCTGGACGAGCTGGCCCTGCTGGTCCCCATCGACGCGGACCGCCGGGCTCGCATCCTCAAGGACCTTGAGCGATCGCCCAAGAAGACGCCGGTGGCGGTGATGGAAGACATGACCTGGGAGGAGTTCTCCCGGGTCAACATCCGCGCGCCCGAGCTGCCCGGCGTGACCGCCGACATGGGGGAGGTGCGAGTCTATCCGTTCGGCGGCGCCTTCGCCCATGTGATCGGCTATGTGGCCAAGGTCTCGGACCGAGACCTCGACAAGGCCAAGACCGATACGAGCCAGGACCAGGAGCTGCTGCACCATCCCGGCTTCCGGATCGGCAAGCTGGGGGTGGAGAAGGCTTTTGACACCGCTCTGCGCGGCCATGCCGGGGCCACCAAGGCCGAGGTCGACGCCCAAGGCCGCACCGTGCGCCTCGATCCCGAGGGCGACATCGCACCGGGGGCCGGCGCCGATATCCGCCTGACCCTGGACGCCGACATCCAGAACCGGGCGCTTGAGGTGATGGGCGAGGAGAGCGGCGCCATCGTGCTGATGGACTGCCAGAGCGGCGACCTGCTGGCCATGGTCTCGACCCCCAGCTTCGACGCCAACCGCTTCGTGAAGGGGCTGTCGGGGCCGGAGTACCGGGCGCTGGCCGAGTATGAGCGCAAACCCCTGCTCGACAAGGTGATGACCGGCACCTATCCGCCTGGCTCGACGTTCAAGCCCACTGTGGCCATGGCGGCCCTGACGGCGGGTGTGGATCCGTCCGAGCGGGTGACTTGCACCGGCGGTTGGTCGTTCGGCGGCCGGGTCTGGCACTGCCACAAGAAGGGCGGTCACGGCTCGCAGAACATGCACGACGCCATCAAGAACAGCTGCGACGTTTATTTCTACCAGATGGCCCTGCGCATTGGGCCGGAACCGATCAGCGCGACGGCCAAGGCCTTCGGCTACGGCAGTACCTTCGACATCGGCATCCCCGGCCAGCGCAAGGGACTGGTGGGGACGCGCGAGTGGAAGAGGAAGACCTTCAAGCTCGACCCGACCTGGCATCCCGGCGACAGCGTGCCTTACGGGATTGGCCAAGGCTATATCAACGTCAACGCCCTGCAGTTGGCGGTGATGACGGCGCGGCTGGCCAACGGGAAAAAGGCGTTGAACCCGCGCCTGGTGAAGTCGGTGGGCGGGGTTGAGCAGCCGCACGGCGACGCGGTGGCCGACCTGCCGTTCAGCCAGGAACACCTCGACATCGTGCGCGCGGGCATGGCTGCGGTGGCCAATGACCCAACCGGCGGGGCCTTCAAGCAGAGTCAGCTCGGTTTGGGTGACGTCAAGATGGCCGGCAAGACCGGCACCGCCCAGGTGCGCCAATATGCGGCGGGGGCCTCGCGCAGCAACCAAGGCGTCGCCTGGAAGCTCAAGGACCACAATCTATTCATCGCCTTCGCGCCGTATGACAATCCCCGCTACGCCATGTCGGTGATCATCGAGCACGGCGGTCAGTTCGGATCGAGCGCCGCCGCGCCGCGGGCTCGGGAGGTAATGCGCGTGGCGCTGCTGAAGGACCCGGAGATCCGAGCGCGGATCGAACGCCCGATGCCGCTGCCCGACGCGCCGACGACCGACGAGGGGGAAGGGGACGCGGGGCCGGCGGTGGTGGTGACGGAGGAGGGCTAAATCCAACCTTTCAACCGCTCATCCCGGCATTTGCCGGGATGAGCGGTATTTTTATAGACCTAGATGTCTTTCCAGCCCCTCGACCACCAGCCCGTGATCCTCGACCTGCGGCAGACCCGAGATGGTGATCGCGCCGATGCAGCCCAGGCCCGCCAGGAGCAGCGGAAACCCGCCGCCGTGGGCGGCGTGGTCTCGGAGCGGCAAGCCGTATCGGCTCTCCAGCGTCTCGCCGGAGGCCTTCAGCTTCAGGCCGACGGCCAGGGTGCTGGTCCCCAGGGTCAGGACGGTATTGCGTTTGCGGCGGATCCAGTCGGCGTTGTCGGGACCCGCGCTCAGCAGGGCGGCGTGGAACAGCGGGCGGTCGCGCAGACTGATGTCGATGGCCACCGGGGCGGACCGGGCCAGGGCGAGGTCGCGCAGGGCGGTTCCCAGCGTCCAGGCGGTCTCAAGGGTGAAGCGCTCGAACACCAGAGTCTTTTCCTGGGCGGCGACGGCGGCCAGCAGATCGGTGTCGGTCACAGCGACAGTTCCCGGCCCTCGGCCGCGCTGCGCTGGGCCAGGTCGATCAGTTCCATGACCGCTAAACCCTCCTCAGGCGGCGCGGGGTTGGGTCCCACGCCTAGCAGGGCGTCGCGGATCGCGGTGTAATACGCCGGATAGTTCCCCGGTTCGCCCGAAACGGAGCGGCTGACCGTCCTCTCGCCATCGGGAACAACCAGGGTCCCGGGACGCGGATCGGCGCCCCAGCCTGCGGAGCCCGGGGCGACCCCAGCCTTCAAGGCGTCTTCCTGCGCGTCCAGGCCCTGCTTGATGAAGCTGCCTTTCGTGCCATGCACGGCCATTCGCAGGTCCGAGGCGATGGTCATCTGGCTGGCGTGCAGCAGAACCCGCAGGCGCGGGTAGCGTAGTAGCAGGTGGAAATAATCGCCGGCTTGGCCGCCGTCCTTCTGCGCGGCGATGTCGGCGAACACCGCCCGGGGCGAGCCGAACAGCTGCAGGGCCTGGTCAATCAGATGCGGGCCGAGGTCGAGCAGCACGCCAGCGCCGGGCGCCTCGCGCCAGCGGTCACGGACGATCGGACGGAAACGGTCGAAATGGCTCTCGTATTGGACGACTTCGCCGAGTGACCCGTCGGCGATCAGGGCCTTCAACGTGAGGAAGTCGCTGTCCCAGCGGCGGTTGTGGAAGATGCTCAACAGCTTGCCGGCGCGACGGGCGTGGTCGGCGACGGCGCGGGCGTCCTCAAGCGTCACGGCGAACGGCTTGTCGATGATCACGGCCTTGCCGGCGTCCAGCGCCGCATGGGCCTGCCGGGCGTGCAGCGGGTCGGGGGTGGCGATCACCACCAGGTCGATGGTGGGGTCGCGCAAGGCGGCGTCCAGGTCGGGCGCGACCTTCACGGCCGGATGGTCGGCCAAGACCTTGACCGGGTCGCTGGAAACCACGGTGTGCAGGGCAAGGCCCGGCGTGACGGTGATCAGTGGCGCGTGGAAGGTCTTGCCGACGAAGCCGTAGCCGACCAGGGCGACCTTGAAGGGGAGGCGTGAGGACATGGCGTCTTATACCCAATCCTCTGCGGGATAGGGCGCAAGAAAAAGCCCCCGACCTTACGGTCAGGGGCTCGTTCTTCGGATGCTGATGAAGGCCTAGACCTTCACCGGCTCCATCTTCGGGGTCAGCAGATGGATGACCAGCAGGGCCACCAGATAGGCGCTGCCGGCGACGATGAAGATTGGGGTGTAGGTGCCGATCTGGTCCAGTACGCGGCCGATGTACTTGGAGAACACCATGCCCCCCACCGCGCCCAGCATACCGCCGATGCCGACGACCGAGCCCACGGCGCCGCGCGGAAAGACGTCCGACGGCAGGGTGTAGAGATTGGCCGAGAAGCCCTGGTGAGCAGCGGTGGCGACACCGATGATCAGCACGGCGACCCAAAGACTGTCCACATTGGCGGCGAAAACCACGGGCGTGGCCAGCAGGGCGCAGACCAGCATGGTCGTCTTGCGCGCCTTGTTGATACTCCATCCGGCTTTCATTAGGCGGGACGAAAGCCAGCCGCCGCCGACGCTGCCAACGTCGCTGAGCAGATAGATGGCGATCAGCGGTGGGCCGAAGGTCTTGAGATCCAGGCCGTAGCGCTTGCCCAAAAAGTCGGGCAGCCAGAACAGAAACATCCACCAGATCGGGTCGATCAGGAACTTGCCCAGGGCGAAGGCCCAGGTTTCGCGCTTGGTGAGCAGCTTGGCCCAGCCGATCTTCTCGACGGGGTCGGCTGGGTCCTGCTCGATGTGGGCCAGTTCGGCGGCCGACAGGCGCTTCTGCTCACGCGGCCGGCGATAGACGATCAGCCACAGCGGCAGCCAGACCAGGCCGGCGATCCCGGTGACGATGAAAGCCATCTGCCAGCCAAAGGCCAGAACGATGCCCGGCACCACCAGCGGGGTGACGATGGCGCCGATATTGGTGCCGGCGTTGAAGATGCCGGTGGCCAGGGCGCGCTCGTTCTTGGGGAACCACTCGGCCACGGCCTTGATGCCGCCGGGAAAGCCGCCGGCCTCACCTATGCCCAGGCCCATGCGGGCAATAGCGAAGCCCCCGAACCCACGCGCCAGGGCGTGGCCGATATGGGCGACCTGCCAGATGAAGAACGCAATACCGAAGCCCCAGCGCGCCCCGATCCTGTCCATGATCTTGCCCCAGGCCAGGTAGGCCACAGCATAGGCAAGTTGGAAGTAGAAGACGAGGTCAGCGTAGTGGGTCTCGTCCCAACCAAATTCCTTGCTCAGGTCAGCCTTTAGCAAGCCAATGGTTTGGCGATCGACATAGTTGATCACCATCGCCAGGAATAGCAGGCCGACAATCACCCATCTGTACCGCCCGATCCTCGCGGATGGAGCGGGCATCGTTGGAGCGTCCATGGACTTCCTTACCCTTGGTCTTGTTGTTTTTCCGACGCCCCCGTCGGTTTTTTAGGCCGGGATGGCGACGCAGGCGACAGTCCCGAATGGAACGAAGTCTACGCGCGCCTGGTCGCCTGCCGCAACGTCATGAATGCCGGTGCTGGCGCCTGTGGTCACCAGCATGCCCTTCTTGAGGGGTCTGCCGCGCGAGGCGACGTGTCCCAGCAGGAAGGCCAGAGCGGCTAGCGGCGAGCCGGGGATCGAGAACGCGCCGCCCTTGCCGACCGACACGCCATTGATGAAGGTCTCGGACGGCATGTCTTCCCAGGCGATCTCGCGCCAGTTTTCTATGACCGTGCTGAGGATCTGGCCGTCATTATTGCCGAAATCCGAGGCGACGATGGGCGGGCCGAGTTGATTGATGGTAGCCAGCGGGCTGCCGGCGATCTCGACGCCGACCAGCAGGTCACCGACGTATTCCGCGGCTTCATCGGCGGTCCACTCGGTCTTGTCGACTGGGGCGTCCTTGCCTAGCCGGACGATGAATTCGGCCTCTACGGCGGTGAAGCCACCGGCGATAGCGCGGAACGGGGTGGGAGCCGACGTGGCGTCCCAGACGTTCTTCTTGAAGATGCAGCCGGCCAGGCGTTCGGCGCCCAGGCGTTCGCGGTGCTGCGGCGGCACCAGGCCTACCTTCCAGCCGACTAGTTCATCGGGCCAGGAATCGATCGCGATGTCCTGCACGGCATAGCCGTCGGCCATGGTCCGGGGAAGCACGCCGCCCGGATAGCCGGGGACCGACACGCCCTTCAGGCGCGCCTCCACGAATTGTTGAGCGATGGACGCCGGCGCGAACACTTCGCTCTCGGCCTCGGAAACGGTCACGCCGCGAATCCTCCCTCGCACTACTCTACTGTCCCGTTTAACAGGCTTAGAAACTGCATAATGGAAACCGGTGTCATTGACAATCGGGCAAGCGACACCGGTGGCAGTGGATTGTCAGGCTCCTTTTGCCGGGGTTGCCTGCCTCCATGGTTGATCTCGTCACCCTCCGCCGCCTGGCGCTCGCGCTGCCCGAAGTCGTGGCGAGCCGCGAGCGCCAGCGCCGGGCGTTCGAGGTCCACGGCAAGGGCATCGCTTGGTCCTATTTCGCTCGCGCCGCTCCCAAGGCCCGGCGCGAGCTGGTCGTCGGCGTGATCGCGGTGCGCTGTCCGCTCCCCGAGAAGGAGATGCTGATCGAGGTCGCGCCCGAACGGTTCTTCGACGATGACCACTATCGCGGCTTTCCCGCCGTGCTGGTGCAGCTCGACAGGGTGGACGAGGATGAATTGGCGGATTTGCTGGCCCGCGCCTGGCGCATTCAGGCGCCCAAGGCGCTAGTCAAGCGGATCGACGCCGCGCGCTCCGGAACCGGCGGACCGGGCGGCGATTTCTCCTCGCAGACAAGGAGCGTCGCCATGGCCGAGGGCCAACTCGCAGAGTATCGCCGCAAACGTGACTTCCAGAAGACTGCCGAGCCCAGCGGCGAGCAGGCGGTGGCCGCCGCGCCCCATGCCCGGTTCGTGATCCAGAAGCACGAGGCCACGCGTCTACACTATGATTTCCGGCTGGAGATCGACGGGGTGCTGAAATCCTGGGCCGTGACTCGTGGCCCGTCTCTGGACCCCGCCGACAGGCGGCTGGCGGTCGAGGTTGAGGACCATCCGCTCGGCTATGGGGACTTCGAAGGCACCATTCCGCAGGGCCAGTATGGCGGAGGAACGGTGCAGCTGTGGGACCGAGGCTACTGGACGCCCGAGGCGGGTTTCGAAGACATCGGCAAGGCGCTGAAGAAGGGCGAACTGAAGTTCGTGCTCGAGGGCGAGCGGCTGCACGGCTCCTGGGTGCTCGTGCGGATGAACCGGGACCGCAACGCCAAGGACGGCAAGAGCAAGCGGCCCAACTGGCTGCTGATCAAGCATAAGGACGACGCCGCCCAGCCGGGGAAGGGCGGGGCCCTACTGGAGGACGACGCCTCGATCGCCTCGGGCCGGACCATGGCCGACATCGCCGCCGGTAAGGGCAAGGGGCCCAAGCCGTTCATCCTGAAGTCCAAGGGCACGAAGGACGCGGTGTGGACCTCGCGGACCAAGGCCGGGCGGGAGACCCTGCAGGCCGATGCGGAAGAGACGCCGACGTTCGCCAAACCCGTTGAACCCAAATCCGAGCCCAAGGCCAAATCCAAGGTCAGCAAACCAAAGGCCAAGCTCCAGATCCTGCCCGACTTCATCGAGCCGCAGCTCTGCAAGGCCCTGGACCGCCCGCCGGCCGGCCCCGGCTGGGCGCATGAGATCAAGTTCGACGGCTACCGCGTCCAACTGCGCGTCGAGGGCGGCCGGGCCACCCTGCGCACGCGCAAGGGCCTGGACTGGACCGCCAAGTTTACCTCCATCGCCAAGGCCGCCGCGGATCTGCCCGATAGCATCCTCGATGGCGAGGTGGTGGCCTTGGACGCCGCTGGCCAGCCTGACTTCGCTGGCCTGCAGGCGGCGCTGTCGGACGGGAATACCATTGACCTGATCTTCTTCGCCTTCGACCTGCTGACCGACAAAGGCGGGGACCTTCGCGACCTGCCGCTACGCGAGCGCAAGGCGCGACTGAAAGCGATGATGGAGCCGGACGAGCCACGCCTGCGCTTCGTCGATCACTTTGAGACGGCCGGCGACGCGGTGCTGCTGTCGGCCTGCAAGCTCGACTTGGAGGGCATCATTTCCAAGCGGCTGGACGCACCCTATCGCTCCGGCCGCAGCGACAGCTGGATGAAGGCCAAGTGCCGCGCGGGCCATGAGGTGGTGATCGGCGGCTACACCACCACCGGCAGCGCCTTCCGGTCGCTGATCGCCGGCGTCTATCGCGAGGGCAAGCTGGCCCATGTGGGCCGGATCGGCACTGGCTTTCGCCGCGACAAGGTCGGCAAGCTGCTGCCGCGCCTGAAGGCGCTGGAGACTGACAAGTCGCCGTTCGAAGGCAAGGGCGCGCCGCGCAAGGCCGACAACGTCCATTGGGTGAAGCCCGAACTGGTGGCCGAGATCGAATATGCCGGCTTCACTGGCGATGGTTCGATCCGCCAGGCCTCGTTCAAGGGTCTGCGCGAGGACAAGCCGGCCGCCGAAGTCGAGGCCGAGGTCCCGGCCTCCGCCGAGACCGCCGAGCTGGCGACGCCGGTCCCCAAGGCCGTGCCCCAGGCCACAAGCAAGACCGCTCCGACCACGATCTCGACCGCCAAGACCGACAGCATCGTGATGGGCGTGACCATCTCCAAGCCCGACAAGGCCCTCTGGCCCGATGTCGATGGAACGCCGGGGACCAAGATCGACCTTGCCCGCTATATGGAAGCGGTCGGGCCCTGGATGTTGCCGCACCTCAAGGGCCGGCCGGCCTCGATCATCCGCGTGCCCGACGGCATCGGCGGCGAGGCCTTCTTCCAGCGCCATGCCATGCGCGGGATGTCCTCGCTGATCGAGCTGACCACCGTGAAGGGCGACAAGCAGCCCTACATCCAGTTCGACCGGCTCGAGGCCCTGATCGCCGCCGCCCAGATCGCCGCCGTCGAGATCCATCCCTGGAATTGCCAGCCGGGCGACCCCGAAGTGGCCGGCCGGCTGGTCTTCGACCTCGACCCCGCGCCGGGCGTCACCTTCCAGGATGTCATCGACGGAGCCCGCGAGGTCCGCGACCGGCTGGAGGAGGTGGGGCTGGTCAGCTTCTGCAAGACCACCGGCGGCAAGGGCCTGCATATCGTCACGCCCCTATCCGACAAGGTGCCGTGGGACTTGGCCAAGACTTTCGCCCGCGAGGTCTGCGCTCGCATGGCCGCCGATGCGCCGGACAAGTACCTGATCACCATGAGCAAGAAGGCGCGGGAGGGGCGGATCTTCCTCGACTACCTGCGTAACGACCGCACCAGCACCGCCGTCGCACCGCTTTCGGCGAGAGCCAGGCCGGGCGGGACAGTGTCGATGCCTCTCAACTGGACTCAGGTGAAGGCGGGCCTCGATCCCACGAAGTACACGATCCGCAGCGTTCCCGGCTTGCTCGCCAAGAGCACGGCTTGGGAGGACTATTTTGACGCCGCCAAACCGCTGAAGGCGGCGATCAAGCGGCTGGAGTAGGGGGTGGGGCGCGGGCGCTCTGGGTCATGGAAGTGACAGCTGCGCAAAACGGCGGCGATGACGACCATGAGGCCGTAGTCTTTGCGATTTCGAGAGCTGTCGCACCTTCGGTCTCGCACAGCGACGTGAGCGCATCGTGACCGAGCTTCGCCGCAGCGCAACGGATCGAAACGGCTGTCCAGTGCGTTTCTCAAGCCTGTAGTCTTCGGAGAGGGCCTTATCGCCATGACCGCGTTTGGGTCAGCCGTTCGGCATGCGTCGGATGATTTGCCACCACCCCCTGTCGCCTTGCCGCCCCACGCGGCCCTTTTTCTCGACCTTGATGGCACGCTAGCCCCGATCATGCCCCGGCCTGAACAGGTTGGCCCTGACGCGCGCCGCGCGGCGCTGCTCGACGACCTGACCCGCGCCTTGGACGGCCGCGTGGCGGTGGTCAGCGGCCGCGCGCTGAAGGACCTTGATCGCATTCTGGAAGGCCGCGTTCCGGCCATCGCCGCCGTCCACGGCCTTGTCCGCCGGGGCGCCCACGGCGTGGAGTGCGCTAAACCGCACGCCCACCTCGACTATGCGCGCGGCGTGCTGCGCGATCTGGCCCGCAGCGACAAGGGCCTGTTGTTCGAAGACAAGGGTCTCAGCGTAGGCCTGCACTATCGCAATGCGCCCTCCGCCGCCGAGGCCGTGATCGAGGCCGCCGAACGCTTGGCCCAGTCCTCCGAACTGGTCCTGCAACTGGGTGACATGGTCGCCGAGCTGCGAACCCCCGGCCAGGACAAGGGCAAGTCGGTGTCGGCTTTCCTGCGCGAGGCGCCGTTCGACGGGGCCTGCCCGGTCTTCGTGGGCGACGATCTGACCGACGAGGACGGCTTCGCCGCCGCCGCCCGCCTAGGCGGCTATGGCGTGCTAGTCGGGCCGGAGCGTCCGACCCAGGCAGTCTATCGTCTGGAAGACTGCGGAGCCGTGCTCGACTGGCTGAGCGTCGCCCTTGGAGCCGGGGGCGCCGGGGGCGGGAGGAGCGTCGCATGAGCCGCCTGATCGTCGTCTCCAACCGCGTCAATCCGCCCACCGGCAAGGGCGACGAAAGCGTCGGCGGCCTAGCCATGGCCCTAGGCGCGGCCTTGCGCGAATATTCCGGCATCTGGTTTGGCTGGAGCGGCAAGACCACCGAGACGTTCACCGGCCAGCTGAACATGCAGAAGGCTGACGGGGTGACGGTGGCCACCGTGGATCTCGAGGAGAACGACTACCAGGAATATTACAACGGCTATGCCAACAAGACCCTGTGGCCGCTGTTCCACTATCGCGTCGATCTGACCGCTTATGACCGCTCGTTCGGCGAGGGCTATGACCGGGTCAACAAGCGCTTCGCCGAGACCTTGCTGCCGCTGATCGAGCCCGACGACATCATCTGGGTGCACGACTACCACCTGATCCCGATGGCGCGGGAGCTGCGCCGGCTTGGCGTGACCAACCGGATCGGCTTTTTCCTGCACATCCCGTGGCCCGCTCACCAGCTGGTGGTGACCCTTCCGCGCCATAGGCCGCTGGTCGAGGCGATGTTCCATTACGACCTGATCGGCTTCCAGACCGAGGAGAGCGTCCAGGCCTTCGAGGGCTATGTGTTCAACGAGGTGGGCGGCGAGCGCACCGATGATGGGCGGCTGACGGCCTTCGGCCAGACCACCCAGGCTGGCGCCTTCCCGATTGGCATCGACGCGGCCGACTTCGACCGCATCAAGGACAGCTTCCGCGCCAACCGGGTCTATGACCGGCTCATGGCCCACAGCGTGTTTCGCAAGATGATCGTTGGCGTTGATCGCCTAGATTATTCCAAGGGACTGGAAGAACGGTTGATCGGCTTCGAGCGGTTCCTGCACGACAATGACGAGGCCCGTCGCGAGGTCATGCTGCTGCAGATCGCCCCGATCTCGCGCGACGAGGTCGGGGCCTACCAGGACCTGCGCGGGCGGCTAGACGGGCTGATCGGGCGGATCAACGGCGCCTATGCCGACATGGACTTCAATCCGATCCGCTACCTCAATCGCAGCTATCGCCGCGACGAGCTGGCCGGGGTCTATCGCGCTGCCAAGGCTGCCCTGGTTACCCCCCTGCGTGACGGCATGAATCTGGTGGCCAAGGAATATGTCGCCTCGCAAAACGCTGACGATCCGGGCGTGCTGATCCTCTCGCGCTTCGCCGGCGCGGCACGGCAGCTGAAGGAGGCGTTGATCATAAACCCCAACAGCCCCGAAGAGATATCCGACGCCTTGAGCCGAGCTCTGAGCATGGATCTGGCCGATCGCAAGCGCCGCTGGGAAGCATTGATCGACAATGTCACCCGCCACGACGTCACCGCCTGGCGAGACGACTTCGTCTCGGCGCTGCGCGAGCCGCCCCACATGACGACAAGGGAGGCCGCCTTGCCCAAGGCCGCCAACGAAACACCAGCCCTGGCTGTCCGGGCCGGAGGGAGAGCATGACATGGCCGCGAGACCCACTTGGCAAGGCCATCTGCGCCTCTCATTGGTCACCTGCCCGGTAGCGATGTACACGGCGACCAGCCCCGGCGGCGAGGTGCGCTTCAATCTGCTGCATCCCAAGACCCACAACCGGATCAAGATGATCGCCACCGACCCCGAGTTGGGCCCGGTTGATCGCGCCGACCTTGTCAAGGGCTACGAATACGAGAAGGACCACTATGTGATCCTGACGCCCGAGGAGATCGAGAGCGTCCGCCTGGAAAGCACGCGCGTCATCGACATCGAGCGCTTCGTCGACGCCGGCGACATCGACCGGCTCTATTGGGACAATCCCTATTTCCTGGTGCCAGACGGCAAGCTGGCGCTGGACGCCTACACGGTGATCCGTGACGCCATGGCCGGCGCGGGCAAGATCGCCCTGGGCCGGGTGGTGATGCACACTCGCGAGCGCCTGATGGCCATCGAGCCGCGCGATAACGGTCTCATCGCCTACACCCTGCGCAGCCATGACGAGGTGCGCGACTCCCGCGAACTGTTCGACGACATCCCTGACCGCAAGGCCGATCCCCAGATGGTGGCCATCGCCGAGAAGATCATCGAACAGCAGGAAGGTCCCTTCGACCCCAGCCAATTCAAGGACCGCTACGAGGACGCCCTGCGCGCCCTGATCGCGCAGAAGGAAAAGGGCGGCAAGTCCAAGGTCACGGTCGAGGAGCCAGACAACACCAATGTCGTCGATCTGATGGAGGCCCTGCGCAAGAGCCTGGGCCAGAAGCCCGGCATGGCGGCGGTCAAGCTGGCGGCCAAGAAGGAGCCCGCCGCCAAGGCGCCCACCAAAAAGGCTCCGGCGCGCAAGAACGCCTCTTGAGGCGCGCGGCATTTGCCCTGCATCGCGATGGGGCGTTTGATCCTCGTCCGGGAGGACGTGTGATTCACAGGCTTCGCATTTTTCTGCCCGTGGCATTGGCCGTGGCGCTTTCCGGGTGCGCCACGGCGGCCCGACAGGAGCTGGCGCGTGAGAGGGCCGCCGTGCTGGAGTGCCAAGGCCAGCGCACCGCGCGGCCGACGGTGATCCTTGAAGCCGGAGCGTTCGGCGGCGTGGCCGACTGGACCTTGGTCGAGCGCGACCTCGCAAAGCGCGGCCGGGTTTGCGCCTATGACCGCGTTGGCCTTGGCCTCGCGCCGCTGGAGGTCGAAGCCATCGACCGCTCGCCGGTGGCGATCGCCCGGCGTCTGGAGGCCTTGGTCTCCCAGGAGGAAGGCGACAGGCCGGTAATCCTGGCGGGCCACTCCAACGGCGGACTCTATGTCGAGGCCTTCGCCCGGCTGTGGCCCCAACGAACGGCTGGCCTGCTGCTGGTCGATGCGGTCGGAACCGACGTACAGAACCATCCACTGGCCTTGGCTGACCTTGAAAAGGAGCGACAGCTCACCGGCCTGGCGCCGTTCGCCCGCGCGACGGGCCTGTCGCGCCTGGGCCCTTGGCTGAGCGAGATCCATCCGCCGGCCGAGGCCGCAGCGCGCCGTGAGCTGACCTGGACCCGCCGCTCCAGCACTCACGCGGCTTCCGAAGAGGTGCAGGCTATCGTCGCGGGTCTCAAGGCAGTGGACATCTTGCCGCCGCTGCGTCTGACCATCCCGGTGGCGGTGATCGTCGCGAGCCGTCGTCCGACCGCGCCGCTGGATCGCGACTGGAGAGCCGCCCAGGTGGCGATCGCCGATCGCGCCTGCCGTTCGGTGGTGGTCGACGCTTGGTCGAGCCATACCTCGATCCTCGACGCTCAGCGCGATTATGTCGTTGCCCTGGTCGATTGGCTTAACGGCGGCCAACCCCGGGCGGGCAAGCACGGCTGCGGCTAGAGAATTTTTCGAGCGAAGTGGTTCCGGTTCGCGTGAAGAAAAATGCGTCAAAACAAAAGATTAGAGCTCACGGCCTGGCGCAGTCAGGTCGGGAAATGCTCTAGCGCCCCAATCCGCTCAGCCACCTCCGCAGGGGCGCGTCGTAGAACTGCGAGGCGATCCAGGCGATCAGCGGGGTGAAGACCAGCGCCGCGCCGCAGAACCACAGGGGGAACCACGCCGGTTCGCCTTGCGCATAGATCCGCATCATCATCGCCCAAGCCGCCCAGTGCAGGGCGTAGAGCGGATAGGAGAGATCACCCGCGCCACGACACAAAGCGCCGAGCCGGCCGTTAGGGTCGTGGGCGCCCATGCACACCAGCACCGGGAACAGCAGCGCCACGCAGGCTAGGTCGTAGAACTCGTTGCGCGGCGTGAGCGGCGCGAACAGGGCGGCGGCGAGCAGAACCACCGGGATCACAAGACCCGACCCTGGGGCCCTATGGCGATAGCGCCAGGCCAGCCAGCCCAGGGTGAAGCTGAAGGTCGACCGCGCCAGTCCGATCCAGAAGGTCGCGCGATCCCAGCCGGTCTCGATCCCATGCATGCCCAGGGCGCCCCACAGCATGACCGCGAAACAGACGATCAGGATGGTCGCCAGCCCGGCGCTCGGCATGCGCCGGACCGGGAACCACAGGGCGCTGATCAGCACCTCGAAAAATAGCGACCAGGCCGGCGGATTGAACGGGAACAGGCTGGGAAAGGTCCCGTAGGGCGTGGGGTCCAGCCGCGGGATCAGCAACAGGCCGCGTGTCAGGTTCAGCCAGACCGGCGGGCTGTGCCGGGCAGTAAGGATCGCGCCCATGAAGGTCGCCAGCACCAGCATTGGCCAGATCCGCACGACGCGGATCCAGAGATAAGAAAGCCAGCCGATGTCGCGCCGTTGGAACGCGTGGGCCAGCACGAAGCCGCTGAGGCAGAAGAAAAAATCCACCGCCAGATAGCCGTGGGCCACCACGCCCTTGCGTCCCGACCAGTCGGTGACGTGGTAGAGGAGCACCCCCGCCGCCGCCACGGCGCGCAGGCCGTCAAGGGCGGCGAATCTCTGCGTCTTTTGCTCAATCACCCGCTGCGTCCATAGCATGGAGGTTTGAGTGATGAGCGGGCCTAGAGCAAGCCGCGACCGTCCGCTCCTGCGGCTTGCCCTAATCGAGAAGCTGGACCCGAACGCCCAATTCCGCCGCCGCCAGCGCCAGGCGATTGTCCAGGGTTACGCAAAAAGTCTTCCCGGCGGCACGTGGCGGCGTGAAGCGCGCTGCTGACCTCTTCGATCGTGGGTGGGTACGATGACGCCGGCGTCCAAATAGACGCTCAAGCCTCGGGGTTCTCGTAAAGCTCGTTGAGCAGATCAGCGGAGCTGATCCCGGCTGGCTTTCGCGCCTGACGGCGGGCACGCAGCCAGGCATAGGTCGCCTGCGGGGTCCCAGGAGCACGCGCCGCGATCGCCCGCAGCACGGCGACAGGCTTACCGCGCCGTGGGATGATGACCTCTTCGCCTTCAGCGCGCGGTCGATCAGTCGAGGCAGGCAGTATCGACGCCCATTGCGAACGGGCGCGGGCTGCGGGGGCCGAGATCCTGATGGAGCCGGCCGATCAGTTCTATGGCGACCGCACCTATCGTTGCCCCGACCCGGAGGCCCATTATCTGGGCCGTGGGCGCGCCGGTCAGGACCGTCACCCAGCAGGAGGCCGAGGCGGACTCGGGACTGAAAGTCATCCAAGGCTGGGTGTGACCGCGACCATGACGCCCGGCGATTTCCGCCGTTTGGCCCTCACCTTACCCGGGGCGATCGAGAGCGCGCACATCCAGGGCCCGCGTCGAGCAGGCGAACTGGCCCAGGCCACCAGCCTGACCGCGCCGGCCATCAGCCGCCATCTGCGCGCCCTTCGCCAGGCGGGGCTGGTGGAGTAAACCCGCGTGACCGTCGAGCATCGCGGCTGGGACACTGTGCCGATCGAGCACGTGGCGCGCGCCGCTTCCCCGACGGCGTGTTCCTGCGCCGGCACGGCGAGTGGTGGCAGGCGCTGCTGACAGGTCTGGCCATTCGCGCTGCTATGGGTTCAAAGGAAGACGCCGGGGGAGGGCGACGCATGACCAAGACCATCAGCAAGACCCACCGTCAGGCGGCGCTGGGCTTCATTTTCGTCACCGCCAGCCTCGACGTGCTGTCGCTGGGGGTGATGATCCCGGTGCTGCCCGAGCTGATGAAGCGCTTCAACGGCGGCGACACCGCCTCGACCGCGCTATGGATCGTGCTGTTCGCCACGACCTGGGGCGTGATGCAGTTCTTCTGCGCGCCGATCCTGGGCTTGATGTCCGACCGTTTCGGCCGCCGGCCGGTGATCCTGACCTCGATCTTCGGCCTGGGGATCGACTTCCTGTTCATGGCCTTTGCCCCGACCATCTGGTGGCTGTTCGTCGGCCGGGTGTTCAACGGCATGACCGCCGCCAGCTTCTCGACCGCGGGCGCCTATGTCGCCGACGTCACCAAGCCCGAGGATCGGGCCAAGGGCTTTGGCCTGATGGGGGCGGCGTTCGGGGTGGGCTTCACCTTCGGCCCGGCCCTGGGCGGCTGGCTATGGCATTTCGACCATCGCCTTCCGTTCCTGGTCTGCGCGGCCCTGGCCCTGTGCAACTGGCTGTACGGCTTCTTCGTGCTGCCCGAATCCCTGCCGGTAGAGAAGCGGGTCAAGCGCTTCGACTGGAAGAAGGCCAACCCAATCGGCTCGCTGAACCTCTTGAGGAGCAAGCCCAACCTGCTGGGCCTGGCCGGTGTCGGCTTCCTGTTCCAGCTGTCGCACAACGTGCTGCCCAGCGTCTTTGTGCTCTATATGGGCTATCGCTATCATTGGCCGGTCAATGTCATCGGCCTGACCCTGATGGGCAGCGGCATCGCCGGCATCTTGATGCAGACCGTCGTGGTTGGCCCCGTCGTCAAGGCGGTCGGAGAGCGCGGGGCGCTGCTGATGGGCCTGTTCTTGGGCGCGGTGGGCTTCATGATCTACGGCCTGGCGCCGACGGGTTGGCTCTATCTCTGCGGCCTGCCGATCTTCGCCTTCAGCGGCTTGATCCAACCGGGGCTTCAGGGCCTGATGACCCGCCGTGTCGAGCCGTGGGAGCAGGGCCAACTGCAGGGGGCGAACTCCGCCATGATGGGCATCACGGCCATCGTCGGGCCGTCGCTCTATCTGTTCCCCTTCGCCTGGGCGGTTCGCCATGACGCCACCTTGCACATGCCCGGCCTGCCGGTGCTGATCGCCGCGACCCTGATGCTGGGGGCGGTTGTTCTGGCCTATCGCTATGCGCGACCGTTGGCGGCCATCAATGCGCCCGAAAGCTCAGCTGATTTGGCAGGCTGAGTTTCACGGAGTCGCCAAACCCCCATGCGATCCTATCGCGTCCTGCTTCCCGCCCTGGCCGTGCTGGCCGCCTGCTCGCCGCAGGGGGCGTCGAAGGCCCAGTCGATCCCCGACTTGGCCCAGCCCACCCGTCGGGTTCCCACCGACCCGATGTCGATGAAGGCTTCGTTCTCGCCTGTGGTGAAGAAGACCGCCCCGGCCATCGTCAATGTCGCCAGCCGGCGCGTCGTGCGTCAACAGGCCGATCCGTTCTGGGACTTCTTCATGGGCGGCGGCGGCGGTGCGCCGCGCGAACAGGTGCAGGGCTCGCTCGGCTCGGGCGCCATCGTCCGCGCCGACGGGGTGATCATCACCAATCACCACAATATCGAGGGTATGAGCGACGTCACCGTCCAACTCGCCGACCGCCGAGAGTTTTCAGCCACGGTGCTGCTGGACGACCCGCGCGCCGACCTCGCCGTTCTGAAGATCGACACCAAGGGCGAGCGCCTGCCGGTGATCGCTATCGACGACCAGGAACAGCTGGAGGTCGGCGACCTGGTCCTGGCCCTGGGCAATCCGTTCGGCGTCGGCCAGACCGTGACCAACGGCATCGTCTCGGCCCTGGCTCGCACCGATGTGGGCGCGGCCGAGTTCGGGAGCTACATCCAGACCGACGCCGCGATCAATCCCGGCAATTCCGGGGGGCCGTTGGTCGATATGGACGGCGACCTGATCGGCGTGAACACCTTCATCATCTCGCGCTCGGGCTCGTCCAGCGGCGTCGGCTTCGCCATTCCGGCCGCCGTGGTGCGCCAGGTGGTGAGCACAGCCCTGGGCGGCGGCCACAGCGTGGTCCGGCCCTGGCTAGGCGTGAAGGGCCAGCCCGTGACCGGCGAGATCGCCAAGAGCCTGGGCCTGGCCACGCCGCGCGGCGTTGTGCTGTCCGACGTCTATCCCGGCGGCTCGGCCCAGCGGGCGGGTCTGCGCGAGGGTGACGTGATCCTCTCCATCGACGGCCAAGCCGTGAACGACGAGGGCGGCGGCGCCTTCGCCATCGGCACCCACAAGGTCGGCGACCGGGTCTCGGTGATAATCAACCGCGGCGGCAAGGAACAGACCCTGACCCTTCGCGCCGAGGCCGCGCCGGAAACTCCGGCCCGCGACGAGCGCGTGCTGAAGGGCCGCAGCCCGTTCGACGGCGCCACCGTCGTCAACCTGTCGCCCGCCGTGGCCCAGGAACTGAGCGTCGATCCCTTCGCTGGACGCGGGGTTCTGGTCACCAAGATCGGCCAGGGCTTTGCCCTGAACGCCGGCCTGCGTCCCGGCGACTTCATCCGTGAGGTCAACGGCAAGGCCATCAACACCACCGCCGAGCTTGACGCCGTCAACAAGGCAGGGGCCTCGGTGTGGGCGGTGACGATCGAACGCGGTGGCCAGCGGATCACGGCGCGGCTGAGGGCGTAGAGCGCGATCTGGGGACACCCACTTAGGGCAAGATCTTTCGCCAAGATCGTACAGGCCGTGTTGTGAGTGTGTGTCCCCGTTCCGTTCACCCTGCTAGAAGAGAGAATGTCCGATCTTTTCCAAGCCGCCGGCCTGACGCCTCACGCGCCTAGCCCGCTGGCAGACCGCTTGCGTCCCCAGACTCTCGACGAGGTGGTGGGGCAGGAACACCTGCTGGGTCCCGATGGCCCGATCGGCCGGATGGCCGCGGCCCACCGCCTGGCCTCGATGATCCTGTGGGGCCCGCCCGGCACGGGCAAGACCACAATCGCCCGCCTGCTGGCCAAGGCTGGCGGCTACGAGTTCCAGCAGATCTCGGCGGTATTTTCCGGCGTCGCCGACCTGAAGAAGGCTTTCGAGCAGGCTCGCGTGCGTCGCCATGCCGGCCAGAGCACCCTGCTGTTCGTCGATGAAATCCACCGCTTCAACCGCGCCCAGCAGGACGGTTTCCTGCCGTTCGTGGAAGAAGGGATCGTTACCTTGGTGGGCGCCACCACCGAGAACCCGTCGTTCGAGCTGAACGGCGCTCTGCTGTCGCGCTGCCAGGTCTTTGTGCTCAAGCGGCTGGACGAGGAGGCGCTGGAGGCGCTGCTGGTCAAAGCCGAGCATGCTGAGGGCCGCAAGCTGCCCCTGAACGACGACGCCCGCGCCACGCTTGTGGCCATGGCCGACGGCGACGGGCGTTACCTGCTGACCCTGACCGAGACCCTGCTAGCGGTCGGCGCGGACACGCCGCTGAACCCCACTCAACTGGGCCAGTTCCTGCAGAAGCGCCGGCCGGCCTATGACAAGAACCGCGAGGACCACTACAATCTGGTCTCCGCGCTCCATAAGTCGGTGCGCGGCAGCGATCCGGACGCGGCGCTCTACTGGCTGGCGCGGATGCTGGAGGGCGGCGAGGACCCGCTGTTCATCGCCCGCCGCCTGGTGCGCATGGCGTCGGAGGACATCGGCGCGGCCGATCCTCTGAGCCTGCTGCTGACCACGGCGGCCAAGGACGCCTATGACTTCCTCGGCAGTCCCGAGGGCGAATTGGCCCTGGCCCAGGCCGTGGTCCACATGGCCAGCGCGCCCAAGTCCAACGCCGTCTACATGGCCTACAAGGCCGCCCGCCGCGCGGCCAAGGAGACCGGCAGCCTGCCGCCGCCCGCCCACATCCTCAACGCCCCGACCAAGCTGATGAAGACCCTGGGCTATGGCGACGGCTACGCCTATGACCACGACGTCGAGGGCGGGGTGTCGGGTCAGAACTACTTTCCGGACGGCATGGCGCGGCCGACCCTCTACGAGCCCAAGCCTGTCGGCGCCGAGGCCAAGGTCAAGGAGCGGCTGGACGCCTGGAACCGCCTGCGGAGAGACGGCAAGTGAAGCTCACGCCTGCGGTCCAGGTGATCGCTCTGCTGTCTGTGGTTCTGCTGCTGGCGGGCGGCGTCTTGCTGTGGCTGGCGCTCGTCACGCCGTGGCACAGCAATTCCAACGCCTATTTCGCCGAGCTTCAAGCCCTGCGCGGCACGTTCTATTTCGGCGACCCCGCGCCCGAGGCCTTCAAGCGGGCGACGATCCAGTTCGACAGGCTGCAGGCCAAGTACGCGACGCACAAATGGCTCTATGCCGACTTGGCCTATGCCTGCGTCACGGTCGGGGCCTTGACCGCCATCGTCGCGGCCCTGGCGGCGCGGTTCGGCGGCCGGCTGCTAGTCACCCAGCGCAACGTCTTCATCGTCATCGGCGTGGCCTTGCTGGCCCTGGTCGCGACCCTGGCGGGCCTGGCGGCCGATCCGCTGCACCGGATGTATCGCGAGCAACTGCCGGAATGGTCCGACGCCATCGCCATTCCGCTGGCGGGCGCGGTGGTGGCGATGATCCCGATCGCCTTGATGACGCTGGTCCTGATCATGACGCCGATTTTCGTGCGGCGCAGGGCACGGGGGCCCTTGCTGGTGCTCAGCCGGCCGCCGCACTGGCAGGCCACGGTGGCTAACCTCGTCTACGCCCTGCCGCTCGCCTTCGCGATATTCCTGTTGAGCAGCTTCGGCTCGCGCGGCGGCTGGGCGCTGGTCCCGGCGGGTCTGATACTGCTGTGGCTGTTCCTGAACGCGCGCGCGCTGTGGATCGCCCCGAAGGAGGAGGCGGCATGAACCGTCCGTCGCGTCGCCCGCCCTTGGCCCCCAAGCCCAAGGCCTCCGACACCCCCGTCGTTCTGACGCCCGCCGAGATCGAGTACACAAAGTCCTTGGTCATCCACGAGGACGACAGCGTCTTCGTGCTCAACAAGCCGGCCGGTCTCTCCAGCCAAGGCGGACGCATCCAGGCCCATACGCTGGACGACCTGCTGTGGGCCCTGGCGCGGCGCGACCGGGCTCGGCCTCGGCTGGTCCACCGGCTGGACCGCGACACCTCGGGCGTGATCCTCACCGCCCGCACCAAGCCGGCCGCGAGCTTTCTGGGCAAGGCCCTGATGGGTAAGCGGTTCCGCAAGACCTACCTGGCCATCGTCACGCCCGCCGCGCCCGAGCCGCGCGGCGGGCAGATCGACGCGCCCCTGCGCCGCGAGTCGATCGGTCGCGAGGCCTATATGCGCGTCTGCGATGAAGGCCATCCCGACGCCGAGACCGCCCGCAGTCGCTACAAGACCCTGGCGGCCACAACAGGCGCGGCCTTGGTCGAGCTGTCTCCCGACACCGGCCGAATGCACCAACTGCGGGTCCATATGGCCTCGATCGGTCGGCCGATCGCGGGCGACAGCCGCTATGGCGGGGCGCTGATGCTGGGCGGTGCGCCCGTGCCGCGGCTGATGCTGCACGCGGTCAGCCTGGTCTTCCCACATCCCGAGGGGGGTGAGCGGCGGATTTCAGCGCCGATCCCTGACGACATGCGCGCGGTTCTGGATAGGCTGGGCCTCGCGGTTCCGGAACGCGCCGGCCTGGAACAGGGACGGCCGGACGCTCGTTAAGCCTGCCAGGAGACATTCGCCATGAAACGCCTGATCGCGCTCGCCTTTTCCGCCGCAGTCCTTACAGGGTGCGCCTCGTCGCCCACGCTGTACGGGCCGCAGACCGCGCCGCAGGCGGCGGGCTATTCCGAATACCGGCTCGAGGCCGGCCGCTACCGCGTTACCTTCAAGGGCAATCCCGGCGCGCCGGTCAACCAGGTCTCGGATTACGCCCTGCTGCGCGCTGCCGAACTGGCCCTGCGCGACGGCTATGACTGGTTCCGGGTCGCCGACCGCATGACGCAGCAAACCGGCTCGGGCGGCAATTCGGCGATCTCGATCGGCGGCGGCTCGGGTAGCTACGGGCGCAGGAGCGGCGTTGGCGTCGGCCTGGGTACGAGCTTCAACCTCGGCCCTGGGCCGGCGGTCAGCAGCTCGATGGAAGTGGTGTTTGGCAAGGGCCAGCGCCCGCGCGACGCCGACACCTATGACGCCCGCGACATCGTGCGGACCGTCGGGCAGGGGCGGGCGGCTGCTTAACGCCTATCCCGTGATCTTCCTGGCGGCGCTGCTCGCGGAAATCGGATGGGAAGCCCGCAGCGAGGCGTGGGTCAGGCCAGCCGTCTCGGCGGCGGCGAAATAGCCCTCGGCCGGTAGGCCCTGCAGGGCGAGCATCGGCGCCAGGCCCTTGGCGTCGCGACCGAAGGCCATGATCTCGGCGGCGATCTTTTCGGCGGGGCCGACCAGGTCGCTGGCGTCCAAGGTTAAGCCATACAGGCGCGCGTCACGCAGCGACCTCAGCGCTTCCTTCTCGGGCGGCACACGAGCGACGACGCCGCGCGTCAGGGCCTTGAGCAGGCCCACAACCTCCAGCAGACGCCCGGCGGGCGTGCCGCGGGTGACGTCCACCAACTCCATCATCACGCCGCCACGCAGCAGGGCGAGCGAGAGCCCACTGGTGCCGGTCAGCATGTCGCGGCCGCGCTGGGTTCCCAGGGTGCGGAACGAGGCCGGTATGATCAGGTCGGGACGGTCATGACCCTGGGTGGCGCGGGCGAAGACGGCGGCGTATTTCAGGGCCGCCTCGTCGATGAAGGCGGCGTCGCGGTCGGGCAGGCGCGAGACGGCGCGAGCGCTGATCTGCTTGCCCGAGCCCAGGTGCGTGACCACCGGCTCTATGCGAACGGCGGTCGCCACGTTGCGGCGCACGCTGATCATGTGCTCGAGGGTGAAATCGACACGCAAGGCCGCTCCGCTGCCGGTGGTGAAGGCCACCGGCGTGCGACGGGTCTCCTCCAGCGGGTCGACTTCGAAACGCACCGGAGAGAGGGCGCTGTCACGACGGGCCCGTGCGGCCAGCACGACGGCCGCGTCGACCGGACGGCAAACAACGCCGCCGGCTTCTACCCCGATCACCGCGCGCACGCCCAGGTCCGACACCTCGGCCGCGCCCAGCAGGTGGGTCAACACGTCCTCAAGGATTCGCACGCTGGTTGCCTGAGCGGCCAAGCCTTGGTCGTTCTGCATGGCGATCAGGAAATCGTCCTCGCCGATCCGCGCGCGCAGGTCGGCGCGGTCAAGATGTTCGGCCAGCTTGCGCTCGACATAGGTCCAGACGTCGACGCGCTTCTTGTCCCACCAGTCGCCGGCCCAGCGGCGGATCGCCTTGACGCTGATGATGTTGACCGAACCGCGTGCGATCAGGTCCGAACCCGCCAGTCTTTGGAGCACGGGGGCGCTAAGCGCGAGATGCTCGTTTCGGTCGTCCATTGGGCTCGAATCGAAGGGCATGTTCGCCTTGGGGCGGGAGGAGCCCCCAAGATACCTTCCACACGCTTAACGGGCAGTGCAAGAACACGGTTTCCAAAACAGGTTAACGGCGGACGGCGGGGGATAAAAGGACGTTGGCCGATCACCTGTGCGGCGTACTCGCGCAGAGCGGGGCGCCACCCGACTTGGCGTTCGGGCGCGCTCGGCGCATAAGGAGCCCGATGACCAAACTTTTCCTCGTAGCCGTCGGAGGCGCCTTGGGCTCCGTCGCCCGCTATCTGGTCGGTGTTCAGGCCCTGCGCCTGTTCGGGTCGAACTGGCCCTACGGCACCTTCATCGTCAATCTGACGGGCGGACTGCTGACGGGCCTTCTGGCCGCCTTTCTCGCCCTTCGGGGCGGCGCGCAACAAGAACACTGGCGAGTCTTGCTCGGTGTCGGGGTGATGGGCGGCTTCACCACCTTTTCGGCCTTTTCGCTGGAGACCGCGCTGATGATCGAGAAGCGCGCCTACGCCCAGGCCTTTACCTATACGACCGCCAGCGTGCTTCTGTCCGTGGCGGCCATTTTCGCGGGGCTCTTGATCTCCCGCAGGATCTTTTCGGTATGAAAGAAGTTCGCACGCTTTATGTGGACGCTGGCGAAGACGGCGTCCGCGTGGACCGCTGGTTCAAGCGCCGCTGGCCGCACCTGAACCACATCGCGCTCAACAAGCTGTTCCGCTCGGGCCAGGTTCGGGTCGATGGCTCGCGGGTCAAGGGCGACACCAAGCTGACGGCCGGCGCTCAGGTGCGCGTGCCGCCACTGCCCGACGCGCCCGATCCGGACGAGAAGCAGGCCCTGTCCAAGCGCGACATCGCCTTTGCCAAGTCGTTGGTGCTGTATGAGGACGAGGAAGTCCTGGCGCTGAACAAGCCCGCCGGCCTGGCCGTGCAGGGCGGGACCAAGACCACCCACCACATCGACAAGCTGCTCAGCGCCTGGGGCGAGGGCGTCAACCGTCCGCGCCTGGTGCACCGACTGGACCGTGACACCTCCGGCGTGCTGCTGCTGGGCAAGACCCCGGCCGCCGCCGCCAAGCTGTCGGGATCGTTCGCGCGCCGCCGCGCCCAGAAGACCTATTGGGCCATCGTCGCCGGCAATCCGCACCCGGTCGAGGGCGTCATCGAGCTGCATCTGGCCAAGCGTGGGGTTGGCGACCGCGAACTGGTGGTGCCCGCCGAGCCGAAGGATCCAGACGCCCAGCCGGCCGAGACTGAATTCGTCTCGATCAGCCGCGCCGGCCCGCGCGTCACGTGGATGGCCCTGCGCCCGCACACCGGCCGAACGCACCAACTGCGCGCCCACATGAAGGCCATCGGCCACCCCATCCTGGGCGACCCCAAGTACAGCGACGACAAGGCCCTGCAGCTTTCGGAAGGCCTGAAGCTGCAACTTCACGCGCGTTCGATCCTGCTGCCGCACCCCACGGTCGGCACCCTGGCCATCCAGGCGCCGCTGAGTCCCGAGATGAAGGCCGGGTTCGCCAAGTTCGGGTTCTCGGAGGACGAGGCCGAATACGACCCGTTCGCGCGGCGTCAGGTAAAGCGGCGGTAACTCAGACCAGCCCCGTCACCATCTTCGCTGTGGCGCTGTCGGGAAACACCGTCGTCTCCAGCGCCCCCCGATCGACGCCCATGCGTTCGCCCAGCACGCCCTTGAACAGGCCGCGCAGGTCGAGGCTGGGCGCCACGTCGCGGTTCTCGAACAGCGCCGTCTGTTCCAAGGTGGGCCAGTTGCCGATGATGCCGCCGGGCTTCAGCCGGCCGCCCCGCGCCAGGGCGGTGGAGCCGGTGCCGTGGTCGGTGCCGCCGGTGCCGTTGATCCGAGCGGTGCGGCCAAACTCGGTGGCCACGACGACAACGGTGTTGGTCCATTCCGCGCCGAGGCCAATGTTCAGGCCATCCAGTACCGCGTCCAGATAGGAGGGGCGGGTGTTAAGTTGTCCGATCTGGCCGGCGTGGGTGTCCCAGCCGTCCGGCGAGAGAGCGGCGATGCGCGGCCCCCCCTCCTGCTTCATGGAGCCGGCCAAGGTGGAGCCGAGCTTGCGGGCGGCGTCGCGGCCCTGCTGCTGGTTGGCAATGGCCGGCGGTGGCGGGGCCATGACGGCCGGCGACATCATGTTCGGGGCGCGGGCGTCGGTCGAGATCGGGGTCGGCGCGGGATTGAGCCGGGTCCGCCGCCTGGGCCATGGCCTCGGTCTCCAGGCCACGCGCGAAGGCTGGACCCACCAAGGGGTCGGCCTTGTACAGGTCCTGCAGCAAGCTCGGCAGGCGGGCGGTCTCATCGACGCCCGCGCCCAGCGACCAGCAGGCGGCCTGGACCTTTCTGCGCAGGATCAGCGGGGCGGTGGCGCCAACAAGAGCGCCGCCCGGCTGCCAAGACCCATCGACAGGGCCTGATCCAGATAGAGCAGCATGGCTGGATGGGTGGAGGAGGCCACCAGCACGTCCTCGAAACGACCAAACACGTGCGGGCGGATGGCCTCCTGCTCGAATGGCCCTACCACGGGGGCGGTGATCTGCTTGGTGGCCGAGACCTTGAAGTGGTTGGCCCAAAACAGCGTTCAGCGCTCGCGGAACGCCGCGTCGGTGGCCGCGCCCAGTTGGGCGCGGGCGAGGAAGTCGCCCTCGGTCTGGTCGCGCAGCATTTTTCGGGCGTCCTTGACCGGATCGGACTTGGGTTCACCGTCCGCCTTGGCCTCGCGCTTGTTCATCTGGTAGTCGCGATACTCATCCAGGCGCTGGGCGGAGCTTTCGGGATTGGCCTGCGGCTGGTCCGCGCCCTCCGCGCGGATCTGGTCGATCAGGAAGCCGCGCGGGTCCGATTGCGCCGCCGCGATCTCGCCGGGGCGAGCGCCCAGGCCAAAGCGGGTGGCGGCGATCGCGGCCATCATCTCTTTTGGGGCAGGCTCAAGCCGTGTCTCTCCCTCGCGTCGCCCGCTCTTGCCTTGGGCGCGTTGTTTGCCCATTCAACGCGCTGGACCCGACGTTTTGATGTCCGAACTGAAAAGAAGACCGCCTTGGCCGACAAGCCCGACCTGCTGCAACGCCCCCGCCGGTTCTACAAGGCGGCGACCGCCGCGCCGCACGAAGGCGGATATGCCGTGCTGCTGGATGGTCGCACGCCCAAGTCGCCGGCCAAGTCTCCCCTAGTCTTGCCGACCCTGGCCCTGGCGCAGTTGGTGGCCGACGAGTGGGAAGCCCAGGTCGAGATCATCGACACCACCGTCATGCCCGCCACCCGCCTGGCCTTTACCGCCATCGACCGCATCCGCGAGACCCGGGCCGAGGTGGCCGCCGAGGTGGCGGCCTATGCCGGCTCGGACCTGCTCTGCTATTGGGCGGAGCACCCCACGCCGCTGGTCGAGCGTCAGAAGCGCGACTGGGGCGGCATGCTGGACTGGGCGCGGGCCGAGCTGGGCTTGAACCTGCAGCCCGTCAGCGGCGTCATCCATACCGCGCAATCCCCGGCTGCCTTGGCTTCGGTGGAAGCGCTGGCCCTGACCATGGACGACTTCACCCTGGCTGGCGTCGCCTATGGCGCTGGCCTGCTGGGTTCGACCGTGCTGTCCCTGGCGCTGCGCGCCGGGGCGGTGACCGGCCAGCGGGCGCTGGACCTGTCGCACCTGGAAGAGGCCTTCCAGGCCGAGATTTGGGGCCGCGACGCCGAGGCCATCGCGCGCGCCCAAGCCCTTGCGGTCGAGGCCAAGGTTCTGGAGCGCTGGTTCGCCGCGCTGCGTCGGTGAGGACCATCCTGCTTTACGGCCTGGCGGCCGTTTGCGAGATCGGCGGCTGCTATGCCTTTTGGCGGTTGCTGAAGCAGGGTCAGTCGATGCTGGGCGGTGCTGGGAGTCGTGGCCCTAGTCGTGTTCGCCGGGCTGCTGACCCGGGTGGATAGCCTGGCGGCGGGGCGTACCTTCGCGGCCTATGGGGGGCTCTACATCGCCGCGTCACTGATCTGGATGCGGGTGGTCGAAGGTCTGCGGCCGGATCGTTGGGACCTGACGGGAGCCACGGTCTGCCTGGTCGGCGCCGGGATCATTCTGTGGGCGCCGCGCGCCGCCTAGACCGGCGGCCGCCTTTGCTGCACTGCCGCAACGGATGCCTTGCCACGGAAGGCTCGCGCCATTAGGCGTCGGTCCATAAGGTGGGAAATCTACCAGTCTGAAGAGCAGGGGAGCGTGCGCGTGCAGTCCATTCTCGAGGAACTCGATCGTCGTCGCGACCAGGCCCGGGCCGGCGGCGGCGAGAAGCGCGTTGCGGCCCAGCACGCCAAGGGTAAGCTGACCGCGCGCGAGCGGATCGACCTGCTGCTGGACGAAGGCTCCTTCGAGGAGTTCGACATGTTCGTCGAGCACCGCGGCACCGAGTTCGGCATGGCGGACCAGAAGGTGCCCGGCGATGGGGTGGTCACCGGCTGGGGCACGATCAACGGCAAGGTCGTCTACGTTTTTTCCAAGGATTTCACGGTGTTCGGCGGCTCGCTGTCGGGCGCCCACGCGGCCAAGATCGTCAAGGTCCAGCGCCAGGCCATGAAGGTCAGCGCGCCGATCATCGGTCTGTTCGACGCCGGCGGGGCCCGCATTCAGGAAGGCGTCGACAGCCTGGCCGGCTATGCCGACATCTTCCTCGAGAACGTCATGGCCAGCGGTGTCATCCCGCAGATCAGCGTGATCATGGGCCCCTGCGCCGGCGGCGACGTCTATTCGCCGGCCATGACCGACTTCATCTTCATGGTGAAGGATACCAGCTACATGTTCGTCACCGGCCCCGATGTGGTCAAGACCGTCACCAACGAGGTTGTCACAGCCGAGGAGCTGGGGGGAGCTCGCGTGCACGCCTCCAAGTCGGGCGTGGCCGAGGGGGCGTTCGAGAACGACCTGGAAGCCCTGACCCAGGTGCGCCGCCTGATCGACTTCCTGCCCTCGTCCAACCGCGAAGCCGCGCCGGAGCGCGACAGCTTCGACGAGGCCTATCGCGAGGAGGCCAGCCTCGACAGCCTGATCCCAAGCGACGCGGGCAAGCCCTACGACATGAAGGAACTGATCCTGAAGATCGTCGACGAGGCCGACTTCTTCGAAATCAGCTCCGAATGGGCCAAGAACATCGTCTGCGGCTTCGCCCGCATGGACGGGACCAGCGTCGGCATCGTCGCCAACCAACCCCAGGTGCTGGCCGGGGTGCTAGACATCGACAGCAGCCGCAAGGCCGCCCGCTTCGTGCGCTTCTGCGACGCCTTCAACATCCCGATCATCACCTTGGTCGACGTGCCGGGCTTCATGCCGGGCACCAAGCAGGAGTACGGCGGCCTGATTAAGCACGGCGCCAAGCTGCTGTTCGCCTATGCCGAGGCCACGGTTCCCAAGATCACCCTGATCACCCGCAAGGCCTATGGCGGGGCCTATGACGTGATGAGCTCCAAGCACCTGCGCGGCGACTTCAACTATGCTTGGCCCACCGCCGAGATCGCGGTGATGGGCGCCAAGGGAGCGGTGGAGATCATCTTCCGCGCCGAGGCGGGCGACCCGGTCGCGCTGGCAGCCCGCGAGGCCGAATACAAAGCCGCCTTCGCCAACCCGTTCGTCGCCGCCTCACGCGGCTATATCGACGACGTCATCATGCCTCATGGCACCCGCAAGCGGATCGTCCGGGCGCTCAAGAGCCTTAAGGGGAAACAACTCACCAACCCCTGGAAGAAGCACGACAACATCCCGCTATAACCTTTTCAAGCGCCGCTTCCGCATCCATGGTCGCCGCGCTGCTGCTGAGCGCCTGCGCTGGCAGGCCGGAAGGTCGCGGCAGGATGGTCCTGTCGCCACAGGAACGAAGGCCTGCTTGCCGAGCCGGGCTGGGAGTTGAGTCGTGACCTCGTCCGGGGGAGAGCTTCTTTGAGTTGACGCCCGCCGAGGGCGCCGTCAAATGAACGGGCCCGCGTCGGGGCAGGTCAATACGGTCGCGACTCGCGAGATGGACGACCAAGCCGCCTTCTTGCAAAGATTCGAGGCCCTTCGCACTGGGGTCGATCGACGCCTGGCCGAACTGGCGCCGGCCGTGGGCGTCGCGCCCAACCGGCTGGTCGAGGCCGTGCGCTATGCCCTGCTGGCGCCCGGCAAGCGCTTTCGCCCCATGGTGACCCTGCTCGCCGCAGCCGAATTCGGGGCGCCTGACGGCGCGGCCCTGGACGCGGCCTGCGCCTTCGAGATGATCCATACGGCGTCCCTGATCCTCGACGACCTGCCGGCCATGGACGACGCTGGCCTGCGGCGCGGCCTGCCGACCATCCATCGCACCTATGACGAGGCCACGGCGATCCTGGCGGGTGTGGGTCTGCTGAATCAGGCCTATGCCGTGATCGCCGCCGACCACGCCTTGCCCGGCCCGCTCCGCGCCGACCTGACGGCGCGCGCCGCCGAGGCCGTCGGTTTTTCGGGCCTGATCGCCGGCCAGGCCCGCGACCTCTTCGATCGTGAGAAGCTACGCGATCCGGCGGTTCTGGAGCGGCTCAATCACGAGAAGACCGGCGTGCTGATCATCGCTGCGGCCCAGGGGGGGGCGGCCATCGCTGGCGCCTCGTCGGCGGCGGTCGAGGGAGTGGGCCAGTGGGCGCGCCATGTCGGTCTGGCCTTCCAGATCCGCGACGACATCATAGACGCCCAGGCGTCCCCCGAGGCGGCCGGCAAGGATGTCGGCAAGGACGCGGCCATGACCACCGTGGTCTCGGCCCTAGGCGTCATTGGCGCGCGACTGGCCATGGAGGACCATCTGGCCAAAGCCTCCGCCGCCCTGGCCTCGGCCGGCTGCGGTCATCTGCTGAACGCCTATGTCGGTGGGCTGTTCGCTGGGCGCAAGGTCGCGGCGTGACCCCCGAGCCTCCTTCTAAGGCGCCGATCCTGACGGTCGGCGCCGCTGTGCACGCCTATGGCGGCAAGCCGGTGCTGCGCGGCGTCGACCTGACGCTGCGTCCGGGCGAGATCTACGCCCTGCTGGGCCCCAATGGTGCGGGCAAGACCACGTTGATCCGCGCCATCTGCGGCCGGATCCGCCCCGACGGTGGCGAGGTGTTGCTGAATGGCCACGATCCGGCGCGGGTCCCCTCAGCGCGCGCGGGCCTGGGACTGGTCCCACAGGAAATCGCCCTCTATCAGAATTTGACGGTGGCCGAGAACATCGAAACCTTCGCTGCCTTGGCCGGTACGCCGCGCGCCGCCATGGCCGCCGCCGTGCGCCGGGCTCTGGAGCTGACCCGCACCGTCGACCGAGCCCATGTGCCGGTCAAGCATCTGTCAGGCGGCTATCAGCGCCGGGCCAACATCGCCGCCGCCATCGTCCATGAGCCGTCCTTGCTGATCCTCGACGAGCCCACGGTGGGGGTGGACATCGACGCCCGAGAGGCCGTGGACGCGGTGATCCGGGGCCTGCGCGACCTGGGTGTGGCGGTCTTGATGACCACCCACGACCTAGACCAGGCCGGAACCCTGGCCGACCGCGTCGGCTTCCTGCGTGAAGGCCAGATGGTGCTCGAGGGCGAGCCCAGGACCCTTGTCGCCCAGGCGTTCGGCAATCAGATGGAGATCATGGTCCACCTGGCCGAGGAGGTCGACACCGCCGGCGAAATCCGCCTGGCCGGCGAGGGGCTGGAGCGCACCCGGCGGGCTCATATCTGGACGCGTCTCGACGCCGACGGCTACGCAGCCGCCGGCCGGCTGGACAAGCGCTTGCGCAAGGTGGGTCTGACGCCCCGCGAGATCCGGGTGCGCGAGCCCTCCTTGGCCAACCTCTTCACCCTGGTGGCTGAGCGGAAGCTGGCGGCGTGATGGCCGGTTCTGGGATCGGGCGCGTCTGGATGATCGCCGCCATGGTGCGGGTGATGGCGTTGGAGCTATGGCGTGATCGCGGCGCTTTGATCATGACCTTCCTGCTGCCGCCGTTGGTGTTCCTGATCTTTTCGTCGGTGTTCGCCGGCACCACGGGCGACAATATCCAGTTGAAGCTGGCGGTAGCCGATCTGGTCAAGACAACAGACTCGACGCGCCTGACGGCGGCGCTGGTCAAGTCGGCTGACATTCGCGCCGAGTTGGTGTCGCCGGCGACCGACAACGAAGTCCGCCGACGGGTCAAATCGGGCCAGGCCGACGCCGGCCTCGTGATACGCGCCGACCCGGCATCCATCGGCAAGCCCTTCGTGATCATCGCCGATCCGAGCCGCGCCGTCGCCGCCCCGCTGACCCAGGCCCGCGTGCAGCAGACCCTGTCCGACGCCCTGCCGGATGTCGCCTTGCGCCGCACCGTGGTGCAGCTGACTCCGGCCCTCGGCGGGCTCAGCGATGATCAGGCCGAGAACGCCGACACCGCCGCGATCCTGCTGCGCGACACGCCCAAGCCCGAAGACGTCGGCTATTTCGACCGCGAGGACGTCAAGGACGTCAAGACCGGCGGCGGGGTGATCGCCTACTACGCCGGGGCGGTGATGATCCTGTTCGCCCTGTTTTCGGCCATGCAGGGCGCGCTGGGCTTGATGGAAGAGCGGCGCACCGGTGTCGCCGACCGGCTGCTGGCCGGGGTGGCGGGCATGGGGCCGGTGGTGACCGGCAAGTTCCTGTTCCTCGTCGCTCAAGGCCTAGTGCAAGCGCTGACGATCTTCGCCACAGCTCAGCTCGTCTATGGCGTGGCGGTGGTCCAGCACGCCATGCTCTGGTTGCCCACGACCCTGGCGGCCTCGGCCTGCGCGGCAGGGGTGGCCCTGGGTCTCGTCTCGCTGTGCCGCACGCGCGACCAGGCGCAGATGCTTTCGACCTTCGTGATACTGGTGCTCGCGGCGATCGGCGGCAGCATGGTGCCACGCTTCCTGATGCCGGCCTGGTTGCAGCAGGTGGGGTGGTTCACGCCGCACGCCTGGGTCATCGAGGCCTATCAGGCCATCCTCTGGCGGGACGCCGGGATCGAGGCGGTGTATAAGGCCTGGGGCGTGCTCGTCGCGGCCGGTTTGGCCGGCCTGGGCCTGTCCCAGGTGATGGCAAGCCGGTTGCGGCGGTAATCTGGACGACGATGGAAATTCTAGGTCTCTATCTGGCGCTTTTCCTTGGCGCGCTGGCTTTCATGGAAGGCTTCGCCTGGGTCACCCATCGCTACGTGATGCACGGCGTCGGCTGGGCCTGGCACAGATCCCACCACGAGCCACGCACCGGCGCCTTCGAGCTCAACGACCTATTCGCGGTGGTCTTCGCGGCCCCGGCCATCGTGGGGATCTATTTCGGCGTGCACGGCGTACCGTGGCTGCTGCCGATCGGCCTGGGGATCACCGCCTATGGGGTGATCTATTTCGTGTTTCACGACGGCATGGTCCACCAGCGGTTCAAGGTGCCGCTCGGCAAGTCGCGATATTGGAAGCAGTTGATCCAGGCGCACCGGATCCACCACGCTGTTCACACCAAGGACGGGGCGGTCTCGTTTGGCTTCCTGCTGGCGCGACCGGTCAGGGAGCTGAAGGCGCGGCTGCGGGATAGGGGTGTAGGGGTTTAAATTCCTCCCCCTTTGGGGGAGGTGTCGGCGAAGCCGACGGAGGGGGGAGTGATTGGGCGTGTCCACAGACCGGACCGGCGACCCTAAAACTCCCCCCACCGATCGCTCCGCGATCGCCTCCCCCACAGGGGAGGACTTTAGATCTTCGACCACATCTCCGGCCGTGCCGGCGCCTTGCCCCAGCGATCCAGCGTCGCCGACCTTAGCGCCATCGCGCCCCCTTCCAGCGCCCGCCAAGCCTTCATCCGCCCACTGACCACCACGCGCTCGTCCCAGGCCTTGTCGCCGGCCTTGACGACGTCCAGCCCGATCTGCCGATAGACCCCGCGCGCTGCGGCGATCGCCCAGGCCGAGCGGACGGGCAGGTCGCGCAGGCCCCAGCGAGCGGAAGCGTAGTAGGGCTCCGCAGCCTCGACCAGGCGTTGCGCCAGCACCGCCACGGCCGCGCGATGAGCCCGGTCGGCGACTGCGGTTTCCGGCACGCCCAGCGCGGCCAGCCAGTCGCCAGGAACATAGACCCGGTCGTTGCGCGCATCCTCGACGATGTCGCGGGCGATGTTGGTCAGCTGAAAACCCAGGCCCAGATCCTGAGCGCGGCGGAGGGTGGGCAGGTCGTCGGGTTTGACGCCCATCACCAGGGCCATCATCGTGCCCACGACGCCGGCCACGCCCCAGCAATAGTCCAGCAGTTCGTCGAGCGTCGCGTAGCGCCGCCCGGCTACGTCCATGGCGAAGCCGTCGACCATGTCCAGGGCGTAGCGCTCGGGGATGCCGCGCCGTAGGGCCACGGTCTGGAAGGCGGCGAACACCGGGTCGGTGGGCGTTTCACCGGCCATGGCCGCGCGAGTCTGGGCGTAGAGGGCTTCCAGCCGCGCCGGGCCGTCGGCCACCGGGCTCATGCCGTGGCCCAGGGTCTGGCCGTCGATCACGTCGTCGCAGTGGCGGCACCAGGCGTAGAGCATCTCGGCGTCGGCCCGGGTTTCCGCATCGAACAGCGCGGCGGCCGCGGCGAAGCTCTTGCTGCCCTTCTGGATCGCCTCGCGGCTCTGGGCTTCCAGTGCGCTCATGCGTCGGCGGTCTCGCCCGCGACGAGGTAGTCGTCGATCATCAGGCCCGCCGTCGCCTTGGCCGAGCCGACCACACCTGGGATGCCCGCGCCTGGATGAGTGCCGGCCCCGACGAAATAGAGGTTGGGGATCACGTCGTCGCGGTTGTGGGTGCGGAAGAAGGCGCTCTGAGTCAGCAGCGGCTCAAGCGAGAAGGCCGCGCCCTTCCAGGCGTTGAGGTCGGTGACGAAGTCGTCAGGGGTGATGAAGCGACAGGTGACCATGTCGGCGGTCAGGCCAGGAATGTAGTGCTTCTCCAGATAGGCCAGGATCTTGTCGCGGTATTTCGGCCCCTCGACCGACCAGTCGATGTTGGCGGTCTTCAGGTTAGGCACCGGCGACAGGGCGTAGAAGCTGGAGCAGCCCTCCGGGGCCATGCCGGGGTCGCTGGCAGTGGGGTGGTGCAGGTACAGCGAGAAGTCGTCGGCCAGGCCGTCCTTGCCGTAGATCTCGCCGATCAGCTCGCGATAGCGATTGCCGAAGCAGATGGTGTGATGACGAATCTCGGGATGTGCGGTCTTCAGCCCGAAATAGACCACGAACAGCGACGGGCTCCAGCGCTTGGCTTCCAGCGCCTTGCCAACTTTCTTGCCGCGCGGATCGTCGGCCAGCAGGTGGCGATAGGTGTGCATGACGTCGGCGTTGGAGGCTACGGTGTCGAAGGCCTCGAACTGGCCATCGGCGCGGATCACGCCGGTGACGCGGCCGGCCTTGGTGGTGATCTTCTGGATCGGCGCGGCTAGGTGAAGCGTGCCGCCTAGGTCCTGCAGCAGCTTGACCAGCGCCCGGATCAGGGCGTGGGTGCCGCCGCGCGGGAACCACACGCCGCCGCGCCGCTCCAGGGCGTGGATCAGGGCATAGATCGACGACGTGGCGAACGGGCTGCCGCCGACCAGAAGGCTGTGGAACGACAGCGCCTGGCGGATGTGCTCGTCCTTCACGAAGGACGCGACCTTGTCATAGACACTGCGCCAGGCTTGCAGCTTCATCAGGGCGGGGGCGTTGGCGATCATGCTGGAGAAGTCGAGGAACGGCACGGCGCCGAGATCAAGATAGCCCTTCTGGTAGAGCGCCTCGGAATAGGCGTGGAACCGGCGGTAGCCCTCGACGTCGGCCGGATTGCGGGCGGCGATCTGAGCGTCGAGTTGCGCCTGGTCGTTGACATAGTCAAAGACGTCGCCGTCCTCCCAGACCAGCCGATAGAACGGATCGACCGGCAGCAGCTCGACATAGTCCTCGATCCGGCGCCCACTGAGTTCGAACAGCGCTTTCAGACAGTCGGGATCGGTGATCACCGTCGGGCCGGCGTCGAAGGTGAAGCCCTCATCGTGCCAGACATAGGCGCGGCCGCCCGGCTTTTCGCGGCCCTCGAAGACGGTGACGTCGAAGCCCGACGACTGCAGGCGGATGGCCAGGGCCAGGCCGCCGAACCCGGCGCCGATCACGGCGGCTTTAGGCTTGCTGGGGGGTCTGGTCACGGTGGTGGTCATGCGTCTTGTCCTCCGAATACGGAATTCTCGCCGATGCACTTAATAGCCGCCGAGATCGGCACGGGCGGCTTGCCGATCAGGATCCGCGCCTTGTCCCAGCGGGTCAGGCGGGCGGCATAGAAGCGTTGGATTAGGCCCGGCGCCAGGCGATAGAACCGCTCCAGCACCTTGTAGCGTTCCTCGGGCGCGCAGGCCCTGAACAACATGCGGTTCAGAAGCCGCAGGAAGCGTCGCCGCCGCCAGGTCGTTTTGGACTGGGTCTCGACGCAATCGCGCACCGTCGCGCTGGTGATGCGCGGCAAGCCGGCGATGGCGTCGGCCATGCGCGCGGCGTCGGGCAGGGAGTAGCCGGTGGTCGGCTGGAAGAGGGCTGCGCGCAGGCCCACCTCCGCCACCTGCGAGCGGGCTTCCTTCCAATAGGCGTCGATATTTCCCCCCAGGGCGATCGGGAGGACGCCGTCCTCCTCGCGCTCGACCTTGGCGATTGTCCAGCCCTGGCTCTTGGCGTAGGTCCCGATGGCGCGGCGCAGGGAGGCGCGATCCAGAGCCGGGCCGTCGCTGTAGCGGGTGTCCTCGATCAGCAGGCGCGTTTCGTCCAGCGGCAGGACATAGACGAAGCGGTAGCCGTCCTCCTGCGAAACGGTGGCGTCCATGATGATGGGCCGGGTCAGTCCGTGGGGCTTGGTGAGCAGCACCCCTTGTCCGACGAACTTCTGGAAGCCCAGGGCTAAACTGCGGCTCTTGCGCGGGCCTCTGCCGTCGATCACCGCAGTGGCGGCGATCCTCCGGCCGTCGGCCAGGGTCACCTGATGGGCGTTGACGTCGGTCACCGTCGCGCCCAGCCAGGCGTCGCCGTCCATCGCGGCGGTGACCACCTTGTGCAGACGCTGCGAGGTGATGGCCAGGTAGGGGGTCGTCAGGTCACGCCGATGGCCAGGAAACCGCACCTCATAGCCCGACCAGCGATGGACGATCAGCGGCCGCAGCCAACCGGCGATCGCGGCGTCGACGTCTGTGGCGAAGTGGCACCAGGTGTGCTCGCCGCCGATCGTCTGGCCTTGCTCCAGCATCACTACGCGTAGCCTGGGCCGCAGGCTTTTCAGCCGCAGGGCGATCAGGCTGTTGGCCAAGCCGCCGCCCACCAGGACGACGTCGGCGCGCTGCGAAGCGGACGCGGACTCCATGGCTGGGCTCTAGCATGATTGGCGGACGGGCAAGCGACTTCCTGCGACGGTTCGCGCATATTGCGCCAGGTCGGACGAGAGGCTAGGGACGGCCAAACGGGAGACAGCGATGTCGCAAGCCAAAATCATCGACGGCAAGGCCTTCGCGGCGAAGCTGCGCGAGACGATCGCGGCCGAGGTCGCCGTGCTGAAGGCCGAGCACGGATTGACCCCTGGCTTGGCCGTGGTGCTGGTCGGCGAGGATCCCGCCAGCCAGGTCTATGTGCGCAGCAAGGGCGAACAGACCCTGGCCGCTGGCATGCATTCCGAAACCCACCGCCTGCCGGCCGACACCAGTCAGAGCGAGCTACTGTCGCTGGTCGAGCGCCTGAATGACGACCCGGCGATCCACGGCGTTCTGGTGCAGTTCCCGGTGCCGGACCATCTGAGCCAGGCCACGATCGTCGCGGCGATCTCTCCCGACAAGGACGTCGACGGCCTAACCGTCACCAATGCTGGGCGCCTGGCGAGTGGCCTGCCAGCCTTGACCTCCTGCACCCCGGCCGGCTGCATGGCGCTGCTCAAGGACGTGCTAGGCGACTTGACTGGCAAGCGGGCGGTGGTGATCGGCCGCTCCAACCTGATGGGCAAGCCGATGGCTCAACTGCTGCTAGCGGCCGACTGCACGGTGACCATCGCCCACTCGCGCTCTCTGGATCTGCCGACCATCTGCCGCGAGGCCGACATTCTGGTCGCAGCCGTGGGCCGGGCCGAGATGGTCCGAGGTGACTGGATCAAGCCCGGGGCCACGGTGATCGATGTCGGGATCAGCCGCTTCCCGTCGCGCGACCCTGTCGCCGCAGCCGCCGGCAAAACCCGGCTGGTGGGCGACGTGGCCTTCGAGGAAGCCAAGGACGTGGCCGGCGCCATCACCCCGGTGCCGGGCGGGGTGGGACCGATGACCATCGCCATGCTGCTGGCCAACACCGTCAGCGCGGCCAAGCGGATCAATGGGATCGCGGAATAGTGCGGCTCGCGGTCGTTCTGGTCCTGGCTGCGAACCTAGCCGCCTGTTCCGGGCCGACCCCGCAAGCGCCCACCGCCGAACAGACGTTACGCCTGAGGCCGACTGATCCGCGCTTGGCGGGTCTCTACGAGCAGTCCTGCAAGACCTGCCACGCCGTGCCGGGTACGGGCGCGCCGCTGGTTCATGATCGCAAGGCCTGGGATCCGCGGTGGAAGCAGGGACAGGCCGTGCTGCTGGATCATGCCGTCCAGGGTTTCCAGGCGATGCCGGCCGGAGGACAATGCGCGGCTTGCAACGCGAATGATTTCAACGCTCTCATACGCTTCATGGCGGGGCGCGAAGACTCCGCGCGCTAGAGCATTTTTTCGAGCGAAGTGGTTCCGCTTCGCGTGAAGAAAAATGCGTCAAAACAGAAGATTAGAGCTCACGGCCTGACGCAGTCAGGTCGGGAAATGCTTTAGGGGGCGGGCGACATGAAGGTATCAAGACGGGGGGCGCTGCTGGCCGGGGGTTTTGGCCTGGGCGCGGCGGTGGTCGGCGGCGGCCACGCGGTCGCCACCCACGAAAAACCTGAGCCGGCCGCTCCGGCCACCACTGACGCCCAAGGCCGCCTGCTCTGGCGCAATTGGTCAGGCGTGCAGCACGCCTATCCGTCGGACCGCGTCGCGCCCCAGAGCGAGGCCGAGGTCGCTGCGGCCCTGAAGACCGCCACGGCGCCAATCCGGCCGGTGGGGGCGGGTCACTCCTTTAGCGCCCTGGCCCCGACGGACGGGACACTGCTGTCGCTGGACGCCCTGTCGGGGATCCTGGCCTGGGAGGGCGACGAGGCGATCGTCGCGGCCGGCACGCGCCTGGGCGCCCTGGGCTCGGCTTTGGCCAAGAACGGTCGGGCGATGGCCAACCTGCCCGACATCAACAAGCAGTCCCTGGCCGGCGCCCTGGCCACCGGCACCCATGGCACGGGGATGCGCCTGAAGGCCCTGCACGGCGACGTCACGGCACTGCGGCTCATCACGCCGAACGGCAAGGTGATCGATTGCGACGCGACCCATCGCCCCGAGGTCTTCCAAGCCGCCAAGGTCTCGCTCGGCTGCCTGGGCGTGATCACCCAGGCGCGCATCCGGACTATCGCCAACCGCCGCATCGAGCGCCATGTCTGGCTGGAGCCGTTGGAGGAGGCCCTGGCCAAGGCCGAGGAACGCTGGGCCACGCACCGCAACTTCGAGTTCTACGCCGTACCCTTCACGGGGTTGGCCGCCAATATCAGCCATGACGAGACGGACAAGCCCGCCCTGGCGCGCGGACCCGACCAGGATACCGCCTTTCTTGACGCCCTGAAGGGCCTGCGTAATCTGCTTGGCTTCTCCACCCCGTTGCGCAAAGCCGCCGCCCGCGCGCTGCTGGCGGGCGTCAAGCCGGAGGCGGCGATCGACGAGGGTTGGAAGCTGCTGTCGACCGATCGCCCCGTGCGCTTCAACGAGATGGAGTTCCACCTGCCGGCCGAGGTTCAACTCAAGGCTCTGGCCGAGGTGGTGGCGACGATCGAGAAACATCGGCCCGACGTCTTCTTCCCGATCGAGGCGCGGCGGATCGCCCCCGATGACGCCTGGCTGTCGCCCTTTCAGGGCGAGGCCCGAGGCTCAATCGCAGTCCACGCCTACTACAAGGACGAATTCGCCTTCCTCTACACCCTGATCGAGCCGATCTTCCGTCGCTACGGTGGACGGCCGCATTGGGGAAAGTTGCACAGCGTGTCGGGCGATCAATTGGCCGGACTGTATCCCCGCTGGAAGGATTTCCTGAAGCTGCGCGCCGCGCTGGACCCCGAGATGCGGATGCTCAATCCGTACCTGAGGGGCCTGTTTGACCTCTAGAGAACCTTGACCATGGCATCGCATTCGAGCCTTTGAAAACTCTTCGCGGCCCTGCGATCACCTTCGACATGACGCCCTTTGGCGCGAGGGCGCGCAGAACATCGAGAGCCGAGCCCGAAAAGAAAAAAGCCCCGGCTATGGGCCGAGGCTTTCAGGTCGTGCGCCTGGATGGCTTTAGATCGCCAGGTATTCGGCCACGCGGCCTTCCAGTTCCGTAGCCAAGACCTTGCCCACCGGGTGGGTGTCGACCTTGATGTCGCCGCGGACGCAGGCCTTGATTGCGTCGATGTGGCCGTCCACCAAAAATAACGGCGCCGTAAGGCGGGTGGCGGGTTCGTCGATCAATTTGCACAGCGAAGCGGCCAATCGCGTGATCAGCGGGAAGTCGTAGGTGGCTCCCAGGCCCTTTAGGTCATGGGCGCGAAGATAGAGGGTCTCGACGGTCTCGGCGGTCAGGCCCTTGGCGCGCACATCCTGGCGCGCGGCCTCCAGCTTGACGATCTCGTCGTTCAGCCATTGGGCAAAGTTGCCTGACAGGCTCTTCAGCGCCGCCTCGGCCTTGGCGATCGCCGCCAGGTCGATACCACCGCGTCCACCCACCTTCAGCTTAAGCATGTTTGGCACTTGAATTACTTCTGCGGCGGGCTTGTTCGTCACGGGCGCCTCCCCAATCGCGTAGATGGCAAAGCTACCATCGCAGGCGTTAACATTAGATGAGACGCCCATTTCGCCCTGGCCAATTCGAGCCAGTCTCGCAAATCGCCCTGACCAACGGTTCTCTCCGGACTAGGCCGAGAACTGCTCCGTCAGGACCCTTTCCTCGAGGCTTCGACCGGCGTCGAAGAGCATGGAAAGGCTGGCGCTGCTGTCCTCGGTGATATGGACCTCGACCACGTCGCGAACCTCAAAATTGTCGGCCACGGCGCTTACCGGCCGCTTATCGCATTCCAGCACTTCGAACGTCACCCGCGCCGTCTGCGGCAAAAGCGCGCCACGCCAGCGGCGGGGGCGGAAGGCGCTGATCGGGGTCAGGGCCAGCACCTGGGCGCCGATCGGGATGATCGGACCGTGGGCGGAAAGGTTGTAGGCCGTCGAGCCCGCGGGTGTGGCCAGCAGCACGCCGTCGCAGACCAACTCGCCCATCCGCACCTTGCCGTCGATGCTGATGCGCAGCTTGGCGGTCTGGCGGGTCTGGCGCAGCAGCGACACCTCGTTGATGGCCAAGGCCCGGTGCTGTTTGCGATTGGAGTCGATGGCGACCATGGCCAGCGGATGGATCACGGCCCGCTCGGCCGCGTTGATCCGTTCCAGCAAGGCGTCCTCGCTGTATTCGTTCATCAGGAAGCCGACCGAGCCGCGGTTCATGCCGTAGATCGGGGTCTGGCCCTTCATGGTGTCGTGCAGGGTCTCCAGCATGAAGCCGTCGCCGCCCAAGGCGACGATCACCTGGGCGCTGTCGTCCCCGACGTCGCCATACCGGGCGCGCAGCCGCTCGATGGCTTCCTGGGCCTCGGGGCGATCACTGCCCTTGAAGGTCAGGCGAGTCACGAAGGGCAGGGGCTGGAACATCGCGCCAAGTGGCTAGATCGCCGAGGCGTTGTCAAACCTGGGTTTGATGCCGAACTCAGGCCGCGCTGACGGCCTGCCGGAACGCCATGGCCGCGATGTCGGGCGCGAAGGGGCCAAAGGCGCCGCTGGCCTTGCGGGCGGCTTCCGCCCCGCCGCCGGGCCGACCGCCATTCAGTTGGCGCACGTGATCGAGGATGGTCGGGAAGACGCTGCGATCGATGCCGACGGCTGAGCAGGCCAGGGCCAGCAGTTCGGGACGGTCGCTGTCAACAGCGCGCCGCACTTGGCGAATGTCGAACTGACCCAGACGAGCCAGGGCGAATAGGAATAGCGGCAGGCGCCGCTCGCGCAGTACCCGCAGCAGATAGCCCGGGCGCAGCTGACCAGCGGCGTCGAGCTTTTCGATGAGGGCGGCCTCCATCGCCTCGCGATCCTCGGCCTGTTCCAGGCTGGGCGCGTCTTCGATCTGGTCCCCGGCGTGGGCGGCGCGCAACGCGGTTTCGACGGCCTGGGCCATCTTGTCGGGATCAAGCTGGAATCGGGTGGTCAAGGCCTCGCGCAGGGCGCGGCCGACCCAAAGATACAACTGTTCGGCCAGATCGCTGGACAGGCCGGGGTGGCGCGCCAGGGGCGAGCGCAGGGCGACAACCTCGCGCGCCCGTTCGACGAGGCGGCGGACGCCGTCGGGCGAGATCTGGGCGTTAGTGTTGTTGGCGAGCGCCGTCAGCACGGCCGATTCGTCGCGGGCCAGGATCGCTTCGACCACGGCGGGCGACAGGGCCGGCCGTCGGGCGATCTCGAGCTGGTGTTCCAGGGTGGCCTGGACCAAAAGGCGGATCAGGTCGCGGTCCTGCAGAATCGGGCTGCGAGCGATGATCGGACGAGCGATCTCGATCTCGTCCAGGGCCAAGATGTTGATCAGGGCGGAGGGCGCCCAGGTGGCGTCTGCCAGGCGTTCGGCCAGGCGCTGGCGGATGTCGCGCTCTGCCTCGACCACCAATGTCATGAAGATGGAGTCAAGCAGGACCTGGACGTCAGGCGCGGCCGGCCTTCCCTGGGCCTGACTGGAGTCGCACAGGTCGATGATGCCGGCGAGCAGGCGTTCGCGATCAGCCGGCTCGCGGCTGCGGGCCAGGGACAGGAGTTGTGCGGTCTGGGCGGACTGGACCAACCAGCATCCTCGATTTCAAAGCTTGACCAAGACGACCTTGGCGGCTGCGAATGAAAACATGCTTAAACAGGCGAAGCCACGGAACGACAAGAATAGCGGCGCGATGCCGCAGGAATGGTAATCCAAGGGAGACCAGTACGCATGGGCCAACCTCTGATCCTCGCGCTCGATCAGGGCACGACCAGCACCCGGGCCATCCTGTTCACCACCGACGGCAAGCCGGTCTGCGACGCCAGCCGGCCGCTGCGGCAGTCCTATCCGCGCGATGGCTGGGTCGAGCACGACGCCGACGAGATCTACGCCGCCTGCGTGGGCGTGCTGCGCGACACCGTCGAAAAATGCGACCGTGACAGCGTCGATATCGCCGCCCTGGGCATCACCAACCAGCGCGAGACGGTGGTGGTCTGGGACAAGGCCACGGGCCGGCCGATCCATCCGGCCATCGTCTGGCAGGACCGGCGTACGTCCGCCGTCTGCGACCGCCTGCTGGAAGCCGGCCACGAACCAGCGGTGACCGCGACAACGGGCCTGCTGCTCGATCCCTATTTCTCGGGAACCAAGATCGCCTGGATCCTCGACAACGTGGCTGGCGCGCGGCGGCGGGCCGAGGCGGGCGAGCTGCTGTGCGGCACGATCGATTGCTGGGTCGTCTGGCGGCTGACGGGCAAGGCGTCCCACGTCACCGACGCCACCAACGCCTCGCGCACCCTGCTGTTCGACATCGAAAAACAGGCGTGGTCGGACGCGATGCTGGCCCTGTTCGAGGTGCCGCGCGCCATGCTGCCGACGGTGCTCGACTGCGCGGCCGACTTTGGCGAAGTAACGCCCGATATCCTGGGCCGAGCCATCCCCATCCGCGGCGTGGCCGGCGACCAGCAGGCGGCGCTGATGGGCCAGGGCTGCATCCGGCCCGGCGAAATGAAGGTCACCTACGGCACTGGCGGCTTCATGCTGGTCAATACGGGCGAGGAGCGCCCGCGCTCCGGCTCGCGTCTGCTGACCACGGTGGCCGCGCGGGTAGGCGGACGCACGACCTACGCCCTGGAGGGCTCGATCTTCGTGGCCGGGGCGGCGATCCAGTGGCTGAACGAAGGGCTAGGGATTCGCAACGGCCCGCGCGGGGCTGAGGCCCTGGCGCGCACCGCCCGTCAGGATCATGCAGTGGTCGTGGTGCCGGCCTTCACGGGCCTGGGCGCGCCCTGGTGGGACGCCGAGGCGCGGGGCGCGATCTTCGGCCTGACCCGCGACGCGGGCCTCGCCGAGATCGCCGCCGCGACCTACGATTCCTGCGTCTTCCAGGGCCGCGACCTGATCGAGGCCATGCGGGCCGACGCCCCCTCGGCCTTCGACGGCGCCGAGCTGCGCATCGACGGCGGCATGGCGCGCAGCGCCTGGTTCAGCCAGCGCCTGGCTGACCTGACCGGCATTCCCGTGCACCGGGCCAATTACCAGGAGACCACGGCTCTGGGCGCGGCTTTGTTCGCCGGGGTCGGCTCGGGGGTCTACAGCTCTGTAGAGGAGGCGGTGAAGGCGCGGCCGGAGGCGGAGCTGCTGCAGCCGGCGCTGAGCGTCAATGCGCGGGAAGAAGCCTATGCGCGGTGGCTTGATGCGCTGCCCAGGGTGCGATCCTAGGCTGTGATTGAGGACAGGCGCATGCGCCTGTCCTCATCCGCTGGCGCGACGCTACGGATTGGCGTCCAGATACGCCTTCACCCGCCTGAACAACTCTTCGAACATCGGCGTCGTCAGCCGCCCGGTGTTCGTGTTCAGCCGCGAGCAGTGGTAGCTGTTGAACACCCGGTAGGGTCCGGCCTGGAACTCCGAGCCGTGGCCCGGGATGCCCGCCGACGCCTTCAGCCCAAGCGCCTTCAGCAGATTGCGCCGCGAGACGTCGCCCAGGGTGACGATGGCCTTCAGTTGGGGAAACTTCTCCAGCCGCGCCGCCAGGAACGGCCGGCAGTTGTTCTCCTCCGACGTCTCGGGCTTGTTGCCCGGCGGGGCGCAGCGGACGGCGTTGGTCACCGCGCTGCCGATCAGCCGCAGCGAGTCGTCAGGCCGCGCCTCGAACTTGCCGGTGGCGAAGCCGTACTTGATCATGGTCTCGTAGAGCAGGGCCCCGGCGAAATCGCCGGTGAACGGGCGACCCGTGCGGTTGGCCCCCTTGCGACCGGGGGCCAGGCCCACGACGAGCAGCTGAGCCTCATGGTCGCCGAACGACGGGGCTGGCCCGTTGAACCAGTCGGGATAGAGCGCCTGGTTCTCGCGGCGATAGGCCACAAGGCGCGGACACAGCGGGCAGTCGCGTGGCGGCTCTGCAGGCGAGGGCACGACCTCGCCGACGATGTTGGAGCGCTGCCCCATTGGCGGGTCAGTCCTCATCGTCGAGGGCTCGGTCGTCTTGGCTTGGGGCCCCGCCGCGAGCCGGCTCTGTGACGAAGCGGGGCAGGGGATTGCCGCGTTGTGGCCGGCCGATGATGTTCCCCAGGTCGGCCAGGTCCACGAAGTTGTCGGCCTGGCGGCGCAGGTCGTCGCTGGTCATCGGCGGCTGGCTCTTCATCGTCGAGACCACGGTGACGCGGCGGCCCCTGCGCTGCACGGCCTCGACCACGGCGCGGAAGTCACCGTCGCCCGAAAACAGCACCAGGTGATCGACCGTGGCGGCCATTTCCAGCATGTCGACGGCGATCTCGACGTCCATGTCGCCGCGCCAGCGCTTGCGGCCCGTACTGTCGGTATATTCGCGGGCCGGCTTGGTCACCAGGGTAAAGCCGTTGTAGTCGAGCCAGTCGACCAACGGCCGGATCGGGGAATATTCCTCGTTCTCGGCGATGGCGGTGTAATAATAGGCCCGCACCAGGATGCCGCGCTTGCGGAACTCGTCCAACAGCTTGCGGTAGTCGATGTCGAGGCTGAGGGCCTTGGCGGCGGAGAAGAAGTTGGCCCCGTCGATGAACAGCGCCAGGCGCTCGGTCGGGTAAAAGGTCACTGAGTCGGAAATCCTTGAAAAATCAGTTTGATCAAAAATGGCTGGATGAGGTGGCGGTGGTGGCGTTGGGCTGCAGCCTGCCCGGTTCCTATCCGAGTCGGGAAGCCTTGCTGGACGCCGCGATAGGGGCCATCGAGGCCGGGGATCTGAAGGTCGTGGGCCGCTCCTCCTGGTGGGCGTCGGCGGCGTGGCCTGACCCTACGGCGCCAGCCTATCGCAACGGCGTCGTCTTGGTCGAGACGCCGCTACCTGCGAGCGAAATCCTGGCGCGGCTACACCGGATCGAGACTCATTTCGGCCGCGTCCGGATAGACGCCAACGCGCCGCGCACCCTGGACCTCGACCTGATCGCCCAGGGTCGAACGGTGACCGAGGTCGGCCTCGTCCTGCCCCATCCGCGCGCCCACGAGCGCCTGTTCGTGATGGGGCCGCTGGCGGAAATCTCGCCGGAGTGGCGTCATCCGGTCAGCGGTCGGACGGCGGCGGACCTGGCGGCGGCGGCGACCGTCGGAAGCGACGCCGCGCCTGACATTGCCAAAACTTAGTTTCCGGCGCGCTGCCGCCGGCTCAAGAGTCCGCCCAACCCGTTTCGCCCGAGCTTCCGCACCCACTCCATGAAGATGGAGCCCGTCGCAAGAAGATCGAAACCTTCATGGCATGCTCAAGCGCGGCGAGACCGTTTATCCGCAGACCAAGTGCTAGAGACCGGTTTCTCGATCGCCGCGCGCTGGACTTCTCCCCGCGAACGCGGCATAAGCGCCCCCTCGCGAAAGCTGGGACTCTACCCAGGCGGCGTTGTACAACGCTGCTGGACACCCTATTTCGTGATCACTACGGCTCTCAGCCCGAGGAATTCATGGCCCGCGTCACCGTCGAAGATTGCGTCGAGAAGGTTCCCAACCGCTTTGCCCTGGTCCTGCTGTCCGCCCATCGGGCGCGCGGCATATCGGCCGGCGCCTCGCTGCTGGTCGAACGCGACAACGACAAGAACCCTGTCGTCGCCCTGCGCGAGATCGCCGATGACGTGGTCGATCACGAAGGCCTCAAAGAACAGCTGATCAGCACACTGCAACGCGTCGATGAGCACACCGAAGCCGAGGAAGAGGCCGAAACCCTCGCCCTCCTGGCTGATCCCACCCACATGCAGATGAGCGAGCTCGAGCTCGTTCGCGCCCTGCAGAGCGACCGCGATGGCGGTCAGGAGGAGCGGTACTGAGCCCCGACGGCGCAGACCCTCTTATCCTCGAAGCGGCGCCCGCCGCCGCTCCTTCCGAACGCGCGCCCGAAGCCGCTCCCTCTCCTGGGACGGAGGCGGGCGCGTCTTCGTTTGTGGACGCCGCCGAGCCCGTCCCGGCGCCGACGCCCGCTCCCAAGCCTCGCCAGAAAATCCTCCGCCAGTATGAACTGATCGAGCGCGTCCACGCCTACGACCCGACCGCCGACGAGGCCTTGCTGAACCGCGCCTATGTCTACGCCATGCGCATGCACGGTTCGCAGACGAGGGCTAGCGGCGACCCCTACTACGCCCACCCGATCGAGGTGGCTGGCATTCTCACTGAATACCGGCTCGATACCGCGACCATCGTCACAGCCCTGCTGCACGACGTGATCGAGGACACCCCGGTCACCAAGGAAGAGATCTCCAGGCTGTTTGGCGAGGAGATCGCCGAGCTGGTCGACGGCGTCACCAAGCTGTCCAAGCTGGAGCTGCAGGCCGAGCATTCGCGCCAGGCCGAGAACCTGCGCAAGTTCATCCTGGCCATCTCCAAGGACGTTCGCGTCCTGCTGGTCAAGCTGGCCGACCGTCTGCACAACATGCGGACGCTGCACTTCATCAAGAATCAGGCCAAGCGCGAGCGCATAGCCCGTGAGACGCGCGATATCTATGCGCCCCTGGCCCGCAACATCGGTTGTCACCGGATCTGCACCGAGCTGGAGGAACTCAGCTTCGAGCACACCAATCCCGTGGCGCGCACGGCGATCATCCGCCGGCTCGATACCCTGCGGGCCCAGCAGGGCGGGGCTGTGGAGCTGGTCAGCCAGGAGATTGCCGCGCGGCTGGACGGCGACGGCATTCCCGCTCGGGTGTTCGGTCGAGAGAAGTCGCCCTATTCGATCTGGCGCAAGCTGCAGCGGAAATCGATCGGCTTCTCGCAGATGTCCGACATCTATGCCTTCCGGGTCATCGTCGACTCCGAGGAAGACTGCTACCGCGCTCTGGGCGTGGTGCACCGCGCCTGGTCCAGCGTGCCTGATCGCTTCAAGGACTTCATCTCGACGCCCAAGCGCAACAACTACCGCTCGCTGCACACCACCGTGGTGGGGCCGCGCGGCATGCGCATCGAGATGCAGATCCGCACCGAGGCCATGGACCGGGTCAACGAAGAGGGCGTGGCGGCCCACTTCCGCTACAAGGACGCGTCCTACGGCCTGGACTTGGAAGGCATGGAGGCAGCCGGTAGCCGCGATCCCCTGGCCAACCTGCGCCAGCTTGTCCAGGTGCTGGAACATGGCGGCGACGCCGAGGAGCTGGTCGAGCACGCCAAGCTGGAGATGTTCCTCGACCAAGTGTTCGTCTTCACGCCCAAGGGCAAGCTGGTCAGCCTGCCCAGGGGCGCCATGCCGCTGGACTTCGCCTATGCCGTCCACACCAGCGTCGGCGACACCTGTATCGGCGTGAAGATCAACGGCGAGCTCAAGCCTCTGCGCACCGGCCTGAACAACGGCGATGTGGTTGAGGTCATTCGCGGCTCTAAGCCCGTGGTCCCGCCGGACTGGCGGTCGCTCACCGTCACCGGCCGCGCGCGCTCGGCTATCCGCCGCCATATCCGCCAAACCGAGAAGGAAGAGTTCTTGCGCCTGGGCCGGGCCTCGGTGGACCAGGTGTTTGAACGGACCGGCAAGAAGCTGAAGGACGTGTCGCTGCGGCCGATCCTCGAGCGTTACGCGCTGGACACCGAGGAGGCCCTGTTCGACGCGGTCGGCCGTGGCCGGGTGTCGCCCAGCCAGGTGCTGGAGACCGCCTTCCCTGGCATGAAAGGCTCCGACGTCGCCGAGGCCACTGCGCGCCGTAAGATCGAGGGTGGCGTGGAAGCCCGACTCTATGTGCGCGGCGGCGGCCTGACGCTGGGCGTCGCGCTGCACTTCGCCCACTGCTGCAGCCCGGTGCCAGGCGACCGCATCGTCGGCATCCTGCGCGAGGACGGGGCGGCGCTCGACGTCCACACCATCGACTGCCCAAAACTGGCCGAGTACGAGGACCGCGAGGATCTCTGGCGCGACCTTAACTGGACCCCCGAGGCCGAGCGCGAGACGGTGTCCCTGACCCGCCTGCACGCCACGATCGGCAACGCTCCAGGTGTGCTGGGCCAGGTCTGCACGATCATTGGCGAGGCGGGCGGCAATATCGTCAACCTGCGCATGCACCACCGGCAAAGCGACTTCTTCGACGTGGATATCGACGTCGAGGTGCGCGACGCCAAGCACCTGACCAACATCTCGGCCGCCTTGCGAACGTGTCCGACGGTGGAGACGGTGGACCGGACGCGGGGGTAGGGGGTGCGGGTAGGCGGTCAGAGCCCCCCAAACTCCACTCATCATGAGTGGAAGCGAGAGGGAGCTCAGCACCCTTTAAACGTCGAAATCCAACCCCATGTCGTTGAACAGCCCGCGTTCCTCGGCCCAGTTTTCCTTGACCTTGACGTGCAGGAACAGGTGGATCTTGCGGTCCAGGATGTCTTCCAGCTCCTCGCGCGAGCTCTTGCCGATCCACTTGATCACCTCGCCGCCCTTGCCCAGCACGATGGCGCGCTGGCCGTCGCGTTCGACGTAGATGGTCTGCTCGATGCGGGCGCTGCCGTCCGGGCGTTCCTCGAAGGCGGTGGTTTCCACCGAGGCGGCGTAGGGCAGCTCCTCGTGAACGCGCAGATAGATCTTCTCGCGGGTGATCTCGGCGGCCAGCAGGCGGGCGGGCAGGTCGGCGGTCTGGTCTTCCGGATACAGCCACGGGCCCTCCGGCATCATCGAGGCCAGCTTGGCCATCAGGTCATCGACGCCCGCGCCCGTGCCGGCGCTGATCATGAAGACCTCGGAATAGACGCCGGTCTCGAACAGATCGTGGGCGACGGCCAGCAGGGTCTCGCGCTTGACGCCGTCGATCTTGTTCAGCGCCAGGATCACCTGGCGGTTGCTGGCCTTCAAGCCCTCGATAATGGTCTGGACGTCCTGCACCGAGCGGTGCTCGCCGGCCGAGGCGCGGCGCTCGCGCGAGGCCAGCTCGGCCTGGACGTCGACCAGGTGGACGACGACTTCGCTGTCCTCGGCGCCGCTCCAGGCGGAACGGACCATGGCGCGGTCCAGCCGGCGGCGCGGGGTGAAGATGCCGGGGGTGTCGACCAGCACGATCTGGGTCTGGCCAGTCATGGCCACGCCGCGCACGGGAAAGCGCGTCGTCTGGACCTTCTGGGTGACGATCGAGACCTTGGCGCCGACCATGCGGTTGACCAGGGTGGACTTGCCGGCGTTCGGGGCGCCGATGATGGCGGCAAAACCGGCGCGGGTGTTTTGGGGGGTGTTTTCAGTCATTGCGGGTGCGTGTAGCACAGCGGAGACCAAAAGCCTCCCCCTGTGGGGGAGGTGTCGACGAAGCCGACGGAGGGGGGAGTGATCGGCAGGTGGTCATGGGCAGGATCGAGCGTCTTAAAACGCCCCCCACCGGTCGCTGCGCGACCATCTCCCCCACAGGGGGAGGACCTAAATCCCCGCGCCCTCGCGCTCCAGCAGCGCCTTGGCCGCAGCCTTCTCGGCCTCCTGCCGCGAGCGTCCCTCGGCCAGCACCGGGTCTAGCCCCACCACCGTCACCGCCACCGTAAACACTGGCGCATGATCAGGCCCCTTGCGGTCCTTGACGGCGTAGGTCGGCAGGGGCTTGCCTTGGGCCTGGGCCCATTCCTGGAGGGCGGTCTTGGGGTCGCGGGGCTTGCCTTGGTTGGCCAAGTCGAACTCGCCGGACCACAGGTCGAGGAACACCCGGCGCGCGAGCTCAAGTCCGCCGTCGCGATAGAGGGCCGCCATCAGCGCTTCGGCGGCGCCGGCCAGGATCGAGTCGGTCTCGCGGCCGCCGATCTTGCTGGACGAGGCCGACAGGCGCAGGGCAGGGCCCATCTCGGCGGCGCGAGCCACCCGCGCGCAGGTCTCGCGACTGACCAGGGCGTTCAGGCGCGGAGCCAATTCGCCCTCTTTGGCCTTGGGGAAGCGCTCGGCCAGGGCCTCGGCGGCGAGCAGGCCCAGCACGCGGTCGCCGATGAACTCCAGCACCTCGTTGTCGCCAACCTTGTCGCCGGCCTTCTTGGCCCCGTCCCCGACGCTGGCGTGGGTCAGGGCCAGTTCCAGCAGCTTGCGATCCTGGAACGTGTGACCGATCCGGCGCTCCAGGTCGCCGACGGCGACGGCGCGCCGATCTGTCATTTGAGGACGCGGAAGAAGCGGCTAGGCCGCGCCTCGGTGAACCAGGTCCAAGGCTTGAACAGATGGGCGTCGGCGTTCCACGACAGCAGAATCAGCTGGGCGCGGCCTTCCAGGTTCTCGGCCGGGACGAAGCCCACACCTTGCTGCAGCCCGATATACTGGTCGTTGGCGTAGTCCCACTTGCAGACGCCAGAGCCGGTCTTGAACGGCGAGATCCCGGGGTTGAAGCGGCTGTCCAGGCTGTTGTCGCGGTTGTCGCCCATGAAGAAGTAGCAGCCTTCCGGTACGATATAGACGCCGGTATTGTCGCTCTCGCCGTCGGGGCCGTAGTCCTGGGTGGTGTATTTGCGGCCCTCGGGATTGGTCTCCTCGAAGCGGCTGGCGCTGATGATGTTGTAGCCCGTATTGACCATGGCCGGCGGCAGCGCCGTGCGCTCCAGGGCCGTGCCGTTGATATAGACCACGCCGCCGCGCACCTGCACCTTGTCGCCAGGCAGGCCGATCAGGCGCTTGATATAGTCCATCTTGATATCGCGCGGCAGTTTGAACACCACGATGTCGCCGCGCCGCGGGGTGTGGCCCAGGATCCGACCGTTGAACAGCGGCGGGCTGAACGGGATCGAGTGCTTAGACCAGCCATAGCTGTACTTCGACACGATAATGTAGTCGCCCTGGTAGAGATTGGGCTCCATCGAGGCCGACGGGATCGTGAACGGCTGGAACAGCAGCACCCGCAGCACCAGGGCGATGCCCAAGGCATAGGCGACCGTCTTGACGATCTCCAGGAACTCCTTGACCGCGCCGTTCGGCTCGTCGGCGGTCGGGGTGTCGGCGGTGTCGGTCATGCGCGAAGGGGCTCTCGACGGAATGGGCCTCGGGCGAACCCGACGCGCCTAGCTAGACGGGCTTTACGACGGGAGCAAGTATGGCGCGCCCGCCCGCCAAGCTTGACCTGAAAAAATGGACTCAAATTGTGGCGAAGATCGCCAGCAGGATCAGGGCGAACGCGCTCCACCCGACCAGCAGCCAGGCGAAAGGCCGCTTTTGCCAGGGCATCAACGGCTTGCGCGCCTGGATCGCGTCACGAGACGCCGCGCGCGGTTTGCGGCGTGTCCTGGTTTCGACATCCACCCAGAAAGTCATGAGCCCCGTCCCACAACGGCGCCGTTCCAGACGCCTTCACGGTCAAGCTGCAAGAGCAGGGCCGAAGTCCTCCCCCCGTGGGGGAGGTGGTCGCACAGCGACCGGTGGGGGGCGTTTTAGGACGCTCGATCTTGTCCGTGACTACCTGCCTCCTCCCGCCGTCGGCTACGCCGACACTTCGCCCACAGGGGGAGGCGTTATCGCCTCGATGATCACGAAGGCCTGGGCGTACGGATGATCGTCGGTCAGGGACAGGTGGACCACGGCGGTCATGCCCGGCGGCGTCAGTTCGGCCAGGCAGTCCGCCGCGCCGCCGGTCAGGGCCAGGGTCGGCTTGCCGGACTGCAGGTTGATCACCCCCATGCCGGCCAAATGTACGCCGCCCTTCAGGCCTGTGCCCAGGGCCTTGGCGCAGGCTTCCTTGGCGGCGAAGCGCTTGGCGTAGCTGCTGGCGCGGTCGGGCTTGCGCTCGGACCGCTTGCGTTCGGTCTCGGTGAAGACCTTGTGGGTAAAGCGGTCGCCGAACCGTTCGAGGGACTTCTCGATCCGCCTGATGTCGCACAGGTCCGAGCCGATGCCGATGATCATGCCGCGGCGTCCAGGCGGGCGGCGTCCATCAGGGTCCGCATGCGCAGGATGGCCTGGGGCAGGCCAACGAAGATCGCCTCGCCAATCAGGAAATGGCCGATGTTGAGTTCGGCGATCTGCGGGATGGCGGCAATCGGTTTGACGGTGGCGTAGTCGATGCCGTGGCCGGCATGGACCTCAAGGCCGAGACTTTGCGCCAGGACCGCGCCGGCCTTCAGACGTTCGAGGATGGCGGCGGCGCGGTCGGCGTGACCATCGCGGGCGGCGTCGCAATAGGCCCCGGTGTGCAGTTCGACCACCTGGGCGCCGACGTCGGCCGAGGCCTGGATCTGGGCGGGATCGGCCTCGATGAACAGTGACACCCGCGCCCCGACAGTGCGCAGGCGGGCGGTCGCGTCGGCGATGCGGTTCTGACCCCGCACCACGTCCAGCCCGCCCTCGGTGGTGACCTCCTCGCGGCGCTCGGGCACCAGGCAGGCGGCGTGGGGGCGAGCGGCCAGGGCGATGCCGACCATCTCGTCAGTGACCGCCATCTCGAAGTTCAGCGGCTTGCCACGCTTGAGGCAGAGGTTGTTGAGCAGGGCGATGTCGGCGTCGCTGATGTGGCGGCGGTCCTCGCGCAGGTGGGCGGTGATGCCGTCGGCGCCGGCCGCCAGGGCCAGTTCGGCAGCCCGCACCGGCTCTGGATAGCTGGACCCGCGCGCGTTGCGGATCGTGGCCACGTGATCGATATTGACGCCGAGTCGCAGCATGGTCGTCAGCCCCTCAGCCGCCGGCTGCCCGGGTCCTCGATCGGGATGGCGGCCAGTTCGGGGGGCAGGGCGTCGGCCGGATAGGCCGGCACCTCCAGGCTGCACAGCGACACCAGGGGCACGCCGACATCGACCTTGCCGCCCGAGCGATCGACGATGCAGGCTGCGGCGATCACGTCGCCCCCGGCGTCCTGGATCGCGGCGATGCATTCGCGCGACGACAGGCCGGTGGTGACGATGTCCTCGACCATCACGACCTTCTGCCCGGGCTCCAGGTGAAAGCCGCGGCGGAACTTGAAGCTGCCGCCCTCGCGCTCGACATAGATCGAGGCGACGTCCAGCCAGCGGGCCGTCTCGTAGCCGGGGATGATCCCGCCCACAGCCGGTGAAACGGCCACGTCGGGCTGGCCCACCGTGGCGATGATCTTCTGCGCCAGCGCCTTGCACAGGCGCTCGCAGCGCTCCGGTCGCATGAACACCAGGTTCTTCTGCAGGAAGACCGGGCTGTGCAGGCCGCTGGACAGCACGAAATGGCCTTCGCGCAGGGCGCCGGCGGCGCGGAATTCGTCGAGGACGTCGTCGTTGGTCATGAGGGCTGGATATAGGCGGATGGGGTCGAGTCTACAAACGCTGTAGAAGGCGCTGATGAGCAGCTCGGAATCACCCGGCGAACCCCTTCGTCCCCGCATAGGCTGCGGCGCGGCTATCCTCGACACCCAAAGCCGCCTCCTGCTCGTCAAGCGCCGCCGTCAGCCGGAAGCCGGCCACTGGGGCCAGCCTGGCGGCAAACTGGACTGGGGCGAAAGCGCGCGGGCCTGCGCCGAGCGGGAGATTCTTGAAGAGCTCGGGATCACCGTCGTCGCCGGTCCAGTGCTGTGCGTCACTGACATGATCGCCGAAGACTCCCACTGGGTTGCGGTGACCTACCGCGCCGACGGCTGCGTGGGCGAGCCGGTGATCCAGGAACCCGCAGCGCTTGAGGCCTGGGGGTGGTTCGCGCTCGACGATCTGCCCAGCCCGTTGACCCTCGCGACCCAGGATGCGGTAAGACAGCTTCTCACCTAACGAGGCGCGCCGGATGGAATGGGAAGACGAGGCCTTTGTGCTGTCGGCGCGCGTGCACGGCGAGACCGGGGCGATCGTCGAGCTTCTGACCCAGGACCGTGGCAAGTTCGCCGCCCATGTGGCCGGCGCGGCCTCGCGGCGGATGAAGCCGTTCCTGCAGGCCGGCGCGCGAGTCATCGCCCGCTATCGCGCCCGGATGTCCGACCAACTGGGGGCCGCGACCCTGGAGCCGATCGGCGAGGGGCCCTCGTCGCTGTTCGACGAACCCCTGGCCTTGGCGGGTCTTTCCGCCGCCGCCTCGGTCGCGGCCGGCGCCTTGCCCGAGCGCGAGCCGCATCCGGGAGCGTTCCACGCGATGGAGGCGATGCTCGCAGCCCTGGCCATCCCCGAGATCTGGCCGGCGGTCTATGTGCGGTTCGAGGCGGGGCTGCTGCAGGACCTGGGCTTTGGCCTGGACCTGTCCAAATGCGCCTCGACGGGGTCGTTGGACGACCTGGTCTATGTCAGCCCGCGCACGGGTCGGGCGGTCAGCCGGGCGGCGGGCGCGCCCTATCACGACAAGCTTCTGCCCCTGCCGCCGTTCATGCTGTCGGCCCAGGGCGGGCTGGCCTCGGGCGACGTCAAGGCGGGGCTCGACATCACCGGCCACTTCCTCGAGCAGTTCGTCTTTCACCCGTTGAACAAACCGCTGCCGCCGGCGAGGGTGTGGCTGCTGGATCGGCTGGGGGAGGCGGGGCGACTTTAGTGGCTCACTCACGTGCCCCCACCTGACCGCTTCGCGGTCTGTCCGCCCCCATAGGGGGCGGAGCTCAAATCGCGCGAACTCCGCCCCCTATGGGAGCGGACAGGCGACGCAGTCGCCAGGTGGGGGCAAGTGAGTGAGCCACCATCGCCAAACTCTCGAAGCCCATCCTACACTTCTGCTACTGTGCCCTTCACGCGTAACGAATCCTCAAGATGAACAAACCAGTCCTTCCCCCTGGCGGTCCCGGCGACGGCGATCGCATTCTCGATGAGCCGCTGACCGAGGCGCTGTCAAAGCGCTACCTGGCCTATGCGCTGTCGACGATCGGCTCGCGGGCCCTGCCCGACGTGCGCGACGGCCTCAAGCCCGTGCACCGCCGCGTGCTGCACGCGATGAACAACATGCGCCTCAACCCCGAGGGCGGCGCGCGCAAGTGCGCTAAGGTGGTCGGCGAGGTGATGGGTAATTTCCACCCGCACGGCGACCAGTCGATCTACGACGCCCTGGTGCGCCTGGCCCAGGACTTTTCCCAGCGGGTGCCGCTGATCGACGGACAGGGCAATTTCGGCAATATCGACGGCGATAACCCCGCCGCCATGCGCTACACCGAGTGTAAGATGACCGCTGCGGCCATGCTGCTGCTGGACGGCATCGACGAGGACGCGGTCGATTTCAAGCCTTCCTATGACGGCCAGGATGAGGAGCCGGTGGTCCTGCCGTCGGGCTTCCCCAACCTGCTGGCCAACGGCTCGTCGGGCATCGCCGTGGGCATGGCCACTTCGATCCCGCCGCACAATCCGGCCGAGTTGATCGACGCCTGCCTGCTGCTGCTCTCCAAGCCCGAGGCGACCACGGCCGAGATCCTGGAACGCGTGCCGGGCCCCGACTTTCCGACCGGCGGCGTCATCGTCGAGTCGGCCGCTTCCTTGCTCGAGACCTACGAGACCGGTCGCGGCGGCGTGCGCACCCGCGCCAAGTGGGAGCGCGAGGAAACCGGTCGCGGGACCTACCAGATCGTCGTCACCGAGATTCCGTATCAGGTCAAGAAGTCCGACCTGGTCGAGCAACTGGCCGACTTGATCGAGAGCAAGAAGGCGGCCCTGCTGGGCGACGTGCGCGACGAGAGCGCCGAGGACATCCGGCTGGTGCTGGAACCGAAGTCCAAGAACGTCGAGCCCGAAGTGCTGATGGAGAGCCTGTTCAAGCTCTCGGCCCTGGAAAACCGCTTCCCGGTCAATATCAATGTGCTGGACGCGCGCGGCACGCCGGGGGTGATGGGCATCAAGTCGTGCCTGATCGCCTTCCTGGCCCACCGCCGCGACGTGCTGACCCGCCGGGCGCGCAACCGGCTGGCCAAGATCGAAGCCCGCCTGCATATCCTGGACGGCCTGCTGATCGCCTACCTCAATCTCGACGAGGTGATTCGTATCGTCCGGTACGAGGACGAACCCAAGCAAAAGCTGATGGCCGCCTTCGCGCTAAGCGACCTCCAGGCCGACGCCATCCTCAACACCCGCCTGCGCCAGCTGGCCAAGCTGGAGGAGATGGAGATCCGCCGCGAGCACGCCCAGCTCGTGGAAGAACGCGACGGCATCCTGGCCATGCTGGCCAGCGACAAACAGCAGTGGACCCTGGTCGGCACGGGCCTGCGCCAGGTGCGCGCCGTGCTTCTGAAGATCAAGCACCCGCTGGACAAGGCGGGCCGTGCGACGGGTGTCATTGGTCGCTCGATCTTCGCCGACGCTCCTGTCGTCGACGCCGAGGCGGCGCTTGAAGCGATGATCGTTCGCGAGCCGATCACCGTCATCCTGTCGGAGCGCGGCTGGATCCGCGCCGCCAAGGGCAAGGTCGAGGACCCGTCGGAGCTTAAGTTCAAGGAGGGCGACAAGCTCGGCTTCCTGGTCCCGGCCGAGACCACCGACAAGCTTTTGCTGTTCACCTCTGACGGCCGGTTCTTCACTCTGGGCTGCGCGGCCCTGCCATCGGCACGGGGCCATGGTGAGCCGGTGCGGATGATGATCGAGCTGGACGACAAGGTGAAGATCATCGACGTCTTCCCGTTCAAGGCCGGGCGCAAGCGCTTCATGGCCTCGAAACAGGGCTACGGCTTCCTGCTGCCGGAAGAAGAGGCCCTAGCCAACCGCAAGGCCGGCAAGCAGGTGCTGACGGTCGACGCCTCCGGCGCGGCCTTCTGCCTGGAAGCCGTGGGCGACCAGATCGCGGTGGTCGGCGACAACGGCAAGATCCTGATCTTCCCGCTTGAAGAGCTGCCGGAAATGCCGCGCGGCAAAGGGGTCAAGCTGCAGGCCTATCGCGAGGGCGGGCTGCGCGACGCCATCTCGTTCAACGCCGAGGCCGGCGCCTTCTGGATCGACACCGCCGGTCGCCGCCGCGACTGGACCGAATGGAAAGAGTGGGTCGGTCGACGGGCGGGCGGGGGCAAGCTGTCACCCAAGGGGTTCCCGACCTCCAAGCGATTTAGGCCGAAATGATGCACCCTCTCATTGTCATCCCGGACAAGCGCGTAGCGCGCAGATTCGGGACCGTGGCCAAAGCGCCGCGCTTCCGGCGGTCCCGGATCTGCGCTTTGCTTGTCCGGGATGACAGGGTTTCATGATGCGGTTTCTGCGCAAGGTCGCCGGCGCGTTCGCCGCGCTGCTGGGCCTGACCGCCGCGACCTCCGGCGTCGCCGCGCCCCTGCCGCACGCCAAGGCCCCCGAGGCGGTGGGCTTTTCCGCCCAGAAGCTCAAGAAGCTGGACGAGACGATGCAAGCCTTGGTTGATCAGGGCCAGATCGCCGGCGGCGTCACCTTGCTGGGCCGCCACGGCCATGTCGTGTCGCTGAAGACCTTCGGCAAGCGCAGCCTGGAGACCGGCGAGGCCATGCCCGCCGACGCGATCTTCCGCATCCGCTCGGAGACCAAGCCGGTCACCGGCGTGGCGATGCTGATCCTATACCAGGAAGGCAAGTGGAAGCTGGACGATCCGGTCAGCCTCCATGTGCCCGAGCTGGCCAATCTGCGCGTCGCCTCTGGCGTCGACGCCGAGGGTCGGCCGATCCTGACCCCCGTCTCGCGCTCGCCGACCATGCGGGAGCTGATGACCCACACGGCGGGCTTCGCCTATGGCATCGCTGATGATCCAGGCAGCGTCGCCGACCAGTCCTATTTCCGAGCCGGGGTGCTGCAGTCCGACAGCTTGCACGCCATGGTCCAGAAGGTGGCCATGCTGCCCATGTACGCCCAGCCGGGCACGGTCTGGCGCTACAGCGTGGCCGCCGACATCCAGGGCTATATCGTCGAGAAGCTGTCGGGCCAGAGCCTGCCGGTCTTCATGGAGGAGCGGATTTTCGCGCCCCTGGGCATGAAGGACACCGCCTTCTGGGCGCCGCCTGAGAAGCTGCCTCGGCTGGCGGCCGTCTACGACGCCGATCCGGCCACCGGCCGCCTGATCCCGGCCAGCGAAGGTCCTTGGCGCGACATTAGCAAGCCCCCAGCCGCGCCGTCGGGCGGAGGCGGGTTGCTGTCCACAGCCGGCGATTTCGCGCGTTTCGCCCAGATGATCCTGAATGGCGGCGACCTGGACGGGGTGCGGATCCTGGAGCCCGAGACCGTGGCCCTGATGCGACTCAACCACCTGCCGGCCAGCTTCCAGATCACCACCAACGGCACCGCCAATGTGCTGCATCCGGGCGCCAAGCCCTTCCCGTTCGGCGCGGGCATGGGTTATGGACTGGACGTAGCGGTGGCGGTTGACCCTGCCGCCTCCGGCGCGCCGGTCGGCCCGGGCACCATCAGCTGGGGCGGCAGCGCCGGCACCTGGTTCTGGATCGATCCGGCCAACGACCTGTTTTTCATCGGCATGATCCAGCGGCTGGGCGGCGTCGGCTCGGGCCTCGACGCCACAACCCGGACGGTCGTCTACCAGGCCCTAGAGCGGCCGCCCGTCAAGGAAGCGCGCCTTAACGCCGCGACACAGTAGAGGACTGCGGCCCCGTCTTCCCGCTGCCCGCCGGCCGCCGCCAGCAACAGAAGAACGCAAAACGCCCCAGGTTGAACCCCAGGGCGTTTCGCCGACCTTCCCTTCGAGCGGGGAAATTTACAACGCCAGAGCATTTTTCGAGCGAAGTGGTTCCGGTTCGCGTGAAGAAAAATGCGTCAAAACAAAAGATTAGAGCTCCCGGCCTGACGCAGTCAGGTCGGGAAATGCTCTAGCGGGCGCCAGCGGTGTCCAGCGAGGCTTGCGAGGTCTTCAGTTGGGCCACGGCGCCGGCGACGGCGTCGCGGTGGCAGGCCGAGGCGGCCACGGCCCGTTTCACTTCAGCGAAGCTGCCGCGCTGAGCGCCGCAGGCTTCGAGGGCGGCGGCGTCGATGCGGTGCATCATCACCTTTTGATCCTGCGGGTTGCTCGGATCGAGCTTGGCGCGAACGGCGATGCTGGTGGTTTCGGCGGCGCTGGCGGCGCTGGCCAGGAGGAGGAGGGCGGCGGTCGAGGCGGCGAGGAGCTTCATGGGTGACTTCCCTGACTGTGGCGACGTCTTGGAGGGCGCCGCTCGGTGTTGTCCGGGGCAAACCACGCGGTTCTGGCCTCGGATTTAATCCACAGGCTCGTCATCTGCTTAAAAATGGTCCGGTAAAAGCAAATTCGGTCGACAAATCGGTCAAAAATCAAGCGAACGTGGAATTCGAGGCTGGGAAAGTCGAATTCATTTGAGGGCTTAGCTCACATGAACGGCGCTAATCTGAAATGTCAGATTTCTTCATAGGTCGTCTCCGCCGTCACCGAAAATGGCAGACAGACCATTCACGCCCGCGTGCGTGAGTCGGCCCGGCCCACGCGTCTAGAGGTCCAGGTCGTCGGCCGCGAACTCGGCGTTTTCCTGGATGAATCGGAAGCGCAGTTCGGGCTTGCGGCCCATCAGGGTCTCGACCAGGGCCTCGACCGCTTCCTCGGAGCGAGGGAGAGTGATCTTGGCCAGCGTGCGCACCGCCGGATCCATGGTGGTCTCCTTGAGCTGGGAGGCCATCATCTCGCCCAGGCCCTTGAAGCGGCCGATCTCGGGCTTCTTGCCCTTGAACATCGTGGCCAGGAGCTCGTCCTTGTGGGCGTCGTCGCGGGCGTAGGCGCTCTTGCCGCCGTGGCTGAGACGATAGAGCGGCGGCAGGGCCAGGAACAGGTGACCCTGGCGGATCAGGTCGGGCATGGTCCGATAGAAGAAGGTGATCAGCAGGCTGGCGATGTGGGCGCCGTCGACGTCGGCGTCGGTCATGATGATGATCCGCTCGTAGCGCAGATCTTCCTCTTTGTAGCGATTGCCGCCTTGGGCGCCGAGCGCCAGCATCAGGTCCGACAGCTCCTTGTTGGCGCTAAACTTCTCGCCCGTGGCCGAGGCGACGTTGAGGATCTTGCCGCGCAGGGGCAGGATCGCCTGGTTCTTGCGGTTGCGGGCCTGCTTGGCCGAGCCGCCGGCGCTGTCGCCCTCAACGATGAACAGTTCGGCGCCATCAACGGCCCCAGCCGCGCAGTCGGCCAGCTTGCCGGGCAAGCGCAGCTTGCGGGTCGCCGAGGCGCGGCTGACTTCCTTGTCCTTGCGGCGCTTGAGGCGCTCCTCGGCACGGTCGATGACGAACTCCAGCAGGGCCTGGGCGGCCTTGGGCGATCCGGTCAGCCAGTGGTCGAACGGATCGCGCAGGGCTGTCTCGACGAAGCGCTGAGCCTCTGACGATGAGAGTTTTTCCTTGGTCTGGCCCTGGAATTCGGGGTTCTTGATGAACACCGAGATCAGGGCCCCGGCCTGGGCTATGACGTCGTCGGCGGTGATGATCGCCGCGCGCTTCTCGTTCTTGAGCTCGGCATAAGCCTTGAGGCCCCGCGTCAGGGCCGCGCGCAGGCCGCTTTCGTGGGTGCCGCCCTCGGGGGTCGGCACGGTGTTGCAGTAGGACTGCATGAAGCCGTCGTGCTCGCCAAAGCCGCGCGGCGTCCAGGCGATCGCCCACTCGACGGCGCCGGCTTCGCCCTGACGCTCGATGCGGCCCGAGAAGCTCTCTGGCGTCACCAGTTCCAGGCCCTTGGTGCGCTCGGCCAGGAAGTCGGCCAGGCCGTTGGGGAAGTGGAAGACAGCCTCGGGCGGCGTCTGGTCCTGGATGCGCTCCGGGGCGCAGGACCATTTGATCTGCACGCCGCGGAACAGGTAGGCCTTGGAGCGGGCCATGCGGTACAGGCGGGCCGGCTTGAAAGCCACGCCCTCGCCGAAGATCTGCTCGTCGGGGATGAAGCGGACCATGGTGCCGCGCTTCTTGCTGGGGCCAATCTTCTCCACCGGACCCAGCGGCTTACCGCGCGAGAACACCTGCAGATGCTCGAACCCGTCGCGCCAGACGGTGACCTCGACCCGCTCGGACAGGGCGTTGACCACCGAAGCGCCGACGCCGTGCAGGCCGCCGGAGGTCTCATAGGCCTTGCCGCTGAACTTTCCGCCCGCGTGCAGGATCGTCATGATCACTTCCAGCGCCGACTTGCCCGGGTGCTTGGGGTGATCATCGACCGGCATGCCGCGGCCGTCGTCCTTGACCGACAGATAGCCGTCGGCGTCGAGCTTGACCTCGATGGTCTTGGCGAAGCCGGCCACGGCCTCGTCCATCGAATTGTCCAGCACCTCGGCGAACAGGTGGTGCAGGGCCCGCTCATCGGTGCCGCCGATATACATGCCGGGCCGCTTGCGCACGGGCTCCAGGCCTTCCAACACCTCGATGTCGCTGGCGGTGTAGCTGCCGGAGGCGGGCGGGGTGCTGGGCGCCGATGCAGCCTTGGTCGCGCTGGGCGGCGGCGGGGCGGCGGGACGCGGCGCGGGCTCGGGATGCGGCTCGCGGGCCGGCACTGGCGAGGCCGGCACGGGAGCCAGGGCGTCGTCGCCAAACAGCGAGAAGGAGGGGTTCGGATCGTCTTTGGAGGACATTACGGGAACATGCGTCGATTCGTCGGGAGCGCTCCGTATGGGCCGCGCTTGGTGGGAAGAAAAGGGGTGGATGGCGCGACCGGCGCGCCATTTGCCGCGGCTTGGCCGGGCGTGCCAGGATGCGCCTTCCCTTTGCCTCGAAACCCGGAGACCGTCGATGACCTGGCGACCCCTGACCATTGTCCTCGCCGCCCTGACCCTGTTGGGCTGCAGCGCCGCTGGACCCACGGGTCCTTCGACCCCGCCGCCCACCTCGCACCGGACGCCGGTCGCCGAAGGCGGGATGTGCGCCGGCTTCGCCGGCTTCCAGTGCGGTGAGGGGCTGAGCTGCCAGATGCCGGCCGGCCAATGCCATGTCGCCGACGGGGCGGGGACCTGCCGCAAGCCGTCCCAGATGTGCACGAAGATCTATGCCCCGGTGTGCGGCTGCGATGGCAAGACCTATTCCAGCGCCTGCACCGCAGCCGCCCAGGGAGCCAACGTCGCGACCGACGGCGCCTGCAAGGCCTAGACAGGCTGATTGCATTCACTGCTGACATCATGCGGCCAGCCTTCGGTGAGGATGGCCGCTGGAGGACTCATGACCTACCCTCATTCCACAGACGGCTTGCCGCGACGCACCGTGTTAGCGGGCGGCGTTGCGCTCGCCGCCACGACGGTCGCCACAACCGCCCACGCCCAGGAAACCAAGAGCATGTACGGACTGATCGGCCAGATGATCGCCGCCCCAGGCAAACGCGACGACGTGATCGCCATCCTGGCGCAGAGCACGGGCGGTATGCCCGGCAATCTCAGCTACATCCTCGCCAAAGACGCCACCAACCACGACGCCCTGTGGATCACCGAGGTGTGGGCCGACAAGGAAAGCCATGCCGCCTCGCTGAAACTGCCGGCTGTCCAGGCCGCCATCGCCAAGGCCCGCCCGATCATCGCGGGGTTTGGTCACCGGTTCGAGACCATGCCGGTAGGCGGCGTGGGGCTGGGCTGAGGGATCGGCTCCTGCCCGATATCCATCTGAGATAGAGACGCCCGCTCACTTCAACGGCAAATGTAGCTCTGCTGCCGTGCCCTGCTCCGGTTCGTCCAGGAAGAAGCGTTGGCAGTAGATGGGAAAGTCGCGCATCTCCTCGCCGCTGGCCGGCAACCAGTCGCGGTACAGGTAAAGGGCGGCGGGCTCCAGATTGTGGGTGTCGCCGGTCACGCGCAGCACGGCGCAGCGTCCGCCGGGGATTTCGCCGGCCTTGACCGTCTCGTCACCGGTGTCGATCGGTTGATCGGCGCCGACGCCGACGCAGAGATCCATGCTGTAGTCGGCGGGATCGGCAGGGCGCCGCTCGGAGCGCCAGATGTTGAAGGTCGGATGGGTCTTGGGCGACATACCGGCGGCTTTGCGCCAGGCGATGAAGCGCTGGATGGTGATGTCGAGGGTCTCGGGATCGCCCCGATGCTCGAACATGGCCACGCGGGTCGGCGCGACGTCGAGGATGGTCACCTGGTCGGGGGTGAAGGTCGTCGGCATGATCTTGCTCCTGGCTGAGTTAAGCGGCGTGAACGCCTGAAGCCACGGCTCCCAGTCGGGAGATTTCCGGAAACTCGACGGCGACTGCGCAAACCTTTGCCGAAAGGCGCGGGCGAAGGCGTCGGGCGTCTCGTAGCCGGCGTCCAAGGCGATATCGGTGACGCTCTGACCCCGCTCGTGCGCCAGTTGTTTCGAGGCCTGCCGCATGCGGGCCAACTGGACATAGCGATGCAGGGACAGCCCGAAGGTCGCCTTGAACTGCCGGTGGAAATGGAACTTGGAAAACGCCGCGACGCTGCTCATCGCATCCAGGTCCAGATCGCCGTCCAGGTGCCGGTCGATGTGATCGAGCACCTTCTGCATCCGGGCATGGTAATGGTTCAGCGCCGCCGTCATCGTCCTCATCCGTTGTGACGATCCTAGCTTGGCGGACCAGGCTGTTGCGCGCTCGACCGATCTTGCGGTTTGGAGCGGCCGCGGTCGCGGTGACGCCCCCCAACACCAGACGATCGCCAAAGAAAAAGGCCCGCGGATCGCTCCGCGGGCCTCTTCCGTCTCACCAAGCCGCGAAGCTTAGCACTTGTAGTACATGTCGAATTCAACCGGGTGCGGGTGCAGTTGCAGGCGCATCACTTCTTCCATTTTCAGCTCGATGTAGCTGTCGATGAAGTCGTCATCCATAACCCCGCCGGCCTTCAGGAAGGCGCGGTCCTTGTCGAGGTTCTCCAGGGCTTCGCGGAGCGAACCGCAGACTTCCGGGATCTTCTTCTGCTCGCGCGGCGGCAGGTCGTACAGGTTCTTGTCGGCGGGCGCGCCCGGATCGATCTTGTTGTTGATGCCGTCCAAGCCCGCCATCAGCAGCGCCGTGAAGGTCAGGTACGGGTTGCCCATCGGGTCGGGGAAGCGGGCTTCCAGGCGCTTGCCCTTGGGCGAGTCGACGTGCGGGATGCGGATCGAGGCCGAGCGGTTGCGGGCCGAATAGGCCAGCTTCACCGGGGCTTCATAGCCGGGCACCAGGCGCTTGTACGAGTTGGTGGTGGAGTTCGAGAACGCGTTGATCGCCTTGGCGTGCTTGATGATGCCGCCGATGTACCACAGGCACATGTCCGACAGGCCCGCGTACTTGTCGCCGGCGAACAGCGGCTTGCCGTCGCCCCAGATCGACTGGTGCACGTGCATGCCCGAGCCGTTGTCGCCGAACATCGGCTTGGCCATGAAGGTGGCCGTCTTGCCATAGGCGTGGGCCACGTTGTGGATCACGTACTTGTAGAGCTGCAGGCGGTCGGCCATCACTACCATGGTGTCGAACTTCAAGCCGAGTTCGTGCTGGGCGGGCGCCACTTCGTGGTGATGCTTTTCCGGCTTCATGCCGAGTTCGCCCATCACGGCCAGCATTTCGCCGCGCAGGTCCTGGGCGCTATCGACCGGATTGACCGGGAAATAGCCGCCCTTGGGGCCCGGGCGGTGGCCCATGTTGCCTTCGGGATAGGTCCTGCCGGTGTTCGTCGGCAGTTCGCTGGCGTCGTAGCTGTAGCCGGTGTTGTGCGGGTCAGTGGACCACTTGACGTCGTCGAAGATGAAAAACTCGGCTTCCGGGCCAAAGAACACCGTGTCGCCGATGCCCGAGGCCTTGACGTAGTTCAGGGCGGCCTTGGAGATCGAGCGAGGGTCGCGGTTGTAGGGGGTGCCATCGTCGGGGTTCACCACGTCGCAGAACAGGCACAGCGTGGTCTGCTGGTAGAAGGGGTCGATGATCGCGGTCGACAGGTCGGGACGCAGCTTCATGTCCGACTCGTTGATGGCCTTCCAGCCGGCGATCGACGAGCCGTCGAACATGGTGCCGTCGTTCAGGAAGTCATCGTCGACCAGATCAATGTCGAAGGTGACGTGCTGCATCTTGCCGCGAACGTCGGTGAAGCGAACGTCAACATACTTGACGTCCTTTTCCTTGATCATATCCAGGATTTGCTTGGCGGTGCTCATAGTTATCCCCTTTGAGCGTTAAGCGGTGACAGCCCGGGCCTAGACGGCGGCGGGGCCGGTTTCTCCGGTGCGGATGCGGACGACTTCCGTGATCTCCGAAACGAAAATCTTGCCGTCGCCGATGCGGCCTGTGCGGGCGGCGTTGGTGATGGCCTCGAGGGCGGGTTCGAGTTGGCTATCCTCGACTACGACCTCGACCTTGATCTTGGGGAGGAAGTCGACAACGTACTCTGCGCCGCGATAGAGCTCGGTGTGGCCCTTCTGGCGGCCATAGCCCTTGGCTTCCAGCACGGTCATGCCCTGCACGCCCATGTCCTGAAGCGCTTCTTTGACCTCATCCAGCTTGAACGGCTTGATGATGGCTTCGATCTTTTTCATCAGACTTCTTTCACGCCGAAACGGCGCGGGCGCCGCTGACAGAGCGGCACGGAGCACGCCCGCCCCAGGCGCCACAAGCGGCCCGACGCGGTTTCGTGCGCTGCCTCCGCCGCCATTCTCGCATTGACTGAAATATAGGCGCCAAGAGCCCGAAATCGCGCCAGTGTGGGTTTGGCTCGGGAAACCGACTTGCAGGTCGGGTTTAGCGACCTAGGATGGCGGAAACGATCGTTTCGATAGGGCCGAACTTGCCAGATACCGCATCACCATGCGCTGGATCGCTGAAAGGCGTTCATCGTCTAATGGCGAAAAATGCATCGTCGACTGCAAAACTGCTGAAGATTGCGGCGGAAGGCTCGGTCGTGGCGCGGCGCGGCCCTGGGTCGGTTTTTGCGCGTCTGGTCGTCTCGATGGTGAGTGGCGCCCATGCGCTCGCTTCAAGCGTGACCGCCGGGCCATCGCCAATCGTCTTGCGAGGATTATTCTCCAGACAGGGGGCAGACTGATGAGCCGCGTTCACATGATCCGCCATGGTCGGCCGGCGTCGACCTGGGGTGGGGCGGATCAGGATCCGGGCCTCGACGCCGTGGGGCAGGCGCAGGCCAGGGCAGTCGCCGACATCCTGCTGGCGCTGCCAGACGGCGAGCGCCCCGATCGGGTGGTTAGCTCGCCGCTGCGTCGCTGCCGCGAGACCGCCCAGCCCCTGGCCGACGCCCTGGGCATGATGGTGGAAATCGACCCCCGCGTCGGCGAAATACCGACCCCCGAAGTCCTATCGGCGGAAGAGCGGCCGGCCTGGCTGCGCACGGCCTTCGAAGGCGCGTGGAGCGATATTCGGGGTGAGCTCGACTATGTGGCCTGGACACGAGAGGTGGCGCGAGCCGTCGCGTCGTATCCGGGGGCGGCGGTGTTTAGCCATTTCGTGGCGCTGAACGCGGTGGTGTCGGTGGCGACTGGGCAGACGCAGGTTGCGGCGTTTCGGCCCGACCACGTGTCGGTCACGGTGTTCGATCTGATCAATGACGACTTGATCCTGATCGAGAACGGACGCGAAGCTTCGACCCAGGTGCTGTAGGCGGGAGTCGTGATGCCGCGCGAGATCATGACCGTCGCCGAACTGTCTGCGGCCGATCGCGCCGCCGTCGAAGCCGGGACGCCGATCACCACCCTGATGGAGCGGGCGGGGCGCGCCGTCGCGGAGGTCATCCGCGACCGATATTCGCGTCGCCCGGTCGTGGTCTGGTGCGGACCTGGCGACAACGGCGGCGACGGCTATGTCGTCGCCCGGCGCCTGCGGCGTCGCGGCTGGCCCGTCCGCGTCGAGGCGCTCGCCCCGCCCGCGAGTCCGGCGGCGCGCTGGGCGGCTTCAGGCTGGAAAGGCGAGACGGGTCCCCTGACTGGATTTGGCTCGAGTCCGGCCGATCGCGACGTCCTCCATGTCGATTGTCTTTTCGGCGCGGGGCTTTCGCGCCCACTTGAGGGCGAGGCTGAAAGACTGGCGAGGGAAGGACCCGAGGGACGACGGATCGTCGCCGTCGATGTGCCCAGCGGCGTTCTGGGCGATACTGGCCAGCGTTTGGGCGAGTGGGCGCTGACGGCTGAACTCACGGTGACCTTCCATCGCCGCAAACCAGCCCACGCCCTGGCGGTTGGCCGAGCGGCGTGCGGCGAGGTCGTGGTGGCCGACATCGGCTTGGGCTCAAGCGGGCAGGGCGATCTGTTTGAAAACACCCCTTCGCTGTGGGCTGCGGGCTTTCCCTGGCCCGCGGTCGACGCACACAAGCACGCCCGAGGCCGGCTCATGGTGGTGAGCGGCGAGGCCTGGAGCACGGGCGCGGCGCGACTGGCGGCGCGAGCGGGGCTGCGCATCGGGGCCGGCGTGGTGACTGTGCTGTCGCCTCCCGGAGCCTTGGCCGCCAACGCCGCCCATCTGGAAGCGGTGATGTTGGCGCCCTTCGAGACCGAGATCGACCTGCACGCTCGCGCGGAACACGCCGACGCCGTGGTGATTGGACCAGCGGCTGGGGTGGGTGAGGGGACCATGCGGCGCCTGTTCGCCCTGGCGCGCACCGGCGCGGCGCTGGTGGTGGACGCCGACGCCCTGACCAGCTTCGCGCACGACCCGGCCGCCCTGTTCTCGGCCCTGGACCGCGACGATGTGCTGACCCCGCATCCGGGCGAGTTCGAACGGGTTTTTCCAGGTCTGCTGGCCGCTTCGCCCGAACGGATCACGGCGGCGCGGGAAGCCGCACGGCGGGCAGGCGCCGTCGTGCTGTTGAAGGGCCCCGACACGGTTGTCGCCGCGCCTGACGGGCGGGCCGCCGTCAGCCTGAACGGCACACCTTGGTTGGCCACGGCGGGGTCTGGCGACGTTCTGGCGGGATTTATCGCCGGGCTCATCGCCCAGGGTATGGAGAGTTTCGAGGCGGCCTGCGCGGGTGCCTGGATTCACGCCGAGGCTGGGTCGGCGCACGGACCGGGCCTGATCGCCGAGGATCTCCCGGGCCTCGCCCCGGCCGTCTTGGCCAGACTGCTCGCGACGAGCTTCGGAAGCCGTCCCGCTTAGCTTTGCAGGCGGACCAGGATCACTTGACTGGAGAGCCCCTCGTCGAACATCGGGTCGCTGATGGCCCGCGCGGCGCGGAACGGCCTGTCTTCGACGGTGTCGGTGAACAGGACTCGTGGACCAGGCTTTACCGTCCAGTCATTTTGGCTTTCGACAATTTCGATTGTTTCGATCACTTGCTTTCAGATCAGACGCCAAACCATCCGTGGCGGGACAGGTCCCGTGCGAGCGCGCCTTGTCTGGGAAGCAGAAACACCGGCCCGGGCGTCAGTCGGGGGGGCATGGCCCGGGCCGGTGTGAATCCGAAGCGTTTTTCAACAGCGTCGGACATCATCATAACCAGCGGCCGTGCATGTGGTTCCAGATTATCAACGATATTTCCTGATTGCGCGAAAACGCCGGCCGCGACGAGGTTTCTGATACGTCGCGGCAAGCTTCGATCGCCTCGCGACTTGCCAAGCCCGCCCGGCATGTCTAACCCGCCTTCGGCGCACGGCGCGGATGTGGCGAAACTGGTAGACGCACTAGATTTAGGTTCTAGCGCCGAGAGGCGTGGAGGTTCGAGTCCTCTCATCCGCACCAAGCCCGCTGGGCCCCCAGCCTGGCGGACGCGCCAAATCCGCCGGGTCTTTCGCCTGGCGGGCGCCAACGCCCTTGGATGGTCGCCAAACGCGTGACATAAGGGCGCTCTTTCGCCGCCCCGGTGACGTGGGCGGCTTTGATGTTTTGTCCCCTGGGGCGGACGACGGGCGCGAACGCCCGAAGAGCCGAGAAGCTAAGAATGTCGATGCAGATCGTAGAAAAGTCGGGCGAAGGCCTCAGCCGTGTTTATGGCGTGACGGTGCCCGCGAGTGAACTCGCCACGCGTCTTACGGCCCGGATCGCCGAGGTCGCGCCTCAGATGAACGTCAAGGGCTTCCGCCCTGGCAAGGTGCCGACCGCCCACGTTCGCCGCCTCTACGGCAAGGCCCTGATGGGTGAAGTCATCGAGGCGACGCTGAACGAAGGCGCCCAGAAGGTTCTGGACGACAACAAGCTGCGCCCGGCAGGCCAGCCCGACCTAAAGCCCTCGTCCGACATGGACAAGGTTCTGGCCGGCGGCGAAGACCTGGCCTTCGACCTGGCCGTCGAGGTCATGCCCGAGTTCGAGCCGATCGATCCGGCCTCGATCGAGCTGGTCAAGCCGGTCTACAAAGTCTCCGACGCCGAGACCGATGAGGCCTTGGCCGACCTGGCCAAGCAGGCCCGAACCTATGAGCCGCGTAAGGGCAAGTCGCTGAAGGCCAAGGACGGCGACCAGCTGGTGATCGACTTCGTCGGCACCATCGACGGCGTGGCCTTCGATGGCGGCACGGCGACCGACGCCGAGCTGACGCTCGGTTCGAATCAATTCATCCCGGGCTTCGAGGCCCAGCTGGTCGGCGCCAAGCCGGAAGACGTCGTCACCGTCAAGGTCGACTTCCCGGCCGATTACCAAGCCGCCAACCTGGCCGGCAAGGCCGCTGAGTTTGTCACCACCGTCAAGGAAGTGCGCGCCCCGGTCGACGCCGAGCCCGACGACGAGCTGGCCAAGCGCCTGGGTCTGTCGGACCTGGCCGCGCTGAAGGACCTGCTCAAGTCGAACCTGGAAGGTCGCTACAGCAACAGCTCGCGCTTCAAGCTGAAGCGCGCCCTGCTGGACGTTCTCGACACCAAGCATGATTTCCCGCTGCCGCCGCGCATGGTCGACGCCGAGTTCGACGGCATCTGGCAACAGGTGCAGGCCGACAAGACCCAAGGCGGCCTGTCGCCCGAGGACGAAGGCAAGAGCGAAGACCAGCTGAAGGACGAGTACCGCAAGATCGCCGAGCGCCGCGTGCGCCTGGGTCTGGTGCTCGCCGAGATCGGCCGCAAGAACGACGTGGCCGTCACCGAGCAGGAACTGGCCGACGCCATGATGCGCGAAGCCCGCCAATATGGCGCGCAAGCCCAGCAGGTGTTCGACATGTACCGCCAGCGCGCCGACCTTCAGGCCGCCCTGCGCGCCCCGATCTACGAGGACAAGGTTGTCGACCTGATCTTCGGCCAGGCCAAGATCGAGGAAAAGGAAGTCTCCAAGGAAGAGCTGATGGAAGAAGACGATCTTCCGGAAGGCTATGGCGGCTAAGGCCTCCATCATTTGACGTGAACAGGGCGCGGCCCGCGAGGGGCGCGCCCTTTTTCATGGCGCAAGCGTCGCGCCGGCTCCTTGCAACCTGTTAAGCGCCACGCGATATGCGAGAGCGACGGCGCGCAGGGGCTGATTCGCTCGCGCCGCCCAGACACAATGAAAAGGGCGATCCCTATGTATGATCCGATGGCGACGGCCATGAACCTCGTCCCGATGGTGGTCGAACAGACCAGCCGCGGCGAGCGGGCGTTCGATATTTTCTCCCGTCTGCTGAAAGAGCGGATCATCTTCCTGACCGGTCCCGTCGAAGACGGCATGGCCAGCCTGATCTGCGCCCAGCTGCTCTTCTTGGAGTCCGAGAACCCCAAGAAGGAGATCGCCATGTACATCAACTCGCCGGGTGGCGTGGTCACGTCGGGCTTGGCGATCTACGACACGATGCAATACATCAAGAGCCCCGTTTCGACGGTGTGCATGGGCATGGCGGCCTCGATGGGCAGCCTGCTGCTCTGCGCTGGCGCGCCCGGCCAGCGTATCGCCCTGCCGAACGCCCGCATCATGGTTCACCAGCCCTCGGGCGGTTTCCGTGGCCAGGCCTCGGACATCGTGCGCCACGCCGAGGACATCTCGAAGACCAAGCGTCGCCTGAACGAAATCTACGTCAAGCACTGCGGGCGGACCTATGAAGAGGTCGAGCGCGACCTGGACCGCGACAACTTCATGAGCGCCGAGGAAGCCAAGGCCTGGGGCTTGATCGACCACATCAACGAAAGCCGCGACGAGGCGGACGAGAAGGCCTAAGGGCCTTTCTCTTTCGCGAGATGAAGCCGCCGCCCGCGAGGTCGGCGGCTTTTTTCTTGTCCGGAACCCGCTGATGCGGGCAGGGGTGTGCCCCCCGGGGGGGGGCGCCGCTAAGCAGACCTTTCGATTGTCTGGCAAAGGGTCGAAAGCGGCTGTTAGCGCCCGAGCGGCAAGCAGACCTCCAGATCACCAACGGCGACGGCAAAAATAGGTTCTCGCTCATCGCTCCCGGCGTGTTTCCCCAACAAATTCAACGCCGAAAATAGACTTATCCTCCGCGTTTGACGGCGCTGCATAATCAACGGGCTTCAAGGCGATGGGGAGGGGGCTAAGGCTTGCGACCTTCGCGGCCTTGGGGTGCGGTCGAGCGGCTGTGCTCGTCGGCTGCGGCTCCGCGAGGGGGCGTGACTCCATCCTTTTGGTGCCGGCCGGGCGTGGAACACAAGTACGGCGTGGGGTGAGGGCGGACGAGACGACAGGCTCGCGGTGACGCAGGCGTTCCGGGACTGGGCGACGCGAGCCCGGCCCGCCCGTCGGGGGCTTCGATCGGCGAGGCGCCAATAGCGCCGAACGCCGGTCGCTCCCGGATAAGGATCGCGCGGAGCGTCGGTCTGAGTCGAAACGGTATTTCCTACAAAGATTCCGGGCTCAGCCCGGCGCTCCGCGGCCCTTCCCACACCTTCAGCGGCCCGCCGCGTGAAGCGGCGAAGTCGTGTCCATCAAGTCCTCCCACTTTTGGGGGAGGTATCGGCGGAGCCGACTGAGGGGGGAGTGATCGGATAACGGACGACCCGATGATCGACGACCCTACAACGCGCCCCACCGGTCACTTCGCGACAGCCTTCCCCATGGGGGAGGGCCTTTACCCCGGCTTGCCGCGGAAAATCCGGTAGCCCTTCTCGTGGGCGATCGCCAGCATCTCGCGGTCGCCGGAGGTGTCGCCATAGGCGGCGGCCAGCGACATATCGTCGCCGAATTGCTCGCGCAGCCGCACGACCTTTTCCGGGCCCCGGCAGTTGGGACCCAGCAGCGCGCCCGTGATCTTGTCGTTGAGGTCGAGGGCCAGGCGCGAGCCAATCAGCAGGTCGGCGCCCAGGCCTCGAGCGAAGGGGGCGACGATCATGTCGGGCGAGGCGGTGACGATCACCAGCTTGGCGCCCTTGGCCCGCCAGCGCCGCCAGACGGCCAAGGCGTCGGGGCGAAACAGCTTGGGCGCCTCGGACTGGGCGAAGGCGCGGGCGTCCCGCTCAAGTCGCTCCAGGCTGACACCGCGGAGGAACTCGCGCACGGCGGCGGCCTTGATCTTGCCCCGGTTGCGGTCGAACAGGTAGGCCACGGCGGCAGGCGCCAGGCGGATCATGCCCAAGGCGTGACGCGCCGGGCTGACCCGCCATTTCAGAAAGGCTGTGAAGCTGTCTCGGACCGTCAGTGTGCCATCGAAATCGAAGGCCACCAGGGGTGGACCCTCGTGCATGTCGCCCATCATCGGGGTCGACGCCGTCAGCCCCTTGGCCATCAGTGAACGTTTCGCCATGCGTCTCCGCGCTTGCGCGCCCTGCAAACTCGACGGCCTTGCATCACGATTCCGCAGTCGTCACCTAAGGCCATCGCCGTTTGTGGCAAACGAGACGTTGGAGCGAACCACCTCCGGCTTGCGTTGACGTGTCGGAACGCCATCTTAGAGAAGAATTCCATGAAACCGCACACACCATCCACGAACTTGGGGGCTGTAAAACGGCTCCAAGGCTTGTGCGGTGCGTCCGGATCGGGGAATGTCAAGGATTAGACAACTCCCGGCGTATAACCTGCCGCTTCGGTGGCGAGTTGGGCGCATAGGAGTCGGCGGTTCCGGTTCTGGCCTGGACCGCCCTAGCGTGAGAAGCGACCATGACGAAAGCCGCGAGCGGCGACACCAAGAGCACCCTGTACTGTTCTTTCTGCGGGAAGAGCCAGCACGAGGTGCGTAAGCTCATCGCGGGTCCGACGGTGTTCATCTGTGATGAATGCGTCGAACTCTGCATGGATATCATCCGTGAAGAGCACAAGATCGCCTTCGTGAAGTCCAAGGATGGCGTGCCCACGCCGCGCGAGATCTGTGAAGTCCTGGACGATTACGTGATCGGGCAAAGTCACGCCAAGAAGGTTCTCGCGGTTGCTGTGCACAACCATTACAAGCGCCTGAACCACGCTTCGAAGAACAACGATGTCGAGTTGGCCAAATCCAACATCCTGCTGGTCGGTCCGACCGGTACGGGCAAGACGCTGCTGGCCCAGACCCTGGCTCGAATCATCGACGTGCCATTCACGATGGCCGACGCCACCACCCTGACCGAAGCCGGCTATGTGGGTGAAGACGTCGAGAATATCGTGCTGAAGCTTCTGCAGGCCGCCGATTACAACGTCGAGCGGGCTCAGCGCGGCATCGTCTATATCGATGAAATCGACAAGATCAGCCGCAAGTCTGACAATCCGTCAATCACCCGCGACGTGTCCGGCGAGGGCGTGCAGCAGGCCCTGCTGAAGATCATGGAAGGCACGGTGGCCTCCGTGCCGCCGCAGGGCGGGCGCAAGCATCCGCAGCAGGAATTCCTGCAGGTTGACACAACCAACATCCTGTTCATCTGCGGCGGGGCCTTCGCGGGCCTGGAGCGCATCATCTCGGCGCGCGGCCAAGGCAAGTCGATCGGCTTCGGCGCCAAGGTGGCGGATCCGGAAGAGCGTCGCACGGGCGAGATCCTGCGCAATGTCGAGCCGGACGATCTGCAGCGCTTCGGTCTGATCCCGGAATTTATCGGCCGTCTGCCGGTGATAGCCACCCTGGAAGACCTCGATGAGGTCGCCCTGGTGAAGATTTTGACCGAGCCGAAAAACGCCTTCGTCAAGCAGTACCAGCGCCTGTTCGAGATGGAGAACATCGGCCTGACCTTCACCGACGACGCCCTGCATGGCGTCGCCAAGAAGGCCATCCTGCGCAAGACTGGCGCGCGCGGCCTGCGTTCGATCATGGAAGGCATCTTGCTGGAGACCATGTTCGAACTGCCCAACTACGAGGGTGTCGAGGAAGTGGTGGTCAATGCCGAGGTCGTCGAAGGCCGGGCCCAGCCGCTGCTGATCTACGCCGAGAAGAAGGGTGGGGCGGCTTCGGCCTAACCTCACTGACGTTCGCTGCGAAATCGGGCGCGCTCGGCTTGCCGGGCGCGCTCTTTTCGTCACACCAGGCTCTTTCCGACACGCCGCCATCGACACCGCGACAGGCGCCGCGAACTATCGACGAAACGACTTAGGCGTCTCGGCAATAAAATTGGCAAGGTTCGTGCACAGCCAAGGTCGCCAGGGGGCATGGGCGTTGCACCTTGGCCGCCAAACCGCGACCCGTCGCCGCTACGAGGCGAGTGCGCTTGAACCGTGTTGCAAAAGGTCCACATAAATAACGAACATCCGCTCAGTCCCGGGCGGACGGGTCGTACGACTCAGGCGCATCGTCTGGGTGACGGCGGCCCGCGTGGCTGAACGCGAGAAAACGCGACGGCCAGGAGTATAAAGGCATCATGTCCGAGATTCGTACCCTTCCTGTGTTGCCCCTGCGGGACATCGTCGTGTTCCCGCACATGGTGGTTCCGCTGTTCGTCGGCCGCGACAAGTCGGTGCGCGCCCTTGAAGAGGTGATGCGCGGCGGCAAGGAAATCCTTCTGGTCACCCAGAAGAACTCGGCCGACGACGACCCCTCGCCGTCCGACATCTATGACGTCGGCGTTCTGGCCACCGTTCTGCAACTGCTGAAACTGCCCGACGGCACCGTCAAGGTGCTGGTCGAAGGCAAGGGCCGCGCCGCCGTGGTGCGCTTCACCGACCAGGAGGCCTATTACGAGGCCCAGGTCGGCGAGGTGAACGAGGACCAAGGCGTTGGCCCCGAAGCCGAGGCCCTGTCGCGCGCGGTCGTCGAGCAGTTCGAGAACTACGTCAAACTGAACAAGAAGGTGCCGCCCGAGGCCCTGGCCTCGATCCCGCAGATCGCCGAGCCGGGCAAGCTGGCCGACAGCATCGCCGCGCATTTGTCGGTGAAGATCGGCGACAAGCAGAACCTGCTGGAAATCTTCGACATCGTGAAACGCCTGGAGAAGGTCTTCGCCCTGATGGAGGGCGAGATCTCCGTGCTGCAGGTCGAGAAGAAGATCCGCTCGCGCGTCAAGCGCCAGATGGAGAAGACCCAGCGCGAATATTACCTGAACGAGCAGATGAAGGCGATCCAGCGCGAGCTGGGCGATCCTGACGATCAGCGCGACGAACTGATCGAGCTCGAAAAGCGCATCAAGAAGACCAAGCTGTCCAAGGAAGCCCGGACCAAGGCCGAGGGCGAACTGAAGAAGCTGCGCAACATGAGCCCGATGTCGGCCGAAAGCACCGTGGTCCGCAACTATCTGGACTGGATGCTGTCGATCCCGTGGGGCAAGGCCAAGACCAAGAAAATCGATCTGAACGAGGCCGAGGCGGTGCTCGAGGAGGACCACTACGGCCTGGAGAAGGTCAAGGAACGTATCCTTGAATATCTGGCTGTCCAGGCTCGCACCGGCTCGCTGAAAGGGCCCATCCTGTGCCTCGTCGGTCCTCCGGGCGTCGGCAAGACCTCGCTGGGCCGTTCGCTGGCCAAGGCGACCGGGCGCGAGTTCGCCCGCATCTCGCTGGGCGGCGTGCGAGACGAGGCGGAGATCCGTGGTCACCGGCGCACCTATATCGGTTCGATGCCCGGCAAGATCATCCAGACCATGAAGAAGGCCAAAACCACCAACGCCTTCTTCCTGCTGGACGAGATCGACAAGATGGGCAGCGACTATCGCGGCGACCCGTCCTCGGCCCTGCTCGAAGTGCTCGACCCGGCTCAGAATTCGACCTTCGGCGACCACTATCTGGAAGTCGACTACGACCTCAGCCAGGTGATGTTCGTCACCACGGCCAACAGCCTCAACATGCCCCAGCCGCTGCTGGACCGCATGGAAATCATCCGCATCCCCGGCTACACCGAGGACGAGAAACTGGAGATCGCCAAGCGCCACGTGCTGCCCAAGTTGATGAAGGACCACGGCCTGAAGACGACCGAATTCGTGGTGCCGGAAAAGGCCATTCGGGACCTGATCCGCTACTACACGCGAGAAGCTGGCGTGCGGTCGCTCGAGCGCGAACTGAGCGGCCTGGCGCGCAAGACGGTCCGTGACCTGGGTCGCGAAAAGGTCACCTCGATCACCATCGACGATGAGCGTCTGGCGAAATATGCTGGCGTCCAGAAGTTCCGCTATGGCGAGACAGACGAGGTCGATCAGGTCGGCATCGTCACCGGCCTGGCTTGGACGGAATATGGCGGCGAGATCCTGACCATCGAAGCCGTGAAGATGCCGGGCAAGGGTCGCATGACAGTGACCGGCAACCTCAAGGACGTGATGAAGGAGTCGATCTCGGCGGCTCAGTCCTACGTGCGCTCGCGGGCCACCCATTTCGGCGTCAAGCCGCCGATCTTTGAAAAGACCGACGTCCACATCCACGTTCCTGACGGCGCGACCCCCAAGGATGGTCCGTCGGCCGGCGCCGCCATGGCCGTGGCCATGGTCTCGGTGCTGACCGGCATTCCGATCCGCAAGGACATCGCCATGACTGGCGAGATCACCTTGCGTGGCCGGGTGACGGCCATCGGCGGCCTGAAGGAAAAGCTGCTGGCGGCGTTGCGCTCGGGCGTGAAGACGGTCCTGATCCCTCAGGAGAACGAGAAGGATCTGGCCGAAGTCCCGCAAAGCGTGAAGGATGGTTTGGAAATCATCCCAGTCTCCGCGATCGACGAAGTGCTGAAACACGCGCTTACCGGTCCGCTCACCCCAATCGAGTGGCGGGAAGAGGATGAGCCAATTGCTGCAACTGCGAAGGTTGAAGAGGGCGATAGCGACGCTGTTCTGACCCACTGACAGTAACTTATTGTTGATAACTTAGGCGGCGCGGAGTATTTCCGCGCCGCCTTCGTTTGACGAGCCGTCTGAACCCCGCATACTCCCGCCCGAGCGAAGCGGCGTAAGCTGTAGCCAGCGCCGCCGCTTTCATGGCTGGGAGAACAACATGACCACAAAAGCCGAACTCGTCACGGCGATCGCCGAAAAGGCGGGCATCAACAAGAATCAGGCGAAGGACGCTCTGGAAGCCTTTATCGACGCGGTCACCACGTCGCTGAAATCCGGCGAGGATGTTCGCCTCGTGGGCTTCGGCACCTTCAAGGCTGTTGCGCGCGCCGCTGGCACCGCGCGCAACCCGCGCACCGGCGAGACCGTCAATCGCCCGGCGTCCAAGACCGCCCGGTTTCAGGTCGGCGAGGGTCTGAAGACCACGCTGAACGGCTAGGCCAGTACACAGATTTCGAGGGCGGGACGCCGCGAGGCGTCCCGCCTTTTTCCATGCAGGACGGTGTATCTCCCACATCATCGTTCTGAGGGGCGGTTAGCTCAGCGGTAGAGCGTCTCGTTTACACCGAGAGGGTCGGGGGTTCGATCCCCTCACCGCCCACCATTACCAAGTCGCGCGCTGGATCTTCCCGCCACCGCTGTGGACATCCCTATGATCGCCCCGCACTGATCGATCATGTCGCGTCCTGACCCGCCCATCGCCGTCACGCGTCTCGACTGGGTCGATCTGCGCCTCGATGACGTCGAGACGCCGCGCGGGCGTCTGCGGATCACTCTGGGCCTGGGCTCGGGTTTGGCGCGCCGAGCGAGCGACCCGCCGGGCGTGTTGTGGGCGATCGGGGATCGTGGACCCAATATCAAGATCAACGCCGCGATCGACGATCATGGATTGAAGCGTCTGAAGCCGCTGCGCGGCGTCGACGGCGCCAAGCTGATGCCGCGGACGGACATCGGTCCGACGCTGGTCCAGATCCGCCTCGAGGGCGACGGTGTCACCTTGTTGCGGACACTGCCGTTACGCGACAGCCATGGCGCGGCGTTCAGCGGGCTGCCTCTTCCTGTCGGGGACACGGCGGCGATGGAACCCGCCTTCGACTTGGCCGGAGCGCCGCTGGGCGCGAATTTGGCTGGGGCCGACACCGAAGGGGTCGTCGCCTTGGAAGATGGGACCTTCCGGGTCGCCGATGAATATGGACCCTCGATCCTGGTAGTGGCGGCCGACGGCGAGGTTTTGGCGCGCTGGGTCCCGACCGGCGTGGAGGCGGGGTTGATGGGCGCGGCCTATCCCGTGATCGGGGTTCTGCCGGCCTTGGCGGCCCGGCGACGATTGAACCGAGGGTTCGAGGCCATCGCTCTGTCGCCGGATGAGCGCCGCCTTTATGTCCTCTTGCAGAGCCCGTTGGCGGCCGAGGACGATCCCGAAGCCGACGCCGTGGGATATGTCCGGCTTTGGACGCTCGACGCCACGACGGGAATGGCGCTGGCCGAGCACCTTTACCCCCTCGATCCCGCGGACAGTTTCCGACGTGACCGCGATGCGGGGCGCATCGGGAGCAAGGACTTGAAGGTTTCCGAGGCGGTGGCGGTCGGCGACGGTCAGCTTCTGATCCTTGAGCGGATCTCGCGCACGTCGAAGATCTATCGCGTGAAACTGTCCGAGAGGCTTCTGCGAAAGACACTGGTGCTGTCAACCGACGACTGGCCCGATATCGACGCCGATCTGGAGGGCATGGCGGTGCTCTCCGACCGCGAACTGGTTTTGTGCACGGACAACGACTTCGGCGTCGATGGGCGGCAAACCGCTTTCTACCGCGTCACCTTCGCCGAATCGTTCACGGCTTGAGCGCCAGAATCTCCAGGCTCGTCGCCGCCGAGCGCGCCGCTTCGTCAGCCTGAATGCGCTCGCCCAAGGCCTGAGCCCGGACCTTGAAGCGCGGCTCGTTGAGCAGACGGTTCACGGCCGCCGCGATGACCGGCGCCTTGGCGTCGGCGGCTAGGGTCAGGCCCGCGCCGCGATGAGTGACACGGGCGGCGTTGTCGTGCTGGTCGCGACCCATGGGCAGGCACAGCAGCGGCACGCCGGCCATCAGCGGTCGCAGAGTGGAGCCATGGCCGGCGTGGGTTATAAACAGGGCAGTCTGGGCCAGCAATCGCCCGTGCGGCGCGCTGCGGACGACCGCCACATTGTCGGCAGCCTCGAACTCGGCAGGATCGATCGCCGGTCCCGTGGTCACCACCGCGCGTACCGCCAGCGTCCCCAGGGCGGCGATGATCTCGCGCAAGACTGCCTCCTGGGCCTGGTAGAGGCTTGAAAACGAGACCACCACCAGCGGCCCGCCGGCGGCCGGCGGCGCGCATGGCTCGACCCAGGTTGGGTCGGCCAGATAGGGACCGACATGGACGAACGGCGCGGGCAGGGGGCTGGGCGCGAAGTCGAAGGCCTGGCTGGTGGCCAGGAGGATGGACCTTGCGACATTCAATTGGTCGAACACATCGTTCAGCGGCGGCAGGTCGAGCGCGGCGCGGGCGGCGTTGAGGTCGGGCAGTCCCGCCTGGAAGAAGGTGCGGCTCATCTGGCCGACCATCGCGTGCATGGCGCGTTCCTCGTCGCTGGTCGCGGGTAGCATGCCAGCCCCGAACGGCGGGGCGCCGGCCATTGTCGGCAGCGACCAGATGTTGGCGGCCAGCAGAGCCAGCGGCAGTCCGCGCGCCTCTGCCGCCGCCATGGGCCCCGTTAGCAGTTCCTGCGACACGATCACGTCCGGCGCGAAGGCGTCGATCGCCGCCAAGGTGTCAGTGGCGTAGGCAAGGGCCGGGCCCGTCATGACCCGGTCCAGAAGTCGCTGGATCACCGCCAGCGGATTGTCGGCCTCGTAATCCCTCAGACGGTCATCATCGCGGCTCTTGCCGGTCTGGAACGGCGCGGTCGTCCAGGCGCCGAATGGTACGTCCAAGGCCGCGGCGTCCAGACAGTTGCACGGGTCGCTGAGCACCAGAACGTCATGACCGAGCGTCATGAGATCGCGGGCGACCAGCAGCATCGGCTGAACGTGGCCGCCGCCTTCCCAGGTGGTGAACAGAAACCGCGCCATCACGCCCTCGACCCTAAACGAACATAACTGCCTACCCGGTACTGTCGAGCCCTGCCATAAGCGTCAACGGCCCGTCCGAAAAGCACCCCGGCGGCGGCTGTCTCGCCGCGTCGCGCTGCGACCGCTAGACAGCGGTCCAGCTTCGGAGGAACCTCCGTCCCCGTGAGTGCCTTAAAGGCTCTACGGCCGTCGCTGCGATCGAGGGCGACAAGCGAGGTTCCGGCGTTATGGATTTGAGGTTTGATCCGCTCTCGGCGTTCAACGAGGCTGAACAATCCCTGTTTCGGGCCGCCCGGCCCGGTGGAAAGCCAGTTCGACTGGTCGATACGACCATGCTGTATGCCCCCCGCAGCGGCGGGGTGCGGCGCTATCTGAACTGCAAGCGCGCCTGGATCGCGGCGAATCGCCCCCAGGTTCGTCACACCCTGGTGGTGCCTGGGCCGCGCGACGCGCACGACGGCCATGGCCGGGTGTCGATCTACGCCGCGCCCCTGCCGTTTGGCGATGGCTACCGCTGGCCGGTGGTCAAGGGCGCCTGGATGGAGCGGCTGATTCGTCAGCGGCCAGACATCATCGAGGCCGGCGATCCGTATACGCCGGGTCTGGCGGCCCTGAAGGCGGGGGACGCCCTGGGTGTTCCGGTCGTGGGCTTCTGCCACACCGACCTTGGAGCGCTCGCCGCGCTCCACATCGGCGAATGGGCCGAAAAGCCGGTGCAGAAGCGCTGGGCGGCCATCTACAGCCAGTTCGACCAGGCCGTGGCGCCCAGCCAGTTCATCGCCGGACGGCTGATCGAGGCTGGCGTCAAGAACGCCATTGGCCTGCCGCTCGGCGTCGATACAGAGATCTTCAATCCCGCACGGGGCGACCGCGAGGCTCTGCGGCGCAGGCTGGGCCTGACCAGCCGTCACCGCATCCTGGTGTTCGCCGGGCGGCCGGCCAAGGAAAAGAAGCTGGACGTGCTGGTCGAGGCCGTGGAGCGCCTGGGCGACCCCTATGTGCTGCTGTTCGTCGGCGCGGGGGCGGGGGCGCCGTCCAGCGACCGGGTGATCTGTTTGGACTATGAGCGCGACCCGCAGGGCCTGGCGGCGGTGTTGGCCAGCTGCGATGCCTTCGTGCACGCCAATGACAATGAGCCCTTCGGCCTCATCGTGCTGGAGGCCATGGCCTGCGGCTTGCCAGTGATCGGCGTGGACGCCGGCGGCGTGGCCGAGTCGGTGGACGAGACCGTCGGCGCCCTGGCCACCGCGTCGGAAGCCCGCGTCTTCGCCGAAGCCATCGAGTCGGTGTTCGCGCGTGACCTGCCGGCCCTGGGCCAGGCCGCGCGCTTGCGGGCCGAGGAGCGACACGGTTGGGACCCGGTGTTCCGCAAGCTGTCGGCGATCTATGGCGGCCTCACCGGCTGCTCGGCCTTTGCCGATCCCGTCGAGCACACCTTTCCCCCGCAATAGAAACGTTAGGCGGCGGCCTGGACCAGGTCGCCGCGGACCCGCGCCAGGATCTCATAGGAGTGTCGGCGCGCCTCGTGATCGTGGATCTGCGAGGCGGCCATCAGTTCGTCGGCGCCCGTGGCGTCCAGAACCTGTTGCACCTTGGCGCGGACGGTTTCCGGCGAGCCGATCGCCGAATAGCGGAAGGTATGATCCAGGCCCGCCAGTTCGGCTTCCGACGCGATGGCCCGGATGTCGTCGACCGGGGCCGGCAACAGCCCGGGTTGGCCGCGCCGCAGCGCCAGGAACTGCTGCTGGGACGAGGTGGACAGCCGGCGCGCCTGGGCGTCGGTGTCGGCCGCGCAGACCCCGATACAAATCATGACATAGGGTTGGGCCAGGGCCTCGGACGGCTTGAAGGTGCGCCGATAGATGGCGATGGCCTCCATCAGCTGATCCGGCGCAAAATGGGCCGCGAAGGCAAAGGGCAGGCCGAGCGCCGCCGCCAGTTGGGCGCTGTAGGTGCTGGAGCCCAGCAGCCAAAGCGGCACGTCCTGGCCTTCGCCAGGCACGGCGCGAACCAATTGACCCGGAACAGCGGGTTTGAACCAGGCCTGCAGCTCGACCACATCCTGGGCGAACGAATCGACGGCGCCCATGTAACGGCGCAGGGCGCGCATGGTCGGCTGGTCGGTGCCCGGCGCGCGACCTAGGCCCAGATCGATTCGGCCGGGATAGAGCGCGGCCAGGGTGCCGAAGGCCTCGGCCACCATAAGGGGGGCGTGGTTGGGCAGCATGATGCCGCCCGATCCGACCCGAATCGTCTTGGTGCCGCCAGCCACGTGACCGATCACCACGGCCGTGGCGGCGCTGGCGATGCCTGGCATGTTGTGATGCTCGGCCAGCCAGTAGCGGTGATAGCCGAGGCCTTCGGCGTGGCGCGCCAGGTCCAGGCTGTTGTGAAGGGCCTGGCCGACACTGATTCCTTGCGGGACCGGGGCCAGATCGAGGACGGAAAAGGGCAGGGAATGAGCGTGCGACATGCAGGCTAGATCGTGATGCGAAGGCCCAACCTCAAGGCGCGCGGATCGCGCTAGGCGAACGCGCCTGATCCGCGCACTACTCTCCAGGGCCGCGCACGCGGCGAGCGGGGTCGATCATGGCGCTGAACTGCAAGCATCTGGACGGTAACGCCGTCGTCACGCCCCAGACCCACGGCTGCGAAGAATGCCTGAAGTCCGGCGACGCATGGCTGCACCTGCGCCTTTGCCGGACCTGCGGTCACGTCGGCTGCTGCGGCCAGTCGAAGAACAAGCACGCCACCCAGTATTTCAAGGCCACGCGCCATCCGATGACCGAGGGTTACGATCCGCCGGAAGGCTGGGGTTGGTGCTTTGTGGATGAGGTGTTCTTCGAATTCCAGGCGCCGACCCCGCATCCGGGCCCTATCCCGCGCTACTACTGAGGGCTTGGTAAGCGACGAACCGCCTAGATCGGCTTTGGACTTCAGGGCGCGGGAGGGAGAAGGTGGCGCGAATGACGGGACTTGAACCCGCGACCTCCGGCGTGACAGGCCGGCGCTCTAACCAACTGAGCTACATCCGCGTCGGGCGCGAACAGAACTGTCCGGCGCGGTCGTCCATAGACAAGCCTCCAGGGTGGGCAGCGTCCAACTTCAGGGAAGGTGGCGCGAATGACGGGACTTGAACCCGCGACCTCCGGCGTGACAGGCCGGCGCTCTAACCAACTGAGCTACATCCGCATTGGGCCTCGCCGAAGCGAAGTGCGACCCGCCGTGCGGCGAGGGGCGTCTGATATGTCGCGCTGATGGGTGTGTCAACGGCCATGTCGTGGAAGCTGTGAGTGAATAATTGTTGCGATCGTTTCTCAATGTGTCGCAGGCGTTTGAAGCGTCGGCGGCAGTGGGCTACAACCCGCTCGATTCAAGCCAAGGGCTGTCATGAACGCCTTCCTTCTCCAATATCTGCCGATCGTGATCTTCCTCGGGATTGCGGCGGTTATCGGCATCGCCTTTATCCTCGCCGCCGCGGTGCTTGCGCCTCGGGCGCCGGACCCTGAAAAGCTGTCCGCCTACGAATGCGGCTTCAACGCCTTCGACGATGCGCGCATGAAATTCGATGTGCGTTTCTACCTGGTCTCGATCCTGTTCATCATCTTCGACCTGGAAGTGGCCTTCCTGTTCCCGTGGGCGGTTTCGCTGATGAAGCTGCCGCACGACGTGGCGGCCTTCGCGTTCTGGTCGATGATGAGCTTCCTGGGCGTGCTGACCGTCGGCTTCATCTACGAATGGAAGAAGGGCGCCCTCGAATGGGAGTGATCGTTCCCGCCAACAGCTCGCCTCTCGTCCCTGCTGGCTCCGCCGGCCGGTCGACGGTCGAGGGCTATGACCCCAAGCTGCACGACCCCTATTTCGACGGTCTGTCGGGCCAGCTGGCCGACAAGGGCTTCGTCACGGCCGCCGCCGACGACCTGATCACCTGGGCCCGTACCGGCAGCCTGATGTGGATGACGTTCGGCTTGGCCTGCTGCGCCGTCGAGATGATGCACTCGGCCATGCCGCGCTATGACCTGGAGCGCTTTGGTTTCGCGCCCCGGGCCAGCCCGCGCCAGTCGGACGTGATGATCGTCGCCGGCACCCTGACCAACAAGATGGCTCCGGCCCTGCGCAAGGTCTATGACCAGATGCCCGAGCCGCGCTACGTCATCTCGATGGGCAGCTGCGCCAATGGCGGCGGCTACTACTATTACAGCTACAGCGTCGTGCGCGGCTGCGACCGGATCGTGCCGATCGACATCTATGTGCCGGGCTGCCCGCCCACCGCCGAGGCCCTGGTCTATGGCGTGCTGCAGCTGCAGAAGAAGATCCGTCGTACGGGGACGATCGAGCGATGACCGACGTTGTTCCTGCCGAGACCGTCGCTGCCGAAGCCGCTTTGTCGCCGCTCGAAGCCCTAGGCCAAATGATCGTCACCAATTCGGGCGGCGCGATCACCACCTTCCACGTGGCGTTCGGCGAGCTGAACCTTTTGGGCCCATCCAACCGGGTGGTGCAGGCGCTGACCTATCTGCGCGATCACGCGGACCTGCGCTTTCACCAGCTGGCGGACCTGTGCGGCGTCGACTACCCGGAGCGCGAGCGTCGGTTCGACGTCGTCTATCACCTGCTGTCGCTGATCAAGAACCACCGCGTCCGCTTCAAGGTCCAGACCGACGAGGACACCCCCGTTCCGTCCGCCACGCCAGTGTTCCCGGTGGCTGACTGGTTCGAGCGCGAGGCGTTCGACATGTACGGGATCTTCTTCGAGGGTCACCCCGACCTTCGCCGGATCCTGACCGACTACGGTTTCCACGGCCACCCGCTGCGGAAAGACTTCCCCATGACCGGTTATGTGGAAGTTCGTTACGACGACGAGCTCAAGCGCGTCGTCTATGAACCTGTGAAGATTACCGAGTTCCGTGCGTTCGATTTCCTCTCGCCTTGGGAGGGCGCCAAGTATGCCTTGCCCGGCGATGAGAAGGCTGAAAAGAGAGCAGGGGATGCTTGATCATGGGTTTACGTCGACCGACGTTTCGTTCCGCCACTGCGTTCTTTCTGGTCGCGTTCTCGACCGCCTTCCTGATGACGATCGGCATGAGGCTGACCGGCTGGTTCACCAAGGCGCCGGTGATCTCAGCCGAGCAGAACAAGATGCTGGGAGTGGCGATCATGATCTCGGTCATCACCCTGGCGATCGGCGCCAGCATCCGGCGAATGGAAGTGGCCGAGCTGCGCAGCGCGCTGCTCGGGGCGTCCTCCGTGCTGCTGGCCTTGCCCCTTTCGCAGGCGGCTATCAGCCAGTCGTGGAGCGTGGCCACCACGATCATCACGCTGCTTGGCGTGGTCCTGCTGATGGCCGGGCTGCTCGTCTCGCTCAGTATCGAACCGCGTAAGGAAGGCGAGACGCCATGACCGGCCAAACATCGCCCGCTGCGGCGACCGACTTCTTCCGTGATGAAGCGACGCTTCCGGCGACCATACCGGAAACGCCCGTTCGGAAGTTCAACATCAATTTTGGCCCGCAACACCCGGCCGCGCACGGCGTGCTGCGCCTGGTGCTGGAGCTGGACGGCGAGATCGTCGAGCGCGTCGATCCGCATATTGGCCTGCTTCATCGGGGCACCGAGAAGCTGATGGAGGCCCGCACCTACCTCCAGAACATCCCCTACTTCGACCGCCTCGACTATGTTTCGCCGATGAACCAGGAGCATGCCTTCTGCCTGGCCATCGAGAAGATGCTGGGCGTGGACGTACCCAAGCGCGGCAGCCTGATCCGCGTGCTGTACTGCGAAATCGGCCGGGTGCTGAACCATCTGCTGAACGTGACGACCCAGGCCATGGACGTCGGCGCCCTGACGCCGCCGCTCTGGGGCTTCGAAGAACGCGAAAAGCTGATGGTGTTCTATGAGCGCGCCTCGGGCTCGCGCCTGCACGCCAACTATTTCCGCCCCGGCGGCGTCCACCAGGACCTGACCCCCTCGCTGATCAACGACATCGAGACCTGGGCCAAGGCCTTCCCCAAGATCTGCGACGACATCGAAGGCCTGATTACCGACAACCGCATCTTCAAGCAGCGCAATGTCGACATCGGCGTGGTCACCAAGGAAGACGCGCTGGCCTGGGGCTTCTCGGGCGTGATGGTGCGCGGCTCGGGCATCGCCTGGGACCTGCGCCGCAACCAGCCCTATGAGGGCTATAGCGACTTCGAGTTCGACATCCCGCTGGGCAAGAACGGCGACTGCTACGATCGCTATCTGTGCCGGATGCAGGAGATGCGAGAGTCCACCAAGATCATCCTGCAGGCCATCGAAAAGCTGCGCGCAACGCCCGGCCCGGTGATGACCGAGGACAACAAGGTGGCGCCGCCACGTCGCGCCGAGATGAAGCGGTCGATGGAAGCCCTGATCCATCACTTCAAGCTCTACACCGAAGGCTTCCGCACACCGGAAGGCGAGGTCTATGCCTGCGTCGAAGCGCCCAAGGGCGAGTTCGGCGTGTTCCTAGTCAGCAACGGCACCAACAAGCCCTATCGCTGCAAGATCAAGGCGCCCGGTTTCTCGCACCTGGCGGCCATGGACTGGATGAACCGCGGCCACCAGCTGGCCGACGTCTCGGCGATCCTGGGGTCGCTCGACATCGTGTTCGGCGAGGTCGACCGTTGAGCCTGGAAGCAATCGTCCAGGCGCAGCTCGACGCCTATAACGCCCAGGATCTGGACGCGCACTGCGCCCACTTCGCCGATGACGTGGTGGTCGCCACGCTGAACGGAGAGGTGGCGCGCTCGGGCATCGAGGCCTATCGCGCTTTCTACGCCAAGACCTTCGCCGACTTCCCCGGCAACCAGGCCAAGCTTCTCAACCGCATCGTGGTGGGCGCGAACGTGATCGATCACGAACACGTCGACCGCGGCAACGGCGAGCCGCCCTTCCAGGTCGCCGCCATCTACACCTTCAAGGGCGGCAAGATCGCCCGCGTGGATTTCGCCCGATGATCGCCCCCCAATGAGTGTCCGTCGCCTCGCCAAGGAACAACCCGCCAGCTTCGCGTTCTCGATCGAGAGCCAGGTCAAGGCCGACTGGTGGATCGCCAAATATCCCGCCGAGCGCAAGCAGTCGGCGGTGATCCCGATGCTGTGGCTGGCGCAGAAGCAGGAGGGCTGGGTTTCCGAGCCCGCCATCCAGGAGATTTCCCGCCAGCTGACCATGCCGGTCATCCGCGTGCTGGAGGTCGCGACCTTCTACGTGATGTTCCAACTGCAGCCGGTCGGCAAGCTCGCTTTCGTTCAGCTGTGCGGCACCACGCCGTGCCAGCTGCGCGGCGCGCTGGATCTCAAGGCGGTGTTGAAGGCCAAGATCGGGCAAGCCAATGACGTCTCGGCCGATGGCAAGTTCAGCTGGGAAGAGGTCGAGTGCTTGGGCGCCTGCTGCAACGCGCCGATGGCCGCCATCAACGACTATTATTACGAAGACCTGACGCCGGAGAGCTTGGCCCAGATCCTCGACGACTTCGCCGCCGGCAAGTCGCCGCAGCCGGGCAGCTATGACGGCCGCAAGGCCTCGGAGCCCAAGGGCGCGATCCAGACCCTGATCGATCCTTCGCTGTACGACGGCTCGCTGGCCCAGAGGATCACGATCCCGAACCTGCCCTCGGCGGCCCCGGCCCCGGCGCCGGAGCCCGCCGCCTGATGATCGCCGCCGACCCCGTCCTCGTCCAGAAGCGCGTGGCCTATGTGAAGACCCTCCGGGGTCTTTATCGGGGCGAACGGGCCGTCGGGATGATGGCCAGCCTGATCGGCGTGCTGCTGCTGATCTGGGGTCGGCAGGTCGCCGGGGCGCCAGCCTGGGCCGTACCCACGGGTCTTGTGACGATTGGCGCCGCCTGGTTGCTTTTCGCCTATGTCATCTATCGTCGGACGCGCTATGTGCGCGCCCATCCATTCGATCCGCAAAGCTGAGTCATGGTCGGTATCCTCGAAGACAAGGATCGCATCTTCACCAACCTCTACGGGCTCCAGGATTGGGGTCTCGAGGGTGCGAAGGCGCGTGGCTGCTGGAATGGCACCAAGGATATCCTGGACGCGGGTCGCGACTGGATCATCGACAACATGAAGAACTCCGGCCTGCGCGGCCGGGGCGGGGCGGGCTTCGGCACCGGCCTGAAGTGGTCGTTCATGCCCAAGGAAGTGAAGGACGGTCGTCCGCACTATCTGGTCGTCAACGCCGACGAATCCGAGCCGGGCACCTGCAAGGACCGGGAGATCATGCGCCATGATCCCCACCTGCTGATCGAAGGCTGCCTGATCGCCTCGCGGGCCATGCTGGCCCACGCCTGCTACATCTATATTCGCGGCGAATATGTCCGCGAACGCGAAGTGCTCGAGGCCGCCATCAAGCAGGCCTATGACGCGCGGCTGGTGGGCAAGAACAATGTCCACGGCTGGGACTTCGACCTCTATGTCCATCACGGGGCCGGCGCCTATATCTGCGGCGAAGAGACGGCCTTGCTGGAAAGCCTGGAAGGCAAGAAGGGCCAGCCGCGCCTGAAGCCGCCGTTCCCGGCCGGCGCGGGCCTCTACGGCATGCCGACCACGGTCAACAATGTTGAGAGCATCGCCGTCGCGGGCACGATCCTGCGCCGCGGCGCCGGCTGGTTCGCCGGCTTTGGCCGTCCCAACAATGCGGGCACCAAGCTGTTCTGCGTCAGCGGCCACGTGAACAAGCCCTGCAACGTGGAAGAGGCGATGAGCATCCCCTTCCGCCAGCTGATGGAAGACCATTGCGGCGGCGTTCGCGGGGGCTGGGGCAACCTGAAGGCCGTGATCCCGGGCGGCTCGTCCGTGCCGATGATCCCGGCCGAGCAGTGCGAAGATCTGCCGATGGACTTCGACGCCCTGCGCAATCTGAAGTCAGGCCTGGGCACCGCCGCCGTGATCGTCATGGACAAGGACACCGACCTGGTCCGCGCCATCGCCCGCCTCAGCTACTTCTACAAGCACGAGAGCTGCGGCCAGTGCACGCCGTGCCGCGAAGGCACGGGCTGGATGTGGCGGGTCATGGAGCGCATGGCCACCGGCGAGGCTGATCCCAAAGAGATCGACACCCTGCTGGACGTCACGACCCAGGTCGAGGGTCACACGATCTGCGCTCTCGGGGACGCGGCCGCCTGGCCGATCCAGGGCCTGTTCCGTCACTTCCGCCACGAGGTCGAAGACCGGATCGCAACCTATCGCACCGGTCGCCTGCACGTGCAGGGCGCCAGCCTGATCGCGGCGGAGTAAACGATTATGGCTATCGCCAAGGTCAACGGCGTCGAGGTCGAGTTCGAACCCGGCATGACGGTTCTGCAGGTGGCGGAACTGGCTGGGGAAGAGATCCCGCGCTTCTGCTACCACGAGCGCCTGAGCATCGCCGGCAACTGCCGGATGTGCCTGGTCGAGGTGAAGCCCGGTCCGCCCAAGCCGCAGGCGTCGTGCGCGCTGCCGGCCGCCGAGGGCCAGGAGATCTTCACCAAGACCCCGATGGTCAAGAAGGCCCGCGAGGGGGTGATGGAGTTCCTGCTCATCAACCACCCGCTGGATTGCCCGATCTGCGACCAGGGCGGCGAGTGCGACCTGCAGGACCAGGCCATGGGCTATGGCCGCGACGACACCCGCTATCACGAGAACAAGCGGGCGGTCGAAGAGAAGGCCATGGGCCCGCTGATCAAGACGGCGATGACCCGCTGTATCCAGTGCACGCGCTGCGTCCGCTTCATCACCGAGGTGGCCGGCTCGCCGGAGATCGGCCTGATCTCGCGCGGCGAAGACGTTGAGATCACCACCTATCTGGGCGCGGCGGTGACGTCCGAGCTTAGCGCCAATGTCATCGACCTGTGCCCGGTCGGCGCCCTGACCTCCAAGCCCTACGCCTTCGAGGCGCGGCCCTGGGAGCTGAAGAAGACCGAGAGCGTCGACGTCATGGACGCCCTGGGCTCGGCTATCCGCGTCGACGCCCGTGGCAATGCCGTGCTCCGCGTGCTGCCGCGCGTCAACGAGGACGTCAACGAGGAGTGGATCTCCGACAAGACCCGCTACGCCGTCGACGGCCTGCAGCGCCAGCGTCTGGACCGTCCCTATGTCCGCGTCGCCGGCAAGCTGCAGCCCGCCAGCTGGGGCGAGGCGTTCGCCGCTGTGGCCGCGAAGATCAAGGCGACGTCGCCCGAACGCATCGGCGTGATCGCCGGCGACCTGCAGGACGCCGAGAGCCTGAAGGCGACCAAGGACCTGTTCACCGCCCTGGGCGTCAAGAACCTCGACGCCCGCCAGGACGGCCTGACCCTTGGCAATGGCCCGCGCGAGAGCTGGCTGTTCAATTCGACCATCGCCGGTATCGAGAACGCCGACGTCATCCTGCTGGTCGGCGCCAATCCCAAGGTCGAGGCGCCGGTGCTCAACACCCGCCTGCGCAAGCAGTGGATCGCCGGCAAGCTGCGCGTCGGCGTGATCGGCGAGCGCGGCGACCAGACCTATGACTACGACTACCTCGGCGCCGGCTCTCAGACCCTGTCGGGCCTGGCCGACAGCCAGTCCGACTTCGTCGCGGCCCTGAAGAACGCCCAACGCCCGGCGATCATCATCGGCCAAGGCGCCCTGACCCGCACCGACGGCGCCGCCGTGCTGAAGGCCGCCGCCGCTGTCGCCACGAGCTTCAACGTGGTGCGTGAAGGCTGGAATGGCTGGAACGTGCTGCACACCGCCGCCGCGCGTGTGGCCGGCCTGGACCTGGGTTTCGTGCCGGGCGAGGGTGGTCTGACCGCCGGCCAGATGCTCAAGCCGGGCGCGCTGGACGTTCTGTTCCTGCTGGGCGCCGACGAGTGCGAGACCGCCGCCTCGGACGCCTTCAAGATCTATCTGGGCACCCATGGCGACGCCGGCGCCCACAAGGCCGACGTCATCCTGCCAGGGGCCGCCTATACAGAGAAGAACGGCCTCTATGTGAACACCGAAGGCCGCGTCCAGATGGGCGAGCGGGCGGTGTTCCCCAAGGGCGAGGCCAAGGAAGACTGGTCGATCCTGCGGGCCCTGTCGGAGCATGTCGGGACAAAGTTGCCCTATGACAGCCTGGACCAACTGCGGACCAAGCTGTTCGCCGACCACCCGACCTTCGGCCAGATCGACTTCGCCCCGGGCTCGATCCCGACGGTGTTTGACCTGTCCGGCCTGGGCGGCGACGGCGCGCTTTCCGACGCGCCGTATGAAGGCTCGATCAAGGCCTTCCACCTGACCAATCCCATCGCGCGCGCCAGCGTGACCATGGCCGAATGTGCGGCCGTGGCCTCCGGCGCCGCCAAGATCGCGGCGGAGTAAGCCGGTGAGTGCTTTCTTCTCCAATCCGGCCGTGACCTGGACCCTGCTGACCACCGGCGGGATCCTGCTGGTGGTGGTCTGGGTCCTGCTGAGCCTGGCCTTCCTGCTGCTGGCCGACCGCAAGATCTGGGCCGGCGTGCAGATGCGCAAGGGTCCCAACGTGGTCGGCCCCTTCGGCCTGCTGCAGTCCTTCGCCGACTTCGGCAAGTTCGTGCTGAAGGAAATCATCATCCCGGCCGGCGCCGACAAGGTCATCTTCCTGCTGGCCCCGCTGCTGAGCCTGGTCCTGGCCTTTGTGGGCTGGGCCGTCATCCCGTTCGCGCCGGGTTGGGTGGTTTCCAACCTCAATGTCGGCATCCTGTACCTGCTGGCGATGAGCTCGCTGGGCGTCTACGGCATCATCATGGGCGGCTGGGCTTCGAACTCGAAGTACCCGTTCCTGGGCGCCCTGCGCTCGGCGGCGCAGATGGTGTCGTACGAAGTGTCGATCGGCCTGATCATCATCACGGTGATCCTGCTGGCCGGCACCATGAACCTCAGCTCCATCGTCGACCAACAGGCTGGCTGGATCTGGAACTGGAACGTGTTTGGTGGCCACGGCCTGAAGAACATCATCCTGGCCCCGGTGATGATCATCGCCATGGGCATGTTCTTCATCTCGGCCCTGGCCGAGACCAACCGCCCTCCGTTTGACCTTCCGGAAGCCGAATCCGAGCTCGTGGCCGGCTACCAGGTGGAATACAGCTCGACCCCGTACCTGCTTTTCATGGTCGCCGAATATTCCAACATCGTGCTGATGTGCGCGATGATCAGCGTGCTGTTCTTCGGCGGCTGGAACCCGGGCTTCCCCATTGGCTTTACAGCCGGCTGGCCGCCGTTCCTGGTCAATTTCCTGCTGGCTCTGGTGTTCTATTTCAAGATCGTCGTGGCTTTCTTCTTCATCGCCATGGCCAAGGCTATCGTGCCTCGCTACCGCTATGACCAACTGATGCGCCTGGGCTGGAAAGTGTTCCTGCCGATGTCGCTGGTGCTGGTGATGCTGGTCAGCGCCTGGCGCGTGTTCGGGCTGCAGACGTGATCGCCAAATCCGCCCTTCTGGTCCTCATCGGTCTTGGCTTCACCGTGGCGAGCTGCGCGACCGATGACGTGGCCTCGGCCAAGACGTCGTACTCGCTGGGCCGCGGCGTGGTCAGCTATGACCAGCTGCGCCGCGACAGCGCGCAATGCGTCGCCGATGGCGGAAAGATTGAATCCAAGCAGGACGGGGGCGACCCCACCCAGCTTTCGAACTACACCTGTGTGATTTCAAAGGGTAAGCAGCGTCCATGATGATGCAACGCATTTCCCAGGCCGTGAAAGGCGTGGCGCTGCTCGACTTCGCGGGCGCCTTCGGCCTGGCCATGAAGTACATGATCGCCCCGAAGAAAACGGTGATCTATCCGAACGAACGCGGCCCGCAGTCGCCCCGGTTCCGCGGCGAGCACGCCCTGCGTCGCTATCCGTCGGGCGAAGAGCGATGCATCGCCTGCAAGCTTTGCGAAGCCGTCTGTCCCGCCCAGGCCATCACCATCGAGGCCGAACCGCGCGACGACGGCAGCCGCCGCACGACCCGCTACGACATCGACATGGTCAAGTGCATCTATTGCGGCCTGTGCCAGGAGGCCTGCCCGGTGGACGCCATCGTCGAAGGGCCGAACCTGGAGTTCGCCGTCGAGACGCGCGAAGAGCTCTACTACGACAAGGAAAAGCTGCTCGACAACGGCGATCGTTGGGAACGGTTGATCGCAAAGAATCTGGAGTTGGACGCGCCCTACCGTTAAAGGACGGGCGCGATTCCGAAGGTAGGCGGCGGGCCATCCGGCACGGCGTTGGTTTATGGTTTTAACGGGAGCACCTGCCTTGCAGGCGATAGCTTTCTATCTGCTGGCGTTCGCGACGATAGCGGCGGGTCTTCTCGTCGTCTCGGCCAAGAATCCCGTGCACTCGGTGCTCTTCCTGATCACCGCCTTTTTCTCGGCCGCCGGCCTCTTCGTCCTGCTGGGCGCGGAGTTTTTGGCGATGCTGCTGATCGTCGTCTATGTGGGCGCGGTCGCGGTGCTGTTCCTGTTCGTCGTGATGATGCTCGACGTCGACTTTACCGCCTTGCGACAGGGCTTCGCCCAGTACCTGCCGATCGGCGGCATCGTGGCGGGCTTCCTGACGCTGGAGATGATCTTCGTCGCCGCGACCGTGGCCAGCCATGGCGCGGCCGGCAAGAACGCCACCCCGATGGCCTCGGCCCCGGGCATTCCGAACACCGAGATGATCGGCCGGGTGCTCTACACCGACTACATCTTCTTCTTTCAATTGGCGGGCCTGGTGCTGCTGGTCGCCATGATCGGCGCCATCGTCCTGACCCTGCGCCACAAGCCGGGCGTCAAGCGCCAGGACATCGGCAAGCAAATCGCTCGTACGCCCAAGACCGGGATGGAAATCGTGCAGATCAAGCCCGGCGAGGGGATCAGCGAATGATCGGCCTGTCTCATTATCTCGTCGTCGCCGCGATTCTGTTCACGATCGGCGTCTTCGGGATCTTCGTGAACCGCAAGAACATCATCGTCATCCTGATGTCGATCGAGCTGATCCTGCTGGCGGTGAACATCAACCTGGTGGCCTTCTCGGTCTATCTGCACGACGTGACGGGGCAGATCTTCGCCATGTTCGTGCTGACCGTCGCGGCGGCCGAGGCCGCCGTCGGCCTGGCCATCCTGGTCACCTTCTTCCGTAACCGCGGCGACATCGCGGTCGACGACGCCAGCGTGATGAAGGGCTGATCGCAGTGCAGACTCTCGTCACCCTCATCGTCTTCGCGCCGCTGCTCGCCGCGATCATCGCCGGCCTGTTCGGTCGCCGCATCGGCGACATCGTCTCGCAAGCTATCACCACGGGCGGCTTGCTGCTGGCCTGCGCCCTGAGCTGGTACGTGTTCAGCCAGTGGACCTGGGGACACATGGAGGCCTTCACGGTCGACCTGCTTCCCTTCATCCACGTGGGCGACTTCGTCTCCAACTGGTCGATCCGCATCGACGCCCTGTCGTGCGTGATGCTGATCGTGGTCACCACGGTCTCGGCCCTGGTGCACATCTACAGCTGGGGCTACATGGCCGAGGACCCGGACAAGCCGCGGTTCTTCGCCTATCTGTCGCTGTTCACCTTCGCGATGCTGGCGCTCGTCACCGCCGCCGACTTCATGCAGCTGTTCTTCGGCTGGGAAGGGGTGGGCCTGGCCTCGTACCTGCTGATCGGCTTCTGGTACAAGAAGCCGACCGCCAGCGCCGCCGCCATCAAGGCCTTCGTCGTCAACCGGGTGGGGGACTTCGGTTTTGCGCTAGGCATCATGACCACCTTCTGGGCCTATGGCACGATCCAGTTCCACGAACTGTTCCCGATGATCGCCGCCAGCGCCTCGCGTAGCTGGGAGTTCGCGGGCCACAGCTTCCCGCTCGTCGATATCGCCTGCTTCCTGCTGTTCATCGGCGCGATGGGCAAGTCGGCGCAGTTCTTCCTGCACACCTGGCTGCCGGACGCCATGGAAGGCCCGACCCCGGTCTCGGCCCTGATCCACGCGGCGACCATGGTCACCGCCGGCGTCTACATGCTGTGCCTGCTGTCGCCGATGTTCGAATATGCCCCGATCACCAAGAACATCATCACGGTGATCGGTGCGATCACCGCCCTGTTCGCGGCCACGGTCGGCCTGACTCAGAACGACATCAAGCGGGTTATCGCCTATTCGACCTGTTCTCAACTGGGCTACATGTTCTTCGCGGCCGGCGTCGGCGCCTATCAGGCGGCGATGTTCCACCTGTTCACCCACGCCTTCTTCAAGGCGCTGCTATTCCTGGGCGCCGGTTCGGTGATCCACGGCATGCACCACGAGCAGGATATGCGAAAGTACGGCGCCCTGGCCAAGCTGCTGCCCGTGACCTTCATCGCCATGACCATCGGCACGATCGCCATCACCGGCCTGGGCTTCCCGCCGCTGGAACTGGGCTTTGCCGGCTTCTACTCCAAGGACACCATCATCGAGGCGGCCTTCGCGGCCGGCCGCGCCAATCCGACGGCGCTGTTTGCCTGGGTGATCGGCGTGCTGGTGGCGGGGTTGACCTCATTCTACTCCTGGCGTCTGGCCTTCTTCACCTTCAACGGCAAAGCCCGTTGGGGTCATGACGACCATCACGTGCGCGACGCCCAGGCGGACCATGCGCACGGCGACGGCGTGCACGACGAGACCCATGACGAGCCCCTGGCCGACGATGCTCATGGCGTCCATGGGCATGACGAGCACGGCCACGGCCATGATCACAAGCCGCACGAGAGCCCCTGGGTGATGCTGGTCCCGCTGATCGTCCTGTCGATCGGCGCGGTGTTCGCCGGCTTCGTGTTCGTCGACTACTTCGTCGGTCACGACCAAGTCGAGTTCTGGCGCGGCGCGATTTACAACGCCCCGACCAACCACGTTCTGCACGAAGCCCACGAAGTGCCTGAACTGGTGAAGTACAGCCCGCTGATCGCCTCGATCCTCGGCCTGGCCATCGCCGTCTGGGTCTATCTGATCAAGGGTAATGAGCGGCTGGGCGCTGCGCTCGCGGCCCGCAACGGCCCGCTCTACGTGTTCTTCTACAACAAGTGGTTCTTCGACGAGCTGTATCAGGCCACCTTCGTGCGCCTGACCAAATTCCTCGGCGACTTGTTCTGGAAGGGCGGCGACCAAAAGCTGATCGACGGTTTCGGACCAGACGGCGTCAGCGCCGCCTCTTATGCGATCGGCCGGCGCACCGGCAGGCTGCAGAGCGGCTACCTCTATCACTACGCCTTCGTCATGCTGATCGGTGTCGCCGGATTGCTCCTCTTCGCTCTCGTCAAGTTCCGCTAGGGAGGACTGATCCATGACCGGCCTTCTTAGCCTCACCACCTTCGCCCCGCTCGTCGGCGTCGCCGTCTTGCTGGCGGTCCGAGCCCGGCAGGGCGACAACGCCAAGACCGACAACCTGGCCAAGTGGATCGCCCTGGCGACCACCTTGGTCACCCTGGCCCTGTCCGTTGTGCTGGTCGCCCAGTTCGACGCCAAGAACCCCGGCTTCCAGTTCGTGGAAGACGCGGCCTGGTTCGCCGGCCTGCACTATCGGATGGGCGTGGACGGGATCTCGATCCTTTTCGTGCTGTTGACCGCGTTCCTGCTGCCGATCTGCGTGATCGCCAGCTGGAAGTCGATCGACAAGCGGCTCGTGGAATACATGATCTGCTTCCTGGTTCTGGAAACCTTGGTGATCGGCGTGTTCTGCGCCCTGGACCTGATCCTGTTCTACCTCTTCTTCGAGGGCGGCCTGGTTCCGATGTTCCTGATCATCGGCATCTGGGGCGGCAAGCGCCGGGTCTATGCGGCCTACAAGTTCTTCCTCTACACCCTGCTCGGCTCGGTGCTGATGCTGGCGGCGATCCTGTCGATGATCGCCATCGCCCACACATCGTCGATCCCGGAGCTGATGCACTACAGGTTCGCCCCGTGGCTGCAGACCTGGCTGTGGCTGGCCTTCTTCGCCAGTTTCGCGGTCAAGATGCCGATGTGGCCGGTCCACACCTGGCTGCCCGACGCCCACGTCGAGGCGCCGACGGCGGGTTCGGTGATCCTGGCGGGCATCCTGCTGAAGATGGGCGGCTACGGCTTCCTGCGCTTCAGCCTGCCGATGTTCCCCCACGCCTCGCAGCTGTTCCAGCCGCTGGTGTTCGCCCTGTCGGCGATCGCCATCGTCTACACCTCGCTAGTCGCCTTCCGTCAGACCGACATCAAGAAGCTGATCGCCTATTCGTCGGTCGCCCACATGGGCTTCGTGACCATGGGCATTTTCTCGGGCAATGTGCAGGGCGAGCAGGGCGCGATCTTCCAGATGCTGAGCCACGGCCTGATCTCGGGCGCGCTCTTCCTCTGCGTCGGCGTGGTCTATGACCGTATGCACACCCGCGAGATCGCCTTTTATGGCGGACTGACCAACCGCATGCCTTGGTACGCCGCGACCTTCATGCTGTTCACCATGGGCAATGTCGGCCTGCCGGGCACCTCGGGCTTCGTCGGCGAAATCCTCACGATGACCGGCACGTACCAAGCCTCGACCTGGACGGCTCTGGTGGCCACCATGGGCGTGATCCTGTCGGCGGTCTATGCGCTGAACCTCTATCGGCGCGTGATGTTCGGCGACATCGTCAATCCGGACCTGAAGACCATCACCGACCTCGACAAGCGCGAGATCCTGATCTTCGCCCCGCTGATCATCGGCACCCTGGTGCTCGGCATTTATCCCAATCTCATCTTCAACCTGACCGCGTCGTCCGTCGACGGGCTCGTCGGCGCCTGGCGCGCCGCCGTGGGCGGGTGAGGGACATCATGACGTTCGCCGACAACTTCTCGCTGGTTCTTCCCGAAGTCATCCTCGGGGTCTCGGCCCTGGTGCTGCTGGTCTGGGGCGCGTTCCAGGGCAAGACCACGCCGCTGTTCACCAGCGCGGCCGTCCTGGCCCTGCTGGCCGCCGCCGTGGCCTCCGTTGTCGGGCCGCATGGTCACGCCTTCAACGGCGTCTATGCCGCCGACGCCGGGGCCACTTACGCCAAGGTCGCCATCTATCTGTTCAGCGCCATCTCCATCGTGCTGGGCGACCGCTGGCTGGCCGTGCGCGGCGACCAGAAGTTCGAATATGCCGTGCTGATCATTCTGGCCGCCGTGGGCATGGGAGTCACCGCCTCGGCCGGCGACCTGATCAGCCTCTATATCGGCGTCGAGCTGCAATCCCTGGCGCTCTACGTGCTGGCGGCCTTCCGCCGCGACGACGCCAAGTCGTCGGAAGCGGGCCTGAAATATTTCGTGCTCGGCGCCCTGTCGTCGGGTCTGCTGCTGTACGGCGCTTCGCTCATTTACGGTTTCGCGGGTTCCACCCGCTTCGCCGACATCGCCGCCGTATCGCAGCATGGCGAGGGCGTGGGCCTGCTGTTTGGCCTGGTGTTCCTGATCTGCGGCCTGGCCTTCAAGGTCTCGGCCGCGCCGTTCCACATGTGGACGCCCGACGTCTATGAGGGCGCCCCCACCCCGGTGGTCGGCTTCTTCGCCGCCGCGCCCAAGCTGGCGGCGATGATGATGTTCGCCCGCGTGCTGGGAGACGCCTTCCCGGACTCGGTGGCCCAATGGCGCCAGATCCTGGTGATCGCCGCCCTGGCCTCGGTCTTCGTCGGCGCCTTTGCCGGCCTGGCCCAGAACAACCTCAAGCGCCTGTGGGCCTATAGCTCGATCGCCAATGTCGGCTACGCCCTGCTGGGCGTGGCGACCGGCGGCGAGACCGGCTTGCAGTCGATGCTGATGTTCATGACCCTCTACATGGTCGATGTCACCGGCTTCTTCGCCTGCCTCCAGGCCCTGTCGCGTGACGGCAAGCCGATGGAGACCATCGAGGACATGGCCGGCCTGGTGAAGGAACGTCCGGGCATCGCCCTGGCCATGACCGCCTTCTCGCTGTCCGCCCTGGGTCTGCCGCCGTTCTCGGGCTTCTGGGCCAAGTTCTACGTGTTCAAGGCCGCGATGGGCTCGGGCGACGTGCTGCTGCAATGGGCGGCGGTGTTGGGCCTGGTCGGCAGCGTGGTCGCGGCCTTCTACTATCTGCGCCTGATCAAGACGATGTGGTTTGACGCTCCCGTGGGCGCGGTTGACAAGCCGCAACCGACCGCCCGCGCGATCGGCTTCGCCGCGGCGCTGTTCTCGTTCCCGGTCGTGCTGGTGGCGCTGATCTGGCTGGACCCCGCCGCCAGGGCCGCCGCGGCGGCCTTTGGCCACGCGTGACGTGACGGGCGCTCTTTCGCCCGCGCCCGTCGTTGTTCTGGACGAGATCGACTCGACCAATGCCGAGGCCCGACGCCGCGCGGAAGCGGGGGAGGCGGGTCCTGTATGGCTGCTCGGCCTGCGCCAGAGCGCCGGTCGTGGCCGGCGAGGGCGCGCCTGGGAGACCGGCGAGGGGAACCTCGCCGCTACCTTGCTGTTCTCGACCGACAAGCCGCCGGCTGAAGCCGCCCAGGTCTCGTTCGTCGCCGCCTTGGCCGTGGCCGACCTGCTGGCCGCTTACGTTCCAGCCAGCCTGGTCAGCCTCAAATGGCCCAATGATCCGTTGTTAGCGGGTCTGAAGGTCAGCGGCATCCTGGTAGAGTCCGGGGCGCGCCCTGCGGGCGGGCTGTGGATTGCGGTCGGCGTCGGTGTGAATCTCGCCTGCGGCCCTGTGGAGAGCGAGCGTCCCGCCACCGCCTTGCCGGCCCACATGCTCGCGCCCCCGCCCAAGCCGACCGAGGCGATCGAGGTTCTCGCGGCGGCCTTCGCGCGTTGGAATGACGTCTGGCAGCGCCTGGGCTTCCCAGCCATCGCCGACGCCTGGACCGCCCGGGCCCATGGCCTGGGCGAGCCCTGCGTCGCCCGCCTGGGGGCCGAGACCCTGGAGGGCGTCGCCGAAGGCCTGGACGGCGACGGCGCCCTGCGGCTTCGTCTGGCCGATGGCCATCTGCGGCGGATCACCGCCGGCGACGTCTTTTTCGGAGGGGCTGCCTGATGCTGCTGGCCATCGAACAGGGCAACACCAACACCATGTTCGCCATCCATGATGGGGCCGAATGGATCGCCCAGTGGCGCGCCGCCACCGAGAGCACGCGCACGGCGGACGAATATGTTGTATGGCTGTCTCAGTTGCTGTCGATGCAGGGCCTGGGCTTCCGAGCCATCGACGCCTGCATCATCTCCAGCGTGGTGCCGCAGTCGATCTTCAATCTGCGCAACCTCTGCCGCCGCTATTTCAACGTCGAGCCCCTGGTGATCGGCGAGAACGCCGTGCTGGGCGTCGATGTGCGGATCGACAAACCGTCCGAGGCCGGCGCCGACCGCTTGGTCAACGCAGTAGGGGCGCACATGGTCTATCCGGGCCCGCTGATCGTCATCGACAGCGGCACCGCCACCACCTTTGACATCGTCGCCGCCGACGGCGCGTTCGAGGGCGGCATCATCGCCCCCGGCATCAATCTTTCCATGCAAGCCCTTCACGAGGCCGCCGCCAAGCTGCCGCGCATCGCCATCCAGCGTCCCGCCAAGAACCGCATTGTCGGCACGGACACGGTCAGCGCCATGCAATCGGGCGTATTCTGGGGCTATATCTCGTTGATCGAGGGCCTGGTCGCCCGGATCAAGGCCGAACGGGCCGAACTCATGACCGTGGTCGCCACCGGCGGCGTCGCCTCGCTGTTCGAGGGCGCCACCGACACCATCGACCACTTCGATTCAGATCTGACCATCCGTGGTCTCCTCGAAATTCATCGTCGCAACACCCATCTAGAGACTCCATGACCAAATATACCGACCAGCCTTCCCCCCAAGACGAACTCGTCTTCCTGCCGCTCGGCGGCTCGAACGAGATCGGCATGAACTTTAACCTGTACGGATACGGCCCCGCCGATAACCGCAAATGGATCGTCCTCGACCTGGGCGTGACCTTCGGCGATCAGACGACGCCCGGCGTCGAAATCATCCTGCCCGATCCCGAATTCATCGAGGCCTACAAGGACGACATCATCGCGATCGTCCTGACCCACGCCCATGAAGACCACCTGGGCGCGGTGCACTGGCTGTGGCCGCGCCTCAAGGCGCCGGTCTACGCCACGCCCTTCACCGCCTTCCTGCTGCGCGAGAAGCTGCGCGACGCCGGCCTGCTCGGCCAGGTGCCGATCACCGAAATCCCGTTGGGCGGCAGCTTCGACCTGGGTCCATTCCATCTGGAAATGATCACCCTGACCCACTCGATCCCCGAGCCAAACGGCGTGGCGATCAAGACCCCGCTGGGCACGATCCTGCACACCGGCGACTGGAAGATCGACGCCAACCCGCAGCTGGGCGAAGCCACCGACGTCGAGTCCCTGCGCCGCCTCGGCGACGAGGGCGTGCTGGCCATGGTCTGCGATAGCACCAATGTGTTCGTCGACGGCGTGGCCGGTTCCGAAGCCGACGTCCGCGTGGCGATGAACAAGCTGATCAAGGGCCTGACCGGCAAGGTCGCCGTCGCCTGTTTCGCCTCGAACGTGGCGCGTATGGACACCGTGATCCGCGCCGCCCAGGCCGCCGGCCGTAAGGTCTGCCTGGCTGGCCGCTCGATGCACCGCATGGCTGCGGCGGCCCGTCACGTCGGCCTGCTGGAGGGCCTGGAGCCGTTCATCACCGACGACCAGGCCAAGTACCTGCCCGACAACGAAGTGCTGTTCCTGTGCACCGGCAGCCAGGGCGAGGCGCGCGCCGCGCTCGCGCGGATCGCCGAGGGCACCCATCCGCACGTCAAGCTTTCGCAGGGCGACCACGTGGTGTTCAGCTCGCGGGTCATCCCCGGCAACGAGATTCCGATCCGCAACCTGCAGAACAAGCTGGCCGATCGCGGCGTGCGCCTGCACACCGAACGCGACACGCCCGGCATCCATGTCAGCGGCCACCCGTGTCGCGACGAGCTAAAGCAGATGTACGAATGGGTCCGGCCGACCATCGCCGTGCCGACCCACGGCGAGCGCCGCCACCTGATCGAGCACGCCGCCTTCGCCAAGGACCTGCAAGTGCCGCACGCCGTCAGCCCGCGCAACGGCGACATGGTGCTGCTGGCCCCCGGTCATCCCAAGATCATCGACGAGGTGCCGTCGGGTCGACTTTACGTCGATGGCGGCGTGGTGACGCCGGAGAACGGCGACGCCCTGCGCGAGCGCCGTCACGCGGCGTTCAACGGCATGCTGGCCGTCTCGGTCGTGCTGGACGGCAAGAGCCGCATCGTCTCGGGTCCGCAGGTTCGCGGCCTGGGCCTGGCCGGTGACGCCGAATATCCGCTGGACGACGCGCTCGATGATCTGGCGGAAGAGGCCGAAACCGCCTTCAAGCGCCTGAAGGACGACCTGCGCGAAATTGACGAGGCCATCGAGAGCGCCATCTCGCGGGCCGTCAAGAAGGCCGCTTTCCGCATCTGGGAACGCAAACCCGTGGTCGAGACCACGGTCCTCCGCATCTAGTGACCACGCGATGAGCGACGAGCAGACGCCGCCCGCCACCGAAACCCCACGGCGCGAGACGCTGTGGGGCAGGGGGCCCTCGATGCTGTGGTTCGAGGCTTGGCCGGTACTGGTGATCACCGCGCTGATCTGGCTGGTCTTCGCGGGCCAGCAGATCGGCGAGGCCCTCGGCTACGGCGACGCGATCTTCGTGCTCGGCGCCTTGTCGAAACAAGGGCTCGCCTACGGCCTCTGGTGGACGCCCCTAACTCACATGTTTCTGCATATGGGCTGGCTGCATATCGTCATGAACAGCGCGGCGCTCGTCGCCCTGGGTCCCGCGATCGCCCAGAGGCTGGGGCGCGATTGGCGCGGCGGCCTGCTCTTTCTGGTCTTCTATTTGATCTGCGGCCTCGTCGGCGGCGCCGTCTTCGTGTTGATCGCGCCGCCCAATGGCGCGGCGATCGGGGCGTCAGGCGCGATCTTTGGCCTCTGGGGCGCCGTCGCTCGGTTGGCCGGTCCGGGAGAGGTGCGACTGGCGCCGATATTTTCCAGTTCGGTTCTGCGCCAGATCGGATCGGCGATTATTTCGAACCTGCTCGTCGTCGGCCTGGGCGCGGCCTACGGCCTGGCTTCGGGCGTGGGTATCATCGGCGTCGCCTGGCAAGCCCATCTCGGCGGTTTTTTGGCCGGGATGTTGCTAATCCAGGTATTGCCGGTCCGCTTTCATTGGCTCATGCAGCCTGCGCCAGCGCGCTGAACTGCCGCCCTTTTCGCGCCGCGGCATCGGTGTTAGGCCTGCCGCCAATCGGAAGAACACGCGGGAACGGACATGATCGGCAAGCTCAACCACGTCGGCGTCGCCACGCCGTCTATTGACGACTCGGTAAAGATGTATCGCGACCTGCTGGGCGCGACCTCGCACACCGAGAAGTGGGCCATGCCCGAACAGGGCGTGTGGGTGTGTTTCGTCAACCTGCCCAACAGCCAGATCGAGCTGATCGAGCCCTATGGCGAAGCCTCGCCGATCCATGGCTTCCTGGCCAAGAACCCCAAGGGCGGCCAGCATCACATCTGCTTCGAGGTCGAGGACATCTACGAGGCCCGCGACAGCCTGGTCGCCAAGGGCGCCACCGTGCTGGGCGAGCCTCGCATCGGGGCGCACGGTACGCTGATCATCTTCGTTCACCCCAAGGACATGGGCGGCCTGCTGGTCGAGCTCATGGAAACCCCCAAGGAAGCCCACTGATGGGTCCCGTCACCTGCATCGCCGTCTATCTGACCATCTGGTGGACCACCCTGTTCGCCGTGCTGCCGCTGGGCAATCGCACCTTCAAGGAGATGGGCATCGAGCCGCCGCCGGGGGCCGATCCCGGCGCCCCGGTCAATCCGAACCTGAAGCGCAAGTTCATCACCACCACCTGGGTTTCGGCTATCGTGATGGCGGGCTTGCTGCTGGTGATCCATTTCCACCTGATCACCCTGCCAGCGTTGCCTGCTACCTATTGATCGCCGCTCGCGACCGAAGCGGCGCCCAAGCCTTGAGCGGCGTGCGATAATTTTACCGGCGTTCGCCCAATCCGTGGGCGAAGTTCGCCAAGTAGCCAAGTCAACAGGCAATCTGGCGCCCCGAACATCCGTTCGCACCTAAGCTCAGCGTCACGAGGTCGGCTTGTCGACCTTGCTCTGTGGCGTCTTCCCCGACGATGACTTGATAGGCCGCGCGGCGACCGCGCGGCCTTCTTTTCATTTCGCTGGCGTGGGAAGGTCATCTTTTCGCCGCGCGCGTTGCCAAGCTGACGCCCAAGCGGCTATCTCAACGCCTCGAATTCCCCGGAGACGTCTCGTCCATGCGCCTTTCGCGCTATTTCCTGCCCATTCTGAAAGAGTCCCCTGCCGACGCCAAGATCGTCTCGCACCAGTTGATGCTGCGTGCGGGGATGATCCGACAGGAGGCGGCCGGCATCTATGCCTGGCTGCCGTTGGGTCTGCGGGTGCTCCGGAACATCGAGCAGATCGTTCGCGAGGAAATGGACCGGGCCGGAGCCATCGAACTGCTGATGCCCACCCTGCAATTGGCCGACCTGTGGCGCGAGAGCGGCCGCTACGACGCCTACGGCCCCGAAATGCTGCGGATCGTCGATCGCCATGATCGAGAACTGCTCTACGGCCCGACGAACGAGGAGATGATCACCGAAATCTTCCGCGGTTCGGTGCGCAGTTACAAGGACCTGCCCAAAAACCTCTACCATGTGCAATGGAAGTTCCGCGACGAGACCCGCCCGCGCTTTGGCGTGATGCGCGGCCGCGAGTTTCTGATGAAGGACGCCTACAGCTTCGACCTCGACGCCGAGGGCGCGCGCAAGTCCTACAACCGGATGTTCGTGGCCTATCTGAACCTGTTCGACCGCATGGGCCTGAAGGCCGTGCCGATGCGCGCCGACACCGGTCCGATCGGCGGCGACCTGAGCCACGAGTTTATCGTCCTGGCCGACACCGGCGAGAGCGAGGTCTTCTGCCACAAGGACCTGGTCGAGATGGGCGCGCCGGGCATCGACGTCGATTGGTATGGCGACCTACAGCCGCTGGTCGACCAGCGCACCGCGCTCTACGCGGCCACCGAGGAAATGCACGACGCCGAGGCCTTCGCCCAGATTCCCGAGGGCGATCGCCTGTCGGCGCGTGGCATCGAGGTGGGCCACATCTTCTCGTTCGGGACCAAGTACTCCGAGCCGATGAAGGCCTTCGTGGCGGGTCCAGACGGCAAGGACACGCCCGTGCAGATGGGCAGCTATGGCGTCGGCGTCTCGCGTCTGCTGGGCGCGATTATAGAGGCCAGCCACGACGATGCCGGGATCATCTGGCCGGAATCCGTGGCCCCGTTCGACGTCGGGATCATCAGCCTGCGGGTCGGCGACGCCGCCTGCGACGAGGCCTGCGAGAGCGCCTACAAGGCTTTGACCCTGGCGGGCAAGGCCGTGCTCTACGACGACACCGACGCCCGCGGCGGCGGCAAGTTCGCGTCCATGGACCTGATCGGCGTGCCCTGGCAGATGATCGTCGGCCCCAAGGGGATCGCCGACGGCGTGGTCGAGATCAAGAACCGCAAGACCGGCGAGCGCCAGACCGCGCCGCTGGCCGAGGTCATCGCCCGACTTTCGGGCAAGGCCGCCTGATGGCTATCGGCGCCGGTCCGTTCGGAACCTGGGAGCGCACGGTCGCCTGGCGCTACCTGCGCAACAAGCGCAAGAACGGCGGCGTGGCGCTGATCGCCATCATCTCGTTCGCGGCGGTGATGCTGGCGGTCTTCGCCCTGATTACCGTGATGAGCGTAATGAACGGCTTCCGAGCCGAGCTGCTGGGCCGGCTATTGGGCTTCAATGGCCACGTCTACGCCCAAGGGCCGCTGCTGAACGGTCCCGACCGCGCCGGCGTTATCAACCGAATCAAGGCCGTGCCCGGTGTGACCCAGGCCGCGCCGATGGTCGAGGCCCAGGCCATGGTCATCGGCCCCAGCCAAGTGTCGGGCGCGATCGTCCGGGGTGTCACGCCCGAAGACCTTCGCGGCATGAAGATGATCGCCACCAACATCAAGCGCGGCTCGCTGGCCGGGTTCGGCGACGGCGACTATGGCGGCGACATCGTGCTGATCGGCGACCGCATGGCCCGCAACCTTGGCCTCTCGGTCGGCGACGCCATCACCCTGATTTCGCCGTCCGGCCCCGCCACCGCTTTTGGGACCTCGACCCGCGAGAAGGACTATACTGTTGGCGGGATCTTCAGCGTCGGCATGAGCCAGTTCGACGAGAGCTTCGTCTATATGGCGCTGCCCCAGGCTCAGCTGTTCTTTGGCCGCGACACCTCCATCGACTACGTGGAGATCAAGGTCAGCGACCCGGACAAGGCCAAGCAGATCAAGCCGATCATCGAGCAGGCCAGCGGTCCCGGCGCCTTCGTCCAGGATTGGATGGACAAGAACTCCAGCTATTTCAACGCTTTGCAGATTGAACGCAAGGTGATGCGGCTGATCCTGTTCATCGTCGTCGCCATCGCCACGCTCAACATCATCTCGGCCCTGGTCATGCTGGTGAAGAACAAGGGCCGCGACATCGCCATCCTGCGGACCATCGGGGCCAGCCAAGGCGCGATCCTGCGGATCTTCATGATGGCCGGCGCCTCGATTGGCCTGGCCGGCACCCTGGCGGGTCTGCTGCTGGGCGTGCTTTTCTGCGCCAACATCACCGCCATTCAGAACTTTGTCGAATGGGTCACGGGCGCGGCGGTGTTCAGCGCCGACATCTATTTCCTGGCCCATATCCCGGCCAAGATCGACTGGAGCGAAGTCGGCGTCATCGTCGGCATATCCACCGCCTTGAGCATCCTCGCCACCCTGCTGCCGGCCATCAGCGCCTCGCGTATCGATCCCGTTGAGGCCCTGCGTTATGAATAGCCCGGCGACCAGCCCTATCCTGGCCCTGCGCGGCGTCGAGCGCACCTATGTCACCGAGGCGGGGTCGCTCAGCGTGCTGCGCGGCGTTGATCTGGATGTCTATCCCGGCGAAGTGGTCGGACTGATCGGACCGTCGGGCTCGGGCAAATCGTCATTGCTGCACGCCGCCGGTCTGCTGGAGCGGCCCGACGCCGGTCTGATCGCCTTGGACGGTCGCGATTGCTCCAAACTGTCGGAACGCCAGCGCACTCAGGTTCGGTTGACGACCGTCGGGTTCATTTATCAGTTCCACCACCTGCTGCCCGAGTTCAGCGCGATGGACAACGTCGCCATGCCGGCGATGATCGCCGGCCGAAGCAAGGCCGAGGCCCGGTCGAGCGCCACGGAGATGCTCACTCAGTTGGGCTTGGCCCAGCGGCTCGACCACCAGCCGGGCCAACTGTCCGGCGGCGAGCAGCAGCGGGTGGCGATCGCCCGCGCGCTGGCCAACAGCCCCAAGCTCCTGCTGGCCGACGAGCCGACCGGCAATCTCGACCCGGCCAATTCGGCGGCGGTGTTCCAGGCGCTCTACGAGCAGGCCCGTCAGCGAGGCGTCGCGGCCCTGATCGCCACTCACAACATGGAGCTGGCCCGCTACATGGACCGGGTCTTCGCCCTGAAGGACGGCCACCTGGTTCCGCAGACCTTCTAGGCGTTGCGGGTCAAAGCAAGGCGCTCCGCATCGCCGCGTAGAAGCCCGCTTGATCGATCCGCTTGATCACCCGGGCGTTGGGCGCACGGCGGCGTAAGGCCGGATCGGCGAGCTCGATGTCGGGCAGGATGGCGTTCGAGACGCTGAGATAGCCACGCGTCAATTCGCCGATTGTCTCGACATCGACCACGGCCATTTCCGAGTCCAGGATCAAGGTCTCATCCAAGGCCAGGGCGCAGGTCAGGGCGTCGGGGTGCAGGCTGCCGTCCAGGTGCTGGGTCTCCCGCGCGAAGGCCAGGGAGGTTTCGTTGACCTTGGTGAAGAACGCCGCGCGCGGCGTACCCAGCGCGTCCAGCGCCGCCAATTGATCCAGGGTCAGCAGGCCGTCGCGCAGGGTTTCCGTCCAGGTGACAATGCTCATCGGAAAGCCGGCATTGATCACGATCTTGGCCGCTTCGGGATCGACATAGAGGTTGTACTCGGCCGCCGGCGTGACATTGCCCACGCCGTTGTCGGTTCCGCCCATGATCCACAGGTGCTTGACGGCCTGGGCGATGCGCGGCTCGCGGAGATAGGCCAGGGCGATGTTGGTCAAGGCGGCCTGGGCGATCAGGGTGATTTGACCCGGCGCTTCCATGACCCGCCGCACGATCTCGTCGGTGGCGTGGCCAGGGGAGGGACGTTGCACGGCTTTCGGAAAGTCGCTGTCGCTCATGCCGTCAGCGCCGAACACGTAGGCCGCGTCCAGGGGCTCGCGCGTGAATGGCCGCTGGGCGCCCAGATAGACGGGAACCTCGCCGCCGCGCTCGCACACTTCCAGCGTCGCCAAGGCGTTCTCGGCGTGCTGCGCGAAGCCCGCATTGCCGTGGGCGATGGTGATGGCCTCGACGCTGACACCTGGCCGGCGCAGGGCGAGCATCAGGGAGAAGACGTCGTCTCCGGCGGTGTCGGTGTCGATGATCAGGCGCATGCGGCGATCTGAGCCGATCTCGGCGTCAAATCCAGCCGAAACGAAGCCCGCGACCGACCATCGCAGAGGCCGCGACAAAAAAGCTCACAATCGAACGCGGCCTCTTGCGGACAAGAACAAAAGTAGAATATAGAACAAACAAGCAACGATCTCAGGAGGGTTCCATGGTCCGCATCGCACGTGAGTCTTTGGCGCTTGTATCTGTCGCCAGCTTCGTCTGGATGATGTGCGCGGTCGCCCAGTTGGTGTCCTGAGTCGTGTAACGTTGTGAGGTGGCGAAATGTCGGGCAACGAGGGTCAGGGGTTCGTCCACCTTCGCGTGCGCTCGGCCTATTCGCTGCTCGAGGGCGCCATCAAGGCCGACAAAATCCCCGGCCTGGCCGCGGCGGCTGGAATGCCGGCGGCGGGGCTGGTTGACCGCAACAACCTGTTCGGGGCGCTGGAATATTCGGTCTACTCCAAGGACCACGGGGTCCAACCGATCATCGGCTGCGCCCTGGCGGTGTCTGGCGTCGGGCCGGGTCCGACCGAGCGCTGGGCGCGCACACCAACCATAACCTTGCTGGTCCAGAACGAGCGGGGCTATCTCAATCTCTCCGAATTGTCGTCGATCGCCTATTTGGAAAGCGGCGAGATGTCGGAACCCGTCGTGCCCTGGACCAAGGTGGTTGAGCACGCTGAGGGGTTGATCCTGCTGTCGGGCGGCACGGACGGTCCTGTTGACGCCCTGTTCGCCTCGGGCAAGACCGGCGAGGGCGAGGCCGCGCTGGCGCAGATGCAGCGGGTGTTCGGCGACAGGTTCTATGTCGAGCTGCAACGCCATGGCCTGCCGCGCCAGGCCGCCGCCGAGCCGGGCCTGGTTCATTGGGCCTATGAACACGATGCGCCGCTGGTCGCCACCAATGATGTCTATTACGCCAAGCCGGCGATGTATGACGCGCACGACGCATTGCTCTGCATTTCCGACGGCGCCTTCGTTGGTCAGGACGAGCGTCGGCGGGTAACCCCTGAGCACTGGTTCAAGCCGGCCCAGGATATGCGCAAGTTGTTCGCCGACCTGCCGGAAGCCTGCGACAACACCCTGGATATCGCCCGCCGCTGCGCCTTCATGGTGCAGAAGCGTGATCCGATCCTGCCCAGCTTTCCCACCGGCGACGGCCGCAGCGAGCCGGAAGAACTGAAACACCAGGCGCGCGAGGGCCTCAAGAAGCGCCTTGAGGGTCTGACCCTGGCGTTCGAGGAACAGGTCTATTGGGACCGGCTGGATTTCGAACTCGACGTCATCATCAAGATGGGCTTTCCCGGCTACTTCCTGATCGTGTCGGACTTCATCAAGTGGGCCAAGGACCAGGGTATTCCCGTGGGGCCTGGGCGGGGTTCGGGCGCCGGCTCGCTGGTCGCCTGGGTGCTGACCATCACTGACCTGGATCCGCTGCGGTTTGGTCTGCTGTTCGAGAGGTTCCTCAATCCTGAACGGGTCTCCATGCCCGACTTCGACATCGACTTCTGCCAGGAGCGGCGGGAAGAGGTGATCGTCTATGTCCAGGAAAAATACGGCCGCGACCGCGTGGCCCAGATCATCACCTTTGGCTCCCTGCAGGCCCGCGCCGTACTGCGCGACGTCGGCCGGGTGATGCAGCTGCCGCTGGGCCTGGTCGACCGGCTTTGCAAGATGGTGCCCAACAACCCGGCGGCTCCAGTGACCTTGGCCCAGGCCATCGAGATCGAGCCGCGCCTCAAGCAGGCCCGCGACGAGGACGGCGCCGTCAAGGCCTGCCTGGACGTCGCCCTGCAGCTGGAAGGCCTATTCCGCAACGCCTCGACCCACGCCGCCGGCGTGGTGATCGGCGACCGCCCCCTGACCCAGCTGACCCCGCTCTACAAGGATCCCCGCTCGGACCTGCCGGCTACCCAGTTCAACATGAAGTGGGTCGAGAGCGCGGGTCTGGTGAAGTTCGACTTCCTGGGCCTCAAGACCCTTACCGTGCTGGATCGCGCGGTAAAGCATCTGAAGAAGCGCGGCGAGATCGTCGATCTCACCAGCCTGCCGTTCGACGACGCCAAGACCTACGAGCTGCTTGCCTCCGGCCAGACGGTCGGCGTGTTCCAGCTGGAAAGCCAGGGCATGCGCGACACCCTGCGCAAGATGCGCTGCGGTTCGATCGAGGAGATCACGGCGCTGATCTCGCTGTACCGCCCCGGTCCGATGGACAACATCGACACCTTCGTGGACTGCAAGTTTGGCCGCAAGCCGGTCGACAACCTGCATCCCTCGCTGGAGGTGGTGCTGAAGGAGACCTACGGCGTCATCGTCTACCAGGAACAGGTGATGCAGATCGCCCAGATCCTGGCGGGCTACAGCCTGGGCGAAGCCGACCTTCTGCGCCGGGCCATGGGCAAGAAGAAGAAGGAGGAGATGGATCTCCAGAAAATCCGTTTCGTCGCCGGGGCCAAGGACAAGAACGTCCCGGAAGAACAGTCGGGCTCGATCTTCGAACTGGTGGCCAAGTTCGCCGGCTACGGCTTCAACAAGTCGCACGCCGCCGCCTACGCCCTGATTGCCTACCAGACCGCCTGGCTGAAGGCCAACACGCCCGTCGAGTTCCTGGCCGCCTCGATGAGCCTCGACTTATCAAACACCGACAAGCTGGCGGTCTTCCACCAGGACGCCCGGCGGTTTGGCATCACGGTGCGGGCGCCGGACGTCAATCGCTCGGGGGCCGACTTCGAAGTCGAGACCGGCGAGGTGCTCTACGCTCTGGGCGCCGTGCGCAATGTCGGTCTCGAAGCGATGAAGCATCTGGTGGCCATCCGCGAGGAGGGCGGGGCGTTCCGCGACATTTTCGACTTCGTCGAGCGGGTCGATCCCAAGCTCGTCAACAAGCGGGCCATCGAGAACCTGGCGCGGGCGGGGGCCTTCGACTCGTTCCACAAGAATCGCGCCCAGATCCTGGCCTCGTCCGACGTGTTGATCGCCCACGGCCAGAGCATCGCCGCCGACCGCCAGGGCGGACAGCACGCCCTGTTCGGCGGTGATCCCGCTGCTGGCCGGCCGCGCCTGAAGAAAGTCGAGCCCTGGAGCCAGGTCGACCTGCTCGACGAAGAATTGGCCGCCGTCGGCTTTTATCTGACGGGACACCCGCTGGAAGACTTGGTGGGCATGCTGCGTCGCAAGCGCACCGCCATGCTGACCGAGGTGATCCCCCAGGCCGAGGCCGGCATGGAGGCCTTCCGGATGTGCGGCGTGGTGCGTCGTCGCCAGGAACGCGCCTCGCAAAACGGCGAGCGCTTCGCCTTCGTCTCGCTGTCGGACCCGACCGGCGAGTATGAGGTGCTGTTCCCGCCCGAGGCGCTGCGCAAATGTCGCGAGGTGCTTGAACCCGGCAGGTCGGTGTCGATCAAGGTCCGCGCCAAGGCGCGCGACGGCGAGGTGCGGTTCTTTGGCGACGACGCCGAACCGATCGAAAAGGCCATCGAGAACGTGGTGGCGGGGTTGCGCATGCACCTGTCGCCCTCGGCCACCGAGATCGACGCCCTGCGCCGCCGACTGGAGCCGGCCCTCACTCAGCGCGGCGGCGGCGAGGTCAGCCTGGTCGCCGCCCTGGGCGGCGGTCGCGAGATCGAGATGAGGCTGCCGGGCCGCTACACCCTCGACGCCGCCCTGCGCGGCGCGCTGAAGACCGCGCCTGGCGTGGCGCTGCTCGAGGACGTTTGATGCGACCCTGCGCTGACCAAGACGGTCGTGGCGTCGTCTCGGACGGGCGGTCGAGCGCGTCCGGCATCGTCGAGCGAGAAGGGTCGGGCGTGTTGTCGGTTTTGGACCGTTCTGGGATCGCGGTGTGGTCCGTATTCGGGAAACGCCCTCGACTCGATCTTGGCTTTTAGGGCTTGAGGGCGTGATGGAAGGCCTTGGAATTCCGCCAGCGGCGCTTCGCGACATCGAGGCGCTGGAGCTTGTCCGCGTCTGGGTCGCCGAGCAGGGTCTGCATTGCTCCCTGCGGGTGGGGCTCTATGCGGGCGACGGCGTGCCAAGGGAGACGGCGGCTTGGGGCATTATCCTGGCCGACCTTGCGGGACACGTCGCGGACGCGCGAGCGCCGAGGGCATCGGATCGCGGGCGGACTTGCTGAACGCGCTGGTCGAAAGCTTCAACGATGAGACGGCCGTGCCCTCGTCCGCACGAACCGGTGGGAGGGGCGCAGAGGCGAACTGACGGCTGCGTCGGGATCGCGTGTGTAGGGCGCAGGATGCAGGCCTCGATCTTGCCCGAGGACTCCGGCCGATTGAAGCCTAGAGCATTTCCCGACCTGACTGCGTCAGGCCGTGAGCTCTAGTCTTCTGTTTTGACACATTTTTCTTCATTCGAACCGGAACTACTTCGCTCGAAAACTGCTCTAGCCCGCGCGATCCAGGGCGGTCCAGGCCTGGGTGTTGGTTGGGCGCTGCCGCGCTTTGGGTAGCCGGGAGGGAGAAGGGTTCATGTCCCAACACCAGGGTGGATGCCAGTGCGGGCGGGTGCGCTACGCAGTGGACCTCGAACTGGACAACCTGATCACCTGCAACTGCTCGCGGCGCGACAAGCTGGGTTCGATCCTGGCCTTCGCGTCGGCCAGCGCGTACGAGCTCCCGGAGGGCGAAGACGCCATGAGCGAGTTCCGGTTCAACACCCACAAGGTCTCGCATCTGTTTTGCGAGACCTGCGGCATCGAGTCCTTTGGCCGGGGCGTCGGGCCGGACGGCGCGAAGATCGCCGCGATCAACGTCCGCTGCCTGGACGACTTGGACGTTTTCGCGTTGAAGCTGCACCAATTCGACGGCAAGGCGCGCTGAGAGTCCGGGAAACCGCGCCTACCAAGCCGAGGCGCGGCCGTTGGGCAGGCGCGCGCGGCTGAGGCGGTGCTGGGCGGCCTTGCCGTGGCCGACGATCATCGGAGTATCGCCGCCGCGCAGTAGGGGCAGGTCGTCGAGGCTGTCGGTATAGGCATAGGCCCAGCGCTTGCCATGGCCGGCGTCGGCCAGCGCTTGGCACTTGCGCTGATTGCGGCAAGGGACGTCGGCGACCCAGCCGCCGGCCAGGGGCTTGAGCGAGGTGCCCAGCACGATGATCTGCCTGCCCTGCGGATTGACGAGGGCGCGCGCCAGGACGATGGGGGCGGCGGTGACGATCACCACGTCCTCGCCGCGCGCCAGGTGGGCGTCGAGCGTTTCTAGGCCTGGGCCGCGCCAATGGAATGGCAGGGTCCCGGCGTGGAAGCAGGCTGCGAAATCGGCGCAGGATTGGCGCAGATCGCGCTCGCTCAGGCCGACCGTGGCGGTCCACAGCAGGATCGCGGCCCCGGCGCGACGGGTGCGGGGCGCGACCACCATTGGAATGGCGACCGGAGCGAACAGCATCGCGGCCAGCCAGCGCAGAGGGGAATGGCGGACCCGCCGCCACAGCCACACGGCGGTAGAACCCCCGTCCAGCACGGCGCCGTCGAGATCAAAAACCGCGAGCACGAGTCACCTCTGCCCATTACGGCCGTCCGGAAAGGTTCGAAAAATCTTCGGCCACGAGATCCAGGCTATCGGACACCCGCTCTGTGTCAGAAACGCATGACGACCAGGTTTGCTTGTGGACAGATCAGGTTCTCTTGTGGGTCAGTGACGCCCAGGCCTCTTCGATGCGAGGGACGCGCCCGATGGATGGTTTCACGACGCCTCGACTGGTCGCCGAGCGGCTGCATCCACGCCATCTTGTCGACCTCGTCGCGCTGCATCTCGATCCGGAGGTCTCCCGCTATCTGGGCGGGACGCGTTCGGCCGAGGCGACCACGGCCTATCTCGCGGCCAATCTCGCCCATTGGGACCGCCACGGCTTTGGGCTATGGGCCTGGTGCACGCCCGACGGCGCCTTCGTGGGCCGGGCCGGCATCCGTCCTCTGGCGGTCGAGGGCGTTCCGGAGATCGAAGTCGCCTATGCCATGACGCGCGAGGCCTGGGGACAAGGCTATGCAAGCGAAATGACGCGCGCCCTGGTCCAACACGGTTTGGAGCGGCTAGGCCTGCCGTCGTTGATTGGCTTCGTCATGATCAAGCACCTCGCCTCGCGCCGGGTCCTGGAGAAGGCGGGGTTCGCGTTCGAGCGCGATGTCGTCGACGCGGGCGAGCCCTGCGTCCTCTACCGGCGCAGGGCGTCGCAGTCGGGCGCGGCGACGGCATGAGCGTGCCGCTCAGCGGCTCCAAGCGGCACGTCCCGCCGCCTAAGGGCTTGCTTTTTGGTCCGTTCACGCCTATCTGCCGCGCCATTCCACACGTGGACGTGCGGCGACGAAGGGGAGACATCCCGACGTTACCGTTCCGGTCCCGGTCCGAATTGTCGGAGCGGGGGTGTCCACGGAGGTTCAACCGGAAGAAGGAGACCTATCATGGCGCTTCCCGAATTCTCCATGCGTCAGCTCTTGGAAGCTGGCGCCCACTTCGGCCACCAGACGCATCGCTGGAACCCGAAGATGGACCGTTTCATCTTTGGTTCGCGGTCGAACATCCACATCATCGACCTGTCGCAGTCGATCCCGCTCCTGCACCAAGCCCTGGTGAAGGTGCGTGAAGTGGCCGCCGCCGGTGGCCGCGTGCTGTTCGTCGGCACCAAGCGTCAAGCCAGCGACCCGGTCGCCACGGCCGCCAAGCGTTGCGCCCAGTACTATGTCAATCACCGCTGGCTCGGCGGCACCCTGACCAACTGGCGCACCGTCTCGGGCTCGATCGCGCGTCTGCGCGAACTCGAAGGCATCATGGTCGGCGAAGGCTCGGGCCGCACCAAGAAAGAACTGCTGCAGCTGACCCGCGAACGCGACAAGCTGGAGCTGTCGCTGGGCGGCATCAAGGACATGGGCGGCATCCCCGACATCATGTTCGTGATCGACACCAACAAGGAAGCGATCGCGATCCTTGAAGCGCGCAAGCTGAACATCCCGGTCGTCGCCATTCTCGACACCAACTGCGATCCTGACGGCATCACCTATCCGATCCCGGGTAATGACGACGCCGCCCGCGCTCTGCAGCTTTATTGCGACCTGATCGCCGACGCCGTCCTCGACGGCCTGGCCGCCGGCCAAGCCTCGTCGGGCGTCGATCTGGGCGCCTCGGAAGCCCCGATGGAGCCGACCCTGGCCCGTCAGCTGACTCCGGAACCGGTGGCTGAAGCCGCCGCCGCTCCGGAAGTCCCGGCCGCCGAAGTCGCCGAGCAGGAAGCGGCGTTTGAAGCCGCCGCCGCGCCTGAAGTCGCTGCCGTCGAACCCGCCCCGGAAGCCGCTCAACAAGCGACCGCCGAGGCCATCGAAGCCGTTGCCGAAGAGCCGGCCGCGAGCTGATTTCCAGCCGCCACGCTCGGGTTTCGACCGGAGCGTGGCTGTTGCGCCCCTGACATGCGACCGGGCTATCAAGCCCGGTCGTAGTTTGTTTCACGCGTCCCCGCGCGCCGGTTTCGGTGCTGGTTGGAAGCGCCCCGATATTCAATGGAGGAATTCATGGCTGAAGTGACCGCTGCGCTGGTGAAAGAACTGCGCGAAAAGTCCGGCGTCGGCATGATGGACTGCAAGAAGGCCCTCGTCGAAAACGCCGGTGACGTCGATGCGTCCATCGACTGGCTGCGCGCCAAGGGCCTGTCCAAGGCCGCCAAGAAGGCCGACCGCGTCGCGGCCGAAGGTCTGGTGGGCATCGCCGTGCGCAATGACGGCGTTGGCATGACCGCCGCCGCAGTCGAGGTGAACGCCGAGACCGACTTTCTGGGCCGCAACGACCTGTTCCAGAACGCCGTACGCAAAATCGCGGCCGTCGGCCTGGATGTCGAAGGCGTGGACGCCATCACTGCGGCCAAGACCGCCGAAGGCGACGTCGTGTCGGACCTGCTGACCAACCTGATCGCCACGATCGGCGAGAACATGCTGCTGCGTCGCTCGGCGCGCTTCACCGTCGCCAAGGGCGCGGTGTCGTCCTACATCCATAACGCCACCGCGCCGGACCTGGGCCGGATCGGCGTGCTGGTGGCCATCGAAGGCGAAGGTGATCAGGCCAAGATCCTTGAGCTGGGCCGCAAGATCGCCATGCACGTGGCCGCGACCGCCCCGCTGTCGCTGTCGCCGGATGATCTGGACCAGGCCGCGATCGAGAAGGAACGCCAGATCTTTACCGAGCAGGCCCTGGAGTCGGGCAAGCCCCCGGCCGTGGTCGAGAAGATGGTCGAAGGCCGAATCCGCAAGTTCTTGGAGGAAGTCGTGCTGCTGAAGCAGGCCTTCGTCATGAACCCGGACCAGACCGTCGAGCAACTCGTCGCCGAGACCGGCAAGGAACTGGGCTCGCCGCTCACCGTGAAGGGCTTCGTTCGCCTGGCCCTGGGTGAAGGCGTCGAGAAGGCACCTGAGGGCGATTTCGCCGCCGAAGTCGCAGCCATGGCTGGCGGTCAAGCCTAAGCCTTCTCCGCCGGCTTGGCCTCAGGGCTGGACGGCGGAGCAGATCGCCGAAGGGCGCGGCGCGTTTCAACGCGCGCCGCGCCCTTTTTGCGCGCGGCTTGCGTCCTGCACGCTATCTCGGCGGTTTTCAGCCGGAAAACCGATCCCACTTTTTCGGAACGCGCACTATGTTGCGTCTCGACGACTCAAGAAGAGCCAGCCGCATGTCCGAAGCCCCGCACAAACCGTACCGCCGCGTGCTCCTGAAGGTTTCGGGCGAAGTGCTGATGGGCGATACGCCCTACGGCATCGACACCAAGACCGTCGAGGCGGTGGCCGAGGACATCCGCCAGATCGTCCAGTCCGGCGTCGAGCTGTGCCTGGTGATCGGCGGCGGCAACATCTTCCGCGGCATGGCGGGGGCGGCCAAGGGCATGGAACGGTCCAGCGCCGACTATATGGGGATGTTGGCCACGGTGATGAACGCCTTAGCGATGCAGGACGCGCTTGAGCGGATCGGCGTCTCCACGCGCGTGCAGTCGGCCATCCCGATGGCCACGGTCTGCGAGCCCTACATCCGTCGCCGCGCTCAGCGGCACCTGGAGAAGGGCAGGGTGGTGATCTTCGCCGCCGGCACCGGCAACCCGTTCTTCACCACCGACACCGCCGCCGCCCTGCGTGCCGCCGAGATGCAGTGCGACGCCCTGTTCAAGGGCACCAGCGTCGATGGCATCTACAGCGCCGATCCCAAGAAGGACCCGGCCGCCAAGCGTTACGACACGCTCAGCTACATGGACGTGCTGGCCCAGGACCTGCGGGTGATGGACGCCTCGGCCGTGGCGCTGATGCGCGACAACAATATTCCGATCATCGTCTTCTCGATCAAGGGACGCGGCAACCTGCTGGATGTCCTCAAGGGCCAGGGGACGCGCACCGTCGTTTCTGCCGGCCAAGCCGCCTAATTTCCCAGCGAAAAGAGCCCAAGCCATGGCCACCGCCGAAAAACCCGATCTGCCCCGCTACAAGGACCGCATGGACAAGTCGGTCGTGTCGTTGAAGGAAGACTTCGCCGGTCTGCGCACCGGCCGCGCCTCGTCAAGCCTGCTCGACCAGATCATGGTCAGCGCCTACGGCTCGATGGTTCAGCTCAACACCGTGGCTTCGATCAGCGTGCCCGAGCCGCGCCAGATCAATGTCAACGTCTGGGACAAGGGTGTCGTCGGCGCCGTCGAAAAGGCCATCCGCAACTCCGATCTGGGCCTGAACCCGGTCATGGAGGGCAACAACCTCCGCATCCCGATCCCGCCGCTGACCGAAGAGCGCCGCAAGGATCTGTCTAAGATCGCCGGCAAATACGCCGAGGCCCAGAAGGTGGCCGTGCGCAACATTCGCCGCGACGCCAACGACGACCTGAAGAAGGCCGAGAAGGCCAGCGTCATCAGCGAGGACGAGCTGAAAAAGATGGAAACCGAGGTCCAAAAGATGACCGACGAGGCCATCAAGCGGATCGACGAGGCCTTGAAAAACAAAGAACAAGAGATCATGCAGGTTTAGGCATCGACCTAAGTTGTGAGAGGCGATGAGGGAAGGCTGAAGCGCATGGCGCCGACGACCGGCCTGCAGAACGTGTCGATACGCGCCGGGGGCGCCAAGTCGACGCCGTCGCTGCATGTGGCCATTATCATGGACGGCAATGGCCGGTGGGCGAAGCGGCGTAATCTGCCACGCGTCCTGGGCCACAGGGCTGGCGTCAACGCTCTAAAGCGCACCGTCGAGGGCGCCGGCGCCTTGGGCGTGGGCGTGCTGACGGTGTTCGGCTTCTCCACCGAAAATTGGAGCCGGCCGCCGCAGGAGGTGTCCGAGCTGATGGGCCTGTTGAAGGCCTATCTGGAATCCGACCTTGACCGGCTGGCGCGCGAAGGCGTGCGGGTGCGCATCATTGGCCGTCGCACGGGACTGGCGGCCGACGTGCTGGACGTGATCGACCGCGCCGAACGCCGCACGGCCCAGAACAACAGTTTTCTGCTGCAGGTCGCCTTCAACTACGGCGGCCGCGCCGACATCACCGACGCCGCGCGCGCCTTCGCCCTGGCCGTCGAGCGCGGCGAGGCCCGGGCCGCCGACTTGGACGAGGCCATGTTCGAGCAACGGCTTTCCACCGCTAACGCCCCCGCGCCGGACCTGATCGTGCGGACCAGCGGCGAACAACGAATCTCGAATTTCCTGCTGTGGGAATGCGCTTACGCCGAACTGGTGTATCAGGATGTTCTTTGGCCGGACTATGGGCCCGAACACCTCGCCGCCGCGTTGACGGAATATCGCGGTCGCGATCGGCGCTATGGAGGTATTGCCGTCGATGACGTCGCCGTCGCCGGCTAAGCGTTTCAACTGGGGTAACCTGCGAATCCGTGTCGCTTCGGCCACGGTGCTGGTGCCGACGGTCGTGGCCGCCGTCTGGTTTGGGGACGTCTGGTTCCTGGCCCTGGTCCTGGTCGGCGTCGCCCTGCTGGCGCGTGAGTGGGCCGAGATGAGCGCCAAGCGCGCCGCGCTCGGTGTCGCGGTGGCGATTGGCGCGGCGTCGGCGATCTCGGTAATCGTCGCCTTCCAAGGCCACTACTACATCACCTGGCCCGTCGTGATCATTGGGGCCATCGCCGCGGCCCTGATGGCCCGGGGCGCGCTCGAGCGTCGGGCCGATGCGGCCTATGGCGTTATCTATATCGCCCCTTCGGTCATCGCCCTGATCTGGTTGCGACAAAACCCTGTCGACCAAGCCGTCGGGCTTAGCTGGACCCTACTGCTGTTCACGGCAACCTGGTTCGCCGACATCTTCGCCTTCGTGACCGGCAGCATCTTCAAGGGCCCCAAGCTGTGGCCGCGCTATTCGCCGAACAAGACCTGGTCGGGGTTCTTCGGTGGACTTGTCGCGGCGGCGCTCGGCGCGATCGGCATCGTGGCTCTGACGCACGCGCTGCCGGCCCTGCCGGACCTCGACCTGTCGTGGCCCGTTGCGGCGGCGGTGGGGTTCTTGGGTGGCTTGGCCACCATGGCCGGCGACCTATGGGAATCGATGCTCAAGCGCCGGTTCGGCGTGAAGGACTCCGGCGACCTGATCCCCGGCCATGGCGGCATGCTCGACCGGGTGGATGGCTTGATGTTCGCGGCGATCGTGGTCGCCGGCGCGCGACTGCTCGACCAGTGGGGATGGTTGCCTTGACCCTTGTGAACGCGATCGCGGCCCGCAAGGTCGTGGTGCTGGGTTCGACGGGCTCCATCGGCGTTTCGACCCTGGACCTGTTCGATCAGGCGGGTGTCGAGGTCGAGATCCTGGCCCTGACGGCAGGACGCAATGTCGCCAAGCTGGCCGAGCAGGCGCTGCGCTGGAAGCCCAGGATTGCGGTCATCGACGACGAGCGCCTGCTGCTGGAACTGCGTGAGCGCCTGGCCGGCTCGGGCGTCGAGGCCGCAGCCGGCGCCGCCGCCGTTTCGGAAGCCGCCGCCATGGGCGCGGATTGGGTGATGTCGGCCATTGTCGGCGCGGCGGGCCTGGCGCCGACCCTGGCCGCAGCCCGCACTGGGGCGGTCATCGCTTTGGCCAACAAGGAAAGCCTGGTCTGCGCCGGTCCGTCCCTGTTGCGCATCGCCCACGCGGCCGGCGGATCGGTGATCCCGGTCGATTCGGAGCATTCGGCGATCTTCCAGGTGCTGCAGCGCGATTGCCTGGACCGGGTGGCGCGTCTGATCCTGACCGCCTCCGGCGGCCCGTTCCGCACTTGGGATAAGGCGGCCATGGCCAAGGCCACGCCCGAACAGGCGATCGCCCACCCCAACTGGTCGATGGGCGCGAAGATTTCGGTCGATTCCGCGACGATGATGAACAAGGGCCTCGAGATGATCGAGGCGTCCTACCTGTTCGACACGCCGCAGGAGCGCATCGACGTGGTGATCCACCCGCAGTCGGTGATCCACAGTCTGGTCGAATACACCGACGGATCGACCCTGGCCCAGATGGGGCCGCCGGACATGCGCAGCCCGATCTCCTGCGCCTTTTCCTGGCCCCAGCGCCTGTCCTGGCCCGCAAAGCCTCTGGACCTGGCCGCCTACGGCCAACTGACCTTCGAAGAACCTGACCTGGAGCGCTTCCCGTCGATCGCCATCGCCCGCGAGGCCCTGCGCCTGGGCGGCGGCGCGCCGGCGGCGATGAACGCGGCCAATGAGGTCGCTGTCGCGGCCTTCCTTGACCGCCAGATCGGCTTTCTGGATATTGCCAGCGCGGTGGCGGGGACACTGGAACGCATGAACGGCCGGGGCGACCTGGCCGTGAGCGACGACGACGCCCTCGACAGCGCAATGATGACTGACGCGTCGGCCCGCCGCATTGCGGCCGAGGTTGTCGGCCAAGTTCGCCGTTCAAACTGAAGACGAGAAGAAAATCCCGATCATGCTCGGCTTCATCCAGTCCGCTGCGTCCTACTTGATCGCCTTTCCACTGGTGATCCTGTTGGTCGTGACCGTGCACGAGCTTGGCCACTTCTGGGCAGCCAAGGCCTGCGGCGTGGCGATCGACCGATTCGCGATCGGCTTCGGTAAGCCCGTCGCCGCCTGGCGCGACAAGGCTGGCGTGCAATGGCAACTGGGCTGGTTGCCGCTTGGTGGCTATGTCCGCTTTTCTGGCGACGAGAACGTAGCCAGTGTGCCCGACCAGAACGACTTGAAGGCCATGCGCGCCGAGATCGAGCAGCGCGAGGGCAAGGAAGCCGTCGCGCGCTATTTCCATTTCAAGCCGCTCTGGCAGCGCGCGATCGTGGTCGCGGCAGGACCGGTCGCCAATTTCATCCTCGCCATCGTGCTGTTCGCCTTTCTGGCGGGCGTGTTTGGCGAAGTGGTGCGTAGACCGATCGTCACGGGTGTGAACGCCGGTAGCCCGGCGGCCCAGGCGGGTTTTGTCCAGGGCGACGTCATCCTCTCGGCCAACGGCCGCAAGATGAAGAGTTTCGAGGACCTGGACCGCTACGCCATGCTGCGTAGCGATGTGCCGATTCAGTTCGAAGTGCGACGTGGAACGCAAGAAATTGATCTGACGGCCACGCCGGCTCTGCTGGACATTTCCGACGGCCTCGGCGGTAGCCAAAAGGGCGGCGTTCTCGGCTTTGGCGTTCCTTATGTCGTCGATGAAGTGAAACCTCATGGCGCGGGCCACCTCGCCGGTTTCAAGCGCGGTGACGTGGTGCAGCGCGCCGACGGCGTGCCGATCAACAGCTTCGAGGACCTGACGGCCTATGTGAAGAAGCGTGGCGCTCAGCCAATCAGGTTCGACGTCTATCGAGGGGGTCAAACGATCCAGTTGATCGCCACGCCGGCGATGGATGAAGCGCCCACAGCCAGCGGCAAGCCGGAACGCCGCCTCATGCTGGGACTGAGCCGGCTGCTGCCGAGGCAATATATCGAACGGATCCGCTACACGCCGGTCCAGGCTCTCGGCGTAGGCGTGACCCGCACCTGGGATGTGCTCGACACCACGGTCTTTTATCTGGGGCGGATGATCAGCGGTCAGGTGTCCGCCGATCAGATCGGCGGCCCGCTGGGAATCGCCAAGACCTCCGGCCAGGTCGCCCAGGCGGGCGCGGCCAACGGCACCGACCTGCCGACGATGCTGCTGGGCGCCTCGGTCGCCCTGCTCAGCCTCTCGGCCCTGATCTCAGTCAGCGTCGGCTTCATGAATCTTCTGCCGATCCCCGTTCTGGACGGCGGCCATCTGCTGTTCTACGCCTACGAAGCGGTCGCCAGCCGGCCGCTAGGGGCGAGGCTGCAAGCGGCCGGATATCGGGTTGGTCTTGCACTGTTGCTGGGTTTCATGTTGTTCGCGACCTGGAATGATCTGCAGCGTTTGAGCGTGTTTAAATTCTTCGGCGGTTTGTTCTCTTGAGCAGCCGCCTTCCGTCCATGATTGGTCCCATGAGCAAAATTCGTGCCCATAGCGCCGCGTTCGCCACCGGCGTTGCGCTTCTTCTCGGTTCAACGGCGCTGACCGCGCCGCAGGCCGCCTTCGCCCAAGCCCAGACGACGGGCGTGGTGCAGCGCATCGTGGTGCAGGGCAACGAGCGAATCGAGCAGGGGACTGTGCTGTCCTACCTGCCGATCCAGCCGGGCGAGACCGTGGATCCGCAACGCCTCGACCTGGCGCTGAAGACCCTGGCCCGGACCGACCTGTTCGCCGACGTGAAGATCGAGCTGCAGGGCGGCGACCTGATCGTCAAGGTCGTCGAGAATCCGATCATCAACCAAGTGGTCTTTGAGGGCAATTCGGCGCTCAAGGAAGACAAGCTCAAGGACGAGGTGCAGATCCGTCCGCGCGGCATCTTCACTCGCTCCAAGGTTCAGGCCGACGTCCAGCGGATCATCGAGCTCTATCGTCGTTCGGGCCGCATCTCGGCGACCGTGACGCCCAAGGTGGTGGAACTGCCGCAAAAGCGCGTCGACCTGGTGTTCGAGATCAACGAAGGCCCCAAGAGCGGCGTCCTGGGCGTCAACTTCCTGGGCAATAGCGAATTCTCGGACAACGATCTGCGCGACGTGATCGTGACAAAGGAGTCGCACTGGTACAAGTTCCTGACCAGCAACGACAACTATGACCCCGACCGCATCGAGTACGATCGCGAGCAGCTGCGCAAGCACTACCGCAACCGCGGCTTTTTCGACTTCCGCGTCGTGGCTTCGGTCGCCGAGTTGGCCACCGACAAGAACGGTTTCGCGGTCACCTACACGATCGACGAAGGGCCCAAGTACAAGTTCGGCAAGGTCACCGTCGAAACCGAGCTGAAGAAGCTTGACGGCAACCTGTTGGCCCAGATCCTGCCAATCCGCACCGGCCAGCTGTATGAAGACGAGCGCATCGAGCAGGCCACCGACGCCCTGACCTTCGCCGCCGGCGCGGCCGGGTTCGCCTTCGTGGACGTGCGTCCCCGCTATGTGCCAAACCGCGAGACCAACACCGTCGACGTGGTGTTCTCGGTCCGCGAAGGCCCGCGCGTCTATGTCGATCGCATCGACATCGTCGGCAACACCCAGACGCTGGACTATGTGGTCCGCCGCGAGATGGAAGTGGCCGAAGGCGACGCCTACAACCGCGTGTTGGTCGACCGCTCCAAGAACAACATGCGCGGCCTGGGCTTCTTCAAGGACGTCAATATCGAGGAGCTGCCCGGCTCGGCGCCTGACCGCACCGCCCTGCGGGTCAAGGTCGAGGAGCAGCCGACGGGCGAACTGTCGTTCAGCGCCGGCTACAGCTCGGTCGACAAGCTGGTGCTCGACGTCGGCGTGACCCAGCGCAACTTCCGCGGCCGGGGCCAGAACCTGCGGGCCCGGATCTCGGTGGGCTCACTGCGCCAGCAAATCGATTTTGGCTTCACCGAGCCGCGCTTCCTGGGCCGCGACCTGCGCGCCGGCCTGGACCTCTATTCGTACCGCTACGACCTCAGCAACTATGCGTCGTACGACACCCAATCGACGGGCGGCACGCTGCGGTTCGGCTTTCCACTGACCCAGAACGCCTCGATGAGCCTGCGTTACCAACTTCGTCAGGACAAGGTCAGCGTCGCCGACGGCTTGTGCTCCGGCGGTTCCGTTTCGCAGATCCTTTGTCTGCAGCGCGGCGCTTACGTCACCTCGTTGATCGGCTACGGTCTGCGGATCGACAAGCGCAACGACCCGATCCAGCCCACTCGCGGATGGTTCGCCGACCTGAACCAGGATCTGGCTGGGTTTGGCGGTGACGTGAAGTATCTTAAGACCGACGCCGACGCCGGCTGGTATTGGGGCTTCAACAAGGACTTCATCTTCAGCGCAACCGGTTCGGCTGGCTATATCGAAGGCTTGGGCGGCGACAACGTCCGCATCAACGACCGCTACTACAAGGGCGGTTCCACCTTCCGCGGCTTCGAGATCGCCGGTATCGGCCCGCGCGACACCACGAACGGGTCTCAGAACAGCAACTCGTTGGGCGCCAAGCTCTACGCGATCGGCACGTTTGAGTTGACCGTCCCAACCCTGTTGCCCGAGCAATACGGCATCAAGGCCGCGGTGTTCACCGACTTCGGTACGGCGGGCCAGCTTGACGACGTGGATCGCCAGATCTCGCCCGGTAAGTTCAACCCGCTCATCAAGGACGGCCTGGGCCTTCGGGCCTCGGCGGGTCTGAGCATCGACTGGAAATCGCCCATGGGACCCATCCGGTTCGATTTCAGCCATATTCTCGCTAAAGAAGACTACGACAGAATCGAAACCTTCCGGTTCTCCACCTCCACAAGGTTCTAAAGACCATGACCTCCAAGTTCTTCGCCGCGACCGCTTCGGGCCTCGCCGCGCTCACCATGGCGTCGGGCGCTTTCGCCCAAACCGCCCCTCCGACGGCGGCTCCCACCGTCACCCACGGTGCGCCGATCGCCGGCGTCTGCGTGTTCTCCAGCCAGGGCGCCGTCGGCGCTTCGCTGGTCGGCAAGTCGGTCGACGCCCGCCTGAAGGTCATTATCTCGCAGGTCAACGCCGAGCTGACCGCCGAGCGCACCAGCCTGGACACCGACGCCAAGGCCCTGGACGGCAAGAAGGGCACGCTTGAGCAAAGCGCGCTTGAGCAACAGGCCGCCGCCCTGCAGGTGCGCGCCAACGCCTGGCAACGCAAGGGCCAGCAGCGCCAACGCGAGGTCGAAGCGACCGAGCAGAAGCAGATCGCCCGCGTCTATCAGGAACTGGAGCCGGCCATTCGCCAAGCCTATCAGGCCAAGACCTGCTCGATCTTGATCGAGCGGGAGTCGGTGCTTGTGGTCAATCCGGCCATGGACATCACGGGCGCAGTGGTCACCGCAACCGACGCCCGCATCAAGACCCTGACCTTCGATCGCGAACGTCTGGACCAAGCGGCTCCTGGGGCTCAAGCTCTGCAGCCCACCAAGAAGTAAGCGAATCGGTCCGGGCCCAGGCCCGGACCGCTCCCGAGAGGACCCATGCCGGACCCGCGCTTTTTCGAAGACCTGGGCCCGGCGACCCTCACGGAACTGGCCAGGCTGAGCGGTGCTCAGCTGGCCGACCCCGCCCTCGGCGATCAACGGATCAGCCACGTCGCGCCTCTCGAGAGCGCCGACGCGGGGGCCGTGACCTTCCTTTCCGATCCCAAACGACTGCCCGACCTAGGCGGGCTTTCGTCGTGCGCCTGTTTTCTCAAGCTGGAACACGCCGCGCTGGCGCCCGCTGGTTGGGCCTTGCTGATTACCTCGCATCCGCAGGCAGCTTGGGCCGTTGCGGCTGGCCGTCTGCACGCGCCGCGGCGCCATCTCGAAAACGCCACGGCCATCCATCCCGACAGCGCGCTGGAGGACGGCGTCGTGTTGGCTCCGGGCGTGTTGATCGGGCAGGGAGCCCGGATCGGTCGAGGGACCTACCTAGGTCCCGGGGTGGTGATCGGCCCTGGCGTCAGCATTGGCCGGAACTGCCGGATCGGCGCCAATGCGGTCATCGGCTTCGCCATGATCGGCGACCGGGTGGCCGTCCACGCCGGCGCCGTGATCGGCGAGGCGGGGTTCGGCGCGGCGAGTGGCCCGATCGGCGTCGTCGATCTGCCGCAGCTTGGGAGGGTGATCCTGCAGGACGGCGTGACCATCGGCGCTAACAGCTGCGTGGATCGAGGCGCCTTTGGCGATACGACGATCGGCGAGAACAGCAAGATCGACAATCTCGTCCATGTCGCCCACAACGTCCGGCTCGGTCGTAACTGCGTCGCCGCCGCCTATACGGGTATTTCCGGCAGCACGGTGGTGGGCGACGGCGTCGCCTTCGGCGGCAAGGCCGGCGTGGCCGACCATCTGACGATCGGTTCGGGCGCCCAGATCGGCGCCTCGGCGTCGGTGTTCAAGGACGTCCCGGCCGGGGAAACATGGACTGGGTTCCCGGCGCGGCCGCTCAAGCGGTGGCTCCGAGAAACCGCATGGCTGTCGCGCAAGGCGGGCAGCCGGGAACCAAGGGGCTAGAATGAGCCAATCCAACGTCGAAGCGCCGCCTGCCGAAGAGGTTCTGGCCAATATCGACATCGCCGAGATCCTGAACAGGATTCCGCACCGCTATCCGTTTTTGCTGGTCGACCGGGCCGAGACCTACCGCGCGCACAAGTCGATCGTCGGCATCAAGTGCGTGACGATCAACGAGCCGTTCTTCCAAGGGCACTTCCCCGGTAATCCGGTGATGCCGGGCGTGTTGATCATCGAAGCCCTAGCCCAGACCGGGGCGGTGCTGATGAGCAAGTCGCTCGAGGTCGACACCGACGGCAAGACCATCTTCTTTATGTCGGTCGACAATGCGCGCTTCCGCCATCCCGTCCGCCCTGGCGACGTGATCCGCATGGAGGTCGAGGTCGTGCGCTCCCGCTCGACGATCTTCAAGTTCAAGGGCGTCGCCAAGGTCGGCGACAAGGTGGCCGCCGAGGCCGAGTTCGCGGCCATGGTGGTGGAGACGCCCAAGGCATGACCCAGATCCATCCGACCGCAATCGTCGATCCCGGCGCCCAGTTGGGGCAGGGCGTCGAGATCGGCCCCTTCTGCACCGTCGGGCCCAAGGTCCAACTGGGCGACGGCGTGCGCCTGGTTTCGCATGTGGTGATCGATGGCGCGACAAAGGTCGGCGCCGGCACAGAGATCTACCCCTTCGCCGTTCTGGGCGGCGCACCTCAGCATCTGGCGCACAAGGGCGAGGACACCCGCCTGGTGATCGGCGAGCGCAACATCATCCGCGAGCACGCCACCATGCACGCCGGCACGGTCGGCGGGGGCGGGGTGACGACGGTCGGCTCCGACAGCCTTTACATGGTCGGCGCCCACGTCGCCCATGACTGCATGGTCGGCGACCGAGTGACCTTGGCCAACGGCGCCACCTTGGGCGGTCACGTAGTGATCGGCGATTTCGTGTTCATGGGCGGCCTGTGCGCCGTGCATCAATTCACCCGCATCGGCCGATATTCGTTCGTCGGCGGCGGCGGGGTGGTGACCAAGGACGTCATTCCCTACGGCTCGGTGTGGGGCAACCACGCCCATCTCGAGGGCCTGAACCTGGTGGGCCTGAAGCGGCGCGGCTTCACGCGCGAGGCGATCAACGCCTTGCGCGCGGCCTATCGCCTGCTGTTCGCCGACGAAGGCACCTTCCAGGAGCGCCTGGACGACGTGGCCGAGACCCATGCCGGCACGCCCGAGGTGATGGAGATCGTCTCGTTCATCCGGGCCGACGCCAACCGTCCGCTGTGCCTTCCAGAGCGCGAGGTCTAGGTCCGCCATGCGCAAACTGGGTTTAATTGCCGGCGGAGGGTCGCTACCGCTGGAACTGGCCGCCCATTGCCAGGCCGCCAACCGTCCGTTCGCGGTGATGCGCCTGCGGTCGTTCGCCGACGCTCGCCTGGCCCGCTATCCGGGCATCGAGGTCGGGCTGGGCGAGTTTGGCAAGGTGTTCAAGGCGCTGCGGGCCGAGGGCTGCGAGGCCGTCTGTTTCGCCGGCGTCGTCGATCGCCCTGACTTCGCGGCCATCAAGCCTGACCTGCGAGGCCTGGCCGTGATTCCGGGTTTGATCAACGCCGCGCGCAAGGGCGACGACGCCCTGCTGCGCCGGCTGCTGGCCGAGTTCGAGAAGGAAGGCTTTGCCGTCGAGGGCGCCCATGAGGTGCGCGGCGAGATGACCCTGCCGCTCGGGGCGCTGGGCCGCCATGCGCCCACCGACCTGCATCGGGCCGACATGGATCGCGCCCTGACCGTCGCCCGCGCGATCGGCGCGCTCGATGTCGGGCAGGGGGCCGTGGTCTGCGATGGTCTGGTCTTGGCCGTCGAGGCCCAGGAGGGCACGGACGCCATGCTGCGACGGGTGGCGGATCTACCGGAGGCCATCCGAGGCAGGGCCGAGCGTCCGCGCGGCGTGCTGGCCAAGACGCCCAAGCCGATCCAGGAAACCAAGGTCGATTTGCCCGCCATCGGCGTCGCCACCCTGCAGCGGGCCGCGCGCGCGGGCTTGGCCGGGGTGGTGGGTGAGGCAGGGCGGCTGCTGATCATCGACCGCGAGCAGGTCATCGCCTGCGCCAACGACCTGGGCCTCTTCGTGTACGGAGTCGAGCCCAAGGTCGACGCATGAACGCCGAAAGCCGACCCTTCACGGTGATGCTGGTGGCGGCCGAGGCCTCCGGCGACGCCCTGGGCGCCGGTCTGGCGAGAGCAGTGCGGTCGCGGCTAGGCGCTGACAAGGTCCGCTTCGTCGGGGTCGGCGGGGCCAAGATGGCGCAGGAGGGGGTCGAGAGCCCTTTCGACATCGCCCAGCTGTCGATCCTGGGAATCGTGGAGAGCCTGAAGGCCTATCCCCGCGCCATGGCCCGCCTGAAGGACACCTTGGCCCTGGCGGCCCGGGAAACACCCGATGTGGCGGTGCTGATCGACAGCTGGGGCTTCAACATTCGGCTCGCCCAGGCGCTGCGCAAGCGGGACCCCGCGCTGCCGCTGGTCAAGTATGTCGCCCCCCAGGTCTGGGCCTATCGCGCCGGTCGCGCCAAGGGCCTGGCCAAGGCCGTGGACCTGCTGCTGTCCATCCAGCCGATGGACAAGCCGTTCTTCGACGCCGTCGGCCTGGAGAACATCTTCGTCGGCAATTCGGCCCTGGTCCACGATTTCAGCCACGCCGACCCCGCCCGGCTGCGCGCAGCCATCGGCGCGGCTGAGGGTGACCAGGTCCTGCTGGTGCTGCCCGGCAGCCGGCCGTCCGAGATCGAACGGGTCATGCCGCCCTTCGAAGACGCCGTGCGACGCCTTAAGGTCCAGCGCCCCGACCTGCACGTCGTGGTCCCCGCCGCCTCCACCGTGGCCCATACCGTCAAGGCTCGCGTGGCCGCCTGGCCCTTTCGCGCCCATGTGATCGAGGACGACCGTCTGAAGGACGACGCCATGGTCGCCGCCACGGTCGCCCTGGCCTGCAGCGGTACGGTGACCACCGAATTGGCCCTGGCCGGAACGCCGATGGTGGTGGGCTATGTCACCAGCGATCTGACCTTTGCCTTGTTGAAGATGCTGTTCAAGCCGCGCTGGGTAACGCTGTTCAACATCGCCGCTGACGACACCGTCGCGCCCGAACTGCTGCAGACCGCCTGCACCGGCGAGGCCCTGGCGGCCGAGGTCGGCAAGCGTCTGGACGACCCGGCCTTGCGCGCCCGCCAGATCGCCGCCCAGCACGCCGCGCTGGACCGTATGGGGCGCGGCATGCCGGATCCTTCCGAAGCGGCCGCCACGGCCTTGCTGGCGTTCTTGAAAGGGCGCGCTTCGGCCGCCTAGGCCGGTTCGGCTTCGGTCCTGCCGGTCACGGCCCGGTCGAGGGCGTCGAACAGGGTGGCGATGTCGATCGGCTTGCCGACATGGTCGTCGAAGCCGGCGGCCAGCAAGGGCGCGATCTGGTGGCTCATGGCGTTGGCCGTCAGGGCGATGATCGGCGTGCGCGGGCGGCCTTCAGCGGCTTCGCGGCGTCGGATCTCCTGGACGGCGGCGACGCCGTCCATCACCGGCATGCGCACGTCCATCAGGATGATGTCCCAGTCGCCGTCGCGCCAGGCGCCGACGGCCTGGGCGCCGTTGACGACCAGGTCTGGCTCAATCCCGGCCTGGCGCAGGATGGCCTGCAGCACCAGTTGGTTGACGTGGTTGTCTTCGGCCGCCAGCACCCGCAGCGGCGAACGCTGGATGGCTTCCGGCGCCGGTGTGTCGGCCACGACCTGGACCGTTGAGCCGGGGGCCAGATTCTCCGCCGGCAGGGCGATGGTGAAAGTTGAGCCGTGGTCAAGGGCGCTGGCGACACCGATCGACCCGCCCAGCAGGCCGCATAGCTCGCGGCAGATCGCCAGGCCCAGGCCGGTGCCGCCTTGGCGACGGGTGCTGGACGCGTCGAGCTGGCTGAACTTGCCAAACAGCCGGTCGAGATCGTCGGGGGCCACGCCGACGCCGGTGTCGCTGACCGCGATCTCCAAGGTTTCGCCACTCAGTCGGGCCGAAAGATCGATCGTGCCCGCGGCGGTGAACTTCACGGCGTTGGACATCAGGTTGCCGATCACCTGGCGAAGGCGCAGGGCGTCGCCGTGATAGAGGCCCCGCGCTTCTGGCGCGATGGTCAGGGTACAGCGCAGGCCCTTGTCGATGGCCAGCACCGAGAAGGCGTGGTGACAGCCGATCATCAGCTCAGGCAGGTCGAAGGCCGCCGTCTCGATCTCCAGCCGGCCCGCCTCGATTTTCGCCAGGTCCAGCACGTCGTTGAGGATCGCGGTCAGGCCCTCGCCGGACTTGCGGACGATCGCCAGTCTCTCGCGCTGAGCCGGCGTCAGGACGTCGGCCTGCATGACCTGCAGCATGCCCAGGACGCCGTTAAGGGGCGTGCGGATCTCGTGGCTCATGGTGGCCAGGAACGTCGTCTTGGCGGCGTTGGCGGCGGCGGCTTCGGCCGCTTTCTCGCGCGCGCTGGCCAAGGCGGCGACCAGGCGCTGCTCGGCGCCGGCGCGGTGCAGCGCCGCCACAAGCACATAGGCCAAGAAGGCGGCTGCGGCGACGAAGGCGATCATGGCCTGCAGCGGCGACTCCCCGGCGGCGGGTCGCAGGACGGCGGCGAAGGCCGTCAGCAGCACGGCCAGCAGCGAAGCGGCGCCGATCCGGCGCGAGATGGCGAACTCGGCGGTGCTGCTCAGCGCCACGGCGCCCAACATCGCCGCGCCGGCCACTGCCGCTGCGCGGCTGCCGTCGACGACCATCGCCAGGGGAAGCAGGCCATACACACCGGAATAGACGAAGGTGACGACCGACAGCAGCCACTCCTGGCTGTGGCGCGGCGCGGGCGTGTGATCGATCCAGTGTCCTAGAACGTGGTTGAGACCGATCAGGGCACTGACCGCCACCAGCCAGGCCAGGATGAAGGGCGGCTCCAGCCACACCGTCGATCCCACCGCCGCCAGCAGCGACATCGGCACGATCGACAGCAGATCACGCCGCCGATGCGCCGTGACGTCGGTCCAGGCCGTGGAGGGGATGGAGAGCGTCAAACCTGGAACTCCGAGCAGGAGCGCAATCTCGGCTGCCTGCGTTAAGCAAGCCTTTAAGACCCGCTTCATGGCTCTCTATTAGGTTGGAATGACCGGTGTTTGCCGCTGCCGGGTCTGGAGTGTTGCGTGCCGATCTCCGCGATCGCCCCCCTGACGCCGCTCACGCCGCCCACCTTGGTCAACCGGGGTGAGCCGAGCGGCGACGCGCTGGCGCGCGCGGCGATCCTCCAGACCACCGAAACCCTCGGCGCGATGATCGGCCAGGGCCACTCGGAAGTGGCCGACCCCGGCGCTACGGACACCGTGGGTGACGGCGAACTCGAGCGCGCCAAGGCCGCCGAGGCGCGCGCCGCCGCCAGTCTGGTCACCGCGCCCGATACGCCGGCCCGCGCCGTCAGCTTGGCCGCCGGTCGCGCCGCCGCGCGCCAGGGCGGCCTGGCGCCGCTGATGGCCGACATGACCCAGGCCGCCGCCGATCCGAACGTGCCCGCGCCGGTCAAGGCGGCGATCGCCCAGGTAATGGCCTTGGGCGCCCAGATGGACGGCCAGATCAGCGGGCCGGAAATTCGCCAGGCCCTGCAGCGCTCGGGCCTGTTTCTCGAAGCCCGCCTGGCCGCCGCCGCGCCGCAAGACGCCCTCCAGCGCCCGCCCACGGGCACCCTGACCGCGCCGCCCCGTCCCATCCCCACCCCGACGCCCAACAGCGACATGAAGGCGGCCCTGCTGGTGTTTCGCGAGGTGGTGAAGACCTGGGTGGACACACTGCCGCCGGCCTCGGCCCAGGCCGCGACGTCCGCCTCAAACCCTGCGGCGACCGCCGCGACCGCCGCCGCGCAAATGGCCGACAGGGGAACGCCTCAAGCGCTCGCCGCGAAGATCTCGATGCAGGGCGCCGCGCCGGATAAGGTCGCGCTTGATCCGGAAGTGTTTGCCAGCCCGTCGGCGGCGCCCGACCTCCGCCCGGCCTGGCAGCGCGCGATGACGCCGCCGCCCATGGCTCGTCTCGAACCGCCGCTGCCGGCTTTCGGCGCCATCGTCGAAGGCGACTTCGCTCTACCCCTGGGGCCGCCGCTGGCGACGCCGCGTCCGATGCAGGCCGCGCTGGCCGGCGCCTACGGCGCCGCCGTCCAGCACACGCCATCTGGCGTTCCACCGCCCTATCCGGGGGCGCCGACTCATGCCCAGGCCGCCGCCCAGTCGAACCTGCCGCTGGGGGCCGATCCCCGCCTCATCGGCCAGCGCCTGCTTTCCGAGAGCGGCGCGGCCTTGGCACGGACGGAACTGTTGCAGATCGCCTCGCTACCCGACCCGGCTCCCGCCATCAGCCGACCCGTCGAGGATCCGGGCGCGCGATGGGTGTTCGACATGCCGTTTCAGACGCCTCAAGGCCCGGCCGTCGCCCAGTTCGAGATCAGCCGCGACGGCGGCGGCTTGGGCGGGGAGGGCGGCGGACGAGGCTCAGGCCGCACCTGGCGCGCCCGCTTTTCACTGGATGTCGAGCCCATGGGCCCGGTTCACGCCCAGGTCGCTCTGACCGGTGACACGGCGCGCGTCTCGCTCTGGGCTGAACGCCCCGCCAGCATGGCCCGTCTGCGCGGCGGCGAAGCCCGCCTGGACGCCGCCCTGCGCGAAGCCGCGCTGGAGCCCGAGGTCGCCTTCCACGTTGGCCAGCCGCTCACCGTCGCCGCCGCGCCCGGCCAGTTCCTGGACCAGGCCACATGAGCGGCGCTATCGGACGTACGGGGACGCGCATCGCCGTCGCCCTGCAATATGACGAGCCGCACGCCCCGCGCGTCGTCGCCACCGGCCGCGGCTGGGTGGGCGACAAGATCATCGAGACGGCCCGCGAGCACGGCGTGCCGATCGAGGAGAATCCGGCCCTGGCCCAGGCCCTGTCGACCATCGAGCTCGACGAGGAAATTCCCGAGGCGCTCTATCGGGCGGTGGCCGAAATCCTCGGCTTCATCCTGCGCGCCGCCGAGACGCGCTAGTTCCGGCGCGATCCGGCCAGACGGGTTCCGCCCGCGAACATCAGGTCCGACCAACGCCATTGTCTGTGCCCAAGGCGATCCTCGCCGCTCGACAGCACCGTGGGGTCCAAGAAAAAGGCCCCGCTTTCGCGAGGCCTTTCCAGTTTGGGATGCGCGACGCGCTTAGCCGCGCTTTTCGACGGCCAGGTAGTCGCGCTGCGTCGCGCCGGTATAAAGCTGGCGCGGGCGGCCGATCTTGCGCGAGGGATCCTCGAACATTTCCTTCCACTGGCTGATCCAGCCGACGGTGCGGGCGAGGGCGAAAAGCACCGTAAACATCTCCTTGGGGAAGCCCATGGCGCGCAGGGTGATGCCCGAATAGAAGTCGATGTTCGGATAGAGCTTGCGGTCGATGAAGTATTGGTCGCTCAGTGCAACCTTTTCCAGCTCCATTGCCACTTGGAGCAACGGGTCGTTGATGCCAAGTTGCTCGAGCACCTCGTAGCAGGTCTTCTGCATGACCTTGGCGCGCGGATCGAAGTTCTTGTACACGCGGTGGCCAAAGCCCATCAGCTTATACTTACGGTCTTTCACGCCCTGCACATAGGCGGGGATGTTCTCGACCGTGCCGATCTCTTCCAGCATCTCCAGGGCTTCCTGGTTGGCGCCGCCGTGCGAGGGGCCCCAGAGGCAGGCGATGCCGGCGGCGATACAGGCGAACGGGTGAGCCCCCGACGAGCCGGCCAGGCGGACGGTCGAGGTCGAGGCGTTCTGCTCGTGGTCGGCGTGCAGGATGAAGATGCGGTCCATGGCGCGGGTCAGGACGGGGTTGGGAACCCAATCCTCGGCTGGCACCGAGAAGCACATGCGCAGGAAGTTTTCCGAATAGCTCAGCTCGTTGCGCGGCGTCACGAATGGACGGCCTTGCGAGTACTGGAAGGCGCGGGCGGCGATGGTCGGCATCTTGGCGATCAGGCGATGGGCGCTGATCTCGCGTTGCTTGGGATCATCGACGTTCAGGCTGTCGGAATAGAAGGCCGACAAGGCCCCGACCGCGCCGGTCATCACGGCCATCGGGTGGGCGTCGCGGCGGAAGCCCTGAAAGAAGGTGTCGAACTGGGCGTGCAGCATCGTGTGATAGGTGATGTTGCGTTCGAACAGGGTGAATTCGTCGGCCGTCGGCAGCTCACCATTCAGCAGCAGGTGGCAGACCTCCAGGAACGAGGACTCCTCGGCCAGCTGGCCGATCGGATAGCCGCGGTGCAGCAAAATGCCGGCGTCGCCGTCGATATAGGTGATCTTGCTTTCGCAAGAGGCGGTCGAGGTGAAGCCCGGATCGAAGGTGAAATGGTCGCTGTCGCCATAGAACTTCCGCACGTCAACGACGTCGGGGCCCGTGCTGCCCTTGAGAATTGGCAGGTCGTAGCTCTTGTCGCCAATCGTCAGCGTGGCTTTGTCGGTCATGCGGGAGACCCCTTGAAGAGTGGAACGGGCAGTCCAATTTTCGATTTCGCGAGTGCGATATAGCGCCTCATGCGCGCGACGCCAGGGCGTCGTCAAGTCGCCCCAGAGACTCGTCGCGACCGAGCGCGGCCATGATCTTGTGCAGGTCGGGCGCTTGCGACCCGCCGGTGAGGATTCCGCGCAGTGACGGACCAAACTTGCCAAAGCCGACGGCCTCGGATTCCGCGAAGGATTTCAACAGCGTTTCCAGCTCCGCTACCCCCCAGACCGGGGCTGCGTCCAGCTGAGCGCGCAGCCGGGTCAGCCGTTCCACGGTCTCGTCGGTCAGCTGCTTAAGGGTCTTTTCCTCGAGCGCCAGCGGACGCACCTTCAGGGCGAAGGCGCAGTGCTCGGCCAACTCCAGGATGGTCTTGGCGCCGGACTTGACGTGCGGGACCACGGCGTGGAGCCGCGCGGCGGCGTCGGCCGGCAGGGCCGCGCCCTGGGTCTGCAGCGCCTTCAGGGTCAGATCGGCCAGGCGGCCGTCCTCGGCCACATGCAGGTGCTGGCTGTTGATGAAGTTCAGCTTGGCCCAGTCCAGGCGGGCGGGGGCCTTGACCACGTCCTTGACGTCGAACCAGCTGATCGCCTCCTCGTCGCTGAACACCTCGTCGTCGCCATGGCCCCAGCCCAGGCGGGCCAGGTAGTTGCGCAGGCCCTCGGGCAGGTAGCCCATGTCCTGGAACTCGCCCACGGCCTGGGCGCCGTGACGCTTGGACAGCTTTGCGCCGTCGGGGCCGTGGATCAGCGGGATGTGGCCGAAGGCCGGCAGGGTCCAGCCCAGCGCCTGATAGATCAGGGTCTGGCGGGCGGCGTTGTTCAGGTGGTCGTCGCCGCGGATCACGTGGGTGACCCCCATGTCGTGGTCGTCGACCACCACGGCCAGGTTGTAGGTCGGGGCGCCGTCCGCGCGCAGCAACACAAGGTCGTCGAGTTCGGCGTTGTTGAAGGTCACCGGCCCCTTGACCAGGTCATCGACCATGGTCGTGCCGTCCAGCGGGCCCTTGAAGCGAATGACGTGGGGCGCGGTCGGATCATTGGGCTCCGGGGCGTCGCGCCAGGGCGAGCGCAGGGCGGGGCCGCCGGCCCGAGCCAGTTCGCGCGCAAGGGCCAGGTCTTCCACGCTCATCCAGCAGCGATAGGCGCGGCCGGCGTCCAGAAGTTGCTGTACGGCCTCGCGGTGGCGGTCGGCCTGCTTGTGCTGGAAGACGACCTCCTCGTCAGAGGTCAGGCCCAGCCAGTCGAGGCCTTCGAAGATCGCGGCGACGGCGGCTTCGGTCGAACGCTCCCGATCGGTGTCCTCAACGCGAATAAGGAACTTCCCACCCGTATGGCGTGCATATAACCAGTTGAACAGCGCCGTGCGCGCGCCGCCGATGTGCAGGAAGCCGGTCGGCGACGGGGCGAAGCGGGTGACGACGGCGCCATCCTTCTTGGGGGCGGTCGTCGGAACGGGGGAATTGGTCATCGGAACCGGGGCTGACTTAGTGGAGGCCACGGACGTGGCGAGGACCGCGACGCCGGGCAAGACCGGCGGCGGCTGGGCGGCGCGTCTTAGCACGCGGATTCGCGCCCGTCCTAGTGCGGCGGCGTTCGGCGCGTCGCTGTGGCGCGAGATCGACGCCAATCGCGAGCGCTGGATGCTGTGGTCGCCGGTGGCCTTCGGCCTGGGAGCGGCGGGCTATCTTGAGCTGAAGGTCGAGCCATCCTGGACGCTGCTGGGCGGGCTGGCCTTGGGACTAGCGGCCGTGGTCTGGCTTGCCGCGCGACGCTGGCCGGGCCGGGCCGTTTCGGTGCTGCTGGTGCTCGCGACCTTCCTGACGGCCGGCGCCTTGGCCGGCAAGGTGCGTTCCGTGCTGGTCGCCGCGCCGATCATGAGCGGCGATCGGACGGTAGTTACCATCGACGGCTTCGTGGTGGACGTCGTCAGCCCCGGCGCCGGCGGGCCACGCCTGTTGATCGCGCCGGCCTCGATCAGCCGGCTTGCGCCGGAAGACACGCCCAAGCGGATCCGCGTCACCGTGGACGCGGAGCACATTCCCGCGCCGGGTCAAGCCATCCGGCTCCGGGCCATGTTGGGACCGCCGCCGCCGCCAGCCTCGCCCGGCGCCTATGACTTCGCCCGAGACGCCTGGTTCCGCGGCGTGGGCGGGGTCGGCTTCCTGATAGGCGAGACCCGCCCCGCCGAGATGGACCCGCCGCCGGCTCGCCTGCGCCTTGCCATGGCGGTCAACGCCTATCGCTGGCGGCTGGCCAGCCGCATCGTCGCGCGGATGGGGCCGGAGACGGGCGGGATCGCCGCGGCCATGGTCACCGGCCACGAGGCCTGGATCACCCAGGACCAGACCGACGCCATGCGGGCCTCGGGCCTTGCCCACATCCTGTCGATCTCGGGCCTGCACATGGCAATAGTCGGCGGGTTCCTGTTTGGGCTGGTGCGGCTGGTCATCGCCGCCTGGCCGTGGATGGCCCTGCGGGTCCCCGGCAAGAAGGTGGCGGCCGTGGCCGGGCTGACGGCGATCTTCATTTATCTGGTGATTTCCGGCGCGCCGCCGCCGGCGCTGCGCGCGGCGATCACCGCCACCGTGGCCTTCGCCGCCATCCTGTTCGATCGCCAGGCCATCACCCTGCACGGCCTGGCCATTGCGGCCTTGGCCATCCTGCTGGTCCAACCCGAGTCGGCCGGCGCGCCGGGCTTTCAGATGTCGTTCGCCGCCACCGCCGCCCTGGTCGCCCTGGCCGAGGCTTGGCCCAGGCCTGTGCGCGAGATCTCGGTCCCCTGGCCGATCCGGCTCTTCCAGGGCGCGATGAACTGGCTGGCGGTGAGCATCGGGGCCAGTCTTGTGGCTGGCCTGGCGACAGGGCCGTTCGCCATGCAGCATTTCAACCGGGTGGCGGTCTGGGGCCTGCCGGCCAACCTGGCGGTCGCGCCGCTGTCGTCCTTCGTGATCATGCCGTTCCTGGCGATCGGGGCGGTGCTCGAAGTGTTTGGCCTGGGAGGACCGTTCCTGGCCGTGGCCGGCTGGGGCATCGACGCGATGCTGTGGATCGCCCATGGCTTCGCCAGCGCCGGCGGGGCTCAACGGGTGGTGGCCAGCGGCCCGCCCTTCACCCTGGCCCTGGCCTTTGTCGGCCTGATGTTACTGTGCCTGTGGCGCGGACGCCTGCGCTGGTTGGGCGGGCCCCTGGCCCTGGCGGTGGCGCTATGGCCCCGGCCGCCGGCGCCCGACGTCTGGATCGCGCCAGACGGAACCACGGCGGCGGTGCGCGACGGCGGCCGGGCCGTCCTGCTGCGCCCCGACGCCCGGCGGTTCGGGGCGGAGCTCTGGAGCCGCCGGCGGGGGTTGGCCGTGCCCACCGACACCGCGCGGAGTCCGTCCTATGCCTGCGATCGGCGGTCCTGCGCGCCCACCAAGACTTCGCCGGTGCCGCTGGCCCTGTCCTGGAGCAAGGCCGCTCCGGACGCCGACGTTCTCGCGGCGATGTGCGCGGACGCCGAGATCGTCGTGCTGCGCGGCTACGCTCCGATTACGCCGCCGGCCTGCCGGGACCGCATCGTGCTCGACGCGACCGATTTCGCCGTCGGCGGCGCGGCCGAGCTCTATCGCCGCGACGGTGGGTGGTGGATCGTCTGGGCCCAGCCGCTGCGGGGCGTGCGGCCGTGGACGAACACGCCATAGGGGGACGCCATGCTCAAGGTCTGGGGAAGACGCAATTCGTTGAACGTCCAGAAGGTGCTCTGGCTTATCGCCGAGCTTGACCTGCCGCATCAGCACCTTCCGGCGGGTGGTGACTTCGGCGGCCTGGACAGCCCGGACTTTCGGGAGATGAACCCGCATGGTCACGTGCCTGTCCTCGAGGACGGCGGTGTCGCGGTGTGGGAGTCGCACGCCATCCTTCGATACCTGGCTGCCACCTACGGCGAAGGGCGGTTTTGGCCAACCGACGCGGCGACGCGGGCGCCGGTCGATGGTTGGATGGACTGGTCGCAGACCGCGCTGCAGCCGGCTTTCCTGAGCGGAGTGTTCTGGGGCTTTTACAGAACGCCCGAGGTTTTGCGAGATGGGCCAGCCATCGCCCAGGCGGTGGAACGCACCCATCGCTGCCTGGGTCAGGTCGAGGCGCGACTCGAAGGTCGGGCCTTCATGATGGGCGAGGCGCTGTCCTTGGCCGACATCCCCATTGGCGCCTGTCTCTATCGCTATTTCGAGTTGGAGATCGACCGGCCGCCGCAGCCCCGTTTGCAGGCCTGGTACGACCGGCTACGGGCGCGGCCGGCCTATCGGGAGCATGTCATTATCCCGTTCGCGGAACTCAAAGGGCGTTTGGCGTTCTGAATCGCGAGGCGAGGCGAGGCGAGGCACGGGCCTGGAGACGGAGACGACTATGGAACGACAGGGCGGCTGCGCCTGCGGGGCGGTCCGATACGGCGCGGAGGGCGGGCCGCTGCGGGTCGGCATGTGCCACTGCCTGACCTGTCGCAAGCGCCACGGCGCGCCTTGCAACGCCTTCGCGGTCTTTCGGTCGGACAAGGTGCGGGTCGAGGGCGAAACCTTCGCCTGGGCGACTTCCGAGCGCGGCCGCTCGCACGGCTGCGCGGTTTGCGGCTCGCCGGTCTTCTGGCGTGAGGGCGAGGACGAGATCGAGCTTCACCTGGGCGGCTTCGACGACACCGGTCAGTTCATCCCGCAATACGAGGTCTGGGTGAAGCGCCGCGAGCCGTGGATGATGCCGCTAAACGTGCCGCAATATGCGGAAAACCGGCCGGCCGGGCTGGCGACCTAGGGACCTCGGACCGCAGCAGAGTCTGCGTGGTCTTTCGCGGATGCAAATGAGGACAGGCCAATGCGCCTGCCCCCAGCCGTGATGCAAACCCTGCTCATCCTGGCGTTCACCGGGATGGGCGAAAATCTAATGATACCGCCGGATCAGTCCCACCAGCTTGCCTTGGACCTCGACCTGGTCAGGACCGAAGATGCGGGTCTCGTACTTGGGATTGGCGGCTTCCAAGGCGATCGAGCCGCCCTTCTTGCGCAGGCGCTTGAGGGTTGCTTCCTCGCCGACCAGGGCGACGACAATCTCGCCGCTGTTGGCGGTGTCGCCCTTGCGGATGATGACATAGTCGCCGTCGAGGATGCCGGCATCAATCATCGAATCGCCCTGGACCTCGAGCACATAGTGCTCGCCGCCGCCGAGCATGGATTCGGGCACAGGCAGGCGCTCGCGTTCATGCTGGATGGCGTCGATGGGCGTGCCGGCGGCGATGCGGCCGAGGATCGGCAGTTCGCGGGTGTTGTCGGCGGCGATCTGGACGGGCGCGGCCACGGCCGGCGCCTGCCCGCCGCCTTCCAGCACTTGCGGCTTGAAGGCGCCGCGACCCTTGGGCGGGGCGGCCGTCGTGGCCTGTTGCGGCAGCTTGATCACCTCCAGCGCGCGGGCGCGGTGCGCCAGGCGGCGGATGAAGCCGCGCTCTTCCAGCGCCGTGATCAACCGGTGGATGCCTGACTTGGACGCCAGGTCGAGCGCCTCCTTCATTTCGTCGAAGGAGGGAGAGACACCGCTCTCTTTGATCCGCTCGTGGATGAACATCAGCAGCTCGTGCTGCTTGCGCGTGAGCATGTCGGCCTCGCAAGTCGTCGCGGAACAAACCGCAAACCTCTCAAATGTTCTCTAGGTGTTCTTCGTTAATGTCAAGTTGACGCGGCGATCGATGTTCGGTGTAGCTGAACGCCGTAATCTTTGCCGAGGGGAGCCTTCGCGACATGGACCACGCCTGGCTTCTGACCACGGGTTGGCCGCGCGCCTTCTGGACCAGCTACGGCGCCTTCTGCCTGTTTGAGCTGTGGGTCTGGTGGCGCGACCGGCGCACGGCCAGCGGCCAGGACGCCGACCGGGGCAGCCTGCAGGCCGTGGTCCTGATTATCGCGGCGGGGATCTTCGTCGCCTTTTATGCCGCCAACGCCTCTGAATTTGCTCGCATAATCCAGTGGAGGAGCGAGGCGCGGCTCCTGGCGCTGGTCCTGATCTGGACGGGCCTGGCCCTGCGCCTGTGGGCCATACTGACCCTCGGGGCCTTCTTCCGCCGCACCGTGCATCTGCACGACGGTCACCGGATGATCACGGGCGGCCCCTACCGGATCGTCCGCAACCCGGCCTATCTGGGCAGCCTGCTGAGCCTGGTCGGCGTTGGCCTTGGCCTGGGCAGTGGACTGTCGGTCCTGGCGCTGTTGCTGGCCGGCCTGATCGCCTTCGGGTGGCGCATACGGGTGGAGGACGCGGCGATGACGGCCCGATTCGGCGATGAGCATGTGGCCTATCGCCGGCGCAAGGCGGCGCTGATTCCCTATCTCTGGTAGCAACGCTCAGGGTGCGACAATCGCGCCATCGCCTTTTAGCTGAAGCCAATCCTCAAACGGCAGGCGATAGGCCTTGTCGAAGACCTCGGCCTGGAGCTTGAAGGGTAGGCTGCCCTCGCTGTTCCAGAGCATCACCACGCCGGTCTTCGTGGCGGGATCGAACATCATGGTCGAGCGATAGCCGGTCACCGCCCCGCTGTGGCCGATCAGGCGGCGGCCCTTGTAGGTGAAGCTGCGCATGCCCAGGCCGTAACCGGGGCGTTCCAGCGCCCGGCCCATGGCCGATCGTCCATAGGGCCGGCCGGTATTGACGCGCGGTCGCTGGATGTCCGCCAACACCGGGGCCGGCAGGACGGCGGGCGCCTGACCCATCTGCGCCTGCATCCAGCGCGCCAGATCCACGATGTTGGAATTGACGCCCGCTGCGGCGGGGATGCGGTAATAGGCCTCGACCAACGGCACGCTGCGGCCGCCACGCGAAGGCCGCGCCCAATGCTTGGCGGTCCGCAAACCGTCGATGCCGATGGTCGCGCCGGTCATGCCCAGAGGCAGGAACAGCTTCTGGCGAGCCTCCTCGGCATAGGGGCGATGGGTGGCGGTCTCGACGACCTCGCGGATCGTGTCATAGGCGATGTTCTGGTAGCTGTGGCACGTGCCGGGCGGGCAGAGCAGGGGCACGGCCTCCAGGCTTGCCCGGATCTGGCGCGGGTCTCGCCCGCCTTCGAGCCAGCCGTCATAGGCGTTGCGGGGTAGGCCAGTGCGCTGGGACAGCAATTGCTCGACCGTCAGCGCGTTCTGGGCGTCGCCCGGCAGGCGCAGGCTCGTATCGAACTTTCCCAGGGGATCGGTGAGCGCGATCACCCCGTCCGCCGCCAGGCGGGCGCTCAGCGTTCCCGCCACCGTCTTCGACAGCGACGCCCAGCGGAAGACCGTGTCGGCGTCGATCTTCTCGCCGCTCTCCGGCGCGGTGAGCCCGTAGCCCTGGACGAACGACAGTTGGCCGTTCTCGACCACGGCGATCGCCAGGCCTTCCATGGACTTGTCAGCCATCATCGCGTGGATGCGAGCGTCCAGGGCTCGATAGTCGATGGCGCCGCGCCAATCCTTTGGCCGCAGGGGCAGGGTGACGGGCGCCGCCGTCGCGGTGGGGGCGACCGGCTTGACGGTATTCTGCTCGGGGACGCAGCGCGAGGCGATCAGGCCCAGCGCCCCGAGGCCCAGCACCAGGGCGGCGGCCGCCGGCCGCCAGCCTAGCCAGCGCCGTCGCCAGGACGCGTCTTGCGGAGGCTTGTCGAACGAGGTCAGCAGCCTAACCCAGCAAGGCCCGCGTCGCCGCCGCAACGTCGGCCTGGCGCATCAGACTCTCGCCCACCAGCATGGCCTTGGCGCCGGCCGCTTCCATCCGCACCGCATCGGCGGCGACGAACAGGCCGCTTTCCGTGACCAGCAGGACGTTCTCCGGAGCCTGAGCGGCCAGGCGTTCGGTGACGGCCAGATCGACCACGAAGCTCTTGAGATCGCGGTTGTTGATCCCCACCAGGGTCGCGCCCAACTGGCCCGCCCGCTCCATCTCGGCCTCGTCATGCACCTCGACCAGGGCGTCCATGCCCAGGCGCGCGGCTTCGGACAGCAGGTCGGCGGCGAGGGCGTCGTCGATCATCGCCAGGATCACCAGGATGGCGTCGGCGCCCAGGGCCCGGCTCTCGGCCACCTGCCAGGGGTCGACCAGGAACTCCTTGCGAATGCAGGGCAGGCTGACGGCGGCGCGGACATCGATCAGATAGCCGTCGGCGCCCTGGAAGCTGGGACCGTCGGTCAGGACCGACAGGCACGAGGCGCCGCCGGCCGCATAGGCCCGGGCCAGGGCCGGCGGGTCGAAATCGGCGCGGATCAGGCCCTTGGACGGCGAGGCCTTCTTGATCTCGGCGATCAGGGCCAGCCTGCCGGGCGCGTGATCGGCCTCGAGGGCCGCCTTGAAGCCGCGCGGGCTGTTGGCGATCCTGGCGGCGGCGTCGACCTGGGCGAACGAGCGGCGGCGCTTCCGATCGGCCACGTCCTCGCGCTTGTATGCGGCGATCTTGGCGAGGATATCGGTCATGCGCTTACAGTTTCACTGTTGGTGGCCGCGACGAGACCGGCCAGGGCCGCCTTGGCGCGGCCGTCGTCGAGCACGGCGGCGGCCAGTTCGACGCCCTCGCGCAGGGTTTCGACCTTGTCGGCCACCAGGAAGGCAGCGGCGGCGTTCAGCATGACGATGTCGCGATAGGCGCCCTTTTGGCCGTCCAGCAGGGCGGTAAGGGCGGCGGCGTTATAGGCCGGCTCGCCGCCGATGATGTCGGCCAGGGCGGCGCGCGGCAGGCCCACGGCTTCAGGTGTGATCGTGAACAGGCGCAGGGCCCCGTCGCGCCATTCGGCGACCTCGGTTTCGCCGGTGGTGGTCAGTTCGTCCATGCCGGCCCCGTGCACCGACCAGGCGCGCTCGGCCCCGAGAGCGCCCAAAGCCTTGGCCACGGGTTCGACAAAGCGGTGGGCCGAGACACCCACGACCTGGCGCTTGGCCCCAGCCGGATTTGTCAGCGGGCCCAACAGGTTGAAGATGGTGCGGAAACCTAGCTGCTGGCGGATCGGCGAGACGTGCTTCATCGCCCCGTGGTGGGCCTGGGCGAACAGGAAGCAGATGCCGGCGTCGTCCAGCGCCTGGCGCTGCTGGGCGGGAGTCGCGTCGATGTTCACGCCCAAGGCCGCCAGCACATCGGCGGCGCCCGACTTGCTGGTGATCGCCCGGTTGCCGTGCTTGGCCACCTTCAGCCCTCCGCCGGCCGCCACGAAGCCCACGGCGGTGGAGATGTTGAGCGTATGCAAGCCATCGCCGCCCGTCCCGCAGACGTCGATGACCTCATAGGGGTGGTCCAAGTGGATGGCCGCCCGGCGCATGGCCCGGGCGCAGGCGGTGATCTCGCCCACGGTCTCGCCGCGCAGGCGCATGGCGGTGACCGCCGCAGCCACCTGGGCGGGCGTCGGCTCGCCGCGCAGGCAGGCGGTGAAGAACAGCTCGGCGTCGTCCTCGTCGAGGGTCTGGCCATCGGCGAGCTTGGCCAGCAGGGGCTTGAAGGCGTCCGACATCGCCTAGACCCAGATCGCCCTGTCGCGCTTGACCTTGGCCAGGTCCAGGAAGTTGGCCAGCAGCTGGTGGCCGCCCTCGGTGGCGATCGATTCGGGGTGGAACTGCACGCCATAGACCGGGCGGGTCTTGTGTTGCACGCCCATGATCTCGCCGTCCTCGGTCCAGGCGGTGATTTCCAGCTCGGTGGGCAAGGTGGCCTTGTCGACCGCCAGGCTGTGGTAGCGCGTGGCGGTGAAGGGGTTGGGCAGACCCTTGAAGATCCCCAGATCGTTGTGATGGATCGCGCTGGTCTTGCCGTGCATCAGCGCCTTGGCGCGGATCACGTCGCCGCCATAGGCCTGGCCGATGGCCTGGTGGCCCAAGCAGACGCCGAGGATGGCCAGGTCGTCGGCCGCGCCGCGCAGCAGCGGCAGGCAGATGCCGGCCTGGTCGGGCGCCTTGGGGCCGGGCGACAGCAGGATCGCCTGCGGGCGAAGGGCCAGGGCCTCCTGCACGGTCAGGTCGTCGTTGCGATGCACGACGGTGTCTGCCCCAAGCTCGTTCAGATAGTGGACGAGATTGTAGGTGAAGCTGTCGTAGTTATCGATGACCAAGATCATGACGCCGCCTTTCGGAAACAGCTTCTAGCGGGTTTGGCGCAAAAGGTGAGGGGATTCGCGCGGGAGATTTTCTCGCAACGCCCCCAGTGCGAAAGCGCCGCATTGCGTGGATGTGGGGCTAGGGCATCTTCACCGCCATGAACCCCGCTGATTCCGCCCTCGACACCGCCGCCATCGCCTATGCCAGGGCGCTGCTGCGCAAGCCGATGCGTCGACAGAAGATGGGGCCGGTGCTGGCGGCGGCGGCTTTCGCGGCGCTCAGCGCCATCACCTTCGCCACGGTGATGGTCATGGCCCCGCCAGCGGTCGTCCAGCACCTGCCGTCCGACCGCCTGGGCGGCTAAGCCCTAGGCGAAGCGCCAGGCTTCCTCGGCCGCGCGCTTGAGGGCGCGGGACTTGTGCAGGGTCTCCTCATATTCGGCGTCCGGATCGCTGTCGGCCACCACGCCGCCGCCGGCCTGGACATACATCATGCCGTCCTTCACCAGGGCCGTGCGCAGCACGATGCAGGTGTCGACCGAGCCGTCGGCGCCGATATAGCCCACCGCCCCGGCATAGCCGACGCCGCGCTTCTCGATCTCCAGCTCGTCGATGATCTCCATGGCCCGCACCTTGGGGGCGCCCGACAGCGTGCCGGCGGGCAGGGCGGCCATCAGCACGTCGACCGGGTCCACGCCCTCGGGCGCGTCGCCCTCGACATTGGAGACGATGTGCATCACGTGGCTGTAGCGTTCGATCTTGAAACTGTCGGTGACTCGGACATTGGCGCCCTTGCTCCTGGTCGCCGGGTCATTGCTGCCGGCGTGCTTGAGCATCGCCACCCGGCCGACGTCGTTGCGGCCCAGGTCCAGCAGCATCAAGTGCTCGGACCGTTCCTTGGGATCGGCCAGCAGCTCCTTCTCCAGCGCCAGGTCTTCTTCGGGCGTCGCGCCGCGCGGCCGGGTGCCGGCGATGGGGCGGATGGTGATCTTGCCGTCGCGCAGGCGCACCAGGATCTCCGGCGACGAGCCGACCAGCTCGAAGCCGTCGAGGTCGAGGAAAAACAGAAAGGGCGAGGGGTTCGTACGGCGCAGCGAGCGGTAGAGCGCGAACGGCTCCAGCGGGAAGGGCGCGCGGAACCGGTGGCTGGGCACCACCTGGAAGATGTCGCCGGCCCGGATGTACTCTTTCGCCTTCTCGACCACCACCGCGTAGTCCTCGCGGCTGACAGGGGTGGTGAACTCCATCTGCCCGTGGCTGGGGCGCGGGGCCGAGTGGGCCAGCGCACCGCGCAGATCGGCCATCACGGTCTCGATCCGGGCGCGAGCGGCGGCATAGGCGTCATGGGCCGAGAGGCCGGGCTTGTGCCGCGCCGTGGTGACCAGGATGATCTCCTGGGCGATGGCGTCGAACACCGCGACGATCGACGGCCGGGTCATGATCCCGTCCGGCAGGCCCAGGCTGTCGGTATTGACGTTGGGTAGGCGCTCGGCCAGGCGGACCATGTCGTAGCCCAGGGCCCCGAACACCCCGGCCGAGGGCGGCGGCAGGCCGGCCGGCATCTCGATCCGCGAGCGGGCGATCAGATCGCGCAGGCTATCCAGCGCGCCGCCCGCCTGTGGCGTGAACCGGCCGGCGGCGATGTCGTCGCCCTCGGCGACCTCGGCCTGGTCGCCGCGACAGCGCCAGACGAGATCCGGCTTCATGGCCACGATCGAGTAGCGCCCGCGCCAGGCGCCGCCCTCGACGCTTTCGAACAGGAAGGCGTAAGGCCGCCCGTGACCGATCTTCAGATAGGCCGAGACCGGCGTCTCCAGGTCGTCGATCAGCCGGGTCCAAACCACCTGGGGCCGGCCGGCGTCATAGGCGGCGGTGAAGGCGTCAAGCGCGGGCTCCAGGCTCATTGCGCGTCTGGCTTCTTCTTGCCGTCCTTGGCGCCGGGCAGGGTGGCCGGATCGACGCCGATCGCCTCTTGGGCCAGAGGCAGATTGACCCGGGTCTTGACCTGCAGGCGGGCCGCTTCGGCGGCGGCGTCGCCGACGTCCTGATACAGGCCCTGGCTGGCCTGCCGGCGCATCGCCTCGGTGACCCGGGCCAACTGCGCCACCGTGCCGGAGCGAACGGCCTCGACCTTGGCGACCAGATAGTCGCCTTGCGGGGCCCGGCTGGTGAAGGGCTCGCCCGGCTTGGCGTTGAAGGTGGCGATCAGCAGATCGCGGCCCAGGCCCTGAAACTGGCGGGCGTTTTCGCGCGTGATATTGGGCACGCGCTGGACGTTGGACTGGGCCGAGGCGGCGACCGCCTCCATCGACTCGCCCTTCTTGACCCGCAGGCCCAACTGGTCGGCCTTGGCCTTCATGCGTTCCAGCAGCGTCTTGAGCATCCATTGCTGGGTCAGGGGCGCGCGGATTTCGTTCAGGCTGGGCATGGCGGGCGGGATCACCCGCTCGACACGCACGGCGTAATATTCACCCTTGCTGACTTCGATCAGCTCGCTCTCGCCGCCGGCCGACAGTTCGAAGGCGGTTTTCAGAACATCGGGGGTGAGGCCGGGCACAGGCTGGCCGGTCTCGTCGACGCCTTGGGCGGCGATCGGCGCGGTAGTCAGGACCAGGGCGCCGGCCTTGGCTGCGGCGTCCAGCAGGTTGGCGCCCGCGTCGTGGGCGTCCTGATAGGCCTGGGTCTGTTCATAGGCCTTGCCCTGGGCGGCCTGGAGCTTCAGGTCGGCCTCGATGCCCGGACGCAGGGCCGCCAGGGTGGGGGCGGCGGCCGGGGTGATCTTGGTGAGCTTGACGACCGACAGACCCAGATCGCCGGCGATCGGCGCGCTGACCTGACCTGGCGCCAGGGCGAACACCGCCTCGGCCACCTTTCGGTCGGGCAGGGCGGCCTTCGGCTTGCCGTCGATGGCGACGGGGGACTTGCCATAGGCGCCGGCGACAGCGGGGAGTGAGTCGCCCTTGGCCAGGCGCTGGGCGATCACGGCGGCCGCCTTGGCGTCGGGGGCGACGATCTGCACGAACGAGCGGGTCTCGGCCACGCTCAGCGACGCCTTGCGGGCGTCGAAGGCCTTGACCACGTCGGCCTCGGGCACGGTCACCGAGGGTTCCAGCGCCTTGGCGCTGAAGCGGGCCACCGACAGGACCCGCGTCTCGGGACGGGTCAGGCGTGCGGCGTTTTCCTTCATGAAGGCCTGAAGCTGGGCGTCACTGGGCGGCGCCACCTTGTCGACGATGGCCGGATTGATCGCGAAGGCGGCCAGGTCGCGGCCTTCGAGGCCGTAGGCGGCCTGCAGGGCCGAATAGATCAGCGGCGCGCGCACGCCGTGGGTCACGGCCGAAAACAGCTGGGCCTGGGCCAGGCCGTCGCGCAGCTGGGCTTCGTATTGAACGGGCGTCGCCTTGTTCTGGGCCAGCAGCGCTTCGTACATCTTGGCGTCGAACTTGCCGGTCACAGGGTCGAACGGGCGCACGCCGGGGGGCAGGGCGGCCAGCTGCTTGTGGAGAATGTCGGCGATCAGCTTGTCGGACGGCCGGACGCCCATCTTGCGGATCACCTCGGCCAGAGACTCCTGCAGCGAGATTTCCTTCAGCATGCGGGTGTCGATGCCCTGGGCCACGGCCTGTTCGGGCGTGATCACCTGGCCCTGCTGCTGCTGGCGGTCGCGATAGCTGTCGAACTGCGCCTTGAACTGCTCGGGCGTCACGGTGCGCTTGCCCGCCTCGATCACCCACTTACCGGGGGGATGGCGGAAGACGTCGCTGATCCCGAACACCGCGAAACTGACGATCAGCAGCGCGAACAGGACGATCGCGAAGGGCGATTTGGCGAAGGAGCGGAAGCCGGCGAGCATGACTGAGAGAAACCTTCCTCGATAAACCGCGCGGATTCCACGCATAGCGACGGAACGGACGCGAGCAGCGGGTATAGTAGAGCCCCAGGGGGGGCGGCAAGCGGCGGACACGCCAAACCGGTCTTGACTTCCCACGGGGCGACGGGGCCAAACCGGGCGCATGACCCTTTCCTTGACCACACCCCGGCCGCTAATCGCCGGAAACTGGAAGATGTTCGGCCTCGAGGCGTCGCTCGACGAGGCCCGCACCGTGGCCGCGGCGCTCGCCGAGCACCCGGCCGCCGCCCGCGTGGCGATCTGCCCGCCGGCTACCCTGCTGCACCGGCTTTCCGAGGTGCTGGCGGGCGAGAGCGTGCTGGTGGGCGGCCAGGACTGCCATCCCGCGCCGTCGGGGGCCCACACCGGCGACCTCTCGGCGGCCATGCTAGTCGACGCCGGCGCCCGGCTGGTGATTCTCGGCCATTCCGAGCGCCGCGCGGCCTATGGCGAGAGCGACGCTCTGGTCGCGGCCAAGGTCGAGACGGCCCTGGCGGCCGGGCTGGAGCCCATCGTCTGCGTCGGCGAAACCCTGGCCCAGCGTGACGCCGGCCAGGCCGAGGCGGTGGTCACCGCCATGGCGCGCGGTTCGCTGCCGCCTTCGCTCGCCGGCCAGGACTTCGCTTTGGCCTATGAACCGGTCTGGGCAATCGGCACGGGCCGCACGCCGACGCTGGCCGACATCGCCGCCATCCACGCGGCCCTGCGCGGCGTTCTGGTGGAGCGGTTCGGCGCGCACGGCCAGACGGTGCCTATCCTGTACGGCGGCTCGGTGAAGCCGGAAAACGCGCGGGAGATCCTCGCGACAGCCGACGTCGGCGGCGCGCTGGTGGGCGGAGCGTCTCTGAAGGCGGCGGACTTCCTAGGGATCATCGGCGCGGCTTAGAGGCGCGGGGGACATGCACTCACGCCCCGACCTTGGCCAGGTTGCAGAGGGTTGGCCGTGAGTGCGTGTCCCCACCTTGGCCCGCTGCGTCACAGGATTGGCACGGGGTAGCCCTGAAGCGTGGGGGATGAAGATGGGGACACGCACTCACCCCCAACGTCTCGGCAGGTCTTCCGAGGCCTTGCCGTGAGAGCATGTCCCCGGCGGGGATCGACGCGCCTTCATCCCCACAAACGCCCACCACAAACCCAAACAAACTCAACGCCTTATAAAATAATCAGCTTCACCACCGCTGGCGCATCCAGAACCGCCGCATAATCATCCCACCTCGCCGCATGGAAAGGGCGCATGGCCAGCGACCGATGCGGCGGCGGGGGGCGATCGAGCGGGCAGCTCTGTCGGCGGCGGGTTTCGCGAGAGGCTCGTGACTTCACATCTCTGGCGCCGGTCGGGCGTGGAACACAGATACGACGTGATGTGAGGGCCGAAAGGTAGAAGGTGGGCGGTGACGCGCTCGCGGTCCGGGACCGGGTTTCGTTGACCTGGCCCGCCCGTCGGAGGCTTCAAGGCGGCGAGGCTCTAACAAAGCCAGCGTCGCGGGCTTCCGGATAACGATGGCGCGGAGCACTAGGCTTCGTCGAAACGGGAACAACTACTCAAACTCCTGACCTCGTCCGGCGCTCCGCGACCCTTTCCAACACCTTCAGCGGCGATTTGCGTGAAGTCCTCCCCCCC
>NZ_JAFCUC010000002.1:184741-622824 GCF_049896345.1 Caulobacter sp. DWR2-3-1b2 | reverse complement strand
GTCGCCAAACCGCCCCAGCAGCAGATCCATCGCCATCTCCCGTCAGATGAACCCAATGAATCAGAGCTCGTCCACTCGCTCAATCGAGATGTGTGAACCTGCTAGCCCAAAGGGAGAGGACCTAGGCCGCCATTCACCGGCTCCGCCAGATACGCGTGGATCGCCACCACCATCTGCGCCCCTTCACCCATCGCCTCGGCGACCCGCTTGAGCGATCCCGCCCGCACGTCGCCTATCGCGAACACGCCGTGGCGGCGGGTCTGCAGCACCGGGGTCCCAAGCGACAGGTGCGGACCCGTGCGCACGAAGCCGTGGTTGTCGAATTCGACATGGCACTGGGCCAGCCAGGCGGTGTTGGGCTGGGCCCTGATGAACAGGAAGAGATGGCTGATCGGGCTGCAATGTTGCTCGCCGGTGTCCAGGTGGCGGCGGTGCACGGCGCTGAGCTGGCCGTCCTCACCATCCAGCTGGATGGTCTCTCTGCGGGCCAGCAGCTCGATATTGGGCGAGCTCCCGATGCGGTCGATCAGGTAGCGCGGCATGCTGGCGTGCAGGCTTTCGCCGTGCATCACCGTCCGTACCTTGGCGACCTGGCTGGCCAGATAGACCGCCGCCTGGCCCGCCGAATTGCCGGCCCCAACCAGCGCCACCGCCTGGCCCGCGCACAGCTTGGCCTCGAGCGGCGGGTCCAATAATGCACTGAGCTGCCCTCGAACTGGTCGAGATTGGCGACCTCCAGCCGCCGGTAACGCGCGCCGCTGGCGATCACCACGGCCTTGGCCTGGGTGGTCTCGCCGCTGGTCAGCTGCAGGTGATAGCCGGTGCTTTCGCCATCACAGTCGAGCGTCGCCACCTCGTCGGGGATCGCCAGATTGGCGCCGAACTTCTGGGCCTGGTTTTAGGCCCAGGCCATCAGGGCCATGCCAGACACGCCGGTGGGAAAACCTAGATAGTTCTCGATCCACACCGAGGCGCCCGCCTGGCCGCCGAACGCCCGGGTGTCGAGCACCAGAACCGACAGTCCTTCGGAGGCCGCGTACACTGCGGTGGCCAAGCCCGTCGGACCGGCTCCGACCACGGCGACGTCGTAGATCCGGTCCGGATCCAGCTTGCCGACCATGCCGAGGTCGCCGAACCGGCGGATGCGATCGATCTCCTCCGGCGTCAGGCGGGGAAACATCTGGTCGCGGCGGGTGTCAATGATGGTGGCCATGGGGACAGAGTGCGTCAGGCGAACGTTGAGGTCATCTTCAACGTGCTGGCCGTCCCGTTGGCGACGACGGACGCGACGACGCGCCCACCTGCAAGGCGACCTCGGCGGCTTGGCGCCGCGACGGCGACCTTGGCAAGATCATGACATCAGGGTCATGACCTCGAATTAAGTCGTTTCTCGATAAGGGCCCGGCTAACTTTCCCTCAACAAACCATTCGTTCGAGGGACTTCCATGCGCGCACTTCTGATCCTGGCCGCCGGCGCCGCTGCTCTTGGCTTTGCCGGAGCCGCCCAAGCCGACCCGTCCGTGAAGATCAAAGACGCCGTCGCCCGGGTGGTGGTGATCCCCGAAGCCCGCGGAGACGTGAAGGTCGAATTTCTGACCACCAACCAGAACCTGCCGCTCACCGTTCGCCAGAACGGCTCGGAGACCATCGTCGACGGAGGCCTGAGGATGAACCGCATCAATGGCTGCAACTCGGTGATGGGCAGTCTGACGGTCCACGTGCGCGGGGTCGGCGACGTGAAGTGGGAAGACATGCCGCAGATCGTCATCCGCACGCCGATGAACGCCGAGATCGCCGCCGCCGGCGCGGTGTTCGGCAGCGTCGGTCGCACCGACAAGCTGGAACTGGCCAACGCCGGCTGCGGCGATTGGACGGTCGCCAACGTCAAGGGCAAACTGGAACTGAGCCAGGCGGGCTCGGGCGACACCAAGGCCGGTAGCGCCGGCTCGGCCGAGATCAATATCGCCGGCTCGGGCGACGTGAAGACTCAGGAGATCGGCGGCGATCTGGAGGTCAATATCGCCGGCTCGGGCGGGGTGAACACTGCTAGCGTCGCGGGGGCCATCGACGCCAACATCGCCGGCTCCGGCGACGTGACCATCCTGGGCGGCCGCGCGCGGTCGGTGGATGTCAGCATAATGGGCTCGGGCGACGTCGACTTCGGCGGGGTGGCCGGCAAGGTCGATGTGTCGGTGGCCGGTTCGGGCGACGTGCGCATCGCCAAGGCCGAGGGTCCGGTCAGCAAGTCGGTCGCCGGCTCTGGCGACGTGATCATCGGTCGCTAGACGACGCTCTATATATAGAGAGAGCGAAACGCCCCGGAGCCTGAGCTCCGGGGCGTCCCTTTGTCCGCTGGTGGCCAACGGTGTCCGTGTTAGCGGACGCCGAAGCCAAACAGGCTGTCGGCGTCGATCAGGTCGGCGCCGGCCGCGTCGCGGGCCTTCAGGCTGCCGCCGAAGGTGTAGCGGAAGCCCACCTTCACGGCGTCTGCCTTCAGGTCGGCCAGGTCTTCGGATTCGGTGTGGGTGTACTTGCCGAAGGTCGACCAGCCGGTGTTGGCGAACTTGTATTCCCCGCCGGCATTGACGTCCCAGATGTCGGCGTTGAAGCCGGCGTCGGCGTCGAGCTTGGAATAGCCGGCGCCCACGTCCAGACGGAAGTCGTCCGAGGCGAAGTAGCGGGCTTCACCGCGCACGGCGTACAGGTCGGCGTCCAGGTCGTTCGACTGGCCATAGGCGACGAGGCCGTTCAGCGTGACGTTGGTAAAGTACTTGCTGGCTTCAGCGCCGACGGCCCAGAGGGTGTCGTTCGACGGACGCGACAGGGCCGCGAAGCCGCCGACGCGAACGGTGTCGCCGACCTTGGTGGTCAGGTGAGCGGCGGTGGAGGCGACGGTCTCGTCGCTGATGTCGTTGTCGTTGACCGTGACGGCGCCGTTCAGGGTCACGGTCCAGGCGCCGGTCGGGATGGCGACGTTGCCGTCGACCTTGACCGAGGTGCCGTTGGCGTCGCCAAAGCCGGTGTCGATGTCGGTATAGTTCACGGCGGCGCCGACCGAGCCGATGTTCTGGGCGAAGGCTGGGGCGGAGACGGCCAGCGCCAGGACGGCGGCGGCGGCAAAGAGTTGGGTCTTCATAGTGGGTAATCCCCTTACTGTGTGGCCTCGATCGGCGGGCGGTCGTTTTGGGGAGGGCCGCCCGTCCGTCGAGGAGGGGCGGATTTATGGAGCTTTGGCTGGGTTCACAACCCGCGCCCAGTGGGTGAGCGGCGAATTGATGCAGTTTTGTGACACTTGCGGTGACGGGCTGGCGTACCCTACGCCTAAGCGCGCACGTTCATGCCTCCTCTTCTCAAGCAGGACGCACGTTTCGTCCGACAGCGCTAATTGTCGCCTCGCGTTCCCAAACTCCCTCCATCCTGGCGAAATCCGGGACCCAAGCCGTGGCGCTGGCCTTCTTGCGAGCGAGCGATCAAACTCAGCTTTGGTCTCGGCCTTCGCCGGGGATGAGGGGAGGAGAGGGGCCCTTGGCCTGTCTCCCCAACGTCGCCCAAAACCGGCCCCGAACCGCTTGACGAAACCGATTCTGGCACGTAAAAGCCCCACTCTGTTGGATCGGCTGTGAACTTTCGGGTTCAAACGCGGTCCGCGAACGACTTCGGGCAGCGCCTTTTGGGGCGCAGTTTTCAGTCACCGGCCCTAGCGGGTGACCGCCGGGGCCTATTTGTTTTGCGGACGCTGCGTGCGGAGTTCTCTCTTTGGAGGGGTTCCGGGTTGGTCTTTGAAATGGTTCGAGACGCGGGCGCAGCCCACTAGGAAACCGAGCGATATGGATCGTCAGAACATCCGCATCCGGCTCAAGGCCTTCGATCACCGCGTGTTGGATCATTCCACGCGCGAGATCGTCAATACGGCCAAGCGCACGGGTGCGACGGTACGGGGTCCTATCCCCCTGCCCACGCTTATCGAGAAATTCACCGTCAACCGCTCGCCGCACGTCGACAAGAAGTCGCGCGAGCAGTTCGAGATCCGTACGCACAAGCGCGTCCTCGACATCGTTGATCCGACTCCGCAGACCGTGGACGCGCTGATGAAGCTCGACCTCTCGGCTGGCGTCGACGTCGAAATCAAGCTGTAAGGAGAGCCGAACAGATGACTCTCCCCGCACAACGCACAGGCGTTCTCGCCAAGAAGCTGGGCATGACCCGGTTCTTTGACGAAGCCGGACAGCACATCCCCGTCACCGTCCTTTCGCTGGACGGCTGCCAGGTGACGGCCCAGCGCACGGTCGAGAAGGACGGTTACACCGCCCTGCAACTCGGCGCCGGCGCCAGGAAGCCGAAGAACACCCCGAACGCCATGCGCGGTCACTTCGCCAAGAACTCGGTCGAGCCCAAGCGGGTCGTCGCCGAATTCCGCGTTGATGAAGCCGCCCTGATCGAAGTGGGCGCGGAATTCACCGCCGACCACTACGTCGCTGGCCAGAAGGTCGATATCCAAGGCGTCACCGTCGGTAAGGGTTTCGCCGGCGCCATGAAGCGTTGGAACTTCGGCGGTCTGCGCGCTACCCACGGCGTCTCGGTCTCGCACCGTTCGCACGGCTCGACTGGCCAACGCCAGGATCCGGGTCGTACGTTCAAGGGCAAGAAGATGGCCGGTCACCTGGGTCAGGAAACCGTCACCACCCTGAACGTCACCGTCTGGAAAGTGGACGTTGAGCGCGGCCTTATCCTGGTCAAGGGCGCCGTCCCTGGCTCGGAAGGCTCGTACGTCAAGGTTCGCGACGCGATCAAGAAGGCCGCTCCGGCCGATCTGCCGCGTCCGGGCGCCTTCCGTTCGGCTGGCGCAGCTCCGGCCGAGGCCGCTGCTGAAACCCCCGCTGAAGAAACCTCCGCGGCGACGACCGAAGAGGGCGAAGGCTAATGAAACTCGACGTCATCAATCTGGACGGCGGCAGCGCTGGCTCCGTTGATCTCGACGACGCCATCTTTGGCATCGCCGACATCCGCAGTGACATCCTGCAACGCGTCGTCACCTGGCAGCTGGCCAAGCGCCGCTCCGGGAACCACAAGATTCAGGTTCGTAACGAGGTCTCTCGTACGGGCAAGAAGATGTACAAGCAAAAGGGCACCGGCTCGGCTCGTCACGGTTCGCGCCGTGCGGCTCAATTCGTCGGCGGCGCCAAGGCTCACGGCCCCGTCGTGCGCAGTCACGCGTTCGATCTTCCCAAGAAGATCCGCGCCATGGCTCTGCGCCACGCTCTGTCGTCAAAGGCCAAGGCCGGCTCGATCATCGTGCTGGATAACGTGGCTCTGACCGATCCGAAGACGGCCGCCCTGCGCGCCAACTTCGACAAGATGGGCCTGAAGAACGCCCTGGTCATCGCGGGTCCGGAAGTGGACGGTAACTTCAAGCTCGCCGCCCGCAACATTCCGAACATCGACGTGCTGCCGAACGCCGGCCTGAACGTCTATGACGTGCTGCGTCGCCATACCCTGGTCCTCACCAAGGACGCGGTGGAAGCGATCTCGGCGCGCTTCGCTGAGAAGGAAGCCGCGTAATGGCCGCTACCGCCCGCCACTACGACACGATCCTGTCGCCGGTGATCACCGAGAAGGCCACCCTGCTCAGCGAGCAGAACAAGGTTGTCTTCCGGGTGTCCGCCGATGCGTCGAAGGACGAAATCGCCGCCGCAGTCGAAGAGCTGTTCAAGGTCAAGGTCACCAAGGTCAACACCATGGTCACCAAGGGCAAGACCAAGCGCTTCCGCGGCATCATCGGACGCCGTTCCGATGTCAAAAAAGCCATCGTGACCCTGGCCGAAGGCCAGTCGATCGACATCACGACGGGGCTCTAACCAGATGGCCTTGAAGCATTATAATCCGACTAGCCCGGGCCAACGCGGCCTGGTGCTGATCGACCGCAGCGAGCTCCACAAGGGCCGCCCGGAAAAGAAGCTGGTTGAAGGTCTGACCAAGTCGGGCGGCCGTGGCGGCAATGGCCGCATCGCGGTTCGCTTCCGCGGCGGCGGCGCCAAGCGTCTTTACCGTCTGGTCGACTTCAAGCGTCGCAAGCAAGGCACGGCCACCGTCGTTCGCCTTGAATATGATCCGAACCGCACCGCCTTCATCGCCCTGATCAAGTATCAGGAAGATGGTGAGCTCTCCTACATCCTGGCCCCGCAGCGCCTCAAGGCCGGTGACGAAGTCGTCACCGCCGACAAGGTCGACGTGAAGCCGGGTAACAGCTCGCCGCTGCGGACGATGCCGATCGGCACGATCATCCACAATGTCGAGCTCAAGCCCGCCAAGGGTGGCCAGATCGCGCGTTCGGCTGGCGCCTATGCCCAGCTGGTCGGTCGTGACGCCGGTTACGCCCAGATCCGTCTGAACTCGGGCGAGCTGCGCATGGTGCTCGACACCTGCCTGGCCACCGTGGGCGCCGTGTCGAACCCGGACCACTCGAACCAGAACCTCGGCAAGGCCGGTCGCGTTCGCCACATGGGCCGTCGTCCTCACGTTCGTGGCGTCGCCATGAACCCGGTCGATCACCCCCACGGCGGCGGCGAAGGCCGTACCTCCGGCGGTCGTAACCCGGTGACCCCGGCCGGTAAGCCGACCAAGGGCGCCAAGACCCGCGTCAACAAGGCCACGGACAAATATATCATCCGTTCGCGCCACAAAGCGAAAAAGGGCCGCTAAGCCATGACCCGCTCCGTCTGGAAAGGCCCGTTTGTCGACGGGTACCTCCTGAAGAAAGCCGATGTCGCCCTGGCGTCGGGCCGCAAGGATGTGATCAAGACCTGGTCGCGTCGCTCGACCATCATGCCGCAGTTCGTCGGCCTGGTGTTTGGCGTGCACAACGGTCACAAGCACATCCCCGTCTCCGTGTCGGAAGACATGGTCGGCATGAAGTTCGGTGAGTTCGCACCCACCCGCAGCTTCCCCGGCCACGCCGCCGACAAGAAGGCGAAGAGGAAGTAGGCCATGAGCCAAGCTAAACAAGCTCGCCGCCTGCCGGCCAACGAGGCGATGTGCAAGGTTCGTACCCTGCGCACCAGCGCTCGCAAGCTGAACCTGGTCGCCCAGTCCATTCGTGGTCTGAACGTCCAGCGCGCTCTGAACGAGCTCGAATTCAGCCACAAGCGTATCGCTCAGGATGTCCGCAAGGCGCTGTACTCGGCCATTTCCAACGCCGAGAACAACCACAACCTCGACATCGACTCGCTGGTCGTCGCCGAGGCCTATGTGGGCAAGAATCTGGTTATGAAGCGCTTCTCGCCCCGCGCCCGCGGCCGTGCGACGCGCGTTGAAAAGCCGTTCTCCGAGATCACCATCGTGGTCCGCGAACTGGGTGAGGCCGCCTAATGGGTCAGAAAGTCAATCCAGTCGGGCTGCGGCTCGGCATCAATCGTACCTGGGACAGCCGTTGGTTCGCCGACGGCGCCCAGTACGGCAAGCTTCTTCATCAGGACCTCGCGGTCCGCACGATGCTGAAGAAGCGCCTGTATCTGGCCGGCGTGTCGCGCATCATCATCGAGCGTCCGCACAAGAAGTGCCGCGTCACGATCTATGCGGCGCGTCCCGGCGTGATCATCGGCAAGAAGGGCGCCGACATCGACAAGCTCCGCAAGGACCTGTCGGTGATGACCGAAGGCGAGGTTCACCTGAACATCGTCGAGATCCGCAAGCCCGAAACCGACGCCCAGCTGGTGGCCGAGTCCATCGCCCAGCAGCTTGAGCGCCGTATCGCCTTCCGTCGCGCCATGAAGCGGTCGATCCAATCGGCCGTTCGTCTTGGCGCCAAGGGCATCCGCATCAACGTGTCGGGTCGCCTCGGCGGCGCTGAAATCGCGCGGATGGAATGGTATCGCGAAGGTCGCGTGCCGCTCCACACCCTGCGCGCCGACATCGACTACGGTTTCGCGGAAGCCAAGACCACCTACGGCATCATCGGCGTGAAGACCTGGATCTTCAAAGGCGAAGTGCTGGACCACGACCCGATGGCGCTCGACAAGCGTCTCGCCACTGAATCCGGCCCGGCCGGCGAAGGTGGCGGACGCGAGCGCGGCGATCGTCCCGACCGGGGTGATCGCGGCCGTCGCGATCGGGGCTAAGGATAGAGCGCTATGCTGTCACCGAAAAAAACCAAGTTCCGCAAGCAGTTCAAGGGCCGTATCCACGGCACTTCGAAGGGCGGCACCCTGCTGAATTTCGGCTCCTACGGCCTCAAGGCCGTTGAGCCGGAGCGCATCACGGCGCGTCAGATCGAAGCGGCTCGCCGCGCGATCACTCGCCAGATGAAGCGTCAAGGCCGTGTCTGGATCCGTATCTTCCCCGACGTGCCGGTCACCGGCAAGCCGGCCGAAGTCCGGATGGGTAAGGGCAAGGGCGCCGTCGACCACTGGGCCGCTCGCGTGGCTCCGGGTCGCATCATGTTCGAAATCGACGGCGTGCCGGACGATGTCGCCCGCGAAGCGCTGCGCCTCGGCGCGGCCAAGCTGCCGATCCGTACCCGTGTCGTCACCCGCATCGACGCTGGTGCGGCTCTGGAGGCCGAAGCGGCATGACCAAGATTGCTGATATCCGGGGCATGACGCCTGACCAACTCGCCGAGCAGCTGCTCAGCCTCAAGAAGGAGCAGTTCAACCTGCGCTTTCAGGCCGCGACCGGTCAGGTGGAAAAGACCCACCGCGTTGGCGAGATCCGCAAGGATATCGCCCGCATCAAGACCGTGCTGCGCGCCAAGGCCGCGGCTTAAGGAGAACGATATGCCCAAGCGTATCCTCGAAGGGGTTGTCGTCTCCGATAAGGGCGACAAGACCGTAGTGGTCAAGGTTGAACGGACCATCGTTCACCCGCTGCTGAAGAAGATCGTGCGTCGGTCCAAGAAGTACCACGCACATGATGAGAGCAACTCGTACAAGGCTGGTGAAGTCGCCCGCATCGTCGAATGTGCTCCGAAGTCCAAGCTGAAGACCTGGGAAGTCCTTCCCAAGGTCTCGGCTTAATCTGGAAGGTTTGAACCATGATCCAGATGCAAACTAACCTGGAAGTCGCCGACAACTCCGGCGCTCGCCGGGTCATGTGCATCAAGGTGCTGGGTGGGGCGGGTCGCCGCTACGCCAGCGTCGGTGACGTGATCGTCGTGTCCGTGAAGGAAGCCATTCCTCGTGGCCGCGTGAAGAAGGGTGACGTGCTTCGCGCCGTCGTCGTTCGGGTCAACCAAGGCATGAAGCGTAAGGACGGGTCGCTGATCCGTTTTGACAAGAACGCCGCGGTCATCGTCAACAAGCAGAGCGAGCCGGTCGGCACGCGGATTTTCGGCCCGGTTCCTCGTGAACTGCGCGCGAAGAACCACATGAAGATCATCTCCCTCGCCCCCGAGGTGCTGTAATGGCTGCCAAGATCAAAAAGGGCGACCGCGTTGTTGTCCTGGCCGGCAAGGACAAGGGCAAGCAAGGCGCTGTGACCCAGGTCATCGTCAAGGCGAACCGGGTCCTGGTGCAAGGCGTGAACCTCGTTCAACGCCACACCAAGGCCACCCAAGCCGATCCGCAAGGCGGCATCAAGAGCAAGGAAGCCGCGCTGCACGTCTCGAACGTCGCCATCGTGGATTCCAACGGCAAACCCACCCGCGTCGGCTTCAAGGTTGAAGGCGACAAGAAGGTGCGTTTCGCCAAGACCACGGGCGAGGTGATCAATGGTTGATCAAGCTTACGAGCCGCGGCTGAAGTCCGAATATCGCGCGCGCATCCGCGCCGCTTTGAAGGAACAGTTCGCGTACACCAACGAAATGCAGATCCCCAAGCTGGACAAGATCGTCCTGAACATGGGCATCGGCGAAGCTGTGGCCGACTCCAAGAAGGCCCAGACCGCGCTGAAGGATCTGATGGCCATCGCTGGCCAGAAGCCGGTCCCCACGAAGGCCCGCAAGTCGATCGCCGGCTTCAAGCTGCGCGAAGGCATGGTGGTCGGCGCGAAGGTGACCCTCCGCAAGGACAAGATGTACGAGTTCCTCGACCGTCTGGTCACGATCGCGCTGCCGCGCGTGAAGGACTTCCGCGGTCTGAACGGCAAGAGCTTCGACGGTCGTGGCAACTACGCCATGGGCCTGAAGGAGCACCTGGTGTTCCCGGAAATCAACTATGACCAGATTGAACAGATCTGGGGCATGGACATCATCGTCTGCACCACTGCGAAGACCGATCAGGAAGCCAAGGCTCTCCTGAAGGAATTCCAGTTCCCGTTCACGAATTAAGAGCGGGCAGGGAAAAGCACCATGGCAAAGAAAAGCGCTGTAAATCGCAACCTCGCGGTCAAGGCCCTCGTCAAGCAGTATGCCAGCAAGCGCGTCGCGCTGAAGGCGATCGCCAATGACGAAAGCCTGCCGCTCGAAGAACGCTTCGAAGCCCGCCTGAAGCTCGCGAAGCTTCCGCGCAGCTCGTCCGCCGTTCGCATTCGTAACCGATGCGAAGTGACGGGCCGCCCGCGCGCCTATTATCGCAAGCTGAAGATGAGCCGGATTGCGCTCCGCGAGCTTGGCTCGTCGGGCCAGATCCCCGGCCTCGTCAAGTCGAGCTGGTGAGGACGATCAGATGTCGATGAACGATCCCCTGAGCGATATGATCGCTCGCATCAAGAACGCCGCCACGCGCAAGCGCGCCAAGGTCGCGACGCCAGCTTCGAAGCTGCGCGCCCGCGTCCTGGACGTGCTGGCCGACGAAGGCTACATCCGCGGTTATTCGCTCGTGGAAAAGCCCGGCGCGTTCCCCGAATTCGAGATCGAGCTCAAGTATTTTGACGGTGAGCCCGTGATCGCCGAAATCGCACGCGTGTCCAAGCCGGGCCGCCGCGTCTATTCGTCGATCAAGGACCTGAAGCCGATCAAGAACGGCCTTGGTATCTCGATCCTTTCGACGCCGAAAGGCGTCATGTCGGACTCCGCCGCCCGCGACGCTAATGTCGGTGGCGAAGTCCTCTGCCGCGTCTACTAGGCGCGGGAGGGAAAAAACATGTCACGGATCGGTAAGAAAGCCGTCGCGGTCCCCTCGGGCGTGAATATCACGCTCGACGGGCAGACCGTCACGGTCAAGGGCCCCAAGGGTCAGCTCTCCTGGACCATCGCGGAAGAGATCACCATCAGCCAGGAAGGTTCCGACCTTCTGCTGGTGGCCCGCGATGACAGCAAGCGCGCCAAGTCGATGTGGGGTCTGTCCCGCACGCTGGTCGCCAACATGGTGCAGGGCGTCACCACTGGCTTCGAGGAAACCCTCGAACTGGTGGGCGTTGGTTACCGCGCCGCGATGAAGGGCGACGCGCTCTCCATCCAGCTCGGTTTCTCCCACGATGTGAACGTCGAGCCTCCGGCTGGCGTCACCTTCGCGGTGCCCAAGCAGACCGAAATCAAGATCGCCGGCGCTGACAAGCAGGCGGTCGGCGAGATTGCCGCGAAAATTCGCCGCATTCGTCCGCCCGAGCCCTACAAGGGTAAAGGCGTGCGGTATGCTGGCGAAAAGGTTCGCCGCAAGGAAGGCAAGAAGAAGTAAGCCATGGCGCTCTCACCTCGCGAATCCGCCGTGCGTCGTGCCCAACGCACCCGCACCCGCCTCAAGGCCCTGTCCAATGGTCGACCGCGTCTGTCGGTCTTCCGTTCGTCCAAGAACATCTACGCCCAGGTCATCGATGATGAACGCGGCGTGACCTTGGCCTCGGCTTCCACCCTCGAGGGGGAAGCCGCGACCAAGGGGGCGGACAGGGACGCGGCCGCCCTGGTCGGCAAGCTCGTCGCCGAACGCGCCATCGAAAAAGGCGTCAAGGACGTCGTCTTCGATCGCGGCGGCTATATATTCCACGGTCGGGTGAAAGCCCTGGCCGACGCCGCGCGCGAAGCCGGCCTGAATTTCTAAGGGAAATCACAGCATGGCTCGTGGTGATCAACAGCGTGGAGACGGCGGCCCCAATCGTGGCCGTCGCGACCGCAACGCCCCGGAAGAGCGGGCCGACAGCGACATCGTCGAAAAGCTCGTCCACATCAACCGCGTCGCCGCCACCGTTAAGGGCGGCCGTCGCTTCAGCTTCGCTGCTCTTATGGTCGTTGGCGACCAAAAGGGTCGCGTCGGGTTCGGTCATGGCAAGGCGCGTGAAGTGCCGGAAGCCATCCGCAAGGCGACCGAGGAAGCCAAGAAGACCATGGTTCGCGTTCCCCTGCGGGAATCGCGCACCCTGCACCACGACGGCTACGGCCGTTGGGGCGCTGGCAAGATCATGATGCGCGCCGCCCCTCCCGGCACGGGCGTCATCGCCGGTGGTCCGATGCGCGCGGTTCTCGAGACCCTGGGCGTCCAGGACGTCGTGGCCAAGTCGACGGGTTCCAGCAACCCGTACAACATGGTTCGCGCCACGTTCGAGGCCCTGAAGGTTCAATCGTCGCCTCGCCAGATCGCCGCCAAGCGCGGCAAGAAGGTTGGCGACATTCTCGGCCGCCGCGCCGACGGAGCCTCGGCTCCGGACGCCATCGAGGGCTAAGACATGGCTGAAGCAAAAACCGTCAAGGTTCGCCAAACCGGCAGCCCGATCCGTCGCAACGCCGTTCAGCGCGCCACGCTGACCGGCTTGGGTCTCAACAAGCTGGGACGCGAGTCCGAGTTGGAAGACACCCCTTCGGTTCGCGGCATGATCCGCAAGGTCGCGCACCTGCTGGAAATCGTCGAGTAGTTCTGCTACGAGACGTCGAAATCGCCACCCCGGTGAAAGCCGGGGTGGTTTTCGTTTGAAGATTCTATCGTTTGAAAGCCGAGTCCGGCCGCTGGCCGGGCGCAGATCTCCAAGGAGAGGCACACATGACCAAGCTTAATGAACTGGCTCCGGCCCCAGGTTCGACCAAGGGCCGCATGCGCGTCGGCCGCGGCCCGGGTTCGGGCAAGGGCAAGACCGCCGGTCGCGGCGTCAAGGGCCAGAAGGCCCGCTCGGGCGTCGCCATCGCCGGCTTCGAAGGCGGCCAGATGCCGCTGCACATGCGTATGCCTAAGCGCGGCTTCAACAACCCTTTCCGCCTCGACTTCGCCGAAGTGAACCTGTGGCGCCTGGAACAGGCCGTGGAAGCTGGCAAGTTTAAGGCCGGCGCCGAGCTTGGCGTCGCTGAACTGGTCGCGGCCGGCGTGATCCGTCGCGAACTGGACGGCGTGAAGTTGCTGGGCAAGGGCGAGATCAAGACCGCCCTCAAGCTGACCGTCTATTCGGCGACCGAAGCGGCCATCAAGGCCGTCGAAGCCGCTGGCGGTTCGGTGACCGTGACCAAGAAGGTCAAGGTTCAAGCCGAGGCCTAGAACCGTATGGTCATCCTGGACGTCCTTTCCGGGCGCCTGGGATCGCGGGGAGGGCAGGGCGGACGCCTTGCATAATTTCCTCGGTTTCCCATCGGGATGACAGAATAACGAGGCTCGCCGTGACATCACGGCGAGCCTCACCTATGTACGGCTCCGTACTTGGGTTTGGCCCGGATCGAATGATTCATTCCGATCCGCTGTCCGGCTCTGAATTATGCTTGGAGCGCACATGACCGCGGAAGCGGCGCGCGCTCTCGACGTGGGGATATGAATGGCCTCGGCCGCCGAACAACTCGCAGCCAACATGAACTTCGGGTCCTTCCAGAAGGCCACCGAACTTCACAAGCGCATCTGGTTCACGCTCATCGCCTTGATCGTCTATCGGCTCGGCACCTATGTGCCGATCCCGGGGATCAATCCGGAAGCCTTCGCCGCGGCTTTCGCCGGCCAGTCGAAGGGCATCTTGGGGATGTTCAACATGTTCTCGGGCGGCGCGGTTCAGCGCATGGCCGTGTTCTCGCTGAATGTTATGCCCTACATCAGCGCCTCGATCATCGTGCAGCTGATGGGCTCGGTGTACCCGCCGTGGGAAAAGCTGAAAAAGGAAGGCGGCGAAGCCGGCCGCAAGACCCTCAACCAGTACACTCGCTACCTGGCGGTCGTGCTGGCCGTGGTGCAGTCGTTCTCGATCGCTATCGGCTTGCAGAGCCAGGCTGGCATGGTGGTGGGCGGCATCGCCCCGGCGTTCTTCGTCGTCTCCACCGTTGTCGCCCTGACCGGCGGCACTCTGTTCCTGATGTGGCTGGGCGAGCAGATCACCAGCCGCGGCGTCGGCAACGGCGTCTCGCTGATCATTTTCACTGGCATTGTCTCGGCCCTGCCGCGCGCCGTGATCCAGATGTTCACCCAGGTTCAGACCGGGTCGATGTCGGGCTTCGCCTTGCTCGCCGTCGCCATCCTGGCCGTGGCGGTGATCTTCTTCATCGTCTTCGTCGAACGCTCTCAGCGCCGGATCCTGATCCATTACCCCAAGCGTCAGCAGGGTAACCGGATGATCGGTGGCGACACCTCGTTTATCCCGCTGAAGCTGAACACCGCCGGGGTGATCCCGCCGATCTTCGCCTCCAGCCTGTTGCTGCTGCCGACCACGGCCATGGGCTTCCTGGCCACCGCCAACCTGCCGAGCTGGGCCCAGTGGCTGCCGACCGCGGTCGGCGCCCTGCAGCACGGCCAGCCGCTATTCATGGTGCTCTACGCCACCCTGATCATCTTCTTCTCGTTCTTCTACACCTCCGTGGTGTTCAACCCCGAGGAGACGGCCGAGAACCTGCGCAAGTACGGCGGCTTCATGCCGGGCATCCGTCCAGGCAAGCGCACGGCGGAATATCTGGACTACGTCCTGACCCGCCTGACCGTGATCGGCGCGGCCTACATCACCGCCGTCTGCGTGCTGCCGGAGCTGATGATGAACAGCATGGGCCCGACCAAGTTCACCCTGGGCGGCACCTCGATCCTGATCGTCGTGACCGTGACCATGGACACGGTCGCCCAGATTCAGTCGCATCTGCTGGCCCACCAGTACGAAGGTCTGATCAAGAAGTCGAAGTTGCGCGGCGGCAAGGGGCGCTAAGCCCCACCCCTAAAACGGGGCCGACGCGACGGAAGGCCAGAAGGCGGAAGCCGGTTTGTCACAAACCGGCTTCCGTTTTTGCTGAACCCACTCTAGGTCTGACGGACACGGGCGGCAGACTCGTGGACACGCGGGAAATGCATTGATGAACTTGATCCTGTTCGGGCCGCCTGCGGCGGGGAAGGGCACACAGGCCAAGCGCTTGGTCGAGGAGCGTGGCATGGTTCAGCTCTCAACCGGCGACATGCTGCGCGCCGCCATCGCCTCGGGCTCGGAGCTGGGCCTGGCGGTCAAGGACGTACTGGCCCGGGGCGCCCTGGTTCCCGACGACATCGTGATTGCCCTGATCGAGCAGCGCCTGCCAGAGGCGGAAGCCGCCGGTGGCGCCATCTTCGACGGTTTCCCCCGCACCGTGCCTCAGGCGCAGGCTCTGGACGCCATGCTGGCCAAGCGGGGCCAGAAGATCGACTCCGTTCTCCGACTCAAGGTAGACGAGCCGGCGCTCATCGCGCGGATCAGCAAGCGATTCGCCGAGCAGAGTCGCCCCGATGACAATCCGGAAGTGTTTGTGACGCGCCTGGCGGCCTACAACGCCCAGACTGCGCCGCTACTTCCCTACTATCGCGAGCAAGGAAAGCTCACGGAACTGGATGGCATGGCTTCCGTGGAAACGGTCGCCGGCTCCATCGACGCCGCGCTTTCGGTCGTGGCTTAAGACTTCGTTGGAATCCTTTCATTCGATCGGATTCCGCCATTGACGGATGCGCAACTATCCCTATAACGGGGCGCTTCCGCGAAAGGGCGCGATCTGTGCGCGCCGGACTGGGTCGTAAGACCGGGCCGGGCGCGCCGTTCGCGTCTTTAGTGCGTGACTAGGAGAACATTAGACGTGGCCCGTATTGCAGGCGTCAACATTCCGACGAACAAGCGCGTTTTGATCGCGCTTCAGTATATTCATGGCATTGGCCAGAAGTCCGCTCGTGACATCGTCACGAAGGTGGGCATCGATGACGCCCGCCGGGTCAACCAGCTGACCGACGCCGAAGTGCTTTCGATCCGTGAAACGATCGACAAGGACTTCACCGTCGAAGGCGACCTGCGCCGCGAAAATTCGATGAACATCAAGCGCTTGATGGACCTGGCCTGCTATCGCGGCCTGCGTCACCGTAAGGGCCTGCCGGTCCGCGGTCAGCGCACCCACACCAATGCCCGCACCCGCAAGGGCCCGGCCAAGCCGATCGCCGGCAAGAAGAAGTAAGGCAGCCTGAACGATGGCCAAGGAACCGGCACGCGTTAAAAAGCGCGAACGCAAGAACATCACCTCGGGCGTGGCGCACGTGAACGCCTCGTTCAACAACACCATGATCACCATCACCGACGCTCAGGGAAACACTATTTCCTGGTCGAGCGCCGGCGCGATGGGCTTCAAGGGCTCGCGCAAGTCGACCCCGTATGCCGCTCAAATGGCTGCGGAAGACGCTGGCAAGAAGGCCGCTGAACACGGTGTGAAGACCCTCGAGGTCAACGTGTCGGGTCCGGGTTCGGGCCGTGAGTCCGCCCTGCGCGCCCTTCAGGCCGCCGGCATGACCATTACGACGATCCGCGACGTGACGCCGATTCCGCACAACGGCTGCCGTCCGCCCAAGCGTCGACGCGTCTAGTATTTTTACTATCCTATTCTCCATCGCCGGCTGCGAGATTCGCGGCCGGCGAGCCGCGTTCAAGGGATCGACCACGTGATCGAAAGAAACTGGAACGAGCTGATCCGTCCTGAGAAGCCGCAAATCGAGACTGGCGCCGACGCGACCCGCAAGGCTCGTATCGTGGCTGAGCCGCTCGAACGCGGCTTTGGCGTGACGCTCGGCAACGCTCTCCGCCGTGTCCTGCTCTCCTCGCTGCAGGGCGCCGCCGTCACCGCCATTCAGATTGATGGTGTCGTGCACGAATTCTCCTCGCTCGAAGGCGTCCGCGAGGACGTCGTCGATATCGTTCTGAACATCAAGCAACTGGCCGTGCGCATGCACGCCGAGGGCCCGAAGCGCATGACGCTGCGCGCCACCGGCCCCGGCCCGGTGACCGCTGGTCAAATCGAAACGCCTTCGGACATCGAAATTCTGAACCCCGACCACGTCCTCTGCACTCTGGACGACGGCGCTTCGGTACGCATGGAGTTCACGGTCAACACCGGCAAGGGCTATGTCCCCGCCGAGAAGAACCGTCCGGAAGATGCGCCGATCGGCCTGATCGCCGTCGACGCCCTGTACTCGCCGGTCAAGCGCGTCGCCTACCGTGTCGAGCCCACCCGTCAAGGCCAGTCGCTCGACTATGACAAGCTGATCCTGGAAGTGGAAACCAACGGCGCCGTTACGCCGGTGGACGCGGTGGCCTACGCCGCCCGCATCCTGCAAGACCAGCTGCAGATCTTCATCACCTTCGAAGAGCCCAAGGCCAAGACCGCCGACGAGGCCAAGCCGGAACTGCCGTTTAACCCGGCGCTCCTGAAGAAGGTCGATGAGCTGGAACTGTCGGTTCGTTCGGCCAACTGCCTGAAGAACGACAACATCGTCTACATCGGCGACCTGATCCAGAAGACCGAAGCCGAGATGCTCCGCACCCCGAACTTCGGCCGCAAGTCCTTGAACGAAATCAAGGAAGTGCTGGCCGGCATGGGTCTGCACCTGGGCATGGACGTGCCAAACTGGCCGCCCGAAAACATCGAAGACCTGGCCAAGAAGTTCGAAGACCAGATCTAAGACCAAGTACGCGTATCGCGCCTAATCCGGGCCGCTCGTCATCCTTTCGGGATGGCGGGCGGCCTGGGCCTTTTGAAGCCGCAACAGCGGTGGAGGGTCCCGGCGCTTCGTTCTGACCCTGGCAGGGACACAGCTGGGATTGGTGACAATCAGCGCTCTTGATGCGCAACAGCGGGCCACGGCCCAGGAGACACTACAATGCGTCACGGTAAGGCTCACCGTAAGCTCGGTCGTACGTCCGCTCACCGCACCGCCATGTTCGCCAACATGTCGGCCTCGCTGATCAAGCACGAGCAGATCGTCACCACCCTGCCCAAGGCCAAGGAACTGCGTCCCTTCGTCGAAAAGCTGGTCACCCTGGCCAAGCGCGGCGACCTGCACGCCCGTCGTCAGGCCATCAGCATCGTTCGCGACGTCGAGCAGGTCCACAAGCTGTTCGCCGCCATCGGCCCGCGTTACCAGGAACGCCAGGGCGGCTATATCCGCGTCCTGAGGGCCGGCTTCCGCTACGGCGACAACGCGCCGCTGGCCGTCATCGAATTCGTCGACCGCGACGTCTCGGCCAAGGGCAAGGACTCCGGCCCGGTGTTCTCCAACGACTCCGACGACTAAATTCCAGCGCGAGCTGGACGGAAAAGGCCCCGGAGCGATCCAGGGCCTTTTTCGTATCCTCCCCGCTTCAACGCGACGTTTGGCCCTGCACGCTTAGCGTCGTGGTTGAGATTTTATTCACTTGGCTGGAGCAACCTTCGCCGGGGTGATCTGGGGAAGGTAGGGGATGAAAATCTCCGGTGCATGCGAGCTTTTGGCTGCGCATTGGCTTTCGGCGTAGGCCTGGCGGGCGGCGTCGCCCTGTTCGCGATCGAGGGCCTGCGGGTCGGCGGGTCCTTGTTCAAGCAGATCGTCAACAACAAGGACATCGTCGCCGACATCTTGCCGCCGCCGCTCTATGTTGTCGAGGCCGACCTAGAGCATTTCCGGACCTGACTGCGTCAGGCCGTGAGCTCTAATCTTCTGTTTTGACGCATTTTTCTTCACGCGAACCGGAACCGCTTCGCTCGAAAAATGCTCTAGTGGCGACCAAGCTGGTGGCCCATTCCGAGACCGTGCAGGCAGCCACCGACAAGCTGGCGAACTGCGCAAGGATTACGGCAGCCGCCGCGATTACTGGACGAAAGCGTCGATCGACGCGGACATGCGCGACATGCTGGTCAACCAGTCCGCCGCCCCCGCCGCCGACTTCTGGCGCGTGATCGACCAGGAGATCCTGCCGGCCGTGCGGTCCGGCGACCTGGACTGCGCCCGCCAGGGCCTGGCCCGCGCCGACGCCGCCTACGAGGCCCATCGGGCCGTGATCGCCAAGGTCGTGGTGATGGCCAATCGAGACGCTCAGGCCGTCGAGCGGCCGCCGCTCGCCAGACCCGTCTGGCCTTCATGCTGCTGGGCGGGGCCGGCGTGTTGGTGCTGGCCGGGGTCGGCGGCGGCGTCGCACTTATGAGCCGCCGCATTGTCCAACCCATCGAGGCCATGACCGGCTTCGTGGTCCGGCTGGCGGCCGGGGACTATGAAAGCGCCGTGCCGTTCGCGGGACGGGGCGACGAGATCGGCGGTATGGCCACCTCGGTGGCGGTGTTCCGCGAGGCGATCGTCGAACGCCAGGCCGCCGAAGCGCGAATCGCCGCCGAACAGGCGCAAACCCAGTCCACCAAGGCCCAGCGCGACGCCGAACGTCAGGCCGAGGAAGCAGGCCGCCTTCAGGTCGTCGAAGCCTTGGGCGCTGCCGTGGCCCGGCTCTCGGCCGGCGACCTGACGGCGCGGCTGCAGACCGCGTTCCCGCAAGCCTATGAAGGTCTACGCGGCGATTTCAACCGGGCGATGGCGACTCTGGAGGGGGCGTTGGGCGAGGTGATCGGTGTGGCCAGCGTGCAGCGGTCTGGAGTGGGCGAAATTAGCGACGCCATCGAGAACCTGTCGGCGCGCACAGAGCGGCAGGCCGCCAGCCTGGCCGAGACGGCCTCGGCCCTGGGCGAGGTCAGCGCCAGCGTCAAGCGCACCGCCGAGGGGGCCAACGAGGCCAATGCGGCGGTGATCGACAGCCGGTCCGTGGCCCACCGCTCCAGCCAGGTCGTCGGCCGGGCCGCCGAGGCCCTGGTTCAGATCGAAACCTAGTCGGCCAAGGTTTCGGAGATTCTGGGCGTCATGGACGAGATCGCTTTCGAGACCAGCCTGCTGGCCCTGAACGCTGGCGTGGAAGCCGCGCGGGGCGCGCCGGCTGTCGCGCGGCTGGACCCGCGAGGATCAGCGGGCTGTCGATGCCCTGCTTCTCCAGCGCCGCTACTTCCTGACCGAGCGCGATCCGGTCGGCCGTGCGCTGATCCTCGACAGAAAGCGTTACGGACGCTTTCGGCGTTGCGCAGGCCGAGAGCCATAGGCCACACCCAGCGACAACCAGGGCCTGCTGCCACCGCGCGATAACCGAGATGCGTCCAAGCACCATTGCTATTCCTTCGTCAGATCCTGCCACTTGAACAGCATCACGGCGGCGCCAGCCAAGATCACCAGCCAGACCAGCAGCAGCAACAGTCCCAAACCCGCCGGACCAGCCTCGGGCCGCATACCTGCCGGAGCGGCGACAAAGGTCTTCAGGGTGCGAGCGGCGTAGGCTGGGATCGCCAGGGTCTTCCAAGTGGTTTCCTGAGCCATGGTCGCCAGGGTGGACTGGACCACCACCACCACCAGGCCCGCCACGACCGCGCCCATGGTCGAACGCGTCACCACGCCGATCATGGCCGCCAAGGCGCCGACCAGGATCATTTGCAGCCACGTGATCAGGAACACGCCTGCGAACTGGCCCAGGACGTTTGAGCCTGCCGGCGGGCCGACCAGCGGCGCGGCGTTGACCGCGCTGCTGAACACTCCAGCCAGAACGGCCACGACTGCGGTGAGCAGCAAGCTCCAGGCGGCGGCTTCGGCGAAGACGATCAACTTGGCGGTCAGCAGGTTGAGGCGGCCGTTGCGCGGGGTCACCAGGCGCCAGGTCTCCCAGCGATAGTCGCCGGCGACGATGGCCGCCGCGCCGATCAGCAGGAATAGGGCGGTGACGGGCCCCGCCGCGCCCGCCACCGCGCCCAGGGTCCGGTTGGCCAGGTCGGTGGTCGCGCCAGGGAAAGCGGCGCGCACGAAGATGTCGGTGGCCAGGCTAAACAACAGCGAAGCCAGGGGCACGAACAGGAAGCCCCAGAACACGCCGGTTCGGTCGCGGATCAGCCGGAAACGCTCGGCGGCGATGGCGTCAGCGAGCATCGGCGGCGTTCCCGGTCTTGAGGTCAGAGTCTTCCAGCGCGCCCAGATAGGCGCTCTCCAGATCGGCCTCGCGCCAGCGGGCCTCGGTGATCTCGACGCCGGCCTCGACCAGGGCGCGGATCAGGGCGGGGGTCTCGGCGCGGGGCAGGTCGGCCAACACGGCGTCGGAACCGTCGGGCGCGCCACGATCGCCGAGCACGGCCAAGGCCTTGTCGATCGGCGTCACCGATAGCCGCAGCCGCGCGCGGCCGCCCGTTAGGCTTTCGACCGAGCCCTCCGAGGCCAGCCTACCCTTGGACAGGATCGCCACCCGGTCACAGACCCGGCGCACCTCGTCCAACTGGTGGCTGGCCAGTATAATGGTCACGCCCTCCCTGTCGGCCAGATCGCGGATCAGGGCCCGGATCTCCTGGATGCCGGCAGGGTCCATGCCGCTGGTCGGCTCGTCCAGGATCACGAGTTCAGGGCGGGTGAAGAAGGCCGCCGCCAGGCCCAGCCGCTGCTTCATGCCGACCGAGAAGCCGCCGGTCTTGCGGTCGGCCGCGCCGCCTAGGCCCACCCGCTCAAGCCAATACTCGATGTCGGCGCCCGCCGCGCCGCTTTCCAGCGCCAGCATCTTGAGGGTGTCGCGGGCGGTCAGATAGGGCGGATAGCGCGGGGTCTCGATCATCGCGCCGACCCGGCGCAGCGAGGCCGTGCCGCCGGCGCTGGCGCCGAACAGCTTCGCCGAGCCACTGGTGGGTCGCACCAGGCCCAAGGCGATGCGAAACAAGGTGCTCTTGCCCGCGCCGTTGGGACCCAGCACGCCGAACACGCCCCCGGCCGGGATGCTCAGCGACAGCCCGTCCAGGGCGCGCACCGCGCCATAGGTCTTGGTCAGGCCCTCGGCCTCCAGGGCGAAACTCATGGACAGCCGATTTCGGCGTTGGTCATGGCGGCGACTCCCTGCGACACGCGGGGACTATGGCCGGGCGAAGCGGGCCCGCCAAGTTAAGTCGCGGTCATGCGTAGCGCCGTCACATGACTGAGCTATAGACCAAGGGGCTTGAGTTGGAGGCGCTTGATGTTCGCTGCTCGTCGTTGGTTCGCCCTGGTTCTGGCGCTGACGCTGGGCGCATGCGCGACGTCCGCGCCGTCGCCACCCAAGTCAGCCCTGACCATCCTGGTGTCACTCGACGGCTTTCGGCCCGACTATCTGGACCGGGGCGAGACCCCGACCCTGAGCGCCCTGGCCGCCGACGGCGTGCGCGGCGCGATGCGGCCGTCGTTTCCCAGCCTGACCTATCCGAACCACTACACCCTGATCACCGGCAAGCGCCCGGACCACAATGGCGTGGTCGACAACACCATGGAGGACGCCGAAATTCCCGGCGTCGCCTTCAAGATGTCGAACCACCAGGCGGTCAGTGACGGGCGTTGGTGGAGCCAGGCAACGCCGCTCTGGGTGACCGCCGAACGCCAGGGCGTTCACGCTGGCACGCTGTTCTGGCCTGGCTCGGAGTCGGAGATCGAGGGCGTTCGGCCCAGCCGCTGGCAGGTGTTCGACGAGAAGCTCGCCTCGAACGACAGGGTCGACACCCTGCTGTCCTGGATCGATTCCGACGCACCCGAGCTGGGCTTCACCACCCTCTATTTCGATGTCGTCGATACCCAGGGCCACCATTACGGCCCAGTCTCGCCGGAGGTGAACACCGCGATCGTCGAGGTGGACACGGCCGTGGCGCGCCTGGTGGCGGGCCTGAAGGTGAGGGGACTCTACGACACCACCAATATCGTCGTCGTCGCCGACCACGGCATGGCGCCCCAACCGCTGAGCAAGTTGATTGATCTGGCGACGATCGTTGATCCCCCCAAGGTGCGCCTGGTCGGCACGGGATCGGTCGTCGGCGTTCGGCCGCTGGTCGGGCACGAGGCCGAGGTGCGCGCGGCGCTGCTCAAGCCCATCCCCCACCTGACCTGCTGGGAGAAGGCCAAGATCCCGGCCCGTTTTGGTTACGGCGCCAATCCCCGTGTTCAACCGATCGTCTGCCTGGCCGAAAAGGGCTGGTACTTCACCACCGCGACCTCGATCAAGAAACGCTGGGATGAGCATCCGCGCGACGGCGGCGCGCATGGTTACGATCCTGCCGACTCCGACATGCGCGCGGTGTTCGTCGCCCACGGCCCAGCCTTTCGGCCCGGCGTTGTCCTGCCGGTGTTCGACAATGTCGCTGTCTATCCGTTGCTGACGCGCTTGATCGGCGTTCGGGGCGAGAAGGGCGATGGGCGGATCTTGCCGATCGGGCCGGCGCTGCGCTAGAGCATTTTTCGAGCGAAGTGGTTCCGGTTCGCGTGAAGAAAAATGCGTCAAAACAAAATATTAGAGCTCACGGCCTGACGCAGTCAGGTCGGTAAATGCTCTAGGCGCGCCAGCCGACCTGTCGATAAACCCCCTTACTCACATAGTTGCGATATCTGTTAAATATTGCGGATATTCGCAATGGAGCCTCGCCTGATCCGCAACGGTCTCACCTCGGCCCTGTGCTATCGAGATCCCAATTCCGCGCTCAAATTCCTGGAGGCGGCGTTCGGCTCCGACCTGGTGACGCTGATTGAGGACGCCGAGGGCGACCTCGCCTATTCGGAGATGAAATTCGGCGACAGCTTGGTGATGATTGGGACCGAGTGGACCGAGAGGCATCGCAGTCCGGCCTCGATCGACGGCCGCAACACCCAGGCCGTCCACATCCACTTGGAGGGCGCCATTCTTGGCGTCCGCTAGGCTGCAGGTGCTCATGGGACCTCCGTATGGCTATCAAGATAGCCATATTTTTCTGACGGCAAGATGGCGCTAGCGACCGCTAATTTTCGAGCGGTCTTGCCTCTCACCGCACCGACGTCCAAGGCCGGCTTAGCAGCACCGCGCAGTTGATCAGGCCGACCAAGCTGTAGGTTTGCGGATAGTTGCCCCACAGCTCGCCGTCCGCGAAGCCGATGTCCTCCGACAGCAGGCCGGCGGTGGTGCGGCGCGCCAGCATCTCCTCGAACAGCGCCCGCGCCTCCTCGATGCGACCGGCCAGATACAGGGCCTCGACCAGCCAGAAGGTGCAGATGTTGAACGCAGTCTGCGGGGCGCCGAAGTCGTCGGGGATGGCGTAGCGCAGCAGGTAGGAGCCCTTGCGCAGGCCCGCCTCGACGGCCTCGACGGTGGCGACATTGCGCGGGTCATTGGCCTCGAGAAAGCGCAGATCTACCAACTGCAGCAGGCTGGCGTCCAGTTCGTCGCCCTCGAAGGTGGCGGCGAAGCGACCGAGTTCCTCATTCCAGGCGCGTTTGTCGATGGTGGCGCGGACCTGGGCGGCGCGGGCATTCCAGAAGTCGGCCCGGTCGGCCAGGCCGAGCTTGGCGGCGGCGTTGCCCAGCCTGTCGCAGGCCGCCCAGCACATCACCGCCGAATAGGTGTGGACATTGGCCCGGCCGCGGAACTCCCACAGGCTGGCGTCCGGCTGGTCGTGAAGCTGGAAAGCCCGTTCGCCCACCGGCTCCAGGTTCTTGAAGTCCTCGACCGTTCCGGGTCGCAAAAGGCGCTCGTCGAAGAAGGCCTGGGTGGAGGACAGGATGATCTGGCCATAGACGTCGTGCTGCTGGTGCTCGAAGGCCTGGTTGCCGATGCGCACCGGCCCCATGCCGCGATAGCCGGGCAGGTCGGGGGCGAAGCGCTCGGTCAGTTGCGGCTCGAAGCCCACGCCGAACAGCGGCTGGATATGGCCGCCGTCGGCGCGGTCTACGATGTTGCGCAGATAGCCCAGATAGTTCTCCAGAATGTCGACCGCGCCCAGGCGGTTCAGGGCCTGAACCACGTAATAGGCGTCGCGCATCCAGCAGTAGCGGTAGTCCCAATTGCGACCACTGTTGGCATGTTCGGGGATCGAGGTGGTCATGGCCGCGACGATCGCGCCGGTCTCCTCGTGGGTGCAGAGCTTCAAGGTGATGGCCGCGCGGATCACCGCGCTCTGGTAGTCGAGCGGCACGGCGAGGCCACGCACCCATTCCAGCCAATATTCTTCGGTCTGTTGCAGCATGCGGGTGCAGGTGGCCCCGATATCGGCGTTGAACCCCTCGTCAGCGCCCAGGAACATGGCGATCGGCTGTTCCAGACGGAAGGTGCGCTCTTCCAGAATGTGCGACACCGGCGCGTCGGTGGTCAGACGCAGGGTCATGTCCGAGCCGAGGTAGCGAATGTGGTTGGAGCCGTTCGTATGCTCGGCGAGCTTGGCGCCCCACTCGGCGGTCGGGCGGGCCCGCAAAGTAATGCGGCAGACGCCACTGATTGGCCGGACCAGACGGATGAACGCGGTAGGGCGGAAGATTCGACCGAATTGGCGATAACGGGGTGCGAAGTCGAGGATCTCCAGGCTGGCGCCGTCGGCGTCGGTGATCACCGTGCGCAGGATCGGGGTGTTGCGCAGATAGGCCTGGTCGATGGTTTGCTTGCCCTCGACCGCGACCTCCCACGTCCCCTGCGCGGCGGGATCTTCAGGCTCCAGACCGCCCAGCAGGCTACTGAACACCGGATCGGAATCGACGCGCGGCATGCAGGTCCAGACGAAGCGGCCGCCGCGGTCGATCAGGGCGTTGACCGCGCAGTTGCCGATCGGGAAAAGGTCGAGGGTTTGGGGCATGGGGGCCTCGTTATGCTGGTTTCTTGTTTCCGTTTTCCCGACGAAAATGGTCGGGACCCAGACTCGTCAGGAGTCTCTCGCGGGCTTTCCTGCACCCGGCTTTTTCCGGAGGATACTGACTTCGGGTCATCGCCGGATGAGCAGTGGTACGGTCGAACCCTTGCCGACATGGGCCGCGACGCGCGGTCCGTTGTGTTCGAAACTGATATCGGTCAGGGCGTCGCCGACGCCAAGGCCGCCGATGGTCAGGTGATCGATGCCGATGGGCAGGCGCGGATCGGTGAGGTGCACCTCATTTTTCCAGCCGTCTACGGTGATCCCCAGGCACGCCTGCAGCATCATGAAGGCCGAGCCAGCCGCCCAAGCCTGGGGCAGGCAGGCCACCGGATAGGCCACGGGCGGCTCGCCCGGCTGGCGTGGGAAACCGCAGAACAGCTCGGGCAGCCGCATTTCATAGTGGGCTGCTGTTTCGAACAGGCCCGAGGTCATCTGCACCACCCCGTCGCGATGGCCGTAGCGCGCCAGGCCCATGGCGCAAATCGCGGTATCGTGCGGCCAGACCGAACCGTTGTGGTAGCTCATCGGGTTAAATCGCGGTTCGCCTTGGGCCAGGGTCCGCACGCCGAAACCGTTGTGGAAGGCCGCCGACAGCAGAGTGTCGGCCACCTTCTTGGCGCGGTCGGGCGAGGGCAGGCCGCAGAACAGCAGGTGGCCGGGGTTGGAGCCCTTGACCCGGCAGGGCTTGCCGTGACCGTCGATGGCCATGGCGTAGAAGCCCTTGTCCTCCATCCAGAACTTGTCCTCGACCTGTTGGCGCAGATGCTCGGCCTTGGCTCGCCAACGTTCGGCGTTCTGCGGATCGCCGCGCCGCTCGGCCAAGTCCGCCATGCCCTTGAAAGCGGCGAAGGCGTAGCCCTGGACCTCGACGACGGCGATCGGGCCGTCGGGAAATTTGCCGTCCTCGTGGAAGACGCTGTCCTCGCTGTCCTTCCAGTTCTGGTTGGACAGACCGGAGTCCAGGCCCCTGGCGTAGTCGATCAGGCCGTCGCCGTCGCTGTCGCCGAAGTGCTCGATCCAGGCGATGGCCGCCGTCAGTGGCGTCCACAAATTCTCGATGAAGGTCAGGTCGCCCGTACGTTCGGCATAGGCGCAGGCCAGGGCCACGAACAGCGGCGTGGTGTCGACCCCGCCGTAATAGCGGCCGAACGGCAACTCGCCGAGCGCGGTCATCTCGCCCTTGCGGGTCTCGTGCATTATCTTGCCCGGTGCGCTGTCGCGGAAGGCGCTGACCTCCAAGGCCTGGTGTTCGGCCAGATAGCCCAACACGCCCTTGGCCAGGCCCGGCTCGATCCACAGCACCTGCCAGGCGGTGATGATTGCGTCGCGGCCGAACGGCGTCGAGAACCAGGGAATGCCGGCATAGGGATAGGGGCCGGTCGCGAACTCGGTGGTCAACAGGGCCAGATCCGCCCGAGACTTTTCCAGCCAGTCGTTGAAGAGCCGGCCCGAGCTGTGCAGCCGCGCCCCCCGCCGCCGGCGCTTGCGCATATCGACCCGGGCCCGAGCGGCGGCGTCGCGCCAACGCTCGCGGGTCGGCGGGTGGTCCGGCTTCACCCCGACCTCGATATGGAGATCGAAATGGGTTTCCGGCGTCAGCATGAACATGAAGTCGGCGCGTTGCGGACCCAGGCGGCCCGGCGGATCGGAAAATGAAACCACGCTGGTGCGACGCACCCCGTCCAGCCCATCATAAGCGTAGGTGACGCTGCGCCCGTCCATCTCCGCTGGCAAAACGCGGCCACGGCCCGCGGGGCGCTTGGACCCGCGCACTTCGAACATGTCGTGGAAGTCGGCGTCGTACTCGAGGCCGACGGGCAGGATCACCATGTCGCGGCTGTAGTTGACGAAGCGCAGGCGCTCATAGAGCCGTTGGTCCCACAGGAACCGCTTGCGCTCGACATGGATGGCGCCATGCGGCGCCGCCGCGCCGCCCAAGGCGGGCAGGGGCTCGTTGGTCGAGTGCGAGGTGAAGAACACATTGTCCTGCGAAACGGACGCGCTCAGCAGGGCCGGCGAACGGTTGCCCAGCAGCAGGCGCAGCTTGGACAGCAGGCGCGTGTCGTCATGAAAGAGTCCGTCGGCCGCGCCCATAACGTCGCCGAAGGCGTCGGCCACCAAGAAGGTGTCCTTGTCCTTTAAGGCGAAAAGGTTGGAGGGCGACCGGGGTTCGCCCGTCTCGCCCTGTTCAACCGAGCCCGTGGGGGCGTCCGGCGTCATATCATCCATGAACTTGGCCTCTTGCGCTGAGGTCCCTCGAAAGCCCGCCGCGCCGCGATGATGCGGCGGGCGGGTTGGCGAGTCCTAAAACCTGATCGTGTCGCGGACGGGGCGTTCCCGGAGCCGCGATGCTCAGGCGCTTTGAGCCAGCGTCAGGCGCTTCGGCGCGGTCGCTTTTTCGAGATGATCGTAGATGTCCAGATAGCGGTTCGCCATCGCGATGGCCGAGAACCGCTCTTCAAAGCGCTGGCGAACGCCGAAACGATCGATTTCACCCACGCGTCGCACGGCTTCAACGGCACCGTCCTCATCTGTGACGATGAAACCGGTCCGGCCATTCTCGATCACCTCTGGAACCGAGCCGCAGTCGTAGGCGATGACTGGGGTGCCGCAGGCCATGGCCTCGATCATCACCAGGCCGAAGGGTTCGGGCCAGGCGATGGGGAACAGCAAAGCGTCAGCCTTGCCGAGGAATTCCGATTTTTGATGATCGCCGATCTCTCCCACGAACTCGATCAGCGGATCATCGAGCAGGTGCTCGATTTCGGCGTGGAAATAGGCGCGATCGGCCGCGTCGATCTTGGCGGCGATCTTCAGTTTCTTGCCGAGGCGCTTGGCGATGGCGATGGCGCGGTCGGGACCCTTCTCGGGCGAAATGCGCCCGAGGAACGCCAGGTAGCCGTCAGGCTTAGCGTTGAAGTCGTAGACCTCGGCGGCCATGCCGTGCAGCACCGTCCCGGCCCAATTCGCAAAGGGCAGCGGGCGGCGCTGGTCGTCGGAGATGGAGATCAGCGGATATTGGGTCCAGCGGCGATAGACGCCAGGCAGATCCTTCAGATCCAGGCGGCCGTGCAGGGTGGTCAGGGTCTTGGCCGCCATCTCCTCGAACATCGGGAACTGCACCATGTCGGTGTGGAAGTGGATGACGTCGAAGCGGTGCGCCTGGCGCTTGACCTCCGCCAGCATGGACATGTGGGCGGCCAGATCTGACTTCAGCGGCGCGGGGTCGAGGCGGATGGCCTGATCGCGCACGGCCACCAATTCTGCCTTGGTCTTGGCGTCGCTGGAGGCGAACAGGGTGACCTCGTGGCCCAGATCGACCAGGGCGTCGGTCAGATGCGCCACGACGCGTTCCGTGCCGCCATAGAAGCGCGGCGGAACAGCTTCGTACAGGGGGGGCACCTGGGCGATCTTCATGGGTTGAAGTCCTGAAACTCGAAGGGCGCGTTCGCGCGCCCCGACGCCGGAAGAAACCGCCAGTGTGGCCGTTAGGTTCCGCAACGAAAATAAAGAACCTTAAGCGGTTTGAACCGTTCGCCTTCCGCGCTACTTGCGTTGACGCGCGAGCGACGTGACGGCCATTTGAGTGTACGCGGACTGGCCGCGTACGAGCGTGCGGCGAGACCTTTTGACGGTGATCAAGACCTGGACCAAACGTGACGCACTGCTTGGCGGCGCGCTTTCCTTCATGACGCTTGGCGCGGTCGGCGCCCAGGTTCAGAACGCGCCGCTCGTTCTAGGGCCGCCACAGCCGTTGAGCTTCGCGCCTGTTCCGACCAGCGTGGTCTTACGGCCCGATCAAGCCGATATGCTGGTGCGGACCCTGGCCCAGGCGCCAAGCCATGGTTTCGAACCCACCGCCTTCTCGTCGGACTCCATCGTGCCGATGCTGGGCGCGCGGGATACCGGCACGCGCCAGGTCGGCCAGACCCAGTTGATCGCTCTGACCCTGCGCTATGCCCGCGCCGTGCACTCCGGCCGGTTGGCGCCCGAGGCGTTCCTGAATAACTGGGGCCTGCGTCCCTTGCCGTACGATCCCGGTGCGGACTTCGTCCTGGCCGCCGCGCAGGATCGCCTGGGTCCGTGGCTCGATGGCCTGCCGCCGCCCTACACTGGCTATCAGACCCTGCGTAAAGGCCTGGTGACCTATCGCGAGATCGCCATGCGAGGCGGTTGGGGGATGGTTCCCGGGGGCGCGCCGCTGAAGCTGGGGGCGACCAACGATCCGCGCATCGCCGCGCTGGAGGCCCGGCTGGCCGTTGAAGACTCGACCATAGCCGTCGACTCGGCCCCGGTGTTCGACGAGGCTTTGCAACAGGCGCTGATGCGCGCCCAGAAGCGCTTTGGCCTCAACCCCGATGGCGGCCTCGGCCCTGCAACGCTGGCGGCGCTGAACCTACCCGTTGAGCGCCGGATCGATCAGATCCTGGCCAATATGGAACGCTGGCGCTGGCTGCCGCAGCAACTGCCGGCCGACCGGATCCAGGTCAATATCGCAGCTGCGGTGATGAGCGTCTTCCATGACGACGCCCCGACCCTGACCATGCGCGCGGTGACCGGCCGTCCAGGCGACGAGACGCCAATGCTGTCCTCGACCGTCACCTCCATCGTGCTGAACCCGCCCTGGAACGTGCCGTCCTCGATCGCCACTAAGGAGCTATGGCCCAAGCAGCGGGCCAACCCGAGCTATTTCGCCAACAACGACTTCATTGTCATTCCCACCGGCGACGGCGGCTCGCGCCTGCAGCAGAAGGCCGGCCCCAAGGCGGCTTTGGGCCTGGTAAAATTCGACTTCGCCAACCCTTACGGCGTCTACCTGCACGACACCCCCAGCCGCGCGCGGTTCTCAAGCTTCAGCCGTTTGGCCAGCCACGGGTGCGTGCGTCTGGAGAAGCCGATCCCTCTGGCCAAACAGCTGCTGGGCAGTGATCCGGCCTGGAGTCCTGAGGTGGTCGACGCGACTATCGCGGCCGGCAAGACCGTCCGCGCGCCCCTAGCTCAACCAATCGCCGTATTTCTGCTCTACTGGACGGCCTATGTGACGCCAGACGGGCAAGTAAACTTCCGCGATGATCCCTATGGCTGGGATAGGGTGCTGGTGCAGCGTATTGCCGCATCCGGAACCGGCTCAGCTTGACCCCAGGGCGCGCTTAGGGCCTCTTCCCCGTCACGAGCCTTTTCAGTTCCGAAAGGACTCGTGCGTTCTAATGTCTGCTTGAGGATCGCCAAGTGCGGGGATCCAGCCTTCCGGCAATCTCGCAGGGTCAGTCCGGGGAAGCGTACCATGATCGATCGACGCAAGCTTTTGGGGCTTGGTTTCGGTGTGCTCGGCGCGAGCGCGGTCGGGCCAATGGCGGCGTTCGCCCAAGCCAAACTTTCTGCCGCTGATTTGATCGGCGACTTGCTGATGCGCCAGTCGCAAATGTCCGAGGGCTTGCCGCCCGAGGGTCTGGCTGACGTCGCGCCGGCTCCGGCCGCGTCCTATGGTCCTCCTTCAAATGCGCAACGCTGGCTGAAGTTGCGCAACATTCACACTGAGGAAAAACTCGAGGCGGTCTATTTCGAAAAGGGCGAGTACGTGCCCGACGCCGTCGAGGCCCTGGACAAGGTGCTGCGCGACTATCGCACCGGCGACGTCCACCCGATGAACCCCCGCCTGTTCGACACCCTGGCCGATGTCGCCCAGAAGACCAATACCAAGGCCCACTACCAGGTCATCTCGGGTTACCGGTCCCCCAAGACCAACGCCATGTTGCATGAACGCAGCGGTGAGGTCGCCAAACGCAGCCTGCACATGGACGGCAAGGCGATTGATATCTATCTGGAGGACGTCGCTTTGGATCGCGTTCGGGCCGCGGCCTTGGATCTCGGACGGGGCGGTGTGGGTTATTACCCCGACAGTAAATTCGTCCACCTCGACGTCGGACCTGTCCGGCGTTGGGTCGGCTCCTAGGCGGGGCCGCAGATCAGAGGAAAGACCCGGATGGCCAAGACCGAACGCAAGAGCAACCCGTTCGGATGGATTCTTCTGGGAGCCTTGGTCGGGGCCGTGGCCACGGCCGGCGTACTGCTGATGGCCAGTTCCATGAATATGGATGGCGGCTATGAAGATGGGCCGACCGAAATCCGCACGGAGGCCGGCGATGCTGCTGCAGCGGCCGCTCGCCCCCTGCCGGTGACCACCGCTCCGCACGCTGAGCCGCCGCCGGTGGCGACCGTTCCGGCCCAGGCGACCGCCGGTCTTCCCGCCGCCCCGGTCGACGCCCAGATGGCTGATGACGCCGCCGCCGCAGGTATGACGTCGCGGGCGCCTTCCGAGCAGCCTACGAACTAATTCGCGCTGGTCATGCGCAATGAAAAACGGCCCCGGATCGCTCCGGGGCCGTTTCCGTGTTCTTGAACGAAAGCCTTACGACCTCGGCGCGGCCATCGGCGTCAGCTTGCCGGCGGCGGCTTTCTGGGCTTCGTGCTGGGCCGGGGGTAGGGGGATCAGACCGCGGCCCTGCAGGTAGCCGCCCCGGCCACTGGCGGAGTCGGAGACCAATTCAGCGATGAATTCCTTCAGGCCTGGGGTCACGCCCACCTGGTCCTTCTTGACGTAGACGTAGAGCGAGCGCGCCAGCGGGTACTGGCCGCTGGCGATCGTCTGTGCCGAGGGCTTCACGCCGTTGACGCTGGCGGCCTTGATGCGGTTGGCGTTTTCTTCGAGGAAGCTGTAGCCGAAGACGCCTAGCGCGCCCGGGGTCTTCTCGATGGTGCCGACAATGGCGTTGTCGTTCTCGCCGGCATCCACCCAGGGGCCGTCGGTGCGCAGCGGGTCGACCTTGGCCTTGAAGGCCTTTTCGTCGGCGTCATGCAGTTTCTTGGCGGTCGGGAACGCCTTGGCGCCGTTTTCGATGGCTAGTTCCACGAAGGCGTCGCGGGTGCCCGAGGTGGGCGGCGGGCCGTAGACCAAGATGCGGTTGGCCGGCAGGCCCGCGCCGATGTCTTTCCAGGACTTGTAGGGATTGGCCACGAATTGGCCGCCGCGCAGGGCGTTTTGGGCCAGGCCCAGATACAGGTGCTCGACCTTGAAATTGTAGTCGGGGGCTTGCTTGTCCATGGCCACGACGATGCCGTCGAAACCGATCTTGAGCTCGACGATGTTGTTGACGCCGGCGGCCTTGCAGGCGGCGAATTCGGACTTCTTCATCGGGCGCGAGGCGTTGGCGATGTCGGGGAACTTTTCGCCCATGCCGCCGCAGAACATCTTGATGCCGCCGCCGGTGCCCAGGCTTTCGACCTTGGGCGCTTTTTTGCCGGTCTTCTTGGCGAAGTTCTCGGCGGTGCGGGTGGAGAACGGGAACACGGTCGATGAGCCGGCGGCCCAGACATAGTCGCGAGCGGCGTGGGCGCTTGTCGCCCCAGTGAGCAAGGCGAGCGCCGCAGTGGCGCCGAGCAGGGTTTTCATGGGCGAGATCCTGTTGCTTGGGGTCTGAAGAACTTGGCGGCGAACCACACACCCCGTCTTAACCAGAACGCGGCCGTGACGATCAAGTGCCGTCTATTTTTGTCAAAGTTTCGCGACGGTGTGGCGCCACGCATCATTGTCGGCCGAACGTTCCGTGTGCGGCGACATCGCCCTCTTGCTAAAGCGGGTAAGTCAGCGATCGCTTTTGGCGGCCCCTTGTGCGCGGAGGATCAAGTATCTTGACCTTCGCCGTGCGCAACACCCCATCGACTGGGCAAGAACCGAGCGACAAGGACATTTCCTTCAAAATGTCAGAGGACGATCCGGCCAGAACGGCGAGGAGGGATGATGCTGGGTCTCAAGAGGCGTCGTCCTGGGGATATCACCGCGGGTGATGGGCGCGACCGCCTTGAACGAGGACGTCATGTCGAACCAACGGCTTTTGATGGCGGGATCTTCCGCCGCTGTGCTGCTCGCCCTCTCGACCGTGGCCGCGTCGAGCCATGCCTTCGCAGCGGACACCGCTCCGGCTGATCCCTCGACCTCGGTCGATGAGATCATCGTCAAGGCGCGCGACAAGGCCGGTCTGCTGGAAACCAGACCCAACAATACGGTCTTTGGTCTGGACAAGCCGTTGCTGGAGACCCCGCGCTCGGCCAGCTTCGTCAGCGACACCACGCTGCAGCGCTATGGCATCCAGACCATCGACGGCCTGACCAAGGTCTCGCCCGGCGCCTACACCGCCAGCTTCTACGGCGTGCCGGGCGCACTCAACATCCGCGGCACTCTGGCCGAGAACTATTTCCGCGGCTTCAAGCGCATCGAAAACCGCGGCACCTATTCGACACCGATCGGCGCGGCCGACCAGATCCAGATCGTCCGCGGTCCGCCCACCCCGATCTATGGCTCGGGCAAGGTGGGCGGCATGCTCAACTTCATCCCAAAGTCCGGGAAGAATGAGGGCGGCTATCTGAGCGAACCGACCGCCGAGGTCACGGCGACCTACGGCTCGTACAACAAGAAGAACGCCACCGCCCAGCTTGGCCTGCCGGTGAACTTCGGCCCGGTGACCGGCGGCGTCTATGCTTATGGCGAGGTCGAGGACAGCCACAGCTTCTACAAGGGCATCTATCCGCGCCGCCAGACCGGCGAAATCTCGGCCGACTTCGAGCTGGGTAACGGCTGGAGCACGGCCTTTGGCGGCATGAAGTACCATTCCGACGGCGACGTGCAGACCGCTGGCTGGAACCGCCTGACCCAGAACCTGATCAACAATCAGACCTACACGACGGGCCGCGACACCACGCTGAAGGATAGCGACGGCAACGGCCGAATGACCCTGAACGAAATCAGCTGCAACAGCGCCAACCCCTACTATTACGACCCCACCTTCAACCCGCTCTACATCCCCTATTACAACTTCTATAACACCAACGCCGCGCATATCCTGGACACCGGCCTGGGCACGACCAAGCTGTCACCGCGCACGGTCTATATCAGCCCGGCTGACTTTTCGAAGACTGACACCAACACCCTATATTTCGACCTCGCCAAGGACCTATCGCCGACCAGCGCGATCAAGGCGCAGCTGTTCTATGACGACCAAGAGAACAAACGCTTCGTTTCCTATGGCTACCCTTCCTGGGTCGACAGCCAGGTCTGGGAAGCTCGCCTGACCTACAACTTCGCCAACGACTTCATGGACGGCCTGGTGAAGGCCAAGTCGTTCATCGGCGCCTCATACCGCGACTTCTCGGGCCGTCGGCGCGAGAGCTACAACAGCGGCGTGATCGCCCTCGATCGTCGCGACATCGCCCACGGCGCCACGGCCGCCGACATCATCGACAGCCCGTTCACCACCGAGACCGGCGCGGGCGTGCTGGGCTTGGCCTGGGAGAACGACAACAAGACCGACTGGACCCAGCAGGGCGTGTTCTTCACCACCGACATCCTGATCGGCGACAAGCTGAACCTGATGCTGGGTGGTCGCTATGACGACTACGACGTCACCTCGCACGACACTGGCGTGCTTAGCTACCAGGCGTCGGGCGAGCAGAAGGCCAGCAAGGGCAAGGGCACCTATACCGCCAGCGCCACCTACAAGCTGCCGGCCGGCCTGATGCCCTACATCACCTACGCCAAGGCCTCGGCCCTGGAGATGAGCCAGGCGGGCGACGTGGCCGCAAGCCTGGTGGCCGATCCCAGCGACGCCTGGCTGTCGGATAGCGACCTCGCCGAGGCCGGCGTGAAGTTCCAGTGGTTCCAGGGCACCCTGGTCGGGTCGCTGGCCGGCTATCGCCAGAACCGCACCCAACTGACCGGCATCAGCGGCACTCCGACCGGCACCCGCGCCAAGGGCGTCGAGCTGGAAGTCCGCTGGCTGGCCAGCGAGAACTTCAGCTTCACCTTCTCGGGCAACAGCCAGCACACCACGGTAAAGGGGCCGGACACCTCGTTCCAGTATATCCCGGCCTATACCGCCGGTGTCCCAGGGTCGCAGGCGTTCGGCGGTACCTATGTGGTCTGGAGCTTTGGCGGGCCGAGCGGTCTGCCCGGCCGGGGCGGGGACTATGACTACACCCTGATCCCGAAATCGGTGGTCAGCCTGTACGGCGCCTATACCAGCGACGACTACGACTGGGGCAAGGTCGGCGGCACGTTGGGCGTCACCCATGTGACCAAGACGGCCGGCACAGTGCGGAACGCCGTGACCTATCCGGCCTATTACGTCGCCAGCGCCTCGGCCTATTACGAATATGGTCCGTACACGGTGACAGGCAACATCGATAACCTGTTCGACAAGCTCTACTTCACGCCCGACGCCGACAGCTACGCCAACCTCGGCGCGCTGCCCAGCAAGGGCCGAGAGTGGCGCGTGACCCTGGCCCGCAAGTTCTAGTTCCCACTTTCCCCGCCGCCTCGATCGGGCGGCGGGGACTCGCTTAAGCATGGAGGCTCGCACGCCCATGTCGACGACGATCCCGTGGAGGTCCTGGCTGCTGCTCGGCGCGCTGAGCCTGCTGCTGTTCCTGATCACCGCCTCGACCTTTTCGTCGCTGGGGGTCGTGCTGCCGGCGATGATCAAGGAGCAGGGCTGGGGCTTTGGTCCCGCCTTCCTGGGATTCACCTTCCTCGGCGCGTTCTGCGGGGCCTCGTCCAAGCTGCCGGCCATGCTGATCCGCAAGATCGGGGTGCGTGGCACCATCATCGCCGGCTCGGCGGTAATGGTGGCGGGATTTGCCTGCCTCGCCGCCTCACCGGGCCTGACCGTTTATCTTGTCGGCACGGCGCTGTTGGGCGTGGGCTACCAGATGATGGCCCTGATCCCCGGTACCCACGTGCTGTCGATGCTGTTCAAGAAGCGCGCCCTGCCATTCGGAATCTATTTCACCATCGGTTCGCTGGGCGGCGTCGTCGGCCCTTGGATGGCGGTGGAAGGCATGAACCTGGCCCATGGCGGCTGGCGTCCCTACTGGTGGGCCCAGGCCGTCGCTTCGGTGGTGGTCGGCGCCCTGTGCGCGGCCTTGGTCGGTGGCCAGGCCTGGCTCGAGGCCGCGGCGGTCGTCACCGACAAGGCCGTGGCCGAAGACATCCAGGCCGCCCCCGTCAACGCCAAGGTCTACCGCACCGCCACGGACTGGTCGGTGAAGGAGGCGATCGCCACACCGCAGTTCTACGTGATCCTGGCCGCCTATTTCGCCCACCTGCTGGGTGGGGTGACCGCCGTCAGCCTGGCGCCGACCCATTTCAGCGAACTGGGCGTGGTCTCGGCCGTGGCGGTGGCCGCCATCAGCCTGGAATCCCTGATGCAGGTGGTGGCCCGGATGGGCGGCGGCTTGCTGGGCGACCGGGTCGATCCGCGCTGGCTGCTGGCCGGCGCCCAAGGGATGATGGCCGTCGGCCTGCTGGCCCTGGCCCACGCCACCACCTGGCCGCTGATGATGCTGTTCGCCGTCGGGGTTGGGGTCGGGTTTGGCCTGACGGTGCTGGCGGTCAGCATCCTTCTGCTCAACTATTATGGTCGCAAGAACAACCTGGAGATCTTCTCCCTAGTCTGCCTGATCGGCGCGGTCTCCGCCCTGGGGCCGGTGGTCGGCGGCGTGATGCGCGACCGCCTGGGCAGCTTCGTCCCAACCTTCCAGGTGTGCGCGGCGATAATCGGCGTAATCTTCATCGCGGCGCTGTTCATGCGGCCACCGCGCAAGGCCATCGCCCAAGAGCTGGTCGCCGAACCGGTCCCCAGTATGCTTCAAGACGCCGCCTAAGGAGGAACCCATGTTCCACAGCCCATCCAAGCACAAGGACTTCGGGGTCTTCCTGCCGGTCGCCAATGGCGGCTGGATCATCTCCAAGACCACGCCGACCCTCGACGGCCTCTACCAGCAGAACAAGGCCGCAGCGGTGACCGCCGATCAGGTCGGCATGGACTTCGTGATGTCGATGGGCAAGTTCCGCGGCTTTGGCGGCGAGACCGACCATTGGGGCACGGCCCTGGAGTCCGTCACCATGATGGCCGGCATCGCCGAGGCCACCAAGAACGTCCGCATCTGGGCCACCATCCATCCGCTGCTGCAGAACCCGGCGGTCGCAGCCAAGATGATCGCGACCCTCGATCACATCAGCGGCGGCCGGGCGGGCCTCAACATCGTGGCGGGCGCCTACAAGGGCGAGTTCGACCAGATGGGCGCTTGGGACGATAGCCTGTCCCACGACGACCGCTACGCCCTGACCGAGGAATGGACCACGGTGGTTAAGCGCCTGTGGGCCGAGGACAGCGTCGATTTCGCCGGCAAATTCTTCACGATGAAGGACTGCCAGTCCAAGCCCAAGCCGCTGTCCAAGCCGCGCCCGGAGATCATCTGCGCAGGCATGTCCGATCGGGGCTTCCAGTTCTCGGTGCGCGAGGCCGACGCCTGCTTCATCGGCGGCCGCACGCCCGACGAGCGCCGCGACGCCTCGCTGCGCGCCAAGCGGGCGGCCGAAGAGATGGGCAAGACCATCAAGACCTACGCCATGTGCACCATCGTCCACGGCGAAACCGACGCCAAGGCGCAAGGCCTGGTCGACCACTACAAGGACGGCGCCGACTTGGGCGCGATCCTGGCCATGCTGGCCAGTTGGGGCGTGCCGGCCGAGAAGCTGGATTCGGTGGCCGCCCAGCAGGGCGCTTTCATGACCCAGACCGTGGTCGGCACGCCGGCCTCCTGCGCGGCACAGGTCGAGGAGTTTGTTACCTACTGCGAGCTCGACGGGCTGATGCTGATCTTCCCCGACTATGTCGAGGGCCTGACGATGTTCGGCGCCGACATCCTACCGAGCCTGCGGTCGGTGTATTCGTGAACGCCGTGAGCGCCGTGACCGAGACGCCCAACGCGAAAGAAGGCGACGACCTGGCGGGCTGGATCGCCCCGGGCCGCACGGCGGTGCTGATCATCGACATGCAGGTGGACTTCGCCTCGCCCGAGGGCGCGCTGGGCGGCTTCATTGACATGAGCGTGGTAGAGCCCGCCTTGGCGGCCGCCGAGAAGCTGGCGACTGACGCCCGCGCGGCCGGCGTGCCGGTGGTGTTCATCGGCCTGCACACCACGCCGGAGACCGACTCCGCCGCCTGGAACGAGCGCATGCGCCGGCGCGGGGGCGATCCGAACATCGACGCGGCCCTTTGCCGGGCCGGCGAGGTGGGGTCGGAGTTCTACGGTCCCAAGCCGCTGCCGGGCGAATTGGTGGTGCCCAAGACCCGATACAGCGGCTTCGCCGGCACAGATCTCGACGTCCAGCTGACCAAGCTTGATGTTGATACGTTGGTGGTGGCCGGCCTGACCACCGAGTGCTGCATCGACAGCACCGTGCGCGACGCCTTCAGCCTCGACTACCACGTCTTCGTCGCCACCGACGCCTGCGCCGCCTACGAGGCGGACATCCATGAGGCGTCGTTGAAGGTGATGGAGCTGAACAGCGCGATCCTGACCGATACGGCGGCGATCGAGCTCGCCTGGAAAGGGGCTGCTTGAGCATGGCTGACGGATTTTCGCAGATGGGCGCCAGCGCGCCCTACCAAGTCACCGAAGCCGACCGCGTCGCGATCGCCGCCGCGATCAGCCAGGACGAGATCGTCGAGTTGGCCCTGACCCTGGGCAACATTCCCGCGCCGTCGGGCAAGGAGCTGGAGGTCGCCAACTACGTCTACGACTGGATGGCGCGCGAGGGCTTTTCGCCGCGCAAGGTCGGGGCCACGCCGGAGCGGCCCAACATCATCGGCACGTATGGCGGCAAGGGTCCCAATACCGTGGGGGGCAAGAACCTGCTGTTTACCGCCCACCTCGACACCGAGGCGCCGACCTGGAACCCCGATCTGGACGCCTACAAGTACAGCCCCGAGACCCTGGCCAATCCCGAATGGGAAAAGTGCTGGCTGGAGGACGGCAAGCTCTATGGATACCCGATCGCCAATGACCGCGGCCCGATGAGCTGCTTCATGATCGCCGCCAAGGCGCTGAAGACCGCCGGCTACGAGCTGGCCGGCAAACTTTATCTTACGGCCTGTCCCGGCGAGATCGGCCCCGAGCCGATCGAGGAGCACCGCGGTGTCGCCTATATGGGCAAGGACATCGGGGCCCACTACCTGTTCCACCACGGGGGCGTCGCCCCCGACTACGCCATCGCCGCCGAGGGCTGCGACTTTGGCCTGACCTGGGTGGGTTGCGGCTATGCCGTCTTCCGGTTCCAGGTCTGGGGCGACGGCGTCTTCACCCCGCTGCTCGACCATCCGGAGACCTCGGCCCAGCACCCCAACCCGATCTACAAGATCGGCAAGCTGACCGACGCCATCCACGCCTGGAGCGGCGAATGGGAGAGGGCGAGCCAGTATGTCAGCCCCGGCGGCGTGGCCAATCCCAAGTCGCAGATCGCGGCGATCCGCGGCGGCATCCCGTTCGCCTTCGGGGCAGGCACCGAGCTGGTGAACCTCTATCTGGAGGTGGGTTTGAACCCGAAGCAGCGCGTGGCCGACATCCAGCATTCGCTGGAGGCCATGGTCCGCGACAACGGCCTGGGCCGCATCGACATCGAGCCGGTGGTCGTGCGCCACGGATTCGAGGCCGACGCCCGCGAGGTGGCGCCCCTGGTCGCCGCCGTGGACGACGCCACCAAGCTCAGCCTCGGCCATCCTGTCGCCCTGGCCAATCCGGTCTATTCGAGCATGTGGCGCGATCACAACGTCTTCAACATGCACCGCATTCCGGCCATCACCACGGGCTTTCGCCGCTGGCGGCCGACGCCGCAGGATCTGGTCGACAGCGCTTTGGTCTATGCCCTGACCGCTCTGGCGGTGTGCGGCCGGGCCAGCCCCGCTGAGGGCGCGAAGCGTCCGGCCTCGGCGGTCTATCCCGACAACCCGTTCGGAAACGACTGATGGGCGTCTTGAGGAAAAAGGGCGCCTTGCAAGAGATCCCGCCGCCGGAACTCGCCGATTTCCGCAAGGCGATGGGCAGTTTCGCGGCCGGGGTGACGGTGGTCACCACCTGCCAGGACGAGCGGCTGGTCGGCACCACGGTCAGCGCCTTCAGCGCCCTGTCGCTGAACCCGCCCCTGGTGCTGGTCTGTCTGAAGCGCGACAGCCGCACCCTGGCGGCGGTCAGCGCGACGGAGGTGTTCTGCGTCAACATCCTAGCCGCCGACCAGGGGCCTTTGGCCTACGCCTTCGCCAAGTTCGGCTGCGACGACCGCTTTGCCCTGACCGCTGTCGAGGCGGGGGTCTGCGGCGCGCCGGTGCTGGCCGGCTGCGCGGCGGTCATCGAATGCGATCTGCACGACGCCCATGACGGCGGTGATCACGTAATCCTGGTCGGCCGCGTCCTGCGCGTCATAGCCGACGAAACCAAGGCCCCGCTCGTCTATGTGCGCGGCGGCTTTCTTAACGCTTAGGGAGCCCGGCTCATGACCTACGACGTCCTCGACGTGAAGCCGATGACCCGCCGGATCGGCGCGGAAATCTTCGGCGTCGACCTCAGCCAACCCCTGTCGAACCGCCAGTTCGAGGAGGTGCACCAGGCCCTGACCCAGTATCAGGTGATCTTCTTTCGTGACCAGGAGATGGATCACGAGGCCCACAAGGCGTTCGGCCGCAAGTTCGGAAACCTGGCCATCCATTCGGGCGTGCCGGGCCTGCCCGACCACCCCGAGATCGTCGCCATCCACGCTGACGCTGATTCCAAATTCGTGGCTGGCGAGAGCTGGCATTCCGACCTGACCTGCGACCCCGAACCACCGTTAGGCAGCATCTTGCATATCAAGGTCCTGCCCGACGAAGGCGGCGACACCTGTTTCGCCAGCATGTACGCGGCCTATGAGACCCTGTCGGACAAGATGAAGGCCTATCTGGAAGGGCTGTCGGCCGAGCACGACGCCAATCTGGTCTACAAGGCGATCTTCCCGGACATCGACCGCAAATATAATTGCTCGGTGCACCCGATCGTGCGCACCCACCCGGTGAGCGGTCGCAAGAGCCTGTTCGTCAATCCATCCTACACGACCAAGATCATAGGCCTGCCCAAGGCCGAGAGCACCGCGATCCTGGCCTATCTGTACCAGCACGCCGGCAACCCCGACTTCCAGGTGCGCTTCCGTTGGAAGAAGAACTCGGTGGCCTTCTGGGACAATCGCTGCACTTGGCACCAGGCGATCTGGGACTATTTTCCGGATACGCGCACGGGGTACCGGGTGACGGTGGCGGGCGACAAGCCGTTCTGAAAGATCGCGATGACGCGTAGGCCTGCCTGTGGTACGACTGGGTCGTACCAAAATGGGAGCGCCAGATGGCCGCTGTCGAAAAGCTCAGCATCGCTCTGACGCCCGAGCTGACAGCCGATATTCGGCAGGCGGTCTCCACCGGCGAATATGCCTCGACCAGCGAAGTGATCCGCGACGCCCTGCGCGCCTGGAAACAGGTTCGCCAGAGCCGTGCGGCGGCTGTCGAGGGTCTGCGCCGCCTTTGGGTGGAAGGTGTTGACGGTAACGAGGATGCGGCGCTCCACGCTGAGGACATCAAGCAACGCGGCCGCGCGCGCTTGGCGACGCTGGAAGTTCGCAAGGCCTAGCCATGGGGCGGGTCACGCAGACACATCGGGCCAAGATCGATCTCGACGACATCTGGTTGCAGATTGCTCTGGACAGTCCGGCGGCCGCCGACCTGCTGATCGATAGGATCGTCGATCGATGCAACGCCCTGGGCGACCATCCTCGTCTAGGTCCCGCGCGCCCGGAGATCGCTCCGGACGCCCGCATGCTCGTGATTGGCGGCTATCTCGCCCTCTACCGCCTTCGAGGCGACGGCGCCCAGATCGTTCGGGTCGTTCACGGCGCGCAGGAAATCGAGGGCTTGTTCGAAGCCGATTTGGAGCCGTGACCCTTATTCCCGCGTGACGCTTTCCGGGATGACCGGGCTGGGACCCGCCTTGCCCCACAGCAGGATCTCGTTGCCCCAAGGGTCGCGGAAGGCGTGGTTGTAGCCGTTGAACTCCGACCAGTAGTGGTCGCGCCACAGCTCGGTCGCGCCCAGCTTGACGGCGGTGTCGAGGATGCGCTCGGGCGTGTCGTCGTCGCCGATCAGCACCCAGATGCGCGGCTTGCGGCCGTCGGTCGCCAGGTGGCGCGGCGCGACGCCTGCGGGCTCGGGATGGGGCCGGGCGTTGGCGGACTTGAAGATTCCCAGGTGCAGGTTGCCGATCTCGCTGTCGGTCCCATCGGGCTTCTTGAAGAAGCCGCCGGGCACCATGCGGTGGTATTCGCCCTGGGGCCGGGCGTCGTTCTCCCAGCCGAACACCTCGGCGTAGAACTTGCCAGCGGCGTCGGGGTCTTCGGAGGCAAGGTCGACGAAGATCAGGGTATTGGTCATGGTCGGTTCCGTCAGGCGGGGGCGTCGTCAAAGCCGATCGACAGGGTGAGGTTTTTCCAGGCGTCGATATCGGCCTGCAGGTCGGCGGCGGCGTAGCCGGCATAGGTCAGCGCATCCCCGCCCAGCAGCAAGTGCAGGGGCGGAGCGTCGGCGTCGGCGATGGTCAGGACGGCCTGGGCCGCCTTGGCCGGGTCGCCCGGTTCGTGGCCGGCATGGTCGGCCATGATCCGCTCGGCGTCGCGGGCCAGGCCGTCATAGTCGGCGAGCTTGATCGCGACGATCGCCTTGGAGCCCGTCGAGAAGCGAGTGCGCAGGCCGCCCGGGGCGACGTTGGTGACCTTGATCCCCAACTCGGAAACCTCGGCGGCCAGGGTCTGGGTCAGGCCCTCCAGCGCCCACTTGCTGGCGCAATAGACGCCAGTGCCGGCCCAGACCGCCAGCCCTGACACAGAGGTGATGTTGATAATCCGCCCTGCGCGACGGGCCCGCATGGCCGGTAGCACGGCCTTCAGCATCGCCAAGGGCCCGATGAGGTTGGTTTCAAACTGGGCGCGAACCTCGTCCAGCGAGGCCTCTTCCACCGCCCCGACCAGGCCGTAGCCGGCGTTGTTGACCAGGATGTCGATCTGGCCCGTGAGCGCCGCAGCTTGCGCGACGCCGGCCTTCACGGCGGCCTCGTCGGTGACGTCGAGCACCAGGGCGTGGCCGCCCAGCAGCTCGAAAGCGTCGGCGTCCCTGGCCTTGCGCACCGTGCCGACCACGGTGTCGCCGCGCGCCAGCGCCGCCAGGGCGATCTCGCGCCCGAGGCCTCCGGAGACGCCGGTGATCAACCAGGTTTTGGTCATGTGTCGTTCCAATCAAGCATCACTCGCATCCGTCTTCCCGGCCAAGGTCGGGACGCAGGTTCACCCAGAGCGGCTCGTGGGTTTCATCTGGGCCCCGGCCTTCGCCGGGGAAGCGGATTTTTAGTTGAATCCGAAAGTGATCTGGAGCCTAGACTGGCTTGTCGCCCTTCACCCACAGGCGGTGCATGGTCCGGAAGTACTGGGTGTCGTCATAGAGCGTGCCGGTATGCAGGGTGCAGCGGTTGTCCCACATCAATAGGTCGCCAGCCCGCCACTTGTGGCGGTAGACAAAGTCGTCGCCGGTCATGAACTCCACCAACTCGTCGATAAGGGCCAGGCCCTCGGAACCGGGTTTGCCGATAACCTCGGTGACGGTTCCGGTCGACGGCCACAGCGCCTTGCGGCCGTCGGCGGGGTGGGTGCGGATCAGCGGGTGCTCGACGTCGGGATTGGCCGCCTCAAGCTCCTGCGACAAGGTCTGCTGCTGGCCAAACTGCCGGGTGGCCATGAAGTGCTTGTAGCTGTGGTGCAGGCTCAGCGGCAGCAGCTCGGCCTGCTTCTCCGCCGACAGCGCGTTCCAGGCCGCGCAGCCATCGGCTAGCAGGGTGTCGGAACCTTCGTCGGGCACTTCCACCGCATACAGCATGGTCAGCATCACCGGCTCGGGCTTGTAGCTGTAGTCGGTGTGCCAGCCGACGCCGTCATTGTGGGCGCCGATCGGCTGGCCGTCGACGAGCCGGTTGCTGAGGATGAAGATCTTCGGATAGCCGGGCAGGGTGAACCGGGTCTGAGTATGGTCTTCGGCCTCGCCGAACCGGCCGATGAATCGCATCAGATCGTCTGGCGTCATCGTCTGATCGCGCAGCACGATGGCGCCGTGGCGGTGGAAGGCGGCGACCACCGCGTCGATCTTCTCGTCCGTGGCCGTGGGTAAGTCGACGCCGAGGATCTGGGCCCCAAACCCAGGCTTCAGTTCCGAAAAGACGAGGTCGTCGGCGAGCGTCATGTCCACGGGGCGATCCTTAGAGCGGGTGTCGTGATCAGACACTAGGCGTCGTCCTAGGGCGCGTCTTGCCTGAGTGCGCCCGATCCCTTTCCGTGCGCGCTCAGGCAATTTCTCTTCGCTGAAAGCTGCGCGTGTTTTGCTCATTTCCGCTCCGGAAGACGGCGAACCCGCCCGCGCGTCAGGCGACGGCCAAGTTATCGTGCGCGCTGGTGCAAGACCCTGGGGCGCGCCGGGCCTAGCCTTCGTAACAATCTCTCGAAGGGAGCGCTTGCATCATGGGCACCAGTCCGCCCGCCTCCACACACCTGGACGACGGCTTTTTCAACGGCCTGTCGCGTTCGATGCTCGACGTTGGTTCGGCCGAGACCCTGCCGCCGGCCTGCTATACCGACGCCGCCTTCTATGAGTTCGAAAAGGACGCGTTGTTCAATCACGAATGGCTGTGCGTGGGCCGGGTCGACTGGGTCAAGGCGCAGGGCGACTACTTCACGACCACGATTATCGGCGAGCCGATCATCGTGACCCGCAACCGCTCCGATGAGATCAGGGCGATGTCGGCCGTGTGCCAGCACCGCGCCATGCTGGTGGCCGAAGGCCGGGGCAATACCCGCGGTTTCGTCTGCCCCTATCATCACTGGGTCTATTCGCTGAACGGCGAGCTGGTGAACGCCCCGGCTATGGAGCGCACCTGCGATTTCGATAAGGGGTCGGTGCAGTTGCCGACCTTCAAGGTCGAGATCTGGCTGGGCTTCATCTTCATTAATTTCGACGCTGAAGCGCCGGCGCTGGCCCCGCGTCTGACCGCCGTCGAGACAGCAATCGCCAATTTTGATCTCGCCAACGCCGAGGGCCTGACCCCGCCGATGACCGGCCAGTTCGCCTGGAACTGGAAGGTGATGTTCGAGAACAACAACGACGGGTACCACGCCAACAAGCTGCATCGCGGCCCGCTGCACGACTTCATTCCCAGCGAGCTGTGCAGCTTTCCGGAAGCGGGTGAGGGCGACGCCGGCTTCCTGCGTTACAACGGCACCACCCATGCCGACGCCAGCTTCAACCCGACCCAGAAGGCGGTGCTGCCGGTCTTCCCCAAGCTGACCGACGAGGACCGCAACCGCGCCACCTTCGCCAACGTTCCGCCCACCCTGTCGCTGGTGATGACCAGCGACATGGTCATCTACCTGATCCTGCGGCCTACCGGTCCAGAGACCATGGAGCAGGACACCGGCATCCTTGTGGCTCCCGGCGCAATGGAGAGTCCCGGCTTCGCGGAGCGGCTGGAGATGATCATGACCTCGGCGGGGAAGATCATCGCCCAGGACATGCATGTCGACGCCCTCGTCCAGCAGGGCCTGCGCTCGCGGTTCGCGGTGCGGGGCCGCTACAGCTGGCAGGAGGGCGCCCAGGTGCAGTTCAATCGCTGGCTGACGCCCCGCTACCAGAAGGCCTGGGCCGCGATGCGAGCCGCCCAGCCGGAGGTGGCCGCATGAGCCGGATGCCCGTCGTGTTCTTCGGTCACGGCAGCCCGATGATCGCGCTTGAGACCAACGACACTACCCAGGCCTGGAAGGCCATGGGCGAGGCGTTCGGCAAGCCCAAGGCTGTCCTCTGCATCTCAGCCCATTGGCTGACTCAAGGTGTCGGCGTCACGGGCATGACCGCCCCGCGCACCATCCACGATTTCGGAGCTTCCTTTCCTAAGGCCTTGTTTGACGTGCAGTATCCGGCTCCGGGTTCGCCGGACCTGGCGGCGCGGGTGGCGCAGCTTCTGGCCCCGCAGCCGGTGGTGCTGGATCAGCAGGCCTGGGGCCTGGACCACGGCACATGGTCGGTGCTGAGCAAGGTCTACCCGGACGCCGACGTGCCCGTGGTGCAGCTCAGCATGGACGCCAGCAAGCCGCCGGAATGGCACTTCGAGCTGGCCAAGCGCCTCGCCCCCCTGCGCGACGAGGGCGTGCTGATCATCGGCACGGGCAATATCGTTCACAACCTGCCGGCCATGAACTGGGGCGACCGCCACTGCGCGCCCTATGACTGGTCGCGGCGGTTCAACGACTACATCAAGCAGTCCGTCGCCGACGACGCGCCCGAGCGGGCGGTGAACTACGACTCCCAGGGCCAGGACGCGGCCAAGTCCGTGCCCAGCCCCGACCACTACTGGCCGCTGCTCTACGTGCTGGGCGCGCGCCTGCCGGGCGACACCGCCACCTTCGCCCCCGACCACATCGAGCATGGCTCGCTGAGCATGACCTCGGTCACGCTGGCGCCCGCCGCCTAGGACCGGAGATATCCCGATGCCCTTCATCTGCGAACCCGGTCAGTCCCGCCCCGATGTCCTGCCCGGGGCGCTGCACACGCTGCTCGCCACGCCTTCGAGCGTACATTGGGGCTATTTCGATCCGTCGATCGCGCCGTCCCTGCGCATCAGGAGCGGTGACCTGGTCAGCGCCGAGGCGATCACTCACCACGCCGGCGACGCGCCCCATCTGATGATGGACGAAGCGGTCACGCGGATCTTCACCGAGATTCCCGAGGCCGATCGCAATCCCGGTGTCCACATCATGACCGGCCCGATCCATGTCGAGGACGCCAAGCCCGGTGATGTGCTGGAGGTGCGCTACCTCCGCATGGTCCCGCGCAACAATTACGGCTCAAACCTCGCCGCCAACTGGGGCTACCTCTACAAGGAATTCGGCGAGAAGGAGCGGGTGACGATCTATGAGCTCGATCAAAACACCAACACCGCCAGCGCCCTCTATGCATACGACTTTCCGGGCACGTACCTGATCCCCGGCACGATCACCAGCTGCCCGGAATGCGACCGCCGGCCGGCCCTAAACGGGGTGCGCGTGGCGGCTCGGCCGCACCTGGGCACCGCCGGGGTGGCGCCGGCCGTCGACGGCCGGGTGAGCACCATCCCGCCCGGCGCCCATGGCGGCAATATCGACAACTGGCGGATCGGGGCGGGGGCGACGATGTATTACCCCGTCCAGGTCGAGGGCGGGCTGTTCTCGATCGGCGACCCCCATGTTTCGCAGGGCGACGGCGAGATTTCCGGCACGGCGATCGAGAGCTCGCTGAACGTGCTGATGCAGATCGTGCTGCGCAAGGATTTCGAATCCCCCGGACCGCTCCTGGAGACCCCAAAGTGGTGGATCGTCCATGGTTTCCACGAAGATCTTAATGTGGCCATGCGTGACGCTTCGTTGAATATGCTGACCTTGCTCAGCGACCATGTGGGCCTGTCCAGAAACGACGCCTATTCGCTGATGAGCGTAGCGTCCGACTTCGGCGTCACCCAGGTGGTCGACGGCAAGCAAGGCTGCCACGTGCGCATCCCGCGCGACATCTTTCCCAAGAAGACGGGCAAGGACGCGCCATGAAGGCCTGGTCGTTCAGCACCGATAGCCACCCCCGCGCCGAACGGGCCGCGGCCTGGCGAGAGGCGATGAGCCGCCTGGGCCTGCCGATCGAGGGTCTGTCGGACGCCGAGCCGGCCAGCGCTTCGGTGATCTGCCAGACCTCGCCCCTGGGCCTGGAATTCGCCCTGGTCGAGGCCGGGGCCCAGGCAATCTCGGGCCGGCGTACTGGCCAGCCCGCGGCCGTCTGGCTGGCGGTGCTGCTGAGCGGCGAGGGTACCCTGGTCACCGACGATCTGGCCGAGACCATGGTCCCGGGCGACATCGCCTATGGCCCCACCGGCCAGGCTGCGGCGTTGCGGCTGGAGACCCGCTGCCGGTTGATGTTCGTCCGCGCGCCGCGCGTGGCGCTGGATCACCGGCTGATCGCTCCAGTCAGCCTGCGGGTCGGCCGGCTGCAGGGCGCGACCGGCGTGGCTCACATCCTGTCGGGTTTGCTGCGCGCGACGGCCGATGGCCTCGAAGACCTGACCATCGATCAGCTTCGGCCGGTCGAATTGGCTCTGACCGAATTTCTGGCCATCTGCCTGGTCGAAGGCGGCGCCGAGGCCGACGCCTTTGGGAACGGCGTGGGATCCGGCGCGCCGACCGCTCACCTGCAGCGCTTGTGCCAGACCATAGAGACCCTGTTGCCCGATCCGGACCTGTCGCTTCGCCGCGTGGCCGACGAGGAGGGGGTCTCGCCCCGCTATGTCCAGAAGCTGTTCGCCAGCGCCGACGAGACCTTCAGCCACTATCTGCGCACGCGGCGGCTCGAGCGCTGCGGCACCGACCTGGCCAGCCCGCAGCACGCCCGGCTGTCGATCTCGGAAATCTGCTTCCGCTGGGGCTTCAACGGCTCGGCCCATTTCAGTCGGGCCTTTCGGGATCAGTACGGCCAGTCGCCCCGCGAGTTCCGGCAGAGCGCGGCGGCTTGAGGCCGTCGCACGCCTGACCGTCTAGGTCTCGGGCTGTTCCTCACCCTGCACGCCCGCGTCCTTTGTGACCCTTTCGGCCAAGGCCGTGGCTCCGGCGTCATCGGCGGCGATGTCGCCTTGATCGTCGAGGTTCGGGTTCGGCTGATCGCTCAGCGCCTTGTTCAAGCTGGCGAGCGTGTCTGGGGTGTTCGGGTCGGCCATGACGATCTCCTTGTAAGCATGAGTAGCGTCGGCGGACGCCGGGGGTTGCACTGCGAGCCTATTTCATGACCCCGAACCGGAACTCGGCGTTTTCCTTGAACACCTGGCCCGGTCGCAGCACGGTGGTGGGGAAGTTGGCGTGGTTCGGGCTATCGGCGAAATGCTGGGTTTCCAGCGCCAGGCCCGCGCCCTTTCCCAGGGGACAACCGTCGGGGGTCTCCAGCGAACCGTTGAAGCTGTTGGCGCTGAACAACTGAACGCCGGGCTGGCTAGTGCGCAGATTCAGAGTGCGGCCGCTGGCGGGATCGGTCATGCGCACGGCGGGGACCAGCCTGCCCCGCCCGCCGCCGTCGATGACGAAGTTGTTGTCCAGGCCATTGGCGAACTTGATCTGCGGATCGTCGGACGCCACCCGCGCGCCCAGCTTGCCGGGCTGGCGCAAATCCATCCCCGTCCCCGCCACCGGCGCGACCGTGCCCACCGCCAGCTTTCGGGCGTCGATGGGCGTGAAGGCCTTGGCGAACACCTGGATGGTCTGGTCGTAGATCGTGCCTCCGCCCGCCAAGTTGAAATACACATGGTGGCTAAGGTTCAACACCGTCGGCTTGTCGGTGGTCGCCCGGTAGTCGATGCGCAGAGCGTTCTTGCTGGTGACGGTGTAGGTCACCGCCACCTTGAGCGTTCCCGGATAGCCGCCTTCGCCGTCGGTGGCGACATAGGTCAGGGTGACCCCCGCGTGGCCATGATGCTGAAACGGGGCGCCCGTCCACACCTGTTTGGCCATGCTGGTCGGGCCGCCGTGCGAGGAAACGCCGTCAGGGCCGCTTGGCAAGTCGTGACGCACGCCATCGAGCGTGAAGCCGCCGCCGGAAATGCGGTTGGCGTAGCGGCCCAACAACGAGCTGAAGAAGGGTTTGGCTTCGTAGGCCTTCAGGTCGGCCAGCTCCAGCACCACGTTCTTGACCACGCCTTGGCGGTCCGGTGTGTTGATCTGAGTAATGATTCCGCCATAGGACAGCACCTTGACGCTCATGCCGTGGTCGTTCCTCAGGGTGAAGATCTCCACCGCGAGGCCGGCGGCGGTGACACCGTAAGGCGCGCGGCTGACTTCGGCGGCCAGACCGTTGGACGCCGTCAAGCCGACAGCCAGCGCGCCGGCCAGGACGACGGCGAACGCCTTAGGCGGCATGAGCCATCAGCCTTTCATAGCGTTGCAGGATGCGCTCGAGCGTGGAACGCTTGACGGGCTTGCCGTCGCGCAGCTTGGTCCAGGTGGTTTCGGATATGGCGTAGCAGTCGAACAGGTGCTCGCGCGTGACGGCGGGCAGCCGGGCGCGCAGACGCGCGACGAGATCGCGGGGAACGGTGAGGGTTTCGGCCATGGGCAAGCAACGTCTCCGAAGCGGTGAGGCTCCGGGTCTCCGATTTTTGATCAAGGGGCGATGACAGTGTTGTTGAGCTGGGTGATTTCCGGCGCGCCGGCCGGGGTGAGAATGCGCACCCGATAGCCCGCCTTCCAGCCGGCCGTCGACGCCAGGATGATCTGGGCGGTCTTGGGCTTGAGGTCGAGGGGCGCGGAGAGGGCGGGGGCGGTGGCGCGCGCCAGTTCGCGGCCGGTCGCATCCTCCAGCACCACGACGCTGGCCTGCGCGGGCTTGGCGCCCAGGCTGTGGACCGTGACGGTGAGCCGGCCCTTGCCGGCCTTGACGTCGTCTAGGCCGACACCGAGGTCGGGCCGGTCGATGACCGGCGCGGCGGGGATTACCAAGGCAAGGTCGAACGTCGTGGTTTGGCCAGGGGCAAAAACCACATCGAGCCCAATGGTGCGCTCAAAGGCGACGGAAGAGGCCGGCTCGGCGGCCGCGCCATCGACTGACCGGGCCAAGGTCCACTGACCAGCGGTGACATCCCAACCGGTCATCACCGCATGGATCGGCTTCCCGGTCAGGTTATAGCCGGTAATCTTGAACCCCTTGGGTCCGCCGGTGACCACGATGCCGACATCTTCGGCCGCTGTCGGCGTGTCGAACCGCCAGCCAACGATATGGCCTGGCGCCATCTGGTTGCGCCGCAGGGCCATGCCGCCGAGGCGCGAGCGCTGCAGCGTGTCGCTAAACAGCTCCACCCGGTCGCTCCACCAGTGGGCGTCTGTCATCATCCACATCCGCTGCTCGGCAGTGGTGATCTCGTCCGTATAGACGCGCTCAAGATAGGAGGTGTCGCCTGTCGAACGCCAAGCCTGATACAACAGGAACGGATCGTCGCTTCCCTTCTCGATCTGGGCCTTGATCATCGGCGTGGCCTGGGCGCGCAAGCCCAGCATGTCGATGACGTCGCTGTTGAGCTCGTCCAAGCCCCGGCCTGCCTGGCGAGCGATCTCGCCCTTCAGGGGCAGCAAGTACTTGTCATCGCCAGTCCATCGCCAGGCGGCCCAGAACATCTGCATGGGCGCGACATTGCCGCGGCTCTTGCCGGCCAGTTCGCCGCGAGAGGCGCCGGTGGCGGCCTGGATTTCCTCGGGATAGCGCCAGGTCCCGTCCGGATCCTGCTTGCCGTGCGCCAGGTGACCGTCGGCCAGGTCGACGACTAGCTTGCGCATCGTCGGGTCGCCGTTGAAGTCGGCGAGCGCGATCGCCGGGTGGAGGATGAGGTAGGAATAGGGATGCGACCAACCCCATGGGCCGTCGGTCGAGACGTCGGTCGCCGAGAAGAACCGGCTGATGATGTGGGTGTGACCATCGGCCCCGGCCTTGGCGATGGTCGGATAGGCCCGGGCGGTCTCCATCAGGCGTTCGACGACCTTGGGGTCGCCATACGATGTGTACATCGCCTCGGCCTTCAAATTGATGGCCTCCTCGTAGGAGTGCAGCTCGTCGGTCTTGATCTTCGACAAGCCCAGCGGAAGCATGTCGTTCCGGTAGGCCGCGTCGAGAAGAGCGTTGAGCGAGGCGGTGGTCTTGTCGGGGATGTCGCCCATCAGGGCCAGCGGCGGCCATTGCTGGGTCAGGTCATCGTCGTCGGAGATGCCGCCGCCGAAGTCGCCAAAGGCGTCCTGGCGCTTGTCGATCCACCACTCGATGAAGTGGCGAACGCGCTTCAGATCCTCGACCTGCAGGAAGGCCCATTTGGGGATTCCGGCCGGCGCGACCGGCAGTGTGACCGGAACGCCGGGTTGCTCGGGATTGAGCTCGGCCCACATCTCGCGGCCGTGCTTGTTGGTGGGATCGACCTTCAGCAGGTCCGACAGCTCCAGGTCCAGCCGCGCGTAGCGGGCCAGGCGCTTGGAGACGTCGTGCTCCTCGACCAGGAAGGCCAGGTTGTCGCGCGCCTGGGCCAGGCGGTCGGCGACGTGTTCGGCCTTGCTGTCGGCCGCAGGCTTGAACTTCAGGCGCACAGCCATGGCGTCCAGGGCCCTGGCGTCGAAATCGGGCGCGGCGCTGGCGATCGACAGATAGAGGCTAGCGCCCGCCGGTAGCATGCGGTCGCGAGTATCGAGAAAGATCGTGCGCGCCTCGCCCGGCTTGACCGAGACATTGATGTCGATCAGGTCGCGGCCCGGCCACAGGGGGTCCTTGACCTTGATGTTCAGGGGGACCAGTCCGCCTGCACTGGCCGCGACCTTGAGGGCCGGGATGTCCAGCGCCACGCCGTCCAGGCCCATGTCCAGGCCCTGCCAACCGTATTGAAACTTGCCGACCGCGCCGCCAGGGCGGCCCAGGCGGAAGTCGGCGGGAATCAGGATGTGGAGGATGGGGCTGGTCAGAGCCGACGCCGATGCGGCGGCCTCCGGCTTGACCGGGGCCGAGGCGGGCAGGGCGGCCAGGATGGTTCTTTCGCCAGCCGGGTAGCGGCCCTTCACGAAGGCGGTGAGATCATCCAGGCTCGGATAGACGGCCGGGTCGGCCTGCGGGCGCACCACATAGCTCAGGGTGAAACCGCCCGGCTCGGCCCCGGCGGCGACATTGTAGGCCGCCAACTCCTGGATCGGGGTCTCCTGGACGGTATTGTCGAACCGCAGCTTGCCGCCGGTCAAGGCCGCGAAGCTGTTGAAGGTCCGCAAGGGGCCTTGGGCGCGCTTGGCCAGCAGCGTCTCGGCGCCCGCGCCATTGATAGCGGTCAGTGAGCCATAGGCCGCCCCCTGGACCTCCAGCCGGTTCCAGGGCTCCTGAGGCAGGGTGAAGGTGATCGCCTTGCCGCCCTCGACATAGGTGTTCCAGTCGGGGAGCTCGAAATAGTCGTGGCGGCCCGGAAGCTTGGATCGATTATAGACCCCTGGCCAGGTGGTTTCGGCGATGCCGTCCGAGCCCTGGGACATGCGTTGCTTCAGGTCGAACTGGTCGGTGAACTCGACCTTGCGGATGCGGGTCGCGGGATCGGCCAAATAGGGCGGCAGGGCGCCAGGGCGGTCCCAGCCATAGCGGTAAAGCCAGGTCTTGGCGTCAGCCACGGCCGGCGCGGCCGCCGACGCCGGATCCCTGCCCGCCGCCAGCCCGGCGACATCGGCGCCGCCCAAGGCATGGTCATAGACCCGGATGTCGTCGACATCGCCGCCGCGGATGAACTGGTAAGCGCTCTGCACCTGGTGAGGCGAGATCACCCGGCTATGGGGTCCGAACTGATCGAGCCCCGCATCCAGCGCCGCAGCCTGGGCCTTGGAGGCCACGCTCTTGCCGTCGATATAGAGGGCGATTCCCTTGGCTTCGTCCCAGCTGAAGGTCACCAGGATCCACTGGTCGGGCCGGGGGGGAACCGCCACCGTACTGACCCGTACCCTGGAGAGGTTGTCGTCGGTGACGAAGGCGTCGAAGCCCTTGCCGTTCCAGTCGATGCGCAGCCAGGTCATGTCCCAGCTGGTGTGATCGGCATAGCCTACCCGAAACAGCGGAAAGGGCGTTGTGCCCACCGGATCGCGGGCGCGCCACCAGAAGCTCAGGGTCCCGCGCTGGGCGTAGATATTGCCCGGCGCCATCCAGCTGAGTGTCTGATCACCCGCCGCCTCGATATAGGCCCCGCGCACCGGATCGGCCTTGATCTTGACCTTGTCAGCGAAGTTGGGGGTCGCGACACCGCCGGCGAGATCGGCGGTGAGGCCCTTATCGCCCGACAAATGAAACAGCAGACCGCCAGGCCCGGCTTCCGCCGCATGGACCGACCCCGCGCTGGCGGTCAAGGCCGCAGACAGCAGCAGCGAGGCCTTGAGGGTGATCTTGGTTTTCCGGGACACGACGCCCTCCCTGAATTCCGCTCATTTTCGAGTCTTCTAGGAAACCGGTGTCATCCAAACGTGGATGGATATCAAGACGTCGTTTTGCGCGAGCGGCGCTTGGCTGTGGCTGTGGCTGTGGCCCGGACGCGCAAAGAACGCCAACGGAGTCGGCGCCCTTTGCTTCGAGATTAGTGGTCCGGGCCGCGAAGGTCCCGCAGCCGTGTTCGCTTTAGAATTGCCAGCCGAAGCCCAGACGTCGAGAGCGCGGCGTCTGATAGGACCGGACCTTGCCGTAGGTGGCGCTGGGATGACCGCCGGCCGTCTAACCGAACTCGTCGTAGTCGGCGCCACCCTGAAAGTTGAAGACATGGAAGATATCGGCTCGAAATACGAGCCCGCTGCTGTCCTCGTTGCCCACCAGGGGCACGAGCGGCACGAACCGGGACGGCACAGTGTATCGGACCGAAAGGTCGAAGCGGGTGATCCGATCGCGGTGAAATGAAGTCCCTCGATTAACAACTTGGCCGCCACAGAATCGCGAGTTGGCTCCGTCGCCGTTGGCGTCTTGCCAGTCCCCTGACATCTGCGAACGACGCTTTGCGCGGCCGCCGTCAGCGGCGACAATGGGCCGATGACATCCCCGCCCGTCCTACGCCAACCCCGACGATCCTGATCGCCACGGTGGGTGTCTGGCTGTTGGCCTATGCCGCCATGACCCTGAGTTGGATCAGCGCCCAGGCGTCGCACTTCTGGGACGGGTCCGTGCGGCGGCCGATCATCTGCTGCATAGGGGCGCTGATGTGTCAGGCGACGGGGCCAGCGCTGGATCGCTCGGCGTCCTGGCCCATCGTTCGACGCCTGGGCCTGGCGGCGGGGATGTCGTTGATTGCGCGCTGATCTTCGGCGTGGCGGACTACACCGTTTACGTCGCCATTCTGCCTCGCTGGCCAGACTCCACCAACCGGCTCGAGCCGTTCCTCCTGACCTAGGTGGCGGTCCGGAATGGCGTCAGGCTCCCGCCCGTGCTCTCGTCGCTCCGCGTCAGTAGGCGCGGGAGCGCTGATTGATGGACGTGCTGATCTCCGAGGCCCAGGACTGGGAACGCGACGCGGCCCAGCGGCTGGCGCCCGCCCATTCCGTCCGCTGCATGTCGGGGCCGTTGGACGTCGCGGGGCTGGATGATGTGGCGAAGGTCGAGGTCCTTTCGACCTTCATTGATTCCAAGCTCACCGCCGAGGCGCTTCGACCGTTTTGCCAGCTGAAGTTGATCGCCACCCGCTCCACCGGTTACGACCATATTGACCTGGACTACTGCCGTGCGGCTGGGATCGTTGTCTGCAACGTTCCCGACTATGGCGACCCCACTGTGGCCGAGCATACCTTCGGCCTGTTGCTGGCCTTGGCCCGCAAGGTGGCGGAAGCGGTAGCGCGAACCCGGCGTGGTGACTTCAGCCAGACGGGACTGCGCGGTTTCGACCTGGCCGGCAAGACTCTCGGGGTGGTCGGGACCGGCCGGATCGGCCGACGGGTGATCCAGATCGCCAAGGGGTTCTGCATGACCGTAATCGCCTTCGACGCCTATCCGGATCCCGGCCTGGAGGCGACGCTGGGGATGCGCTACGTGGCGCTGCCCGAACTCCTCGCCACCTGCGATGTCCTCACTCTCCACATTCCGGGCGGCGAGGGCACGCGCGACCTGATTGGGGCGGAGGCGCTGGCGCGGATGAAGCCGAGCGCGGTGCTGGTCAACACCGCGCGCGGCGGGGTGGTCAATGTCGAGGCTCTGATCCACGCCCTGACCGAGGGACGGCTGGCCGGGGCGGCGCTGGACGTGCTGAGCGAAGAGCCCTGGCTGCGTGACGAGGCCAATATCTTCCGGGCCGGCTCAGGCCTTGGGGCGGACGGGATGCGGACCTTGGTGGCCAATCACGCCCTTCTGAAATTTTCCAATGTCATCGTGACGCCGCACATCGCTTATGACACCGACGAGGCGGTGCGGCGGATCATGGAAATCACACTGAGCAATATCGAAGCGTTCGCGGCGGGCGAGCCCCGAAACGTCGTCGGAACGCCTTAAGCATTCAGGAGGCTACTGTCAGACGTGGGGGCGTACCCCTTCATCGGACGCGGGCGCGCGGTCCGGTATTGTCTCTGGCGGACGGCGGGCCAGGATGAGCGGTCGGGCGCCCTGGGCAGGAGACCGACCGCTCGCCGTGGAATTAGGCGTTGACGGCGTCTTTCAGCTGCTTGGCCGGCGTGAACGCGACCTTCTTGCTGGCGGCGATTTCGATCGCCGCGCCCGTCGAGGGGTTGCGGCCGGTGCGGGCCGGCTTGGCCTGCACCTTGAATTTTCCAAAGCCCGGGATTGAAACTTCTTCGCCCTTCACGGCCGCATCGGTTAGCGACTTAAAGACGCCGTCGATGATGGCCTTGGCTTGGGCCTTGGTCAGCTTGTCGTCGGCGGCCACGGTGGCGTCGATCAGATCCGAAACGTTCATAAGTCAGCTCATCTGCTGGGAATCAAAAGAGAGCCAAGCCTGCCGGGGGAAACGCGCTTTGTCACCCTATGATAGCGGTGACGGTTAATAGGGCTGATTATGGTGCTCCTTCGGCTCGCACAACCCATGAAAACTCATATCTGCCAATAGGTTAGTTTTTACTATGGTCAAGCTGGACCTGTCGCGGGCACGACTGCGGCAGGCCCAGGGGGCGCTGCCGGCGGCCGATGTGCTGGGCATGACCGGACTGCAGGACGGCGTCGATCGCAATGGCCGGGAGGTTCTGGCGGCGGCGGCCTTGAGCACCTTGCTCGCGGTCGGAGCCGAGGCGGGCGCGTCGGACGAGTCCGATCTGGCGCGAGCGGTGCGCCGGGGCGCCTCGGACGCGGCGGGCGATGTCGGCCGCCAGATGGCCGGCTCCAGTCTGGCTCGCGCCCCGACCCTGACCATTCGGCCCGGCGCGCCGCTGCGCGTGCTGTTGACCCGGGATCTTGTGCTTGAGCCCTATGACGAAGGACGCCGCCCATGACCAAGTTGAAGTTGGGACCGATCGAGGACGACACCCCGGTCAAGGTCACCTTGGACCTGCCGGCCGTCTTGCACCGGGACCTGGTGGCCTATGGCCAGGCCTTGGGCGCGGAGACCGGCGGCAAGGCCGTCGAGCCGGCCAAGCTGATCGGGCCGATGCTGTCGCGGTTCATTGAGACGGACCGGGGGTTTGTTCGTGGAAGGCGGGTCGGAAAGCCATGATCGGCAGGGGGATGCGGCGGAATCTGGTTGGGCGACCGATCAATCCGGCGTTTTCGGCGACGTTACGCATGCCTCTATCGAACCGGCGGGAGAGTAGGTGGTTGGTCGAGAGCACTGGGTGCAGCCGGGAACGTACTGTCATCCTCATCGGACAGCCCAGGATGGGGTCCTGCGGGATGCAATCTCTTCATCGGGCCGTTGATGCACCCCTTGCCATCGTCGCCCCGGCAACACGCCTGACTGACCGCCAAGCCTCGCTAATCCCTACGACGACTTCTGCTGACCATCGTCGTCCGCCATGGCGCGAACCAGATCCAGGATCTGGCGGCGGACACGACCCTTTCCAATTTTCGGGAAGATCGCCGCCAGTTCCAGGCCCTCGGGCGTATTCAGAAAGTCCGTGATGACCCGATTGGCCGCCTCGCCGACATCGTCGCTCTCATCGGTGACAGGATCGGCAAGGCCGTCGAAGAAATATGACACCGGGACCTGGAGCGTCTTGGCGATCTCGTACAGCTTCGATGCGCTGACCCGATTGGCGCCGCGCTCGTACTTCTGGACTTGCTGAAAGGTCAGCTTGAGCGCGTCGGCAAGATGTTCCTGGCTGACGCCGAGCATCTTGCGGCGCATGCGAACGCGACCGCCGACATGGAGATCGACCAGATTGGGGGTTCGAGCTTCGGGGATAGAGGTCAAGTGTCAGCTCCGTCGGTTTCAGCTCGGAAAGGGCCGCGCGATCACAGGGCGGCGGTTCAGCGGAAGAACGGCTTGCGATGCTCCATTTCAAGCCCGTTCTCCAATGAAGCTGTATTACGGCGGATTGGACGGGTCCGGATCGTTCCGTCATGCTGGTTGGATGGCCAAGTACGATCCCCTGTGCGGACATTTGCGTCGCCAACGGCACGCCGAGTTCGAACTAACCTTCCCCGAGATCGAGCGCATCCTTGGCGTCATGGTCCCCAAGAGCGCCACTCGGCCGCAATGGTGGGCGAACGTGACCGACCCCGACACGGCCCATGTCCAGCGGAAGGCTTGGCGCGAGGCCGGCTATGACGCCTTCCTTCTGGTCGGCAAGGACCGCGTGAGGTTCAAGCGATCAGGTTAGCAAGGCCCGGCAGTTCAGGTCCCTTGGGCATGATGATCTAGCAGGTTCTTTTCGCCCGCGTCTGCGGGCGCTTGGCTTGGGGCGCCGCCCCCGGCGCGCTTCGGATCGTCTTCCGCCCAGCTTCGGCCGGCTTTGCCGGCCTGCCAGCCGGGTCCCCGCGAAGCCGCCCCTCCGCTTGCACACCCGGCCTCGCCGACGGGCAAGGGTTCATGTTGAACCCCTGCTTTGAGGATGAGGAAGATGGGAGAAGTCACTGAAAAACTTGAGCCTCGGATCTATATCGCTTGTCTGGCCGCCTACAACAACGGGCGCCTGCATGGCGTCTGGATTGATGTCGAGGACGACGCCGACACGGTTCGCGACGCCATCAACGCCATGCTGAAGGCCTCGCCCATGCCCGGCGCCGAGGAGTACGCCATTCACGACCATGAGGGTTTTGGCGGGGTCGAGATCGCCGAATATGCCGGGATCGACAAGGTGGTTGAGATCGCCGCCTTCCTGCGTGTGTACGGCGGCTTGGGCGCCTTGGTGCTGGAGCATTTCGGCGACGACCTGGAGGCGGCGCAAACGGCCCTGGTCGAGGACTATCACGGCGTCTTCGACAGCCTTGCCGACTGTATCCAGGAGGTGACCGAGGAGGCCACGGTCATCCCCGAGCGCTTGCGCTACTACATCGATTGGGAGGCCATGGGCCGCGACGCTGAGCTCAATGGCGACATCTTCACGATCAAGACCGCCCATGACGAGGTCCATGTGTTCTGGAACCGCTGACGTCGTGGTTTCACCCACCTAGCCGAGGGCGCGATTGAGCTCATAGGCCAGTCGCACCCCGGCCCGTTGGAGTTGCAGCGCGGCGGCGGCCCGCGCCTTGGCCTCGTAGCCGTCGGGCAGCGCGATCGGCGCGGTGTCCGAAGCGCAGCCCGGCGCCGAGCCCAGGGTGTAGGCGCTCGCCTTGGCCACCGCATAGCTTTCCAGCGCCCAGGCCTTGGGCCCGTCCTTGGCCCAGGCCTTGCGTTGCGCCGGGGTGATCTGGGCGCTGAGCGCCTTTGCGATCGTCTCGGCGTCCGGCCCCAGGCCATCGACCACGACACTGCCCCAATAGCTGTGCAGGTTCACGGTGCGCGGACCGCCCAGCGCCGCGCCCTTGGGATCGTCCTCGGCCGCGTGGGCCAAGCAGTGATCGATATGGTCGCGGATCAGGGTCTTCTTGGCGGCGGCGACCGCCTTTTCGATGGCGTGAAGCTGTTGGGCGAGGTCCAGGCAGGTGCGGCCCGCTTCGATCATGGCGATCGTCTTGCGCAAATGCCCTTCGGCGCGCTTGAGGCGGTTGACGATCTCGGGGTGGGGTTCGTGGACGACGTGGACCATGGCTAGAACCTATCCTCCTGGAGGGGATAGCGTCCAACGGCTTTCAGGGGATGACGACCGGCCGGCCGTTCAGCCCGTCTTGCGAAACAGGCACCGGTTGAAGGCCTGCACGCCGCCGCCCGGCGTGACGTGGTCCTCGCGCCAGCTGTCTTGCAGGCTGAAGGCCTCGCCCAGTTCGGCCGCCAGGCTTTCGGGGCCGTATTGGACGATCGACAGGCCGCTGCAGCGTTCGGGGCCGCCCAGGGCGAAGGTGGCCATCAACAGCGCGCCGCCGGGCGCCAGGCCCTGTTCCAGCGCTGGGCGGTGACCGGCCCGGTCTGCGGCTTACGTCAAGAAATGGAACACCGCCCGGTCATGCCAGATCGCGTAGCGGCGCCCTGGCCGCCAGGTCGTGATGTCCGTAGCGATCCATTCGACATCGTCAGCCCTTTCCCCAAGTCGGGCTCGCGCCACGTCCAGGGCCGGTTGGGCGATGTCGAGCACGGCCAGGTCACGCCAGCCGCGTTCGAGCAGGGCGTCGACGAGGTTGGAGGCGCCACCGCCGACATCAATCAATCCTGTGGATTTGGCGGGCGTGATCCGCGCCTGGGCGTCCAGCGAAGGCGCGGGCGCGAGTTGATACCAGCTGACGGTGTCGGCGTGCTTGGTGACGTAGAGGGTTTCCCAGTGCTCGGCGCGGTCCGGCATCCTGTATCCTTGAGGCGTCGTCGGGCTGATCCCTACTGCCGAAGATGGAGACGCTCCCGCCGTTCGGCCAGGGGCCGGCGGGCGGGAGCGCTCCTCAGGAGGATCAGGCCGCGACCTCCCCGGGCTTGCGCCGCCGAGAGGCCAGGGCATAGAGCGCCGGCAGCACCAGCAGGGTCAGGATCGTCGAGGAGACGATGCCGCCGATCACCACGGTGGCCAGCGGACGCTGCACCTCCGAGCCGGCCCCGACATTGAACGCCATCGGCACGAAGCCGAGGCTGGCGACCAGGGCGGTCATCAGCACGGGGCGAAGACGCCCAAGGGCGCCTTCGCGGATCGCGTCCTCGAGATTTCGGCCTTCGTCGAGCAGGCTCCGAATGAAGGTGACCATCACCACGCCGTTCAGCACCGCGACGCCCGACAAGGCGATGAACCCGACCGCCGCCGAGATCGACAGCGGCAGACCCCGCATCATCAAGGCCGCGACCCCGCCGGTCAGGGCCAGGGGCACGCCGGAGAACACCACCCCGGCGTCCTTCCAGGAGCGAAAGAGCAGGAACAGCAAGCCGAAGATCACCAACAGGGCGGCCGGCACGACCAGTTGCAGGCGGCGCGCGGCCGAGGTCAGTTGCTCGAAGGTGCCGCCATAGTCGACCCAATAGCCGGTCGGAACCTCGACTCGATCATCGACCGCCTTCCGCAGGGCGGTGACGAACGAGCCGAGGTCGCGGCCGCGGATATTGGCCGTGACCACGACCTTGCGCTTGCCATCGCTGCGGCCGATCTGGTTGGGACCGATCACCACCTCGACCTTGGCGACGTCGGCCAGGGGCACGAAGCCCCGCGCGCCGTCGGAAGCGGGCAGGGGGATCTGCAGCCGACCGATCTCGTCGACGTCTCGTCGCAGCACCTCCGGCAGGCGCACGACGATGTCGAAGCGCCGGTCACCCTCGAAGATCTGGCCCGCGGTCGCGCCGCCGATCGAGGCGGAGACCACGTCCTGGACATCGGCGATGTTGAGGCCAAACCGCGCCAGGGCGTCGCGGTCGGGGGTGATCTGCAGCACCGGCAAGCCGGTGGTCTGCTCGACCTTGACGTCCTGGGCGCCCTCGATTTTGCCGACCACCTCCTCGATGGCCTTGCCGGTTTGCAGCAGGACGTCGAGGTCGTCGCCATAGACATTGATCGCCACGTCCGAGCGCACCCCGGAGATCAGCTCGTTGAAGCGCATCTGGATCGGCTGAGTGAACTCGTAATTATTACCCGGCACGGTCTCGACGGCCTCCTGCAGTTCGGCGACCAGCTGGGCCTTGGGCTTGCGCGGATCGGGCCAGTCCTTGCGATCCTTCAGCAGCACGAAGGTGTCGGCGACGCTGGGCGGCATCGGATCGGTGGCCACCTCGGCGGTGCCCATCTTGGCCACGACCTTGTCGACCTCGGGGAATTGCTTGATCCGCGCCTCCAAAGCCGTCTGCATCTTCACCGCCTGGGTCAGGCTGGTCCCAGGAATGCGCAGGGCGTGCAGGGCGATGTCGCCTTCGTCGAGACTGGGAATGAACTCCGAGCCCATGCGCGAGGCGGCCAGGCCGGCGATCAGCACCAGGACGATCGCCCCGGCCACGAAGGCGGTCTTGAACCGCAAGGCCGTGGCCAGGGCTGGCTCATAGGCGCGCCGGGCCAGGCCCATCAGCTTGCTCTCCTTCTCCTCGACCCTGCCGGTCACGAACAGCGCGACGGCGGCGGGGACGAAGGTCAGGGACAGCAGCAGGGCCGAGGTCAGGGCGATGACGACCGTGATGGCCATCGGGTGGAACATCTTCCCCTCGACCCCGGTCAGGGCGAAGATCGGCACATAGACCAGGGTGATGATCAGCACGCCGAACAAGGACGGCTTGATGACCTCGCCGGTGGCCTCCGCGGCCAGGTCGAAGCGCTCCTGCCGTGACAGCAGCCGGCCCAGCTGGTGCTGGGCCATGCCAAACCGCCTCAGGCAGTTCTCGACGATGATCACCGCGCCGTCGACGATCAGGCCAAAGTCCAGCGCCCCCAGGCTCATCAGATTGCCCGAGGTTTTGGTCTGCACCATGCCGGTGATGGTCATCAGCATGGCCAGGGGGATGACCGCTGCGGTGATCAGGGCGGCGCGGATGTTTCCGAGCAGCAGGAACAGCACGACGATCACCAGCAGGGCGCCTTCGACCAGGTTGGTCTCGACCGTGGCGATGGTGCGATCGACGAGGTCGGTGCGGTCGTAGATCGGCTTGGCGGTGACCCCGGCCGGCAGGGCCTTGGCGGCGACCTCCAGCTTGGCGGCCACGGCGCGCGACACCGTGCGGCTGTTCTCGCCGACCAGCATCATCACCGTGCCCAGCACGACCTCGCGGCCGTTCTCGGTGGCCGCGCCGGTGCGCAGCTCCTCGCCCATCACCACGTCGGCGATATCGGCGATGCGGATCGGCGCGCCGCCGCGATTGGCGACCACGATGCGATTTAGGTCCGCGATGCCGGCGGCCTGGCCCGGCGTGCGGACCAGATATTGTTCGCCGTAGCGCTCGACATAGCCGGCGCCGACATTGGCGTTGTTGTTCTCAAGTGCGGCGATCACCTCGTCCATCGTCACGCCATAGGCCGCCAGCCGCTGCGGCCAGGGGGTGACATGGTACTGGCGGACATAGCCGCCGATGGTGTTGACCTCGGTGACGCCCGGCGTGTTGCGCAGCTGTGGCCGGACCACCCAGTCCTGCAGGGTGCGCAGGTCCTCGGGGCTGTAGGCCTCGCCACCGGGCTTGCGGGCCCCCGGGCTGGCCTCGACCGTGTACATGAAGATCTCGCCCAGCCCCGTTGCGATCGGGCCAAGCTCGGGTTCGACGCCCTTGGGCAGCTGGCCGCGAACGGTCTGCAGGCGCTCGTTGATCAGCTGGCGGGCGAAGTAGATGTCGGTCCCGTCGCGGAACACGGCGGTGACCTGGCTGAGGCCATAGCGCGAGATCGAGCGGGTGTATTCCAGGCCCGGAACCCCGGCGATGACCGTCTCGACCGGGAAGGTGACCCGTTGTTCGGATTCGAGCGGCGAGTAGCCTGCGGCCTCGGTGTTGATCTGGACTTGGACGTTGGTGATGTCGGGGGTGGCGTCGATCGGCAGGCGCTGGAAACTCCAGATCCCCAAGCCCGCCAGTACGACGACGAAAGCCATGACCGCCCAGCGATGGACGATCGAGGCGGCGATGATGCGGTTCAGCATGACGCGCCCCTAATGATCGTGGCTCGCGCCGGACTTCTCGATGTCCGCGCGAATGAGGAAGGCGCCGTCGGTGACGTACTGGGTTCCAGGCTCCAGGCCGCCCAGGACTTGCGTCCATTCGGGCGTGCGGACGCCAAGCTCCAGCATCCGCACCTCGTAGGTGTCGCCGACCTTGGCGAACACTACCTCGAAGTCCCGGAAGCGCTGGATGGCCTTGGTCCGCACCGCCAGGGCCGCCGGTCGCGAGCCGACGGTGACGGCGCCCTCGACGCCCAGGCCCGGCCGCCAGGCGGGGCCGGCCCCATCGGGCAGATGGACGTGGGCCAGCTGGGTTTGGCTGGCCATGTCGGCCGAGGGCAGGATCGACTCCACCGTGGCCAGGATGCGGTCGGTCCCCGACAGGCTGCGCACCTCGACGCTCTGGCCGACCCGGACCCGCTCGGAGTCGCGCGGATAGACGAACAGCTCGGCGTGAAGCTTGGTCGGATCGGCGATCACGAAGATCGGCCGGTCATGGGCCACGTCGCCGACATTGCTGTTCTTCTCGATGATCTGGCCCGAGATCGGGGCCGGGATCGAATAGGTCTGCAGGCTCTCAGACGACTCGACGCGGGCCACGATCTGGCCCTTGCGGACCATCTGGCCCAACTCGCCGCGCAGGCTCATGATCCGGCCGGGATACCAGGCGCGGACCTCGCCCTTGCCTTCCGGCGTTACTTCGATCCGACCGTTGAGCGTCACGGTCTCGCCGATCGCCATGGGGCCGGCCGTCTCGATCTTGACGCCGCCGGCCTGGGCGGCCTGGGCGGTCATGGTCGTGCGGCCCTCATAGGAGGCATAGCGCCAGGCGTGCGTCCTACCGCCCTCGCCGGCGCTGACCGCCACGTCGAACGAGTGCGGCTCGGCCACCACGCCCGCGCCGCGCAGATAGTCTTCCCGCGGATTGAAGGTGAAGCGATCCACTTGGCCGCCAAGCCTGGTCAGGGCCACCTCAACGGTCACCTGTCGCGGATCGATCGGCTTGTCCTTGCGGTAGGGATAGAAGCGGAACTCCGGCTCGACGCCGGTCTCGAAGACCGTCACCTCCAGGCTGAAGTCGCCGTCGCGCAGCAGGCGGCCGTTGTGGGGGCCGCGCTCGAACTCGGCTTCGGCCTCGCCATGGTCATCGGGCTTGGCGGCCTTGTCGCCGGCCCCGCAGGCGGTCAGGCCCAGGGCGGCCGTGCCGAGAAGCAGCGCCCACAGGGGGCGGCGGGTCAGGGTCGGGTTCATGGTTGAAGCTCCGTGCGGGCGAGCATCGCGTGCGCGCCGGTCAGGCGATCCAGGGCCGCCCCGTCTTGATGGAAGGATTTGAGGATCTCGACCCGGCGGGTCCTGGCGTCGATCAGGGCGCGTTGGGCGGCGATGACGTCGAGATAGCTGAAGCCGCCGCGATTGAAGCCGTCGCGAACCAGGGTCACGGCGCGCTCGGCATTGGGCAGCACCTCCGCGTCGGTCCGCTTGACCTCGGCGGCGGCGGCCGCGCGGCGAGCGATCAGGCGGGCGATCTCGCGCTCGCGTTCGATCTGGAAGGCGCCCAGATCGGCCGCGATCACCGCCCGTTCGGCACGGGCCCGGTCGATGGCGCCGCGGTTGGTGTCGTAGCGGCCCAAGGGGATGCTCGCGCCGACCACCAGGGCCACCGCGCCTTCGTCCTGAAGGTGGCGGACGCCGAGGCTGACGGTGGGGTCCTGCACGGCCCGGGTCTGCTCGACGGCGATGCGGGCGGCGGCGACGTCCTGCTCGACGGCCAGCAGCTTCAGGTCTGGCGTATCGACCGCGGCGGTCGCGCCCTCTGGGCGGCGGGTGTCTTCGAACAGGTCTTCCGGGACCGAGAACTCGGCCGAGCCGCTCCAATAGGCGGCCAGGGCAGCGCGCGCGTCGCGCCCGTTGGTCTGGGCCCGATCCAGGCTGACCCTGGCCTGGGCCAGTTCGGCCTCGGCGCGGGCCCCGGCGAACAGCGGGTCACGCGCGCCGGCCACGCGGCGGCTGACTTCCCGCTCGGCGCGCAGGGCCACGGCCAGGCGCTCTTCAGCCACGGCGACCTCGGCCTGCGCGGCCAGGACATCGACGAAGGCCAGTTGCACGGCCTTGGCCAGGTCGAGGCGCCGGACCTGGGCACGGGCTTCCACCAGGCCGATCTCGCGCTGCGCCAGGGCGGTGCGCGCTTGGCGCTTGCCGCCACGCTCATAGGTCTGCTGGTAGGACAGCGTGGCTTCGGTGCGGCCCAACGTCGAGAACGGCCCGCTGCCGGTGAAGTTCTCGACCTCCATTCCAAGGCTGGGATTGGGCCGGACATTGGCCTGGCGGACATTGGCTTTCGAGGCGTCGAGGCGGGCCTTGACGCCGGCCAGCGACGGGTCGGCCGAAAGGGTTCGCCGCAGCGCCTCGTCCAGCGACAGAGGCGCGGACGACGTTTGGGTGAAGGCGGGCGTGGCGACGATCAGGGCCGTGCTCATGATGAGCGCGCGCGCGTAGGCCGCGAGGCGACGCGCGGGCGCGCGGCCCGGCGAGGTCGGGGGCATGGGAAATCTCCAAGGCAGGGATCAGCGCGGCCGAACGGCCGGCGCGGCTACAGACAGGTCGAGGTCTGGATCAGGCCTTTGGCGGACGCTTCAGGCCGCAACCGGCCAGGCCCGCATGATGAACGCTCCGCGCCGGCGCGACGCTCTGGCGGTGGGCGGGGGCCGCGAGGGGCATGGCCAGATCAACGCCCAGGCCAACGGCGTGGTGATCCACGTGGTGCTGATGCGGCTCGCCAGCGGGATCGGCGGGGCTGGCGGGATCGTCGATCGCCGGGTCGTCGCAATGGTGATGGTCATCCCCGACATCGCCGGCGGCCTGGGTCGCATGATGTCCGGCGTGGTCGGCCATCTCGAAGGCCTGCGCCGCCGTCTGACCGGCGAGCGACAGCGCGATCGCCACGCACAGCATGGCGACCCACCCGCTCGTTTGCCGAAACAGCGCCAAGCCCATGCCGACGGTGATGCGCCCGGAGCGTTCCTGATGCAAGACGCGCAAGGTCGCATTCGCGTGGTCGATCCTCCGCGAGCCCGGTGGGCGCCTCACGCCGCGGCCCTGAGTTCAGCCTGCGACTGGCGCACGATGACATAGGCCGATTGCAGGAAGACCCCAGCCAGGAAGACACCGGTGATCAGATCGGGCCAGCGCGATCCGGTCAACCAGACCAACCCTCCCGCGACAACCACGGCAAGGCTTTCGATCAGGTCGTTGCGGGTGCAGAGCCAGACGGATCGCACATTGGCGTCGCCATCGCGAAACCGCACCAGCAGCAGGGCGGCCAGGAGGTTGGCCAGAAAGCCCAGGACGCCAAGGCCAGTGATGACATTGCCCTGCGGCGGCGCGCCGGTCATCGCCCGCCAGATCGCGAAGCTCAGGACCGCGGCCGCAACGACGGCGAGGCTGGCGCCCTTGAGCAGCGCGGCGCCGGCGCGGGTTCGCGCCGACCGGCCGATGACCCAGAGGCTGATGGCGTAGGTGGCGCTATCGGCCAGGAAGTCCAGGGCGTTGGCCGCCAGGGCCGCGGACCCCTGCGCCAGGCTGCCAAACGCGACAGCGATGAAGGCCGCCACGTTGATGGCGATCACCGCCATCAGGATGCGGCGATAGGCGGGCGAGGCGCCGTCGAAGACGACGGACTGGCCGCAGCAACTGGTCGCGCAGGGTTTGGTGTCGGTCTCTACGGTCATGGCGTCCCTTGAATCAGGAGGACACTCTGCTTCCTCTAGTGACTAGAGGAGCAAGGGTCTATCATGCGCCCACGATGGAAAATCTCAGATCCTCGCCGGATGCGCCGCGCGCGATCGGCCAACTCGCCGCCCTCACGGGCGTTAAGGTCCCGACCATCCGCTTCTACGAGCAGATCGGTCTGCTGCCCGAACCGTCGCGGACATCGAGCGCCCGGCGGCAGTATGACGCCGACGCCGTTCGACGGCTCACCTTCATCCGGCACGCGCGCCAACTGGGCTTCCCCGTGGAAGCGATCCGTTCGCTGCTTGAGCTTTCCGACCATCCCGATCGCTCCTGTGAACAGGCCAACCAGCTGGCGGCGCAACAACTCGCCGCCGTCGATGAGAAGATCGCCCAGCTGCAGACGCTAAGGCGCGAACTCCACCGTCTCGCCCATGCGGGTTGCCTGGGTCAGGTCGCCGAATGTCACGTCCTTGAAAGCCTCGGCGAACCCGCGGGGTAGCCTAGTCGCGCCGCCCGACGACTTGTCATCCAATGGGGGTATCGGCCGCCGACCGCTCGACGTTGATCGCGATTCCATCGCTGCTTTTTCCCGACCTCGGAGAGATCCCTTGAAGAACTGGTTGAAGGTGAGCTCGGCGGCGGTAGGCATCGCGATGATCGCCGCCCCCGCCTTTGGCCACCAGCCGGGGCATCGCCGTTCGCCCCCTGCCGTCCATCGCGCGCATCCTTCGGCGTCGATCGCGACGCCGGCGTCGGGCGAGCGACGCTGGCTGGCGGGCGATCACCACATCCATAGCCAGTTCAGCGCCGACTACACCGAGAACGCCGCCGATCCAGCCCAGCCGCCGACCTCGGTGCTCGGCGCTGATGGTCGCTATCCCATCCCGACAAACGCCGAGATGGCCAAGACCCACGGTCTGGCCTGGATGGTCTCGACCGATCACGGCGGCCCCAACCATTCCAAGATCGATCATGATCTGGCCTATCCTGAGCTGATGCGCTCGCGCCTGCTGGTGCCGGAGGTCTTGCAGTTCTACGGCATGGAATTTGACACCCCGGCCGGCGATCACAGCAGCCTCATCGTGCCCAACACGCGTGACGAGCGCGAGGCGCTCCACGGCATCGAGCATGGCTTCTCCAAGCGGGATACCTGGCCGCGCGATCCCTCCCGGGACACCGAGCCAAGGATGATCGACGCCTTGACGCACATGAAGGCGCTGAAGTCGCCGCCGATCGTCATCGCCAACCACCCGTCTCGTTCGGCCACCGGCGTCGGCGCCTGGGGCGCCTACACGCCCCAGGAGTTTCGAAACTGGAACGACACGGCGCCCAATGTCGCCATCGGCATGGAGGGCGCGCCGGGGCACCAGGCGTCCGCCCTTCGCGCTGACGGGTCCAGCAATCGGCTAGGCGTCAGGGGTGGCTACGGCAAATCCCCGACGCTTGGCGGTTTCGATCAGATGACCGCCCGACTGGGCGGGTTCTGGGACGCGATGTTGGGCGAGGGGCGTGGCTGTTGGATCACCTCCACCTCGGATTCCCACCACAACTGGCGCGACGGCGGCGATGATTTCTGGCCAGGCGAATACTCGAAGACCTATGTGCTCGCGACGCGCGATCACGCCGACATCCTGGAGGGTCTTCGCGGCGGCCGCGTGTTCGTCACGACCGGCGACCTGATCTCCGAGCTTGACTTGACGGTGAGGACGATCGGCGGCCACGAGGCGATGATTGGCGGCGAAGTCCGCGGCAAGCCCGGTGAAGCGGTCGAGGTCAAGATCCGTGTGCGCGATCCAGCCGGCGCCAACCATGCCGGCCGGCGGCCCGAGGTCAGGCGCATCGACCTGATCGTGGGCCGGGTCACCGGGCCGGCGGCGGACCGTTCAGCCGACACCAACCCGACCACACGCGTCGAGCAGCGGTTCACGCCAGAGACCTGGGTGCGGGATGGGGAATATATCGTCGTGACCCACACCCTGCCGCGCCTCGACGCCAGCCTGTACCTGCGGGTCCGCGGAACCAGCACCGATGAGTTGGAGCCGGTCGCGGACGTCGCTGGCGAAGACCCCTGGGCCGACCTCTGATTCTATTCCAATCCGGTGTTCATAACCAAACTCTAGGCGCGACCAGCCGCGCAATTGCTTCACGCGCCGCGCGGCCCCAGCAGGATGACGCCGGCGCCGACCAGGCAGATCAGCGCTCCGATCGCGTCCCAGCGATCCGGACGCAGGCCTTCCACTGACCACAGCCAGGCCAGGGACGCGCAGATATAGACCCCGCCATAGGCGGCGTAGGCGCGGCCCGCGGCGCTGCTGTCGACCTGGGTCAGCAGCCAGGCGAACAGGGCCAGGCACGCCATGCCCGGCGCCAGCCACCAGATCGACTTCCCCTCCCGCAGCCAAGCCCAGAAGCTGAAGCAGCCGGCGATCTCGGCCACGGCGGCGGCGATGTAGAGGAAGGCGGTCTTGGTCATTGGCGATCCTATCCGACGCGTCGTCGGACCGTTTAGCCCGCCGGTGAGGCTCTTGGCGATCACGTGATCAAATTCCCGCGAGCAGGCCGGCGCGGCGCAACGCCCAACTTCAGCTTCGCATCTCTGACACATGCCGCTGCTATTGAAATCGACATTCGATATCGAACTTCGATTCTGATGAAGCACGCCCTTAGGGCAGGTCTCGAAGATGAGGAAGCCGCCGCAGTGCGGCGCATCGCAAGGGAAGATAGCCATGAAGAGTCTGATCGGTGTCGTTGCGGGCGTGGCGCTGCTCTCCGGCGCTTCGAGCGCCCAGGCCGCGCGAGACTTCGTCTGGGCGACGGGCTCGTCGACAGTCCATCCGTTCGCGCTCCGCGTCGCCGAGAACACCACGCGCAAGACCGGCGGCAAGATCGCCAAGATCGAGAGCACCGGCACCGGCGGCGGCTTCAAGTCGTTCTGCGGCGGAACGGGCGAGCGCTTCCCCGACATCGCCAACGCGTCGCGACCGATGAAGAAGGCGGAGTTCGAAGCCTGCAACGCCAACGGGGTCACCGGCGTCGTCAAGCTGAAGATCGGTTTCGACGGCGTGGTGGTCGCGGTTGACGACAAGGCCCCGGACTATGGCTTCACCGTCGAGCAACTCTATCTTGGCCTGGCCGCCAACAGCCTTCGCGGCGGCCAGTTCGTCGCCAATCCCTTCCAGACCTGGAAGGAGGTGTCGCCAAGCCTGCCGGCGCGCCGATCCGCGTCTATGGACCGCCGCCCGGCTCAGGGACGCGCGACGCCTTCGTCGAACTGGCCATCGAGGCGGGGGCAGGGAAGCTGCCGGCCGGGCAGGCGCTACGGGCGAAGGATCCGGCCGCTTTCCGGGCCAAGGTCGATCCGCCCCGGCCGGACGGAGCCTGGACCGACGCCGGCGAAAACGACAACGACATCGTCGAGACCATCGAGCGCCGCCCTGGCGTGCTGGGCGTCTTTGGCTACTCGTTCCTGGCTCAGAACGACCATCTGATCAAGGCGGCTAGCATCAACGGCGTCAAGCCGACCCCGCAGACGATCACCAACGGCAGCTATCCGCTGTCGCGGGCCCTCTACATCTACGTCAAGACGGCCAATCTCGGCGATACGCCCGGATTGAAGCCTTCATCGCCGAGTTCGTGTCGGATTCGGCGGTGGGGCGCGGCGGATACCTCCAGCAGCGCGGACTGGTGCCGCTTCCACCAGCGCAACATCAGGCAGTGAGGGCCGCGGCCGTTTCGGCCCGGCCGATGGCCGCGCCCAAGGAGTGACGGGCAGGTTGGTGCGATGGGTCTCTCGCCGGCCGGCTAGGTCGTCATCTTGATGAGCATGGCGCCGGCGACGCACAAGATCACGACGGCCAGCGGCGGCGCCTTCCAGCGCTCCAGGAGCAGGAACCCGGTCGCCGCGATGGCGACGTCGCGTCCGTCGCGGATGGCGCTCGTCCAGATGGGGTCATAGAGCGCCGCCGCCAGCACGCCGACCACGGCGGCGTTGACCCCGGCCAATCCTCCCTTGGCCGCCGGGTGTCGGCTGGTCCAGCTCCACAGCGGCACGCCCGCCAGTACGAGCAGCATGCCCGGGAGGAAGATGAAGACGGTGGCGACCAGGGCCCAGAGGGCGGTCGTCATGGCGCCGTGCGGGGACCCGGCCGCCGCGCCGAGATAGGTGGCGAAGGTGAACAGCGGGCCCGGGACGGCCTGGGTCGCGCCATAGCCGGCCAGGAACCTGTCCTCGCTCAGCCAGCCTTGCGGAACGAGGCTGTCGTGCAGCAGCGGCAGGACCACGTGGCCGCCGCCGAACACCAGGGCGCCGGCGCGATAGAACACCCCCATCAGGTCCGTCGTCGAACCCGGGGCGAGGCTGCCCAGCCAGGGCAGGCCGACGAGCAGCGCGATGAAGACCGCGAAGGCGGCGACGCCGACGCGCCGGCGCACGGGCAGGGCCGGCGGCGACGGCGGCAGGTCCACACCGCGGCAGAGGATCACGCCGCCGATGGCTCCCAGCGCCAGGGCGACCAGTTGCAGCGCCGCGCCGCCGACCACCAGCAGAAGGGCGGCGGCGACCAGGGCCAGGCCGGCGCGCGGCAGGTCCGGGCAGAGCTTGCGGGCCATGCTCCACACCGCCTGGGCGACGACAGCGACAGCCACGAGCTTGAGGCCATGCAATCCCGCCAGCGTCAGCGGATCCTTCAGGGCGGGGGCGACCAGGGCGAACAGGTAGAGCGCCAGGGCCGAGGGCAGGGTGAAGCCGATCCAGGCGGCCAGGGCGCCCAGCCAGCCGGCCCGCTTTAGGCTGATCAGGGCGCCGACCTGGCTGCTGGCCGGGCCGGGCAACATCTGGCACAGCGCCACCAGGCCCGCATACTCGTCGGCCGACAGCCATTGGCGGCGCTGGACATAGGCGCGTTCGAAATAGGCCAGGTGGGCGATCGGTCCGCCGAACGAGGTCAGGCCCAGGCCCAGCGACACCGCCAGGACCTCGAAGGCCGATCGTCGCGGCGCGGGCGACGCCACGGGCTCCGCCGTCGTCATGCCCGGCCTTCCGCCGTCAGGCCGGGGCCTGGTCGTGGACCTCGCGCACCAGTTCGCGCACGCGCAGCTTGGCGATGGCGAGCGCCTCCAAGCCCAAGGGCGTGGCCCGATAGAGCCGCCGGAAGGTCTTGCCGATCTGTTCCTTGCGCGAGGCCAGGTAGCCCTTGCGTTCCATGCCGTGCAGCATCGGGTAGAGCGTGCCGGGGCTGAGCTTGTAGCCGTGGTGGCCAAGCTCCTCGATCATCCATTGCCCGTAGATCTCGCCGTCGGCGGCGTGATGCAAGACGTGCAGCCGGATCAGGCCGGCGAGGAGATCGTGGTGTTCCAGCACGCAAGGTCATTCCGTTGACAGATCCACGAAATCGGATATCGATAACGAGGGCCGTAATAGGCGCGGTCGAGACCCTTGTCACGGCTTGTTCAAGCCGTTCGAGCCCCCTCGCGCACCTTACAGGACAAGCGCGCGATGAGACCAGCCACACCTTCCCCAACTCGTTCGCCGTCCCGCCGCGCCGCCTTCGCTGCCACCGTCGGTCTCGCCGCCGGCGCGGCCCTGCTGCTGCCGGGATGCACCAAGGGAGAGGATAGGGACAAGAAAAGGCGAGGGCGGGGTTTCGGCCCCCTCAGGTGAGGAAGGCGTCGACCCTCACCTCCGGCGGTCCAGCCGTCATCCGCCCGACCACCCTGGCGGCGTTGAAACCCGCGTCCACGACCGTGCGTAGAACGGCGTCGGCGTCCTCGGGGGCGACCGCGATCAGCAGGCCGCCGCTAGTCTGCGGATCGGCGAGCAAATCCCGCCGCCAGTCCGGCGCGGCGGGGGGAATCTGGACTGCCGCGCCATAGCTGGCCCAGTTGCGAACGGCGGCTCCTGTGCGGACCCCCGCCTGGGCCAGGGCCGCGACCTCGGGAAGCAGGACCGGCGCGTCGGCGTCGAGTTCGGCGGCGAGCCCAGCGCCGCGGCACATCTCGAGTAGATGGCCCAGCAGGCCAAACCCGGTCACATCGGTAACGGCATGGACCCCGGCGATCTCCCCCAGCACCGAGCCGACGGTGTTCAACTGGGTGGTGGTGGCGATCAGGGCCGCGTAGCCCTCGGCCGACAGGCGCTGCTGCTTGAACGCCGCGCTCAGCACGCCGACGCCCAAGGCCTTGGTCAGGATCAGAACGTCGCCGGCCCGCGCGCCGCGGTTGGACAGCACGCGGTCGGGATGGACCAGACCCAGGGCGACCAGGCCGTAGATCGGCTCGACGCTGTCGATGGAGTGGCCGCCGGCGATCGGTACGCCGGCCGCCGCGCAGACCGAGGCCCCGCCGGCCAGGATCGCGCCGATGGTCTCCAACGGCAGCTTGTCGATGGGCATGCCGACGATTGCCAGGGCGAAGATCGGCGTCGCCCCCATCGCATAGACGTCCGATAGCGCGTTGGTCGCGGCGATGCGCCCAAAGTCATGGGGATCGTCGACGACGGGCATGAAGAAGTCGGTGGTGGCGACCAGGGCCTGCTGGTCGTTCAGCCGCCAGACCGCGGCGTCGTCCGAGGTTTCGGTTCCCACCATCAGGTTGGGAAACAGGCCGGCGGCCGGCGATTGGGCCAGAATCTCGCGCAGCACGGCGGGCGACAGCTTGCAGCCGCAGCCGCCGCCGTGGGCCAGGGAGGTCAGTCGAACGGGATCGGGCAAGCGGACGGCTCCTGCAACATCGCCACCACGATCCGGGCGAGTCTTCTCGCGGGGACCTTACGATTCCCCGGCGCGTCGCGCATAGTCGCCGCTGAGAAAAGCGATGATGACGAGACCCGACAGGATGATGATCGACCCGTGGCGGACCCTCAGGCGGACATGAAGCCGCTTCAGGTCCTGAAATCCGCCGATCCCGCCGCGCTCGCGGCCTATGACCAGATCATCGATGTGCGCAGTCCCGGCGAGTTCGCCCAGGACCATCTGCCCGGGGCGATCAACCTGCCGGTGCTCGACGACGCCCAGCGCGCAGAGGTCGGAACGATCTACGTCCAAAAATCGCGGCTGCGCGCCAACCGGATCGGCGCGGCCCATGTGGCGCGCAACATCGCCCATCACCTGGAGACCAGTCTCGCCGACCGACCCGAGGACTTCAAACCCCTGGTCTATTGCTGGCGCGGTGGGCAGCGGTCCAACGCCATGGCCACCATCCTTCAGCGGGTTGGCTGGCGGACGGCGGTGCTGGAGGGCGGCTACAAGACCTATCGTCGCTGGGTGCAGGCCAGACTCTATGACGCGCCCTGCGATCTGGACCTGGTCCTGCTGGACGGTGACACCGGCTCGGCCAAGACGGCGATCCTCAACGATCTGGCCCGCCTTGGCGTGCAGACCATCGACTTGGAAGGCCTGGCCTGTCATCGCGGCTCGCTGTTCGGGGCGGTGGCCGGCCAGCCGCAACCGGGTCAGAAGCTGTTCGAGAGCCAACTGATCGCGGCGCTCGACGGGCTCGATCCAGCGCGGCCGGTGGTCGTGGAGGCCGAGTCCAGCAAGATCGGCAACCGCGTCGTGCCGCCGATGCTATGGGAGGCGATGCGCCGGGCGCCGCGGATCGAGGTCACCGCGCCCCTGCCGGAACGGGCGCGCTACCTGGTCGAGGCCTATGGCGATATCGGCCACCAGCGCGAGGCGCTGTTGGCGATCCTCGAGCGCCTGCCGATCCATCCCAGCCAGAAGCGGCTCGCGGCTTGGCGCGAGATGGTCGAGGCGGGAGCCCTGGCGGATCTCGCCGAAGCCTTGATGGCCGCCCATTATGATCTGGCCTATGCGCAAGAGCGTCGAAAGTCCCAACACGCAATCTTAGCCAGCCTCGCTCTCGATCGGCTGGATCCTGCCGCGCTGGACCGGGCTGCGGCCAGGATTCTCGAGATCATCACCGCCCGCGTGTGTTCGCGCGTCGCCGGAGAGACCTGAGACCACAATGGCGGGTTATCGCCGGCGGATACGGCAAGGTCGGCTTGCGGAAGCGCTAGGCTCGCCTGTCGTCAGACCGCCGCCCGCGATGCGACAGTCGAGTGGGGATCAGGCCGCCGTTCTGCCAGCTAGGACGTCGTGAATCGATTCCGGGCGGAGGTGGGTGTAGCGCTTGAGCATCTTCCAATCCTTGTGGCCGCTGACCAGAGCGGCCTGTTCGATGCGCAGGCCCAGCTCGAACAAACGGCTGGTGCCCTCGTGGCGGAGATCGTGGAAGCGGAGGTCGTTGATCGCCAGCTTGGCGCAGGCCCGTGTGAAGGCGGCGCTGATCGACTTGCCGTTATACGGGAAGATGCGTTGTTCGGCGTTGCGCCGAAGCTCGCGCTGCACCTCGATCAAGGCCACCGCGTCGAAACCAGACGCGGCCAGGAGTGGGATCCTCTGGTCGTTGCCGGCCTTGTTTCGAGGGTCCTTTCGGTCCCGAATGATCAGCATCTTTGTGCGGGCCAGATAGTCGTCCCAAACGATGCGACAGATCTCGTCTTGGCGCATGGCTGTGGCGATGGCGAACTTCATGATCCGCGACATCGGCAAGCTCAGGCGGTTCATGGTGTCGAAGTAGAGGAACAGCCGCTCGAGTTCCTCGTCGGTGGGACGTCGATCACGCTCGTTGCTCTTGCCGATCAGGCCGAGGTGGGTGAGGGCGACACGCGCCACATCCACCTGGTCGGGCTTGGTCTCAATGTCATGTAGCGCAGCGACGCTGATCAGGACGGTCTTGATCGTGCCGATATACATGCCCACCGTCACGGGACCCGCGCCGCCCTTGGCGCGGCGCTTGCCAAAAGCGATGAGCGGAAGGCGGTCCAGTTCGGCGAACTTCGACTTCCCGACCGGATCGGCCTTCAACATCTTAAGCATGTCGAGCTTGGTTCGACCGATCTTCTTGCCGACCGACTTGAGGTCTTCGATATGCAGATCGATCAGGTCAACCAGGGTCCGCTTGTCCGCGATACGGGTGGACTTGGGCTTGCCGCCCCGATCGATGGTGCTCTCGGCCGCCGTGGCCCAACGCCGCGCGTCCTCGCGCCGGTGGAAGGTCTCGCTTATATAGCGCCCCTTGCGGCGGACAACGGCGCGCCAGGACCCGGACGGGAGCTTCACGAACGTGGCCAATTTTCGTGTACTCCCTGTGTACAGTGAGGCGTCGTACCGTGGCGAAAAGTGGCGTGTTTCAGCGTATTTTAGGTGTACACGCCGCCTATCTAACTCTTTGAATGTACGTTAAAAATGCAGCAATTTCAATCACATAGATTCTCTTGTGCGCCTATGATGGACTGGAGCGACCGTCACTGTCGGTCGTTGCATCGCGTGCTGTCTCGCCGGATGCTGCTCTATTCGGAAATGGTCACCAGCGGCGCCGTGCTGAACGGCGATCGCGAAAAGCTCCTCGGCTTCGACGATGGCCAGCATCCGGTGGCCCTGCAGTTGGGTGGTTCCGACCCCGCCGACCTGGCGGCCGCGGCCAAGATTGGCGAGGACTTCGGCTATGACGAGATCAATTTGAATGTAGGCTGCCCATCTGACCGCGTGCAGAGTGGCCGGTTCGGCGCTTGCCTGATGCGCGAGCCGGCGCTGGTGGCCGACTGCATGGCGGCGATGGCGGCGGCGGTGTCCGTGCCGGTGACGGTCAAGTGTCGGATCGGCGTCGATGACCAGGATCCGGAACAGAGCCTGTTCGAACTTGTCGATTTGTCGGCGAAGGCTGGCGTTTCGACCTTCGTGGTCCATGCTCGCAAAGCCTGGTTGAAGGGGCTGTCACCCAAGGAAAACCGCGACGTACCGCCTTTGGACTATCCATTGGTCCATCGCCTGAAGGCCCAGCGCCCGGACCTCACGATCATCATCAATGGCGGGGTCCCCGATGTGGATGTTGCATTGGCGCAGCTTGAGCTCGTGGACGGGGTGATGCTGGGCCGCGCGGCCTATCACGAGCCGGGCCTGTTGGGTCAGGTCGACCGGCGGGTGTTCGGCGAAGGGCGAGTTATCGACGCCTTCGAGGCCGTCGAGCTTTACAAACCTTATATGGCCAAGCAATTGGCGACGGGCGTGCATTTGGCGGCCATGAGCCGGCACATGCTGGGTCTGTTCCACGGCCTGCCGGGCGCGCGGGCCTGGCGCCGGATACTCACGGTCGAGGGGGTCGGCCCCGACGCGGGGCTGAACGTCGTCGATCGGGCGGCGGCCGCTGTCCGCCAGGCGATGGACGCCCGCGAGGCGCGCTTCGCCGAGAGGATCGCGAGCTAAGCCCTACGACCGCAGGACCAGCGCGCGCGGCGTGGCTTGGAAACTGGAGAGGCGGCCCAGATAGCTCATGCCCAGCAGCGACGTGTCCAGGCCGTGCTCGATGACCATGGCGTCGACGTCGTGAACCTGCGCGCCGGCCACCGCCACGCTGGCCAGCTTGACCGAAGCGGCCCGGGCTTGGCCGGACGCGGTCATCACCGTGTAACGATAATCGAGCTTGCGGACGTCGATGCCCAGGCGCTGGGCGTCGGTCTGGCTCAGGGCGACCGTGGTGGCGCCCGTGTCGATCAGGAAGCGAATAGCGCGGCCATCGACCTTGGCCTCGGCCCAGAAGTGGCCGTCTGGACCCTTGACGATCTGGGCCGCGCCGTCGTCGATGGAGGCGGTAGCAGGGGCCGAGCCGCGCAGGTCCGGCTGGCGCAGATCATCCAGCGATACGACGGCTTTCGCCGCCCCGACCGCAGAGAGCGCGCCTACGATCGCGATGGTCACGAACTTGAGCATCGAAGTCACCCCGCCATACAGGCTTGCTGACCGTTTCTACGGCCGTTGAGGGGAGAATAGTCGCGAATGGGTTTTCAACCCGTGAATCGACAGATACGCGACCCATTGTAGTTAATTAAACAATAATCTTACTGCAAGTTAAAAAACCGTAATACTGTTGTTGTGTGAGATTACACTTAGGTAATGTGCAATATGACTTCGATTTAACTTAAGTTCTTGCGCAATTCGCGGCAAATGCCTCGCGGCAAGTAAATGTTTATCGAGGAACACCGCCATGCATAAGATCATCGTCGCGACCGTCGTCGTTTCCGCTCTGGCGGGCGCCGCCCAGGCCGGAACCAGCAACTATGAATTCCTGCAAGCCGCTCGCTGCCGCGGCCTGGCCGCGTCGGAAGGGCTCGGCAAGTTGGACACCAGCAACATCGACACCTTCCTGAAGCAGGAAGGCAGCGCTCGCGAACTGCCGGTTCGCGTCTCGGCCGGCAACAAGATCACCGCCGCCCAGAAGGAAGGCGACAAGGCCCAAGGCTCCAAGAAGGAAAAATTGCTGGCTGAACGCTCGGGCGCCTGCTCGGCCTGGCTCAACGCCTCCGCCGCGAACTAGGACGTTCAAGGCGAACCCAGGTCGGCCGTCAGGCTGGCCACGGGGTCAGGGCGCAGGGGCAGGGCGGTCATGATCGCCGCCCGCTCCTCGTCGCTCAGGCGCGCCCACCCGGCGATCTCCGGAAGGGTTCGTCTGCATCCCAGGCAGACCCCGGTCCGCCCGTCCACCGCGCACACCTTCACGCAGGGTGTCGCGATGGGGCGGGGTGGAGAGGATGGAGCGGCCAAGGTCATGGTCAAAGTTCGCCCCTCCTGCCGGTCGGCGCAAGAGGCGACCCGGCGAACGCCCTTGCATCGGGCGCGGGCTGGCTTAAGTCCGCGCCCATGACCACTTCTCCATTCGACGACATCCGCAAGCTGGCGGCCGACGCGCCGTCCGCGCCAATCGCCTGCGCTCCCCCCGGCGGCGATCGCCTGGCCGAGCTCTCGACCTGGCTGACGGCCTGGACCGGCAAGACGCCGCCTGTCGTGCTGCGTCCCGTGGTCGCCCTGTATGCCGGCGCGGTTCAGGGCGTGGGGCCGAGGGGTTACGCCCGAGCTCGCCTGGAGGCCGTGGCCTCGGGCGGGGCCAATGTATGCCGTATCGCTGGCGCTCAGGGGGCGGGACTGGAAGCCTTCGACCTGGCCGTCGATCGTCCGACGCCAGATGCGGCCTCAAAAGCCTCGATGAGCGAGAAGGAGTGCGCCGCGACGATGGCGTTCGGTATGGAGGCCCTGGCCAAGCAGCCAGATCTGCTGATCCCAGGCGTCATCGCCGCCGAGACCGTGCGTACCGCCGCGACTATCGCCTTGGCCCTGTTCGGCGGAGACGCCGCCGACTGGACCGAGGCGCCCGAGCCGGTGGCCGCCGCCGTGGCCCGCGCCGCCGCTGAGGACGATCTGTCCGATCCTCTGCAAGTCCTGCGTCAGCTCGGTGGACGCGAGACCGCCGCCCTGGTCGGCGCGATCCTGGCGGCCCGGGTGCAGAAGATTCCGGTTCTGCTCGATGGTTACGCCGCCTGCGCCGCGGCCGCCGTGTTGCATATGATCGATCCGGCGTTGATCGCCCACTGCCAGGCCGCCCACGTCGGGACGGCAAAGGGCCATGCGCGGCTGCTCCAGGTCTTGGACAAGCGGCCCCTGATCGACCTGGACATCGTCGAGGAGGAGGGGGTCGGCGGTGTCACCGCCCTGGCCTTGGTGCGGCTGGCCTGCGAGGTCCGGTAGCCATTTCCGCTCAAAACTGATCGTTGTTTACGTTGACGCTAAGGTCATCTTTCCAAACGCGCGTTCGAACCCTATTGTGACTCCCGACAGTCAAGACGGCCCCTTGAGAGGCCGATTTCCCGGGAGCCCGCCATGAACCTCGATTTCTCGCCTGAAGACGTCGCCTTCCGCGACGAAGTCCGGGCGTTCATCGCCGAGAACTACCCCGCTGGCCTGCGCGAGAAGCAGGAGGAGGGCGAAGAGATGGCCAAAGACGATTTTCTCTCGTGGCACCGCATCCTGGCCAAGAAAGGCTGGGTCGCCCCGGCCTGGCCGGAAAAATTCGGCGGCCCGGGCTGGACCTCGGTGCAGCGATACATCTGGTCGGAAGAGACCGCTCGCGCCGACTGCGTGCCGATCCTGCCGTTCGGAATCAACATGGTCGGCCCGGTGATCTACACCTTCGCCACCCCCGAGCAGCAGGAACGCTTTCTGCCGCCGACCCTGTCGGGCGACATCTGGTGGGCTCAAGGCTATTCGGAGCCGGGCGCGGGTTCGGATCTGGCCAGCCTGAAGACCAAGGCCGAGCGTTTCACTGGCGACGACGGCAAGGAATACTACCTGGTCAACGGCCAGAAGACCTGGACCACCCTGGCCCAGCACGGCGACTGGATCTTCTGCCTTGTCCGCACCGACCCGGTGGCCAAGATCCAGGAGGGCATCTCGTTCCTGCTGATCGACATGAAGTCGCCGGGCGTGACCGTCCGTCCGATCATTACCCTGGGCGGCGAGCACGAGGTCAACGAGGTCTGGCTCGAGAACGTCAAGGTGCCGGTCGAAAACCGCATTTTCGACGAGAACAAGGGCTGGACCTGCGCCAAGTTCCTGCTGGCCCACGAGCGTTCTGGCATTGCCGGCGTGGCGCGCTCCAAGCGCGGCATCGAGCGAATTCGCCAGTTGGCTCAGACTGAACTGGGCGATGACGGCCTGCCACTGCTGACCGACCCGGCGTTCAAGCGCAAGGTCGCCGACCTGGAGATCGACCTGACGGCCCTGGAATATACCGAGTTGCGCACCCTGGCCGGTGAAGCGGCTGGCAAGGGCCCAGGTCCGGAGTCCTCGGTGCTGAAGATCAAGGGGACCGAGATTCAGCAACGGATCACCGAGCTGGTGCTTGAAGCGGCCGGCCATTACAGCGCGCCCTATTTCCGCGGCTTCCCGAAGGACGGCGACAACGCCCATCCGATCGGCCCGGACTTCGCTCATCGCGCCGCCCCGACCTATTTCAACGTCCGCAAGACGTCGATCTACGGTGGCTCCAACGAAATCCAACGCAACATCATCGCCAAGATGGTGCTGGGACTCTAAGGCGGCCGGCGCGGAACAGGTCGATGAACCCGCATGGGCCGGTCCTGGCCGCCATGATCGCGGTCGCTCCGTTCGGAGCGGCTCGCGACGCCATTGGGGGCGAGGTTCTGGAAGCCGCCGCGAGGGCGATCGGCCCTGGCGTCGTGACCCATACACGGCTGGCCCCTGGTCAAACGCCGGTGCTCGTGACCTTCCTCGGCCGCCCTGGAGATGTTCTCTGGAGCTCAGGCGAGGGCGCTCAAGCCGGTTGGCGCGGCGATGTCCGCTATCTCGGCGATGAGCAGGGCCCGTCGCGGTTCGAGGCGACCCAATTTTCCGCGAATGGGGAACCCTCGCCGAGGATCGGCTTCCTGGCGAAGACGCCTGGACGCGTGATCCTTCCGTTTAAGGATGCCGACGTCTTCCTAATAGTCGAAGCCGTTGAGCCAGATGGTCTGAAATACCATCTGGAAGCGGTGCTCAGAAACGAACAGATCGTAGACGAATAGTCTTCAGAGGAAACCCAGGGATGGACTTCAACTTCACCGAAGAGCAGTCGATGGTCCGCGACACCGTCGCGAGCTTCCTGCAGGACAAGTACAACTTCGAGACCCGCCGCAAGATCGTGGCCTCGGAGAGCGGCTGGCGCGCCGACTACTGGCAGGCCTTCGCCGAGGAACTGGGCATCTTGGGCGCCTCGTTCAGCGAAGAGCTGGGCGGCCTGGGTGGGGGCGCCATCGACAACATGATCATCATGGAAGAGTTCGGCAAAGCCCTGGTCATCGAGCCCTATGTGGGCACGGTGGTGATCGGCGGCGGCTTCATGAAGCACTCGGGATATGCCGGCGCGACCAGTGTCATCGAAGGCATCATCGCCGGCACGACGACCATTGCCTTCGCCTATGCCGAGCCGCAGGGGCGCTACACCTGGCAGGACCTCAAGACTACGGCCAAGAAGGACGGCGCGGGCTATGTGCTGAACGGCCACAAGGCCGTGGTGGTGGGCGCGCCATTCGCCAGCCACCTGTTGGTCACCGCCCGCACCGGCGGCGGCCAGCGCGACACCGGCGGCGTGTCGGTGTTCCTGGTCGACAAGACCCTGCCGGGCATCGTCACACGCGACTATCCGACGGTGGACGGCGGCCGCGCCTCCGAAGTGTTCTTCGAGAATGTCTCGATCCCCGCGGACGCCTTGATCGGTGAAGAGGGTAACGGCCTTCCGCTCGTCAACAAGGTGCTGGACGAGGCCACGGCCGCTGTCGGCGCCGAGGCCGTGGGCCTGCTGCGCAAGCTGCACGAGGGTACGCTGGACTACGCCAAGCAGCGCAAGCAGTTCGGCACCGCGATCAGCAACTTCCAGGTGCTTCAACACCGCATGGTCGACATGTTCATCGAGGTCGAGCAGGCCGTTTCGATGACCTATATGGCCACCATCAAGCTGGACGAAGGCGACGACGAGCGGGCCAAGGCCGTCTCGGCCGCCAAGGTCCGGATCGGCCGGGCCTGCAAGTTCGTCGGCCAGAACGCCATCCAGATCCACGGCGGCATGGGCATGACCGACGAGCTGGCCATCGGCCACTATTTCAAGCGCGCCTCGATCATCGAGGGCCTGTTCGGCTCGGTCGATCACCACCTGAAGCGCTATGAATCACTGTCGTTCGGCAAGGCGGCCTGACCGCCGTTCACGGACAACTGTCGATTGAAGCCGAAACCGCCCGCGACATGCCGTCGCGGGCGGTTTTTCTTTGCGACGCAAGGCCTTGCTTGAACAAGGAAAACGCCCATCGTCCGTAGGCGGAATTCATCAGGGTTCGGACGATTTTTCTTGCGTCTCGGCCAGTCTGGGGCATGCTTGACGATGACGCGCTGACGACTGGGAGGGGGCAAGCCCCTGTGAGCCGCGCGCGTCTCCTGGTCCAACGGCCTGTCTTGTTTTTCAAGCGAAGTCTGGGAGACGCCGCCATGAACGTATCGAAGATGAACCACGCCATGCTGTCCTTCGCCCTGCTGGGCGGGATGCTCGTCGGCGGGAGACCCGCGCTCAAGCCGACGGCTCAGCCGTCAAAGGCGTCGGAGCGGAAATAGGAAAAAAAAGGGGCGGTCCGCCGTGCGGGCCGCCCCTTCCTGTCGTCAATGTCCAAATCCTAGGACTTGGCGGCCGTGTTGCAGTCGGCGAGGCCGGCGGCGTCCAGCTCTTCGCCGCGATAGTTGAAGGTCGTGATCGCGCCAAGTTCCGCCGCGACCTTGCGGCAGGCGCGACCGATCGGAAGCGACTTGACTGCGGGCGCGGCGCAGACGTCACCGGTGCAGCGCCAGGCGGCGCCGTCCAGGATCAAGGTCGGAGCCTTGGATGGGGCCTTGAGCTTGAGGACCGCTCCCTCGGCCGCCAAGGCGGCGGACGACATGGCGGAAGCCGCGACAAGCGCGGCGACAAAAAGACGCATGATGGTTTCCTATATCCCCGGGCCGACAAGGGGAGGTCGGCCCATCTCAGGTTCGTTTCTTTTCGCTACTAAGTCAAGAAGCGGAGCGTGTCCGAAGCGTTTGTTTGCCTGGTTTCCAAGCTCCAGGCCAGTAGGGTTGGCGTTATATCGCTGGCCTTTTCAACGGACCGCCAGCAATCGGCCAGGCTGGGCGGGGTCAAACCCTCGTCGATGGTGTGCTGTAGCAGGGCGAACAAGGGGTCCCAGAAGCCGCGTGGGTTGTGAAACATAATCGGCTTGGCGTGCAGGTCTAGCCGTCGCCATGACAGGAGCTCGATGATTTCCTCCAGCGTGCCGATCCCGCCGGGCAGCACCACGAAGGCGTCGGAACGCTCGAACATCATCATCTTGCGCTCGTGCATCGAGGTGACGATCACGGTCTCGACGTCGTCGAACGGCTGCTCACGGCCGCGCAGAAAGTCCGGGATGATGCCAAGGACCTTGCCCCCCGCAGCATGAGCCCCGCGCGCCGTGGCGCCCATCAGGCCCACGCCGCCGCCGCCATAGACCAGCTTCAGCCCGGCCTTGGCGAAATCGCCGCCAATTTCGAAGGCCGCGTTCAGAAAAGCGGGATCGGCCGTGTTCGACGACCCGCAGTAGACGCAGACGGACGTCAGCGCGCTGGCGCCGGGGCTGGTTTGCTCGCTGGACAGGTCGGGCATCGTCGTCCACTCCAGGAAAAATAAACAGCGGGCCGGTTCTTGTGGACAAGCGCGGCGCGCCGCACGTGAACACCCAGGAAATTGGCCGGCGGGGCGTCGTCGGTCGTTGGATACGCCATGATCAGGATTCGGAAGATCGGTTTCAAGTCGGCCATGCTCCTGGCTGTGGCCGCGGCCCTGGCTTTGGGAGCCTGTGATGGCGGCGAAGGCTGGCGGCACGCTCCGGCCGCGACTGACGCCGAGCAAGCCTCGCCCCAGGCCGACTATCTCAAGCCGCCGGAGGTTCTTTCTGCGGCCCGTCAGGCCGACGGCGTGGTGCTGTCGGGTCAGGCGGCCCCAGGGTCCAGCGTACGGCTGGGCGCGCCGACTGGTGAAGCCCTGTTGGGTCAGGCTGACGAGGCCGGCCATTGGCGCTTGCTGGCCCCTCAGGCCGCAGAGCCTAGGCTCTACGGCCTGTCGATGACCCTGCAGGGGCGCACAGTGCAGGCCCAGGGCTATCTGATGGTGACCCCCGGCGGCTTGGCCGTGCTGCTGCGGGCCGGGGCGGGGGCGGAGGTCCTGGCCCAGACCTCGCCGTCGCCACGCATTCTGGCCGTCGACTACGACCGCAGCGGCGGAGGCGTGATCTCCGGTGTCGCCATGCCCGGCGCAGGGCTGGGCGTCCGCGTTGATCGCACCACGCGTGGTGAGGGCAAGGCTGACGAGGCAGGCCGGTTCGCCCTATCGCTCAACCAGGCCTTGGGGGCTGGCGCCCGTACGATTCAGGTCGCCGGCGAGGGGGGGGAGCAACAGATCGTGCTCGAGGTGAGCCCACCCCAGCCGCCGTCGGGCGGTCCCGTGCGGTCGACCCTCACGCCGCGAGGCTGGCGTGTCGATTGGATCACGCCGGGCGGCGGCGTGCAGACCACGCAATTGCTAGAAGGCGCCCAGTGAGAGGCATGGCGCGCGGCGGCGCGGCCGTCTCTGGCGCGGTCTCGGCCCCGGACGTCAAGCCCAACGGCTGGAAGGCCCTCACCGACCTCGCCCGCCTCGTCATGCGCTCCGAGGCGCCTGGGCTGCGCTGGCGCGTGTCCGTCGCCCTGGCCTTCACTTTCGTCGGCAAGTTCCTGGGCGTGATCGCCCCCTTGCTGCTGGGCAAGGCCGTCAATGAGCTGAGCCAGGGCAAGACCGCCGCCGCGCAGGTCAGCTTCGCCTTCGCGGGCCTGGCTGGCGGCTGGGCCTTGATCCGGTTCATCGCCGCCGCCGCGCCCCAGGCCCGTGATGCAGTGTTCACGCCAGTCGCCCAGGCGGCCCAGACTCGGGCGGCGGTCGAGACCTTCGCCCACGCCCTGTCGCTGTCGATCGACTTCCACCAGACCAAGCGCACGGGCTCGCTGTCGCGGGTGATCGATCGCGGGGCGCGGTCGATGGACTTCCTGCTGCGCGGCCTGGTGTTCAACATCGCGCCCACCGCCGTCGAACTGATCATGGCTGCCGTCGTGCTGGCCAAGGCCTATGACTGGCGCTTCGCCCTGACGGCGGTGGTCACTGTGGTGATCTATGGCGTGATCACCTTCTCGATCTCCGACTGGCGCATCGGTCATCGCCGCGTGATGAACGAGGCCGACGCCGAGGCCGCCGGCCGGGCTGTCGACGCCTTGCTGAACTACGAGACGGTCAAGGCCTTCGGGGCTGAGGACCGGGCGGTGGCCGGCTATGACAACGCCCTGCGCACCTACGGCGAGGCCAATATCAAGGCGACCAACTCGCTGACCCTGCTGAACGTCATCCAGTCGGCGGTGATGAGCCTGGGTCTGGGCGTCATGGCCATCCTGGCTGGCAGCGAGGCCGCACATGGCGACATCGGCCCGGGCGACGTCACAGCCGCAGTGCTGATCCTGGTCAATCTGTATGGCCCGCTGAACATCCTGGGTTTCGCCTACCGCGAGATCCGCCAGTCGTTCATTGATATGGAAGCCATGCTCGAGCTGCGCCGCGCCCAGCCGGACGTGGCCGATGCCGCCGACGCCATCGACCTGCCGCCGCCCGCCGACAGACGGGGCGGGGCGGTGGCCTTCGAAGGCGTGTCCTTCCGCCATGGACAGCGCTCCGAGGGGCTGCAGACCGTGACCTTCGCCGCCGAACCCGGCACGACGGTGGCTATCGTCGGTCCATCGGGGGCAGGCAAGACCACCATGGTGCGTCTGGCCCTGCGGATGATCGACCCCCAGGCTGGGCGCGTCACCCTGGATGGCCATGACTTGAAAGCGCTGAAACAAACCTCCCTGCGCCGCGCCGTCGCCCTGGTGCCGCAGGATGTGGCCCTGTTCAACGACACCCTGATGGCCAACATCGCCTTTGCCCGTCCCGAGGCGTCTGAGGCCGACGTCTGGGCCGCCGCCGAGGCGGCCGAGCTGGGCGAGTTCATTCGAGGTCTACCCGAAGGCATGGAGACCAAGGTCGGCGAGCGCGGCCTGAAGCTGTCGGGCGGCGAGCGGCAGCGGGTCGGGATCGCCCGGGCCCTGCTGGCCGACCCGCGGGTATTGATCCTCGATGAGGCGACCAGCGCCCTGGACAGCCGCACCGAGGCGGCGATTCAGGCCACGCTTCGCAAAGCCAGGGCCGGGCGCACGACCTTGGTGGTGGCCCACCGCCTATCAACCATCGCCGACGCCGACGAGATCATCGTCCTACGCCGAGGCAGGGTGGTCGAGCGCGGCGCGCACGCAACTCTGCTAGACGCTGGCGGCGAATACGCGGCGTTGTGGCGCAGGCAGACCCGAGAGAAACCGGTTGCGGCGGAGTAGCCGCGTCATTGACTCGGCCGGCCGCCAAGCTAGAACGAATGTAGAACAAAAATGGCGGTTACTGTGATGCTGACGCGCAAGATCGATCGGGCTCTCGACGCCATGGCCGCGTGTCAGGATCGCGTGCCCGCCCTGCGCGAAATTTATCGCGCCGACAGCCCGGAGAGCTTGGCGCTGGCCAGCCTGCTGGAGGCCGTGGAGCGCGCCCAACGTGTCCTGCAGGGCGACACAGCCTCGACGGCGGGCTAGAGCATTTTTCGAGCGAAGCGGTTTCGGTTCGCGTGAAGAAAAATGCGTCAAAACAAAAGGTTAGAGCTCCCGACCTGACGCAGTCAGGTCGGGAGCTCTAACGGGTCACAATTGTGGGGTGCGAGACCGGCGCCGCCCGCTGTAGTCTCAAACTTAGCCCCATTCGAGCTTAGGAGCCGCCCTTGCGCTATCTTCACACCATGGTCCGCGTGAAAGACCTCGACGCCTCGCTGCGCTTCTATGTCGACGGCCTGGGCCTGACCGAAATGTACCGGATGGAGAATGACAAGGGCCGCTTTACCCTGGTGTTCCTCGTCGCGCCTGAGGACGTCGAACTGGCCAAGGAGCGCCGCGCGCCTCTGGTCGAGTTGACCTATAATTGGGATCCCGAAGATTATGACGGCGGCCGCAATTTCGGCCACCTGGCCTACCGCGTCGATGACATCTACGAAACTTGCCAGCGGCTGATGGACATGGGCGTGACGATCAACCGTCCGCCGCGTGACGGCCACATGGCTTTCGTCCGCTCGCCCGACAATATCTCGGTGGAGCTGCTGCAGGATGGCAATCTGGATGCCGTCGAACCCTGGGCCTCGATGCCTAATACCGGGGCTTGGTAGGCGGCTTAAACGAGTTTGGTGCGCAATTCTGGCGGCGCGAACGTCGCGGCCAGGGCTTCCAGTCGCTGAGCAGGATCGTCGATGATCGCCAGCCAGGCCAAGCGCGCCAGTTCCAGCTTGTAGGTCGTCGCATAGCCGGTCGAGAATGGTGACGGCGTGCTGCCAGGCGGTTCAGCGGCCTTGGCGTTCAGCAGGCGCTGGCGGGCGAGGATGGCCGGGCGGTCGATCAGTACCTGACCGTCACCTCCGGCGACCCAGCTATCGACCACCGCCGACGCGGCCACGGCGTAATAGACCATGACGGGAAGGGCGCGTTTCTGCGGCGCCGGCTCGGCGATCATGGTCGGCTTGGCGCTGGCGGGGTCGATGATCTTGAAAGCCAGCGCCGCTCCGCCCCGTTGCAGGACGGTCTTCCAATGATCGTTGGACTCACTCATGGTTAAGCCTGTATCCGCTGTGCGCCGCGCGGTGAAGGCCCAACGCGGCAAATGGCACAGCGGATACGGACTCAGTCGGAAATCTTCGGAGCGCTTGTCGCTACTCCGCCGCCACCGTCTCGCGAGCCGTCAGGGCCGGGTAGTCGGTGTACCCCTTGGCGCCAGGGCCATAGAAGGTCGTAGGGTCCGGCGCATTGAGCGCGGCGCCGGCCTTGAGGCGCTCGACCAGGTCCGGATTGGCGATATAGGCCTTGCCGAAGGCCACGGCGTCGGCCGCGCCGGTATCCAGAGCCGTCTGGGCGGTCTCGGCGGTGAACTGCTCGTTGGCGATATAGACGCCGCCGAACTTGGCCCGCAGATCTACGCCCAGGCTGTCTGGGCCCGAATATTCGCGGGCGCAGAGGAAGGCGATGCCGCGCTTGCCCAGTTCGGTGGCGATGTAACCGAATGTAGCGGCGAGATCGCTGTCGCCCATCGAATGGGCGTCGGCGCGAGGGGCCAGGTGGACGCCCACGCGACCCGGGCCAAAGACCGAGACGGCGGCGTCGGTGGCGTCTAGCAGCAGGCGCGCGCGGTTTTCGATCGAGCCGCCGTATTGGTCGGTGCGCTTGTTGGAGCCGTCCTGCAGGAATTGGTCGAGCAGATAGCCATTGGCGCCGTGCAGTTCCACGCCGTCAAAACCAGCGTCCTTGGCGTTCTGGGCGCCGAGGCGGAAGGCCTCGACCACGCCGGCGACTTCCTCGGTTTCGAGGGCGCGCGGCGTGGGATAGGGACGCTCGGGGCGCAGTAGGCTGACATGACCGTTGGCGGGCAGGGCGCTAGGGCCGACCGGCGCGGCGCCGTCGTGGAACGAGGGATCGGAGACCCGGCCGACGTGCCAAATCTGCATGAAGATCCGACCACCCTTGTCATGCACGGCCTTGGTGATCAGCTTCCAGCCCTCAACCTGTTCCTTGGACCAGATGCCGGGCACGCCTTGGTAGCCAACGCCTTGGGGCGAAACCGGCACGCCCTCGCTGATCAGCAGGCCGGCGGAGGCGCGCTGGGCGTAATATTCAGCCATCAGGGTGTTGGGGATCTGGCTGTCGCCGGCCCTTAGCCGGGTGAGCGGGGCCATCACGATACGATTGGGCAGGTCGAGGTCGCCGAGGCGAAGCGGGTCGAACAGTGTGGGCATGGAAGCAGTCCCTGAAGGGGTCGCCAACGACCGCGTCGGCGTCCAGCTTATCTGGAGCGTCACGATGGGATCGCAACTGTCACAGGGGCTGATTTTATTCTGCGGGTCGCCGCAGGGAATCTGAACGGGCCATGCGGAACGTCTCGCGGCGTCCGATCGTTGGCTCTGAACACGAGTGGAGACTTCTCATGGCCGATCTTGACGTGACCAACGGCGACGACGCCGACGACAGCTACGATCCCTCGACGGTCGAAGCCAACCGCAACATCCAGCAGGGCGGCGGAGTCGGCGCGCGCGACCTAGCCCGCCAGGACGAGCCCGCCGAGATTGTCACGCCCGACGGCGGCGACAGCGACGACGACGCGCCGGTCGAGTCGCTCGGGCTCGCCCATCCCAAAGACTGACCCCCATGGCCGAACTCGACGCCAAAAAGCGTGACAAGCTTCCCGACAAGGCGTTCGCCGAGCCGGACAAGCGGGCCTATCCGATCGAGGACAAGGCCCACGCCCGCAACGCCAAGGCTCGCGCCAGCCAGGCCGCGAAGGCGGGCCGAATGTCGAAGGCCGAGGCGACGAAGATCGACAAGAAGGCCGACGCCGTCCTCAAGAAGGACTGATCAGGCTCGACCTCGGCGGGTGGTCCGGTCTATTCGCGAAGGACCGTTCCACTCGCCGCCCAGAGAATCCCCATGCCCTCCGGCCTCGCCGCCCTGCTCGACGACATAGCCGGCATCACCAAGCTGGCCGCCGCTTCTTTGGACGACGTCGGCGCCGCCGCCGGCAAGGCGGGAACCAAGGCGGTCGGCGTGGTGATCGATGACACCGCCGTGACGCCGGGTTACGCCATGGGCTTCACGCCCGAGCGCGAACTGCCGATCGTCTGGAAGATCGCGGTGGGCTCGTTCCGCAACAAGCTGCTGTTCCTCCTGCCCGGTGCGCTGATCCTCAGCGCCTTCGCCCCTTGGGCCGTGACGCCGATCCTGATGTGCGGCGGGGCCTACCTGTGTTTCGAGGCCACCGAGAAGATCATCGAGTCCTTTGGTCACCACGAGGCGGGAGACGAGGTCGAGGAACTGGCCCAGAGCAGCGCCGAGCTCGAGGCCCAGAAGGTGGCCGGCGCCATTCGCACCGACCTGATCCTGTCGGGCGAGATCATGGCCATCGCCTTGGCCGACGTCGCCGACCGCCCCCTGGCCATCCAGGCCGCCGCGCTGGCGGTTATCGGGATCGCGCTGACCGTCGTGGTCTATGGCGTGGTCGGGTTGATCGTGAAGATGGACGACATCGGCTTGCATCTGGCCAAGGGGGCTTCGGCCCCGCTGCGCGGCTTCGGACGCGGGCTGGTCAAGGCCATGCCTGTGACCATGGAGGCGCTGACCGTGATCGGGACAGGGGCCATGCTGTGGGTCGGCGGCGGGATCATTGTCCATGGCCTGGAGCACTTCGGCCTCCACGCCATTCCCAAACTGGTCGAAACGGGCTCGCATTGGGCGGGGTCCGCACCGGTGGTCGGCGCGGTGACAGGTTGGATGGCGATGGCGGCGGGCTCTGCGGTGGTTGGATCGATCGTCGGCAGTGTCGTGGTGGGCGTGCTGCATCTCGTGCCGCGCCGCAAGGCCCATTGATTGATCAAGGTCTCGGTGCTTGAGTTTGCGCGGCGGCTGAGACAGCGAAGGAAAGCGACATGTGCGACGACGATATCCATCAGGGCCTGGTGCACGATCCCCGCCTTTCCCGCCGCGGCTTTGGCCTGATGACCGTTGCGATCGGCGGCCTGGCCGCGACAGCCGCCCACGCGCAGGACACGGTCGTCGAGCAGGACGTCCAGATCAAGACGCCGGACGGCGTGGCCGACGCCGCCCTTTACTATCCCAAGGGCAAGGGCGCCTGGCCGGCCGTTCTGGTGTGGCCCGACGTGATGAGCCTGCGGCCGGTGTTCCGCGACATGGGCCGCCGGCTGGCGGCGGCCGGCTATGTGGTGCTGGTGCCCAACCTCTACTACCGCGCCAAGAAGGCGCCGGTGATCGAGGGCGCGTTCAATTTCGCCAATCCCGAGGACCGGGCCAAGCTGACCCCGCTGCGCGCCACCGTGACCCCCGAGGGCACTGACCGCGACGCTGCCGCCTATGTGTCCTTCCTGGACGCCCAGAAGCAGACCAGCAAGGCCAGGAAGATTGGCGTGCAGGGCTATTGCATGGGCGGGCCGCTGGCCTTCCGCACGGCCGCGGCGGCGCCGGGTCGCATCGCCGCGGTGGCCAGCTTCCACGGCGGCGGTCTGGTCACCGACCAGCCGACCAGCCCGCATCTACTGATCCCCAAGACTCACGCCGAATTCCTGATCGCGGTGGCTGACAACGACGACAAGTCGGACCCGACCGTGAAAGACAAGCTGAAGGCGGCCTTCGACACGGCCAAGCGGCCCGCCAAGGTCGAGGTCTATACCGGCGCTGCGCACGGCTGGACCGTCAAGGGTAGCCAGGTCTATGACGAAGCGGCCGCCGAGAAGGCTTGGGCCGAACTTCTGGTGTTGTACAAGCGCGCGCTCGCCTAGCGTCCGTCGCGGCGCGGACCGGCTGGTCCAGCCGCAGGTCGCGAGAATGGCTCAAAGCCAAGCATAGCCTCGCCCTGTAGAGCGGCGGGAGTGCTCATCGTGGCTCTTTTTCGCAGGCTCATCCGTCCTAGCTTCAGTAGCGATGGAGCAAACGATGAGCCTGAAGAACAAATGTGTGGTGGTCACCGGTGGCAGCGCGCGAGGCCGCGCGCGGCTGAAGGCCATCAACGCCGAGGCGCCGCCCCAGCCCGTCAGCCGTCCGACTTCAGCGGCCGTCGCGCGTTATGTGACGCTGTTCAACCAGCGAAACTGGGAGGCCCTACGGGCGCTACTTGCCGACGACGTCCGGCTCAGTCAGTCCGCCCATCCGCTCCGTGTCGGCGCGGCGGATGTGGGGATGTTCTTCACGATCTACGCCCAGAGCCCAACGGTTCACCTGGTTCCTGCCTGGAGAACCGCGAGGTCGTAGCCGTTTTCGAGAACGGCCTGGGGCCAGCGCCCAGCTACATCATGTGGCTAGCTTGGCGTGAGGGCCAGATTGCCATCATTCAGGACTATCGCCATGTCCGATATGTGGTCGCCGACGCAGAATTGGCGCTCGCGCCGTCCTAGGCCTCGGCGGCGATCTGGCGCAAGGCCTGCTCGAAATAGTCCGCGGGCTGTCCGCCGGAGATCAGGTAGCGGTCGTTGATCACCACGGCGGGCACCGAGCTGATCCCGGCGGCCTGCCAGGCGCGCTCGGCCTCGCGGACCTCCTGGGCGTAGCGGCCCGAGGTCAGCACCTCATGCGCGGCATGCGGGTCGAGGCCAACCTGCAGCGCGGCCGCCACCAGCACCTCGTGGTCGGCAGGGCTTCGACCGTCCGTGAAATAGGCGTCGAAGAGGGCACGCTTCAGGGCCGGTTGGTGGCCGACGATCCCCGCCCAGTACAGCAGACGATGGGCGTCGAAGGTATTGTAGATTCGGCTATTCTCATCGGTCACCATGGTGAAGCCGACGGCGGCGGCCCGGTCGTGGATCGCCTGGCGGTTGGCTGCCGATTGCTCACGGGTCGCGCCGTACTTCTCGGCGACATGCTCGACGATGTTCTGCCCCTCGGGCGGCATGTTTGGATTGAGTTCGAACGGCTGAAAGTGAATCTCGGCCTCGACGAGATCGCCGACCCGCTCGAGCGCGGACTCCAGTCCACCCAGGCCGACGATGCACCAGGGGCAGGATATGTCGGAGACGAAGTCGATCTTCAGGGGCGTGGCCATGGCGGGTCCAGTCGTGGGGAGATTCGACATATAGGATGAGGCGCCGCGTGACCTAGGATCAAAAGACTCAAGGCCGCCGGGTGGCGAGAACAGCAGCGGGGCAAGCCGCGCGCTCGGCTGGTGTCAGGCTGGCCGGATTGGCGATCGTCGTGACCAAGGGAGGACCGGGCGTGAAGGTCGCGAAGGACGGGGCGTCGGACAGCCCCGCATCCGAAGCGTGCAGTCGACCCCGGCCAGTCCAGGCCTGGCGCTCTTCGGCGCTCAGGCCGCCCAGCGTGGCGCCGTCGATATAGAAGGTGACGTCGCGACCCAGGCGATCGACCCTCTGGGCGCTGGGGCGGACCTTCAGCGCGATGGCGCGCCGAACCTTCCACGCCTGAGCCAGGGGATCGCTCGCGAGCAAGGTCGCGATCGCGTTGCGAATGGGGCCGAGTTCGGGGCTGGTGTGCGCGGACCGGTCCTTGAAGAAGGCGTAGTCGATCTCCGTGGGCACGCGGCCGTTGGCGGCGTAGGCGCTCATGAAGGTGCGGATCTTGCCGCCATCGAGGCTTGCGCTCTTGTAGAGACCATCGAAGGTGGCCCGCACGGCGGGCACGCGACCGATCGTGTCAAACCCAGCCTTCCAAGCCGCCCGGCGCGCCGGATCTGCCCACACGCCGCAAAGATAGGTCTCCAGCGTGCGATCGACGGTGCGATCAGGCATGCGGAACATGCGCCGCACGGCGTCCGCCTCGACGCCAAAGCTTGACGCCAGCACGACAGGATCCGCGGTGTCCACGGCCTGCAAGATCAATTGCACCTCGCGCCCGCCACCGCCCGTGGCGCCGTTTGGCCCCCAGGTCAGGTAGGATCGCGGGTCGTTGGAGAAGCAAAGATTGGCGCCAGCCGCCGGATTATAGCGTGGCTTGGACTGGCAGAAGTTCCATTCCATCCGGGTATAGTCGGTGTCCTCGTAGGTCAGCATCAAGGTGCGGGCGCGCGCATCGACGTTGGGTGGCGCGCCACCGACCAGGGCGTTCCAGTAGGGGAGGGTCAGCGCGCCAGACCGCGCATCGGCGTCTCCGGCCAGGACGGTGGCGAAGGCGGGGCAGGTGGCCAGACGGGCCAGCGCGGTCCGCGTACCAGAACCAAATTGCCCATCGACCGTGATCGTCGCGGCGCGACCGCAAGCGACCAAACCGGCCTTGGCCTTCTCCTGCGCCTGGCTGACCGGCCCGTAGCGGCCGTCAAACAGCCCCTTCTCCGCAAAGCGATAGAGCACCTGGGCGTTCGCAATGCCGGCGGAAGAGATCATTATGAGGGCCAAAAGCCCCACTCGGAAGTCATGTAGAACCATGGCGCCCCCCGCAGGCCGAAGTGGTCGGCCAGAGCGCGCACGTCCGATGCGCGGCTCGTATAACAGCGGTATCATTGCGACGCGGTGTTGGACAGGGAGGTCGTTGGTTGGGCGGGCGCGCACGGAAAGTTGGGAGCGCGCGGTGGGCGACCGCACGGGTCAGCCTCGCACGGTTGGCCGGAAGGTCGATCCAACCGTAGTCGTTCGGTCATGTAAATTGCCGGGGCGGCGCTCGCGGTGAGGGGATAGATCTCGCCAGATCGGATATCTTCGCCTGCGGGTAGGTTATCGGGCGGCGGATCGCAGTCCATGCGTCATGGCTTGGGCCGCAATCGCGGCCTGAGTGCGGTTGTGAACGTTGAGCTTGCGCATCAAGGCGGTCATGTGAGCCTTGACCGTGGCCTCGGCGATGCCGAGGTCAAAGGCGATCTGCTTGTTGAGCAGTCCTGAATTGACGCCTGCCAGGACCTTCATCTGGGTCGGCGTAAGGTCGCCAAACGCCGCCTGCGGGCTCCGGTCGAGAACGCGGACTTCCGTCGTGGTCATGCTTGATCCCCTCTGCTTCATCCCTGCGCATTCATCTTGCAATGACGCGGCGCCTGCCTGTCTTGTCCGTCGACTCGGTCGGTCGATGCAGGTTCACGTTGCTGATGGTAACGCTATCTGTTGGACAAGTTCAAGCTGTTTTGGCTTTGGGAGCGTGCACATTCTGTAATAGCTAGAGAGACACTAAAACCTGTCATACAGGTTTTAGTGTGATGGGCTGGCTCGACAGAGTTCGGTGACGCGCTGAGCTGCCGCCTCGGTCAACGCGGCTTTCTACGAGACGCGGATGGCGCAATGGTGCGCCTGTCGAATGGGAGATCGATGAATGAGCGAAGGCCGCTTGGCCGACCGGGCGTACACGGGCATCGTGGAAATGATCAACGCTGACGGCTTGGCCGTGGGGGATCGTTTGCCGTCCGAGGCTCGCCTGTCGGAGATTTTCGGCATGTCGCGCACCATTGTGCGTGAAGCGTTGGTTCGCTTGGCGGCCGACAGCATCACCGAGGCGCGACGTGGGGCGGGGTCGTTCGTCAAGAACCGGCCGTCCGACAAGCTGAGCGCCTATATGCCGCTCTCGGAATTGCCGTCTACGCTCGGCAGCTACGAGGTGCGTTTCGTGCTCGAGGCGGAAGCGGCGCGCCTTGCGGCGGCCCGGCGGTCCGCAGAGGAAATGGCAAGTATCGAAGAGGGCCTCATGGCGTTGCGCGCGGCGCTGCTGTCGAACGCACCAGCCCACGTCGAGGACATGGAGCTGCACCGTCGAATCGTACTGGCCACCGCCAACCCGGCCTTCCTGCACGCGTTCGAGGCGCTGCAGCCCGACGTCGATCGGATCATGCGCGCGGGTGTCGGCATTTCACGCTCGCGGCCTCCAGAGGCCATCGGCGAAATGATGCGCGAGCATGAGATGATCGTGGAAGCGATCCGGGTCCAGGACGGCGACGGCGCGGCTCTCGCCATGAGATGGCATCTGTCACAGGGGCGAAAACGGCTCATGCCCTGATAGACGCCAAACCCGGCCGGTTTGACGGTCGTTCGCTTCCAGCCAAGCCAGCGTGGCGTCGCGCAATTGCAGGGGCGAGGCTTCGGCGGCGAGCGCCGTGGCCGCTTCGTCCGCCCCCGGGCGCTCGAGCGTAGCCAGTTGGCTGCCTAGCAGGCTGGCGGGCATGTAGTGACCGGTGCGTTGGTCAAGGCGACGCTGAAGCTCGTCAGGATTTGGGTCGAGCAGCACGAAACGCGTGAGCGCCGGAATGGCGGCGCGGAGGCGGTCGCGATAGCTGCGCCTTAGAGCTGAACAGGCCGCCACGGCTGTTCCACTTGGCGTCAAGGCTTGGCCGATGGCGCCGCCCAACCGATCAATCCAGGGCCAGCGGTCGTCGTCGACAAGCGGCTGGCCGGTGCTCATCTTGCTAATCGCGGTCGCGTCATGGAAGTCGTCGCCGTCAAGAAACGTACAGCCCAAGGCATCGGCGAGAACGGCGCCGAGCGTGGATTTTCCGCTGCCGCTCACCCCCATGATGATGAGGGCGACAGGCGCTGGTCCAGTCTGACGGGAGGGCGGCTGCACACGGCGTCCTTGGGCTGACCGGCGATGGGGCCCGTCGATAGGTCGGCGGGCCCGCCGAGGAGTGAAGATGCAGTTTTAGGGGCAAGACGAGCAGGCGAGAACTACGACCATGGTCGTGGATGGCGACCCGCTTCCAACCCCTTATCCGTAGTTGAAGTAACCAGGGAAGCGGCATGAGAGTTATCATACTGGCGGCGGTGTTCCTGGCGTCCGCGTCCCCCGCGCTGGCCGCCAGTCAGTCCGTTTTTCTGACCGCTCCCGATGATCCGCGCGCGATCAGCGTGAAGGGCGTGGGCGATGGCCGGGCCGATGATACAGACGCCGTGCAGCACGCCATCGACGCCGCCCGCGACAAGACCGGTCACGGCGTGGTGTTCCTTCCGTCTGGCCGCTACCGCCTGAGCCGCAGCATCCTGGTTCCGCCGGGCGTGCGCGTCTTCGGTGTCGGCGCTACTCGGCCTGTCTTCGTGCTCGGGCCAAGCACCCCCGGCTTTCAGAAGGGCGTGGGCACGATGATCGTGTTCACGGGCGGTGACCAATATAGCGTCGGCGAGGTTCCCGTGCCGGTTCCAACGGTGGTCGGCGCCAAGGAAGCGGTGCGCGACGCCAATTCCGGCACCTTCTATTCGGCGTTGAGCAATGTCGACATCGAGATCGGGGCCGGCAATCCAGCTGCGGCCGGGGTGCGGTTTCGCATGGCCCAGCACGCCTTTCTCAGCCACATGGACTTCCGTCTGGGCGCGGGCTTCGCGGGAGTCTACCAAGCCGGCAACATCATGGAAGACGTCCACTTTCATGGCGGCCGCTACGGGATCGTCACCGAAAAGACCTCGCCGGCCTGGCAGTTCACTCTCCTCGACTCGACCTTCGACGGGCAGAGCGACGCGGCGATCCGCGAGCACGAGGTGGACCTGACCCTGGTCAATGTGACCATCAGCGACACGCCCGTCGGGATCGAGGTCGATCGGGGCTACAGCGACTCTCTGTGGGGCAAGAACGTGCGCTTCGAGAACGTCTCGAAGGCCGCTGTGGTCATCTCCAACGAGGACACTGTCTTCACCCAAGTGGGTTTCGAAAACGCCGTGGCCTCGAATACGCCGGTCTTCGCCCGCTTCCGCGACAGTGGGAAAACGGTGGTCGGCAAAGGGCGCCATTATCGGGTGGCGTCCTTCACCTACGGGCTGACACTGCCTGGTCAGGGCCAGATGGGCGAATACAAGACCCAGGCGGAGATCAACGCGCTGCCGGCGTCGCCGGCGGTCATGGCGCCGGCCATTCGCCCGCTGCCGCCGGTCAGCGCGTGGACGAACGTCAAGACGCTGGGCGTCAAGGGAGACGGCGAGACCGACGACACCGCCGCACTGCAGGCGGCGATCGACAGCCACCGCGTGCTCTATCTGCCGATCGGCTTCTACAAGATCACCGACACGCTGCGGCTTCGTCCCGACACGGTGATGCTTGGCCTGCATCCGGCCGTGACCCAACTGGTCTTGCCCGACAATAATCCCCGCCATGCTGGGGTCGGCGCGGTGGGTCCGATGATCGCGACACCGCGTAGCGGCGACAACATCCTCGCAGGGATCGGTCTGTTCACCGGCCGCATCAACCCCCGCGCCTCGGCGCTGCTCTGGCGGTCGGGCGCGACCTCGCAGGTCACGGACGTCAAGATCATGGGTGGCGGCGGCACGCCGACCATGGACGGCAAGCCGCTTGGCGCGGCCCAGGCCCGCAGCGGCGATCCGGTGGCCGACGGCCGCTGGGACGCGCAATATCCCAGCATCTGGGTGACCGACGGCGGCGGCGGGACCTTCGCCAATGTCTGGAGCCCCAACACCTTCGCCTCGGCCGGCTTCTACATCTCGGACACCGACACGCCCGGCCACATCTACGAGGTGTCGGTCGAGCACCATGTGCGCAACGAGTTCGTGCTCGACAATGTCCAGAACTGGGAATTCCTGGCTCCACAGACGGAGCAGGAGGTCGGCGACGGGCCGGACACGGTGTCGCTGGAAATCCGCAACTCGCGCAATATCCTGTTCGCCAACTATCACGGCTACCGGGTGACTCGGTCTTACCACCCCGCCAAGACGGCGGTGAAGCTGTTCAACTCGTCCGATATCCGTTTTCGGAATGTTCATATCAATGCCGAGAGCGGCATCGCCCTGTGCGGAGCCAGTGGCTGCGGCACGTATCTGCGGGCCAGCAAGTATCCGTTCGAGAACGCCTTGATCGACGAGACCCAGCAGGTCGAGACGCGTGAGCGCGAGTTCGCCGTACTCAACATTCCGGCCAAGCCGCAGCCCACCGCAGCGGCTTCTCCGCCCATGAAGATCAAGACCTTGGCGAGCGGTTTCTGGTCGATCTCGGGCGCCACCGTGGGCGCGGACGGCACGCTCTACTTCGTCGAGAAACGTTTCCAGCGGATCTACCGCTGGACTACGGCGCGGGGGCTCGAGGTGGTCCGCGACCATTCGCTCGACCCCGTGAACCTGGCGATCGATCGTTCGGGCAAGCTGCTAGTGCTGTCCTCGTTCGGTCCGGAGGGCACGGTCTATTCGATAGATCCGGATGGTCCCAAGGACGCGTTGACGACCATAGCGGCGACCCCGGCGGCGGCGCGTCCGACCGCCACAACGCTGTTGCCGGTCAGCTGGTGGAACAACGGGGAGTTCAAGGACCAGTACGATTCGTCGACTGACAAATTCACCACTCTGGCCGAAATGTTCGCCCGCGACGCTGGCGCGCCGAAGCCCAAGGAATATGTCTCGCCCGATGGCAGCCTTGTCCTGCCGGCCTTCCGCGTGTGGGAGCAAGGTCCGTCGGACCATGTGGGCTGGCGCTGGTCCGACATCCTGCAGACCCACGGTCTCATAGGGGCCGCCCCGGGTGAGCGCGTGTTCGTCACCAATGAGTCCGAGGGCAAGACCTACAGCGGCAAGATCGGCCCCGGCGGCGCCCTGACCGAGCTGAAGGTTTTCGCCAACCGGGGCGGGGAAAGCGTCGCGGTCGACGGTCAGGGACAGGTGTTTGTCGCCAACGGCCAGATCTTCAAATACGCGGCCGACGGCCAGTCCACGGGACGCATCGATCTGCCCGAGCGACCGCTGCAACTGATCTTTGGCGGACCAGACCGGCGCACCTTGTTCGTCCTGACCCACAACGCGCTCTACGCGGTGACGCCGTGAAACGCGCCCAGCGCACACCCAATTCGCGCAGTCGCAGCCGAGAGGCCGCGCGCCGATAAACGTCCACCCCCAACTGTCCCGGCCCTCGCGCCGGGACGTTTTTTTCGAGGTCCGCAATGCGAGGTTGGGTGACGACAGGAATGGCGGCGATGGCTCTGATCATAGCGGCCAGCGCTCCGGTGGCGCTGGCGGCGACCTCGGTGTCGGTCTTCGCGACCGCACCAGAAGATCCCCGCGCCGTGGTGGTCCGCGCCGTGGGCGATGGCCGCGCCGACGACAGCGCCGCGATCCAGGGCGCGATCGACGCCGCTGCGGCCAAGGAGGGCGGCGGGCTCGTTTTCCTCCCCTCGGGCCGTTACCGGATCAGCAAGACGATCTTCCTGTGGCCGGGCGTGCGGGTGTTCGGGGTCGGCGCCACCCGCCCGCTGATCCTGCTCGCGGACAAGGCGCCCGGGTTCCAGCGGGGGTTGGCCAACATGGTGATTTTCGCCGGCGCCAAGCCGGACCCGTCGCGTCGCGTCCCGTTCCCGCCGCCCGGGAGCGTGCCTTTCAACAAGGACATCGCCGACGCCAATTCGGGCACCTTCTATTCAGCGATGAGCAATATTGATTTCAAGATCGGCCGGGGCAATCCAGCGGCGACGGCGATCCGCTTCCACGCTGCCCAGCACGCCTATCTCAGCCACATGATGTTCGACATCGGGTCTGGCCTGGCGGGCCTGTACCAGGTCGGCAATGAAGCCGAGGACCTGCACTTTAAGGGCGGGCGTTACGGCATTCTGACGGAGAAGACCTCGCCGGCCTGGGGCTTCGTGCTGCTCGATTCCACCTTCGAGGGCCAACGCGACGCGGCGATCCGCGAGCATGAGGCTGGCCTGACCTTGGTCAATGTTGCCCTCCGCGACACGCCCGTGGGGATCGAGATCGATCGCGGCTATGGCGACTGGCTCTGGGGCAAGGACGTCCGGTTCGAGAACGTCTCGAAGGCCGCGATCGTCATTTCCAATGAAACCAGCGTCTACACCCAGGTCGGCTTCGAGAACGCGACAGCCGTCAACACCCCAATGTTTGTTCGCTTCCGCGACAGTGGCAAGACGGCGCCCGGCCTGGGAGCCGCCTATAGGGTGACGTCCTTCAGCCATGGCCTGACCCTGCCTGGCCTAGGCCAAATGGGCGTCACCAAGACGCTGATGAAGGCGGAGGCTGTCGCGACCTCGCCTGAATCGCGCGCGCCGGCGATCCGTGCTCTTCCGCCCGTGTCGGAATGGACCGATGTCCGCGCGTTGGGCGCCAAGGGCGACAATGCGACCGACGACACCGCCGTCCTCCAGCATGCCATCAACAGCCATAGGGTCCTGTATTTCCCGACGGGCTTCTACGTCGTCACCGACACCCTGCGGCTGCGACCGGACTCGGTGCTGATCGGCCTGCACCCAAGTCTCACCCAGATCGTCCTGCCCGATCACACGCCGGGCTATCAGGGTGTCGGCGCGCCCAAGGCCCTGATTCTGTCGGCGGCGGGGGGCGACAACATCGTCTCGGGGTTGGGGCTCAACACTGGCGGAGTGAATCCACGCGCCACGGCCCTGCTCTGGACCTCGGGCGAACGTTCGATGGTCAATGACGTCAAGTTCCAGGGCGGGCACGGCACCAACCTGTATGACGGGACGCGGCTCAACCCCTACAACGCCAACGCCACGGCCGACGCCGACCCCGCCAGGCGCTGGGCGGGCCAGTATCCCAGCCTGTGGGTGACAGATGGCGGCGGCGGCACGTTCGCCAATCTCTGGAGCCCCAGCACCTATGCCTCTTCGGGCATCTACGTGTCCGACACCCAGACGCCCGGCCATGTCTACCAGGCCTCGGTCGAACATCACGTGCGCACGGAGATCAGCTTGAACCGCGTCGCCCACTGGGAGTTGCTCGCGCCGCAAACCGAGGAGGAGGCAGGCGAGGGCGAGGACACCGTCTCGTTGGAAATCCGCGACTCCCACGACATTCTCGTCGCCAATTACCACGCCTACCGCGTCACCCGGACCCGCCGACCCGCTTCGGCGGCGGCTCGTATCTACAATTCCCATGACATTCGCTTCCGCAATGTCGCGGTCAACGCCGAAAGCGGAGTGGGACTGTGTGACGAGAACGGCTGCGCCACCTTCCTACGCCTGAGCAAGTATCCCTACGAGAACGCAATCCAAGACGTCACCAGCGGCCTGGAGGTGCGCGAGCGCCAGTTCGCGGTGCTTGACCTGCCGGTCGTCCCGCCGCCCGTCGCGCCCTCTGTCTTCCCCGCGGGCGCCCGCCTGGAGAAGCTGGCCGACGGCTTCTATTCGGCGGGCGGCGGGGCGGTTGATGCGGCCGGGACCCTCTATTTCACCGACCGCCGTCACCAACGCATCTACAGTTGGTCGGATGCGCGCAAGCTGTCGATCGTGCGAGACAACGCCCTGGATCCCGTCAGCCTGGCGATCGACGGGACTGGAAACCTGCTGGTGCTGTCGTCGGACGGCCGCGACGGGAACGTCTACAGCTTCAAGCCTGGCAGCCCCGACACGGAGGTCACGGTCATCGCGCCGACCTCGGTGGTTGACCATCCGGGCGCGGCGACCATGCTGCCAGTCAACTGGTGGAACAACGGCGAGTTTCAGGACCAGTTCGACGTCAAGACCGACCAGTTCACCACCCTGGCGGAGATGTTCGCCCGTGACATGGCGCTGCCGAAGTCCAAGGAATATGTTTCGCCCGACGGCAGCCTGGCCTTGCCGGTCTATCGCGTCTTCCAGATGGGCCCACCAGACTTCCGGGGGCTGCGCTTCTCCGATGCGCTCGACACCTACGGGTTCACGACGGCCAAGCCTGGCCAGCGGGTGTTCCTGACCAACAGTTCCGAGAACAAGACCTACAGTGGCTTGGTTGGAACACACGGCGCGATCACCGATCTGAAGCCCTTCGCCAACCGCGGCGGCGAGAGTGTCGCGACGGACGGGGAGGGGCGCGTCTATGTCGCCAACGGCCAGGTGTTCGTCCATGCCCCGGACGGTCGGGAGCTGGGGCGCGTGGACATCCCTGAACGACCACTGCAACTGCTGTTCGGAGGCCCCGACAAGCAGACGCTGTTTGTTCTGACCCACCACGCGCTCTACGCGATCCGGCGTCCATAGATCCAGGGTTTGCGGCCGCCTGGAGTCCGGGGGCAGGCCTTTGGCGCGCCCTCGAGGCTGGCGGCTGGCGCGCCGGATCGGCCGACCTACGACCATGGTCGTAATGGTGAGCGCCCCGCTTGTCTGACAGCTTCCTGCCTAGGCCATCGCAGATGGACTCAACGAAAAACGGGAGGCTGCAGGGATGAGTGCTTTAGGTCGGAAACGAGGGGCGTCACCCTTCCTGAACGTGTTGCTCGCGACGAGCGCGATCGCGATGGTCGTATCGGCTGGAACGGCCAGCGCGCAGGCGTCAGCTGGCCCCGCATCGCCCGAACCAGAGGCCACGGCCTTGACCGAGATTGTCGTCACCGGCTCGCGGATTCGATCCACCGGCTTCACCGCCCCGACGCCGACCCAGGCGCTGGGCCAAGCGGACCTCGAGCGCAATGCCGAACCGAACGTCTTCACGACCATCGCTCAACTGCCCTCCCTGCAGGGCTCGACCGGCGCGACCACGGGCACGTTCAGCACATCGAGCGGCGCGCAGGGCCTGAGCTCGTTCTCGCTGCGCGGCCTGGGCACCATCCGGACCCTGACCCTGCTGGACGGCCAGCGCGTGGTGCCGGCTAACATCACGGGCGTGCCCGACATCAGCCTCTTCCCGCAACTGCTGGTTCAGCGCGTCGATGTGGTGACCGGCGGCGCCTCGGCCTCATACGGCTCCGACGCGGTCGGCGGGGTGGTCAACTTCATCACCGACAAGCACTTCGAAGGCTTCAAGGCCAATGTCTCGGCCGGGCAGACCACCTATGGCGACGACAAGCAGGTCGTGCTGCAACTGGCGGCGGGCAAGGCGTTCCTGAACGATCGCCTGCACGTCCAGGTCAGCGGCGAATATGACGACGAGGACGGCGTGCCGGCCGGCGGCTTCGGTGAAGACGCGCCGGGCAGTCGCGACTGGTACACCACCGCGACCCTGGTCAATCGCGGGGTCACCAATGACGGCTCGCCACAGTACCTCTATCGCGAGCACGCCCAAGCCTATCAGTACACCAAGTATGGCCTGATCAGCGCCGGGCCGTTGCAGGGCACCGCCTTCGACCAGGCCGGCAACCCGTTCCAGTTCCAGTACGGCTCCAACGGCGTGCCGTCCAAGGCCGCGAACGGCGCGGTCGTCGGCTGCTATTCGTCCGGCGGCTTCTGCGTCGGCGGTGACCTGTCGGGCAATGTCGGCATCGGCACGTCGCTGCAGTCCGAAATCAAGCGGATGAACAGCTATGGCCGCGTCGCCTACGACATCGACGACAATAACGAGATCTACGGAACGCTGAACATCGCCCGCGTCGAGAGCAGCAATCAGCCCAATCCGGGCGGGGCCACTACCGGCCTTACGATGCAGTGCTCCAACCCCTATCTGCCGGCTTCGGTCGTGGCCGCCTGCGCGGCCAACAACATCACCAGCTTCACCTTCGGCACCAGCAACGCCCTGCTGCCCAATAATATCGCGGTTCATCCCACGCGGACGCAATATCGCGGCGTGATCGGCGCCGACGGCAAGTTCGCCGCCTTCGGTTCGGATTGGCACTACGACGCCTATTACACGCACGGCGAGAACACCACCAACATCCACGTCAACAACATCATGTTGACCCCGCGCTACAGGGCGGCCATCCAGGCCACCCTGGTCAACGGCCAGATCGTGTGTTCCGACCCCGTCGCCCGCGCCAATGGCTGCGCGCCGATCAACGTCTTCGGCGGCCAGCGGCCCAGCGACGCGGCGCTCAAGTACATCGAGCCCGAGAACGGCCCGCACCAGCATTCGGTCCAGAAGCAGGACGTCGCCAGCATCAACTTCAGCGGTGAGCCCATTCAAGGCTGGGCGGGACCGGTGGCTGTGGCCTTGGGCGGCGAATATCGCCGCGAGGCCTACCACGTCCAGGGCGACCCATATGGCGACGGCTCGGCGGCCTCGCCCTATAGCACTGAATATCCGGCGGATCCGTTGCTCAATAAGGCGGGCAACAACTGGTACGCGGGGAACTATCACTCTGGCGCCGGCAAATACAGCGTCAAGGAAGCCTATCTGGAAGTAAACCTTCCTCTGGTGAACTCGGACGCAGCGGGCAAGGCCAACCTGAACGCTGCCGGCCGCTGGACCGACTACAGCACCTCGGGCACTGTCTATACCTGGAAGGTAGGCGGAACCTGGGACACCCCCGTCGACGGCGTCCGCCTGCGGGCCGTCACCTCGCGTGACGTGCGCGCGCCCAACCTTTCGGAGCTCTTCGCGGCCCCGGTCACCACCACGATACCCAACTTCACCATTCCCACGTCGACGACGCCGCCACCAGGCCAGCCCTCGGGCCCCGGCGCGCTGCTGGTTCTCCAGAACGTGGTCGGCAATGCAAACTTGAAGCCCGAGATCGCCAAGAACACCAGCCTCGGTGTGGTGCTGTCGAACCCCCAATGGCTGCCGGGCTTCAGCGTCTCGGTTGACTGGTACAACATCGTGCTGAACGGCGGCATTTCCAGCCTGAGCGCTCAGCAGGTGGTCAATTTCTGCTATGCGGGTGTGACGCAGTATTGCAGCAGCTTCAACTTCGCCCCGCCGGCCGGGACGACTGCCTACGTTAACTCACAGACGTTCAACCTGGCCTCGATCAAGACCAGCGGCTTCGACATCGAGGCCAGCTACCGGTTCGAACTGCCAAGCGTGCCGGGCCGTTTCGACCTACGCGCCCTGGCGACCAACACCCACAAGTTCGTCACCAATCAAGGCATCCCCAACGGCTCCGTCGTCAATACCGCGGGCCAAAACTCCGGGGCCACGCCAGACTGGAAGGTGCTCGCCGTCCAGAGTTGGAGCTCGGACCGGTTCATGCTCAGCCTGCAGGAGCGCTGGTTCAGCGACGGCGTCATCGGCGGCCAGTACATCGAGTGCGCCGCCGGCAGCTGTCCGGTGGGTAGAACCGTGGCGGTGAACAACAACTATCCGACCATCGACTACAACCAGATGAAGGGCGCCACCTATGTCGACGTGAGCGGCTCCTACAAGGTGACGAAGGATCTGCAGGCCTATTTCAAGGTCGCCAATCTCCTGAACCGGGATCCGACGCCTTCCCCTCAGACCAACACGGGTCTCGACGCCAATCCGGCGCTCTATGACCTGCTGGGGCGGTTCTATCACGTGGGCCTGCGCTACAGCTTCTAGCCCACGCCTGGCGCCTTGCCGCGGTTCGGTTCAAAAACCGGGTCGCGGCAAGTACGCCGGATCAAGGATCGCAGTGTTGGCAGACGTGAAGGTTGTCCATTGAACAGGCCAGACCGCGCCCGAGGCGCCACCATCGTCGATGTGGCGCGACTGGCCGGCGTCTCGCGCATGACCGTGTCGCGAGTCATCAATGACGTCACCAGCGTGCGTGAAGAGACGCGCCTGGCGGTCCTGGCCGCGCTCCAGGAACTCAACTACGAACCGAACCTCGCCGCCCGCAATCTCGTCATGGCCGGCGAACTGCGGATCGGGGTGATCTATGCCAATCCCAGCGCCGCGTTTATGAGCGACTTCCTGATCGGCGTGTTCGAGGAGGCCACCAACGCCGGAGCGCGGCTGATCCTGGTGCGAGGTGAAAGCGGCCAAGCCTTGTCGACCCACGAGTTGCAAAGACTGCTGGGGTCAGGCCTCCACGGCGTGGTCCTGACGCCGCCCCTAGGAGAATCCGCCGTCTTGCGCGATATCCTCCGCGCCGCCCATCTCCCGGTCGCGGTGGTCGCCGCGGGACGCCCGCCGAGCGACGCGATCAGCGTCCGAATCGACGACCGCCGCGCCAGCCAGGCCATGGCCCAGCTTCTGCTGGATCTTGGCCATCGGAGGATCGGCTTCATCACCGGAAACCCTGACCAGACCGCCAGCGCCGAGCGCCTCGAAGGCGCTCGCGCGGCGATCGCCGCAGTCGAGGGGGGCGAACTCCTCCTCGCCCAAGGGGCGTTCACCTACGTTTCGGGTCTGCGCGCCGCGGAGGAGCTGCTGGACAACAACCCACCGCCCACCGCGATCTTCGCCAGCAACGACGACATGGCCGCTGCGGCCGTGTCGGTGGCCCACCGCCGCCATCTCGACGTGCCACGCGACCTGACCGTGGTCGGGTTCGATGACACGACCGTGGCCACCACGCTCTGGCCGCCGCTCACCACAGTGCGCCAGCCCGTGCGGCAGATGGCGGCGGTGGCCCTAGAGCGGCTGATGCGCGCCTTGCGATCGGCCGAGCCTTCGGCCGAAGCCTCTGCGGATTACGTTCTGGACCACACGCTGATCGAGCGTCAGTCCACAGCTCCGCCACAACGCACCCAGGTCGCGGGCGCGAAAACCCATGAGAGGTCATCGCATGCCTGATCCGGCTCTCGACATCGAGCGCGCCACCGTGGGGCGGGTGACCAAGCGGCTGATGCCGCTGTTTTGCCTGATGTACCTGATCGCCTATATCGACCGGCAGAACGTATCCTACGCCAAGCTCGACATGGTCCACGCACTGGGCCTCACCGAGGCGGTCTACGGCTTTGGCGCGTCGCTGTTTTTCATTGGCTACTTCCTGTTCGAGGCGCCGTCGAACCTGATCCTCGCCCGGATAGGCGCCCGCGTCTGGTTCGCGCGGATCATGTTTACCTGGGGCCTGGTCACCCTGGCCCTCGGGTTCACCCAAAACGCGACGATGTTTTATGTCCTGCGGTTCCTGCTCGGAGTCACCGAGGCAGGGTTCTTCCCAGGTGTGCTCTACGTCCTGACCCTTTGGTATCCGCAGGCTCATCGCGCCCGGATGGTGGGTTTGTTCATGATCGCCAGCGCCGTAGCCAACGCGGTCGGGGCGGTCCTGGGCGGCCTTTTGCTGGACCTGGACGGGACCTTGGGATTGGCGGGCTGGCAGTGGGTGTTCCTGGTCACCGGCGTTCCGGCCGTGCTGCTGGCGCCCTATGTGCTGTGGCGCCTGCCCGATGGTCCGACCCAGGCCCGTTGGCTGCCGGAAGGCGAGAGGGTCTGGCTGGCCAAGGTGCTGGACGCCGAGCGGGGCGGGGCGGTTGACGACCATCGCGGCGCCTGGAAGGCAATCTTCGACCCTCGCGTTCTAATGCTGGCAGGACTCTATATCGGCATGCCGCTGGGGGCCTATGGCCTGAGCTACTGGCTGCCGACCATCGTCAAGTCGTTCGGCGTTTCCAACAGCGTCAATGGGTTGATCAATGTCGTCCCCTGGCTGCTGGTCGCCGTGGCCCTCTGGCTGGTGCCGCGCCACGCCGCCCGACATGGCGCCAGCGCCTGGCACATCGCCGGACCCTGCCTGCTGGGCGCATTGGCCTTGGTCCTGAGCGTGATCGTGCCCGGCGCGACGCTGAAGTTCGCGATGCTATGCCTCGCCGCGCCGGCGATCTTCGCGGCCCAACCGGTGTTCTGGAGCCTGCCGCCAAGCTTTCTCAGCGGGCCGCGGGCGGCGGCCGGTATCGCGGCGATCAATGCGATCGGTAATCTTGGCGGCTTCATCGCCCAGAACCTCGTGCCGATGGTGCGAGATGCGACGGGCAGCATCCTCGCGCCGATGCTGGCCCTTGCCGCCGTGCTGGTGGTGACCAGCGTGCTGGTCTTCTACGCCATGGCGCGGCTGGACAAGGCGCGGGCGAGGGCCGCGTGACCCGCCTAACGCTTAGTCCGTCGTCCGGTCGCGAGGCGCGAAGGCCGGTCGATCGATCGACACGACGTGGACCCACGCCATGAGCCGAAAGATCCGAAACCTTCGCTGGTGGATGATTGGGCTCGTGATGCTGGGGGCGGTGATCAACTATCTCGCGCGCAGCACCCTCGGCGTGGCCGCGCCCTCGGTGCTGGCCGAGCTGCAGATCGGCCCAAAGGAATATTCCTGGATCACGGGCGCCTTCCAACTGGGCGTCATGCTGCAGCCTCTCTGCGGCTATGTGCTCGACTCCATCGGCCTGAAGCTCGGCTTCGCGCTGTTCGCCACTGCCTGGTCGGTCATCACCATGGCCCATGGCCTGGCCGGCAGTTGGCAGGCGCTTTTGGGACTCCGCGGGGCGTTGGGCGTCGCCGAGGGCTGCGCGCATCCGGCGGGCATGAAGGCGGTCTCGACCTGGTTTCCGGCTCGGGAGCGCGGCTTGGCCGGCGGGGTCTACAACATCGGCGCCTCGATGGGCTCGGTGCTGGCGCCGCCCTTGGTGGCCTGGTCGATCCTGGTCTGGGACTGGCGCGCGGCCTTCGTGGTGGCCGGCGGCCTGGGGTTGGCCTGGGTGGTGCTTTGGCTCTTCACCTATCAGGCGCCTGACAAGCACAAGGCGCTGTCCGACGCCGAGCACGATTTGATCACCGCCGGCCAGGAGAGCCATCTTGAGGACACCGGGACGCGGCCCTCGATGCTCAGTCTCCTTGGCCAGCGCAATTTCTGGGGCATCGCCCTGCCGAGGTTCCTGGCCGACCCGACCTGGGGCACCCTGTCGTTCTGGATCCCGCTGTACCTGGTCACGGTCCGGCATTTCGAGTTGAAGCAGATCGCCCTGTTCGCCTGGCTGCCCTTCGTGGCGGCCGACCTGGGCTGCCTGTTTGGCCCCATGGCGGTGCTGTTCCTGCAGAGGCGCGGGGTCAGCCTGATCAACGCCCGGCGTGGGGCCTTCACGCTGGGCGCGTTGCTGATGACCAGCATGATGTTCGTCGGGCGAGTTGAAAGCCCCTATGTCGCCATCGCCCTGCTGTGCCTGGGCGGCTTTGCGCATCAGACCCTGTCGGTGACGGTGATCACCCTGTCGTCGGACCTGTTCCGCCGCAACGCGGTGGCGACCGTCGCCGGCATGGCCGGGTTCTTCGCCAATCTGGGGGTGCTGATCTTCTCATTGCTGATTGGAAGCCTGGTCGCCACGGTCGGCTATGATCCGTTCTTCGTCGCCCTGGGCGTTCTGGACCTGGCAGGCGCGACGCTGCTGTGGATCCTGGTTCGCGACCCGGGCGCGTCGCCAACCTCCAAGCCCGTTACCGTTTCCGCCCTATAGAGCGTCCCATGCCGCAAGCCGCGATCTCGAACCCAATCCTTCGGGGTTTCAATCCCGACCCCTCGATCGTGCGGGTGGGCGAGGACTACTACATCGCCACCTCGACCTTCGAGTGGTTCCCCGGCGTTCAGATCCATCATTCGCGAGACCTCGTGAACTGGCGGCTGCTGACCCGACCTCTGACCCGGCCAAGCCAGCTGAACATGCTGGGCGCGCCCGACAGCTGCGGGGTCTGGGCGCCGTGCCTGACCCATGCCGATGGTCGGTTCTGGCTGATCTATACCGACGTCAAGCGCTATGGCCGCACCACGGTGTCGGGAGCCTCGGGCGCCAGCCTACGCGATTTCCACAACTATCTTGTCACCGCCGACAACATCGAAGGGCCGTGGTCCGACCCGGTGTTCCTAAACAGCAGCGGCTTCGACCCGTCGCTGTTTCATGACGACGATGGCCGAAAGTGGCTGCTCAACATGCTGTGGGACCATCGGCCGAACCGCAACCACTTCGCGGGCATCGTGGCCCAGGAATATGACCCGACGGCGCAGGTGCTCGTCGGCGCGCGCAAGCTAATCTTTCCCGGCACGGCGCTAGGCCTGACCGAGGCGCCGCATCTCTACAAACGGGGCGGATGGTATCATCTGGTCACGGCCGAGGGGGGCACGGGCTTTGGTCACGCGGTGACCATGGCTCGGTCACGCGCGCTTCAAGGGCCCTATGCGCTGCATCCCGACGGACCAGTCCTGACCGCTCGGGATCGGCCGCACGCGGCGCTGCAGAGGGCAGGGCACGCCGACCTGGTCGAGGCGTCCGATGGTCAGACCTGGATGGTTTACCTCTGCGGCCGCCCCTTGCCCAATCGTGGGCGCTGCACGCTCGGACGAGAGACTGCAATCCAGCCGATGGTCTGGGGCGCCGACGGCTGGCTGCGCACGCGCGACGGGTCGAGCGAACCCGAACTAGCTCCGCCCGGACCGGGCCTGCCGCCCGCGCCGTTCCCGCTGGACCCCACCCGGACGGTCTTCGACGCTCCGACATTGCCGATCGACTTCCAGTGGCTGCGTTCGCCGTTCCCAGATGAGCTGTTCAGCCTGACCGCGCGCGCCGGTTGGCTACGCCTGTTCGGTCGCGAGACGATCGGCAGCCAGTATCGCCAGGCCTTGGTCGCCCGCCGCCAGCAGGCCCACTGTTACTCCGCCCAGACGGTGTTGGACTTCGTTCCCGAGCATTTCCAGCAGGCGGCGGGGCTGATCTGCTATTACGGCGCCAACAAGTTCCATTATCTTTACGTGTCACGCGACGACGAGCACGGGCGCCACATCCAGGTGATGTCGGCTCTGCCCGACAGCCCCCAAGCCGACGCCTTCACCATGCCTATTCCACTGCCCGAGGCGAGCCTTGTCCACCTGCGGGTCGAGGTCGATTTCGAGCACCTGCGCTTCGCCTTCAGCCTGGACGGCGAGGCATGGACCTGGCTGCAGGAGGTGTTCGACGCCTCGACCCTGTCGGACGAAGCCACCGCCCCGGGCGCGCCCAACTTCACCGGCGCCTTCGTCGGCATGGCCTGTCAAGATCTTGCGGGCACGGCGCGGTCAGCCGATTTCGACAGCTTCGAATATGTTGAGCGGGCTTATCGGACCTAGGCGAGCCGCAAAGGGAAACCTGACGAGGCCGCTTCTTGGTGCTCATTGACGTCATGGCCGGCGACGCAAGGCGGCGCCGGCCATCTGTCTAGGGCATTTCCCGACCTGACTGCGTCAGGCCGTGAGCTCTAATCTTTTGTTTTGACGCATTTTTCTTCACGCGAATCGGCACCACTTCGCTCGAAAAATGCTCTAGCGTTGCTTCGCAAGCCACCTGATCCCGCTTAGTTGCCGCGGAGAAGCTGCACCACTCTCGCGCGAATTCGGCCGTAGTTGGCGGGCGCGAGCGGACCGATAAGACCCCGGCGCTCTGGCGGCAAGTGGCTGACGGGATGACCGTTTTCGCGGAAGACGTAGTGCTCGAAGAGCGCCTTCAATGCTCGACGTTCTTCCAGCGGTCTTTCGCTCACGGCGATCATCGACAGGAGGAGGCTGGTGTAAGGCGAGTCCGGCCCCGCGGCGAAGGCGTCCCACCAGTAGTTTACCGAGCCGTTGAACGGCGCCGTCGCCTCGACCTGATGCCACCACAGTTTGGGCAGATAGAGCGCGTCGCCGGCGTGCAACTCCGTGATCAGCGCCTGGTCGCGCACCCCCGGCGAACCGGCGGAACCGCGCGTTGTCCGGCGGCGACGAAGCGGCCAGACTGACTGGCTGGCCGGCCATGGTGTTGTCGATGGGACCGACATAGAGCTCGCCGATCAACTCCGGCGGATAGAGGGTGAAACGCCTTGCCCCGGCCACCACGCAGGCCAGATTGTCCAAGGTGTCGTAGTGGGAGGAGACGTTGGAGGCATGGCCCAGCCAAATCCGCTGGCCGGTCGTCCGGCCCAGCAACGGCATGGGGTTCTGGCTTGAGAAGCCTGGGACAGGCTCATGCGCCGATGCTCGAAATTGAAGCCCGCCAAGTCGTCGCTGTAGTAATACTTTCCAGCGATCTGAGGCGCCCCGACAAAGGCCTCCATCGGGGCGCCGGTGTCGAATCTGGAAACATGGTCGCGGAAAGCCGCCGGCGATCGCGCGCCGGCCTCAACGACCGGCCAGTCGGCGACGAGGCCGCGCAGCACCACCGGGCGACAGGGCTCGATACGCTGGGTAAGAACCTCCGCCTCGCCCAGGAACCGAGACGCCAGCGCCTGCGCCGCGACAGTGTTGAAGGGTTCGACCTCGGTGCGGAAACCCATGCCATAAAGGATGTACTGGTAGCTCGAGGCAGGAAACACCTCGTCCAGCCGGTCAAACTCGTCGAGAAATCCCGGCGACTGGTACTTCCAGAGGCGCAGCAATTTCTGCAGACGCTCAGGGATGCTCGCCGGATCGACATTGTCGCGCCAGAACGCGCTGTCGGTCCGCTTCGTCAGCACATAGTGCAGCTTGAGGAAGTCGATGATCCGGCCCCAACGACGTCGCCCGCCTGCGAAGTCGTGATGCTGGCGATGTCGCCCGTTTCGCTCAGATTAACCCGTTCGACATCGGCCAACACATGACGCACGCCAAGCTTTTCCGTGCAGTGCTTCTGCAGGAACGGCGCGAATTTGCCGGCGTCCAGGTGGTAGGCGTAGTTGGCCATGCCCTGGTATTCGGGCGTGGTGATAGTCTTGGGCGCCAGGCCCTCGTCGCAGAGCGCGCCTTGAGGGCAGACCGCCTGGTCGAACGTCCGGCCACGGCTATCGGCCAGCCAATGCGGCGCCAGGTTCACCTGGCCGTGCACCGTCCGATTTGCAGCGGCTTACCGACATCTTTTCGCCTACCGGCGTTCCGCAGAGGTAGCGGTAAGATTGAAAATTCGATGCGGTCAAGAGTTGCGAACCGCCAAAGTCTATTTGTAGGAGTATTTTTTGAGACGCTGCGGTCGCCCGTAAGGTCACGCTAAGGGTGGTTTTCGGCCATCGAGGCGTTCAATCGCATCCCATAGGCGCCGTTCAGCTCCGTATCGATCGGCGACGACGCTACAGGTCGCGTCAATCACCATGGTTTCGCGACGCTGCAGCTCGTAGGGCGGCCAAGCTGGCTGATCTGGGGCCGATGGCCGGCCGTCGCGCGCGAACGACGCCCAAAAGGCGCTGGTGTTGCGGGCAGCTTGGACGCGGTCGGGACGGCTCCCAGCCAGGGTGTCGGGCGGGCCGACCGTGTTGAACACCAGCGGTATGTCACTGGCGTGCATCGCGCCGAGTTCATAGTCGGTGCCCGGCGCCTTGATGTTCGAACGATAGGCCAGGTTGTAATAATAAACCGGCGCTCCGCCCTGAGCGGCCTTGCGTTCGGCCGTGACGATCGAGCCCGCGCCCATGTTGCGTTCGCTTCCGATGGCCAGATAAAGGTCGGTGTCTGACGCGCCGGGGCGGCTGGCGCGGTAGGTGTCGATGATCTGGTCGGCCCGTTCACCGAAGCCTGCGGTCATCCGCGATTTGAGCCCGGCCGCGTCGAGAGAGAAGGCCGCGGTGTCATTGCCTTTCCAGGCGAAAAACGCCGCCTCGTTGTCGAGCCAACCGACGATCAGCGGCTTGTCGCGCGCGCTAACCGGGGCGCTTGGATCAAAAGGATGGTGCGGGAGGAGGGCTCCGTCCACCAGGGGGCCGTAGCAGCCGGGGCCTACCGCCTGGATGCCCCGCCAACCTTCAGGGTTCGTTCGAGTCGCACGCTTGGCCAAAGCGTCCTGAGCTTGCAGCAGCCGAGGGGCAGGAACCTCGAGCAGGCGCCGCCAATCGGTCGAGGCCAAGCCCAGTTCGTCCAGCAGCATGCGGGTGGTCTGGTCGGCGGCCTCGGTCGTGCCGATCCGCACCGCTGGACCACTCTGGATCGCGGCCTTGGCGAACAGCGGCGCGACCGAAGGCATGGCGTAGAGGCATGCGGTCTTGGCCCCGCCTCCGGACTCGCCAAAGATCATGACATTGTCCGGATCGCCGCCGAAGGCGGTGATGTTGCGGGCGACCCATTTCAGCGCCAGGACGATGTCTGACAGGCCCTGATTGCCCGAGCCGGCATAGGGCTCTCCGCCCAATCCACCGAGATAGAGATAGCCCAACAGGCCCAGACGGTGATTGGTCGCGACGACGATGACGTCGTGGTCGCGCGCCAGTTGGCCGCCGTCCTGCGCCGCGCTGCCAGCCGAACCGGTCGTGTAGCCGCCGCCGTGGCTGTAGAACATCACGGGACGGCGCCGCCCGCCGCCGGCGGGTTTCCAGATATTGAGCACCAGGCAGTTTTCGTCGGGCGCAGGCTCGTTCAGTCCATAGACGGTATCGGGGTGTTGCAAGGAGGGCGGGCCAAGCCGGGTCGCATCGTGCACGCCGGCCCAGGGCTTGGCGGCGGTGGCGGGCAGGAAACGCGCCGCGCCAGAAACACTGGCGCCGTAGGGCACGCCGCGGAACACGTCGACTCCGTCGGACCGTGAGCCTCGCAACCGGCCCTCCGCCGTCTCGATGATCACCGCCTCGGGCATGGTCGCGGCGCCCAGAAGGTAGGGCGCCGCGACCATGCCGGCGCTGGCGATGAGAAGGCGTCGACGGTCGAGGCTAGGCCTGAACAAATTATGTGTCATGGCGGAAGGCTCCGTTTCAGAGGCTGAGATCGACAGAATCTTCGGCCTTCGCCGCACCCTGCCGACCATTGAGCGGCGGCCCGGGTCTGACTGGAAACGGCCCCGTCCGCAGTCTTGTTCAGGCGTGTGCCGTCAGCGCTTGCGATCCAGCAGCCCATGCATGCCGATCCAGCGGACATAGGCGTCGAACCAGCCGGTGCTGGTCGTGGTTTTCGGGTACATGCCAAAGCCGTGCCCGCCCTGCTCATAAAGGTGGAATTCGACCGGCCGCTTGGCCGCCTTCCAACTGTCGATCAGGCCAAAACCGCTGTTGGCGAAGAACGGATCGTCGGCGGCCAAGGCGACGAACATCGGCGGCGCATCGGCCGGAACCGCGACTGGAGACAGCGGGCCGTAGATGATCCCGATGAAGGCCGGCTTGGCGTCATCGCCCGCCAAGGTGGTCGCCAAGGTCAGCATGGCGCCGGCCGAAAAGCCGATCATGCCGACCCGGTCGGGATCGATCCGCCACTCGGCCGCGCGGCCACGGACCAGTGCGAAGGCCGAGCGGGAATCGGCGATCTGCGGGGCCAGGCCCGCCATCGCCGCCTCGGGGCTCGGTCGCGGCCCCTTCGCGGTCGCCGAAAACATCTCGCTCATGGAGCGCTCGAACCCGGGCATGTCCGCGGGCGTTGGGTTGAGCCGGTATTTCAGCACGAAGGCCGCCACGCCCTTGTCGGCGAGTGCGCGCGCGACATCCCAGCCCTCGTTCTCCATCGACAGCGTGCGAAAGCCGCCGCCGGGCGCGACGATCACGGCCGCGCCGGTCGCCTTGGTGGGATCGGGGAGGAACGGGGTGAGGGTGGCGACCGTGACGTTGCGGGCGAAGAGGCTTTTGTACTGGCTGTGCCAGGCCTCCGGCGCGGTCGCTCCAGGCAGGGGGCCGGTGTCCAAAACGATGGCTTTCGGCTGGGCGGGGATGGCGGTGGGCGTCATCCGGTCGTCCTGCGCCTGAGCGCCGGTGGCAAGACTGCAGGCGAGCGCCACGCCGATCGCGGCCAGGCGCGCGCGCAAGGGTTGGGACGGGCGTCCGGATGCTGTTGAGCGGATGGATTGCATGCTGTTTCTCCCTGTCATGGCGTGTTGTCGTGCTGGGCTCGGCCGCGCCTGAGGCGCTTAGGGCACGGTGATTTCAAAGGGTCCAACCGGTTGGCCGGCGCGGTCGAAGAGGTTGACGGTCGGGCTGTCGGCCCAGGCGTAGCGGACGCGCGTCACGGGCTTGCCGTCGCCGATGATCACGACCTGATCGCCGGAAGCCTTGGCGTTGGCGTAGCGACAGGAGCCAGTCGCTGCACACAGCTCAAAACCGATGGCGGCATCGGCGCCGAGCATGGTCAGGCTGTCCGAGACGTCCGCGAAGGAGAGCGTCGCCCCGCCGCCGGCGTCGCGGAGCGCCGAGCGAATCCGAGGACCCGACGGCGAGACAGCCTCCTGATAGGCCAGGGCGCGCAGGGCTCGGGCGGTCCGTCGGCCCACCTCTTGCTTTTCTCCCGGATGGATGTCGAGGCGATCGCCCAGATCGAGGGTCACCACGACCGCAGCGCGCCTATCGGTTTCGGCGACGCGACGCTGGATATCGCGCAAATGCGCCCAGCCGCTTTCGGTGGGGGCCGAAGCGGTCGCCCCATAGGCCGACAGCTGGATGATCGCGAAGGGCAGGTCGGGCGCGCCGAACTGCGCTCGCCAATCGGCCATCATCGCCGCGAGCCGGCGATCATAGCCTGGCAGGTCGGTGTCGGACTCGCCCTGGTACCAGGCCACGCCGCGGAGCGCGGTCTCGCCCAGGGGTGCAATCATGGCGTTGTAGAGCGTGCCCGCGCCGTTGATGTCGTCCCAGGGCGCGCGGGGCGCGTTGGACTTGGGCCGGCCGCCCAGCGCGTATCGCCACCCGGCGTCCAACGGGAGTATGGAGCCATCGTCGAAGCGCAGGCGCATCTCACTGGCGGGACCCGTCATGCCGCCTTCGGCATAGACGTTGTCGACATTGACAGTGATGACATTGCGGCCTTCGACCAACACGCCTGGGGCCACCCGGTAGCGGCGCTGCGCGCTGGCGATGCTGCCGCCCCCGATCGGAGCGCCGTTGACCCAAGTCCGATCCGCGTCGTCGATCGCGCCCAAAGCCAGGACAGCGCCTTGACGGGCCTGGGCGGCGGTCAGGTCAATCTCCTTCTTGAACCAGACCATGCCGACATAGTCGGACAGCGCCACCACGCCCCAGCGGGTGAAATAGCCGACGCCGGGCGCCGCGCGCCAGTCCAGGCGGCCGTCCGCACGCCAGGGCTCATCGGTGGATTGAACCCGCGCCTGGGTTCGCCACCAGCTTTCCCACGCCGCGCCGGCCTGGGCGTCGCCGGCGGCCGCGTCGCGGTTGTAGAGGGCCAGCGTCTGGGCTTCGGGCTTCATGCCGGCGGCGGCAAGCCCTTCGGGCGCCATCCAGGCTGAAATGCGCGATCCGCCCCAACTGGCGTGGATCAATCCGATCGGGGCCTTGACGGTCTTGCGTAGAGCCTGGCCGGTGTAGAAGCAGACGGCGGAGAACCTGGCGATCGACTGCGGCGTCGCCGCCGTCCAGACCGGCGGCGTCTCGAAGCGGGCCCGCGGCGCCGTGGCCGTCTGCTTGGCTACGGTCAGAAGCCGCAAATCGGCGTCGGCCGCCCCCGCGATCTGAAAACTGTTCTGGGCCTGCTCTGCCGCGAGTTCCATATTGCTTTGGCCCGAACAGAGAAAGACGTCGCCGATCATCAGGTCATCGACGAACAACTGGCCGCTCTGCGCGGAGACCAGCATCTGATACGGGCCACCAGCGGGCAGGGGCGGCAGGATCAAGCGAAACCGCCCTTGGCTATCGGCTGTGGCGCGGGCCGATCGGCCGGCCAGGACAACGCTGACGGTTTCGCCCGCGCGCGCCTGGCCCGTCACAACGAGCGGCTGGTCGCGCTGCAGCACGGCGTGCTCGCCGATCGCCCCATCCAACCTCGGCGCGGCCAGGCTCGCTGTCGATAGGCTCAGGCCAATAATCAGGCTGCTCAGGAAAATCCGCATCGTCATCCAGTCGGTCTCGGTTGGGGCAGTTGGGTTGGCTTCAGGCCGCGCCACAACTCGGCGGCCAAGGCGTTGACGGGAGGCTATTTTGGCACCGCAACGGCTTCATCGACCGAAACGTCGGCCGACTCGCCTGGGAGGCCGGTGTCGGGCTGTCCCGAGCCGACGCTGATGCGGTAGCGTCCCACAGCGACCCGCCTCCTGCCGTCGAGATCGACCGAGCTGAGGTCACGTGGCGAGAGCGTGAAGATGAGTTCGCGAGTCTCGCCCGGCTTGAGCGCCACGCGTTGGAAGCCTCGCAGGGCCAGGCGAGGCGTGCCGGGCGTCTGGGGGAAACTCAGATAGAGTTGCGCCACCTCGTCGCCGGGGTGGCCCCCCGTGTTTCGAAGGGTTGTCGTCACCCGCAGGCCCTGGCCCGCGCCCCCGGCCGCCGGCTCCAGTTTGAGAGGACTATAGGCGAACGCCGTGTAGCTGAGCCCGTAGCCGAACGGATACACGGGCGCGCCGGCGAAATAGCGGTAGGTTCGCCCAGCCATCGCATAGTCATCGAAGGATGGCAGATCGCTGACCGAACGATAGAAGGTCAGCGGCAGGCGCCCGGCCGGATTGATCTTGCCGGACAGGACATTGGCGATCGCCAAACCGCCGGACTGGCCAGGGTACCAGGCCTCCAACAGAGCCGAGGCGTTGTCCTTGGCCCAGGCGAAGTTCAGAGGGCTGCCGTTCAGGGCCACGACGATCAGCGGCTTGCCTAGGGTCTTGGCCTGCTCCAACAAGGCCTGCTGGTCGGCGGGCAGGTCGAGCGTCGTCTTGTCGCCGCCCTTGAAGCCGGGGATTTCGACCGGCGATTCCTCGGCCTCCAGATCGGAGGTCAGCCCCACGACCGCCACCAGCACGTCGGCCTTGGCCGCGGCGGCGTCGAGTTCGGCGGATGGATTGGTGGAGATACGCTTCCACACCAGACTGACACCGGACAGGACGTGGGATTCGGAAACCACCTCGATCGGATAGCGACGGCCCTTTTCCAGGCTCAGGGTCTTCATCGTCGGCAAGCTGCCCCAACCGGCCTTGCGAAGATCGGCGAACGGCTTGCCGTCTAGAGTCATTTCTCCGTTGAAACCGCTCAGGCCGAGGCGGTAGGTCCCACTCTCGGGCGGGACCAAATAGCCCGTCCAGATTACGCGGTGGTGGTCCGACACCGTCGCCAGATCCAGGCTGCGCGCCGCGACGTCCGCCTCCACGCGCGTGACCACGGGCTGCTCGGCATAGCGCATCTTTGCGACGGCCTCGCCGAATGCGCCCGGCGCGAAGCGCATGGGTGGCGGCTCGACGGTGTTGAAATAGCGCGCCAACAGGCCCGGCTTGCCGTCGGGCGTACGCAAGGCCGTGGCCGGAACGCGGTCGCCGTCGGTGAACGAGGCCCCGAACGGCGCGTAGCTGACCTGCGCCGAAGGCATGGCGCGTCGCAAACCCTCGACGACCGAAATCGGCGGGGCTGATAAGGACGAGGAATAGTTGCCGCGCAGCACCCGCGTGGCGTCGCCCAAGGGGCCGATCACCGCGATGCGCAGGCCAGGCTTGAGCGGAAGGACACCGTCGTTCTTCAGCAGGACGAGGCTCTTCTCGCTCGCCGCCAAGGCCAGCGCCTCGTGTTCGGACGTCAAGACGGTCGTGCTCGCGGATGTACGCGAAGCGCTGGCCGGGGCGGCCGGGAGATCGCCAATCCGGAACCGAGCCGAGAACAGACGCACCAGCGACCTGTCGATGTCGGCCACGGTGATCAGGCCACGATCCAAAGCCTCGCGATACCGGCCCGCCAGACCGTCCGTGTCGGTCAAGGTCGCGCCGTTGCACTCGTTATCGACGCCGGCTCGCATGGCCGCGGCGACGGCGGTGGCCGCGTCGGGCGCGTATTTGTGATGGTCGCTGATGTCCTTGACCGCGTCGCAGTCGGACACGACATAACCGCTAAAGCCCCAGGCTCCGCGCAGATGCTCCTTGAGCAGAAGATCGCTCGCGCAGGCCGGCTGCCCGTCGATCCGGTTGTAAGCGCACATCACCGACCCGGCGCGCGCCTCGACGATCGCGGCGCGGAAAGCGGGCAGGTAGGTATCTTCGAGATCGTGGCGGGAGACGAAGACATTGGCGCTGTGTCGGGTCGACTCCGGGCCGCTATGAACCGCGAAGTGCTTGGGCGTGGCGATAACACGTGGGCGCTCAGGGTCCGGACCCTGAATACCCTCTACGAACGCCACGCCCATCCGCGCCGTCAGGAACGGATCCTCGCCATAGGTCTCCTGGCCCCGGCCCCAGCGCGGATCGCGGAAGATGTTGATGTTGGGCGACCATGTGTCCAGGCCCGTGCCGATGCGCCCCATGCGGCCGGTCTCGCGCGCCAGGGCGTGCAGGCCTTGAACCTCGGTTCCAATCGCGCTGGCGACATCCTGGATCATGGCGGGATCAAAGGTCGCCGCCAAGCCGATGGGTTCGGGAAAGTTGGTGGTGGGCAGGGGCCCCAAGGCCCCGTGCAGCGACTCGGTCCACCAGTTGTAGGCCGGAATTTCCAGCCGCGGGATGGCCGGCGCGGTGTTGAGCAGTTGTTCGAGCTTTTCATCGCGCGTCATCTCGCTGACCAACGCGGTCGCCGCGCGATCAGCCTGGGTGCTCACGGCGGAGGTCGGGGAGAGGGTCTGCTCGACGGGGCCTGCGTCAGCGCTAGACGCAACGACCAAGACCGATGCGACGAACGTCCCGGCAGCGGCCATGGTCCATCGTCGGCGCGTGGCCTCCGGCACTCTGTTTCGCATCTAGGCCGCCCTAATATCACTTATCCGGCTAGATCGCCTTGAGGCGACACGCCGTTTGTTATGGCTGTCTCACGAGCAGTACGCTGCCGGTCAGTCACCGCTCGACGCCCATGGGCGGCGTACGGAGCAGACCGTAGCGTCGAGCGATTGACAGGCCTTTATTTGCCGGACAAATGGTAACGCTAACAAGCTGGGATGTGCAAGAGCGACATCGCGCGATGTGGGAGGTTTGAATGAGGGTTAGCGAGACGCGTGACCCGCGCCGTCACCGAGGTCCGACCCGCGCCCTGCGTCCGATGATCATGGCCCTGCTGCTGGCCCTGCCAGGGATGGCCGACGCTCAGATGGCGACTAGTGCGCCACCGACCGCGACGGCCTGAAGCTGGACGCGGCCAAGCTTCACGCGGCGATGGACCGCTACGGCATCGCCAACAGCTTCGAGATCTATCCTGGCGACCATACCAGCGACGTGGCAGTGCGGTTCCAGGAGCACGTTCTGCCGTTCTTCAGCAAAAATCTGGTGTTCAAGGGCCGTTAAGCCAGCCCAAACCCGTTTCCAGGATTGGTCATGATGTTTGTTCGTCTCGTCGCTGCGGCCCTGATCGCGCTGTTCGCCACGCACGCCGCGACCGCCGCCGCCGATCCGCTCGCCGCCTCCGGACGCTGGAGCGCCTATCAGCGTGGCGCGGCGCGCACCCCGCCAATGGGTTGGAACAGCTGGAACGCCTTTACCAGCGACATCGACGAGGAAAAGATCATGGGCTCGGCTCAGATCCTCGTCGATGCGGGTCTGGTGGCCAAGGGCTATCGCTATGTCGATATTGACGACGGCTGGTGGCTCAAGCGCCGGGCCGCCGATGGCCGGATGCTGATCCGCGCCGACCGCTTTCCTTCGGCGGCGACGCTGAACGGCGACACCACCTTTCGCCCCCTGACGAACCGTCTGCACGCCATGGGGCTGAAGGCGGGTATCTATTCCGATATCGGCCGCAACAGCTGCGGTCAGGTCTTCACCTCGACCTTTCCCAACCAACCCGAGGGGACGGTGGCCGAGCGGGAGGTCGGGCTCTACGGTCACGTCGATCAGGATATCGCACTGTACTTCGAAGAATGGGGCTTTGACCTGATCAAGGTCGATGGCTGTGGCATTCGCGGCCTGCCCGCCAGCCATCCGCAGGTGAAGGCCGGCCTCTACCGCGCCCTGGAGCCGCTAGTCGATGCGGACTCGCTGGGCAGAACCAATGTCGGGGCGGTGCGCGCCCTCTATGGCGAGGTCGGCGCGGCGCTGGATCGTCACAACCCGGATGGCGACTTTGTCTATTCGATCTGCATCTGGGGCGCGGCCGACGTCCGCGCCTGGGCCAAGGACGTCGGGGCGATGTCGCGCACCAGCGAGGACATTTCGCCCAATTGGAGCCGCATGCTGCACAACATTGACAGCGTGGCGCGGCGCCCGCTCTACGCTCATCCAGGATCGTGGAACGATCCGGATATGCTCTATGTCGGGAGCGGCGACTTCGACGAGAACCATCTCACCGAAGCGCGGTCGCACTTCGCGCTGTGGGCGATGGTCAATGCGCCGCTGATCATCGGCTATGATCTGCGCAAGGCGTCCAAGGCTTTGCTCGACATCCTTGGCGCGCCCCGGCTTATCGCCATCAACCAAGATGTCGCCGGCAACCAGGCCGTGCTGGCCTTCGACTCCGACGACGTCAGCATCTTCGTCAAGACATTGGTCAGCGGCGACAAGGCCGTGGCGATCCTCAACCGGACTTCCGCGCCCATCGAGGCGACGCTGACCGCAGCTCACCTGAAGTTCCTGGCCGACGCCGATGTCGATCTCACCGATCTCTGGTCCGGCGAGGCGCTCGCCTTTCGTGGCGAGCGAAAATTCCAGCTGCAGCCGCGCGAGACGCGAGTTTTCACCGCCCATGGTGCGCGGATCCTCGCCGACGGCGTCTATCTTTCCGAAAGCCCTGGGCTGGTGAATCCGGCCGTGGATGGCGTCGTCATTCCCGAGGCCGAGCCCTTGATCCATCGCGGGCTTCTCCCGTGGCGCGGCACCCGAGGGACCGGGGAGCCGCCGCGCTATGGCGGCTGGGGCGGAGCCCAGGCTGACAGCACGCCCTATGGCCAGGAACTGGCCGTCGCTGGCCGAAAGTTCGTCGCCGGGATCGGCGTGCTGGGCAATTCGCGGCTGGAGGTCCGCAACCCCGGCTTCAAGCGCTTCAACGCAACTGTCGGGCTGGACGATTCGGCGCGCGATCGCAGCCAGCCCGTCACGTTCGAGGTCTATGGCGACGGCAAGCTCCTGGCGCGCTCGGCCCCGTTACGCTTTGGAGCCGCAGCCACGCCGCTTAGCGCCGATGTCGGTGGGGTCAAGCTGATCGAGCTGGTGGCGCGCACGCCCCAGGCCGCGCGCTTCCCCGATCCGGTGACCTGGGGCGACGCGGCCTTGACCGGCTCCGATGCGCGCTGAGCAGGAAAGGCCGTGGCCAGAACCATCAGCACGTTGATCTCGGCGATCGCCGGCTTGCTGTTGCTTGCCTGCGCCGGAAACGTGCAAGCCCAGGTTTGGCGCGCCGACGGCGATTCAGGAACCTATCAGAACCCCCCGCTCAATGCCGACTATCCCGATCCCGACATCATCCGGGTGGGTGAGGATTTCTATTTCGCCTCCACCACCTTCGTGAACGCCCCGGGCTTGACGATCCTCCATTCCAAGGATCTCGTGAATTGGGACATCATCGGCCACGTCATGCCGCGCCTCGAGGGGAATCCGAAATACGACCTCAGCGGCGGCGGCGACTACCGGCATGGGGTGTTCGCGCCTAGCCTGCGCCACCATAACGGCCGCTTCTACATCGCTGTCACGCCGGTAGGACACAACACACGCGTCTATTCGGCCACTGACATTCGCGGGCCTTGGCGCGTGCATGAACTTGACCGCGAAGCCTTCGACCCAGGCCTGTTCTTCGATACCGATGGCAAGGCCTTCATCGTGACCTCGGTCGGCTCGGATGGCACGGTGCGGCTTCTGAGCCTGAACGCCGGCCTTACCGCCGTGACCGCCGAGCAAACCGTTCATTACATCCAGGGGGCCGAAGGCTCCAAGCTGATCCGGCGCGGCGCATGGTACTATCTGTTCAACGCCATCCCCCGGCGTCTAGCCTTGACGGTGTCGCGGGCCAGGAGCCTGGCAGGTCCGTGGGAGACCCGTGACCAGATCGACGACACCACCGGAGGCCATCAGGGCGCGCTAGTCGATCTTCCCGACGGCGGTTGGTACGGCTTTGTCATGCGCGACGCCGGCGCAATTGGCCGCGTCACCAATATCAGCCCGGTGTTCTGGCAAGACGACTGGCCGGTCTGGGGCACGCCCGCCGCGCCCGGACGGGTTCCCGACCGCGCCCCCAAGCCTATTCCGGGGAGGCCGTTCGTCGAGCCGCCCAGCTCGGATGACTTCACGGGGCGCTCACTGGGGCGCCAATGGCAGTGGAACCATAATCCACAGGACAGCCGCTGGTCGCTCGGCGAGCGGCCCGGCTTTCTCCGTCTGAAGACCACAACCAGCCCGGATTTCTGGGCGGCGAGAAACACCCTGGTCCAGAAAGGGCAGGGGCCTCGAAGCCGAGGCGTCGTCAAACTCGATGTTCGCGCCCTGGCGCCGGGTGATGTTTGCGGCTTCGGCGCCTTTGGGAAGTTCTCGAACCAACTGGTGGTGACGGGCGCGGGAAATGGCCAAGGCGCCTTGAGCGCGCGGGTGGTCGAAAGCACGGAGGCTGGGGCCAAGACCACGCCGCTGAGCGAGGCGCGGCCGATCCCGCTGCGTGATCTGTGGCTCTCGGTCGACATGGACTTCACCACGGACAAGGCAGCCTTGGCCTACAGCCTCGACGGTCGCGCCTGGACGGAGATGCCCGGCGATTTCCCGTTGGCCTTCGCCTGGCGCACTGGCACCTTTCAGGGTGAACAGTTTAGCCTCTTCTGCTTCAATCCAAGCGGCGGCGAGGGGCGGATGGATATCGACAGCTTCACGCTCGCTCGGCCTGAATCCTCGAACCGATGACGCCGCCGCTACATCGCCGAGCGTGTGTCCTCCAACGCAAGCTCGACAAGCGCGAGCATGGCCGCGCCCGCAGCGTCAGGATTTCCGGCGACGATCGCGTCACAGACCCTAGCGTGGTCTGGGATCGGATCGCGGGGGAGGCCCCGGGTGCGTTGCTTGAATTCGGTGGTCCAACTAACGGAGGCCCCGATGCTGGCGCTCAGCGCCATCATTGCGTTGTTGTGGGTGGCGCCCAGCAAAGCGTCGTGGAAGGCTCGGTCGGCGGCCCTGCCAGCTTCGGTGGCCAAGGTGTGGCGACGCATCTTGGCCAGGGCGTCCCTCAACGCCTTGATATCGTTATTGTCGCGACGCTCAGCGGCGAACCGCGCGGCGGCTGGCTCGACCACGGCCCGCAGTTCGAAGAGATCGCGGACGAACGCCACGTCGGGTTCGGCGGAAAACGCCCAAGCCAGCACCGCCGGGTCGAGGATATTCCAGCGGCTGCGCGGCAGCACCCGCGTGCCGGCCTTTGGGCGGCTTTCCAAGAGGCCTTTGGCTGTCAACACCTGCACCGCTTCACGATAGGCGCTGCGCGACACGTCGAGCGCTTCGGCGTTGGCGATCTCTCCGGTCAACTTGTCGCCCGGCGCGATTTGGCCGGAGACAATCGCCGTGCCGCGATAGTGGGCTACAGCGCCGCGAAGGCGACGCCCAGAGCCTCGAGCCGACCGCGCGATCGGTGTGTCGTTCGGCTCGTCCGACGTCATGGGCGTGATGCTCTTCAGATACTTGCGCGCCCCCATAAGCTCAAGCGCGCGAGCCTTGGCAAGTTTATCGGATCGACCCATTCGCAGCCGTGCTGTGGCCGGTTCGGCCGGAAGTTGAGCTTGATTGATTAGCGGGAGCGAGCGCCAAGCGCGATACGAAAAATCCCGCCGTGAGGCCGGATTTCGCTCCAGGGCCAGGGCTGGCTCCCCTCGTGACCAATTCGAACCATGTGTCGCGCGCCGGGCCGCGAGCCCGCGGTCCGGTTCGAGCAAGTCAGGCTGTTCAGCCGCGAAACGGCTGATCCATGATCGCCATGCCGCCCATGGCCGGATCGCTGATGGAGTCGACGCCCATCTCCAGCCGTTCCGCCACGCGGCGCAGGTAGCCGTCGGCTTCGATCGACAGGTCGTACCAGCCGCCGCTGGCCTTGACCCGTAGGTCCTTGCGGATTTCGCGACCCGGGGCCAGCGTCGTCTTCCAGGGGCGGAAGGCAGTCTTGTAGGCGTTGGGCGTGGCGGTCAGGGTCAGGCTGGTCTCGCTGGGGTTGCGCAGGATCAGGCCGACCAGGCCAGCGGTTCTCCTGGCTTCGACTCGCAGGATGGGGTCGGTCTCCGGCGTCGCGCCGATGAAATGGCGGTGAAAGCCGTTGGGACCCAACACCCAGAGATCGTAGGCCCCGGTGGGCCAGACGTCGCTGACGCGTTTGCCCGGCTCGACTGTGTAGCGGCGCGGTGGCTGGTCCAGCCGCAGGCGGTCATAGACATGGAGCACCGTTGCCTGTGAGCCGTCATTGGCCAGGATCAGTCCCATGCGACCGTCCCGCGCGCCCTCGTCTATCCGCGGGGCATAGGGCAGGGCGCGCGAGGGGCGAGGGCCTGTGGCCTGGGTCGGGACCGCCGGCGCGACCGGTGTCGGCGGAACGGTGGTGTCCTTGAGCGCCGCGGCGCGGTCGGCCAAAGCCCTTGTGGTCGGCAAGGCCTTGACGAAGGGGGCGTTATTCGGAGTCTTGAAGTCGAAGGCGGTGGTCAGGTCGCCGCAAACCGCCCGTCGCCAAGGCGAGATGTTGGGTTCTGTCACTCCGAACCGCGTTTCCAGGAAGCGGATCACCGAGGTGTGGTCGAAGACCTGAGAATTTACCCAGCCGCCCCGGCTCCACGGCGACAGCACATACAGCGGAACCCGGGGGCCAAGCCCGTAGGGACGTCCCATCAACGCGTCGCGCTCGGCCTTGGCCTCGGTTGGGTTGCGCACCAGATGATATTCACCGGCGGTGTCGACCGTCGAGTCGCCCAGAACCGTTCCGTCCGCCGCCTTCGAGGGCGGGGCGGGCGGCGGGACGTGGTCGAAGAAGCCGTCGTTCTCGTCGAACATCACCAGCAGCACGGTCCGCGCCCAGACCTTGGGATCGGCGGTCAGGGCGTCGATCACCCGGGCGGTGTAGTCAGCGCCCTGGGCCGGGCTGGAGGGACTGGGATGCTCGGAATCTGCCGCCGGCGCCACGATATACGACACCTGCGGCAAGGTTCCGGCCAGGACGTCTTCCCGCAGGCCGTCCAGCTTGCGGGTCGACAACGCCAGGGCCTTCAGCCTTGGGTCTGACCCGGGAAGGGCGTCATGGCTGTCACGATAGGCCTTGAATCCGGCCGTCGGGTTGTCGGTGAAATTGTCAGCCATGTCCTGGTAGATGCGCCAGGTCACGCCGGCCGCCAGCAGCCGCTCGGCATAGGTCGTCCAGCGATAGGGATCGGCCGCCCCGCCGTCGGCGACGAAGCTGTCGTGGCTGTTGGAGATCGAGGGGCCGCCGAGCTGACCGGACGGATCGTTGGTGGCTGTCCACAGGAACAGACGGTTGGTGTTGGTGCCGGTCTGGGTCGAACAGTGATAGGCGTCGCAGAGCGTGAAGGCGTCGGCCATCGCGTACTGGAACGGAATGTCCTCGCGGCGGTAATAGCCCATGGCGCGCTCGGTCTTGGCGGCCGGCCAGCGGTTCATGCGACCTTCGTTCCAGGCCGCCTGGGCGTCGCACCAACTGTGGGGCGTACCCTCAACCCGCATGTGGGCGAAGGTTGCGAGGGTGTCCAACGGGAAGGGCGAGACTAGCGGCGGTCCGCCCTGCGCCGTGTCGTTGACCTGGGTCCAGACCGTCTTGTGGTGCAAACCCGAACTGTCGGGCAAGGGAATCGGGAAGCGATCTCCAAAGCCTCGGACACCATTCATCACGCCGAAATAGTGATCGAACGCGCGGTTCTCCTGCATCAGGATCACCACGTGCTCCACGTCTTTCAGGGAGCCAGCGCGCACGTCCGCGTCGATGGCCAGAGCTTTGGCGACAGCGGGCGGCAAGGCCAAGGCGGCGGTCGCCGAGAGCAGGAAGGCGCGACGATCAACTGGGGGCATGGAAAATTCCGGAAGGTGTGTGGTTCTCAGTGTCTAGCCACGCCTGATGTCGTTGAGGCGACAGAACGAGACGGTCGAAGGCGATTCTGCGCTTTAGGGGCCGCATGGTGACCCGCGGTCAGGCGATGGCTGAATTCTATCCCGCCGCCAAGTTTCGCTCCGGCATATGGCGGCAAGAAATCGCCCGGATGCTCCGCTCAGACTCGGACGTCGAGATCACCTGGCTCGCCCGCTGTCGACGTTGCGTGAGTTCGTATTGGTATAGTCCAAATGGGCACTATCGCTGGTATGCGGTATAAGCCACTCGGGGATCCCAGTCTTTTCGGACGCCCAGACGCGCCTCGCCGCCAAGTTTTAACCTGCGGCACGGCGCGCCATGCTGTCGCCGGTCTTTAATTGCTCGGCCATTACTCTTGTCACTGCTGATGTTTATACGGGCCGCGCAAATTTCCTGCGCTCCGGACAGGGAACTGTCACGCAGATGTCGCCGCAAGCTGCTTAAGTTTCCTGGTCCATACCAGTTGGGGCGGGGAACACTCATGTCGAAGCAATATCCTGTTCGGGCCATGTGCCCGAACCGCAAGAACTTTTGGCTGGCCACCGTTTCGGCGCTGGTCGTCAGCGCCAGTTCGTCGCTCGCGCTCGCGCAGCAGGCCTCCGGCGCGTTGGCCGCCAGTGATCTGGTCGATGAGGTGGTCGTCACGGGCTTTCGCAAGTCGCTGAGCGATGCGCGGGCCTTCAAGCGGGACTCGGTCATCCAGAAGGACGCGATCGTCGCCGAGGACATGGCGAAGTTCCCCGACCTGAACCTGGCCGAGTCGTTGCAGCGCCTGCCGGGCGTGCAGATCACCCGTGAGGCGGGCGAGGGCCGGCGCATTTCACTGCGCGGTCTCGGCCCCGATTTCAGCCGCGTGCAGCTTAACGGCATGGAAGTGCTGGGCAATGTCGACTCCGCCCAGGACAGCCGTGGCCAGCGCTCGCGCGACCGGGCCTTCGACTTCAACATCTTCGCCTCGGAACTGTTCTCGAAGGTGGAGGTCGAGAAGACCTTCGAGGCGGCCCAGAACGAGGGCGGCATGGCCGGCACGGTGGGCCTGTTCACCGGCAAGCCCTTCGACTACGCGTCGGGGACCAAGGGCGCGGTGTCGCTGAAGCTGGGCACCAACGAATATACCAAGGATACGCAACCCCGCGTCGCCGCGCTGTTCAGCCGTAACTGGGACAACAAGTTCGGCGTGGCGGTCTCGGTCGCCTATTCCAAGCGCGAAACCTCGGAACAGGGCCACAACACCTATACTCCCGCTCACCTGGGCAAGACGGAAATCGTCAAGGGCGTCGCGGAGGGCGACGCGGTGGACCTGGTGAAGGGCGGCCTGGACATCTCGCATCTGAGCGCCGCCAAACAGGCCCGGTTCATGGCCGGCGACCTCTATTTCGCCAACGGCAACCGCATCTCCTCCTGGGACGCCAAGCAGGAACGTCTCGGCCTGACCGCCGCCGTGCAATGGCGCCCGATGGACAATCTGCTGTTCACCCTAGATGCGCTGCACGGCGAGTTCACCACCCACCGCGACGAGTACCACCTGGCCACCCGGCCGATCAAAGGGTTCAGCTCAACCACCCTGGACACCCCGGCCGGCGGCACGGTCTGGCCCGCCGCCTTCCAGAAGGGGTCGGTGCTCAACGACTTTGATGTCGACAGCAATGGCTACGTCACCAAGACCGACGTCACCGGCACGACCTTCGGCAGCGAGCACCGCCGGTCGCTGAACGAGAACCGCTTCAACCAGCTGGCCTTGACCGGCAAGTGGGATGCGTCCGATCGCCTGTCGATCGACGGCCATGTCGGCTACGAGAAGTCCACCTACAAGACCCCCTATGACGACAAACTCTACATGCGGGCCAAGGGCAACCTGATCGCCAACTATGGCGCCGACGGCCAATCGGCGTCGTTCAGCTATCCGGGCTGGGATCCGACCAACCCAGCCAATTACGCGATGGATTCGTTCTATTATCGCGGTTTCAATAACCACTCGGAATTGCGCGAGGGCGTGCTGAACGCACGCTATGAACTGACCGACGCGCTGACGGTGCGCGCGGGGATCGCCTACCACAAGTTCACCCAGGGCGGCCGGGACCTCTTCTATGACGACAACGTCAACGGAACGCGGTCCAAGACGCGCGGCACGTCCGTGGCCGATATCAGCTCGGTGTTCACCAACAACGCCGGGTCGTGGCTGGTGGGCGACTACGCCAAGGCCTTCGCCAAGTACAAGGAATACCACCGCTTCGGACCCAATACCGATGGGACAGGCGGCGCGTTGCAGGACATCGAGAATGTCTACGAAACCAGCGAGGAAACCATCTCCGAATACGTGCAGGCCGACTGGGACAGCGAACTGTTCGGCAAGCGCTTCCGCGGCAATATCGGCCTGCGCGGCTACAGCACCGACACCCACAGCACCGGCTGGATCCAGGGCGACAGCTACGCCTATCTCGGCACGACGGACGTGAAAGGCAGCTATGAAGGCGTTCTGCCGGCCCTGAACACGGTGCTGGACCTGACGCCCGAAGTGCTGGTGCGCTTCTCGGCCACCCAGAATCTGAACCGTCCGAGCCTGGGCTCGATGGCGGCCAAGGGCAGCGCGTTCCAGGATGAGGATAACGGCGAGATCACCGCGTCGCGCGGCAATCCCGACCTCAAGCCCTTCAAAGACACCACGCTGGACCTGTCGGTGGAATACTATTTCGGCAAGTCAGGCCTGCTTTCAGCGGGTGTGTTCCGCAAGGACATCACGAACTTCATCACGTCCAATACCCTGCACAACGTCCCCTTTAGCGAGACGGGGGTACCCTACAGCACGATCCCGGGTGCAACGGGCAGCACCATCGTCACCGATTTCGACGTTCCAACCAACAGTTCGGACAAAGTGAAGCTGACCGGCGTCGAATTCGTGGCGCAAGGTCAGTTCTCGTTCCTGCCTGAGCCCTTCGATAAACTAGGCGGTGTGGCGAACTATACCTATGTGAATTCCAACACGGATCTCACCGGTATTTCCAAGTCCAACTACAATATTACCCTCTATTATGAAACCGATCGTTGGGGCGCCCGCGGTTCATTGAGCCACCGCACCCGCTGGTACACCGGCTATAACAGCGATGTCATGAGCGCCGACACGCGAGGCTTCGAGGGGTCTACCTATGTGGACGCCTCGGCCTTCTTCAACATCAACGACAAGCTCCAGGTGTCGTTGGACGCCGTCAATCTGACCAATGAGAAGGACACCCAGTTCTGGGGGCAGAACCGCTATCTCTATAACCAGAACCAGAGCGGTCGGACCTACATGATGGGGCTCAGCTACAAGTTCTAAGACGACCTAGACCCAGCGCCCCCTCTCCAGGGAGGGGGCGTTTTTCCGTGTGTCCAGAAACATGATCATTTCTCACCGCCACCGTTTCATCTTCGCCGCCGTACCCAAGACCGGCACCCACTCCGTGCGGCAAGCCTTGCGCGAGCAACTGGGCGACGAGGACGTCGAGCAGGTGGGGCTGTTCGTCGACAAGCGGTTCCCTTGGGAGGACCTGGCGGCGATCCGGCATGGTCACCTGTCGCTGCGGCAGGTGCGCCCGTATCTCGGCGAGGAGGTCTTCAGCGGCTATTTCAAGTTCGCCTTCGTGCGCAACCCGTTCGATCGTTTCGTCTCGTACTGCGCCTTCATGCTGCGGGGCGGCGATGACTTCCAGCGTCGACCGCGCGACATGATGCGCCACTTTCTTTTCGAAGAAGCTCCGGAGGGCCATGTCCTGTTCCAGCCACAGGCTTCGCTGCTGGTGGGCGAGGACGGCGAGACCTTGCTGACCGACATGGTCGGTCGCGTCGAGAACATGCAGGGGGCGTATGACGCGATCTGCGCGCGCCTCGGCATCGCCAACCGGCCCCTCGACCGCGTCAACGGCAGCCAGCGCGGCGACTATCGGCCCTATTATGACCAGACCCTGATCGACGGCGTCGCCGCGCGCTATGCTCAGGACCTGGATCTGTTCGGCTACTCGTTCGAAGGCCTGCGATGAACGCCATTCCGCTCGCGCCCGCCGCCAACCCGCGCAAGACGACGGGCGTCCGCAAGCTTGGCCCGGTCGACATCACCGCGCTGCGGGCGGCCGTGCTGGAGATCCCCGAGGCGGTCTGGGACGCTGAGGACGCTGGCAAGCCTAACAGGTTCCAGGTGCTGGACGTGACGCGCCATATCGTCTTGCGCTTCATCGACAGCCCCCGCGACTGGCGCGGGTCCCACGATCGAGCAGCCTGGCCAGAGTGGCGCGGCCTGCTGGAGCCCGTGCTGGCGCGGGCCGTCCGCGACTACGGCTATGCGCGCGGGGTGTTCCCGCGAGTGATGCTGGCCAGCATGCCCCCGGGCGGGGTGATCCACCCGCACATCGACGCCAATCCGGCGGCGAAGTGGCCGCACAAGATCCACGTGCCGCTATCGACCAACCCTGGGGTGGTGTCGTTCTTCGGCGGCGGCGAACACCATTTTCCGGCGGGCGAGGCGGTGGAGGTCAACAACCTTGGCCCGCATTGGGTGCGCAACGACGGCGAGACCGACCGCGTCCATCTGATCTTCGAGTATTATGACGCCGACCAGCCGGAACCGAGCTGGCTGGAGCCGTTCCTGCTGGCCGGTGCGGCGCGATGAGTTCCAGTGACCGCGACGCCTTGCTGCGGGAGGCCAGGGACCTGCGCGTTCGGCAATGCGTCCCGCAAGCGCTGGCCGCGCTCGCACGCCTGCAGGCGCTGCACCCTCGCTTTAGCCGCCTGTATCAGGAGCGCGGCCACTGCCACGTCGTCCTTGGGAATGCGCCGGCGGCCATCGAGGCGTTGCGAGAGGCCGTGCGCGTCAACCCGACGCTGCCGGCCAGCTGGGACATGCTGGAGCAACTCTATCGCATGCACGGCGACGCCGCCCAGACGGCTACGGCGGCGGGGCATCTGGCCGCGCTGCGCCAGCTGCCTTCCGCAGTGGTCGCCGCCAACAGCCTGTTCGCCGATGGCGATCTCGAACTGGCCGAGGAAGTTATCCGCCGTTACTTGTCCGACGATCATCTCAACGTCGGCGCTCTGCGCCTGCTCGCACGGATACGCCAAGAACGTGGCGATCTCGACGAGGCCGAGGCGATGCTGGAAGCGGCGCTCGAGCGCGCGCCCGACTACAACGCCGCGCGTCTCGACTACGCCATGGTGCTCTTGCAGCGGCAGAAGCACCTGCGGGCGCGGCAGGAGGCCGAAATCCTGCTCGGGCACGACCCGGATAACCGCGACTACCTCAAGCAGTACGGCGCGGCGTGTGTGGGCCTGGGCGACCACGAGCCGGTGATCGATCTCTATGGGACGCTGCTGGCCGGGCCGGTTCAATCGGGAGCGGAAGTCGCCGACCTGCGCCTGTGGCGAGCCAACGCCCTGAAGATCACGGGCCGGCGGGAGGAAGCCATCGCGGACTATCGCGCCTCCCTGGCGGCGCGGCCGGACAACGGCGTGGCCTGGTTCAGCCTCGCCAATCTAAAGACCTATCGCTTCATCGACGACGACATCGCGCGCATGGTCGATGCGGAATCCCAGCCTGCCGTCCAGAACATGGACCGCATCTATCTGTGTTTCGCACTGGGCAAGGCGCTGGAGGACCGGGGAGACCACGCCGCCGCTTGGCGATACTACGAGCGCGGCAATGCGATGCGGCGCACCGCCGGCCGCTATCGCCCCGACGTCGCGGAAGCCTGCGCCCTCCGCTTGAAGCAGGTGTTCACAGCCGATGTCTTCGCCGCGCGCGCTGGCTGGGGCGTGGACGATGCCACGCCTATCTTCATCCTGGGTCTGCCCCGTTCTGGCTCGACCCTGATTGAACAGATCCTGGCCTCCCATTCCTGTGTGGAGGGTACGCACGAACTGACAGAGATCGACCGCTATGTCGGCGAACTTTGCGGTCGCGATCCTGATTGCCGCCTGCCGCTACGCCCCGAGGCGTTGCTAAGCCTGACCGCCGGGGATGTCCGCTTGTTCGGAGAGCGCTTCCTGGCCGAGACCCGCACCTATCGCGGGCTGGGCCGGCCGTTCTTCATCGACAAGATGCCGAACAATTTCTGGCACATCGGCCTGATCCATCTGATGTTTCCACGCGCCACGATCATCGATGTGCGGCGTGAACCGATGGCCTGCGGCTTCAGCAACCTCAAGCAGCTGTTCGGGACCACCAATCAAGAGTTCAGCTATGGCGTCGAGGACATCGCCCGCCACTACCGCGCCTATCTCGACCTCATGCGGCATTGGGACGACGTGCTGCCCGGGCGCGTGCTGAGGGTGCGATACGAGGACCTGGTCGAGGATCTTGAAGGCGGCGTGCGGCGTATGCTCGACCATTGCGGGCTGCCGTTCGAGCCGGCCTGCCTGGCGTTCCACAAGACTCGGCGCAGCGTGCGCACGCCCAGTTCCGAGCAGGTGCGCCAGCCCATCGGCCGGGAGGGGCTGGACCAATGGCGGCATTATGCCCCCTGGCTCTCCCCGCTGCGAGACGCGCTGGGCGACGCCTTGACCCGCTACAGGGACTGACGCATGCGGCTGTCCCAACCCTTCTTTCAGCTCCCGGTGCTCTTTGACGTGGCGCGCCTGCAGGCCGAGGTCGCGGCCTTGCCGGACCAGGCGTGGGCCCCGCACCCCGACCGCCTGCCCGGCAACAGCGCGGCGCTGCTGATCAGCGCCGGCGGCGGGGAGACCGATTCCGTGTACGGACAGATGTTGTCGACGCCCTGGCTGGCGGGCATGCCCTATCTGCGCCAGGTCCTCGCGGGCTTTGGCGTGGTCTGGAGCCGCTCGCGGTTGATGCGCCTCGCGCCGGGTTCGGGCGTGCCCGAGCATGCCGATATCAACTACCACTGGCATACGCGGGTGCGGGTGCACATCCCCATCATCACCTCGCCGCTTGTGCGCTTTCACTGCGACGGGCAAGACGTACACATGGCTGCCGGCGAAGCGTGGATCTTCGACAACTGGCGTCCGCACCATGTCGAGAACAGGGCCAGCGTCGAGCGAATCCATCTCGTTGCGGACACCACCGGCACGGCGGCCTTTTGGCAATTCGCCTGCGGCCAGGCGCCGCCGCGCGCGCAATGGCGGACGGTGACCTGGGACCCCGCGAACAGTTCAAACCTGCTCACCGAGGGCGACCATCGCTCGCCGGTGATGCCCTCCGCCGAGGTACAGCTGTTGATCGACGACCTGCGCGCGGAGCTGACGGTCGCCACCGACACCGTCGAGGCCAAGGCCCGCGCCGCGCGGCTGAGCCTGCTGCTGGAGAGCTTCGTGCTCGACTGGCGCCAGCTCTGCGCGCTGCATGGCGCCGGCGGCCGAGGACGAGCGGAGTTCCTGCGCCTGGCGGGCGCCTTGCATCAGGCCGCCAAGCCGCTCGCCGCCGGGCTGGTCATGCGCTCCAACAAGGCCAGCGCGCTGCTGGTGCTAGAAAAGCGCGTGCTGCAGCACCTGGTCGCGGACGAAGGGTGACGAACTTGGAACAGCATTTCGATCTCGCGGTGGTCGGCGCCGGCGTGGTGGGGCTGGCGCACGCCCTGGCCGCCGTGCGGCTTGGCAAGCGGGTTGTGGTCATCGATCGCGACGCCCAGGCCAACGGCGCCTCGGTGCGCAACTTCGGCTTCGTGACGGTCACGGGCCAGGCGCGGGGCGAGGTCTGGAGACGCGCCCGTCGGTCGGCCGAGGTCTGGAGCGAGATCGCCGGCCCCGCCGAAATCGACGTGCTGCAAAGGGGGCTTACCATGGTCGCCCGCCGTCCCGAGGCCATGGCCGTGCTGGAGGCCTTCCTCGAAACCGAGATGGCCGAGGGCTGCGGCTGGCGCGAGGCCGCCGACCTCGGCGACCGCCTGCCGGGGCAGGGCAAGGTGCTGGGCGCCTTGACCAGCCAGGTCGATCTGCGCGTCGAGTCCCGCACCGCCATCCCCCGCCTGGCGGCCTGGCTGGAGGCCGCACACGCCGTGACTTTCCTGCGCGGCGCCGCCGTGCGCGGCGTCGAGACCGGGCGTCTGGAAACCTCGGTCGGCGTGGTCCATGCCGACGCCATCGTTGTTTGCCCGGGCGATGACCTGGTCACCCTGTTTCCCGAGCGCTTCTCCCGCGCCGAGGTGACGCGGTGCAAGCTACAGATGTTGCGCCTGGCCGATCCCGGCTGGCGCCTGCCCGCGCCGGTGATGTCCGACCTCGGCCTCGTCCGCTATCTAGGCTACGCCGCCCTGCCGCAGGCGGACGCCCTGCGTGCGCGACTGGAAGCCGAGCAAGGCGCGCACCTGCAGCACGGCGTCCACCTGATCGTGGTGCAGAGCGCCGACGGCTCGCTGGTGGTCGGCGACAGCCACCACTATGCCGCCACGCCCGACCCCTTCGCCCGCGACGATGTCGACGCCCTGATCCTGGACGAGTTCGCCCAGGTGTTCGGCCAGGCGTCGCCGCCGGTCCTGGAGCGCTGGACCGGCACCTATGCCTCGGCCGCCGGCCACAGTCTGGTCGAAGCGCCGCTGCCTTGCGTGCGCCTGGTGACCGTGACCAGCGGCACGGGCGCTTCGACCGCCTTCGGGCTGGGCGAGGAGGTTATCGCCGACCTGTACGCACGTCCCCAAGGAGTCATGGCATGATACGCAGTCCCATCCAGGCCGTCGTCTTTGACTGGGCCGGCACGATGATCGACTTTGGGTGTCGCGCGCCGGTCATGGCCTTGCGTGAGGTATTCGGCCAGGCGGGGGTCGAGATTTCCGAGGCCGAGGCGCGGACCGACATGGGCCGGGCCAAGCGCGACCATGTGAGGGCGCTGCTCGCCATGCCGCGCATCGCGGCGCTCTGGACAGAACGCCACGGCGCGGCGTCCGCCGAGGACGACGTCACGCGTCTGCATGACGCGGTGGAGCCGAAGATGCGCGCGGCGGCTCGCGACTGCGCCAGGCTGATCCCTGGCGCGGCCGAGATCGCGGCCGATCTGCGCGCGCGGGGTGCGAAGATCGGCTCGACTACCGGCTACACGCGCCCGATGATGGCCGACATCCTGCCGCTGGCCGCCGAGCAGGGTTACGCGCCCGACGTGGTGGTTTGCGCAGGCGAAACGGCGCAGGGTCGGCCCTCGCCGTTGATGATGTGGAAGGCCCTGGTCGAACTCGGCGCCTGGCCGGGGCGAGCCTGCGTCAAGGTCGATGACGCGGTCGTCGGCATCGGCGAGGGGCTGGAGGTCGGCGCCTGGACGGTCGGCCTGTCGGCCTCGGGCAATGGTGTTGGCCTGGAGCAGGGCGCGTTGGCGATCCTGCCGGACCCCGAACGCACAGCGCGGATCGCGGAGTCCGCGAAGGCGCTGGGTGACGCCGGCGCGCACTATGTGGTCGAAAGCGTAGCCGACCTCGGGCCCGTGCTGGCGGATATCGAGGCGCGAATCCGTCGGGGCGAGGCGCCTCGCTAGCCCACCCTGTTCGCCCGCTCGATCAGATCGCGAAGAAGGTCGTGATAGGTCTCGAAGCCGGCCACCTCGGCCTCGGGCGCCTTGCCGGCTTCGTCGTAGCCGCGCAGCCGCAGGGCGGTCTGCGCCGCAGGATCGGCCAGGAACGCCTCGAGCTCGCCTTCGCTCATCGGGCCGCCTTGCAGGGCCAGGCTCTGCAAGGAGGCCGTGCTGAGGCGCTCATGATAGGCGGGGTCGACGGCCACCCGGTAGCGCTTAGCCGCCACGTGCAGGCGGATCGGCTCGGTCACTTCGGGGCCGAACGCCCGCGCCAGATAGCCGGCGCTAATGTGTTCATGGCGCGTATCGACGCCGCGGTCGGCGGCGTCCTCGCCGGCCTTTTGCATCATGTGGCCGACGTCATGCAGCAGGGCGGCGGCGACCAGGGCCAGCGGCGCGTCGTCGGCCTTGGCGTGATGGGCTGTCTGCAGCGCATGTTCCAACTGGCTGACGTCTTCGCCATAACGGAGGCCGCCGAGTTGGGTGAAGAGGTCGGCAAGTTCGGCCACGAAAGCATCGGCCGCGATAGGAGAGGTCATCGAATATCCGTACTAGGTGTTGGACTGGCTCAGGGCTTGGGCGCGTGGCTCACAGGCGCATGCGGCCGATGCCCGGATCGGTTCGGCTGGCGCGTCCCGTCTCGAAATGGCCGGCCAGGCGCTGGATGAACGCCGGATCGTCCGCCAGGGTCAGGGTCAGGTCGTACCAGTGGTCGCTGCCGCGCAGGTCCCAGACCGAGCGGACCACGCCTTTGGGGGGCAGAACCAAGCTCTGACTAGCTTCACCTTCGGCAAGCGGATAGGCATCGTTCATGAGCGCCGTGACACTGGCCGAGCCGCCTCCGCCGCCGGCGAGGCGCAAGACCAGGCGGGAACGAGCGTCGGCGGCGACCGATACGCTCGGCTGCGATCGCGAGGCGTCGCCAGCGAACCGCCGATAGAAGCCCTGAGGGCCATGGACGGTCAGGTCGTAGGGCCCCGGCGGGCGGCTCGTGCTGTTCCAATGTCCAGCCGCATAGGTTTCGCCGGCCGCCAGGGTAAAGCGCCAGGGACCATCCCGATCGGTGTTGTCGAACACTTGGAAGACCGCGCCCGTGCGTCCCTTATTGACGAGGTCGATCCAGACGCCGCCGTCGCGAACCCGGGCGTCGGCCGACAGCGCATAGGGCAGGGGACGCGCGCCGCGCTGTGGCCCCCCCTGGGTCGAGGCCGTTTGCGTGTCGGGGATCTTCAGGGTGGGGGCGGTCTTGGACCGGGCCACGCGCGCCATGTAGTCAGCGGTCTGCGGTAGGGTCAGGGCCGTCCAATCCTGGTTCGGCGTGGCGAAGTCGAAGGCCGAGGTCAGGTCGCCGCACACCGTTCGGCGCCAGTCGCTGATGTTGTCCTCGCGAACCCCGAAGCGCTTCTCCAGGAACTGCAGCGTCGAGGTGTGGTCGAAGACTTCGGAGCAGACGAAACCGCCCCGGCTCCACGGCGAGACCACGATCGCCGGCACGCGGACGCCCAGGCCCAGCGGATGGGCGCCCTTGTTGACGCCCTTGTCCTGCGGGTTATAGGTTTTGCTCTCGCCGGCCACCGACACGCTGCTCCAGCCCTGCTCGGGCGTCAGCGGCGGCATGGGCGGCTGCATGTGATCGTAGAACCCGCCGGCCTCGTCATAATTGACGATGAACACGGTCTTGGCGAACACCTCCGGATGGTCCACCAGCGCCTTGATCAACTTGGCGCAGACATGTTCGCCCTTTGAGGGCTCGGCCTGCGGGTGTTCGGACAGGTCGGCCGCGGTGACGATCCACGACACTTGCGGAAGGCGGTCTGCAGCGACGTCGGCGCGAAACGCCTCGACCAGTTGCTCCCCGTCCGAACGCGTGCGATCGGCGCCGGTCTTGCCCTCGCTAACCCACGAGCGGCCGCGTTCATAGAGCGGCGAGTTTTTGGCGCAGGGGCGGAACGGCTTGAACACCGACAGGATGTTGTCGCCGAAATTGTCGTACTCTTGATAGACCTTCCAACTGACCCCGGCCGCTTGCAGGCGCTCTGCATAGGTCGTCCAGTCGTGCGGTCCCCGGGCCATGACCTTGTCTGTGGCCATGTCGGCGCTGGGCGTCTCGTCCTCGCCGTAGTTGCTCATCTGCGGATCGCCGCCGACCTTGCCACCGCCGTTGCAGCCCGTCCACAGGTGCAGGCGGTTGGGATAGGTCTGGGTCAGGGTCGAGCAGTGATAGGCGTCGCAGATCGTAAAGGCGCTGGCCAGAGCGTGGTAAAACGGCAGGTCCGAGGCCTTGTAGTAGACCATCCGCTTGTGCAACTCGCCCGAGTGACCCCACTGGTCGTAGCGGCCGCCGTTGACGATGGCGGTCGCCGCCTGGTGGCCCTGATCCGCGCCGTCGACCGTGTAGGCGTCGGTGATCGAGGCGTCGCCATGGAATGGAGCGACGAAGCCGTCCGGATGTTCGCGGCTAGGTTGGCGCCAGACCGAGGCACCGCCGGGCAGCCGTTGCGGGCGCGGATCGCCCAGGCCGCGCACGCCGTTCAGCGCCCCGAAATAGTGATCGAACGCCCGGTTCTCCTGCATGAAGATCACCACGTGCTCGACGTCCATGATCGTGCCGGTGCGGTGGCGCGCGGGGATAGCCATGGCCCTGGCGACCGTGGCCGGCAGCAGGCCAGCGGTTCCTGCGGCGGCGGCGCCCACCGCAGAACGCAGGAAAGAGCGGCGGTCGGTCGTCATGGCTCTTCTCCTAATTCGATTTGGTATAGACCAGACAGATGTAGATGGGGACGAAACTTTCGTGAAAGCTTGACCTTGCGCCAAGCTGGCTCGTCAGTGGTCTGATCCAGTTCCTTGACCCCGGAGGGGCGCCCTCCCATCATCGGCCGTGGCGGGATTCGACCGCTGGCCAGGTCGTCCCATGCAACAGCCCGATCTCCAGTATATCGGCGTGCGTGACGACATCGCCGCGCGCATCGCCGGTAGCGAGTTCAAGCCGGGTGAGCGCCTGCCGTCCGAGCGCCAGATGCAGATCGGCGGCGGTGTGGCGCGCGGCACCATCCGCGAGGCGTTGTTCCAACTGGAGGCTGAGGGGGTCATCTACCGCAAGGACCGCAGCGGCTGGTATGTCTCGCCGCCACCGGTCGTCTACGACCCGACCCGCTGGGAAGGCTTCATGTCCTATGTCGAGGCGCAGGGGCGGCGGCCTGAGACGGAGACGCTGAGCAAGGTTGAGATCGCTTGCGACGACATGCTGGCCCAGATCTTTTCACGCCCCGTGGGTGCGCCGATGTACTGGATCCGCCGGCGGCGCTCGATCGACGGCCGGGCTGTGCTGATCGAGAGCATCATCGTCGATGCGTCCCTGGCGCCGGGCCTGGTGGAACACGATTTAGACGGCTCGCTGACCAGCGTCCTGAAATCGGTCTATGGCATAGGCGTGGCGCGCAACAAGGTCGACATGCAGCCCTGCGCCCTGACCCGCGACGAGGCCGAGGCCCTGCGGGTCAAGTCGGGTTTGCCGGGCCTCAGCGTGATCCGAACCTGCTACGACGCCCAAGGTCGCGTGGTCGAGTTCGACCGCGAATACTGGCGTCACGACGCCTTGAAGGTCAGCGTCGATATCCGCGTGCGGTAGGCTGTGAAAAGGGTGGTTTCGCGCCCGCGACTGCGTCATCTGGCTGTCGCTGATTTGGTATAGACCAAAACGCTCGATCAAGGGACGTTTCATGATTTCAGGTCCTCGACGCTGGCTGGAGCGAGCCAACCCGCTGGCGTTCACCCTGTTCGCCGGCTTGGCGGGCTTCTGCGCCTATTTCTCGATGTACGCTTTTCGAAAGCCGTTCGCGGCGGCGACCTTCGGCGCGGTCGATGGCTGGGCCTTCGTCCTCGACTACAAGATCGCCCTCGTCCTGGCCCAGGTCGCCGGCTACGCCATATCGAAGATGATCGGCGTCAAGCTGATCTCCGAGATCGCCCCAGCCCGGCGCGGCGTGGCGATCCTGGGCCTGATCGCCTTTTCCTGGCTGGCCCTGGTGCTGTTCGCGATCCTGCCCGCCCCGTGGAACGTTGCGGCCCTGTTCCTCAACGGCCTGCCGCTGGGCCTGATCTGGGGCCTGGTGTTCGGCTACATGGAAGGTCGGCGGGTCTCCGAAGTGCTGGGCGCGATCCTCTGCGCCAGCTTCATTCTGTCCTCGGGTGTGGTGAAGTCGGTCGGCAAATGGCTCCTGGTCGTGGAGCATGTCAGCCCCTTCTGGATGCCGGCCGCCACCGGCCTGCTGTTCATGCCGTTACTGGCCGTGTCGGTGTGGGCCCTGACCCAACTGCCGCCGCCCAACGCCGCCGACGAGGCCGCCCGGGTCCGCCGCCAGCCGATGGACGGGGCGCAGCGCCGGGCGTTCTTCGCCACCTACGCGCCGGGCCTGGTGCTGCTGGTCCTGGCCTATGTGCTGCTGACTGCGTTCCGCGACTTCCGCGACAATTTCGCCGCCGAGATCTGGGCCGCGATGGGCTTTGGTCAGGCCTCGGACGTGTTCACGGCCAGCGAGTTGCCGGTCGCGGTCATCACCCTGGGCGTCATGGCCGCCGTGATCCTGGTGCGCGACAATCTGAGAGCCTTGCTGGTGATGCACGGCGTCATCCTCGCGGGCTTTGTTCTGCTGGGCGTCTCGACCCTGGCCTTCCAGGCTCACCTGCTGTCGCCCCTGGCCTGGATGATCCTGACGGGCGCGGGCCTCTACATGGCCTACACGCCGTTCAACGCCATGCTGTTCGACAGGATGATCGCCTTCAGCGGCCAAATCGGCACGGCGGGCTTTCTGATCTACGTGGCCGACGCCTCGGGTTATCTCGGCAGCGTCGCCCTGCTGGTCTGGCGCAACTTCGCCATGGTACGGTTGGACTGGCTCGGCTTCTTCATCGCCAGCGCCTATGCCACCAGCGTCGTCGGCGCCGTTTGCACGGGCCTGGCCGGCGTCTACTTCCTGCGCCGTCGTCCGACACGTGACGCCCATGCTCTGACGACAGCCACTGCCAAGGATGCGCTCGCCTGACGTTGCGACCTGAGTGCTAGTCACCTGCTCGTTGACGAGGGAAGTCACGGCTTCGAGGGGGTTCAGAAGCCATTCCGTCAAGGCGCTTTTTCTTGCGTCTTGCGCTGAGCGATTGCTCGTCTCGATAGTTGAGCGGCTGTTCCAGAGGTGGGCCGAGCGTAGCGCGATCGCCTCCGCTTTGATCTGCCGCCGATGCGGGCCAAAGTCGCAACTGATCGATCTTGCGGCGCCCGGGCGCGGTCTGAGCCGCCGGCGATCATCGCCTCACGGCGGCTATATGAGTGATCGCCTCAAGTCTTGGCGCTCGGCCAACACGTGGACGCGTTGACCGCGGCCAAGCCCCGCTTGAAGGCGACGATCCGGTCGGCGTCGGAGCCATGGCGTCGCGCGGCCGCAAGCGATGGTGTCGACAGCCGGCGATGCTTGAGCGTGTAGAGCGTCTGGAAAAGTCGAGGAAGCTGTAGGTCGAGATTGGGCGTCGCGAATAGTGGCGCGCCCTGAGCGGCGCCTTGCCGTGCATTGGCGCGACGCAGCCACCAGCCTGCAGCGCAATCGGCCTAAAGTTCGTAGGCCGGATCTGCAGGACGGATCTAGCGACCCTCGCGCATCTCCAGGAACTGGACGTGGTGGGCAACTTCATGGGCAATCATCAGGGCTGCCAAGGCGTTGCCATCTCTTGGGAAGATCGCGCGAGTTTCCTCCAGTTCGCCGAGATCCAGGGTCACGAGCTCGCCCGGCGAATAGCCGGCCCGCGCGCGCGGGGTGGAGGCGAGGAAGGCGGTTGAACATCACCTTGGGCGCGCGGTAGGCGCTTCCCCTAGCGCTGAAGGGTTGAGACCATTCGATCGTCGTGGAGTCGAGGACCTTTCGCGCCAAGACGCTGGCCTCGCCCTCGCTCGTGCCGGCGGCCGGCGGCCGGCGGAAGCGTGACGAGCACGAGGAGCAGAGCCAAGCCCGCAGATTTCAAGGCCTTGCGCTGGTCCATGGGCACTCCCTCCACCAAAGCCTATGACAGGACGGTTCACGAATAAAGCCGCGCCGACGCGTCCCAGCGCCGTTGTGAACGTAGGTCCAGGAGTTCATGCGAACGCGGTGGGACCTCTGATGCTAATGCGCCTCGCGCTGATGACGGCGGTTCTCGCTGCGGCCCCAACCTGGGTGGCCGCCAGTGAACCGGCGCCGCCCGGTGTGGGGCCGGCCGCGGCGGCAGTCAGTTTGAACAGGTCGACGATCGCCGCATCTACGGGTTCGAGGTTTCGCAGCAGTGGGAGCTTGGCGCCGATCGCTGGCGGGCCGGGGTCGATGGGCGCTACGACGACATCCGCCAAGTGGGCCTTTTTCACGCCCGCGCGCGCCAGCGTCTCAATCTGGTTCGCGACGACCGCGTCAAGGAAGGCAGCGTCGGCCTGTTTGTAGCCAACGATCACCGGTTCAACGACAAGCTACGCAGCTATGTCGGACTGCGCTACGACCACTATAACTTCGACGTCGGGTCCGAGCCCCTTGCGGCCAATTCCGGCCAAGCTAAAGACGGCAAGGCGTCAATCAAGGCCAGCCTGGTCTACAAGCCGGTCGCGCCGCTGGAGCTTTATGCCAGCTATGGCCAAGGCTTCCCTTCCAACGACGCGCGGGGCGTCACCATCACCGTCGATCCCGTCAGCGGCGATCCGGCCCAGCCCGTCACACCGCTGGTTCGCTCGGTTGGCGGCGAGGTCGGTGCGCGGGTCTATCTGGGCGACCGCCTGCAAGCCACCGCGGCGGTCTGGACCCTGCAGCTGGATTCCGAGCTGCTCTTTGTCGGGGACGCTGGCAATACCGAGGTCAGCCGGCCCAGCCGTCGCGGCGGTGTCGAGCTCGGTCTCTACTATTTCCCCGCCAAGGCGGTGAACGCCAATCTTGAAGTTTCATATTCGGGAGCCAGGTTTCGCGATAGCGACCCGGTCGGGGACAAGATTCCCGGATCCATTCCCTTGGTCGTCAGCGCCGGGGTCTCGGCAAAGTCGGGAACGGGCTGGCTGGCCAGCGCCCAGGTCCGCTATTTCAGCCCCTATCCGCTGATCGAGGACGAGAGCGTCAAGTCCACCGGCTCGGGCTTGGTCAATGTCCGAGTGGGGCGCGATCTCAAGCGCGTCGGACTGTATGTTGACGTGCTCAATGTGCTCGACAGCAACGATCACGATGTCGACTACTATCACGCCTCACGGCTGGCCGGCGAACCTACCGAGGGCGTCGAGGACGTCCATTACCACGTGTTCCAGCCTCGCAGCGTGCGGGCCAGCCTCCGTTATCGCTTCTGATCTGTGCCTTTCGCGCTGTGGCGCGAATGGCACAGATCAGTATTCGTGGCTGCGTCCGTCGTCCGCAGGCGAGGCGCCCCCGTAGCCCCTAAGGACCGCGGCCCCTGGGGCGGGGTTCAGGATGGGCGGTCCAGCTCCGCCCGGGGACAGGGAGCCCATCATGAAAATCAACTTCGGCCGCCTCGCCGCGGCGCTTCTCGCCACCACGTCGCTTTGTTCGGGAGCCGCCCGCGCGGCGGACCTCAATGTCATCGGCGCCGGAAGCACGCTGATCACCTTCGACAGCGCCACGCCTGGGACCTTTCGCAACAGCCGCGCCCTGACGGGCCTGCGCGCCGGCGAAACCCTGATCGGCATCGACGCGCGCCCTGCCTCGCCGCGCATGTTGTTTGGCCTGGGCAGCGGCGGCCAGCTTTATGTGATCAATCGCAACACCGCCCAGGCTTTCGCCGTCGGCGCGCCGATCACCTTGACCGGAACGGCGGTCGGCTTCGACTTCAACCCCTCGGTCGATCGCATCCGGGTCGTGACCAACCTGGGTCAGAACCTGCGGCTCAATCCCGACACCGGCGCCATCGCCGCCACGGACGCGACGGTGGCCGGCGGCGTGCTCGGCGCGGCCTACAGCAACAACATCGCCGGCGGCACGCCGACCACGCTCTATGTGATCACGCCGGACGGCCTCTTGGCCACCCAGGGCAGCCCTGGCGGCGCGCCGGTGTCGCCCAATAGCGGAACCCTGATCGCGGTCGGCGCCTTGGGCTATACGACCAACTCGTCAGTGGGCTTCGACATCTCCTCGACCGGCCAGGCGCTGGCCACCCTGACCAACCCCGCCTCGGGGGTCACCAGCCTCTACAGCATCAATCTGGCCACCGGCGTCGCCACGCCCGTGGGCGCCTTGTCGGGCGCGACGACCTATGGCGGCCTGACCTTCGCCCCGACGCCGTTTGCTCAGTTGGGCGTGACGGCCAACCAGAGCGCCGTCGGCGCCACCCTGGACAATTTCGCCGCCGCGCCCACAGCGGGTCTGGTCGAGCTGTTCAACGCCCTTGACCCTAGCCCCACCGGGACCTCGGCCGGTTTGGCCGCCCTCACTCCGGCCAGCTATGTCAATCTTCCCGAAATCGGACGCGTGTCGGCCCAGGCCCAGGACACCGCCGTCTCGAACCATCTGCGCAATGTCCGGGGGGGCGATAACCTCGGCGCCGGTGGCATGACCACGAGCGACGGCGGCAAGCTGGGCATGTTCTTTGACGCGCGCGTCAGCACGACGGAGTATGACGCCGCCTTCGAGCGGTCGCAGGCCAAGCTCAACTCGGCCAATTTCGTGCTGGGCGTTGACTACGCCCTTACCCCCGCCCTCGTGATCGGCGCGTTTGGCGGCTACACCGACGGATCCGCCAAGCTCGACGCCCAGGGCGGTCACGCCGACAGCGAAGGCGCATTCGGCGGCGTCTACGGCTCGTTCGGTTTCGCCAGCCGCTTCTATGTCGACGGTTTCGCCAGCTACACCGACGCGGACCTGGACCTTCGCCGGCAAGTGCTGATCGGACCCGGCTATGCGGGCGTGAATACGGCGAGCACCAAGCTGAAGACGACAGCGGCCGCCCTGACGGCCGGCGCAACCTACGACATGATGGGTTTCCAGGTTGAGCCCTTCGTTGGCCTGCACTATTCGCGCAGTAAGGTCGACGACTTCAATGAACAGGGCAGCAGCAGCGCCTTGGCGGTCGGCGAGTTCGCCGGAGAGGCCTTCGAAAGCCAGCTGGGCGTCAAGCTTGCAAGCGTGTTCGAGGCGGGCGGCGCGACGCTGAAGCCTGAGTTCCGCATCGCCTGGGTCCACGACTTCAACGATGACGATTTCGGCGAGACCCTCTACGCCACGGTGCAGCAGCCGGGCCTGGCGCCCTTCGCCTTCCGCTCGACCGCTGTGGATGACGCCGACGCCGCGCTCGTCGGGGCGGGGCTTAGCGTGCTGTCCTCGGATCGCTTTGCGGTGCGCGTCGACTACAGCGGTCGGTTCAGCGAAGAGACGACGCAACATGGCCTGGCGATGACGGTGAAATACGCCTTCTAGGCCTGAGATGACCGCCGCCTCCGGAACGGGGGCGGCGGCTATTCCATGTGGTCGGCCTGGTAGCCTGGCGTGGGCACAAGCGGTAGGCTGGCGGCGAGAACCGACACGGCGATCAGCCAGCTTGCGACGACCTTGAGCACGATCCGCCGCCCGCTCCGAACCAACCACGCGCCCGGCACGCACAGCAGGACGACCGGCAGCGCCTTGATCAGGTCTAGGCGCGAGCCGGCGACCGCGATGACCAACCCGGCCCACAAACCGCTATTGATCCCCAGCGCCAGGGCCAGCCGTGGTCCGACGCCTGCGGGCAGATGCACGGCCGCGGCGGCGATTACCACGCTGATCCAGCAGCCCAGAAACACCGCCTCTCGCCACGCGACCGCCTGGGTGGCCAGGCTGGCCAGCGCCGCCACGACGATCAGAGCGACGATGGCCGACCACCGCGCGCGCGCCGGTGCGAAGGAGAGGGCAAAGGCGAGGGCCGCGCAGAGCAGGGCTGGAGGAAGCGCGCCGCCCCTCACGACATGATCGCCGCATAGAGAAAGCCCAGGCCGGCCAGGCCGATCAGCCCGCCCACGGCCCGGGTGACCACGACACCGCCGCGAACCTTGTGCAGCATGCCCAGGCCGATGCCGACCACGTGCAGCAAGCCCGTGGACAGCACGAAGCCCACGCTGTAGCCGATCGGGTCGGCGGCCGAAGGCAGCTCCTTGCCGTGCGCGTAGCCATGGAAGATCGCGAATACCGCGACGATGAGCGCGGCGGCCCAAACCGGCGCACGGATCCCGCCCGCGATGAGTACGCCCAGGGTCACGACGGAGAGCGCGATGCCGAACTCCACCCGCGGGATCGGTACATTGGCCATCCCCAGCATCGCGCCGAACGCCATCACGGTCGGGAAGATCACCGGCAGGGCGACGATCAGCGGTCGCCCCAGAAACGCGCCCCAGAGGCCGACGGCCACCATGGCCAGCATGTGATCGAAGCCGCTGAGCGGATGCAAGAAGCCCGACAGGAAGCCGCCGGCCAGGCCCGTGCCGCTATGGGCCAGGGCCGGCTGGGCGAAAAACAGGGCGCCGACGAAGATCGTCGTGGCCACTGCAACCTTTATGGGAGGCGCGCCGTACATCTGTTGTTCCCCAATGACGTTCGGAAACGCCCATGCCGAATTCGACGGTCTCGTCGCCTGCACCCAACTACGGCCGCAGGGTGCGATCGGATGCCAAGCCGCGTTCAAGCATGCGCTTTTCCGGCGCGGCCTTGGTGGTGGCCTTGGCGTGGGGCTCTGGCGGCGTGGCGCTGGCGCACGACTTTTGGCTGCAACCGACCAACTTCCGGGTGGCGGCGGGGCAATTGACCCCGGTCTCGATCCAGGTCGGCCACGGTCAGGCGCGCCAGCGCTGGGTCAGCAGCGACCGGGTGGTGACGTTGCGCGACATCGGACCAAAAGGGATCGCCGATCGACGTCCCGAATTGATCCGAGCCGGCGCGCAAGACATGTCGCTGGCCTTCGCTGCGCCCGGCCTACACATTCTCGCCCTGGAGACCAACCACGCCGACAGCGATCTGCCGGCCATCCGGTTCAACGACTACGCCAAGGCCGAGGGACTGACCGCGGCTCTTCAAACGCGACAGGCTCAAGGCAAGACCGACGCGCCAGGCCGCGAGATCTACAGCCGCCGCGCCAAGGCTCTGGTGCTGGTCGGCGCGCCTCTGCCCGGCGACGACGCCCGGGTCACCAAGCCCCTGGGACTGACGCTGGAAATCGTGCCCGAGCGCAATCCCTACGCGCTGAAACCCGGCGAGCCCCTGCCTGTTCGGGTCCTTTACGAGGGCCGACCGTTGGCGGGCGCCACGGTGAAGCTCACCAATCTCGATTTTGACATGCGGCCTCTGGCGGTCAAGCAGACCGACAGCGCCGGCCGCGCCGCCTTCGACGTGCCGCTGAGGGGACTGTGGCTACTCAACGTGATCTGGACCAAGCCGATCAAGGATCCGCGCGGCGATTTCGACACCACCTTCTCCAGCCTCAGCTTTGGCTTCCCGCGCTAGACACCCGCTACGGACTTATTTTTCGAGGGCTGAAACTCTAGGCCTTCGTCGCCGTATCTCGAATGAGCGGGGCTGTGAGGGATCTATGGCGGGACCATCGGCGAGCGGCCAGACGCGGCGATGGCGTCGGATGAGCGCCGTGATCGTCGTGACGGCTCTGACTATGTCAGCTCAAGCCGCCAAGGCCCAGGTCCTGGAGATCGGCGCCGACGGCGCCGTGACCACCTATGATCGGCCGTCGCAATTTCTCAGCGAAGGGGCGACGCCCCTGAACCGGCAGACGGCGACAACCTCTGGCGCCAAGTCGTCGGTGACCGCCCTGACCGGGGCGGCCGACGCGGCTGGCCTGAGCGCGGATCTTGTGGAGGCGGTGGCCTGGCGGGAGTCCCGGCTGCGGCCTCGCGTCGTGTCAAGCGCCGGGGCCGTGGGCGAGATGCAGCTGATGCCGGGAACCGCGCGCGCTCTAGGCGTGGATCCCTATGACACGGCGCAAAACTATTTCGGCGGCGCGAAGTACCTCAACCAGATGCTCCAGCGTTACGACGGCGACATCGTCAGGGCGCTGGCCGCCTACAACGCTGGCCCCGGCGCGGTCGATCGCTACGGCGGTTTGCCGCCCTTCAAGGAAACCCGCGCCTATGTTGCGGCGATCATGGACTGGCTCAGCCAACGGGCTGAAGCCGACGATGGAAGATGAGATTCATGGCGGGTGACCACAGACATGCGGCGCGTTCTGCAGCCATGGCGGCCTTGGCGATGGTCGCGACCAGCGTGGCCAGCGTCGCCCATGCGCAGTCGATGCAGCTTGACCCGGCCGGGTCCAGCCCGATCCTGTCGGCGGTCAATTGGCTGCAAGGCACCTTGCTCGGTAATGTCGCCACGGCCCTGGCGGTCTTGGCAGTCGGGGCGACCGGCCTGATGATGCTGACCGGCCGCATCGACTGGAAGCGCGGCGCCACGGTGATCCTGGGCTGTTTCATCGTGTTCGGAGCGGCGGCCATCGTCGCCGGTATCCAGTCCGTCTCCAGCGGCGTCGGCTAGGTCATGGCGCAGCTCGAACGCGAGCCGGTGTTCGGCGCCCTGACCCGGCCGCAGATGTTCGCCGGCGTCACCTACAGCTATTTCGTGCTCAACGCCGTGGTGACGATGGAGCTGTTCCTGATCACCAAGTCGTTCTGGGTGCTTTTGGCGGCCTTGGTCATCCACGCGATCGGCTATGTCGGCTGCCTGAAGGAGCCACGCTTCTTCGACTTGTGGCTGATCAAGCTCAGCCGCTGTCCTCGGGTGCGCAACCACGCCTTCTGGCGCTGCAATTCCTATTCGGCCTGAGCCGATGACCGTCGCACTCAATCGCCTGACCGGCAAGCCTGACCCCAAACGCGAACAGGCGGCGGGGGCGCGCCTGCCCTATGCCCGCCACGTCGACGACTCCACGATCGAGACCCGAGACGGGCGGCTGATCCAGGTGTTGCACCTGAAAGGCTTTTCCTTCGAGACCGCCGACACTGACGAGCTGAACTATCGCAAGACGGTGCGCGAGACGATGCTGCGCGGCGTCGCCAATTCCCGCTTCGCCCTCTACCACCACATCATCCGCCGACAGGTGGACGCGCAGATCGACGGGGTGTTCGAAGACCCGTTCACGCGGTCGTTGGACGAGGCCTGGCGGGCCAAGCTCGACAGCCGCAAGCTCTATGTCAACGAGCTGTTCCTGACCCTGGTGCGCCGGCCCTTGCAAGGCAAGGTCGGTTGGCTGCAGGAGTTGTTCTCGGGTTTGCGCGGGGCAGGCGACAAGACCGAGGCCGTCGCCTCGGCGGCCCGCGACCTGGGCGCCCTGAACGCGGCGCGCGACACGCTGCTGGCGGCCCTGTCCCCCTATGGCGCGCGGCTGCTGACGGCCTATGACGGGCCACAGGGCCTGTGCTCGGAGCCGTTGGAATTCCTGTCGCTGCTGTTCAACGGCGAGACCCGGCCGGTGCGAATTCCCAACGCCGACCTGGGCCTCTACCTGCCCTATCGGCGGATCAGTTTCGGGGCCGACGCCATCGAGATGGCGCCTGCCGGCCCTATGGGCGCCAGCTTCGCGGCCATGGTCTCCGTGAAGGATTATCCCGGCCAGACCGCGCCGGGCATGCTCGACGATCTTTTGCGGCTGCCCCACGAGATGGTGCTGACCGAAAGCTTTGGCTTCGTCGACCGGCAGATGACCCTGGACCGCATGAACCTGGCGCTGCGTCGCATGCGGGCCGCCGACGACGAAGCCCTCAGCCTGCGCCGCGACCTGATCACCGCCAAGGACGACGTCTCGGCTGGCCGCTCGGCCTTCGGCGAGCATCACCTGACCGTGATGGTCAAGGCAGACGGCTTGACGGCGTTGAACGAGGCCGCCGCCGACGTGCAATCGGCCTTCACCGAGCTAGGGATCATCGCTGTCCGCGAAGACGTCAATCTGGAGCCGGCCTTCTGGGCGCAGTTCCCCGGCAACTTCAAGGACATTGCTCGGCGCGCCCTGATCTCCAGTGGCAATTTCGCCGGCCTGGCCAGCTGCCACAACTTCCCGGTGGGCCAGGCCGACGGCAACCACTGGGGTCCGGCGATCACCGCCTTGGAGACCACCTCGGCCGGGCCCTACTATTTCAACTTCCACAAGGGCGACCTGGGCAATTTCACTGTCATTGGCCCGTCGGGCTCGGGTAAGACCGTGGTCATGGCCTTCCTGCTGGCCCAGGCCCAGAAGGTCTCGCCGCGCACCATCTATTTCGACAAGGACCGCGGGGCCGAGATCTTCCTGCGGGCCATCGGCGGCCGCTATGACGTGCTGCGTCCGGGCCAGCCGACGGGGCTGAACCCGCTGCTGCTGGCCGACGACCCGATCAATCGCAAGTTCCTGGCCGACTGGACCGCCAAGCTGCTGACCTCGCGCGGCGAGCTTCTCGACGCCGAGGATGTCGCCCGCATCGCCGAGGCGGTCGACGCCAATTTCGAGCAGCCCGCGCAATATCGTCGCCTGCGCCACTTCGCCGAACTGTTCCGCGGCGGGCGCCGGCCGACGGTCAGCGACCTGGCCTCGCGCCTGGCCCCCTGGCACGGGTCGGGCGACTACGCCTGGCTGTTCGACAATGCCGAGGATGGCCTGGACCTGGAGGCGCGGACCATCGGGTTCGACATGACCCAGATCCTCGACGATCCAGCCGCCCGCACTCCGGCCATGATGTACCTGTTCCACCGGGTCGAGCAGCGTCTGGACGGCAGCCCGTCGATCATCGTCATCGACGAGGGCTGGAAAGCCTTGGACGACGATGTGTTCGTGGCGCGGATCAAGGACTGGGAAAAGACTATCCGCAAGCGCAACGGCATCATCGGCTTTGCCACCCAGAGCGCCCAGGACGCCCTGTCGAGCAAGATCGCCAGCGCCATCATCGAGCAGGCCGCCACCCAGATCTTCATGGTCAATCCCAAGGCCCAGGAAGTGGACTATTGCGGCGGCTTTGGCCTGACGTCGCACGAGTTCGACCTGGTGCGCACCCTGCCCGACACCGCCCACTGTTTCCTGATCAAGCACGGCAATGACAGCGTCGTGGCGCGGCTGAACCTGTCGGGCATGCCAGACCTGCTGATGGTGCTGTCGGGGCGCGAGGCCAGCGTGCGGCGGCTGGACGCCCTGCGCGGCGAGGTCGGCGACGCGCCGGCCGACTGGCTGCCGCGCCTGCTGGAGCGGGCGTGATGGCTGGCGCCTGTCCTGTTCCAAAGGCGGACGATCCGCTGGTCACCAGCCTGCTGCAGGTGGTCGACTGCAATGTGCGCGGCCTGGTCGAGAGCAGCTACGGCGCGCTGTTCGCGCCAACCGGCGGCCTTGGCGGATTGCTGACCGCGCTGCTCACCATTTTCGTCGCGCTGTTTGGCTACCAGTTGCTGCTGGGCCGCGCGCAACTGCGCATCAGCGACCTGGCCATGACAATGATCAAGCTGGGCGCCGTGCTGGCCCTGACCACCCAGTGGAGCACCTATCAGACGGTGGTCTACGCCTTCCTGTTTGACGGTCCCCGGGCGATCGCCAACGCCATGCTGGGCGGCGGAGACGCCCAGGGCGCCGCGCCGCAAGTCGATGTGTTCGCGCGGCTGCAACAGACCTTCGACCTGCTTCAGGTCTATGCCGCCGAATATGCCAAACAGGCTCCGGGCACGGCCTCACCCTTGATCGGCGGCGCGGGCTTCGGAGCCTTTGGCCTGACGGCGGCGTCGGCCATCCTGCTGCTCTCTAGCCTGGGCGTGCTGCTGGCGGCCAAGATCGTGCTGGGCCTGTTGCTGGCCCTGGGGCCGATCTTCATCGCCCTGCTGCTTTTCGACACGACGCGGGGCGTGTTCGAGGGCTGGCTCCGCGCCAGCCTGGCCTTCGCCTTCGCGCCCCTGGCCATCGTGCTGCTGCTGGGCGTGGCCCTGACCCTGATCGAGCCCAGCCTGTTGCAGCTGGCCGAGGTGATCGCTCGTAAGCAATATCCGCTGGGGCCGGTCTATGGCGTGCTGGTCCTGGCCCTGGTGTTCGCCGGTGTCGCCGTCGGCGCCCTGATCGCCGGCGCGATGATCGCCAACGGCCTTCGATTACCACGGGCCCGCAAGGCGCCGACGCCCTCGGACCAGGCGGCCACGAACGCCAATGCTGATGTCATCGTCAGCCAGCCACGCGCGGTGCGCATCGCCGCTGCCGCTGCCGCCCTTGACCGCCGGGACATCCAGATGATGGCCAGCGATGGCGCCAGCACGGACCGGCGGACCTCGGTCACGACGGTGATCGATCGCGGCGCCGCGCCGACCTTCGCCGCCGAGCCCCGGCTTGGCCAGGCCCCCCGACGTAACGCCAGCCCGCGACGCATCCGCGCCGGCGGCAGGAGCGCGCGATGAACGATTTCTCCCCCGGCAAGACGCCCTTCAAGGGGCGGCAGGCGGCTTATGATCAGGCCGCCTCGTGGGCGTCCGACATTCATGGCAGCCTGCGCGCCTCGCGGCGCGTGGCCTGGATCATCGCGGCGGCCGCGGTCGCGGTGGCGGTCCTGGAGGCCGTGGCCATCGCCCTGATGGCGCCCCTCAAGACCGTCGTGCCCTACACCATCGTCGTCGATCGCCAGACCGGCTATGTCGAGACCTCACGGGGCCTGCAGACCGGCCCTCTGACCCAGAACGCCGCCGTCACCCAGGCCTTTGTCGTGCAATATGTGCTAGCGCGCGAGACCTTCGACGCCACCGATCTGCGCGAGAACTATCGCAAGGTCACCCTGTGGTCCGCCGGCTCGGCCCGCGCCCAGTATCAGCTGGGCCTGGACCGCAAGACGCCATCCAGCCCGCTGAATCTCTATCCGGCGACCACGATCCTCAGCACACAGATCAAGAGCGTGTCGCTGATGAGCCCGACAACGGCCCTGGTGCGGTTTGACACCCTGCGGCGCGACTCCGGGGCGATCATGGGTGAGCAACGATCCTATGCGGCGGTGATGACCTTCCGCTACAGCGGCGCGCCGATGAAAATGGGCGATCGGTTCCTCAATCCGTTCGGCTTCCAGGTGCTGTCCTATCGCCGCGACGCCGAGGCGACGGCGGCGGGCTCCGTGCGCCTGGACCAGGCGGGCGTTACGCCATGAGGGCGATCCTGATCGCCGCAGTGCTGGCGAGCCTCTCGCCCGTGGCGGCGCAAGCGGTACAGGCGCCCAGGCCCGGCGCCACCGACCCGCGCATCCGCACGGTGATGTACGACCCCGATCAGGTCGTCTCGCTGCGCGGCTTCTTCGGCTACCAGATGATGCTGGAGTTCGCACCCGGCGAGCGGATCGAGAATGTCTCGATCGGCGACGCGCTTGCGTGGCAGGTCACCCCCAATCGCAAGGCCAACCTGCTGTTTATCAAACCCGTTGAGGCGGCGGCCCCCACCAACATGACGGTCGTCACCGACCAGCGACGCTACAGTTTCGAGATGGTGGCGCGAAAGGCGACCGGCCCCAGGCAGGCCGACATGGCCTATGTGGTGCGTTTTCTGTACCCCCTGGAGACCGTGGCCGTCGGTGTCGAGCCGCCGCCGCCGCCGCCGCCCGAGCGTCGCAACACGGCCTATACCTATACCGGCTCACGCGCGGCCCTGCCGTCTCTGGTGTTCGACGACGGCCGGTTCACCTATTTCCAGTGGGCCGAAGGTGTGTCGACGCCGGCCCTGTTCCTATTGTCCGCCGACGGCTCCGAAAGCATCGTCAACTACAGCGTTCGCGACGGCTTTCAGGTCGTTGAACAGTTGGCGCCGCGCTTCCAGCTGCGCAACGGCAAGGATGTGACCACGGTGATCAACGGCGCCTGGCGCGAGCCCTCGGCCGGCGCCGACGCGCCCAGGCCCAACGACGCCAAGACTGCGCGCGCCGCCGCCGGCGGGAGGCCCTGATGGTGGACGCGCGCGATCCTCGTCCTCTGCCCAGTGACCAGGAACCGCCGATCGATATCGGCGAGAGCCTGCGTCCGGCCGTGGCGGGGGCGGAAAGCAAGAACGGCTTGTGGCTTGCCCTTGGCGTGGCCGCCATCCTGGCCATCGTCATGTTCGTCTGGCTCAGCGCCCAGCGCGCAGACCGTACGCGCTTGGCGAACGCCCAACTGGGCGCGGCGGGTGTCTCGACGGTGGCGACCATAGATTCCGCGCCGCCGCCGGCCCTGCTGGTCGCCGAGACGGCGGGCCGCGACGCGCTTTTGCCGCCACCGCCGCCCTTGTTGCCTGACACGAGCGCCATCCCCACCCCTGTCGCGGCCGCCTACAACGCCGTGCCGGTGATCATCGGGTCGCCCCCGCCCGCGCCGCGCATAGATCCGGGCGTTCATCGTCGCGCCCCCGCGCTGATCGTCGATCTGGCCGAGGGTCCGGCGGGCGGCGCGGGCAACACGGCCCTGACCGGACTCGCCGCCGCCGCCCAGGTTAAGCCCGGCGGTCCGACCGGCCCGGCCCTGAATGGCGACGAGGCCTTTGCCCAGCGCGTCGGAGCGATCGAGCCCGAGAGCGCCCAGGCGACCATGCTGCGCAATCCGCAGTCGGTTGTGCCCCAGGGTGCGATGATCCCGGCGGTGCTTGAAACCGCGCTCAGTTCTGATCTCCCAGGCTTCACCCGCGCCGTGGTCAGCCGCGACGTCCGCAGCTTTGATGGCTCGACGGTGCTGATCCCACGCGGTAGCCGGGTCATCGGCCAGTACCGCAGCGGCCTGGCCCAAGGCCAGTCCCGCGCCTTTGTGATCTGGACGCGGATCCTGCGGCCGGACGGCGCCTCGATCCAGATCGCCTCGTCGGGCGCCGATGCGCTGGGCCGGGCGGGCATGGATGGCCAGGTCGATCGGCACTTCTTCCAGCGGTTCGGCGGCGCGATCCTGCTGTCTGTGGTCAATGGCGCGGTGGCGGGTCTTTCGGAGCGCGCCAGCACCCAGATCGTCATCGGCTCCAGCCAGGACGCCGCCAGCCTGGGGGCCTTGGCCCAGCCGGCCAACATCTCGCCGACCATCAAGGTGCCACAAGGCTCGCCGATCCGCATCTTCGTGGCCCGCGACCTGGATTTCTCGCCGGTGGGCGGTGTGCGATGAACGCTCGAGTGGGCGAGCCGCGCGTCTATCTCGACGCCTATCTGCGACCGCTGGCCGAATGGCTGACGCGCGACGACATCACCGACATCCTGATCAACGCGCCTGGCGAAGTCTGGGTGGAGACCATCGGTGGCGGCCTCGAGCGTCACGACGCGCCTGAACTCACCGAAACCGCCCTGTGGCGCCTGGTCACTCAGATCGCCGCCCTGGGCAATCAGGGGATCAGTCGCGAGCATCCACTGCTGGCCGCCAGCCTCCCGGACGGCGCGCGGGTGCAGGTCGCGGCGCCGCCCGCGACGCGTGGACCCATGGCCCTGGCGATCCGCAAGCACGTGGTCACCGATCTGAACATTGACGACTATGCCGCCGCCGGGGCCTTCGATGGCGCGCGCCGGGTCAGCCTGGACGCCCGCGCCACCCTCGACGAGGAACTTCAGGCCTTGCTCGACGCCGACAACATCGCCGCCTTTCTGAAGCTGGCGGTGCGCGGCCGCAAGAACATCATCGTCTCCGGCGGCACCTCGACGGGCAAGACCACCTTCCTCAACGCCCTGGTCAAGGCCATCCCGCGCGACGAGCGGCTGATCCTGATTGAGGACACGGCCGAGGTGCGGCTAGATCGGCCCAACGCCGTCGGCCTGATCGCGGCGCGCGGCGGACAGGGCGAGGCGCGCATCAGTGTCGAGGACCTGCTGCAGGCCTCGCTGCGGATGCGGCCCGATCGCATCATCCTGGGTGAACTGCGCGGGGCCGAGGCCTATAGCTTCCTGCGGGCCGTCAATTCGGGTCACCCCGGCTCGATCACCACGGTCCACGCCGACAGTCCGCGCGCCGCCGTCGAGCAGATCGCCCTGATGGTCATGCAAGCCGGCGCGAACCTGGGGCGCGGCGAGATCGTCGACTATGTCGGGGCGGTCATAGACGTTGCGGTGCAGTTGTCGCGACGCGATGGCCGGCGGCTCGTGTCGGAGATTGCCTTCAAGCCCGGCTCGGCTTCGCGCTAAAACCTCGGATAGTTGATACAATCGCGGCGGCGCTCTTTCGAGCGCCGCCGCCTTGTTCGTAGGCCAACCCCGCTCGCTAGCGCAGCTTGAGCGGGTCGGTTGTCAGGCTGAGGGCGATCACGTCCCCGGTCGTGGGCTTGGCTGGGTCGGTATTGGGACCCGCGTTGAACAGGGTCGCAAACCCCGCCCCGAACGCACTTTGGATGGACGGCGGGCTGGCCGTCGGCGGGGTCACCGCCACGGAACCGCCGCCACCGCCGCCACCGCCGCCGCATGCGGCGACGCTGGCCGCCAATAGCCCGATAACGGCGATATTGCGCAGAATGCGGATCATCGCTGTTTCTCCTACGGCTGGGTCTGCGGACGCGGAGAGCCGCGCAGCGGAGTGTTGAGGTAGGGGAAGGTCGCGGCCAGGGTGGTCGCGCTGCTCGGTGCGCCATCGGTGTAGGCGACCATACCGGTCGGCGCGTTCGCGGGCGTGCACAGCTTAAGATCGGTCTGCACGTGGTTGATCGGCACGGGATGGCACAGGCGGCCCATGGCCACGCGCAGGGTGATGTCGACCACGTCATCGCCGGGGCGACGACCGTTGGGGTAGCCGGCGAGGTCATCGCCAACCACGCCGAAGGAGCTCTGGGTGGCGCGCGGCGTGGGATTTACGCCGGTGTTCAGCCGAAGCATCTCGGACGGGGTGACCGTCTTCTGTTGATTGAGCGTGGCGATGCCCGTCAAGAAGGTGGCCACCAGGTCAGCACGCGGGAAGTTGTTAGGCGCGAGGTTGGTGAAGTTTGTGCCCAGGGTGGCATTGACCGGAGCGCGGAACAGAGCGTCCAGGATCGCTGGGAAGGTGGGATTGGTCACATAGTCGGCCAGGGCGCCGTCCTGGGTAGGTTTGGCGGCGTTGAACAGGTCCTTCTGCGGCAGGCCGATGACCAGTTCGTTGACCAGGGGCTCACCCAGGCGCGAGACCTGCACATAGGCGCCGCCTTGAGTGGCCGTCGATTGATAGGTCGGCGATGGGTCGAGAAGGCGGGCTTGCGGCAGGCTGGCTGTCGTCCAGGCGCCGATCGTTCCGTTGCCCGATCCCGTGAGACACGCGATCGGCACTTCGAGCGCGAGCGAGGTCACGTTCTTCTTGCCGATCAGTTCCTGGTTGTCAGCGCTCTGCTTGATGCCGCCCGGGAAGCCGCCGTTGTCGTTGGCGCCAGGGGCGCTGGCCCCCTCGATAGGCACGAAATTCACCAGGTCGAAGATCGGGCCCAGATTGACGGCGAAGGCCTCGGCGCGCTGGCCGACGAAGACCTTGGCGGCCGTTGCGCAGCCCGGGAGATTGACGTCGTAGATGAACTGGTTGGCGTAGTTGGCGTAGTTCGGAATCGACTTGTTGCCCGCGTTGTCGAACGGCTTGCGGAAGCTCAGGCCGCCGCCGGCCGCGTTAGTGGCGCTGGCCCGTGTTCCAGTCCGGCGATCGCCGGTAATGACGGTCAGGGTATAGGATTCCTGCTCGCCCTGATTGGGGTCGTCTGTCGCGCTGATCGGCCCCACGTGGCGCAGCGGGATCGGGAGGGTCTTGCCGCCGACGTTCAGCGTAAGGCCGGTGTCATTGCGCAGCGTGTTGGAGAACTTGAACTGGAAAGTCAGGTCCTCCATCGCGCCGCCGTTGACGGCGCCGTCGTTGTCGACATGGATCTCGTAGACCGCGTCCGGGTCCATGGTGAAATAGTTAGGGCCTTCGCCGGGTCCGCCCTGGGGAATGTAGTTGGCGATGAAGGTCACGAAGCCCTCACGGCCCGGCGCGTAGCTGCGGAACATATAGAAATCGGTCCCGTCGACTTTCGGTGTCTTGGTGATGCCCGGCGCTTCCCGGTGGCTGGACGCCACGCTGGGCCCGGCTGCGAAAACCATCAGGGCCGCGAACGCCGTCGCAAGTCCAAATCCATAACGTCTCTTCATGACCGCCCTCTTTGATCGTGCGAAACACACGTTCACCGTCGCGGCGGGTCGGCGGGAGGCCGGATCTCACTACACGGTTCATCTGAGATACGCTGCACTCCGCAGACGGACGCAGGCGGCTTGAAACTTTCGTCAATATTTCGCCAAGATTGGCAGCGCATTGATTTTAAAAGGTTTTCTAGCTTAGCCGAGCTTGGAAGTTTGCTGCGTCAAAAGATCGTCCCAATGCCAAGCGCCCGATCCGATCACAAGCAAGGTGGCGCCGCTGGCGTCGGGGATGGAGAGCAGGCGTGGGCCGAGTACGGGCAGGCTCCGGCAATCGGGCGAGGCGGTTTCGATCGCCGCGGCGATGGATGCCTGGAGCGTCGTCAGGGCCTGGGCGGTCTCTCGCTGGTCTGTTCCGACCCACGCGCCATCCCATAGCATCAGCGCGTTGGCCACCGATCTGGCGTCGCGCGGTATGCGGGCCAAGGCCGCCAACACTTGCGGATCGGCGGCCAGGCGCGCCTGCAGCTGTTCGGTCATCTGGCAGGTCGATGCGCTGTCGGCGGTTTGACTGACGGTCACAGCCGCCTCGGGACGCGACGCGGCGGCGTGCGACAGGGGGCGAGGCTGCGCGGTGGGATCGGCCACCGCCAGTTCGCGCACCACCGCGACCACGTCCAGGGGCGCGGGGGTTGGTGCGAGTAGCGGCGCGGAAGCAGGCTTGTCGTCCGTGGTCGGACTGGGCGGACGGTCGGGCAGGGGCTCGGTCGGCGTCGGCGTCTCGGGCGTCGGCGTGGCGCGCGGTGCGAGCCTGTCAAACAGTGCGACCGTCAGCACGCCCGGCTCGGCTTGTGGCGTGGGAACAACCGTGGGGCCGAGCGACATCGCCGCGAAAACAACGAAGTGAAACGCGATGACGATCAGGCTAATGCCCCAGCGGCGCAGGCGTAAGGTGCGGCCCCGAGCGATCATTGGAGAAAAGCTTCGGTCGATTTTGCGGAGGCCGCTTCGTCTCCCCGCGTCGCTCGTCGAGCTTTTCGCGCGGGCGCGATATCGACGAATTCCATCAGCAGGCGTCGGGCGCGTTGGACGCGGCTTTTCACCGTACTGACGGGGCAACCGCAGACCTTTGCCGCCTCCTCGAACGTCAGCCCCGCGCCGCTGATCAGGACGAGGGCGGAACGGCTGTCGGGCGGCAATCGCTCGATCGCCGCCAGCAGGTCGCCATATTGCAGGCGCCAGTTCTGCTCGGCGGGCGAACTCAGGCGAATGGCATGCTCGCCATCGACATCTTGCACCGTGTGCCGCTGGCGGCGATATCCGTCGGTGAAGCGGTTTCGCAGGATGGTGAATAGCCAGATCCGTAAATCGGATTCAGGACGAAAACTGGCTCGGGCCCGCCACGCTCTTTCCAAGGTATCTTGCACGAGGTCGTCCGCCCAATGACGCGCGCGCGTTAGCGACATCGCGTAGGCGCGTATCTTTGGCGTCAATGCGATAAGTTGGTCTCGAAAGTCGTCGGACACCTTCGGCCCCAAATCGTGGCGACAGAGCATTGCATCTGTCAGCTTTGGTGCCAGATACGAACGATGGGGCGATGAAGATGCATGGGGACTTGGGAATATTAGGACTTCGTGATTGTGCCGCGGCCGAAATTCTATAGGGCGTCAGGTCTCCCCTGGTTCAGCTTGACGATTATTATTCAGCCGAGGGTGGGCGCCGCCTCAAGGACGCAGGCGGAAACGACGACGTCTGCTATCAAAACAAGGCCCGCACCGGTCGTCTAACGCCATTGCGCGCGCGGCGTACCGCACCACGGCTAAGCCAGTACGCTTTTCTGCAGCATCAACTTGCCCCGCTGCACCCGGCTTTTGAGCGTCGGGATCGGACATTTGATGAGCGCAGCGCCGCTTTCATAGCTTAGGCTTTGCAAGATGATGGCGTAAATGGCTTCGCGGTAAGGAGCAGGCAGGGCGTCAATCGCGAGAATAACGCCCTCAATTTCCAGTCTGAAGAGCTGAGTGGGCAGCACCGACAGCTCTGCCGCGTATTTTCCATCAACATCCTGGATCGTGTCCCGGCTGGCGCTCACCACGTCATAAAAGCGGTTGCGCATGATGGTCGCGAGCCAAGGCCGCAGGCCGCGCGCTGGGTCGTATCGCTCCCGGGCGCGCCAAGCCCTTTCCAGCGTGTCTTGAAGAAGATCCTCGGCGGCGTCGGTGGACCCCGAGAGTGAGCGAGCGTACCGCCGCAGGGTGGGCGTCAAGATCTTGAGGTCGCTGGCGAAATTCAGCTTTTCAGCTTCGATGCCCGCGGGGGTCAGGTCGCGCGCGGCGACGACTGCTGTAGACGATTGCGACAACGGCTTTTCCCACCCACGGCGTTTACGCCTCAGCCGAGAACGCCACGATCTCCGGCTGGTTCACCAACTGGCCGAACTGTGGCGCACTCCGCATAGTATCAAGTCAAATGATAGGATTGGCCGCACTAGGCTTCGCCAAGCGACGCGTTTTGCCGATGGCTAAATTGGTGAAGCCAGCGCCATTTAGCCAATAACAGGCAGAGTTTTTCGCTTCGCTGGTCGCTACAAATATGCGTCGTGCCCTACCAAGAGGCTGCGGTCAGTTGCAACGTGACCCGAGTGTCGACGAAAACCTGGCAACTAGGCCTCGTCGCCGGAGTTGTGGTTCCAAGTTTATCAGGGGTCAGTCGCCCCGTAGCGTAGACTCGGCAGATGGCGTGGCGTGCCCGGCGATGGCGTCGCGGCGACGCCTTAAGCCAAGAGAGCCGCACGGCTTGCACGGCCAAGATCAGGCCGACGACGGTGATCAGCACGCCTGACGCGTAGGGCGCGCGACGCGTGAAGGTCGAGAACGCGCTCCCAAACCGTTTTTCGGCGTGACGCATACCCAGGGCCGCCACAACCCCGACGGTGACCATGGTGATGACCAGGCCGATCGAGAAACACAGCACCAGGGTCGCGCCGAGCGCAATCTGCTTGAGCTGCAAGCACAGCAACAACACCGTGATGGCGGCCGGGCAGGGGATCAACCCGCCGGTCAGGCCAAACAGGATGATCTGCCCCGTGGTTAGATCGCGACCGGCGAAACGCTGCTTGATGTCGTTGGCGTGGGCGCGCTCGTGGGCGTCCTGGTAGCCGGGGTCCGAAACGTCCGGGCCGCCGTGGTCATGGCCCTGATCATGGTCATGTTCGGCAAAGATGACGTCGAAGTCGTGGCCGTGCGAGCCGTGGGCGATCGACAGCCGTGCATCGAACCCATGGGGTTCGGGGATCGCCTCGACCGACTCCAGGAAGGCGCCTTTGTCGGCGAGGGCGAAGGTCTGGACCGCTCCGTTGGGGCCGCCAGGACGTCAGCCGTGGCGGCGGGGTCAGGACGTCTTGCGGCGACCATGGCGCAGAAGGCGACCAGGGCTCCGAGCCAGATCCCTGCGGCCCACAGGTGCAGGACATCGGCCGACAGATGAAGGGCGCCAGCCAGGCCTTCGCCACCGGCGGCGTGACCGGCCCAGGCCAGGGTGGCCAAGGCCACAGCGGCGCAGATCAGTCGAGACAGCGGACCGCCGAGTCTGACCAAGCCGAGAAGCAGCGCCAAGGCCGCCACGCGCAGCAGGCCCGCGCGGCCAGCCGACGTGCCGATGATCGCGGCCGAGAGGGTGGCGGGATCCGCCGCGCCCGCCGGGTCGCCGCTCATCATCGCCGCCAGGATCAGCACCGAGGCGAGGGCGGTCAACAGGCCGATGGCGGTCAACACGATCACGACCTGTCGATGGTCCCTGCGGCTCTGGGCGTCCTGCGCATGGATCGCGAACGCTGTCAGTCCGAACAGCGGCAGCAGCGCGCCGTACTGGAGCAGCCGCACCAGGATGTTGACGAGGTCCATCGTCGGCCTATTTTACGGTGAAGCTGTAGTCACCCTTCAGGCGATGGGTGTCGGTCGACACGACATGCCAGTCGACCTTGTAAGTCCCCGCCGTGGGCGGCGCTTTCAGGGTCAGGAGCAGGGTCTTGTGGTCGGCCGGATCGAGCACCGCGGCGACGCCGTCGACCTTCATCACATGGGCCATCGGCTTGCCGCCCATCATCATGCTGGTCGCGGTCAGATCGGCGCTGGAGGACTTGGCGACCAGCGGCTCACTGAAATGCAGCGTCAGGCGATTGGTCGGGCCGCTGACCCCGCCTGCGAACGGCGAGGCCGACAGCAGCTTAGGATGGGCCAGGGCGGGGGAGGCCGCCAGTGTGAGGATCGCGGCGGCGGCGAGGGTCAGGCGTGAGCGGGACATGGGATCAAGACCTTGCTGGAGGGCAGCCGGGAAGCCCGAGGCGGCAGGATGGCGGTCCGATGGGAAGGCGGCGATTGCGAGGCGGGAACGCATGCGCTCCCGCCAAGGCGAAGGTCATCGCTTGCCGATGGCGGTGACCTCGCCCGAACCGTCATGGAGTTTCAGGTCGAAGGCGACCTTGTCGCCGACCGCGACGCCGTCCAGCAGGGCCGGAGCGGCCTTGAAGCCCATGGTCATGGCTGGCCAGCCGGCCTCGGGAATGGCTTCGTGGTCGAGGGTGATCGTTCCGATGGTCTTGTCCATCGCCGTCACCACGCCGACGCCCTTGGCCATCTTGTCGGCCGGCGCCATGTCCATGCCGGCCATGTCGCCGCGCGCGGCCGGAGCAGGCGCAGCGGCGGGCGCCGGCGCGGCCGGAGCGGCGGGCGCTTCGGTCTTGCGGCCGCAAGCGGCCAGGCTGGTCGTCGCCAGCAGGGCGGCGAGGGTGAGGGACAGGGTCTTCATCAGCAAATCTCCTTAGGCTGAGGTGGAAGTGGAAGTGGAAGTGGAAGTGGAAGGGGAGGTTCGGGCTTGCCGGCGGCGCAGCAGCAGATAGCCAGCGGGCACGACGAACATCGACAGCAGGGGGGCGGTGAGCATGCCGCCGATCATTGGGGCGGCGATGCGGCTCATCACTTCAGAGCCCGCTCCATGGCCCCAGAGGATGGGGGCCAGGCCGGCCAGGATCACCGCCACGGTCATGGCCTTGGGCCGCACGCGCAGCAGGGCGCCTTCGCGCACGGCGGCCTCGACCTGATCCATTGTGGGGTCGGGGCCCAAGTCGTCCATGGCGTGCTTGAGATAGATCAGCATCACCACCCCAAACTCGGCCGAGACCCCGGCCAAGGCGATGAAACCGACCCCCGTAGCCACCGACTGGTGGAAACCAGCCAGATAGAGCGTCCAGATCCCCCCGGTCAGGGCGAAGGGCAGGGTGGCCATGATCAGGCCCGCCTCGTCAAACCGGCGGAAGATTACATAGAGCAGGACGAAGATGATCAGCAGGGTGGCCGGCACGACGATCTTCAGCCGGTCGGCCGCTCGCTGCAGATATTCGAACTGACCCGAATAGGAGAGGCTGACGCCGGGCGACAGCTTGACGTGTCGGTCGACGGCTTGACGCAGGTCGCCGACCACCGAGGCTAAATCCCGACCTCGGACATCGACATAGACCCAGGTGGTCGGTCGGCCGTTCTCGCTCTTGAGCATCGGCGGTCCGTCGGCGATCTCGACCTGGGCCACCGTACCCAGGGTGATCTGCGCGCCGCCCGGCGTCAGGATCGCCAGGGTCCGCAGGCCCTCCAGGCTGCCGCGCAGTTCGCGCGGATAGCGGACGCTGATCGGATAGCGGGCCAGGCCCTCGACCGTCTGGCCGATGGTCTCGCCGCCGATCGCCCCGGAGACGATCGACTGGACGTCGTCGATGTTGAGCCCGAACCGCGCGGCCGCGGCCCGGTCAATGCGGACATCGACATAGCGGCCGCCGGTCAGCCGTTCGGCCAGGGCCGAGCTGACGCCCGGCACATCCTTTGCGACGCCCTCCACCTCGCGGGCGATGCGGTCGAGTTCGGCCAGGTTGGCTCCAGAGACCTTGACGCCGATCGGGCTCTTGATACCGGTGGCCAGCATGTCGATGCGGTTGCGGATCGGCGGCACCCAGACATTGGTCAGACCCGGGACCTTCACCCGCGCGTCGAGCTCGGCAACCAGCTTGTCGGGCGTCATGCCCGGCCGCCACTGGTCGCGCGGCTTGAAGCGGATCGTGGTCTCGAACATCTCCAGCGGGGCCGGGTCGGTGGCGCTCTCGGCGCGGCCGGCCTTGCCGAACACGCTGTCGACCTCAGGAACGGTCTTGATCATTCGGTCGGTCTGCTGGAGGAGCTGTCCGGCCTTGGCCGCCGACAGCCCTGGCAGGGCTGATGGCATATAGAGCAGGTCGCCCTCGTCCATATTGGGCATGAACTCGGCCCCCAGATGGGCCAGCGGCCAGGCCGTGGTGGCGAAGGCCAGCAGGGCGATGACCAGGGTCGTTCTGGGCCGCCCCATCACCCAGTCCAGGGCAGGCCGGTAGGCCGCCGTCAGGACGCGGTTGATCGGATTGGAGGCCTCGTCGGGGATACGCCCACGGATCAGGTAGCCCATCAGCACCGGGATAAGGGTCACCGACAGGATGGCCGCCGCCGCCATTGCGTAGGTCTTGGTGAAGGCCAGGGGACGGAACAGCCGCCCCTCCTGGGCCTGCAGGGTAAACACCGGGATGAACGACAGGGTGATGATCAACAGGCTGAAGAACAGCGCCGGTCCGACCTCGACGGCGGCCTCGGTGACCAACTTCCAGCGGGCTTCGCCGACCAGGGTCTGGCCCGGGTGGTCGTGGGCCCAGCGTTCAAGCTTCTTGTGGGCGTTCTCGATCATCACCACGGCGGCGTCGACCATCGCCCCGATGGCGATGGCGATGCCGCCCAGCGACATGATGTTGGCGTCGACGCCTTGGCTTTTCATCACCAGGAAGGCGGCCAGCACCCCCAGCGGCAGCGAGATGATCGCCACCAAGGCCGAACGCAGGTGGCCCAGGAACAGGGCGCAGACCAGGGCGACGACGAGGAACTCCTCCAGCAGCTTGCCGGTCAGGTTATGGACGGCGCGGTCGATGAGGCCCGAGCGGTCATAGGTCGTGATCACCTCGACGCCGGGCGGCAGGCTCTTTTTCAGCTCGGCCAGCTTGGTCTTCACCGCCGCGATGGTGGTGCGGGCGTTTTCGCCCGAGCGGAGGATCACCACCCCGCCGGCCACCTCACCCTGGCCGTTCAGTTCGGCAATGCCGCGCCGCATCTCCGGACCGACCTGTATGGTCGCCACGTCGCCAAGCCGTACCGGGATCCCGCCGGCCGCCGTCTTCAGCGGAACGGCCTGGAAGTCCTCGGGGGTCTTCAGATAACCGGTGGCACGGACCATGTATTCTGCCTCGCCCAGTTCCAGGACGGAGCCGCCGGTTTCGGCGTTGGCGCCTTTCAGGGCGGCGACGACTTGGCTGTGGGTAACGCCGTATCCAGCCAGCTTCACCGGATCGAGGACGACCTGATATTGCCGAACCATGCCGCCGATCGCCGAGACCTCCGCCACGCCCGGCAGGGTTTTCAACTCGTAGCGCAAGAACCAGTCCTGCAGGGATCGAAGCTGGCTTAGATCGTGACCGCCGGTCTTGTCGACCAGGGCGTACTCATAGACCCAGCCGACCCCTGTTGCGTCGGGACCCAGGGCCGGGCGAGCGCCTTCGGGTAGGCGGGCCTGGACCTGGTTGAGATATTCCAGGACCCGCGAGCGAGCCCAGTAGAGGTCGGATTTGTCGTCGAAGATCACATAGACAAAGCTGTCGCCGAAGAACGAATAGCCGCGCACCGTCTTGGCCCCGGGCACCGACAGCATGGTGGTGGCCAGCGGATAGGTGACCTGGTTCTCGACCAGTTGCGGGGCCTGGCCCGGATAGCTGGTGCGGATGATCACCTGGGTGTCGGAAAGGTCGGGCAGGGCGTCGATCGAGGTCGAGCGCACTGCTAGGCCGCCGGCCACGATCAGGGCCAGGGCGCCCAGCAGCACGAAGAAGCGATTGGCGACCGACCAGCGGATCAGGGCGGCGATCATGCGCCGCCTCCGAGCTTGGCGATGCGTCGCACCGTCGGGCTCGCTGGCGGCTGGTCGAAGGCGAAGCTGACCTGGTCGCCAGTCTTGAAACCCCGCAGCAGCATCGGGTCGGCGCGGAAGGCCATGGTCATGGCCGGCCAGCCGATGGCCGGGATCGGGCCGTGGGAGAGGGTGATGCTGTCCTTGGTCACCTGCTCGATGCGCCCCGTCGCTTCGGCCAAGGCGGGCTTTGCCGCAGCCGAGGTCATCGGCGCCATGGCGGCGTCCGCCGCCAGCGGCCGAACTTGCAGGCCCGCCAGGCTGGCCTCGGAGTCGATCAGGAACTGACCAGAGGCCACCACCTTCTGACCGGCGCTCAGGCCCGCCAGGATCTGGCTCTGGCCACCCGACTCGCGGCCGATCTTGACCTCGACGGCCTGGTAGCGGCCGTTGTCGCCGGCCAGCATGACGATGGCGCGCGAGCCGGTGCGGATCACCGCCTCGGACGGCAGCAGCAGGGCCGGGCGCGCGTCGGTATCAAACGAGACGGTGGCGAACATGCCTGGGCGCAGCTTGCCGCCGGGGTTGGGCAACTCAATGCGGGCCTGGAGCGTGCGGGTCTCGCCCTGGGCCTGGGGCAGGATGGCCTGCACCGTTCCCCGCAGCATCTCGCCGGGATAGGCCGCCAGGGCAACGCCGACCGATTGACCTTGGCGCAGTTGGCCGCCTTGCGCCTCAGGCACGGCGGCGGTGATCCAGACCCGCGACAGGCCGTTGATCTCGGCCAGTCCCTGGCCCATGGCCACGGTCATCCCGGCCCTAACGTCGAGCCTGGTGATCACCCCGCCCAGCGGCGCGCTGATCGTGATGATCGCGCGGGCCCGGCCGTCGCGATCGACGGCGGCGATCGTGCCTTCGGGCATGCCCAGCAGTCGCAGGCGCTGGCGGGCGGCGGCGATCAGGGCCGCGTCACCGGTGCGTCTGACCGCCAGATATTCGGCCTGGGCCCCGCCCCAGTCGGGAACCAGCAGGTCGGCCAGCGGCGCGCCGGCCCCGATTACATCGCCAGGAGCCCGGCCATAGACCCTCTGCACGAAGCCGCCGGAGCGCGCCTGGACCACGGCCACGTCACGCTGGTTGAAGTCGATGACGCCGGTGGCGGTCAGACCGCCGACCAAGACGCCTTGGCGGGTCTCCACGGTGCGGACGCCGAGATTCTGGGCGGTGGCTGGATCGATGCGGACTCCGGCCGAAGGCCCGGTCGCATCGCCTTCTCCGGCATATTTGGCGACCAGCTGCATGTCCATGAACGGCGACTTGCCCGGCTTGTCGAAATGCTGGGCTGGGACCATCGGGTCGTACCAGTAGAGAACCTTGCGACTATCGGCGGGAGCGTCCGACATCGCTGGCTTGGCGGTCAGCCGGGCCAGGCCGTAGCCGCCGGCGCCGGCCAGAACGACCAAGGCCGCGCCGGCCCCGAGCAGGACCTTCATCGAGGGTGACGGGTTCATTCGTCGCTTCCATAGGTCAGGGATAGGCGGGCGGCGTCGATGGCGACGGCTGCCTCGCGGTCCAGAGTGGTGAGTTGGGCGTCGGCCAGGCCGGCGAAGGCGGCCAACACGTCGGGCAGGGCGGCCGTGCCGGCCCCGTAGCCGGCGGTCTCCAGGTCGGCGCGCTGCTTGGCGAGCGGCAGCAGGGTGTCGCGAGCCCGCAGCCATTGCTCGTGGTGCATGACGTGGTCGGCGAGATCGGCTTCGAGCTGGGCCGCCAGCGTCCGGCGGGCGTCCTCGCGCTGGGCCTCGGCGCGGCCAGCGCTGGCGGCGCGCGCGGCGATCATCGGGTCCTGGCGGCTCTTGCCCCACAGCGGCAGGCTGACGCTGACCCCTGCCGAAACCATGTCGCCGAACATCGGGTCGCGGCGCTGATAGGCTACCTCCCAACTCCAGTCGGGGCGCTTGTCGGCCTTGGCCAGGGCGAGGTCGGCCTGGGCCTGGCGGGTGGTGGCGTCTCGCGCCAGCACGGTGGGATTGCGGTCGATCGCTACCCTGAGATTGGCGGGGACCAGGTCCAGGTCGGGCGCCTCGCCGATCGCCTGGGGATCGGCGTCACCGGTCCAGCGCGTCAGCATCGCGCGAGCCCGTCCCAGCTTAGAGACCGCCTCGCTGCGGCGATCCTCCAGGCCGGCGCGCATTTGCGCCGCCTCCAGCGCCTGGGCGGGTCTCGAGCGTCCGGAGGCGACGCCGGAAGGCGCGGCGCTCCACAGCGGGCCTAGCTGGGCTGCCACGCCATCCAGCGCGGCCAGCTTGCGCTGGGCGTAGAGCAGTTCGATCCAGGCCAAGGCGGCGGCGACGCGAACCTGCCGGGCTTCGACCGCGCCCTCAGCCCCGGCCGCGACGATGTCGGCTTGGGCCCGGCCGATGCGGGCCTGGCGCTTGGCGGCGCTGGGCATGTCCTGGCTGTAGCCGACCCGGCCCATGGTCATCTCGTCGGCGCCGAGCCGACCGGCCAGCGGGCCCGAGACCGGGAAATTGTCGAGACCCAGCGCCAGCCTGGGGTCGGGCAAGGCGCCAGCGGCCTTGGCCGAAGCCTTGGCCGCCTCGACCTGCAGGGCGGCGGCGCGCAGAGCTGGCGCGTTGGCGGCCGCAGCATCGAGACTTTGGCGGTAAGTGAGGGGCGCGGCATGGACGGCGCTGGCCAGCAGCGTCGCGGCGATGGTGATGGTGATGCGCATAGGGTTTCCGATCGCGAGAGTTGGCGACCGCGCGAGGCGGCGCTCGAATCCGCTGGATGACGTTAGGCAAGCGCAAGAGGGCGCAGCCTCGACGACACAGCACGGGATGGCCCCGCGTTAGACGCGGGCCAAGCTCAGGCGATCTGTTTGGGAGGTCGTTCGTCGCCCGGCGGCGCGTACGTGCGCAACGGCTTGTCGGGGGCCGCCGTTAGGCGCATCGGCACGACGGCCGGGAGCTTGATTTCCGAAGTGGGAGGAGTGGCGGTCGTCGCGCACAGGGCGGCGCAGATCTGGGCGCAGGCCTTGCCGTCGTGCGGAGCGTTCTGGTGCTCGTCGCAGCAAGGATCGTGGCTTGCCTTGGCGCCGTCGGTGGACTTGGCCATCGGCATGGGCATGTCCATCATCGCCTCGGGCCCGCTCTTGGCGCACTCGACCTGCGCAGCAGCGGCAGCCACCGGGCTGATCAGCAGGGCCAAAACGGCCAGGAAGGCGAGCAGTTGCCGCATACGAAACGCTTTAGTCCTCCTTATTGCGATTGTCGACGCCCAGTACCGGCTTCCATGAGTGTCTGATTCATGATTCAGCGTTGGGGATGGTTCCCAAGGATCGCCGCCGCGTTGGGGGATGTGCATGCCCAGCACGTCTGGCGGGTGCTGCGCGCGCAAAAGCTCGGCCTGGCGGCCAGCAAGTCCTGGTGCGGGAGCCGCGATCCGGATTTCGTGGCCAAGGCCGCAGACGTGGTCGGGCTCTACATGGCGCCGCCCGAAAATGCGGTGGTGATCTGTGTCGACGAGAAGCCGTCGATCCAGGCCCTGAAACTGCCCAACGGCCGGGCGCTCAGCGGCCATAGCCACGACGACAAGCGCCACGGCACATCCACCCTGTTCGCCGCCTTCGATGTGGCTTCCGGCAAGGTCACCGCGCCCACACCAAGCGCAGGCGGCGTCTGGAGTTTCTCGAGTTCATGGACGGAGTCGTGGCCGCCTATCCCGACCAGGAACTCCACGTCATCCTCGATAATCTCAACACCCACAAGAACAACCACGTCTGGCTCGAAGCTCACCCCAAGGTGACCTTTCACTTCACGCCCACCAGCGCCTCATGGCTCCATAAAGTCGAGATCTGGTTCCCCATCCTGCATAAAAAGTCGCTTTTCAAGGCTTCCTTCACCTCGGTTCGAAAACTCCGCGAGGACATGGATCACTTCATCGAAGACTATAGCGCCAACCCCAAACCCTTCGTCTGGACCAAGACCAAGGTCTCCCAGAGACACCTCAAGGACCAACGTGTCAGCGATCTGTGATTCCAGGTGCTAGGCTCGATAATTGCCTGCGGAGCGCGGGTCTGGAGGTCGTGTTTCTGACGCGGCCCAAGACCCCGGTCATGACTCTCAGGCGCGTTGTGTGCTTGGCGGTGAGGAGTCATCGCCTACGCCAAACTCACCGTTTAATTGGCGGCGTGCAGGTCGAGGGCTAAACGCGGTGCGTGGTTTTAGAAAGCTTCAAGGCCGGGGCTATTCGCCGGGGCGTCTGACGCCGACGTGGCGACCCTCGGATGCGCGAAAAACACCTGCGCGAGGGATCGAGATTCCGGCAGGATATAGACTACGCCCATCGTGCCCTTGAACATCGGTTGCACGATATCGCCATAGAACCTGGTGGGCACGTTCACGCACCCATAAGAAATCCGGTTGTCATCGGGCGCGTCGGTGGCGAGGCGCTCCAGTCGCCGATCGGCCGCGCGGGTCGTGATGACCGGATGCAGGGACAGGGCGGCGTCATAGTCGATCCACAGAATACTCTTGCCGCCGAGGTTCTCGCCGATCGAAGCCACGAACCGACCGGCCGGAGTGATGCGTTCGTCCGGCGTAATGGCCGACAGGGGGCGATGGCCTATGCCGGGGGACGAGATATCGCCGTGCGTCAGGCCCATCAGGGCGGGCGTTGTCCCCAATAGCCGGCCCTGGGGGTCAAAGGCCAAAACCTGCGCACCGACCTTGTCGATGATCAGAAAGGGCAGCCCCTGATTGTCGGCCGTCTCGTGCACCCAGGTAGCAACCTCACTCGCAGCTGACGACGTGGGCGCTTCCCCGGCGGCGCCAGGGGCGCCTTCTGCGAGGGAGGGTTCGGCGGTCATGCCCGGCCGACCGAAGGCCAGCCCCAGGACCAGTCCCGCCGCCGCCATCCATCGTCCCGGTACGGGCGGCCGGCGGCCGGCCTCAAGCGCTAACCATCGCATGGTCAGTTGCGATCCTGTTTTCGGGGATAGACCGGCACCTGCATGGGACGCGGCGCGGCCGGCGCGACCGGCGCGGCTCTTTCCATCGGCCGAACAACCTCCTCCACCGATGGCGGGACGCGGGCCATCTCGTATGGCGGCATCCGCACGCCCCCCCCCACGACATTGAAGGCCAGATCGGACGATGTCGCCGAGATCGGGGTGGGCGTGACGAGCGGATAAAAGACGGCCGGCGTCGCCGCGGGCGGCGTCACGGGCGGCGTCACGGGCGGGGTAACAGGCGGCGTCGTCACTGGCGGCGTCACCGGCGGTGTCGTCACCGGAGGGACCACCGGCGGCGTTACGGGCGGCGTGACCGGAGGGGTCACGGGTGGCGTCACCGGAGGGACGATGGGCGGGACCACCGGCGGTGTCACGGGCGGGGTGACCGGTGGCGTCGTGACCGGCGCTGCGGAGATCGTTCCCTGTGTTCTCTGGTTCGACACGCAACAGAAGTCGGCCAGGGCGTATTGGCTGGCGTTGGCTCCGGCCAGGCTGTAGCCGCTGTAGGTGATCCCGATGTCATCGCCCACAGTGGCCGAGTCGAAGGTGGCGCTCGCGCCGGGACCCGTCACCAGGGTGACGCCGGTGGGCAGCCCCGAAACCGCCGTGGTCCTGAAGCCTGAGAGGGTCGTGGCCGTCCCACCGTTGAACACTCGGCTTCCGTCCGGGAACAGCAGCATCCGCTGCGTCAGCGCGGCGCCCTCGGTCAGGGTGAAGCGGGTCGCGAAGGCCGAAGGCGTCGCGTAGGCAACGGGGTTGTAATTGATCGTCACCGGGGTGGCCGTGACCGTGACGCGGGGCGCCAGCGGGCTGAAGATGATCGTGCCGGCGCCCACGCCCGGGCCCGTCCCGCCGGCGCCCGCGATGAGCGTCAGGCCGACCGGCAGGCCCAGGCTCTGGGCGGGAATGGTGCTGCCGCGGGTCAGGGTGACGGCGCCGTCGATATGGACGTCATGCCCGGCGCACAGCGCGATGTTGCCGTCGGTGGTGGTGATCGTGTGAAACACGGTGACGTTCTGGCCGGCGTTCAGCAGGACGCTGCCGTTCACCGTGGTGATGGCGCCTTTGACGCTCACGTCGCGCCCGCAACAGGCGACGAAGTTGCCCTTGGTGGCGCTGATCGCGGCGTTGATGTTGACGTCGCGGCGGCTGTTCAGCGTCAGGGTGGTCGGGGTGGATGACGCGGTCCAGGCGATCGCGTCATTGACCAGTATGTCCCCCGTACTCGACGCACTGACGGCCGCCCGCGTGCTGATCGTGACATTGGTGGTCACGAGTCGGGCCGACAGGGTGGCGCCGGAAATATTGCCACCAGCGCCGATCGTGAAGTCGGCCGACTCGATCTGCCAAATCCCGGCGACCCCCGTGGGGGCGGCCGCGGTGATCTGCGCCGTGGGGGCGATGTTGACGATCGCGGCGGAGGTCTTGATGGACCCGCCGCCGCCGCCGCCCGGCGCGCTGGCGTCAAGGGTTCCGTCCACGTTCAGCGTTCCGCTCGTCATGTCGCCGAGCAGTTGGATGGTTCCGTTACGCTGACCGATCGTCCGCGCCTGGATGACGCCGGTGTTGTTGACCACCGTGCGGAGCAGGTCGCCCGCCCCCTGTGCGGTTATCACCACCCGACCGCCGTCGGCCTGAAGCATGCCGCTGTTCTGGATCAGCGCGTTAGCCGCGCCCTTGTCGACGACGACATTGAGCAGCCCGTCGCCGGCGACGTCGAGGGTGATGGCCTCGCCCGACGCCAGGGCGGTCGTCCCGAGATTGGCCCGGATCAGCCCCTCATTGCTGACCTGGCCGCCCAGCAGCGCGACATTTCCGCCTGTCGCGATGATATTCCCCTGGTTGCGGACGACCCCACCGCTCCCAGAAAACCGGTAGTTGCCGGCCATGAAATCGCTGTCGGTCATTGCCAGGGTGGAAGCGACCAGCCCGCCGACATTGACCTGAGCCCCTTGTCCGAACAGTACGCCGTTGGGGTTGATCAGGAACACTTGGCCATTGGAGGTCAGGCTGCCCAAGATCGCCGACGCGTTCGGGCCCACCACGCGATTCAGAGCCACCGAACCGCTGTTGGGCTGGATGAAGACCACGCTGCCGCCCTGGCCGATCGAGAAGCTCTGCCAATTGATCGCGGCGTTCTGGGTCGACTGGTTGATGGTCATCGCGCCAGGAGCTGTGGTGATGGTCGCGCCGCCCGCAGTGACCGCTCCGCCCGTCGGCAGGGTCTGAGCCTGGGCCGCTGTCGCCAGGGCCATCACGCCGCTCAAGCCGATCAGGGCGGAGGCTGCGATCCCGGCCAAGCAGCTGGAGGCGGCGAGGGCGCCTCGGCGGCCGATGCTGTCGGATCGACGTCCCGCATCCAGCCCGGCGTCGGCGATCGTGTGATGGAAACTGTTCATCGGAACGTTCTTTTTCAGAAGATGCGCTAGGGGCGAGACGGCCATGGTGGTCATCAGAACAGCTTGACGATCTGGACCCAGACGCGGCCTTTTTTGTCAGGCTCCGACGTCGAAATCTGGTCGTTGAAGCGGCGGGCGTAAGCGACGCGGACGCTGAGGTTGTCCGGGCCAAACCAATTGACGCCAAGGCCGCCACCGCTGCGCCTGGCCCGGTTGGGGCCGGGAAACCAGGGGTCCTTGGCGTAGTCGACCTCACTGGCGTCCACGAATGCGATCAGCTGGAACTGGCCCGGAATGGGCCGCGTCCATGCGTCAAGTGTCCAGCGGGCTTCCAATGTCGCGACATAGCCTTGGTCACCGTAGGCCTCGCCCTCCGGATAGGCGCGCACGCCATAGGCGCCGCCCAGTTCCATCTTTTCGGAGATGTCGAGATTGTCGGTGGCCATCTGCCCGCGCACCGCGCCGTAGACCGACAACGGTCCACGCACCGTCTGAAGCCGGGAGACGGCGAACTGCAGCTTGTTGAAACCGCCCTGGGAACGGGCGCTCGCCGCGTCGGCGGCGCGCTCGAGCGGACTTTCGATGTTCAGGCGGCCCGAGGTCCAGGACAGAGAGGCTGAGTTCCAGCCGCCGCCGCCGAACCCGTCGCGAGAATCCCCGCGCAGACCGATCGTCGCCGCGTGGATGGTCTTGTCGGAGACCTGCGATAGCAGGCCGATCTCGTCGGTGAGGAACTTGGCCTCGAGACCGCCCAGAACGTAGAGGTTCGCGGCGCGCGAGCGGATCAGCGGGTAGCTGGCGAACAGGCCGGCGATGTCGCTCGTGCCGCTGGCGTGAAGCGCCGAGAATTCGTGCCCCAGATCGTACTGCATGTGGGTAAAGCCCACGCCGACGGTGGCGTCGCCAAGCGGGGCCTGCCAGGCGGCGTGCCCGTAGGCCAGGCCCTCGGTGGAGGCGAGCAGGCGCAGGCTGATTAGGTCGCCCATGCCGGTCAGATTGGCGACATTGACCGAGCCGCCGAACCGGTAGGCGCCGGTGTAGCGATTGCCGGCGTTGTCGGCTTCGAGGCTGCCGTAAATTCGGGGCGCCCTGGTTAGGTCAACGGTGAGATCCGAAGAGCCCACCTCGGCGCCCGGAGACAGCGTCGAATGAACGACGACGCCGGGGATGTCGGAAAGTAGCAATAGACGGCGATCGAGCGGCGCGATCGCGACCGGGTCGCCGCGGTTGAGGCCCTTCAGCACCTTCCCGGCTACGGCGTCGGCCACGCCGGACTGATTGCGCAGGGTGATCGACCCGTAGTGGCCTTCGACCACGGCGATGGTCACGGTCCCCGCCACGACGTCCTGCGCCGGGAGATAGGCCTGGGCCAGCGCATAGCCATGAGCGCTGTAGAAGCGCGTGATCCGGGCGGCCCCATTGCGAAGTTCGGGAAGGGTAAGATAGCGTCCGGGGATCAAGCCCGCCTCCGCCACCAACTGCGCTTCGGTGAACAGGGTCGCGCCCGTGACGCGCAGCGTGTCCACACGGATCCGTGCGCCTTCGGGAGCGGCGTTCTCCGACGGTTCCGGCCGTTCGATGCGGATGGCCGGGGCGGGCCTCTGGGGAACGGAAGCAGGCGGAATTTGCTGCAATTGCCCCGGCGCTGGGGGTTGTTCGGCCTGGGCGCCCTGGCCCGTCGTTAACAGCGCGAACATGATAAGACTCGACCGCAACATAGACGCCTCGTAGTGCCGCCGCGATGTCAGGGCGCCCGGCCCTCACGCAGCGGAGAGCACGCACGTTGGAAGGCAAAAGCTCGGTTCATTCAGCATGGAATTGAGAAATCCCGACTGCAAATATCAAATGACTTCTAATGTACCGACAAAAAGACTTTTGTGTTTTCCCGCATTAACGGGGAATGAACGGATTTCTCGCGTCAATCTGTAAAATAAGCAACGGGTAAAAAATTTATTCGTTCCTGTTTGAGTTGCCCGAATATTGGCTCGTTTTGTCGCATACGACCTCGACCAACCTTAAGCGTTCAATCTGAAGAGTCGATTTCCCCATACCCACGCCTATCAATTTGCACGGCTGAGGCGAATGCTCGTATTGTAGGGGATTTGGCAGACCGGCGCCTTGCGAAATGCACGTCGTCTCGAGGGGGTCTGGGGGGGGCGAAAAAAAACCGTCAGCCGTTCGCGATCGGTCGAGCGTCGCATCAGCCCTGGCTGTAAGGGTGCTGGATCAAGGATCAGTTTTGGCGCTTGCCAGGCTGCCGTCGTCGGCCGTGAGCGAACCTGACGGACTGCGTCATACACCTTGATGCCGCGCCGGAGATGAGCGCTACCGGAGACGCCTGCACAACTGTCGCGGGCATTGGAGGCGACGTCTGAAGGTCGAGAAGTGTGGCTGGTCCCAATGTCCGCTCATGGCGCCACTTGGACCGCTTCACCCGCGGCGATCGGCGCGGGAAAGCGGACACAGCGACAGATTGAGAGGGCGGTGGGCCGACATCGGTTGCTGCGCCGTGGATTCGCGATGATCGTGGGGCAATGATAGACGTTCACGATCACGACAGCACACGAAAGCCCAATAGCCTGATGGGTTTCGGGACCGGCGCCGGTGTCGGTGCGTTGGGCGGGCTTATCGGACTGGGTGGGGCAGAGTTTCGCCTGCCGCTTCTGATCGGCCTTTTCCGCTTTGGCCCTCTGGAGGCCGTTGTGCTGAACAAGGCCCTTAGTCTGGTGGTCGTGACCTCAGCGCTCCTATTTAGAACGCGAATTATTCCGGTGGCGATCGTCGCGGACCATTGGACCATCGTCGCGAACCTCTTGGCCGGAAGTCTGGCCGGGGCTTGGCTCGGCGCGGGGTGGGCGACAAAATTGCGGTCCCACACTCTCTACCGCGTAATCGCGGCAATGCTTGTCGGGATCGCGTTGGTATTGCTCCTGGCCCATGACACCAAATCGGTCGGCCATCCCATCGTGACCGGTTGGATCCAAATGGGGGCTGGGGTCGTCGCGGGCTTTGGCATTGGCGTCGTCGCCGCCCTTCTGGGTGTTGGCGGCGGAGAGTTGCTGATACCGACCTTGGTGCTTGTGTTTGGGCTGGACATCAAACTCGCCGGTAGCCTGTCTCTGGCGGTCAGCCTGCCCACCATGATCGTGGGCTTCACGCGCTACGGCCGCGACAGCAGCTTCGCGGTCATCGGTCGGTACGGCCGTTTCGTGGTCGTCATGGCGATGGGTTCGATCGTCGGCGCATTCATTGGCGGGATGCTATTGGGCATCATTCCATCAGCAGTCCTGCTCCCGGCGCTTAGTTCGATCTTGCTGATCTCTGCCGTGAAAGTCTGGCGTCACAACTAGAACTTAGATCCGCAAGAGGTCGTTCATCGCCTTTGAGGCGTCGGCTCCATGTCATGTTTCTGGCGCGGTGCTTGGGTCCGGTTATGGCGCCGCCCAGCCAGCCATCTGACCTCAGGATCGGAGAGGTCGAGTGGCGAACGGCCTTCGATGCGCTGCTATTGAGAAGCGTTGGACCGGTTCAATAGCCCCTCGATTTCCCGCACGATGATCTAGGGATGGGAATTGAAGACGTCGTGGTCGGCGCGGTCCATCTTCAGGACGCGAGCGGCCGGATGCGCGGCGCGATAGCGAGCGATCTGCTCGCGGAGCCACTTCAGTTGCGACGCCTCGTCGGCGAGCTCGGCGAGCTCGGCGGGTATCGGGGCGGGCGCGGCACCGGGTATGGAGAAGACGGCGAGGATTGGAATTCCGGTGATGGCGGGGAATTTCTCCATGTTGTGGCGAGTCATTGGCTTCGAAAGCGGCGCGGGCGGGGCGGCTGCCAATCCTTTCGACAGCCGCCGACGCCGCTCGGCCGCAGCCTGGACGTCCGTCGCCAGGTCAGCCAGATCCTTGGTCAGAACTTCGTCGTAGATGCGGGCGGCGTCCTCCTTGGTCCCGAACCGCGCCGCCTGCAGCTTGTCGCGCAGATCCGCGAGGTCGATCTCGATGTTGGAGGCGTCGGGCGTGGCGTTGCCCTGCGCGTAGAATGCATAGGCGCAGGCCGCGTCGGATATGCCAGGGCTGAGACCCTGTCCGGAAAGTGCCGAGCGACGCCGCCGATCTCCGCGCCGCCGAACGACCAGCCGGCCAGCGCCGCCTTCTGAATCCTTAGCCCATCTAGGACCTCGACGACGTCACGAGTCGGGCGGGCCAGCGGCTAGCTGCCGGGATCCAGGGGCGGCGTGTCCGACTGACCGAGCGCTCGCCGGGTGAAGGCGAAGACCCGGTGATGAGCGGCTAGAGCATTTTTCGAGCGAAGTGGTTTCGATTCGCGTGAAGAAAAATGCGTCAAAACAGAAGATTAGAGCTCACGGCCCTACGCAGTCAGGTCGGGAAATGCACTAGGCGCGGCGCGAATTGATCGAAGGCGTGGGCGGTCATGCCGCCGCCGGAGACCAGCAGGATGGGCGGACCCTGGCCGCCATCGTCGAGCACCTCCAGTCGCACGCCGTCGCTGGTCGTGATGAAGGTCGTGTTGGGCGTGAAAGGGGCGGCTTTCTGCCGGGCTGGCTGAACGGTTGCATCAGCGGCCGAAGACAGGGCGACGCCCATAAGGGCGACTGCGACCAACACGATGCAACGCAAGTCCAGGCTCTTTCGGCTTTTCCAGCGCTATCCAGCGGTGCTGCAGATGAAACATGACGTTCACTGCAAGCCAAGGTCGTATGTGGCAGCAGGGCTTCTGAAGTTCTTGGATGGGGTCGGGTCTCGCCACTGGCACCGTCGACGAACGTCCGGAGTCTGGAGCGACGCCAATGTCCGCTCCTAGCCCTGAGTTAAAGCGACCTTCACAGCTTCACGGAGTCTGAAGTGTGAGAAATCTCGAATTTGTGCCGCAGCGTGCTGCCAAATATCGTTCGCCGTTCCCTGCGGCGGCGGATTTCGTCCGACTTTTAACCCTAATCGGTCGGTGGAAGCGGACGCTAGCGCAGATGCCAAAAATCCGGCTGTTAGGCCGGATTTCGCTCTAAAGCCAGAGCTGGCTCCGCGGGTATTAGCCTGCCGGAGATTTCAGGCGTTTGCAGGATTTTTCCAACAGGCCAAGAAAGTTCCACTCTTACAGACCGCTGCCAAGCATTTTGTCGTGCAGCGCCTTTCATCGCGTTTCTCCGAGTTTTTGTCTTCTGGATGGGAAGCTGGATGGGAAGAGCGGCAGGGGGATGGGAAAAATCCGCGTTTCGGAGTCGAACCTAAACACTTTTGTGGGTGGGAAGCCTCAAGCACCGGCGATAGGAGCCATATCGCGCCTGACCTGCAGCGACGGTAATCGACCCCAGGACCATCTCCGCCCAAAGACGTGTGCGGACTTCACCACAGTGCAGCTCTTTGCAAGACGATCCGCCCTGCGTGGCTTCAGCGCGACGGGTGACCCGCATCGCGGCCCTGGCCGGGGACGACGGCAAGATCGTGATCATCGCAGGCGTCTCACACCAGGACGCGATCGAGACCCAGCTTTCAGAACTCGCCGTCGATGCGCGACTTTTGCTGGAACCAGAAGCGCGTCAATCTGCGGCTGCCATGGCCGCCGCAGCTCTATGGGTCCAGCAACGCGATCCCGATGGGATCATCGTTTTCGTCGCATCCGATCACTATGTGCCCTACCCGGCTGCATTCCGGAAAGCTGTGACCGAAGCCGCGAACGCCGCCGCCCAAGGTCGCATCGTGACGCTCGGCGTGAAGCCGACCGAGCCGTCTTCCACCTATGGGTACATCAAGCCGGAAGGGATCGGCTTGACCGCTGTCGTCTCCTTCCATGAGAAACCCCAACCGGACGCCGCTCGCGCCTTCATCGAAGCCGGCTATCTCTGGAACAGCGGCAATTTCATCGTTTCGGCCAAGACTTTGATCGAGGAACTCGCCGCGCATGCGCCGACCGTTCTGGCAGCGGCGAAATCCGCGGTCGCGCCGGCGTCTGACATGAGCAGCTTGCAAATCCTCGGTGAGGGCTTCCGCAGCGTGCCGAAGATTTCGATCGACTATGCCGTGATGGAACCGACGAAACGGGCGTCGGTGCTCGAGGTCGATTTCGCCTGGTCGGACTTCGGAGCCGGGGACGCGATCGCCGCCAGTGGCGGGGGCGGCGTCGGCGTGCACATCTTCGAAGACGCCGAACGTATCCTGGCTCGGGCGCCCGATGGCAAGCTGATCGCCGCCCTGGGGGTCAGCGACCTGGCCATTATCGTCGAGGACGACGCCGTTCTGGTCTGCGGCCTTTCGCGCTCGCAAGAGGTAAAACGGCTGGTGGAGCGGATGTACACGATCTCGCCGCAACACCTGGATTTCCAAAAATCCGCCTCGGAAACCCTGGACGCGAGCGCCCGACGTTTCGCGGACTGGCTCAAGTTTCGCGCGCTGCCCGTCTGGTCGACCCTCGGCTTCGGCGAGGACGGTGGCTTCAACGAGTCCTTAACGCCGGACGGACAGGCCACCGCCGGCTCGCGGCGCGCCCGGGTCCAGACGCGCCAGATCTTCGTCTACGCCCAGGCCGGAGCCTTGGGCTGGAAGGGGCCGTGGAGAAAGATCATCGCCGCCGCGCTCGACCGTTTGCGCGCCGCCTATCTGAGGCCAGACGGGGCGACGCGCGTTTCGCTCGGCTCCAACTGGGCGCCGATTGACGAAACGGCCATGCTCTAGGATCAGGCCTTCGTTTTGTTCGCGCTGGCCGCCGCCAGACAGGCGGACATAGATGACGCCAAACTGGAGAACGACGCCGTCAAGCTGCGCAAACAACTGTTGGCCGCCGCCCTGCCGAATGGCGCCATGCGCGAGGCCAGCGAACACCCTTTCCAGTCGAACGCGCACATGCATCTGTTCGAGGCCAGGCTGGCTTGGGAAGCCTTGAACGACGATCCAGTCTGGGGCGCGACGGCCGACCGGATCGCCGGTCTGGCCATGGACGTCTTCATCGACCCCGAAAGGCGGATTCCTGCGCGAATTCTTCAACGACGACTGGACCCCCGCCGCCGGCGAGGACGGGACGTTGTTCGAACCCGGCCGCCAGTTCGAATGGGCCTGGTTGCTCGCCCGCTACGGCCTATTGCGCCAAGACGATCGTGCCCTTGCGGCTGCCCGGGCTCTCTACGCCAATGGCCGCAAGGGCATCGGCCCGCGCCCGCCCGTCGCACTCGACGCAATGAACGACGACATGACCATCCGCAGTCCGCGCGCCCGTCTCTGGCCACAGACCGAATGGCTGAAGTCATCGCTGATCCTGGCCAAGATTTCGGCCGGCGGAGAGCGGCACCTTTATCTGGAGGACGCTGCGACCGCCCTGCGCGCCTTACGGCTATACCTGACCGACGACGGCCTGTGGCGTGACAAGCGGTTCCCGAACGGGACCTTTCTCGACGAGCCCGCGCCCGCCAGTTCTTTCTACCATATCATCGCCGCCTTCGATCCGCTCAGCCGAACCTTCAAAGCGCTCGACCTCGGCGATGGGCGCAAACTGACGCTAGGCTCAGACTGGCGACGAAAGGAGCCGGCCGGCGTGCAGGCTGGCGACGCATGCGCACAGCCGGCCCAGCCATCCAACGGCCCGACGACCGCAGGCGCCGCCCGGGGGCGACGCCGGCGCGGATCCATCCGCGATATCGCTTTGCGCCCCGATGATCCGGCCCTGATCGGCGCGTCGTACGACAGCCGCAGCGTCAGACCCAGGCTTTGGAAGCGCGCCCCCCGTGTCGCGTCGACCGTGTCGCGCCCCGCGTGTCGCGTCGACCGCTTCGGCGCCGCCAAGGCCCGCGCCGCCATGGCCGGGCGGTCCACTGCCGCTCGGCGGTCACTCGCCCCCGAGCGTCCTGGAACCGGTGCGCTGCCGCGCGAGGCCGGATCCCAAGGCGTCTCTCCGCGCCCGACATCGCACGGATTATGTTGGTTTTTCCCTCCCGAAGAGAGTCCCCTTGCCGAGCGCTCTTGGATTAGGCTTAAATTTCTGGTAACCAAGAAGTAGACCTTCATCTGAGACGAGACATGACGCATGTTTGACAGCGGAGCGGAATATTTGCGGCTCTTCGCCGGGCCTGCGGTCAAGCGTCCAGAGTTGCGGGATACAGCCCGCAGCAACTGGTGCTCGATTGTCCTCAAGCGCCTGTTCGACATGGGTTGCGCCCTGGCGGCGCTGATCGTTCTGGCTCCGGCTCTGTTCGCTATCGCCATCGCCATCGCTTTCGAGTCGCCCGGTCCGGTGCTGTTCCTCCAGCGCCGCACGGGCCAGGGCGGCAAGGTGTTCCGGATCATGAAATTCCGAACCATGACGGTGACCGAGGACGGCGACGTCATCAAACACGCCAGCAAGAACGACAAACGCGTCACCCGCGTCGGCGGCTTCCTTAGGGAAACCAGCCTTGATGAGTTGCCGCAACTGTTCAACATCTTGCTCGGAGACATGTCGGTGGTGGGGCCACGTCCCCACGCGCTGGCCCACGACACCCACTACGGCGCGCTGCTGCCGAAATACGTCGATCGGTTCGCTGTTCGCCCCGGTCTGACCGGCTTCGCCCAGGTCCAGGGGCTGCGCGGAGAAATCCACGATCTTGACTGTATGGCCCGCCGGATAGAGGCCGACGTCCACTATGCCGCCAGTTGGTCCTTCCGCAGCGATCTGCTGCTGATCCTGCGCACCTTCCCGATGCTTTGGAAGCGCGTCAACGCCTACTGAGGCGAACCCGCGTCGGGCCGAGGTCTGTCGCGAGGCCGATCATCATGCGGTTGAAGCTCGCGCCTGGGCGTCGTGAGCTTCCCACCGTCATTGTAAAGGGCTGGGCTCTTCTCGCCGCTCCGGTCAGCCCCAGGCGGCTCGTTGGCGTTCCCGATCCCGGGGCGCGCAGTTACGGCGTTCAGACCAGTTGGGGGCCGGGGCCGAGGTGGCGGGGCAGGGGCCCGGAACCGGCGTCAAAGCCTGCCTTTCCCGACGCGTGGCGACCGAAGTGGCGTCGCGTGGGGTGCGGAGCTGCGCTGCGCAATGGGCCAGGGCCTCGGTCATGCGCGCTTCGACGGTCTGGGCCGGATGCCCAGATGATCGGCGATCGCATCGTTGCTCAGGCCGCTAAAGCGGCTGAGCACGAAGACGTCCCGAAGCTTTCTGCGGCATCCCGAGGACGATGTTCTTCAGGACGAGCGTCTCGACCTGGCCTGCGGCTTCCGCTCCGGGCTGGGTTCCAAGATTGAAGATGTCCAGTTCTGCCCGTCGCAGGATCTGCCGGTTGCCTGTCAGGAAAAGGTTGCGGGCGACCTGCAGCAGGAACGCCTTGGGTTTCAGGATCTGCACAGGCTCGACCTGGCGCAGGAGGCGCAGATAGGTTTCCTGCGCCAGATATTCGGCGAGATCGGCCCGTAACGCCGACGAAGCGATCGCAGTAGCCACGCGCCATGGGTGTTGATTATCGCTTCCAGCTCACCCCCGTTCGAGGGTGCCGGGGATGGGCTCGCGTGTCGGCCGTCTGAGGCCAAGGTTTCGCCTCCGATGAAAGGCCGCCCGGGCGATGGCTCCGGGTTCCGAGAACGGGTCGAGGCGGGCAAGAGGGGGCACGGGCCGCAACGCACAGGAAAACCGCGCATCGCGCCGCCTGGGTCGCTTTGGCTCATTCGAGGTTCTCACGCCTCGACGTCCCTCCGCGACGCCCGACCATGATCTTCTGGACATGGCCGTCTCGCCGCCACGGCTGGGCGCCGCCGCCTCTGCCGGCCTTGGCCACTTCGAACTCCGCGAGCAGGATCGACCGAACACGCGCGAGCTCGGCCTGCTGCTTTTCCGGAAGATGTTCGAGAGCGGTTTTCACAGCCCGGAGTCTGACGGAATTGGAGCCTATGGGGGAGGCCAATCGCTGCGAGCGCTCTCGATACAATCCGGCAAAATCCGCGATCCTGAGGCTGGGCAGATCTTGCCTTCAGATGATGGCCATAATCCATCAACTCGCCCTGTCAATCGTTACAAACGGGCCGCCGCCCCGGTCAAGTGATGCGGGCGTTTTGGGAAGGCAACCGCGCGACCGAACTAGAGGCTGCGATAGGCTCAGTTGCTCTAGGAGTTAGGAGAACCCGCCCCGCACTTTTCTTCAGGACGCGCGCTGGGGAGACGTTGTCGTAGTCAATCTAAAGCTCGCGCGAGCTGCTAAGTCGTCACGCGCGACCGATGCTGGAGTAGAGAAAGCCTGCAGCGCGGGCCTCGGCGGGTTTGTAGATGTTGCGGAGGTCGATCAACACCGGTTGGTTCATCCGGTTTTTGATCTGCGCCAAATCGAGCGCGCGGAACTGGTCCCATTCGGTCAGCAGCACGAGGGCGTCGGCGCCCTGTGCGACCTCATAGGGACCATCGACGAGTTCGAGGTCGGTGAACAGGTGAGCGGCTTCCCTCATGCCCTCGGGGTCGAAGGCCTTGACCTTGGCGCCCATGGCCTGAAGCGCCGGGATGATGTCTAGGCTGGGGCTGTCGCGCATGTCGTCGGTGTTGGGCTTGAACGTCAGCCCCAGGATGCCGATGGTCTTGCCAGTCAAGTCGCCGATCACGGCCTCGACGCGCTTGGCCATGACCTTCTTGCGCGCGTCGTTGACCTCGACGGTGGTCTCGATCAGCCGTACCGGCGCGCCGTATTGCTGGGCTGTGCGGACCAGGGCGATCGTGTCCTTCGGGAAGCAGGAGCCGCCGTAACCCGGGCCGGCATGCAGGAATTTCGAGCCGATCCGACCGTCCAGTCCGATGCCCTTGGCGACCTGCTGGACGTCCGCACCGACCTTCTCGCACAGGTCGGCCATCTCGTTGATGAAGGTGATCTTCATGGCGAGGAAGGCGTTGCCGGCGTATTTGATCAGTTCGGACGTGCGGCGAGCCGTGTAGACGACCGGAAAGTCGCTGAGGCTCAGCGGCCGGTACAGTTCGCCCATGACCGCGCGGGCTCTGGGGTCTTCGGTGCCGATGACGACACGGTCCGGACGCTTGAAGTCTTCGATCGCCGCGCCTTCACGCAGGAACTCCGGGTTGGAGACGACGGCGAACTCGCCATCGGGCCGCACCCGCCTCATGATCGCCTCGACTTCGTCACCCGTGCCGACCGGCACGGTGGATTTGGTGACCACGACCGTAAAGCCGTCGATCAGGCTGGCGATCTCCTCGGCGGCGGCATAGACGTAGGACAGGTCAGCGTGGCCGTCGCCGCGTCGCGTGGGGGTGCCCACGGCGATAAAGACGACTTCGGCGTCTCGGATCGCTTCAGCCCCGTCCAAGGTAAACGACAGGCGTCCCGCCTTGACGTTCTTGGCGACGAGATCGTCCAGACCGGGCTCGAAGATCGGTATTTCGCCCCGTTCCAGCCGCTCGATCTTGGACGGATCCTTGTCGACACAGGTCACCACGTGCCCGAAGTCCGCAAAGCAAGCGCCGCTCACAAGGCCCACGTAGCCTGTCCCGATCATCGTAACGCGCATGATGGTGTTCCCCTTGGATGGCCTCTGTCTAGCCAGTCGCATGTTGCGCTGCAATGCGTAGATCGAGGCCAGGAATGAGGGCCAAGTCATTTGGTCGAAAGAGGCAGCACTCTGTCTTTCGCAAACGCTGCTATTCGTCCAGGCTGCGGCGGCCAACCCGGCATCCGAATACGCCTCGGAATCAAGCGTGACGTTGGAGCCAGGCATCTCGGATGCCAGATCTCTGCATGATTTGAGATCACGACATTGCGTGAAAGCTCGAGCGTCGAAAGGTCTGAGAGTCTGACTCATAATGTTTCTGATTGTGATCAGAGTGTTGCGAGCCTTCGGGTCATGAGTTGGACCGAAGCCATGAAGAGCCATGCGGTTGAGCTTGCGAGAGTGGCCTCGAAATCCTTGGCCAGGCGTCGGTTTCGGCCGAGCCAGGCGAAGGTGCGCTCCACCAACCAGCGGCGGGCAGCAGCACGAAGGTGCATTTGGCGGTGTCGGATCGCTTGATGATCTCGATCTCCCAGTCGCCGCGTCCGACCATGGCGTGTCGCAGCTTGTCGCCAGCCTAGCCGCCGTCGGCGAAGACGTGGCGCAGCCAGGGGAAGCTGGCGCGGATCGAGGTCAGGACGTCAGGCGCGCCGTCACGGTCCTGGATATCGGCTGTGTGGACCAGGGCCGTGACCAGCAAGCCGCCGGTGTCGGTGAGGATGTGACGCTTGCGGCCCTTGATCTTCTTGCCCGCGTTCCCCCGGTCCAGCCTCCGGCTGGCCGAGGACAGGCTCCCCCAACAGGCCCGCCGCTTTCGGTGGTCTTGACGCTCTGGCTGTCGACCACCCCGGCGCTGGGCGAGGCCTGGCGTCCCACCGTCTCGCGGCAATCCATCAGCAACAGATGATTGAGGGTCTGCCAGAGCCCCTTGTCGCGCCAGGCGTAGAAATAGCGCCGAACCGTCGTCACCGGCGGGAAGTCCCCCGGCAGCATCCGCCACGGCAGACCGCCGCGCAAAACATAGAGCAGCGCGTTGGTGATCGTCCGCAACGACCACTTCGCCGGACGACCCAGGCGAGACCGCGCCGCGATCAGCGGCTCCAGAACCGCCCATTCCTGGTCCGTTAGATCGCTTGAATACCGCAGGCCCTTTCAAGCACGCTTGCCCCAGGTGATCTCAGTCCACATTTCGTTTTCCGTTGATCACTCGCACCTCCAACAGAATCACAAGGGCCTGAAATCACCCAACTTCATTTCGGGTCAGCCTCTAAGCAGGTGGCTCCTTTAGTTTTCCGCCGTCGCAAGCTGTGGCTTTCGATGAGCATGGAAACAGACTATGTCTCTGAGTATGTTTGTCGCGCGGCTGCGAAGCTCCTCGATGGCTCGGCCAGAAAGAGATGTCCGGGCCGATCCCTAGCCCGCCAGGTTGAGCCAGACGGGTGCTTCTCGATCGGGGGCGTTAACCTGACAACGTCGCCGGATGCCGATACGGGTTTTACTGAAATCGGTGGCTTGATACCGAAAAGGTATCGCAACGTTGTCGGCTTTCCTTAACCGCTCGTGGATTACGAAAGATGACGGGGACAGCGAGAACACATCTCGATTGTGTCGATTGACCCCGGGCCAGCGATCCGCCATCGATCGATCTTAGGATGCGCCGGAGAAATCAATGCCGCAGGTGAGTGTTGTCATCCCCACCTTTGGGCGTCCTGAGCTGGTCAGCCGGGCGGTGCGCGGCGCCTTGGGCCAAGTGGGAGTCGAGGTTGAGGTGATCGTCGTCATTGACGGTGACGATCCCGCGACCTGCGCGGCGCTCGCAGCCATCGACGACGAGCGGCTGCGGGTCATCAGCCATGAGGGCAAGCGCGGCGCCGGCCAGGCGCGCGATACGGGAGCGGACGCTGCAACCGCCGACTGGGTCGCCTTCCTCGATGACGACGACGACTGGATGCCAACCAAGCTGGCCGCGCAGCTAGCCGCCGCGCCGGAAGGGCCGGCGATCATCATGACCCTTTCGGACGCCGTCAGCTCCTACGGAACCTTCGTGCGTCCGAGCCTTCCCTACGCCGAGGATATGCCCGTCGATGAATGGCTGTTTGGGCGCCACAGCTGGACGCGCGGCGGCGAGAGCTTCCTTCAAACGTCTTCCCTGATGATGCCACGCAGCCTGTTTGCCCTAGCCCGTTTCACCGACACCAAACAACACGAGGAGTGGGAGCTTGTGATTCGTGCGGTCAAGCAGCACGGCTATCGGCTGATCACCGTATGCGAGCCTCTGGTGACCTATTACGTGCCGGAAAAGCGCGCCTCCCTGAGCCGGACCTATACTTGGCGGAACTCTATTGAGTGGGCCATGGGCATGCGCGAGGTCTTGAGCCGAAAAGCCTTTAGCGGCTTCTGTCTGACCGTCGTCGCCCAGATGGCGGCCAGCAACGGCGCCAACGAAGCCTTCCGGCCCCTGCTTCGGGCGGCCTGGACCTACGGTGCCCCGACCCCTCGACAGCTATTCGCCTTTGGCTTCTTCCGCCTTGCTCCGGAGAGCTTCCGGCGCCAGCTGAGAGCGCTCATGCAGGCCCAACCCAGGTCCGCCTAAGCTTGACGAGCCCAGCTTCATTATCGGCTTGTCAATCCCTCTGTCCTATGACGGCGCTCGACGTTCCCCGATCCGGACCCGAATGATGCTCGCCTTGAACCAGCCCTCCTCCGGAAAACGCGTACTGGTCACCGGCGGCGCCGGTTTTCTGGGGTCTCATCTCTGCGACCTGTTGATCAGGGAGGGACACGAGGTCCTCTGCGTCGACAACTTCTTCACCGGATCGCGGACCAACGTCGCCCATCTGTTGTCTCATCCGCGGTTCGAACTGCTCCGCCACGACGTGACGTTTCCGCTGTTTGTCGAGGTAGACGAAATCTACAATCTCGCCTGTCCGGCCTCGCCAGTGCACTATCAGCATGATCCGGTTCAGACGACCAAGACCAGCGTGATCGGGGCGATCAACATGTTGGGACTGGCCAAGCGCCTCAAGATCAAGGTCTTCCAGTCGTCGACATCCGAGGTGTATGGCGACCCGAGCGTGCATCCCCAAACCGAGGATTATTGGGGTCACGTCAATCCCATCGGCCCGCGCTCTTGCTATGACGAGGGCAAGCGCTGTGCCGAGACCCTGTTTTTCGATTACCACCGACAGCACCGCCTGCGCATCAAGGTCGCGCGGATCTTCAACACATACGGTCCCCGGATGCGGGCCGACGACGGGCGGGTGGTCTCCAACTTCATCGTTCAGGCTTTGCAGGGACACGACATCACCATTTTCGGCGATGGCAGCCAGACACGTTCGTTTTGCTATGTCGACGATCTGATCGGCGGATTCTACAAGTTCATGAACACGGGTGACGAAGTCACAGGGCCGCTGAACCTGGGCAATCCGGTGGAAATGACCATGATCGAGCTGGCGAGCGAGGTGCTGGCGATCACCGGATCGAAATCGAAGATCCGGTTTGAACCCCTGCCGCAGGATGATCCGAAACAACGGCTGCCCGACATTTCCCAGGCGCGCGCTTTGCTGGACGATTGGCAGCCCAAGGTACAGCTGCGCGAGGGTCTGACCGAGACCATTCGCTATTTCGAAGCCCAACTCGGCGGCAAGGCCGCCTGAGCGTCAGGCCACCACGACCGCGCGTTGCGCCGCGCGGCGTCGGCTAAAGAAGTCCGCCGTCGGTTTCTCTATCGCGGCATAGACGAGGACCCCCGTCAGTATAGCCCCGCCTATGAACAGGGCCACGCGAAGGAGCGGGGGAGCGCCCTGCAGCGGAGCCTTGGCCAGTTCCATGAAGATGGGATGAGACAGGTAGAGCGAATAGGAGATGTCGCCGAGCCTGCCGAGGGGCGCGACGGCGGTGAGGCGCCAGACGGGTTCAGCCAGCAGGGCGCCCAGCACGATCAGAACGGCAGGCGGGCCGAAAATGAGGGTCGGGGGCAAGCCCGGAGCCATAAGGTGCACCAAGACCAGCATCGCCAACCCTGCGGTCATCAGCGCCAGCCCGCCCACGCTCGATCGCGGCAGTCCCCGCTCGGCCAACAGGCCGAGCAGCATGCCGGCGACGAACTCCAGCCATTTGACGCTGGTCAGGGCGACCATGATCGGTCCTGTGGCATGCAGGACCTTGAGGCCGATCAGGCCGACCAGCGCCGCCGCGACGGCTAGCAGCCTCCAGGAGCGTGGAAGCAGCAGGGCCGCTCCGAAGATGAGATAGAACAGCATTTCGTAGTTGAGCGACCACCCGACCTGCAAGAAGGGTCCGGGTTCACCTGTCAGGCTATTGGTGTAGGGGATGAACAGCAAGGTCTGAATGAATTCCCAAACCGAAACGAACTGGCCCCGCGACGCCAGCAACAGGGCGAAGACGCTCAGCAGGACATAGTAGAGCGGCACGATCCGGGCGATCCGTCGCTTCCAGAAGGCGATCGGAGTTTGGCCGGGGGCTCGGGACGCCACCCACATCACAAAGCCGCTGATGACGAAGAACAGGTCGACACCGCCCATGCCGAGTATCGGCCACTGGTCGGTGGTTACATCGCCATGCACGAAAATGAAGGCGTGATAGACGACCACCGCCAGAGCGGCGACGCCTCGCATGCATTGTACGGAGTTTAGCCATCCCATAGCTCTGCGTTACAGGCTCCGCGAAACCCGGTAAAGGCTGGTGGGTCCTTGTCGGATACGCCTTGTGTACTGCATCGTGCAGCGGCGCTTGTTTGCGTGAGGAGGCGAATTAGTTCTGCGGCGCCGGGATGCGTCGGGATCGCGCCGGGGTGGCTGGGGTGGCGGAGAGCGGATCCGCCAGCGCTTGGGGAGCGCGGGGCGTGACAGCGGCCGCCCGGACCTGAGGCGCGGCCGGGCTGATGTCGATTTCGATAGCTTTTGCGCTGGTCTGTAGCACGACCCGGGGCGCGGCGGCAGGCACGGGCGCGACGGAATCCAGTGGCGGCAAGTCAGGCAAGACAAAAGTGGATTCGAGATCGACGGCCCGGAGCGCGAAGCTGCTCAGCGCCGCAATCCGGCTCTCTACCGGTTCGATCAAGGCGTACCTGCCACTAAAGGCGGACGACAGGCCCCAGGCGCCCGGCCAGCGATAGAAGATGTGGGCTCCGATCTGCCCGATCTTCACGAGGCGTGGAGCCCAGTAGGGCACGACGAAATCCGCATGATAGTGAGTCGCCATCCCGACACCCGTGGCGACGCCGCCGTTCAAGGCCGCACCGGCGACGGCCCGGGCCCGGGTCCAGCCCAACGCCGACGGCGTTCGCGCCAAAGAGCCGTCGCATGTGAAGGTGAATTGGCAGCCCGTCGTCTGCTCCGATCCTTGGAACACCACACCACAAACCGTCTTTGGATAGGCCGGGTGTCGCATGCGGTTCAGGACGACCTGAGCGACAGCCGCCTGGCCTTGTGGCGTTTCCGATCCCGCTTCGTAGTAGACCGCAGCGGTCATGCAATCGAGCGCGCGGCCATAGGATTCGACGTCAGCGACCGGAGCGATGAACGGCCGCGCGGGCTGAATGGGCAGCTTCGACGGCGGCATCGCCGCATTCGCCATCCGCGCCTCCTCGGGTGTCAAGGGCTGTACGTCCTCTGGGGATAACGTAAAGCTTTCAGGCGCAAGGCGGGGCAGGGGCAACCTGGCCTGCGCCAAACCCGCAGCTGGCCGGGCTGCCGGACGTCCGGGCCCCGTCGCAAGCGGATACAGCAGCCCAACGGCCGTCGCCACGGCAAGCGCCAGCGCGGCCCAAACCGTGGGCCACAGAATTTTCTTAGGCATTCATCGATCCCGGTTTCCAGACTGCTCAATGTCGAACGAGAACGGATTGATAGTACAAACAGCTGTCTCTTAGGAGCGTATCGAGAGCAACGCCTAAGAATTGTTGGCCCCAACAAGTGAGCGGGGAGTCAGATGATGACGCTAGTCAATGACGCCGGTTCCAACGTCAAAAATGCCCGTTGCGATGACCAGAACTGGATACGTCAGGCTGTTTCACGAGCCAGTTTGCGGATTTTGGCCACGCCGCCACCCGTATCGACAAGGGTTCGTCAAAGATCGAGCGTCTTTTAAAGGGCGGGATTTGATCATCGAGTCTGGCCTAGAGCAACTTGTTGGATCGACGTCAACGATTAACGCCTGCTCTTGACGCTTGAGGGCACCGACGCTGTCGTTTTCGTCACCAAATAAGACGTGTTCCGCGCCCTCGACTTCGACCAGATCAATTTGCTGCCAAGATGCAGACTTTCGGATCTGCGCGACGTCTATCTGGAGGATGGGCACGCAAGGCAAAACCCAATTCTACATCGGTCCCGCCTGGTTATCTGATAACCTGATCGTAAATGGCGGCGCCTTTTGGTCTCACGATCATCCTGACCCGTTGCCGAACCACCTATAAGGCTCAGCTGGAACTCATCTTCCCTATCCCGAGAACTGAGTAATTAATTGAGGCCGTTCCAGCTTCTCCACCAGTCGACGAAGCGCGGCAGGCCGTCGTCCAGCGCTACCTTGGGGTCGTATCCCGTCAGGGCGCGAAGTTTGGAGACGTCGGCATAGGTGGCGGTGACGTCGCCGGGCTGCATGGGCCGCATGATCTTGACCGCCTCGCGACCGAGCGCCGTCTCGAGAATCCGGATCATCTCCATCAGACCCACGGGCTTGGAGTCGCCGATGTTGAAGACTTCGTGGGCGCCGTGGGCCGGAGGGTTGTCGAGCACCCCGACGACCCCATCAACGATGTCGTCGATGTAGGTGAAGTCGCGCGCCATGCGGCCTTCGCCGTAGACCTCGATCGGCTCGCCGCGCATGATCTTCTCGGTGAACCCGAAATAGGCCATGTCCGGCCGGCCCATCGGTCCATAGACGGTGAAGAAGCGCAGACCGGACTGGGGAAAGCCGTACAGCGCGGCATAGCTCTGGCTCAGCAGTTCGCACGATCGCTTGGTCGCCGCGTAGAGCGACACCGGCGAGACGGTCGGATCGTCCTCGCGAAAGCCCTGACCGTCCAGCGGCCGGTCGCCATAGACCGAACTCGACGAGGCATAGACGAGATGCTCGACCCCGGCGTGGCGACAGGCCTCCAGGATCGACAGGTGGCCCTTGAGGTTTGAATGCTCATAGGCGAACGGATGTTCGATCGAATAGCGCACCCCGGCTTGGGCGGCCAAGTGGACGACGCGTTCGGAGCCCGTCGCCTTGACCAGATTCAGCATGGCCTTTTCGTCGGCGATGTCGGCCCGCTCCATGCGGAAGGCGGGATAGGAGGCCAGCCGCTCGGCCCGGGCCGCCTTCAGCGCGGGGTCATAATAGGCGTTGAACACATCCACGCCGATGACGGTTTCGCCTCGCTGAAGAAGGCGTTCGGCCACGTGCATGCCGATAAAGCCGGCGGCGCCGGTGACGATGACGGTCATCAGGTGATTCCGGAAAATAGAGTACGTTATGAGAGGAAGGCATGAGCCTGACCGCCAGCGTTCACATCCAAAAGTGAGGCGGCGGCCAGGAAGGCTTAATCCCTGCACGGTCATGATGCAACGCCGCTACGGCCTTAGGTTCGATCGACCGTCGTCTGCCGTTCGTCAAAAATCATTCGTGCGATCGAGCAAGACGAGAACGAAAAGACCGGGTAGAAACTCCATTAGGCACTGATAATACTTACCGGTGGTGAGGACCGAGATCGCGCCACGCGTATAGACGACGACCGGCTTGCCGTTTCGAAAGTATAATATTCAAAAACCAGCGTTTAAGGGTCGTTCCTTGATACACATGTCCCGGAGAGCCACTGGATTGGCGGCGTTTGCCATTGCTTCGGGATCAGCGGCGGCGGGGCTCTTTCTGCCGCAGCAATCCGGGCGCTCCGGCGGTGCCCAGGAAGCGGACGCGACGCCGGATAAGGGGATCGATCCGCATGCATTCGGCATGCATCTGGTCGGTGTCACGGGGTGGGATCAGGACGGTACGACGCCCTTGAACACGCCGCGTCACACCTTCGGCTGCCGGTCTCTTCGCATCTGGGACTGCGGCGTGCCCTGGTGGCGAATTGAGTCGTCGAGGGGGCGGTATGACTGGTCTCGTCTCAATGCCGAAATGCGGATTTGGACCGTCGGTTATGACGACATCATCTACTGCCTTGGCCAAACGCCGAACTGGGCGTCGGGGGAGATGGAGACCTCGGGATGGACCCGACCGGCCCCGCCCCGTATTATCGCGGACGCCGCGAACTTCGTGACCGCGCTGCTTGAGCGATACCCGCAAATCACCGCGGTCGAATGCTGGAACGAGCCCGAGAACAGACATTTCTACACGGGCAGTATTCAAGATCTCGTTGATCTCACATTAGCCCAATCAGCCGCAGCGCGCTCTGTTCGGCCGGGGGTCAAGGTTCTGAGCGCCTGTCCTCAATCCTTTGGTGATCGGGGGAGCTATCTCCGGGCCTATCTTCGCGTGCTGTTCAAGGCGAATCCTCGATCGATCGACGTGGTCTCCGTGCACACCTACGTCATGCCCCGGCAGCCTGAGGCCATCTATGAACTCGTCCGGGGCTTGCGCGAGATCATTGTCGCGGAAGGGTTCGGACACCTCCCGATGTGGTCGACGGAATTTGGCTGGGGGGGAGTTCCGGGGGCTCCGAGAGCAGGGGGGTTCGTGGACTGGCGATCGGGCAGCAATGTTTTCGAGCCGTTTCGCGTCATGGACCAGTGCCAAGCCCAGGCTCTGCAGCGGCAATATTTCTACGCGGCGGACAAGAAGTTCAGCGCCATAAGACTCCTAGACTTCAACAGCAATAACAAGGTTTTGCCTCCCGGTGCGGCGCTCACCTACCTGTCCGGGCTGCTGGCGGGCGGGGCGATCGGCGCCTTGGACCGGGCTGGGCCTGTATTCCGCGTGCCGATCAGAACCGCCCAGGGACGCGAGGGTCAGGCGCTGTGGTGCGCGGACGGTAACTCTTCGAGAGTGGAGCTCGGGTGGGCGTCGGAGATTCGCAGCGTGACCGGGTTCGACGCGGGGGCAGCACGGCCACACGGACGATCACGGACACGCCGCTTATCGCGTTGGCGTGGGCAGTTTCCAATACGATCCAGATTGATCATGAGGACGCGAGCCTGGAGTCGTGATCGATGCGGGTGAAATGCTTACGCAAAACCCGGCCTTATTCAGCTATGCGATATAGTTCTCCTATAAATCGAGACTGAGATCTGACACCGCGTGTTCATCCGAACATGATTTCGGATTCCACGAACCCTTTGGAAGCGGACGCCGCGATGTTTGATGCGATTTAGAAACAAAATACTTCATAAACCCGTTCGTGGCGTCGTGGCGCGAGTCCCACGGGAAATGACCGAGGTCGGGACGGCCGGCCAGCGGCGCGGCGGGCGGCTGATCAAGATCGCCATGCCTGCGGCGGCGTTGCTGGCCACTGCCGCCGGCCTGATCCTCAGCCTGCTGGCTCCCCACTTCCTGCCGAGTTCGGAATATGTCGAGTTCAGCCTGCTGTTCGGCTACGGACAGCTGGCGGCGACCCTTCTATTCGAATGGAGCCGTCAGGCCGGCCTCCGATACGCCTACGGCCGCGACAATGATCTAGCCGATCGGCGGCGGCGGACATTGGTCGTCTTCTACGCCGTCGCCGTCATGGTGCTGGCGACGGGGGGCGCGCTGATCCTGTGCCTGCCTGCAGCCTCGACGCCGTTCAAACTGGGAGCGATCATCGCCCTCTATGCAGCGGCCCAGGGCGTATTCGATGCGCGACAGGCCTTCGCCCGCGCTGCTGGCGACGATAGCCGATTCACGGTCTCCTTGCTCAGCCGCGCGATCCTCAGCCTGGCCATGTTCGCGGCTGTGGCCCTGGTGACACGCGACGGGATCTTGGCCACTCTGGCCCTTGCCGGATCTTATGCCGCTGCGACCGTGGTCACCAGCTTACGACAGCCTTGGGGCAATCCCTTTGGCCGGATAGCCCCGGATCAACTAAAGTTCCTGCTCGCCTTCGGTTTGACCGGCGCGGCGGCGTCCATCGTGGCGATTTTGGCTCCGAACATCGTCCGGTCCGCCGCCGTGGTCAGCGTGGGAAAGGCGTCGGTCGGTGGCTTTCTGCTGGCGCTCGACCTCTCACAAAAAGGGCTCTCGGCCATTGGCATGGTGGCGTCACTTATTCTGGTTCAGAAGTTGAACAGGGCTGTAGAATTCGAGACGCATGAGAGTTTTGTTGCCCAAGGACGCATCCACATCTCCGCAGCGTTCGGGGTGTTGGCACCAGCCTTCATAGGCTTTGTCGCCGTTCAGGAGCAAATGGCGGCCGTCTTGGTGCCATCGACATTTCGGATCGAGTATCTGGCTTGGGTCATGCCGCTGACCTTAGCTTCATTTCTGATTTGCGTGCGAATTTACGTCGTAGATCCCTTTTTCTACGCTCATGGCCGATCCAAATTGGTTCTCACTGGCGCATTGATCAATATCGGAGTGCTGGGTGTAACGACTCTGGTCGCGACTACGGCATTTAAAATCAACCTCGTAGGTGTGGTCGGCATCTATGTGGCCAGCGCGGCCGCAGCCTTGGTGGTTTCGAGCGTCCTGTTGATCAGAGCCATCCGGCCAGTCTGGCCCTTGCGCGATCTCGCTGCCATCGTGGCAGGGTGTTTGGTCATGATGGCTGTCTCTCTTGTGCCAACAGAGTCGTCCTTGGTGGGCCTAGCGCTAAAAACGGCCCTTTGTGGAGGCTCCTATCTTATGGTTCTGTTTCTGTTGGATGGTTGCGGGCTCCAAACGATAAGTCGGTCGCTGGCTTCCAGTGTGTTGCGGCGCCCCCTTAGACCCGAGAACCGATGATGACAGCGACGAACAACCAACATCTCCCGCAGATTGATCGACACGTCGGGACACAGGGCCCGCGTCCGTCCGGCCTCTCGATTCGCTGGCAGACAGTTGCACAGATCCTGTGTGCTGGTTATATCGCGGCGCATTACATCGCTCTTTTGGTTCAAACGTCATACAAGTCTACGCTGCTGGACGAGCTTACTGCTCTCGCCATTCTGCCTTTGGCCTTGATGTTCGCCGTGTCGCGGCCCGGTCGTATCCCTGGCCTTCTCTTCCTCGTCTATTTGATCGTGTTGATCCTCGGGGGCTATCTGAGCCAGTATGGCGGCGTGCCTCAACCGCGCGCCGCGCTTGTCGCTGCCGTGCTCGACGCAAAGATTGCGATCTTCACTTTTGCACTGGCTTTTTTGATTGCCCGAAGCCCCGAACCCGAAAAGATCATTCGGGTCGCCGTCTACACCCTAGCCGTCTTCGCCGTGATCAATCTGCCCTTCGTATTTCTCGATTTGGCTCGGGGCTCCGACATTTACGGCGCGCACCTGACCATCAAGGGCGGCTTCCCGCAACCGCGCGCGTTGCTACACCACCACACCGAAGCTGCATGGCTCTATTGTCTCGCGGGCCTTGGCGCATTCACCTTGTTCCAGGAACGTCGGCAACAACTATTCCTTTGGCTGGCGCTCGCCTTTGGCGCCACCCTGCTCATAACCTTGTCGGTGAAGGAGATCGCCGCCTTCCTAATCGGCGTGGTGATCATCGCAGGCAGCGCCCATGGCGGTCGTCTGGGGAAAGCGGTTCTCGCCCTGTGCATCGTGGGAGGGGCCGCGGTCGTTCTCTACAGCACCAACATCGGCGACGCGATTCTCGGGCACGCTGGAATGTTTGTCGGTGAAAGTGCGATCCCTACGGTACGCGGCGCAATGACGGAGGTCGCTCCAGCTATAGCCAATGAGAATTTCCCCCTTGGGTCTGGCGGCGGCACATTTGGAAGCGCTCCGTCCTACCAGTACGGTTACAGCGACGTCTATTACAGGTACAACATATACAAATTGTACGGCGGAAGTCCCGAATACAGTAATTTTCTTCAGGACGTGTTCTGGCCCAAAATCATCGGCGAGGCCGGATGGATTGGTTTTGCAGCCTACGTCACGTTCATGGCCGTCCTAGTCCGGAGGCTGAACTCGCCCAAATTCTCTCACAACTCATCCACAGTCTATTATAGGAGACTTTCCCTTTCTATAGTTGTCGCCATACTGATTATATCTTCCGCGTCAGCACCATTCACTAACGAGTTGCTTCTATTTGCGGCCGCCCTAGGATTTGGCTATAGCGCACGCACTTTCATCGCCAGAAAACGCCGCATTCGCCACCTGGACAATCAGCAGGAACGGACGGATTAACGTCTTGAGCAGTTCTGGATTTGATACCGGGGGAACACAATTTGAGGACATTCTACCCATATTAAAAGTCTAACAAAAGCGCCTGAGCGAGTAGTTTTTGTAAACTCGGCTAAGGAGATTGTTTTGAGCGTCAGCGCCACTGCTTCCTCTCCATCAAAATTCAACATCATTCAGCTTCAAAGAATGATCGCGGCCATAACTGTCGTTGCTTGCCATTGCACTTTTTATACATCGGAGCGTTTGAACAACGATTTTAACATATACTCGGAGGGATCGAGGGGCGTTGCGTTGTTTTTTGTAATCAGCGGCTTTGTAATGATCATCTCCACCCAGAGACGATCCAGTAAAAACAACGAATGGCTGACCTTCATTTTAAGGCGCATGGCGCGAATAGCGCCGCTCTATTGGGTTATAACCACGGTTAAGGTTGTCGCCCTTATCGTTGCAGCGAACTATGTTCTTCACGCCGAGCTTGATATTCCATATATATTAAAGTCTTACTTATTCATACCGAGCTTAAATCTAGATGGAGAAATAAAGCCACTTCTTGGTGTAGGTTGGACGCTCGTCTACGAGATGTTGTTCTATATTGTGTTCTCGATCGCACTTTTGATACGACGCGACCCATTTATTGTATCAACTCTAGTCATGCTTAGTTTTGCGATTGCTTCCCTATTCAAAACTGATCAGTGGCCGGTGCTGGCATACTTTCTTGCCGATGGCATCGTGCTGGATTTCGTGTTTGGCATGGTTGTCGCTAAAATTGTTATTTCTGGTCGGAAAGCCGATCCGACCGTTATGATCTGCGTCTTGCTTCTCAGCTTGATCCTTCTTTTTGCGCCGCAAGGCGGCGTCACCCGGTTCTTGGAAGGAGTCGGCGTCGATACGGGCAGGGCAAGCCTGGCAGTGGGCATCCTGAGCGCGCTGATCATCTGGTCGTCGGCGGGTCTCGAAGATCGGCTTGGGAAATTCGTCCCTACGCCGGTGCTGTTCCTTGGCGCCGCGTCCTATTCTTTGTACCTCGTCCATCCGATGATCGGTCCAATCGTGCCGGAGGTCATGAATCGCCTGCTGCCGCCGTCTCAGACCGGGGCAGGTTGGTTTGCCGTCAGCAGCGCTACCGGCGTATTAGCGTCGGTTGGCGCCGCAGCTATTGTTTACATTTTATTTGAAAAGCCGGTGACCGGCCGACTGAACGAACAAATAAAGTCTCTGGCCGGTCGGCGGGGAAAACTCACGGCGCACGGTCAATAAACCGACCGTTTCAGCTCAAAATTCTGGCGGGATTGCCGACAGCGCGCGCATGTTCCGGCACGTTTGTCCGCACGACGGCATTTGCGCCAATCACCGCTTCATCACCGATCCTTATGTCGCCTACGATAACCGCGCCTGCATAGATGACCGCTCCATTCCCCACTTTTGGGTAGGAAGGGGTGTCTCGATGCGAACGGCCCAGCGTAACGTGCTGATAAATCGTAACATCTGAACCGATCACCACGCCTTCGCCAACGACTACTCCCGTTGGATGAGGCAAAAACAGACCTTCTTTGATCACGGAAAGTGGTGAAAGGTAGCAACCGCTTTGCGCAACATTCAGGCGCCAAATCATCTTGCCCAAGACGTGACTTATGCGACCTGCTTTCTCAAGGTTGACACTGCAACGATAGAAGAAAACTACCCGAAAGCCGGGGGAAAACACAAACCCGTTGAGAAACCCAACAAGACTTTGAGGCTTCAGGTTCGCCCTCAGATCCGCTTTCAGGATATCTATAAATGACAATTTGCGCCCCTTTGGCGAGATCATGCTTTTCTCGCGGACAGCGCTTTGTAGATATCGATCAAGCGCGCCAAGACCACTTCCTTACTGATGCCCTTGCTTAGGAAGCCATCCCGGATGGCGGGGCGGTCCACAGGGGTTTCGAACAATCGTTCGACCAGCCCTACCAGCTCCGCTTCCTCCGTGGCGTTCGAGACAAAGGCGTACGGCACGCCGTCCAGCATGTCGCGCACATTGCCCACATCGGTGGTCACGACGGGAATCCCGCAACAGAGGGCCTCCTTGACCGAGTTCGGAGAGCCTTCGAAATCGGATGTCATCAGGTGGACGTCGGCGGCGTTGAAGAAGTCCAGCACCCGTTCGCGAGGTTGGTTGACCAGGATCAGCTCGCGGACGTCGCGCTCCGGGTGGGCCGCCTGCAGGCGGTCGATACAGGCCCTGAAACGGTCATAACGTTTCTGCGTCCGGTATTGGTCCTTTGAGCTCACGAACAGCAGATAGAAGGCGTCATCATCCAGTCCCAAACGTACGCGGGCCGGGGCTTGGTCGGTGATATAAAAACGCTTAGCGTCCGCACCGTTGGGCAGATTGACGAACTTGTCGTTGCCGACGAACTGCGGCGGGATGGGACTTTTGAAGATAACGCGCTGAGCGAGGATCACGCCAAGATTGCACAGAGCCTTCCTGGCGACTGTGCTGTTGACGCCGTCCATCTCGTGTAGCCAGTCATTCAGGAACGACAGAACAATCGGCTTGCCCGTAAAGGCCAGATAGGTCGCCAGCCCTGAATACAGGTGGTGGCAGTGGATGACATCGGCGTGGCGCGCTTTGGCGCGGATCGCCTTGATCGCCTTCAGATAAGCGCTCTTGCCCTCAAGACGGCCGTTGATGAAGACCAGATTGGTGGCAACGCCGGCGGCGGCGACGGATTCGATCTGTTCTTTGACGAAGATTCCGTATTCCGGCACTTCCGGATAGGGATAGGCGTTAGTTACGTGGAGGACGTTCACGACAGGTGGAGCGCGGGTCATTGCATAGCGTCCGCTGCCGATGCGCAGGCCGTTTCGTATTCCGCCAGAATTTCCGGCCAGAGGAAGTTTTCTTCATATCTACGCAAAATGGCCTGGCGAGCCAGCATCAGCGGTTGTCCGCCCTTATCCACCTCGTCGAAGGCGGCGCCACACATCGTCTCGTCGGCAAAGTACCACTGCCCGTCGCCCGCGACCCATCGATTATAGGGATTGTCGTGGGCGATGATGGCGTTACCGGCGCCCATCGCCTCGACGAGCGAGGGATTGGTGCCGCCGACGCTGTGACCGTGGCAATAGGCGGCGGCGTGGAACCGCAGGGCCTGAACCACGGATGGGTCGTAGATGGCGCCGGGAAAGATTACCCGACCCGCGCCGGCGGCGATTACCGCGTCATGGTAGGCATTCTTGCCGGGCTCCAGCTTGCCCAGGCAGATGAAGCTGAGATCGCGCGGCTTGCTGGCAAAGGCTTCGATCATCGGCAGGATGTTGTTTTCGGGCTCGATCCGTCCAATCGAGATCACGTACCGACCGGGCTCGAGGCCACGCGCCACGACCGGCTCGGTCGGAGCCGCGGTGATCAGATCGGCGCCGTAGGGTATCATCACGATGTCTGCGGCGCGCCGGCGACGCTTCAGATGCCGAGCGATTTCCGGGTGATCGGCTATCAAGGTGTTGGAGGTCAGGGCTCCGATCCACTCGTTGAAATAGAGCCAGATGCGCCCGTGCCACGGCCATTTGGCGCGCTTCCACTCGATGCCGTCCATGTTCATCAGAAGGGGATTGCCCGTCAGGCGAAGCAGGGCGCTGAACAGGGCGGTGTTGTAGCCGAGAACGAGCATCACGCCTCGTTCCTTCATGGCGTGCATCGTGCAGGCCCAGTCGAATTTCATCGTCCCGGTGGCGCCAGCGTCCGCCACGAACGTGACCCGCCGGATGCCCTGCCAGTCGTCGATCGTCGCACCCGCCGGACCTGAGTCGGCCTGACAGTAAACGGTGACGGCCCAGCCCTTGTCGCGCATGTGCAGGGCGAAGCGCTGGGCGAAGGTTTCGAACCCGCCGTGCGCCGCCGGCACGCCGCGCGTGCCAAGGATGTAGAGCGAGCGCTCTGCAGACATCAATCGGTCCTTGCTTGGGCCAGGACGCTGTTGCGTAGATATTTTCCATAGTCCGACTTGCCGAGCTTTGCGGCTAGCGCCTCGAGCTGGTCGGCGTCGATAAATCCCTTGTTGAAAGCCACCTCCTCGGGACAGGCGATCTTGAAGCCCTGGCGCTTCTCGAGTACGCGCACGAACTCGGCGGCCTCGATCAGACTGTCAGGTGTTCCAGTGTCCAGCCAAGCGTAGCCGCGGCCCATGATCTCAACCGATAGAGTGCCCTGTTCCAGATAGATCCGGTTGACGTCGGTGATCTCGAGCTCGCCGCGCGGGGAGGGCTTCAGATCGCGGGCGATGTCGACCACGCTGCTGTCGTAGAAATAAAGGCCCGTCACCGCCCAGTTGGACTTGGGATCGGCCGGCTTCTCCTCGATCGACAGTGCTCGCATTGACTTGTCGAACTCGACCACGCCGTACCGTTCGGGGTCGGCCACGTGATAGGCGAAGACGGTGGCGCCTTGCGTCCGCGTCATGGCGCTGGTGAACAGGTCGATGATGCCGTGGCCGTAGTAGATGTTGTCGCCCAGGATCAGGGCCGAGGGGCTGCCGCCGACGAACTCCGCGCCAATGATGTAGGCCTGGGCCAGTCCGTCGGGGCTGGGCTGGACGGCGTACTGGATCTCCATCCCCCACTGCGAACCGTCGCCCAGCAGGGCCTGGAAGCTGGGAACGTCGCGCGGCGTCGAGATGATCAGCACTTCGCGGATGCCGGCCAGCATCAGGGTCGACAGCGGATAGTAGATCATCGGCTTGTCGTAGACCGGCATCAGCTGTTTGGACGTGACCAGGGTCATGGGATGCAGGCGCGTGCCCGATCCTCCGGCCAGGATGATGCCCTTCATGCGGATGCCCTTTCGGCGTGTAGGTCGGCGACGATCTCGGCGACCGCGGCCTGCCAGGGGCGGGGCGCAATCTTGTAATCGCGCGTCAGTTTGTCGGTCGACAAACGCGAGTTGGACGGGCGTCGCGCCGGGGTCGGGTATTCGCATGAGGCGATGCCCTCGACCGAAGCCGATGGCCCGCCGACTGCGGCGCTCAGCGCGAATACCTCGCGCGCGAGCCCGGCCCAGCTCGTCTCGCCGGCGTTGACGAAGTGATAGACGCCGCTAGGGGCGTCGGCGTTCGCGATCATCGCCACGGTAAGGGTTTTGAGCACGTCGGCGATATCGTGCGCCGAGGTCGGACAGCCGACCTGATCCTCAACGACCCGCAGCGCAGGTCGGTCGACCGCAAGCCGCAGCATGGTCTTGAGGAAGTTGGCGCGATGGATGCTCAACACCCAGGCCGTGCGCAACACGACCGAACGGGGATTGCCGCTGCGCACCGCCAGTTCGCCGGCGAGCTTGGAGGCGCCGTAGACGCCCAGCGGCCCGACCGGATCGGTCTCGAGGTAGAACCCGTCCTTGGAGCCGTCGAACACATAGTCGGTCGAGACCTGGATCAGGGGGATTCCCGCCTCGCGCGTGGCGTCGGCCAGGACTGCGGGGCCCATGGCGTTGGCGGCGAAGGCGGCGGCGACCTCAGTCTCGGCCTTGTCGACAGCGGTGTGCGCGCCGGAGTTGATCACGGCCGCGAAGGGCCGGGCGGCGAAGACGGCCCTAACCGAGGCGGGGTCGCTCAGGTCCAACTCGGCTCGCGCCGGCGCGTGGAGGACCACGCCTTCGGGCCAGGCGGCGGCCAGAAGCTCACGCCCCACTTGGCCGGCGCCGCCGGTGATCAGAATGTGGACCGGGTCAGCCATTCGCAGCGACACCCAGACGTTGGGTCGAATACCGAGCGTCGAGGATGTCCTGCCACCAGGACTGGTTGCCCAGATACCAGGCCACAGTCTGTTCAATGCCCTGTTCGAAGGTCACGGACGGGGTCCAGTCCAGATCGGCGCGAATCTTCGATGCGTCGATGGCGTAGCGCTGATCGTGGCCAGGACGGTCGGTCACATAGGTGATCTGGTCGGCGTACTGGCCGTTGGCCTTGGGCCGCAGGCGATCCAGGATCGCGCAGATGGTCGTGACCACCTCGATGTTCTGTTTCTCGGCGTTGCCGCCGACGTTGTAGGTCTCGCCGGGCGCGCCGGTCTCGAACACCGCCTGCAGGGCGCGGGCGTGGTCGTCGACGAACAGCCAGTCACGCACATTGGAGCCGTCGCCGTAGACCGGCAGGGGCTCGCCGTTCAGCGCCCGGATGATAATCAGCGGGATCAGTTTCTCGGGGAAATGATAGGGGCCGTAGTTGTTGGAGCAGTTGGTCACCAGAACAGGCAGGCCGTAGGTGTGGCCCCAGGCGCGAACCAGATGGTCCGACCCGGCCTTGGACGCCGAATAGGGCGAGCGCGGATCGTAGGGGGTTGTCTCGCTGAAGAAGCCGTCCTCGCCCAGGGAGCCGAAGACCTCGTCGGTCGAGATATGGTGGAACCGGAAGGCGGCCTTGTCGGCGTCCGGCAGATCACGCCAATAGCCGAGGGTCTGGTTCAGCATGACGAAGGTGCCCACCATATTGGTCTGGATGAACTCGCCCGGCCCGTCGATCGAACGGTCGACATGGCTCTCGGCGGCGAGGTGGGCGACGACGTCGGGCTTGAACGCATGCAAGGCTTTGGAAACCGCATCGGCGTCGCAGATGTCGGCCTGGACGAAGCTGTAGCGATTGCTGGCGGCCACCGGTTCGAGCGAGCTCAGCACGCCAGCGTAGGTCAGCTTGTCGAAGACCAGGACTTCGTGGTCGGTGTGTTCGATCAGGCGACGAACAAGGGCCGAGCCGATGAATCCGGCGCCGCCGGTGACAAGAATTCGCATGCTGGTTTTCCTCACAGCGCGGGGAAGGGCTCAAGCGGCCGGCCGTCGTAGTCGAACGGGCTGTCGAACTGGGCGAGGGTGGGCAGACGGTTGTCCTTGTCCGACAGGACCGGTCCGGAAGCAGGCAGGGGCCAGTCAATGGCGATCGTCGGGCAAGACCACAGGATCCCGCCGTCACAGTCCGGAGCATAGACATCGGTCACCTTATAGGCCACCTCGACATCGGGCCCAAGGGTGACGAAGGCGTGGCCGAAGCCGACTGGGACGTAAAGCTGCTCCCCGCTTTCGGCGGTCAATTTGGCCGCGACATGTCGGCCGTAGGTCGGCGACCCCCGTCTCAGGTCGACGGCGTAGTCCATGATCGACCCGCGAACACAGCGCACCAGCTTGGCCTGGGCGTGGGGAGGCTTCTGGTAGTGGATGCCGCGGAGCGTGCCCTCGAACGCCGAGAAGGACTGGTTATCCTGCACGAAGCGATCCGTGATCCCGGCGGCGGCGGCGGCTGTTTCGGAATAGGTTTCCGTGAACCAGCCCCGGGCGTCGCCGAATCTCTTCGGCCGCAACAGTGTTACGCCAACCATATCAAGACCCCTCTGACGCGCCATGATTACCGACTTGTGTGCAGTGCAGCAAGGCGAGAAGGGACCAGCCCGGACCTGCGACGGGCAACCACTGTTCCACTGCGGCGGACACGCGGCCCGCTCGCGCGCAGGTGACCGATCCGCCGCTGAGGACGGATCGGAGCCGGATCAGGTGGCGTAATATTTCTTGTAGTCCTCGTAGTAGTAGCCGGCGTCGCCGTAGCCGTGTTTGGACTGGGCGTTCATATCGACCTGGGTCAGCGCCACCCCGGCGATGTGGGCGCCGGACTGCTGCAGCATCTTGACGGCATTGTTGATCGCCCGCGCCGGCGTTTTGCGCCACCGCGCGAGCAGCACCACCATGTCGGCCTTGTTCGCCAGGATCCGGGTGTCCGCCAGGGCCAGAACGGGAGCGGTGTCGAGCAAAACGAGGTCAAACGAGGTCCGCAGCTGTTTGAGCAGCTGGTCCATGGCCGGGGAGCCGAAGATATCCTCCGTCGAAGAGGTCGTATGGGTTAGCGGCAGAACATAGCAGCCGGACGCCTGGTCTAGGGTCAAGGCCTGCTCAAGCGTTGTCGAACCGTGGAGAAGCTCGATCAGGCCGTCGTCGACGGCGATGCCGAGCGCGCGCGTGACCGACCGGCGACGCAGGTCGCAGTCCAGCAGGACGACTCGACTGCCAGCTTGGGCCGCAACCCGGGCCAGGCCGATCGACGTCGTGGTTTTGCCTTCGGCCGGAAGGGCTGAGGTCAGAACCACGACTTTGCCGGCCTGTCCGCTGACCGAGTAGGTGATCGACGTCCGCAGCGATCGAAACGCCTCGGCGAAGCCCGACAGGGGTTTCATCAGCACGAAGTCGATCGGGTTGGCGTTCTTGTCGGAACCTTCCGCTACCGAGGTCATCAGGGGGATCGAGCCGATCGCGGGCAGCCCCAGCTTGCGTTCGACCTCTTCCGAGGTCGCCAGACCGGCGTCCATCATTTCCGCCAGGATGACGGCGGCGAGGCCGGCGGCCATGCCCAACACGAGGCTGATGGCGACGTTGAGCATGACATTGGGCGAGCTAGGCTCGGTCGGAATGGACGCGCGGGCGACGATCCGGGCGTCGGCCTGTTCGGCGCCTTCCTGGGCGCCGGTTTCCTTGAACCGGTCCAGATAACTTTGATAGATCGTCCGAACGGACTCGGCGTTGCCTTCCAGCTCCTTCAGCCGGACCGACGCCGTGCTGTTAACCGCCAGGGTGCCCCGGGCGCTGCCCAGGCTCGCGGCGACCGAGGCGGTGCGCTCGTTGGCGACCTGCACGCGCGCTTCCAGATTGGAGACAATGCGGCGAATCTCGGCCTGAATCTGGCCGTCGATGTCTGAAAGCTCCCTCTGCGCCCGGATGATATCGGGGTGGCGGGGGCCGTACCGGCTGGTCATTTCGGCGACACGACCGCTGATGCCGGCCCGCTGGGCCCGAAGCTGCTGGATCACCGTCGAGTCGAGCGCCTCGCCGACGTCGTCGCCGTTGGACCCCGCCGCCAGTTGCGACCGCGCAGTGCGAAGACGGGCCCGTTCCTCGGCCTCCTGCGCCTTGACTGTCGCAAGCTGCTGGTTGTAGGCGGAAATTTCCTGTTCCGTCAGGGTCGTGCCTTGCGAGCTCAGAAGATTGTTGGCGACCCGATAGTTCGACACCGCCGCGTCCGCGTCCTGCACCTGACGCCGAAGTTCTTCGAGGCGGGTGTTCAGGAAGGTGTTGGCCTGCCGTGTTGCGTCGAATTTCTGCTGGAGCTGGCCGGAAAGATAATGGTCGGCGAAGGCGTTGGCGATCCGCGCGGCGTTCACCGGCTTCTGGGAGGTGAAGCTGATATTCATGGAATAGGTCAGGCCGACGCGCCGCACCTTCAGCCCCATACCGACCGCATCGATGACCGCCTGCCGCTCCGCTTCGCGTTCGGCTGGCGTGCTGGGAACGGGGTCGGCGTGACCGAGACCCACCAGCCGTTTCAAGGTCTGGACCGTTCCAGGCGGAGCCAGGCGGGCGTTGAACTCGGGATCCTGTTCAAGATGGAGGGCGTCGACCACGGTGGCGACGAGTTCGGGTGACTTGAGCGCCTCGACTTCGGTGTCCACCACGCTCGTATCGGCGTTCAGGTTTGACAGAACCGCTTGGGACTCGACCACCCGCGCCGTGCGCGTATTGATCTGGACGCTAGCGCTGGCTGTGTAGGCCGGCGTTTGACGCAGCATGACGACCATCACGCAGAGGGCGACCACGATCGCAACGGCGGCGAAAAGCTTCATTCGCCGGCGGAAGACCGAGAACAGGCGCTGGATGTCGAGCGGCTCGCCGCCGCCGCCGGACCGGGTGTCGATTGCGGTCTGGGTGTCGATGGTATTTGTCATTGAACCGTCATCAGGGCGTTGGCCGGGGCCGGGATTGCAAAACTCAAGGCGGGGAAGGCGTCACGTCGGAAACAGGCGGTCGCAGGATCAGCGTGTGTCATTTTCAGCGGGCACGGCCCACCTCGGAAGTGTTGTTGCATATGTCATGCCGGATGCTTGACCAAGAACCATTAGAAAACAGTTCCTGTTCTGAAATAGCCGATCGTATCAAGAGCATCATGGCTAACCGATCTCATACCGCGCCGCAGCATAATGGGCAATCAGGCTCGACCGCTTTAACGTCGCGACGGCTCAGGTCCGGCGCCGTCGCCTTTGGCTTGGGCGCTGCGGTCCTGTCGGCCGGGGTCGGTGCCGCCATCGCCATTGGTCTGGATCCTGCGGGCGAGGCCAAGGTGCCCGACCGGGCGGCGGCGGTCGGCGCTTGGGACGCCGGCGCCTACGAATGGCGGCCCGTGGCCATCGGGGGCGGGGGGTTCGTGACCGGGTACAGCGTGGACTTGTCCGGCGCGACGCGCGTCGCCCGTTCGGATGTCTACGGCGCCTACCTCTGGGACGCCCGCCAAGACCGCTGGGTCGATCTGGTCACCACCGCCAGCATGCCGCTCGCCGATCGGGAGCCCATGCGTTTGAACACGGGCGTCTACGAGGTCGTCGTCGCGCCGTCCGACCCGCGCCGGATCTATCTCGCCATGGCCGGAGACCTGTTCCGGTCCGAGGATGGCGGCGCCCGTTTCGTGAAGACGGCCATGCCGCACAGCGAGGTCGACGCCAACAGTCCCTTCCGTCATTCCGGCCCCCACGTCGCCGTGCACCCCGACAATCCCGATCTGGTGATTTACGGCACCCCCGGCGACGGGCTCTGGCGTTCGGACGACGGCGGGACGCGGTGGTCCCGGGTCGCCTCCGTCCCGAACCCCCACGGCAAGGCCGGCGCGCCGCCGGCCCGCGCGGCGCCCGGGATCATCGTCTGGTTCACCCCGGACGGCGGCCAGGTCTGGGCGATGGCCTCGGGATCGCGAATGTTGGTGTCTTTGGATGCGGGCCGGTCGTTCTCTGACCCGGGCGGGGGTCGGGCCGCGGGCCCCTTGCGCTTGCGCCAGGGCGCGTTCTCCGCCAACGGCGCCTTCTATGGCGTCGACGAGGAGGGCCAGAAGGTCTGGCGGTTCTCCGGGGGTCAGTGGAGCGACCTGACGCAGAACCCCGGCATACGGCCGAGGCGATTCGGGACGGTCGCCATCAATCCCGTAAGCGGCGAAGTCTATGTCTTCGACGAGGGGGGGCGCGGCTACCACAGCGCAGATGCGGGAGCGCATTGGTCCCGCGTGACCAGCCGCGCGGTCGTCGGAGACAACGAGCCTGGCTGGCTCAAGGTCGTGGACAAGGCCTACTTCCCCACCGGCGCCGTCGTGTTCGATCCTGTCGTGCCGAACCGGCTCTGGAACGCCGCCGGCAGCGGCGTGTATTTCGCCGATGTCGGGGACGCTGGTGGGACGGCCGTCTGGACGAGTCAGGTCCGCGGCATCGAAGAACTGGTCGCCAATGACGTCGTCGCGCCGCCCGGCCAGGCCCCGCTGTTCGCCGCCTGGGACTTCGGCGTCCACCGCAGGGAGGATCTGCGGCGATACTCGACCGGATACGGCCCCCGACCCCGGGTGCTCATCGCCGTCCAGCAGGTCGACTGGAGCGCGATCGACCCGTCCTTTCTCGTCACCAACGCCTCCGACACGCTGAAATGCTGCGCGCAGGACGGCGATTCGGTGCTGGCGGGCTTCAGCACCGACGCCGGGAGAACCTGGTCGAAATTCGCGCGGCTTCCCCAACCGCCCGGCACCGAGGCTTCTGATCCCTGGCGCATGTCCTATGGCGCGATCGCCGTCTCGGCCAACGACGTCAACAACATCGTCTGGGTGCCGGCTAACAACCGTTCGCCCTTTTTCACCCGCGACCGCGGGGCGAGCTGGACGCGGGTGGCGCTGACGGGAGAGGTTCTGCCGTTCACAGGCTCCTACGCCCACTACTACGATAACCGGAGAACCGTGGCCGCCGACCGGGTTCTCCCGGGGGTGTTCTACCTTTATCACTCGGGGGATGGGGCCAACGCGGCCCTGGCCGGTCTGTGGGTCACGCGCGACGGCGCAGCGACCTGGACCCGGGCCTGGACGGGCGAAATCGCCCCCCACAGTCGCGGGAGCGCCAAGCTGCGCGCGGTTCCGGGTCAGGCCGGTCATTTGTTTTTCACCACGGGCCTGGACGGCGTCGGCGTCGATACCGGTCTGCGGCGCAGCGTGGACGGCGGGCGGAACTGGACCGTCTTGACGGGCGTCTCGGGGGTCCAGGACGTGGCGTTCGGCAAGGCGGCGCCGGGAGCGGCCTATCCGGCCCTCTATATCGCGGGACGCCTGCAAGGGGTCTACGGCGTCTGGAGATCCGTTGATGACGCCAGGAGCTGGACCCGGATCGGACAATTTCCCGTCGGGACCCTGGATCAGGTGGTGTCCATGGACGCCGACAAGGACGTCTTCGGGCGGGTCTACCTGGGATTCAAGGGCTCCGGTTGGCGCTATGGGCAACCCTCGGATTGCACGCCTTCGCCCTATCTGTTCCGGCGGACGTCCGAATGTTTCGGACTGGCGGGAAAATAATCGCGTTTGGCATCGAAATCCATTCTCAACACACGCACGCTATAGCCTTGGTGAGCAACACATAGGCAGATATGAACCATGATCTTCACAGTCCGGCAGGGTCCGGCCTCACGGAGCGTCGCCCTGCGGCGACTGGAAAGGACGGGATGGCGGATCGCGTCTTGCTTGTGGCGTCCGCCGGCGGACACTGGGTGCAGCTGGCCAGGCTGGTCCCGGCCTTCGAGGGCATGGACGTCAAATTCGTGACCACGGTTGCCGGGGGCAGGGCCCCGATGGGCCGGCGCGCGGTGGCCGTCGTCTGGGACGCGTCCCAAAGCAGTCCGTGGCGCCTGCCGCCCATGATGGCGCAGATGATGGTCGTCCTGATCAGATTCCGTCCGGACATCATCGTCACGACGGGGGCGGCGCCGGGCGTCGTCGCCTTGTGGCTGGGCAAGATTCTTCTGGGCGCGCGCACGGTCTGGATCGACAGCGTCGCCAACTCCGAGAAGGTCTCGCTTTCCGCCCGGTTGGTGGAGGGCAAAGCCGATCTGCGACTGACCCAGTGGGCGCATCTCGCCGATGCGGCCAAGGGAATAGACTATTTCGGTGCCGTCCTTTGATCCTGCTGTCGGTCGGCACCCAACTGCCCTTTGATCGTCTGGTCCGGGCGGTGGACGACTGGGCCCTCGTCCATCCCAGGATCGAGGTGATCGCCCAGATCGGCCCGTCGACCTATCGACCGCATACGCTCAAGGCCTTCGCCTTCCTCGATCAGGGCGCATTTCTGGATTTACAGAAGCGCGCCGACCTTCACATCAGCCACGCGGGCATGGGGTCGATCCTGACGGCGATGGAATACGGCAAACCCATTATCGTGATGCCGCGGGATTTCGGCCGTGGCGAACATCGCAACGGCCACCAGGCCGCGACCGCGCGCCGCTTCGCCGACACGCCGGGCGTCCATGTCGCCGCCGATGTCGGCGCGTTGACCGACCGGTTGTCGCAGTTCAGGAACCTGAGCCGACCGAGCGGAATCACCGCCCATGCCTCACCGGCGTTCACCGACAGGCTGCGCGCCTATCTGGGCTCCACGCGCCCCGGTCGTGAATGAAGAAGTTGATCGGCCTTCAATGGGCCCGGGCCATCGCGGCCGTCATGGTGGTGGTCACGCACGCGATTGTTCATCCCTCTCCGGCGGCGCACGGCGCGGCCCATCTGGGGGGACGGTTCGGCGTGACCCTGTTCTTCGTCATAAGCGGCTACATCATGGTGGTCACTACCGGCCAGGGCGGGTTCGATCCGGTCCGGTTCATGCGCCGCCGCCTTCTTCGGGTGGCGCCCCTCTACTACGTCGCCACGGCCGTCGCAGCGCTGGCGGCCCTGGCTATCCCGTGGGCTTTCAAGGACACGGTGATCGACCTTCGGCACATCGTGTCGTCGCTGTTGTTCGTGCCGATGTACGAACCCGGATCGTCAGGCCAAATCACGCCCTTCCTCAAGCTCGGCTGGACACTGAACTACGAGATATTTTTCTATGTCGTCTTCGCCTGTCTCGCCGCATTTGGGGCCTGGAGCCGGGCCGTCGCTCTGACGGTCGTTTTCGGCGCCTTGGTCGGCCTCGGTCTGGTGTTCGACTTTCCATGGGCGCCGGCGCAGTTCTATACGCGTATCGTGATGATCGCCTTTGTCGCGGGCGTCTGGATCGCCGTGTTGGCCCGTCCCGACGCGCCCTCCCTTCCGGTCCCCCTCGCCATGGCGGGACTGGGCGTCTCGGCGGTCTCGCTGGGCGCGATGGCGGTGATGTACGTCGCCGTCGAGACCCGGCTGATGACGGAGTTCTGGCTGGTGGGGACATGCGCGCTCATTGTCCTTTGCCTGTCCCGGGCGCCCGAGGCCTGGACGCGCGCGGCGCCGCCCGTTCTGGCCTACCTCGGAGACGCCAGTTACGCCATCTACCTGTTCCACATGTTCGCCGTCGGTCTGACCTACGTTCTCGTCAGGAAATTCGTTCCGGAAGGGTTGAACCTGCCTGCGCTCTGGCCCGCCGTGGTAGCCGCAGCCTCTGGCGTCGGCGTCGGCCTCACCGTTCATCGCCTTATCGAAACGCCGATGACCGCCGCCCTGGCGCCGCTCCACGGTCCAAAGCCCCAAGTCGGAACGCCTCCGGGGGCCTGACAAGGCTAGCGCGGGGCGGGCGGCGGAAGGCTGTGGCCAGAGCCCAGAGCCAGCTGGGTCGCCATCCATTGCGTCTTCTGGCGGCGGGTCCAGACAGCGAAGACGATCTCGCCCGCCAGCACGCCGACGATCGACCAGACCGGTCCTGCGGTCACAAGCAACACCGTCACGGCGGCGACGGACACGCCGCAGGAAATCAGGCTGGCGTGGGCGAGGGCCCGGAACTGGCCGCTCGCCTGCAGCAGCACGCTTTCGGGCGTGCGCAGAAGCCGCACGAAGGCGACGGCCAGCCACAACCAGGCGCCCAGCGCCAATTGAGGACGGTCATACTGAGGAGGAAAGAGCGCCTGCGGCGCAAACCGCATCAGCAGGGCGGCCAGCCCGACCGTGCCGACCCAGGCCATGAGCAGCATCAGCCGGAAGAACAGAATGGCGCGGTCGGCCTCTTGAAAACGTCCGGCGGCCAGCAGCCGCGCCAGCTGCGGCCGCTCAAAATCCGTGAGCGCGTTGGAGGCCACGCTCACGGGGCGCATCAGAAGAGCGCTTGCGGCCAGGGGGGCGAAGGCGTTGGCGCCCCGCAGCAGGGTCACGATATAGGCGTGGGCGTTGCCGGTCGCCTCGGTCGTGAGCACGCCGCTCAAGGACCAGCGGGCGTGGCCGAGCCAGATCGTGCCATAGCCCCGCAGGTCCCTTGGGGCGATCTCGAGAAACTGGCGTCTCAGAAAGGCGCCGCCGAAGGGCGCGAGACCGAGGACCGCGGCCGCGAGCAGGGCCGAGTAGGGCGTGACCAGAGAAACGGACGGCTGAAGCAGGGCGATCGCTACCCCCGCGAGCAGCGCCAAGGCGAACAGGACGTCCGACGCCATGGTGCGCCAGGCCGCGCCAGCGGCGTAGGCGTAGGCGTATGCCCGACCGAACCAGCGCATCAGGTTGGCGGCGCCGAAGGCGCCGAAGGCCAGGGCCGCGGGCCACGGCACGTCGAAGACAAAGGCGACCGCGGCGAACACCGGGCCGGCGGCGAGCGCCCCCGCCAGATTCGCCGCCATGAGGCTGCGCTGACGCGCCGCGCGCAGGTCCGTGTCCGCTGTCGACAGCAGGATCGGCATCGGGGCGAAAAACAGGGCGGTCCATATGCCCGTGCTGAACTGGCTCGCCACGAGAAGGAAGGAGAATGCGCCGAAGGCAAGCGGGGGCAGGCTGTGCAGAAGCTGCACGGACATCAGGAACTGGGCGCCGGCCACGCCTATAGGGCCGACCCCGGCTAGGGCGTAGCGAAGCATTTTTCGGGGCAGGCTGTCGTCGGAGCGAAGGTCGGCCGCCAGGCCGTCCTCACCCATGGCCCGTGCCGGGAGCCTGCAGGCGTTCGCCGTCCGGGAGGGCTGATTTCGCCGTCCGGGAACGCCGCCCGGCCCCCGACGACCCGCTGCGCGGCGCCGCCGGCTTGCGTGTGACGACATTGGTCAGGGCCGCGGCGAGGATCAGGAACACCCCGACGATGACGTCCCGCTCGAACAGGCTGGTCTCGGTGATGTTGTGACCCATGCAGAACGTGAGAAGCGCAATCAGCAGCGCTCCGGTGGGTCGGCTGACCTGGGCGTTGGAGAGCAGTTTCCACAAGGGGATCAGAATGGTCGCCAGGACCACCAGAACAAGCCCGACCCAGCCCACCTGGACCAGGACGTCGAGATAACCGTTGTGGCCGGCGCTGAGCCCGGCCACCCAGTTTTTGGAATAGGCGAAGATCGGACTGGTTTCTCCGATGTTCCAGAAGGAGCCGTAGCCGGAGCCGAACGGATGGTCCTGGGCGTAGGAGATGAGGTAGGGCCAGATCTGGACGCGGCCGGTCAGGCCGTCTCGGCGCGCGAACGGCCCGAGCATCTCGTCCCAGGCTGTGATCGAATAAATCATGCCCGCGACCCCGGCGGCGGCGACCACGGGGATCATGATGAAGCGCAGGCGAGGATTGAAGACGAGATAGACGCCACCGACGGCGGCGGCCAGCAGCAACATACCCATCGATGTCTTCGACTCGGTCTTGAACAGGAAGACGGCCGACGCGACGATGACGCCGATCCTCAAGAAAAGGTTTAACTTCTGGCGGCCAAATCCGAATATCAAAATCGTCAGGGCGCAGACTGCGCCGGTGAAGTTTTTCTGCGGCAGCACGCCCTTCCAGTCGCCGATCAGGCCATCGTCCATCCCGTCGCCCGGCTGGTGGATCGCGGTGTGCGGCGAAACCGCCACGGCGAGGAAATTCACGATCAGCAGGGCCGCCAGGCAGATCATGATGGCTTTTATCGTGCGAGCGTAGCCGCATTCCTCGACCAGTAGATAGATGGTCCAGAAAACCAGGGTGGTGAGGATCAGCCGCCTCATCGAGATCGACGGCTCGATGGCCCAGGTGACGCTGAGCCAGCACCACAGGACCGCCAGGATCATGCTCAGCGGAGGAGCCAGCAGCTTTCTCGGATTCTTGAATCCCCCCACGATCCAGATCGTGCTCAGGAAGAGGAGGGCATAGGCCAGCTGGCGTGCCGTATTGCCCCCGCCCCCGGCCGGGCCGTCTGCGGTCATGATCGGCGCCACCAGGACGAGCGTCACCAGCACAAAAATGCAGATGACCGCAGGAATGAGGAAACGCCTCGCCTGTCTGGGCTCTCTGGAGTCGGCGAGGGTCATTGGGCGTTCATTCCGGGACGATGGCGGGTGTCGGGGGCGGGCGATTGCGAACCGGCGGGCCCGGGCGCCGTCCAGGCCCAGTAAAACGGCTCTGTCCGTCCGGGGGGGAGGGGCTTGCGCGTGGCCAAAACGGTCATGGCGACTGTGAAAACGAACACTAGCTGCATGATCATGTCCCGGTCGAAAAGGCTGCTTTCGCTGAAATTGTGGCCCGCGCAGAACACCAGCATGGCGATCATGACCGACCCGCGTTGAATCATGACAGTGCGGCTGGCGAAAAGCCGGACCAGAGGATCGAGAATCATCGCGATAACGGCCAGGATCAGTCCCGGCGCCCCGATGGTGATGAGCAGATCAAGGTAGCCGTTGTGGCCGTTGCCCAGTCCAGAGACCCAGCCGTGGGTGTAGGTGAAAATGGGACTCGCACTGCCGATGTTCCAGAAGGAGCCGAACCCGGCGCCGCGCAGCCAGTGATCCTCGGCGTAGCGCAGGACGACGGACCAGATTTCGGCGCGTCCGGTCAAGGCCTCGCCGGTCGTGAGCGATCGCACCAGATCGCCCCAGTAGAACTGGCCGATCAGCACCAGCAGGCTCAGCAGACCGATCACCAAAGGGATCAACAGCGACCGGTATCTAGGATTGTAGCCCAGGTAGGCGCCGCCGACGACGACAGCCACGCCCAGAACTGACAGCGAGGTCTTGGATCCCGAGCGAAACAGGAAATAGGCGGCCGCCAGGATGAGGCCCCAGCGCAGGGCGACGTTGATCCAGCCGCCGTAGAACGCCAGCGAAATCACGGTGAGGGCGCACAGGGCGCCGGCGAAATTCTTTTGGGGAAGCACGCCGCGCCAGTCGCCGACAAGGCCGGGATCGACCACATCGGCGATCTGGTGGATGGCGGTCGCGGGGGAGGCGATGACGAGGGCGTAGTTCAGCGCTAGGACGCCGATCAGCGTGATCTGGAACGCTCTCATGCTGCGCTCGAACCCGGCGCGCTCGACGGTCGCGAACACGGTCCAGATGATGATCGAGGTCAGCAGTAGCCGCCGTGTCGCGATGGACGGTTCGAGCGACCAGCTCAGGCTGAGGCAGCTCCAGGCCAGCACCAGCCAGATCGAAAGCGTCGGCGCCAGGAGGCGCTGCGGGTACTGCAGCGCCTGGGAGGCCAGCAGAACGAACCCGAAGACCAGGATGTAGAGGCCCTGTCGGAGAAGATTTCCGTCGCCGGTCGAGTTGACGGCCTTCTGCGCCGTGAGGGGACTCAGCCCCACGAAAACGAGCAGCATCAGAACGACAAGCGCCAGGCCGCACAAGCGGGCGGACCGCTGTCCGGTCGTCTGGACCGGGCGTGGCAAGGCCAAGGCCGGCATCATTGTCCCGCCATCGCGGGTGACACGCGGGCGCGAAGGAACGGGCCGCCGGTCAGCTTCGGCGTTCCTGCTGAGCCCATCAGAGCGCCAGCCGTTCATAGGCCGCAAGCATCGTGTCCCAGCCCGTCGTCTCGCCTAGTCGCGTCGCCCGGGCGACGTAGTCCCGGTAGACGTCAGGATCGTCCAGGAGACGGGCGATTGCGCCGGCGAGGGCGACATCATCGTGGACCCCGACGACGAGACCGCAAACCTCCCCGTCCGGCGCGGTGACCCCCTCGATTTGCACCGGCGCGTCCGAGACCACCAGGGGGAGGCCGAGTCTGGCGGCTTCGACGAGGCCGAGACTGTGACCTTCGTACAGGCTGGGCTGGGCGAAGACGTCGCCTTGGGCCAGCAGGGCGAGCGCTTCGGGCCGCGGTCGAAATCCCAGGAAGTCGACGCGCGCCGAAACGCCGAGCGTGCGGGCGAGCGCCTTGAGGTCCCCCTCATCTGGTCCGTCGCCGATGATGTGCAGGCGCGTAGCGGGAAGATGCGACAGGGCGCGGATCAGCGTCGGATAGTTTTTTTGCGCCGCCAGACGGCCTGTGGCGACCACCAGACGCCGGCCGGCCCCGTCCTTGCCCCGCCCTGCGCGGAGCCGCGCGGCCGTCTGCTCGATTTGCGGCGGAAGCGCATTAGTGATGGTGTGGCGTTTGGCCAGATAGGCGGCCGGTTTGCCGTCGTGCGATCGCCCGACCGTGTGCGACACGCTGACCACGGCGGTGACCGCCTTCAGCGAACCGGTGAAACCATCGAGAAGGTTCAGCAGCGGACTGTGGGTCTCGGCCGGCGAATGGTGCGTCGTCACCACTTGGGTCGACAGGCCGGCGAGCCGGACCGCGATCGGCGTGAGCACGTTTGCGGCGGGCAGGGCGGTGAACACCACGTCGGGCGCGCCGTCCGACAAGAGCCGCGTGAGGCTCCGCAAAAGGCCGATCAGCCCGAAGGGGGAGCCGGGTCTGCGCAGTGCGACGTAGGACCAGGGCGTCTCCGCTGAAACGGCGCGCACCGCGCCTGCCGATGGAAACAAGGCGACCAGGCGAACCTCATGGCCGCGCGCCTGGAAGCTCTCGGCCAGGTTGGCGGCGACTTCCTGGGCGCCCCCGGCGTTGGAGTGGGTGACCAGAAACCAGATCTTGCGCGGTCGTGCGGTCGCCGGGCGCTGCGCGGCCGGTCCGGTCGCGGCGAGGCCCGTGTCTATCCTGTTCAGCCCCAAACCTGACCCTTCCTCACCCGCGACGCGTTCCCGGACCATAGCCGCTATCTGCGGCCCCGGACATCCGCATCAGCCCGGGAGGCCCGTTTCGGGCGCGGGGCGTCTGACGTCTGGGTCGCAAGGTAGAACAGGGCTGGAAGATTGGTGCCGAGGTAGCGACGGCCCAGGCGGAGGGGCTCGTTGAAGGTCCGGTACAGCCACTCCAGGCCGTTGCGCTGCATCCACAGGGGCGCGCGGTGGAACTTACCCGAATAATGATCGAACATGCCGCCGCAGGTGCGAAGCCAGGCGACGCCCGACAGCCGCGCGCGGTTTCGCAGGGCGAAGGATTCCTGGATGGGACTGCCCAGGCCGATCCAGACGACGTCGGCGCGGGCGGCGAGGATCTCTTCGCAGATCGCCGCTTCATCCTCGCGGTCGAAATAGCCGTGCCGGATGCCGACGATCTGCAAACCCGGATACTGGTCCAGGAGGTGGTCGGCGGCCGTCTGGGCCACGCCCGGCTTGGCGCCAAGGAAGAAGAACCGCAAGCCTTCGCGCGCCGCTGCGGCGGAGGCGTCGAGGATGAAATCCGTCGTCGCCACCCGCTCGCTGAGCGGCTCACGGCACAACAGACGCGTCGCCATCACCAGGGGCATACCGTCGGCGTCGATGACGTCGGCTTCCAGGACCATTTCGCGAAACGCCCGATTGGCGTGGAAGTCGGCGATGACTGCGCCGTTCGAGGAAATGATTATCAGAGGCTGGGTGAGAACCCCGGCGCGCGCCTGGAGGCAGTCCTCAACCATCATGCCCGCCAGCTCTGCGCGGGTGATGCGGGTGGTCGGCACGCCGCCGACCAGGAGCCTCCGGCGACCGTTCATACGTCCGGACCTGGGTCGCGAGCCTGTGGGAAGAGGCCGGGCGCGCCGGGGAGAGAGCCCGATTGGCTCGTCGACACCTCGCGACGTCGGCGGACCTGCGCCGAAGACGTCTTACGGGTTCTGACGGGCGGTTCGACCTGTGGATTTCGGGCGCAATGACACACGTTCATCGATTGCACAGTCAATCTGTCCCTCTGAACGCCACAGACGGTCGCTCTCGCCGCCGAATCTTTATCGACCTGAGCTCGAATTGCTAGCGCTTCCATAGTGCGCTGCAAACCAATCTTCCGCAGTCGCGTCACGGTCCTGCGGCCGAAGCGCGAGATCGCACCCCCGCGAGCCGCGGCCCGGTCCGATGCCGGCCGGCGGACAAGCGCCACCTGCAACCCCAGAAGGAACGCCCAGGTCGCGGCGATCGACGGGACCTGAAGGGAATAGTCGGTGAGTCCGTGGAGAAGAACGACGATGTCGGCGGCGATCAGCCCATCCAGGAAAAGACGCTCGGGCGAACGCTGGCGCGCCGATTTCACGGCCGTCCAAAGGCAGGCGCCGATACAGACGAACATAGGCGCGGCGCCGACGACGCCGGCCTCCTCAAGCCACTGGATGTAGACGTTGTGAGCTGCACGAATTGACCAGAGCGCGGAGTAGGTCTCCGGGGTCATCACCACATTGTTGATCAAGGGAAACGAGCCCAGGCCGTAGCCGAACGCCGGCGAGGCGAGGAACGCCCGCCAATGGCTGACGAAGATCACGCCGCGATTGACGGCGTCGTCGTCGATGTGTCCGAACCGCTCCCACAGGACGTCGGCACCCGCGAGCAGCGCAAGACAGGTGAGGGCCGCCGTCCCGATCCAGAGGGCGGATCGGGCTGGAAGCGGCGCTTTTCGTGACCGTGCCCACTGCCAGGCCATCACGGCCAAGGCGACGCCGGTGGCGACAAAACCCATCCGCGAGGCCGTGAGAAGCAGGCTTGCACCGAGGACGGCGATGCTTGCGGTCAGCAGGAAAAAGTTCGGGCGCAAGCGGTGTCGGTCAAGCGAACGCCACGAGCCGCCTTGTTGAACCAGCAGGGCGACGGCGATGACGAGAAGCATCCCGAACAGTGTCGCCGCACTATTGGCGCTCATGAATCCCGCCGCAAGCCGGTTGCCCGTGCGGACCTGTTCGCCCGAGAGGTAGTTGAAAACACCGATCAGGGCGAAGACCGCACCGCTGAAGACGACCGCCTGGCTTGTCGCCAAGGCCCGTTTCACGGCGCCGCCCTGTAGGCAGCCGATCAGGAACGCGCAGGCGAGGCCTGCGAGTTTGACGATCTCCACCAGGGTGGCGGTTTGATCGACGGACAGCGAATGCGACACGGCGTCGCCGAGAATTTCGCCGGAGCGTCCGCCGGGAAGGATCAGGCCGGCTCCGGCGATCATCAGGGTTGTCGCAAAGGCTCCGGTAATCAGCGGATGGGTTCTGGGCGAGGGCGCGTCCGCCCCCGCGGCGCCGTGCCAGAGCGCGAGAAGGGTCGCCGACAGGGCCAGGGCCATCGCCAGGGTGAGCCACAGGGCGGCCGCAACGGAGTTGGCGCCGGCGGTTAGATGGAAGACGCAGAGCCCCGCAGGAAAGAGCGTCAGCCCGGCGAGGATTTTTGGGCCGAGGGCGGCGGTGGAACTTGCCGTACGCCGGCGGCTCGCCCGCCGACGCCGCATCGGGGCGTCACGATTGTCAGAAGATGTCGTCCTCATCCGGCGGGGCCTGGACCGTTGATCCGGCTCAAGGGGGCGGGCTCCGAACGGGGCTTTGGCGAACCGGTCGGGGGCGGTGCGACCCCCGACTGGGCTACAAGACCGTCGGAGATGCGACCGGCGATGACCCGGGCTCCAGCGGGCGTCGCATGGTCGCCGTCAAACAGCATCGGGGCTCCGTCGCCGGCGACCGCCTGGCAGCGACGCGACGAACACAGCGCATCGATTAGCGAAACATAGCCGAAGCCGTGTTGGCGGGCCGCGATCTGGAACAGGCGATCGGCTTCAAAAGGCTGGCCCGACAACTGTCGCTCGAGGCTGGACGCATCGCCGGCGATCGCCATCCTGACCGCCCCGGCGGGAAACCGGCCGGGAAGGCCTTGCGTGCCGATCAGGACGAGGGCGAGCACGACGAGGCCCGCTACGGCGGTGACGAGCAAAAGCGCGTCGTACCGCTGGAACACCATGATGGACCAGTGCCACAGATAGAGCGAACAGGAGATAAGGCCGATGAAGACCAGCGGCCGCAGCGAGAGCAGACGTGAAACCCAGGTCCCGGCCTGACCGGAATGAATGATGAGCGCTGCGCACAGCCAGGGCGCGAGGGCGGCGATCCAGGGGAAGGGCGTGGTCTGGGTGAAAAGCATCATCGACCCGGCGATCAGCGCCAGCCCGGTCGCGGCGACGAGATTACGGACGAACGGGTTTCGAATTGCCGGAATGACGCCGAGGGCCAAGACCGTGCCGATCAGAAGCTCCCAGGCCCGGGTCGGCAGAAGGTAGAAGCCCCCTGAAGGGAAAGCCGTCACGGAGGCCGCGCTGAGGGCCAGGGACAGTCCGAGCAGGCCGGTGACGATGAGGGTCAGGCGGCGCGGGGCCCAACGCGTCACGCCCATGATGATCAGGGGGAAGACGAGGTAGAACTGCTCCTCAACCGCCAGCGACCAGGTGTGCAGCAGCGGCAGGCTTTTGACGGTGGGCTGAAAATAGCCGGCATCGCGCCAGAAATAAAGGTTCGACACCGAGCCGAGGGCCGCCAGGAGCGATCCTGCGTATTTGATGGTTTCGATGGGAAAGAAGCGCCAGACAACGAGCGCCGTCACGACCGTCAACAGGGCCACAAAGGCGGGAAGGATGCGGCGAATGCGCCGCCGGTAGAAATCAAGAAGGTCGAACCGACCCGCCGCCGCATCGGCCATGATGTGGCTGCTGATCAGATAGCCGGAAATGACGAAGAAGATATCGACCCCGACATATCCGCCGCGAAGGTAGGATTGGGCGATATGAAAGACCACCACCGGAAGAACGGCGATCGCTCTCAGACCGTCGATATCGCGGCGATACGCTCGCACCTGTTTCAAACCTGACGTCTCCCTCGACCCCGCTATCGCCGCCTGCGGGCGGGTTGCGGTTTCGAGCCCTCACCCAAACGAGCGCTGTGATCCAATGTACGGGAAGGATATTAACAACAAGGGCTTGAGGCCCGTCCGGTCAAGTCAGAACTGGCTGACGAGCGACAGCTGCAGCCTTGTGACGTTGTACCGGGGGCCGCGGCTGACGCCTTCGGACTGCTGGTCGATATAGATCAGGGTCCCGCTGAGCCCGAAATTCCGGTTGATTAGATAGGTGCCTCCCAAGGAGCCGAGGAGACGGGTGTCCTGGCGATCAACGCCGTTGTAGCTGTCGTCCGAATAACCGACGCGGCCGTTCAGAATGAAATTCCGCAGGAGTTCGTGGTCCACGCTGACGCCGCCTTCCGACCGCAGATAACCGGCGGCTCCGGGGACGCCGGCGTCCTCGATCGTTCGGGCTGCCGAGGCGGTGACGGTCGTCAACTCCGTCGGGAACCATTCGACCTGGGCGCGGGCGCCGAAGCCGCCAAGGTCGACGAAAGCGGAATTGTCGAAGCTTTGCGAGATGTAGCCGACGGCCACCTCGCCTCGGCTGACCGCGCCCAATTCGAAATTCACGCCCGCCAGGGCTTCGTAGCCGTTCGAGGTCCGGTCGGCGAAGCCCGCCGGGACGTTGCCGTAGGACCGGTCGTTGCCCGTGATCTGGGCGAAGACCGCTGTCGCGGGGCTTACGGCGTAGTCGACGCGCACCACGGCGCTCAAGACGTCTCTGTCGCGGTCGTTCTGTTCGATGACCGCGCCTGAGGTGCTGCGACCATTCTTGTAGTCGTAGCTTCGGACGTCCGCCCGAGCGCCGAGCTTCACCCGTCCGCGAATGCGCGACGCGGCGAGATAGGCCTGAGCCACGTCCAGTTCGATCGGTTCGGCTGCGGCGAGAGCGGTGTTGGTGGATGTCCGGGGCTCGATCTGGTGAGCGAAGTCGGCGCCAGCGGCGAGGTTGGCGCCGCGAACAATGTCGAGACGCCCACGGGTTCCCAGCGCCCACTCGTTTCGGTTTTCGCTTTTGAACTCCGCATTCCGGTTCAGGGCGCCGCGGACGTAGGCGGTAAGATAATGCCGCGACCATCCAGACTCGGCGGTGACCTCGGGCCGGACCCTGAAGATGACGGCGTCCTGCGCGTCAGTCTCCGTCGCAAACACATTGTCGTTGTATTCGACGTCCGTCTGGACCTTGGGGAAGATCGTAAACGCGCCGCGCGGCAGGCCCACGGCTTCATAGTCGGGTCGCGCGCGTTCCCTCACGCCCACGGCCCGGTCGCGGGCGAACAGATCCGCAGTCTGGCCCTGGGCGGTCCCCACGGCCTGCGCGGCCGCGCTCGACGCCGCTGCGACCACGAGGGCCGACATGACCCCAATCTGGAGTGCAAGCCGCGTCTGGTTATTCCGCTGGGACATGGATCGGGCCTACATTTTCAAAAGATTCAGGGCCGTCTTCGCTGGATGCGACGACGGCGACGTGATCGGACGCTTTTACCGTCCGCCCAAGGTCTCAGGACCTCGGGCGATAATCCGACCCGCCGGCGGAATCTCCCGCAGTTGGAGGCGCTCCGAACGGCGGAGCACTGGTATCGTTGCCCAATGATGCGGGGGACTCATCAATTTTCAGAAACCCGCGAATCCGCGTGAGAAGTTCGTCGAACGCTGCGGCGGCCTCTGCGCTCAGCGACCCGCTCGCCCCGAGCTGCGCCCGCGCCGCCACGAGCGCATCGACCGCGACCTCCGGCGTGGCGCCGCTGGTGGTGATGGTCTCTTCTAGGGCCTTCACCAAGAACGCCTGGTGTTCGGTGGCGGGAGCGCCGCTGGCGGCCAATTCACGCTGCCCATTCGTTACCGCCAAGGCCAGCGCGCTCGTTAAGGCCTCCACAGACACAGACAAAGGCGCGGGCGCCTGATCCTGGGCCGGTTGCGACGCGATCACCGCCGCGGCGACCGGCGCTGCCACGACCACTGCGGCGCCGATCAACGCCTTGGCCCAACCTGTCATACGTCTGCGGATCGCCACGTCCATCATCCTCATATCTCCCTACCTTGCCCGATCATTTTAAGTTCTACCATAGCTTGCGTCGATTTAGATTTCTTAACCGGGCGTTTGTGGCATAAATGCGACACTTGCGCCAGTCCAAACTTTCGGCGCTGCAGGCCTGGATGCGCCCCGCTCGCGGTATGCCCGCTGTGTCGTCAGGGTTGCGGACAGGCGTCCGGCCGGATCTCGGATCGTGCGGGCGAGGTTGTTGCTGCCGCGGTGAAAGCGCGCATAGACCTCAAGCTCTGTCGTCGCGCGCGCGCGCAGCGCCGGCGACAGGCGCCCCCAATTCTCAAACATGTATTTGACGCGCCAGCGCGTGATGTCCGGGCCAAGCGGCGCCGCGCGGTAGGAGCTCTCAAGGTCAGCCAGGGCGTCGCGGTCGAGGCCGCCGGTTTTGGCCTGGCGGATGTAGGCTTTCCGGGCCCAGGCGGTGGCCGTCAGGGGAGCGGCCGACAGGGCTGCCTCGTTCTCGCGCTCGGCGGTTGTCAAATCGGTGGGCGACTCGCGCAGGGCGCTGTCGGCGTTCATCTCCCGCCGCGCCGCGCTCGCGCCCTGGAGAGCGGCGTCGGTTGACGACAGACGGATCATCACACCTAGCGCAGCCGCCACGGTGCAGGTCGAGACGAGCAAGGCGACGCCGAAGGCCGGTCGCCGCACCTGTTTCACGCGATGGCGCCGTCTTGGCCGTAGGCTTTCTGATGGCGACACTCCCGGTCCTCCCTTGCGCTCTGGCGATCCGCCTTCATCGTACGGCAAGGCTTTTAATCATTTATGTTTTTCTTCCGGAGTATTGTGCGGTGCCGAAGAAGGCTTGAACTCGGGCCCGCGAACTGCAAATTGACAGGCTCTGCCTTGGACATCCCGCGCGGTCCGATCCGAGGCGTTCAGACACTATGCAGGAACCAAACGGATGAGGCATTGGCTAGGCACGGCTATCTTGGGGATCCTCCTCGCCTGCTCAGTGGCGGCGTGCGCGCCGGGCGCCGTCGGGGCCGGGCCGAGCAGCGGGGCGGGCGGCCTCGTTCCGACCCGGGAAGTGGCGGAGTATCGCCTGGGCGCGGCCGATAAGGTCCGGATTAACGTTTTCAACGAAGAGGCGCTGACGGGAGAGTTCCTCGTCGGCGGTAATGGCAAGATTTCCATGCCCCTGATCGGCGAAGTCCAGGCCGCCGGCCTGACCGTCTCCATGCTTCAGGAAGAGATCGCCGTCGCGCTGCGCCAAGGCTACATCAACGAGCCACGGGTGAGCGCCGAAATTCTCACCTACCGTCCGTTCTACATTCTGGGCGAGGTGAACAAGCCGGGGGAATATCCGTTTACGAACAACCTGACGGCGCTGAACGCGGTGGCCACCGCCCAGGGCTTCACCTACCGCGCGAACACCAAATTGGTGTACATCAAGCGGGCAGGGGACAGCGGCGAGCAGGCCTATCCGCTCACGACCGCAACACAGGTTGCGCCCGGCGACACCATCCGCATCGGCGAGCGCTACTTCTGAACCGTGCGGCCGGACAGGGCGGCAGGCCGCCGCAGCGATCGGCGAGCAGGAGCGTTCGCGCCGGACCGGGCATGCCGGCGCCGTCATAAGGGTCTCGTGATGTTTGGAAATCTGTTTAGAAGACCGGGTCCGCCGCTTCGCCGGCGCACGGTGAGGCTGCCGGATGACACAGTGGTGTGGGCGATCGGCGACGTTCACGGACGCCGCGACCTTCTCGAACCCCTGGTTGCCGAGTTGCTGGCGGATCTTTCGCGCAGCCCGGCGCGACGCAAGGTCGTCGTCTTTCTCGGCGACTACGTGGATCGCGGACCGGAATCGTGCGGCGTGATCGAGTTGCTGGCCTGCCTGCCGGGTGCGCACCCCTTCGAGTTTCACTTCTTGCGCGGCAACCACGAAGACCGGATGGAGGCGTTTCTCACGGATCCGTCCGTGGGCCCCAGCTGGTGTGACTACGGCGGCCGCGAAGCCTTGCTGTCCTACGGCATCGATGCCCCGGTCCGCCGGGACGACTTGGAAGGCTGGGCCATCACGTCCCAGGCCCTGAACCGCGCCATGAAGGAGGCCCATAAAACCTTCCTCGCCAATCAGGAAATGTCGCTCGGCATCGGCGACTACTTCTTCACTCATGCCGGAGCCAAGCCCGGGGTGCCCTTGGAGAGCCAGTCCAAGCACGATCTGATGTGGGTGCGGCAGCTTTTCCTGGACGACCCCAGGCCCTTCGACCGCGTTGTGGTGCATGGCCATACGCCGACAGAGAAGGTCCACATCGATCACCGCCGTATCGGCGTCGATACCGGAGCCTATGCGACCGGCGTGCTCACCGCCCTTCGCCTGGAGGGGGAGAGCCGCTGGTTGCTTCAGACGGCGAAATTCGGAGGCGGCGTCGAACTGTCGCTTCGAGCCGCCTGACTCTCGACCCGCCGCGACCGTGCGCCACGCCGGTTCGCCGCCCGCCGAGACTCGGCCAAGGGTGATGCCGGTTTCAGGACTCATTAACGGATGCCCGTTAACCGTGTTCAGGCATTGAGAGAACTCAACTAATGTCGTCGAACGTAAGTCGGCCGCCCCACGGCGCTCCCGTCGATCACCTGATCCGGGCGTGCCGGAGCCATTTTGTGGCCGTCGCCGCCTTCAGCGCGCTGTCAAATCTGCTTTTCGTCGTGCCGACCCTTTACCTGATGCAGGTCTACGATCGCGTGCTCCCGACGGGCGGGCTGATGACCCTCGTCCTGCTGAGCGGCGTCACCCTGCTGGCCCTGGGCGTGCAGGCGTTGCTCGACTGGGTGCGCTCGCGCATTCTGGTGCGCGCGGCCGCCCAGATGGATCTCAAGGCCTCGGCCGATGTGCTTTGGGCTGCGTTGTCGCGCAGCGCGAGGGGAACATCCGGCCAACGCGCAATCCAGAATTTCGACACTGTCAAGCAGGCCCTTTCCGGCCCGGTGCTTCTGTCAATCCTCGATGCGCCGTGGGGGCTGCTCTATCTGGGGCTGACCTATCTCCTTCATCCGGCCCTTGGCGTGCTGGCCACGCTGGCGGGCGCCGCCATGATTGCCGTCGCCCTGACCAACGAGCGGCGGACACGCGCGCCGCTCAAGGCCGCAGGGGAGGCCGCAGCGCGAGGCTATTCGACCCAGGAGGCGGCGTCGCGGGGCCTGTCGGTCGTCGGGGCCCTCGGCATGAAGCGCGCCATGGTCATCAAGCATCTGTCGGAGCGCTCGCAGATGCTGGAGTGGCAGTCGCAGGCCAGTTTTCGCGCAGCCGCCTACACCAGTTTCAACAAGACCCTGCGCATCGTCGTGCAATCGGCCTCGGTCGGCGTCGGCGCCTACCTCGTCATCCAGGGCAATCTGTCAGCGGGGAGCCTCATGGCGGCCTCCTTCCTCCTTGCTCGCGCACTTTCGCCGATCGAGCAAATCACGGGCGCATGGCCGACGCTCGACAAGGCTCGCAACGCCGCCCTTTCGCTCAAGGCGCTTTTCGACGCGACCGGCGCGCAACCTGACCGGACCCGGCTCCCCGCCCCGCGAGGGCGGCTGACGCTGGAAGACGTCACGGTCCAGGCCGGCGCAGGCGCGCGACCTATCCTCAGCGGTCTGACGTGCACGATCGAACCAGGCCGGATCACCGGCGTCGCCGGCGCCAGCGGATCAGGCAAGTCGACGATGGCGCGGGTCCTCGTCGGCGGGGCCGACCTCAGCTCCGGCCTTGTGCGCCTGGACGGCGCCGCCCTTCAGGACTGGGATTCCGACGCTCTGGGGCCGCACATCGGCTACCTGCCGCAGGAGTCCACCCTGTTTGAAGGCACTGTGAAGGAAAACATCTCCCGGTTCGGTACCTATGTCGCCGGCGACGCAGACTCTCTGGATGAATCCACGGTGGCGGCGGCCATGGCGGTCGGCGCGCACGACATGATCCTCACGCTGCCTCACGGTTACGACACCCGGCTCGGGGTTAACGGCAGCGGCCTGTCAGGCGGACAGACCCAACGGATCGCCCTTGCGCGGGCCTTCTTCGGCGATCCCGTAGTGCTCGTTCTCGACGAACCCAACGCCCATCTGGACGGGCTGGCCGAACAGCAGCTCATCCAGGCGATGACGAACGCGCGCGCCCGGGGCGCGACGGTGATCGTGATGGCGCACTCCCGAGCCCTGCTTGGACTGGCTGATGAGATCATTGTTCTCAAGAACGGCGAGATCGACCTGTCCGGTCCGTTGAAGGACGTCGCGTCGCTGATGCGTGAGCGGAGGTCCGGCCCGCGAACGTCGCCGGTCGACCGGACCGCCGAGCCGGCCGGCGATGACGCCCGTTCCCTCAATTCGAAAGCCGTCTCATGACCCCCCTGACGGCTTTCATGGAGACCTCTCCCCTGACCAAGGGGCTGTGCCACATCGCCGACGCCCGGCGCGACATCCTGCTTGGCGGCGCCGCAGCCACACTGTTCTTCGTCGGCTTCGTCGGCTGGGCCGCTTCGGCGCCCCTGGATTCGGCGGCGCACGCGACCGGCCAGGTCGCGGTCTCAGGCAGCAGGCAACAGGTCCAAAACCTCGAGGGCGGCGAGATTTCCGCCCTGCTGGTCAAGGAAGGCGATGTCGTCGCCGCCGGCCAGCCGCTGGTGGAACTGAACGCCGCTGAGGCCCGGGCCGCGGAGCGGGCCTTGGCCGCCCAAGTGATTCAGCACCAAGCCCAGATTTCCCGGATCCAGGCCGAAACCCTGGGACGGCCGTTCGAGGCGCTTCGCCTGCCGGCGAGCGCCAGCCCCGAAGATCGCGCGCTTGCAGCCGAGGCCGAAATCATGGCGCGGCGGGAGCTCGCGGCGCGCGACCGGGCTTACGCTACGGAACAGGCGGTCCTCTCGCGCCGTGTCGACCAGCTTCACGAACAGATCACGGGGGGGCGCGTCCAGAGCGCCGCCAATGAACGTCAGCAGGGCCTGATGGGTCAGGAACTCAGCGGGATGCGCCGCCTAGCGGACCAGGGCTATGCGCCCCTGACCCGGGTTCGCGCGCTGGAACGGGCGGCCGCCGAGCTCGAAGGCGCCAACGGTGTTCAGCGCGGGGAAATAGCGCGCCTCGGCGCGGGCGTCGGCGAAATCCGGCTGCAGATGAGCCAGACGTCTGCGGAGCGCGCCCGCCTGCTGGCCGCCGAGACCCGCCAGGCGCAGTCGGAGCTTTCAAGCCTTATCCCGCAATGGGAGGCCGCCAAACAGCGGCTGGAGGCGTCGCGGATAAAAGCACCCGTCTCCGGCACAGTGATGGGGGTGACGGTCCACACCGTCGGGGGCGTGGTGGCGGCAGGGCAGAACCTGATGGAGATCGTTCCCGTTCGGCCGTCGCTGACCATGGATGTCCGGGTCCCGGCGCGGGATGTGGAGGGGCTGTCTGCGGGGCAGGCTGTCGAAATCAAATTTCCCAGCCTCACGAACCGACGGACCCCGGTGTTGATGGGATCCCTGGCCGTTCTGTCGCCTGACACTCTCGTCGATGAGAAGACCGGCGCGACCTTCTACACGGCCCGCGCCGTCGTCAGTGAAGTCGAGCTTCTGAAGCTCAACCGGGGTGAGGCGTCACCCGTTCGGCTCAGGCCCGGAATGCCGGTCGAGGTGCTGATCCGCAAGCGCAAGAAGAGCCTTCTGGAATTCTGGTTTGAACCCCTGATGTCCTCGCTGTGGAGCCAAGGCGGTTAGCCTGCGGCCCGACGTCGACACGGCTGGCCGGGTATGCCGGCCAGCCGTGTCGAGTCAGGCATGACCCCAGTACGCCGGCGTCGGCTGCGAAAGCCATGCCACCATATCGGGCAGGGTGACCATTCCGGCAGGATCGGCGATGGCAAGCGCATGGCCTGCGTCCGTCGCCACGAAGTGGGGGGTCGTGAAGTCGCCCGAAACGCTGTGCGCCAGGTCCGTTGAAGACACGCTCGCGGATGCGACCGACTTGCCCGGCAAAGCGTCAGAGGCCGAGAAGAGAGCGCTGGGGGGCGAGGTCTGGGCCCCGACTCCGTCGAGGAGATGGCTGATGTCCATGTCGGCGTCGCTGACCGTATGGATGTCGCCGAGGCTCAGCGCCAGGCCCGGTTTGAGACTGGCGATCAGAGTCGGCTTACCAGCGCCCGTACCGTCTGCATCGAAGGTCAGGGCCCCGGTCTGGGCGTTCCAGAAGAAGGTCGGGCGGCCGGACACTGAGGCCGAACCGGAGGCGATGAAATCGGCGTCGCTGGCAGTCAGCGCGCGCTCGTCGCCCTTGATGGTCTGGAAGCCGAAGGCCGAGCGGGAAAGGGTGATCCGGTCCTCGCCATGAACGAAATCGGTGATTTTATCCGATCCATCCTTGTCTGCGAACAGGAACCGGTCAGCGCCGGCCCCGCCGGTCAGGGTGTCGGAGCCGATGCCTCCGCGAAGGGTGTCGGAGCCCCCGCCGCCAGACAGAACGTCGTCTCCGACGCCGCCCGTCAGATAGTTGTTCGCGGCGTCTCCGCGCAGGATGTCGTTAAACATCGATCCGGTCACACCTTCGATGCTGATATACCGGTCGCCCGCCGCCTCGCCGCTGTTCAGACCGGGATTGGACAGATCGACGGTCACTGCCGCCTGCGCCCCGAGGTACTGGGCCACATCGTAGCCGCCGCCGCCGTTGAGCGTATCGGCCCCGAGCCCACCCTCCAGCAGATCATTTCCGCCCCGGCCTTCGAGGACGTCCGAGCCGGCAGCCCCCGTGAGCAGGTTGGCGCCGTCATCGCCGCGAAGACTGTCGTTGAACGCCGATCCGGTGAGGTTCTCGATGCTGATGAGGCTGTCGCCGGCCGCTTCACCGGTGTTGCCGGATGGCGCTGTCATATCCACGGTGACGCCTGATAGGGCGTTGTTGTATCGCGCCGTGTCGACGCCGGCTCCGCCGTCCAGACGGTCAGCGCCGGCACCGCCCCACAGGAGGTCGTCGCCGTCTCCGCCATAGAGGCTGTCCGCGCCGGCGTCGCCGTAAAGATAGTCGGCACCCAACCCTCCCAAGAGGGTGTCGTCGCCGTCGCGTCCGAAGATCGAGTCTGAGCCGTTGTCGCCGGAGAGGATGTTCGACACGGCGTTGCCTCGCAACGTGTCATTGAACGCCGAGCCGGAAATGTTTTCGATGTCCCGATAGGTATCGCCCCCCGCCTCTCCGGTGTTCGTGCCCGGCGCCAAGAGGTCGACCGCAAGACCGGCGGCGGAGGCCTTGTAACTCACGGTGTCGGTTCCGTCGCCGCCGTCCAGCACGTCCGCGCCCAGGCCGCCGACGAGGACGTCGGAGCCCGCGCCGCCCCGCAGAGTGTCGTTCCCGGCGCCCCCGTCGAGCGTGTCGTTGCCGTCGCCGCCGTCGAGGACGTCGTTTCCGTCGCGGCCGAGCAGGAGGTCGTCGCCCGTGCCGCCCGTTAGCTGGTTGGCGGCGGCGTCGCCGGCGAGGATGTCATTCAGCCAGGAGCCGAGCAGGTTCTCGACGCCCACATAGGTGTCGCCGGCGGCTTCGCCCGTGTTCAGCCTGGCGTCCTGGAGATCGGCCTGAACGCCCGTGGCGCTGCTCTGGTAGCCTGCCGTGTCGATGCCGGCTCCGCCTTCCAGGCGATCGGCGCCGAGGCCACCGACCAGCATGTCATTGCCTTCGCCGCCCTGAAGGATGTCGGCGCCAGCATCACCGTACAGGTTGTCGGTGCCCGCTGCGCCGATGAGAACATCGTTGCCACCACGGCCGCGGATGATGTCGTTCCCGTCGCCCCCGTTGATCGTGTTTGCGCCGTCGTCGCCGCCGAGCGTGTCATTGAACGCCGAGCCAAGGATGTTCTCGATGCTGTCATAGGTGTCGCCCGCAGCTTCGCCCGCGTTCGCGGCGGGCGTGAGCAAGTCGACGACCACGCCGGCTTGCGCGCCCGCGTAACTGGCCGTGTCGATCCCGGCGCCCCCGCGCAGAATGTCGGATCCGGCGTCGCCCTGGAGCCTGTCGTCGCCGTCCCCGCCTTCGAGGATGTCGGCGCCGCCGCGCCCGACGAGAACGTCGGCGCCTGCTCCACCTTGCAACATATTGGCTGCGCCGTCGCCGAAGAGGCTGTCGGCGAAGGCCGAACCGCGGACGTTCGAGAGGGTTTTGAAGGTATCGCCTGCGGCGTCGCCCGTGTTCAGGGCGGACGAAGCGAGATCGACGAGCACACCCCTTGTCGCGGCGGCGTAGGAGACGATGTCTGCGCCGCCGGCCCCGATCAAGTCATGAGAGCTGTTCACGCCGTCGAAGACCCCGTCGGCCGGGCGAACGGTGAACTCCGTCCGGACGGTGCCGGAGCCGTCGGCGACATAGGTCGACTGAACGCCGTTTACGGGAACGGTAGTCGCCTGGATCCCGAAGTCGTTGATCGTCAATGAGCCCGTGCCGGAGAAGATCTCCGAACCCAGCTCCACGGAGGCGAGATATTCATTCGGCGACACGATGCCGAGAGACACAAGCTTGGCGAGAACTGCAGCGAAATCGACGGTGCCCCTGAAATTGTCTGTGTCGAGGATCAACGCCGTGTAGCGGCCGGTATGATAGATTTTGGCGGAGAAGTTGGCGTCGGAATAGGTTCCGATGAGGTCGCCGAACGGCGGGAAGTCGCCGGTGTGCGTCCAGATCATGATCTCATTGGTGATCGTGGACTCGCCCCCGCCCTTTACGCTGGTCAGCCAGATGTCGAAGGCGACGTTGAAGCCGGCCGTGTTTCCCGCGATGCTGACGTCGTAGTTGATAGCCAGCGACGAGATCGTGCTCACCTGAAGCGGGAAGACGCCGCCGATGTCTGTCGGCTTCTGGCCGCCGGCCATCGGGGCCGGGCCGAAGGCGACCTCGGGATAACCGCGGACTGGCGCGCCGTACTCCGTCGTGAAGGGGAAGGACCAGGTGAAGGTGGTGCCATGGCTTACGTTTGAGCGCGTCAGGGTGCTCTCGATCGTATAGTCCTTGTTCTCGACGAGCGCGCCTGGATTCCAGATGTTGTTGACGACGTACCAGCCGTTGACGAGCGTGGCCCGACCGGCCCCCGCCATCAGGCTCTCGCCCGCTTCGGCGACGTTGGCGATGCGAAACCCGAAGTCGTAACCGTGCAGGCTTGAAAGCGAGACGTCGCGCAAGACGAGCGACTCTCCGTTGCCCATGGCGAAGCTTACGTCGGACCCGTTCTGGGTCGCGGAGGCCATCAGTTGACTGAAGGTCGAGACGCCGTAGCCCTGCAGCTGGATTCCATCGACGCTGGGCTTGAAGTTGACGATGGCGTCGGAGCCGTTTCCGGCCACGATCCTGAACAGGTCCGCGTGAGAGCCGCCCACCAGGACGTCGTCCCCGGCCAGGCCGTTGAGGGTCGAACCGAAATCGCTGGCGACCAGGATATTGCCTAGGGCGTTGCCGGTTCCGGATCGAGCGCCCTGACCCGTCAGAATGAGGTTCTCCACGTTGGCGGCGAGGGTGATCGGGGCCCAGACGCTGGCGAGGATCGTGTCGATGCCGTCCTTGTCCTTTTCGGTGACAACCGCAGACGTGTCCCAAACGTAGTAGGTGTCGTCGCCCGCGCCGCCGATCAGGGTGTCGCCGCGCGAGGCGTAGAAGACATCATTTTTCGCCGTGCCGGTCTGGGTTTCGGCGTTTGCCGATCCGGTAACCCAATTCTGGGTTGCTCCCGACTCGGCCATGATCAGTTTTTTGGCGTTAGTATACATTGTTACTGTTCCCGAAAGGAGCTCAATACTCGCCCTGAAAACCGTAACTTGTGGTTTGGAAACGAGGTTAAACCTCGGATAACCAACTTCAGGCGTCTGCTAGAAGATTTGGCGAGTAATGACCAGACGGGTGGTGGGATAGGGCCACCCAGTTTGTCAGGCGTTTGACGCCTGGCCTTAGCTCGTTGTTTGGGCCAGAGAGAACAGACGTGTCGGCCTTCTAGACTTACCAACGGCCCAGTGTTCGAAACCTAGTCACCGTACAGGGTCGCATTGACCTGTGCTGAGCTCCCCTCAAAGGGCGCTGTACGCAGGCCGCTCAGGCTTCAACCCTGACCAGAGCGAGGCTTGAGCCCCCGCGAGCCGAGGATCGGCTTAATATTCCATCGTTTCTAGTCGGCCGTGGCCGCCGCGGGCCGGATGGACGGCCTGCCGCCCTGGTCAGGAAAGCCTTGACGGGCGCGTTGTGGTTCACAGGGCCACGCGGTCGCGTGTCCCGTCACCCAACGCCTTTTCTCCGCGGGCCCTTGTCCTGCCCTGGTGCAATGCGTGGGACGACTGTATTTGTTCGCCCGCTGCAGTGACCCGGGACGAGCTTGGGGGGCCGTTTCACAGCACTCGGTTTGAGGCCAGTGGGCAGTCCGCGACGCCAGAGGAAATGGAGATCTGAGTCGACGCGGCGGACGGCTCTCTATGTCCGAAACATGCCGCAAGCAGCATAGCGACTGGGGGCCCGATCTTTCGCGTCCGAACGGCTCATCAAGGCGGGACGCCTCCCTGGGAAAACGCGACCCTTTTTAAGGCGTAACCCCTTTAAGGTCGGCTGGAGCCGCCGCCAGACCGTCGAAATAGAGCGCGCGATCCTCGTCCACATGGGCCGACGAAATGATCGCCAGGGTCGCCGAATGAAGCGGAGAAAGTGCGATGCTGTCGCTCGATCCATCCTCGGCGCCCCCCCCGATGGCCGCTGGCGCGACGTTACTCTGCAGCCTGGCGCTCAGGCCATCGAGTCGCCTTTGCGCCTCGTCCGTTGCGTTGACGCGGATGGACGTCCTGGTCCTCTCGTTTAGCTTGGGGTCAAGTCGCAAGGTCACAAACTGCCCGTCCTCAACCACTGATCGATAGAGGGCCGCCGCCGCGTCGAGTCGCTCGCTGGCGGCATAGGCCGAAGCAAGGTTGAACCGTGAGAGGATGGACGGTCGGGCGACCAGGGCCTTTTCGAAGATGGCGCTCGCCGACCAGGGGCGTGCACACGCATAGGCCGAGCGCCCAACCACATTGGCGCCCAGAAGGTCCTCGGCGGCCGTTTTGACTGCTGGAACAATCTCGTCGGGTCGGCCGCAGTTGGTCTGGGCGGCTGCAGAACCGGCACCGACACTGAGGAGGGCGACAAGAGTGAGGACAGATCTGCGCATCAAAAATTCACCATGCCTTGGCTTAAGGCTCTTACCAAAAGCTTTCCTGACCCGGAAGGTTCCCGCTGAGGTCTCGGCCTGTACCCGCTTTGCGGGATTGCCATGAAGTCGTTCTGGTATCACGCCGGCCCAGATCAGCCTAGAGGCAGGAATTCAGCGGGCGAGCGTCATCTCCGTGCGTCACGCGAGCGCGCCCCCGCGTCTCGCAGCCTGGAACCTGGATTACGAAGCCGCGGTGATTTGGGACGCTCTTGAAGGCAGGCCCGGAGCGGGTATGGTCATCCACTCGAACACCTGTCCCGGAGCCTGGCGCTCGCGCCAGGTGTAGGGGGCCAAATCCCAGCGCAAGATCGCCGGCGACAGGCTGTCGAGGACGACCTCGCCCGTGTCGCCGATGACGAGCAGGACGGCGTGGCTTTCGCCCCAACGCGTCTGGACGATGGCGATGGAAAGCGTTGCCGCAGGGACGCCTGACGCAATAAGGGCCTGGCGTTTGGCCAGGACATAGTCTTCACAATCGCCGGGGGCGCCGTCTCGGGTTGGCGACTGCCAATAGTCCGCCTTTCCGAAGGTGGATTGGTCGGAAGCCTTGCGGATGCTGTAGTTCACCCGGCGGTTGACCGTGTTGAGCAGCGTCCAGGTTTCGGGCGTGAGGGCCAGAACGGTGTCGGCAGCCGGTCGGGCACTCTCCAGGTCATTGGCGGAGAGGGCTGCCGGCGGCGAAGGTTGATCGGCCTCTGCGAATCCCGGAACGGCTTGGGTTGAGGTGAGCTCAGGCGACCCCGCACCCGGCACGCCGCCGATCTGCGCAATGCTTTGCGCGGAGGGATTGGAGGAGGCGGCGAAGTCGGACGCGTGAGAGGCGCCATCGGCCACGGGGGTCTCCGCCTGCTGATCGCCGGCTTCTGTCGCCGAAGGACGATGAGGTCCGCCCGTCATCGCCGGCTGCAGGCGGGGGGCGATGACCACATCCGGGCGGCCAGGCGAGCCGACGGTTGGAAGGCCATAGGGCCGGTCATATGCGTCACGACCCGCGCTGCGGGGGAGGGGCGTGTTGCTGCTGGGCGCAGCGGACTGGACCCTCACGCCGTTCGACGCAGGACCGGGGGCGGCGCCGCGCGCAAACACGTTTCGCCAGTAGAGTTGAGAGGCGTGTCGCGCGGCTGCGGCGGGGTTTCGTCCCTCTGTCGTTGAGGACTGACATTGTTCCGGGGTTCGGCGGCAGAACTCCAGGAATCCGCTCGGGGCCGGGACGGAGAGGCCCAAAGGCATGGAGACGTGCATGGCCCGATCGGCCTCGGCCGCCCGCGCGGATCCGCCTGCGGCTCCCGCAGCGAGAACGAATAGCGTTGCGGTGACGTTCAGTATCCGGCGCGGCATGTAGGGTTCTCCAGCCATGCGGAGACATTGACGCGCCGAGTCTAAAATGCGCTTTACAGCTATAGTTTTTGGGCTGTGATCGAAGATGGTTGATGGTCGTTAAGATTGGCGCGGCTGGCTGGATGCTAAGCAAAAAATACTGCTGTTCTAAACTCAAGAGAGCGTGCCGCTTTGCGATAGGACGGGCTTGGCTCCTTCGGAGCGCCTGGCTCGGCTGCATAGCGCCGAGGAAACCCGGAGCAAATCGCGGGTGAGGCGGCGGGGTTAAACCGTTCACGCCGGTCAGGTGGCCCTTGGATCAGCATGCACCGTCTGAATGAGCAGAGGTTAGAACGCCTAATCAATTACCAGGAACGCAGCTCGGGTAGCGTCGGCTTTATGATGCTGAAGAGGTCCTGAGGGTGCCCATGGATCGACCTGGGCATCCGAGCATAGGCGGTGTGTTCGTCCTGGGCTGACGGGAACCGGACTCACCCGGTCTTTCCTACGCCTTTTCGACCTTCCCGTTCAGGTCGCGTCCATTCGGCCGACATGGGGGCTGAACTCGATCCACGGGAACGTCGATCCGAGCAGACGCCGAAGGCCAGCGGCGACTAGGGCACAGACCTTGACCCTCCGCGTTGGCGTTGACGCCGGCCCCCGAGTCTCACAGTTCGGTCGAGAATCAAGCAAAAGCTGGCGTTCAGCGGCTGCCTTGATGTTCGGGGATCATGTCCCGATCGAGATAGGCAAACTCCGGCCGCACGACCATCGTAGACCGGATGTGGTTGTTGTCCATGTAGATGACCCTGCCGTCATCGGTCGAAGGGCAAGTTCGAGCGCCGCACATGGTGTCGCGTGGATCGACCACATCGACGCCCGCTGCGCCAGCCATGGCGATGAGGCGGTCGCGCAAGCGGCGCTGCGGCGCGGTCATCTGATCGCGGGGAATGCCAAGGGGAGCGACCAGTCTGCGGGTCAGAAAGGTCTCGGCGTACAATCGTCGTGGATCGTTGCTGAAGGCATAGGGCACGGCCAGAACCAGCGTGATCTGCCGTCCTGCGCGCTTGAGCCGTTTAAGTTCGATCCCCAGCCGGTCCACGGCCCGATCGACTTGGGCGAGGTAGCCGGCCTCATCCAAGGGCGTTCGGCACCCGCTTGAGGTGACGAAACAAAGCTTCCGCTGCAACACGCCCGTCTCCTGGGCGGGTTCGACATACCCGGACCAGAACGCTGCGATCACAATGTGATGGTATGGCTGGGTGAGCGCATAGTCGAAAGCGGCGCGATTGCGATCTGCGCAATTGTTGCCTGGCGTCGTAAGGTTGACCAAAGGCAGGGTCGGACATCCGCCCCGTGTCACGAGTGTTACGCCGCCGGGGCGGTTCTCGAACAACTGCGACACGCGTGGAGTTAGTTGCTGCGCGTGTGAATCGCCGATGATCAGGGTGTCGCGAGCTGATGGATCGCCGATCTGACAGATGGCGAGCAGGCCTTCGGAAATCTTTCCGCCGACACAGTCGGCTGGATAGCGACGATCAGACGTGGCGGCCCTGTAATCCCTGAGGGCGGCCTGAATCTCGGGCGACAAGTGGGCGATGCGGGGGGCCTCCAGTCCATTGCTCGATGCTGCGACAGCTCCAATTCCCAAAGGGATCGCAAGACCCGCCAATGCGGATGTCACGGCCAGCCTGCCCGTTCGACCGAACAGGCGTTTGCGCATCCGCACCTCAAAAGTCACATGCGACAGGGCGCCCAAAAGGACTGAGCCCACAACTCCCCCAACGATCGCGGGGACGTTGTGGCGCAGGCCCAAATAAGCCAGTCCAACGACGACTGGCCAGTGCCACAGATAGATCGAATATGACCAAGCACCGATCCGCTGCACGCCCGGTAAGTTCGACCAGCCGTCCCACCGCCCTCCCGCCCAGATGACGAGGGCCGTCCCCAGCGTCGGCAGCAGGGCGTTCCAGGCGGGCCAGATCGTCGTCGGGTCGAAGACAAGGATCGACACGACGATCATTCCCAGTCCTGTCGTGATGACGAGCGGGGAGGGCATGCGCGAGAACAACAGCGGATAGCAGGCCACGAGGCCGCCCAGCAGAAGCTCCCAAGCCCGGAAGGGCAGCAAAAAAAAGCTGGTCTTGACAGCTCCCTCGCCGAGCATACCCGCTGCCGCGCAGGCGACGAACGACAGAACGGTGCCTGCGATCATAACGGCGCCAAATCGACGCCGCAGGAAATCAATCCGCCAGATCAGCATCACAAAAATGGGGAAGGCGAAATAGAACTGCCATTCGACCGAGAGAGACCATGTGTGCAGCAGCCATTGGGCGTCGGCGCCGGGGGCGAAATAACCGTCCTGAGACCAGAACAGGATGTTGGAGGTGAAGGTAAGGGTGGCCAGAATGCTGATCCCGATCTCCCGCGCCGTCATGGGATCCAGTACTGTCAGGCCGAGCACGGCCAATACGAGACAGAGCACGGCGAGTGCGGGCATGATCCGTTCGGCGCGGGCCCGATAAAAGCCCCAAAGCGAAAACGTCTTTCGCTGTAAGGCGCGCGTCACGATGCCTGTCATCAGGAATCCCGAGATCACGAAGAAGACATCTACGCCGACATAGCCGCCGTTTATGCCCGGAACGCCGAAATGAAACAGGACGACCGCCGCGACTGCGATGGCGCGGAGCGCTGCGATATCCGGTCGAAAGGTCGGACTCTGCATTGGATTTCCGCTCCGGCTGACAGAACGGTCGTTCGCCCCCTGAACTTTAGCAACTCTCCATTCCCGCGCGCAATGATGGTCCGCCCTTGATGGGCAGTCTCTACTGACGCTGTAGAAGCCCGAGGCAGAAGCCTGAGGTGGGCGTTCGCAACTGGACTGCGGAAGGAGAGGCGGACGGCCCCGCCGACCCAGTGCGCGAACAGGTTCGGCATCAGGCTCCGCCATGCTTTAGACGCGAGCCCTGGTTTTCCTGCATGCAGTCAGCGATGAAGGATCCTGCCTTGATCAGCTCGGCGTTGACCCGATCAAGATCAGCGCGCAAGTCGGCGACTTGGCTGCCTGACAGCAGGATCCGGCTATGGCGCTGTTTCCTGACTACGGCGTATGGTGACGCTAGCTGAGGCTCCGTGCGAGGCGCCGGGCTTGCAAGGGGAATGATGCCTGCTGCCCGACATGTCTTCATGTCGCGCGATCGTCAGTCACCGCCGACGACCAAATGGTGCTGTTTGGCCCGTTGTTCGCAAAGACCATGGCATCATCGCAGCCACCAGCCAGCCAGCCAGCCCGTCCGGCGACGAGCGCACCTCTCGCCGAGGGGCGGCGAACTGTAGGGTTCATCACTTGTTGAGCATACCCTTTCACCGGACTTTGTGACACTCAGCGACACTTTCAGGACGGTTGATAGGACTTACCGTCCCATGCTTACGCCTCGACGCGTCCTCACTGCCTTGCGCGTCGCCTTCGTCGTCGGGCTGATCCCTCGTGCTTGGTCCCTTTCAGGGTCTGGAGCATGTGTTCGGCCTGACCGACAAGCCCGCTCACGCCATCGCCGCCTTCGCCGTCACCCAGATCCTGTTCGCCGTCGCTCCGCGGCGCCGACGCACCGACCTGGCCGTCGTCATGCTGGTCTTCGGGGTCCTGACCGAACTGGCCCAGGGCCTGACGGGCCGCAGTATGTTTTTGGCGGACTTTTCAGCTGATGCGCTGGGGATCGGGATCGCCTTGCTCCCCGGGATGATCGAGCAATTGCGTCGTCTCGTTCGGACATCGCCGGACGCCACCTTGGCCTCTCTCGCCTGGGCTGACCGAAGACGGGGCGGTTCTCGTCGCTCGCGGACCTCCGCGCCGCAACTGACCCGTCGGACACGCGATCGGGCCTCGCTCGACGGAAGATAGTGGCCGGAGCGGGGTCTCAGGCCAAGGCCCGTCAGTCGGAACAATAGGCGGGTGGTGACGTCTGGCCGCGTCGCGCCGCTGGATCGATGTCATCGCGCGGGACCTGACAACCGAACGCGCGTCACCGGCGCGGCGGTCTGGCGAACCTTGCGTCCCCTTGCGCACGCGAGGCGGCCGGTCTGGGGGCGATTCCGTCGAGCCTGACCCGTTCTGATCCGACGGCGCGGCGACGGGGCTGTGCAGGACGCCGCAGGACCGACTCCGCGCTCTGGCCAAGCCCGTGACCCCCGCCATCCTGTTGGCGTGTCTGATCTCCACGCACGGCCCTTCGGATCACCCTCGGCCAGCCGTCCTCAGCGCCGCGCGGCGCAAGTCCGCTCCCTTGCGGCATCCGAGCGCCGCCCTTGGACAAGCGCCCCAATCGAAGTCCCGCCGCTTCCCACGGGGAGCCGGACGGGCGAGGGCGATGACGGTCGGGAGGCGAGGCCGATCGGAAGGGCGTCGGCGAGCGGCCAGGCGCTCCCCCGAAATCGGCTTTGGTCCGATCCGTGCGGCCTGCCCGGCTTGCGAGTCCGCCCGTCCGGGGGGGCCGGTCAGGCCAGGTGGGCGGCGATCGAGGTCTTGAACCGGCGACCCTCGTTCGGGTCGTGCACCTTGACCTGCTGAAACAGCACAAAATGTGAAATCCGCTCCGCCTTCAGCCAGCCCCGCGCCTGTTGTCTCGCGTCGGATCGCGCGGGCAAATCAATCAGCGTCCCCATCCAATGCCGGTCCGCCCTCGCTGTTCCCCGAGGGCGCTGTCCAAACCAGCTCCGGCGCGTAACCGCAGGCCCCGTCCCCGGGACACGGCCGCCTGGCGGCTTGCGGGCGGTGTAGGCCCAATGTCGCGCCCGGCTCCGCCTCGCGCGGATCGCCTCGACGGGCTGGATGAAAAGGCTCGCCGTCTTCGAAAAGGCGGCGAGCCATGGCCCTTTCCCAAGCGCCCGGCGCGGGGTTCAACGCTCCGGTTCCACAATTGCACGGCGGCATGGAGGTTCTGGGCGCCTCGAACCGCGAGGCCATAGCCGCATGCGCGCCGCCGGTTGCGCGGCGGTCAGGGCGTCAGCGGCGATCTTGGCAGAAAACTCGGGCCGGTGAGCGTTTCGAGGAGACCCCCTCGCGGGCGAGGCGGGCCGACGCTCATCGTGCCGGACGGACCCGCATCGTCGGACGGCCGATCGCCGTGCCCGCCGGGCTTGCGGCGCGCCTGTGGCCTCGGGCGCGACGATCACGCGCCGGCGCAGACGGGGGGCGGACGAGGGCGTGGCGCGCCAACCGCAGGTTGTTCGGACGGTCCCCGCCCCCTATGAGACGGCGTTTCGACCGTTCCAGCTTCTCCACCATTCGACGAAGCGCGGCGGGCCATCGTCCAGCGCCACCTTGGGGTCATAGCCCGTCAGGGCGCGAAGTTTGGAGACGTCGGCATAGGTGGCGGTGACGTCGCCGGGCTGCATCGGACGCATGATCTTGACCGCCTCGCGACCGAGCGCCTTCTCGAGAATCCGGATCATGTCCATCAGACCGACGGGTTTGGAATCGCCGATGTAGAATTGCGGTATTGTCGAGTCGAGGGCGGATCAAAACCACGCCGACCACGGCGAATGGCGTTCGCCAGGCCCAGATTTTTCGGCCGCTACAGTCGAGTTACGATGTGGGGCGCAATGTAGGGCGCTCTCATCTCCACCCCCATCGAACCCCTTACCCATGAGGGCCTCGGGGGGAGAGGTGGCTCCGCGGGTAGGATTCGAACCTACGACCAGCCGGTTAACAGCCGGCTGCTCTACCACTGAGCTACCGCGGAACAGGTCGCCTCAGGAAGAGGCCGGGTGATAGCCGCCCGTTTAACTCGGTGCAAGCGCATTCGGACAAAAAAACAGCCCGACTTGCGTCGAGCTGTTGAAAGTCAGTGATGGTGGGGTGTCTTCAAGGAAGACCAGCCGAAATTGGGCCTTTATGGTTAATCAGACCTTAATTTGACCTGCGACCAAAAGGCTTTACCGGGGCTTCATCAGGCCGACCGGGATGGCCGCCACCGCCACCGCGACATCGACCTTGGCGGCCGTGTCGCGCGATGAGGCGCCCAGGGTAACGGTGTAGTCACCGGCCGCCACGGACCAGCCGTGGGCCTTGGAGTCCCAGGTCGCCAGCAGGCGCGGATCGACCGCAAGGGTGACGCTTGTTGTGGCGCCAGGAGCCAGATCGACCTTGCTGAAGGCGGCCAGGCGCTGCGGCGCTTCCCAGCCTCCCGCCTTGGGCGAGACATAAACCTGCGGCACGGCCTTGCCCGCCCGGGGGCCGGTGTTCTTGACGTCGAAGCTGACGGTCACGACGCCGTCCTTGCTGGTGGCCTTGAGGTTGTCATAGGCGAAGCTGGTGTAGGACAGGCCGTGGCCGAAGGCGAACAGCGGCTGGTGGCCCTGCTTGTCGAACCATTTGTAGCCGACCGCCGCGCCCTCGATCGTGTAGTCGACCGGGAAGCTGTCGTCGGGCTTCTTGGGATCACCGTCCAGCACGGGGCGCGGCAATTGCGCCAGCGCCGCTGGGAAGGTGACGGGCAGCCGGCCCGAAGCGTCCACTTCGCCGGTCAGGACGCGGGCGATGGCCTCGCCGCCCGCCGAGCCGGGATACCAAGCCTCGACCACGCCGCCCACCTTGGGCAGCCACGGCATCAGGACCGGGCCGCCGGTCTCCAGCACCACCACGGTCCTGGTGTTGGCCGAGGCCACCGCGTCGATCAGGGCGTCCTGATTGTTCTCCAGGGTCAGCGGGCTGTCGAACGACTCGCCGTTCCATTGGGTGGCGAACACCAGGACGACGTCGCTGTCGGCCGCCAGCTTCGCGGCGGCGGCCAGATCCTTGCCGTCGGCATAGCGGATCTCGGCGCCGGGCAAGCGCGCCTTCAGGCCCTTGAGGGGCGAGGAGGGGAAATAGATCATCGGGCCGGGCCAACTGGCTGGACCTTCGCCCGTCACCGCGCGGCCGCCGATCGGATAGACCTGCGACGAGCCACCGCCCGATAGGACACCCACATCGGCGTGGCCGCCGATCACCGCGATCTTCTTGGCCGAAGCCGCGAGCGGCAGCAGGCCCTTGTCGTTCTTCAGCAGGACGATGCCTTCCTCGGCGTCGGCCTGGGTGACCTTGGCGTGCGCCGCGTAATCGATGGCGGCGATCTTGACCGGCTTTTCGACCACGCCACTGGCGAACAGGCCGCGCAGGATACGACGGGCCATGTCGTCGAGGCGGGCCTGTGAGACCTCGCCCTTGGTCAAGGCGCCTTTCAGCGGGCCCTGGAAGAAGTTCTGCTTGTCGAAGGCCTGGCCGGCGGATTCCTGGTCGAGGCCGGCGTTGATCGCCTTGGCGCTGGAATGCACCGCGCCCCAGTCGGACATCACGTAGTTCTTGAAGCCCCAGTCTTGCTTGAGCACCTTGTTGAGTAGGAAATCATTCTCGCAGGCGTAGTCGCCGTTGAGGCGGTTGTACGAGCACATCACCGAATGTGGGTCGGCGTCCTCGATGGCGAACTGGAAGGCCAGCAGGTCGGAGGTCCGGGCGTCGGCCTCGCCGATCTTGGAGTCCAACACGAAGCGTCCGGTTTCTTGGCCATTCACGGCGTAGTGCTTGATCGTCGAGACGATGGCGTTGGACTGGATGCCCTTGATCTGGGCCCCGACCATGCGGCCGGCCAATAACGGGTCCTCGCCGCCATATTCGAAATTGCGGCCGTTGCGCGGCTCGCGAACCAGGTTGACCCCGCCGGCCAGCATGACGTTGAAGCCGGAATCCCGCGCTTCCGAGCCGATCATCGCGCCGCCCTTGAAGGCCAGGTCGGGGTTCCAGGTGGCGGTGGTGGCCATGCCGGATGGCAGGGCTGTGCGTTCGCGCTTCTTGGGCTCGCCGCCCTGGGTGGCCACGCCGACGCCGGCGTCGGTCTGGAACTGGGCCGGAACGCCAAGACGCGCGATCCCCGGCACATAGCCGGCCGAGCCAGGCAGGGCTTGGGGCACGCGGGTGTATTTGGGCGCCATTTCCGAGCCGAAGAATCCGAAGATGATGGTCATCTTCTCGTCTTGGGTCATGGCCTTCAACGCCAGGTCGGCGCGGGCGTCGGGGTCGAGGCTCGCATCCAACCACGGCTGCGTGGCCGGGTAGGCGGCGGCGGTCTGAGCCTGCGCGGCTTGCGACACGGCGGCGATGGACACGCCTAGCATCAAGGCCAGGGCCAGGCCCTGCACGGATTGTCGGTTCATAGTACCTCCCACATCATTCTTGGCGTCGGCGAACGCTCGCCGACGCATTCTGGCGTTTGGCTCTAGCCGGCCCGAGCGGGGCCGGTGGATTCGCGGATGACCAGACTATGCTGGGTCAGGATTGTCGCCGCCGACTTGCCCAGCGCCTCGTTGGCGTTCCAGGACGAGAAGGCGGTGATGGCCCGGCGAGTCATCTGGTCGAAGGGTTGGCGAATAGTCGTCAGGGACGGCCAGATGGCCGCGGCGATTGGCGCATCATCGAAGCCGACCACCGACAGTTCGTCGGGCAGTTTCAGACCGCGACGCTGGGCTTCCATGCAGGTCGCTGCGGCCATGTCGTCATTGGCCGCGAAGATGGCGGTAGGTGGATCGGCCATGTCTAACAGGGCCTGGGCACCGATCAGACCGCCTTTGAAGGTGAAATCGCCAGGCACGATCAGCGCGGGGTCGGGGCGCGGCTTGCCGGCGGCGGCGTAGGCTTCGTTGAAGCCGTTGCGGCGCAGGGTGCTGGCGGCGTGGTCCGGGTGGCCGGCGATGTGGCCAATCCGCGTGTGGCCCAGGTTGAACAGATGCTCGACCACCTCGCGGGCCGCAGCGCGATCGTCCATGACGATGCCGGGCGACTGCGAATCGGGGCTGGTTGGCGAGATCAGCACGCAGCGCACGTCGTGCTCGCGCAGCAGGGTCTTGAGCGGCGCGAAATCGCATTCCGGCGGCAGCAGAACCATCTCTCGAATGCCGCCTTCGGTGACGAAGGCGCGAATCCGGTCTTCCCAGCGCGCCATGTCGCCCTCGACCAACTCGGCCGTCAGGTGGCGGCCGTTCTCGAGGCAGGCGACCATCAGGGCGTGATGGACGCGGGTCTGATAGCCGCCGCTGGGGTCGCCCATCAGGATGCCGACCGCCGGAGCGGTCTGCGAGCGCAGCGTGCGCGCCACGGCGTTCGGCTGATAATTCAAGGCTTGCATGGCGTTGCGGACGCGTTCGCGAGTCTTTGTGGTGACGCTCTCGTGGTCGTTCATGACCCGCGAGACCGTCTTGGGCGACACTCCCGCCTGAAGCGCCACATCATGGATCGTCGCCATTACGTCGTCGCACCTAGGGTTCAAATTTCTCGGCGTCGCGCCTGATCACTGGAACCGCTACCGCTTGCCAGCAAGGAACCCATAGCCCAACCCGACAACGATGTCATGCCTGAGGACATTATTTGTCTGTAATAGACATCCAGTTGGACATTTATGGACACTTCGAGACATTTCATAACAGCGATTTCTCGCGCAGCGGGGGAAAGCAACTACCTAGTCAGGGCTGGGCATGGCTTGGTGGCCTGCCAAACGCCGACTCTCAAGCCTTCCCGGTGTAAGGTCGGTCCATCCCTATCAGGGTGAATTGATAAGTATCATCAGAGGTTTGTGGGCTGTATCTGGGGATGAGGTTTGCGTCGGGCGGCCAGTAAATTCCATTGCATCGCCCGTTTCCACGCTCTTCCTCACAAAATGACAACGTTGACATTCCAGTTGACACGGAGCGGACATTTGCCGATCTTGCACTGCGGCTGGGGAGGGCGTGAGCCAGCGTGTGCGTCTCGAGACGCAGGGGGCGCCTACAGATTTCGCCTGAACGCAGGACCTTCCGGGCAGGCCGGATGTCCTGAGCACCAGGCGAATTGATTGCAGCCCTCGTCGAAACCGGCGGGGGTCAAGAACGGCCATAAAAACGTTTGGGGAGCGAAGATCTTGTCCAATCCAACCCACAAGTCCGTCTTGGCGCGGGGCATGACCCTGACGCTGCTGGCGGGCGCATCGACCATGGCGCTGGCCACCAGCGCCTGGGCCCAGGCGGCGCCGGACGCGCCCGCCCAGGTCGAGGAAATCGTCGTCACCGGCATCCGCGGCTCGCAGATGCGCTCGGTCGATGTCAAGCGGCGCGAAGCCTCGATCGTCGACGCCATCTCATCGGAAGACATCGGCAAGCTGCCAGACGTCACCATCGCCGACTCGCTGCAGCGGATCCCGGGCATCCAGATCAGACGCGACGCAGGCGAAGGCGCCACGGTCAACATCCGCGGTCTGGCCCAGGTCATCACCCTGCTGAACGGCGAACAGTATCTCAGCGCCGGCAACATGGGCTCGGCCCAGCCAAACCTGCTCGACGTGCCCTCGCAACTGATGAACCAGGTGCTGGTCTACAAGTCGACCGATCCGAAGAACGCCCTGTCGGGCATCACCGGCACCATCGACCTGCGCACCCGTCGTCCGTTCCAGATGCAGGAAGGGTTCCAGATCGCCGGCGGCCTCGAAGGCCAGACCGGCGAACGCACCAAGGAAAACGACTACGTCGCCAATGCCCTGGTCAGCTGGCGCAACGACCGCGTCGGTATCCTGGCCTCGGTGGCCGGCAGCGAGTCGAACCTGGGCAACAACTCCTCTGGCGTGGTCGGCATGTCCGGCAATAACGACTGGGGTGGCGGCGCCGCCAACAACTTCGTTTCGCCGCACGGCTTCGAAAGCTTCAACCGCGTGAACGAGCGCAAGCGCCTGGGCGTCAATGTCTCGTTCGAGGCCGACCTGGGCGAAGGCTTCACGCTGGTGGCCGAGGGATTCTACGCCAAGCTCGACGAATACAACCGCGCCGCGGGCATCAATATCTCCAACCGTTGGGACGGCGGCGCCTTCGGCGTTTGGACCCAGCCCACGGTCTCGGAGGCCACCGGCCAGAAGAGCACCGGCAATGGCCGCCCGTGGGTGGCTGTCGATGAGTACGACATCGACGCCTGGTGGGTGAACACCTTTTCGGTCAACCGCACCACCAAGTCGACGACCAAGAACTACAACCTCGAACTGAAATACGACAACGGCGGCAAGTTCACGAGCGAGGTGCGGGCCATCCGCGCCAACGGCAACCGCCTCAGCATGAACGGCCAAGCCCAGGGCGACCTGAGCAACTGGCAGTACGCGCCGGGCCGCTTCAACCTGTTCCGCGACCCCGCCGACCGCACCCGAGGTCCGTTCTATCCGTCGTCGATCTGTTCGCAGTATCCGGCTTCGCAGCGCAGCAACGCGGTCGTCGGCAGCGCCGGCGGCTGTTATCTGAACCCCAACCCGCAAGGTTACGGCGCCAATCCGCAGCTGCACTACAATATCAGCGGCGACAAGGCGATCTGGAGCGGCTTCGACAAGCCTTTGGTTGGCGGTCTTGGCGCCGGCAAGACGCTCAAGGACTACATGGCCAACAAGGACAGCTACGCGATCGCGGCGTTCTCCTCGGAAGGCAATAACGAAGTCGACTCGGACATGAACGTGTTCCGCGCCGAGGGTCACTACAAGTTCGATAATAACTTCCTGGGCTTCATCACCAAGATCGACGCCGGGGTTCGCCAGAGCGACCGGTCCGTCAACGTCGAGTCGTTCCACCTGTTCTCGCCGTTCTACGGCGGCTCGCCGGGCGCGGTGCAACTGAACGGCCAACCGGTTCCGGCCGCCGGCTGTTTCGCCCAGTGGAAGGCTATCGACGTCGTCATGAGCCAGGACCAGTGCCAGGCGGGGGAAGTCGTCTCCAACCCCGCCTACAATTCGACCCTGCCGCTCGGGACCGGGCCTTCAAACTGCACCGCGCCCCCGGGCCTTGGCGCCAACGATCGCAAGAACACCCCAACCTGCTTCCAGGGCTATACGGTCAACCGGCCGACCAAGATCGACGCCCACAACAACGTCATCTTCCTCACCGACCTGGGTGGCGTCACCCAGGGCATGCCGGGTTTCTGGGTCGTCGATCCGCATGACTTCGACGATGTGGCTTCGTTCCAGAAGAAGGTGTTCGGCGCGGCGGTCCGCTATCAGATCCCCGGCGCGACTTATGACGTGACCCTGAAGGAGCAGAGCGCCTACGGCGTGATGAACTTCGCGGCCGGCAAGCTGTCGGGTAACCTTGGCCTGCATGTCATCCAGACGCACTTCCTGGTGAAGCAGAACCTGACGGGCGCCACCCAGAACTACGGCGACACCAATCTGGACGTCGGCGACACGGTCTCCACCCGCAAATATACCGACTGGCTGCCGTCGCTGAACGCTGTCTATGACTTCGACGACCACCTGAAGTTCCGCTTCGCCTACAGCAAGACCATGCAACCGCTGGATCTGGGCAATTACGGCGGCGGTCTCAGCATCTCCACCGCCGACTGCGGCACCAAGCCCGGCCGTTGCGTGACCGGCGCCAGCTCCTCGGGCAACCCGAACCTGGATCCGTGGCGCTCGACCAACTTCGACGGCGCGGTCGAGTACTATTTCGGCAGCGCCTCGATGGTGAACCTGTCGGCCTTCAAGCTGAAGATCGACAGCTTCGTCACCGGCGGCACCACCACCGGCACCTTCAAGGACGAGGACGGCACCCCGCGCACCGTCAATGTCAGCCAGCCCATCCAGGGCGACGGCGGCTCGGTGAAGGGCGTCGAAGTCGGCACCAAGCTGGCGTTGAGCGACCTGCTGGCCGGCGGCGGCTTCTTCTCCAACTTCGGCGTCGACGCTAACTACACCTACTCGCCCAGCTCGGAATCACGGCTTGGTCTCGATGGCAAGAAACTGCCGTTCACCGATAACTCAAAACAGCAGTACAACCTGATCGGTTGGTACCAGGACGACAAGTTCCAGGCCCGCGTGGCCTACAACTATCGTACTGACCGGTTGTCCACGGTGGCTGGAAGCTCCGGCGACAACCTGCCGATCTTCCAGAAGGCCACGGGCTATGTCGACGTCAATGTCAGTTACAATGTTCGCGACAATGTCGTGGTCTACGCCAACGGCTCAAACGTGACCGGAGAGATTGAGAATTACTACGTGAAGTTTGCGGAAGGTAAGACTCAGTACTTCAGCCAGAACGAGTTCGAAGCCCGATACACCATCGGCGTGCGCGCGAAGTTCTAGCGCCTCCACCCCTCCCTGCGGGCCGCCGTGACCCCTGTCACGGCGGCTTCTTTTTTCGCGCGGGGGCGATAGCATGGACCACAAGACGGGCGTGCTCGACGCCCGCGACACGGAAGCCGAAGTGCTTCGAGCGTTTGGGGACTGAGCATGGCGCATGACCGTATCCGCGAGATCGTCATCGTTGGCGGCGGTACGGCCGGCTGGATGGCGGCCGCCAGTTTGAAGCATCACTTCGGAAACGCGCTGATCAACATCACCCTGATCGAGTCCTCGCAGATCGGCACGATCGGCGTGGGCGAGGCCACGATCCCGACCATCCGCCGCTTCTACCAGGCGCTGGGCCTGTCCGACATCGACGTGCTCCGCGCCACCGGCGGCACCTGCAAGCTGGGAATCCGCTTCAACGACTGGCTGCGGCCCGGCTCATGCTTCATCCACCCCTTTGGCCTGTACGGCCAAGACCTCAAGGGCGTCGCCTTTCACCACTACTGGATGCGGCTGCGGGCCAATGGTGAGGATGTTCCTCTGGCCGACTATTCGCTGGGCGCAAGCCTGGCGGCGGGCGGCAAGTTTGTCACCCCGTCGCGCAACCCGCCCTCGTCGCTGTCGGTCTTCGACTGGGCGCTGCATTTCGACGCCAGCCTGTTCGCCAAGCTGATGCGCCAGGTCGCCGAGCGGGCCGGTGTGCGCCGCCTCGACGCCAGGATCACCGACGTCAACCTGCGCGGCGAGGACGGCTTCATCGAGTCCGTTACGCTCGACAGCGGCGGGCGCGTCGCGGGCGACCTGTTCATCGACTGCTCGGGCTTCCGCGGCCTGCTGATCGAGGAGGCGCTGCACACTGGTTATGAGGACTGGAGCGAGTGGCTAATGTGCGACTCCGCCCTGGCCGTGCAGAGCGAAGGGAAGGGCGCTCCGCCGCCCTACACCGACGTCACTGCCCGCCCGGCCGGCTGGCAATGGCGCATTCCGCTGCAGCATCGCTACGGCAATGGCTATGTCTATTCCAGCCGCCATACGAGCGACGAGGACGCCAAGGCCGTGCTGGTGGGCTCCCTCGACGAGCGTCTGTTACACGAGCCCCGCAAGATCGGCTTCCATCCCGGCCGCAGGCTGAAGGCCTGGAACAAGAACTGCATCGCCCTGGGCCTGGCATCGGGCTTTCTCGAGCCTCTCGAGAGCACCAGCATCGCCCTGATCGAGACGGGCATCGAGAAGATCAAGCAGTTGTTCCCCAACCGCGACTTCAACCCGCTGGTGATCGACGAGTTCAACGCGATGTCGCGGCTGGAGATGGAGCGCGTCCGCGACTTCATCATCCTGCACTACAAGGCCAACCAGAGGACGGACGACCCGACCGGATTCTGGCGACACTGCCGCGAGATGAGCGTGCCCGACACGCTCCAGAAGAAGATCGACCTGTGGCGCGCCCAGGGACACTTCATCCGCTATCGCTGGGAGATGTTCTCGCAACCCAGCTGGCTGGCGATCTATGATGGGTTCGAAATGCTGCCGGAAACCTACGACGCCAGCGTCGATGGGCTGGACGTGCGGCAGCTGTCGGCCGCCCTGACCGAGATGCGAAAATCGGTGCGCGAGACCGTCGACGCTTCACCGACTCACGGCGATTTCATCGAACAGTATGCCCGGCCTCAGGCCGTCGCGGCCGAGTAAGGAAACGACCTCATGGCTCATCTGAACAAGATCGTGATCGTCGGCGGCGGTTCGGCTGGGTGGATCTGCGCGGCCATGCTCAGCCACTATTTCCAGAACGGCCCCACCGAAGTCGAGCTGGTCGAATCCGAGGAGATCGGCACGATCGGGGTGGGCGAATCGACCATCCCGCCGTTCCTGCAGCTGATCCGAACCTTGGGCATCGACGAGCAGGACTTCATCCAGAAGACCCAAGCCGCCTTCAAGCTGGCCATCCGCTTCGAGAACTGGCGCCAGAAGGGCGAAACCTACTACCATCCGTTCGGCCAGATCGGCGGACCGCTGGAGATCAATGAGTTTTATCAGTGCTGGCTTCGCGCCAAGCAGAACGGCCATCCGTCGGCGCTGCAGGACTTCGCGCCCGCCACGGTGATGGCCGACACGGGAAAGTTCATGCTGCCGGCCAAGGCCCAGCGCACGATGATCGCCAACGCCAACTACGCCCTGCACATCGACGCCAAGTTGGTGGCCCAGTATCTGCGCGACTTCGCCGAGACGCGCGGCGTCAAGCGGACGGAAGGCATCGTCACCAATGTGGCCACCCGCGCCGACGGTGGCATCGAGAAAGTGATCCTGAAGGACGGCCGCGAGGTGGCGGGCGACTTCTTCATCGATTGCTCGGGCTTCCGCTCCTTGCTGGTCGGCAAGACCCTGGACGAGCCTTTCCGCGACTGGTCCGACCTGCTGCTGTGCGACCGCGCGATTGCGTTGCAGACCGAGAATGTCGGCGCGCCCCATCCCTACACCCTGGCCCAGGCCCAGGACTTCGGCTGGCGCTGGCGCATCCCGCTGCAGCATCGCTCAGGCAACGGCTACGTGTTCTGCAGCAAATATCTCAGCGACGACGAAGCCACCGCCGTGTTGATGAGCCAGGTCCAGGGCGAGGTGGTGCTCGGCCCCAATGTCATCCCGTTCAAGACCGGCATGCGCCAGAGGCCCTGGGTCAAGAACTGCGTCGCCATCGGCCTGGCCGCCGGCTTCATCGAGCCGCTGGAATCCACCGCCCTGCATTTGATCTACAAGGGCATGGACTATCTGCTGCGGTTCATGCCGGACATGGACGCCGACCCCATCCTGGCGGCCGAGTACAATCGCCGGATCACCGCCGACTACGAGGAGATCCGTGACTTCGTCGTGCTGCACTATTCGGTGACCGCCCGCGGTGACACGCCGTTCTGGCGCGCCTGCCAGGCGGTCGAACTGCCTGAAAGCCTGAAGACGCGGATCGCCTTGTTCAAGGCCAGCGCCGCGCTGCGCGACGGGGTTGACGACATGTTCCGCGCCCCCAGCTGGCAGTCGGTGATGGAAGGCATGGGCATCCGGCCCCAACGCTACCAGCAGTTGGTCGATCGCATTCCGCTGGGCGTGATCATGAACCTGATGGACAAGTCAGCGCCCATGTTGGCCGAGTTCGTCGCCACGCTGCCCAGCCACCAGGACTTCCTGAGCCAGCACTGCCCGGCCGAGCCGTTCAGGCGGTCGGCCTGACCCTTTTGTTGCGCGGGCGGAGAAGACCAGGTTTACCGCCGGGCCCTGGCCTGGGTGACTACCGCGGGGTCGGCCAGCAAGGTGTCGAGCGGCCGACCCGCCAGGGTGCAACTGGCCGTGCGTGTTACGCCGCGGCCGCCGGTGACATCGCAACGCAGGGATTGAGCGAAGGCGGCAGACATCAGCTTTTCGCGATCGTCGGTCATCAGCGCGATGGACGACGAAATCCGCAGCGGGATCCACTGGTCGGGCGTCGGGCCCTGGGCGACGCACAGGGTACGGCCGTCGAGAACATGCATCACCGGGCCAGTGACCGTCTGGCCGACAGACGGCGTGGGGCCACGGCAGGTCTGGGCCATGGCGGGGGCGGCGATCATCAGCGCCACGCTCGCCAGCGCCGTTCCACCCAGTACTACCCAGCCCTTGGCCATGTTAGGATTTTCCAATGCGTTAATTCAACACGGCCACCGCTCACCTGTTCCCGGCGGATCCCCTCAAGAAAGCGGACGTTGGCGAGTGATGCCCATCGGCCACACATGCATGAGGCCCGGTCGCCTGCGTCGGCTCACGGACGGCGAACGGGCGCTAAGCGCCCAGGTGTTTGGTCGCGCGCTGGACAGCACGCGCGTGCGGCTCTGGGCGATGCCGCTGTGGAGCCGCGCCTTCGCCGCCAGCGGCCGGTTGATGGCTTGGCCGGCGCGAGGCGCGCGGCCGGATTTCACCGCTTCCGACGTCTCCGTCCGCGACCAGGCGCTTTTCGTCCATGAGCTGGTGCATGTCTGGCAGGCGCAGCACGGTCTCAACCTGCTGATCGCCAAGCTGCGGGCCGGGGACGGGCCGGCCGCCTACGCCTACGACCTGACCGGCGAACCGGTCTTCACGGCCCTGAACCTCGAGCAGCAGGCCATGGTCGTCGAGGACGCCTTTAAGCGCGCGCACGGCCTCGACGCGCCCCATGCAGCCTCCGCCTATGCCGTCGTGTTAGAGACTGTGCTTCCGAACCTGGCGAGTCGCCTGGCTCGGACCATGGACGCGTGACGGGAGAACTCCGCTGGCGACGGTGAAGCGTACGGGCTCGAAGAAGACCCTGACGACGGCCAATCTGGCCGCCTTGGGCGCCGAGCGGCTGGCCGATCTGCTGATCGATGTCGCCGACGGTCATGCCCAGATCAAGCGCCGGCTTCGTCTGGAGCTGGCGGGCGAGGTGGGGGCAGGGGACCTGGCGGCAGAGCTGGCCAAGCGCATCGAGTCCGTCGCCGATAGCCGCGCCCGCATCCACTGGCGCAAGCACAAGGAGTTCGTCCGCGAGCTGGACATGGTGCGGGCGATGATTGCCGGTCGGTTGACCGAACTCGACGCCGCCCTGGCCTTGTCGATGATGCTGCGCTTCCTGGACCTGGCCGACTGGGTGTTTCAACGCACCGCCGACGCCAAGGGCGAGGTCGATGCGGTGTTTGATCTGGCCGTCGAGGATGTGGCGAGCATCTCTGCCGTGGCCATGCCAGATCCGCGCCTCCTGACCGACCAGCTCCATGATCTGTTGGTCTCGGGCCGCGCCGGCCTGGCGCCGCGCGTGCTGAAGAACGCCCTGCCGGCCATGGGCCAGGACGCCATCGCCATTCTGCGGGCCCGGATCCAGACGGCCATGGCCTCGCAGAAGCGGGTCAGCGGCACATTCAAGGCCGCAGTTCAGGTCCTGTCCGACGCCTTGGGCGACGTCGATGGCTACATCGCCCAATTCACCGACTCCCAGGCCGTGCTGCCGCCCATCGGGACCCAGATCGCCCGCCGGCTGATGGCGGCGGGGCGGCTGGACGAGGCGATCGCGGCGCTCGACCGCGCGACGCCGGGCTCTTTCGCCCAACTGATCGGCACGGTGTTGGGACGACCCAGCCTGCCTGGACCCGGGGCGCTCGAATGGGAAGAGACCTATATCGACGTGCTGGAGGCGCGCGGGCAGGGCGACCTGGCCCAGGACATGCGCTGGGCCGGCTTCGAGCGCGGCCTGTCGGTCGAGCGGCTGCGAGACTATCTCAAGCGCCTGCCCGATTTCGACGACGTCGAGGCCGAGGACAAGGCCCTGGCCCATGCGGAAGACTTTCACGACCTGCACGCGGCGCTCGATTTCCTGATCCGTTGGCCGGCCTGGGATCGCGCCGCGCGCCTGGTGCTGCGCCGCGCCTCGGAGCTGGACGGCGATCGGCCCGAATTGCTGGAGCCAGCCGCCCGCGCCATCGAGGGCCGCCACCCCCTGGCCGCCACCTTGCTGCTGCGCGCCCTGATCCTGGATACCGCCCGCTACGCCCGCGTCGCCCGCTACAAGGACGCCCAGCATCAGATGCTGGAAATCGCCTCCCTGGTCCCGGCCATCGCCGACTGGAGCGATCACGAGGACGCCGAGGCCTTCGCGGCCCGCGTGGTGGGCTATCGGCGCTGGTAGATCTCGGCGCTTCCTTCGGGAAAAGCCCCGATTGCCTAGACCCGAGCGGGGGACCTATAAGCGGGCTTGAAAATCCAGCCCTTTGAGGGATTCCATGAGCTCCGATTTCGCCGCCGCGCGCCTCAACATGGTCGAAAGCCAGATCCGCGTGGCCGATGTCACCGATCTGCCGCTGCAGGACGCCCTGCGCGTCGTGGCGCGCGAGGCCTGCGTGCCGGCCGGCAAGGGCCATCTGGCCTATGCCGACGCCGATGTTGAGTACGCTCCCGGCCGCTGGCTGCTGCGCCCGCGTGACCTCGGCAAGCTGTTGCAGAACCTGCGTCCCCGTGAAGGCGACAAGGCCCTGTGCATCGCCGCGCCCTATGCGGCCGCCGTGCTGGAAAAGATGGGCCTGACCGTCACCCGGCTCGACGGCGACGACCTGACCGCCGTGCCCGGCGCCGGCTATGACCTGATCATCTGCGAAGGCGCCGTGCCGCGCGCTCCAGCCAGCTGGACCCAGGCCCTGGCGGTCGGCGGCCGTCTAGGCGTGGTCGAGCGCGACGGGCCGGTGGGTCGGGCGATGATCTATGTTCATGCCGAGGATGGCGTCGGTCGCCGGGCGGTGTTCGATTCCACCCCGCCGATGCTGGCCGGCTTCGCGGTGGAACCCGGTTTCACCTTCTAGCAACACGCCCACGAGACATCCGCGCAACGTCTGCGTGAAAAAAGCTTAACTAGCGGCCGCTGGCGTCGCGTCTTACAGCCGATCATATAGGGTGCGGTCGCGCCGTGTGTCTGGGGATGAACTTGATGTCGAATAGCCGTCGGGCCGTTTTGTTGGCCGCCGCTTGCAGCATAGGGCTGGTGACGGGCCTCGTCTCGGTCGCTTTCCCGTCGACAGTCATGGCCGAGACCCTGACCGACGCCCTGGCCCTGGCCTATCAGACCAACCCCACGCTTCAGGCTCAGCGCGCCAACCAGCGCGCCGCCGACGAAGGCGTGGTCCAGGCCAAGACCGCTTTCCGTCCCGCGCTCAGCGCCTCGGCCGATGTCAGCGGCCAACGCACCGAACTGGCCAATCCGGGCACGACGGCCACCTTCGTCAATGGCGCGATGGTCAACGTCCCCAATCGTGACAACCGCACGATCAATACCAGCAGCGCTGGCCTTTCACTGGCCCAACCGCTTTATAGCGGCGGCCGAGCCACCGCCAACCTGACCGCCGCCCAGGCCGACGTCCTGGCCGGCCGCGAAGATCTGCGCAGTGTCGAGCAATCGGTGCTGGGCAATGTCATCCAGAGCTATGTCGATGTTCGTCGTGATCAGGAACGCCTGCGCATCGCCAACGAGAACGTCGCGGTCCTGAGCCGCCAGCTCGAGGAGTCCGACGCCCGTTTCGAGGTCGGCGAGATCACCCGGACCGACGTCGCCCAGTCGCAAGCCCGCCTGGCCGCCGCTCGCGCCAGCCAGTCGTCGGCCCAGGCGATCCTGGCCGCCAGCCGCGCGGCCTACGCCGCCGTGGTCGGCCAGAACCCGACCGACCTGGCGCCCGAGCCGTCGCTGGCCGCCCTCCTGCCGACGTCCGTCGAGCAGGCCTTCGACTCGATCGACCAGTTCAACCCGCAAGTCCAGGCGGCCCGCTACGCCGAACAAGCCGCCGCCGCCCGGGTCGCCGTCGCCAGGTCCGCCTATCGCCCGACCGTCTCGGCCCGCGCCGGCCTGGGCTGGGACGCCCAAAACCTCAATGGCGCGGGGAGCCAGTTCGGCGACTATGGCCGCGCCCTGACCGGCTCTATTACTGCATCGGTGCCGCTGTTCACCGGCGGTCTGAACGGCTCGCAGGTGCGCGCCGCCACCGAGCGCGAGAACGCCGCCCGCATCGCCGTGGAGGGCGCAAAGCGCTCGGCCCTGCAACAGGTCTCCACCGCCTGGAACAACCTGCTGGCCTCGCGGTCCAATCTGGTCTCCAACGAGGAGCAGGTGCGCGCCACGCGGATCGCTTTCGAGGGCGTGCGCCAGGAGCAGCAGGTCGGCCTGCGCACCACGCTGGACGTGCTGAACGCCCAGCTGGAACTGGCCAATGCCGAGGTCTCCCTAGTCGTCGCCCGACGCGACGAATATGTCGCGAGCGCCAGCGTCCTGCAGGCCATGGGCGTGCTGAATCTCGCCAACCTGGCGCCGGCCGTCGAGCGCTACGACCCGGTCAAGTCCTACGACAAGGTCAACCATGCCTTCGGTTGGGTGCCGTGGGAGCCGGTGATCCAGGCCATCGATCACGTCGGCGCGCCCTCGACCGCCGTCAAGGCCCAGCCCAAGACCGCGTCCAAGTAGGACGAATTGGCGCGGCCCCAATCCTTGAGCTTGCTTAAGCCGCGCAAGTCTGCACCATCGCTGTGAGCGCCTGCCTGGGCGCTCACAGGATTCGTACCCCTTCGAGACGGCCCGCACATGTCTGACCAGACCTCTCAAGAACCGACGATGGAGGAGATCCTCGCCTCCATCCGGCGCATCATCTCGGAAGATGACGCGCCGGCGGAGCCCGAGGCCGCCGCCGCCCCGCCCGCGCCTGAACCCGCGCCGCTGGCCGAGATCGAGCCTGAAGACGACGTGCTCGACCTGACCGATCCGATCGATCCGTCCGTGCCGCTGGAGTCGGTGGGCGATATCGACGTCTATTCGCCGGAACCCGCGCCTGAACCCGCGCCGCCGCCGCCGCCGGCTCCGGAAACCAGCTTTCCGTCGGGATTCTCGCGCGACGAAGTCGCCGAGAACCTGGTCGGCGACCACGCCTCGAACCTGGCTGCCAGCGCCTTCGGCAGCCTGACCTCGGCCCTGCTGATGCCCAAGGACGGCCGCACCCTCGAGGACGTGGTCCGCGAGTTGATGAAGCCGCTGCTGAAGGAATGGCTGGACCAGAACCTGCCACGCATCGTCGAGACCAAGGTGGAAGAAGAAGTCCACCGCATCGCTCGCGGTCGCGGCGTATAATCCGCCGTCATCCGTCGCTCGCGCGGCGGTGACGGCCCGGAATTTGGAAGGCGGTCGCTCCGGCGACCGCCTTTTTCCGTCCCAAAATCCCTGTTGAACCAAGGCCCACGGTTTCGCCGAGCGGCCGCAGATGGCATACCCGCAGCGCCATGCTTGAAAAGACCTTCGATCCCAAATCCATCGAGCCCCGCCTGTACGCCGCCTGGGAGGCCTCTGGCGCCTTCAAGCCGAGCGAGGACCCGAACGCCGAGTCGTTCACCATCGTCATCCCGCCGCCCAACGTCACGGGCTCGCTGCACATCGGCCACGCGCTGAACAACACGCTGCAGGACGTGCTGACGCGCTTCCACCGGATGCGCGGCAAATCGGCCCTGTGGCTGCCGGGCACCGACCATGCGGGCATCGCCACCCAGATGGTTGTCGAGCGCCAACTGGCCGCCGCCGGCAATGTCGGCCGGCGCGAGATGGGCCGCGAGGCCTTCGTCGAGAAGATCTGGGAATGGAAGGCCGAGAGCGGCAGCGAGATCGTCAACCAGCTGCGCCGCCTGGGCGCCAGCTGCGACTGGTCGCGCGAACGCTTCACCTTGGACGAGGGTCTGTCGGCCGCCGTCCGCAAGGTGTTCGTCCAGCTCTACAAGCAGAATCTGCTGTATCGCGACAAGCGCCTGGTCAACTGGGACCCGCAGTTCCAGACCGCCATCTCCGACCTTGAGGTCGAACAGAAGGAGGTCGACGGCTTCTATTGGCATTTTGCCTATCGGTTGGCGGACGGCGTCACCTACCAGCACGCGGTCGCCTTCGACGAGGACGGCAAGGCTACCGAATATGAGACCCGCGACTTCATCGTCGTGGCCACAACGCGTCCCGAGACGATGCTGGGCGACACCGCCGTGGCCGTCCATCCCTCGGACGAACGCTACAAGGACCTGGTCGGAAAGGACGTGGTCCTGCCGATCATCGGCCGCCGCATCCCGATCGTCGCCGACGACTATGCCGACCCGACCAAGGGCTCGGGCGCGGTCAAGATCACGCCCGCCCACGACTTCAACGACTTCCAGGTCGGCAAGCGCCACGGCTTGGCTTTCATCGACGTTTTCGATGAGCGTGGATCAACGCTCGCCCGCCCGAAGCGGTGGGTAGTTGAAAATGGAAAGTTTGAGCCCAGCGCACCCCTGCATGAGTTGCCGGCTGAACTGCGAAACCTCGATCGTTTCAGCGCTAGGAAAGCGATAGTTGCGATCTCTGAAAATGAAGGTTGGCTGCGGGAGATTGAAAAAATCCGCCATGCGGTGCCACATGGCGACCGTTCCGGAGTGGTGGTCGAGCCTCGCCTGACGGATCAATGGTACGTCGATGCGCACACGCTTGCGCAGCCGGCGATCAAGGCGGTGGAAGAGGGCGCAACGGTCTTCGAGCCGAAGAATTGGGAAAAGACCTACTTCGAGTGGCTGCGAAACATCGAACCTTGGTGCGTCAGCAGGCAGCTATGGTGGGGGCACCGCATCCCAGTTTGGTATGGGCCGCGCGTTGTCGAACGAACTGAAACCACTATGAAGTTGGAGCATCTCACGCCTCATATGTTCGTGGCTGAGACTGCCGAAGAGGCTCTCGCAGAGGCACGAGACTACTATGGCGATGAGAGAGTAAGCATCCCAGAATCTGGCTTGGGAAGTTCTGAGTCTGGCGGAAATATAGTTGTCTTGAAGCAAGACGAAGACGTCCTTGACACCTGGTTCAGCTCTGCGCTGTGGCCGTTCTCGACCCTGGGCTGGCCGGACAAGACCGCCGACCTCGCCAAGTTCTATCCGACCAACACCCTGGTCACCGGCTTCGACATCATCTTCTTCTGGGTGGCCCGGATGATGATGATGGGTCTGCACTTCATGGGCGAAGTCCCGTTCAAGCAGGTGTTCATCAACGCCCTCGTCCGCGACGAAAAGGGCGCCAAGATGAGCAAGTCCAAGGGCAATGTGATGGATCCGCTGATCCTGATCGACGAGCTGGGCTGCGACGCGGTGCGCTTCACCATGACGGCGATGTCGGGCCAGGCGCGCGATATCAAGCTGTCCAAGCAGCGCATCGAGGGCTATCGCAACTTCGGCACCAAGCTGTGGAACGCCTCACGCTTCGCCCAGATGAACGAGTGCGTCCGCGTGGAGGGTTTCGACCCGTCCACGGTGAAGCAACCGATCAACAAGTGGATTCGCGGCGAGACGGTCAAGACCGTCACCGAGGTGACGCGGGCCCTGGAGGCGCCGGCCTTCAGCGACGCGGCCGACGCGCTCTACAAGTTCATCTGGAACGTGTTCTGCGACTGGTATGTCGAGCTGGCCAAGCCGATCCTCAATGGCGACGACGCCGAGGCCAAGGCGGAGACGCGCGCCACTGCCGCCTGGGCGCTGGATGTGATCCTCAAGCTCCTGCACCCCGTGATGCCGTTCATCACCGAGGAGCTGTGGGACAAGACCGCCGAATTCGGCGCGCCCCGCACGGGCATGCTGATCGTCGAAAAGTGGCCGGAACTTCCGAAAAGCTGGATCGACGCCGAGGCCGAGGCCGAGATCGGCTGGCTGGTCGAGACGGTGGGCGAGATCCGCTCCGTCCGCGCCGAGATGAACGTCCCGCCCGGCGCCAAGCCGCCGCTGACGGTGATCGGCGCCAATCCCGAGACCAAGGCCCGCCTGGCCCGCCACCGCGACCTGCTGCTGAGCCTGGCCCGCCTGGACAGCGCCCGCGAGGCCGAAGCGCCGCCCGCCGGCGCCGTGCCCTTCGTGCTGGGTGAGGCGACGGGGGCCCTGGCCATTGCCGAGTTCATCGACCTGACCGCCGAGAAGGCTCGCCTGGCCAAGGAGATCGCCGGCCATGTCGGCGAGATCGAGAAGACGGCCAGGAAGCTGGGCAACCCGGACTTCCTGGCCCGAGCCAAGGAAGAGGTGGTGGCCGAGAACCGCGAGCGCCTGGCTGACGCGGAAGCCGCCAAGGCCAAGCTGGAAGCGGCCCTGGCGCGGTTGGTGGCGGTGGGGTAAGGGGCCTGACGCCTGTCGATCCCGTCGGCCGGTTTATCGACTGCTGACCCGCCCTCGGCGCAGTCCGAGGGCGGGCAAACCGCTGTTGTCTAGATCAGGTCACCAAGGCGATCTTGGCCTTATCAGCGAGCGGCGATCGACACTTTCCAAGCGATCAGAAGATCCAGCCGCTGGAATTCTGCTGAAGCTGGCTGGCGGTCACGCCCTCCAGGACGATGCTGTCGCCATCGGAAAGGCTGATCAGGGTGTCGTAGCCAACCTGCTGGATCGTCCATGTCGTCCCGGCGGCCTTCTCGGACGACAGATCCAGGATGTCTTCGGAAACGTTGCTGCGCGTATTCCAGTAGGCCCAATGGAAATCGATGATGTGATCGTGGCCGCCGCCCGGCCCGAACGAGAACTGGTCGATTGAGTAGCCGCCATAATAGGTGCGGTTGTCGGGGCTCGAGCCGTACAGGGTGTCGTCGCCGCCGCCGCCATCCAGCCAATCGACACCGTCCACTCCCAGACTGGTCCCGGAGTTGCCGCCGCGCAGGACGTTGTTGCCGGCATTGCCGAAGATTTTTTCGCCGTAATCCGATCCAGTGGCGTCGATCGAGGCTGTCCCGGTCAGATGCAGTTCCTCGATAAACGTGCGATAGGGGTAATGGGGGAAGGCGTAGGAGTAACTGACTGACGAATAGACGATGTCATACCCGCCGTTGAAGTACTCAGTCGTACCGTCGCCTGCGTCGTCGATGATATAGATGTCGTCGCCTTTCCCGCCATACATGTTATCGCCGCCGGTACCGCCATCCAGCCAGTCGGCGCCTAATCCACCATCGAGAAAGTCGGAACCGGCGCCGCCGAACAGGATGTCGTTTTCTGGGAACGACCGGGGATAGCTGTCGTCACCAATCAGCAAATCGTCGCCCGCGCCGCCGTCGAGAGTGTCGTTGCCGGCTTGACCCCTTAAAATGTCATCGCCGCCGCCCCCGAACAGATAGTTGGAAGCGTTATTGCCGTTGATCTGCTCGGCGTCGGCGGAGCCGAAAGCGTTGATCGCGGCGTTTCCCTGCAACTCCAACCGCTCGACGCCCCCCTGCAACTGGTAGCTGACCGACGCCAGGACCAGATCGAACCCTTCACCTGCGGCCTCGACGACTTGATCGCCGGCGTCATCGACCACATAGATGTCATCCCCGAGGCCGCCGAACATCAGGTCGGCGCCGGCGCCGCCATCCAGCCAGTCATTGCCGTCCCGCCCGGCGAGACCGTCTGACCCAAGGCCGCCAAAAAACACGTCGTCGCCGCCATCGACCGACCCGCCGTCGCCGCCGTCCAGCCAATCGTCGCCGGAGCCGCCGTCGATATGATCGGCGCCGCCGCTGCCGTAGAGCGCGTCGTTTCCACCGCCGCCGCCCAGATAGTTATCGCCCAGATTGCCGATGATCCGCTCGGCGTCGTTCGAGCCGAAGCCGTTGATCGCGCCGGAGCCCAGCAATCGCAGTTGCTCGACCCCGCCCTCCAGCGCGAAGGTGATCGACGAAAGAACCAGGTCCACACCTTCGTTCGGCCTCTCGATGACCCGGTCGCCGATGTCATCGACCACATAGCTATCATTTCCGACGCCGCCGATCATCAGGTCGGCGCCGGCTCCGCCGTCCAGCCAGTCGTCGCCGTCCCGGCCTGCCAGGCCGTCCGCACCCAGGCCGCCGAAAAGGACGTCGCTGCCGCCGTCCACGGATCCGCCGTCGCCGCCGTCAAGCCAGTCGTCGCCCGCGCCGCCATCCAGCTTGTCGTTACCGCCATGGCCGTAGAGCGCGTCATTCCCGCCGCCGCCGCTGAGATAGTTGTCGCCCAGATAGCCCATGATCTGTTCGGCGTCGTTCGAGCCAAAAATCTTGATGGCGCCCGGGTCGAGCACCCGAACCTTCTCGATGCCGCCCGCGAGCTCGAAATCCACATAGGTCATCAGCGTGTCATTCCCGCCGTCGGCCGACTCCCGAACGCGCACGGCGGCGTCGCTGATTACGTAAAGGTCGTCCCCCAAGCCGCCCTGCAGAATGTCGGCGCCGACAAGACCATAGAGCGTATCGTTGCCCGCGCCGCCGTCCTGGAAGTCGTTCCCGCCGCCGCCATCCAGGGTATCCGCGCCATCGAGACCCAGGAGCGTGTCGTCATCTGCGGTCCCGACGAGGTTGTCGTCGAAGTTTGTTCCAACCAGCAACGCCATGTCAAACCTCACGCAAGCCTGCGGTCCCCACTGTCACGCGGGCTCCACGTTAAACCGCGCGATCCTGCCATAGGTTGCACGGCGAGGGGGCGCTTCATAGCCCCGCCAGATCCCAACTACTATGGCCCGCAAGAGCGGGACGCCCCCTCAAGGCAAGCGGCTTGCCGGTCTGCCCAGTGTCCGCGCCTTGGGGTGCGCGCCCCCCCTACAAGTCCGCTGTGCCTACTTCTTCGCGGCCCCCATCATGCCTTGTATCTCGGCCTTGCTGGCGTTGATCAGGGTGGCGCCGTCGCGAACGGCCAGCATGGCGACGTCCACCGCGAAAGTCTTGTGGTCCATCTTGATGGTGGCCATCGACTTGCCGGAGGCGTCGGGCTTGACCTCGACGACCGAGCCGATGACTGCGCCGGTATTGTCCTTGCCGGGTTGGCCGGCGGTGACGGGCGCGGCGGCCGCCGCCGGAGCCGCTGGCGTTGCGGGAGCCGTCATAGTTGCTGTGGCGCCCGAATCTTGAGCGGAGGCCGCCGGGGCCGTGTTCTGGCCCGGCGCAGTCTGCAGGGCGGGGGCGGTGATGGCGAGCGCGATCGTGGCGGCGCCGAGGGTCAGAAATCAACGCATGCGATTTCCCATCTAGCGAAACGTGCCGCTAGGCTGACGTTCCTTTGGGGCTTCGGCTGGACGCTGATGGGGTCAAAATAGGAAGCGACCGAACGCGGTTCGCTCTGCGGGTGGTTCGCTCTGCGGGCGGATCGCGGGATCAGCAGGGAAACCAACTCTACCGCCCGGCGGTCGCGTCCCACGCCCAAGAGCCGCGGGCCGGGGACGGCGGAGCCTGGGCGGCTGGCGCGTCACTGTAGACTGGCGGAGGCCCAGCGCCGTCATGGCACGCGCCCGCAAGGGGATGAGCCTCTCTAACTTATCGTCGTTCCCTTACGTTCGAACAGACGTTTGCATCGGGCCTCGGCCTGTGCTTTCTCGCGAGAGAAACGCGCTCGTCCAACGAGGCGCGACCACACACCGGGAGAGTAAACATGACCCAGGCCGCGCCCGCGCCCACCCCCGCCGCCATCCCCTGGCCCGCCATGTCGGTCAAGCAGGCCTATGCCATGATCACCGCGCCGGGCACGGCCGGTGAGATGGAGGAGATCGACATCCGGGGTGTGATGACCCGGGTCTGGAAGAACTGCCCGCCGACCCTGCGCGACACCCTGCTGGCGGGCCGCACGCACGGCGAGAAGATCTTCCTGGTTCACGAGGACGAGCGGGTCAGTTTCGAGGCCTTCTATCGGGCCGTGACGGTGTTCGCCGCCGAGCTGGAAGCCTCGGGCGTCAAGAAGGGCGACAGGATCGCCCTGATCATGCGCAACCTGCCCGAATGGCCGGTGGCCTTCTATGCCGGCCTAAGCCTCGGCGCGATCATGACGCCGCTGAACGCCTGGTGGACCGGGCAGGAGCTGGAATACGGTCTGATCGACAGCGGCGCCTCGGTGGCGGTGATGGACGTCGAGCGATTCGAGCGCCTGACCGAGCACCTGCACAATTGCCCCGCCTTGACGCTGGTCTATGTCAGCCGCTCGAAGGAAGAAATCGCCCATCCCTACGTCAAGCGGATGGAGAAGGTGATCGGCGCCCCCAACGACTGGATCACGCTGGACGAAAAGCCGCTGTCGACCGTGTCGCTCGGTCCCGAAGACGACGCGACGATCTTTTACACCTCGGGCACGACCGGAAAACCGAAGGGCGCCCTGGGCACCCACCGCAACGTCAACAGCAATATTTTCGCAGCCGCCGCCGCCGGAGCCCGCAGCTTCCTGCGTCGCGGCGAGGCCCCGCCCCAGCCTGATCCCAGCCTGCCGCAGAAGGGGTCGCTGATCTCGGTGCCGTTCTTCCACGCGACCGGCTGTTTCGCGGTGATGAACCCCTCGCTGTTCGCCGGCGCCAAGCTGGCTATGATCCGCAAGTGGGATCCCGACAAGGCCATGCAGCTGATCCAGGACGAGAAACTGACCCAGATGGGCGGCGTGCCGACCATCGCCTGGCAGATCATCGAGCATCCGCGTCGCGGCGAGTACGACCTGTCCTCGCTAGAGACGGTGGCCTATGGCGGCGCGCCCTCGGCCCCGGAACTGGTGCGGAAGATCAAGGAAATCTGGCCGAAATCCTCGCCCGGCAATGGCTGGGGCATGACCGAGACCTCGGCCACAGCCACCAGCAATTCGAGCGAGGACTACGAAAACCGTCCAGACAGCTGCGGCCCGGCCGTGCCGGTCACCGACCTGAAGATCATGACCGTCGAGGCGCCGCATCGCGAACTGCCGGTCGGCGAGGTCGGCGAGCTGTGGTGCAAGGGCCCCCAGGTGGTGAAGGGCTATTGGAACAAGCCGGAAGCCACCGCCCAGACCTTCGTGGAGGGCTGGGTCAAGACCGGCGACCTGGCGCGGCTCGACGAGGAAGGCTTCTGCTACATCGTCGATCGGGCCAAGGACATGCTGATCCGGGGCGGCGAGAACATCTACTGCATCGAGGTCGAGAACCTCCTTTATGAGCACCCCGCAGTCATGGACGCCGCCCTGGTCGGCATCGAGCACAAGACCCTGGGCGAGGAGCCGGCAGCCGTCGTGACCCTGAAGCCGGGCGCGGAGGCTAGCGAGGCCGAGCTTCGCGCCTTCGTCGCCGACCGCCTGGCCGCTTTCAAGGTGCCGGTGAAGATCGTTTTCTGGCACGAGACCCTGCCGCGCAACGCCAACGGCAAGATCATGAAGAACGAGCTGAAGAAGGTGTTCGTCGAGGGGTAGGCGCGGGCCTGAAGGTCCTCCCCCCGTGGGGGAGGACTGTGCTAAACGGCGGCCATGACCTCCCCCCCCACCTATAAGCGCGCCGATATCCTGCTGGTCGAGACCGGCCTGTTCGAGACCCGCGCCAAGGCTCGCGCCGCCATCGAGGCCGGACTGATCACCGCCGACGGCCATGTGGTCAAGAAGCCCGCCGAGTTGCTTGAGACCAGCGCCAAGCTGGACGGCCGCCCACCCCATCCCTGGGTGGGGCGCGGCGCCCTCAAACTGGTCCACGCCCTGGACATGTGGCCGATCGATGTGATGGGCAAGGTGGCGCTGGACGTCGGCGCCTCGACCGGCGGCTTTACCGAGGTCCTGCTGGAACGCGGCGCTGAGAAGGTTTTTGCCTGCGACGTCGGCCGTGACCAGCTCAATCCGCGCCTGGCCAACCACGGCCGGGTGGTCGATCTGTCAGGCGTCGACGCCCGCATCCTCGACGAGGGCTATCTGGACGAGACGCCCGGCCTGGTGGTCAGCGATGTCAGTTTCATCTCGGTGGAGAAGGCGCTGCCGGTGGCGCTGGACCTGGCCGCCGAGGGCGCTGATCTCGTCTGCCTGATCAAGCCGCAGTTCGAGGCCGGCTTTGGACGGGTGGGCAAGAACGGCATGGTCAGGAACCCGGCGATCATCGCCGAATGCATCGCCTCGGTCTCGGCCTTCGTCGAGGCCCAGGGCTGGACGATTAAGGGCGTAACCGTCAGCCCGATCACCGGCGGCGACGGGCAGGAAGAACACCTGCTGTGGGCGGTGAAGGGCTAGAATTCGAAACCCTCTCCCAGCGGGAGAGGGAGGGACCCGCGCTCGAAGAAGCATGGGACGGTCAGGGGTTACACCCTCACCGATTTCCCACGAACGCTCGGCGGGCACGCCGGCTGACGTCCAGACCCCTCACCCTCCCACGCTTCGCGCGGGCCCCAACCTCTCCCTTTGGGAAAGGGGAAAACCCTAATCGACGACCTGATAACGCCCTTGGGCGTCGGGGCAGACGCGGACGAAGCGCTTCTGAACGCGGCCATCGGGCAGGTAGATCGGGCTTTCGGCCAGGGTGCAGCCGTTGACGTCGGCCTTGCTGCTGTCAGTCACCGTGTAGGAGCGCTCGGACTGGTAGCTGTAGCCGCCGCGACGGTCGCCGTAACGGCTATCCTCATAACGGGCCTGGTCGTCCTGACGGTCGCGGTCATAGCGGTCATCATAGGGTTGGCTGCTATAGGCGCCCTGGCTATAGGCCCCCTGGTTGTAAGCTGCCGGAGGCGGCGGAGCCGCGCCGGGGCTGCAGGCGGCAGAGTTGCGACCGATCGCCGAACCAGCGATCGCGCCGACCAGGCCGCCGAGCACCGTGCCCTCGGTGCGGGCGCCGTGGCCCGACACGCCACTGCCAATCGCCGCGCCGATGCCAGCCCCGATCAGACCTCCGCCCGTGCCGCGCTGCGTCGTGCTGCGGCGGCAGGGATCGTAGTAAGAGCCGTTGCTGTCATAGTTGCTGCGGTTGCCGGCATAGGCCCCGGAATTACCATAGGCGCCATAGGCTTGGGCCGAGGCCAGAGTCGGGGCCATGGCGCTGGCCAGGGCGGCGGCGCTGACGAGGCCGAGAACGGTCTTGAACATCATTGAGTAGCTCCTCGAACGGGTCCGCCGATCCAGAAGGCCCGACCTTCACCGCAAATTGCCAAGCTCTTGATGAACGGCTGTTGAGCGACCCGTTCATCTTCAGCCCCCTCACGCGCCTTCATTTCACCCTCGGAGGGCGCGAATGCGCTATGGGACGTCTCGAAAGCTTGTCGGCGTCGATCGTGGCGTAGACGTGGCGGCGCTCACGCGCCTTTTGAAATGCGCGGAACCGGTCAAGGTTTCGCCGGACGGACGGACGATCTGCCATGCGTGAACTGAGGATCGAGGCGGTCGGCGCCCAGGGCGACGGCTTGTCGGCGGGGGCGTTCATCCCCCTGACCCTGCCCGGCGAGTTGGTGACGGCCGAGATGAGCGGCGCGCGCGGTGAGTTGCTCGACGTGCTGGAGGTCAGCGCCGACCGCGTGGCGCCGCCTTGCCCACATTTCGGTGTCTGCGGCGGTTGCGCCCTGCAGCACTGGGACGCCCAGCCCTATCTCGACTGGAAGCGCGAGCAAATCCGCATCCAGCTGGCCTTCGAGGGCCTGGAGACCGAGATCCTGCCGACCTTCGCCTCGCCCCCGAACTCGCGTCGCCGGGTGGCGCTGCATGCTCGCGGCGGCAAGGGCGGGGTGCGCCTGGGCTTCAAGGAGCGTCGCTCGTGGAACCTGGTGCAGATCGAGGTCTGTCCGGTGTCCAACCCCAAGCTGGTCGCCGCCCTGCCGGCCCTTCGACGCCTGGCCGGTCCGTTCATGGAACACCCGAAGTCGGCCCCAACCCTGCACGTCACCATCACAGCCACGGGCCTGGACATCGACATCACCGGCGTCGAGGCCAAGAGCGGCGGGCTGTCGTCCGACGCTCGGGTTCGGGCGGCGATGATCGCTGGTGAGTCGGACTTCGCCCGCGTCACCCTGGCCGGCGAGATGATCTACATGGCCCGCCAGCCGATCGTGAAACTGGGTCCGGCCATCGTCGCCCTGCCGGCCGGCGCCTTCCTGCAGGCCGTGCCACAGGCCGAGCAGGCCATGGTCGAGTTCGCGGTCGAGGCCGCCCAGGGGGCCTCGCGGATCGTCGATCTCTATAGCGGGGTGGGCACCTTCACCTTCCGCCTGGCGCAGGTGGGCGGGGTCCACGCCGCCGACAGCTCGGCCCTGGCCATCGCTGCCCTGAAGGGCGCGGTTGGCACCGCCACCGGCCTGAAGGCCATCACAGCCGAGGCCCGCGACCTGGCGCGCCGGCCGATGCTGTCGATGGAGCTGAAGAAGGTCGACGTGGCCGTGCTCGACCCACCCCGCGCCGGGGCGTTCGAGCAGCATGTCGAGATCGCCAATTCCAAGGTCGCCCGCGTGGTGGGCGTCTCGTGCAATCCCGCCACCTTCGCCCGCGACGCCAAGGTGCTGATCCAGGCCGGTTTCCGCCTGGAGCGGGTCTTGCCGGTGGACCAGTTCCTATGGTCACCCCATATTGAGCTAGTCGGGGTGTTTTCGCGCTAGGTCGGCCCACGCCTTGGAGGCGGGGCCGTCCGGGAGATGGTGATGGACGAGCAACGCGGCAGCGGCAGAAGCGCCTTCGCCCTGGACGGCGCCAGCCAACGGGCCAAGGCGGCGGTCAAGGCCGCCTGGTGGGGCGCCGCGGGCAGCGTGACCCGCGCCCTGGCCAATCCGACACGCGGCGAGGCCAAGACCAAGTTCGAACCCCAGGGGCCGCCGGTTTCCGCTGCTCGACTTCGCAGGGCCTATCTGGCCGCCTTCGACAAGGATACCGCCGATGTCGCCGCCGGTCTTTATCCGCCGATGGAAGACGGGCCGCGCAATCCGGCCCAGGCTTTCCGCCGAGCGCTGGACGTCATCGCCGACGCCAAGGCCGTCGACCAACGCCGTCGCCGGGGCGACGGGGTCGAGGTGCGGGACGAGCCGGAAAGCCAGGGCTATCCAACCTATTATCGCCAGAACTTCCATTACCAGTCCGGCGGCTGGTTCACCGACGCCAGCGCCCAGCGCTACGAGGCCCAGGTCGAGGCGCTGTTTTCCGGTGCGGCTGGGGCCATGCGCCGGCGAGCCTTGTCGCTGCTCGCCAAGCATTGGCGCGGTCAGGACCAGCGCGGCCTGAAACTGATCGACCTGGCCTGCGGCTCAGGCTCGTTTCTCTGTGACTTGGACGGCGCCTTCCCCCGCGCCGCGATTGGCGGGCTGGACCTGTCGAGAGCCTATCTGGCCGCCGCCCGCAGTCGCTCCAAGCGCGGCGGGGTGCAGGCCAATGCCGAACATTTGCCCTTCGCCGACGCCAGCCTGGACGCGGTGACCTGCGTCTACCTGTTCCACGAACTGCCGCCGCGCGTTCGCCCCGTGGTGGCCGCCGAGATCGCCCGGGTGCTGAAGCCCGGCGGCGTGCTGGCCTTCGCCGATTCGGTGCAGCCGGCCGACGAGCCGAACCTGTCGCGCCTGCTGGAAGCGTTCCCGGCCTATTTCCACGAGCCCTATTATTCGACCTATGCCGAGACCGATCTGCCGGCCCTGTTCAGCGGCGCGGGCCTGCGTCTGATTGATCAGGACCAAGCCTTCCTCACCAAGGCCTTGCTGCTGGAAAAGCCCGCCTGAGCCACCGCATCATGGCCATTGCCTAGTCCGGCGGGCTCCTGTATCGAACCGACCTCTTCGCCGACGCACCTTGCGTTGACGCCGGATGGCCCGGTGGCGGAGTGGTTACGCAGCGGATTGCAAATCCGTGCACCCCGGTTCGATTCCGGGCCGGGCCTCCAACCTTTTCCGCCTTTTAGCGATCCAGCACGACCCAGGCCGGCGCGTGATCGCTGGCGTCCTCCTCGCCACGCGTCCAGCGATCGACCCCGGCCTCGACCAAGCGCTCGGCCAGGTCGGGGGTCAGCAGAAGATGGTCGAGCCGCAGGCCCTTGTCGGCCGGCCAGCGGTGGCGAAGATAGCTCCAGAAGGTCCAGAGCGGGCCCTCGGGATGGGCGGCGCGCAGGGCGTCGGTCCAACCCTGGGCGAGCAACGCCTGGTAGGCCGCGCGGACCTCGGGCCGCAGCAGCGCGTCGTCTTTCCACGAATGCGGCTGATAGAGGTCGGCTTCGGTTGGCACGACATTATAGTCGCCGGCCAAGACCACCGGCGCGCCGGTGGCTTTCAGCGCGGCGGCGTGGGCGATCAGGCGGGCGAACCAGGCTAGCTTGTAGTCGAACTTCGGTCCGGGTCGGGGATTGCCGTTGGGCAGGTACAGCGAGGCGATCAGCACGCCATCCACCGCCGCCTCGATATAGCGGGCCTGGAGGTCCTCTGGCGCGCCGGGCAGGGCGGTGCGGGTCAGCACCGGCTGCGCGCCGCGCGCCAGGATGGCGACGCCGTTCCAGAGGCGCTGGCCGCGCCAGACCGCGCCATAGCCGAGCTGGGCCAGGACGTCGGCAGGAAACGAGCCTTGCTCGGCCTTCAGCTCCTGCAGGCAGACGACGTCGGGCTCGGCCTCGGCCAGCCAGGCGACCATGTTGTCGAGCCGCCTGTTGATATTGTTGATGTTGAAGGTGGCGATCTTCATGGCCCGCAGCAAACGCACGAGACGTCGCCAAGGGGCAGGCGCGCCGCCGGCGGTCGTGGACTTCAGGCGTCGCCGTCGGCGAGGTCGGCGATCGGGCCGTTGATCGGCTCGTTGAAGGCGGTAGTGACGTTGTGACTGGTGTCGACGACGCCGACCTTGGCGGAGTGCGGAGCTTCGACCTCGGTGGCGGCACTGTCTTCTGGCGTGGTGGTCATGGAGAGCGTCCCGGTACGAGCGGCCGGGCGACGGTAACCCGGCGGGCCTGATGGTGGAGATTGCAACGGTCAAGGTTCGCTGTCGGCCATCGGGGCGGATTTGAGCGGCGACTTCGGCGCGACGCCCGATGTCCAAGCAGGGCCATCAGGGCCGCGACACAGCGTGTTCTTGAATTGTTCTCGCTGATGATCCATGATCTGGCCATGGTCGCCCCCGCCAATCTCCCAGGTCATCCTCCCGTCCTCGCGCGCGGCCGTGGGGCCAAGTCCAACCGCACCGGTCGTTTCGAGAGCCAGGTTAGTGAAACCTTCGACGACGGTTGGGCCGCAGAGGAGGAGCCGGCCCAGATCGCCACCACGCTGCAGCCGATGAAGTCGCGAAGCATCATCGCCCGCAACGACAGTCCCGACATCGGTTTCGAGGCCTCGATCAATCCCTATCGTGGCTGCAGTCATGGCTGCATCTACTGCTATGCACGCCCGGCCCACGCCTATCTCGGCCACTCGCCAGGCCTGGATTTCGAGACCAAGATCTATTTCAAGCCCGAGGCCGGCAAGCTGCTGGAGCGCGAGCTGTCCAAGAAGGGCTACGCGCCGAAGATCATCCATATCGGCGGCGACACCGATCCCTACCAGCCCGACGAGAAGCAGCTTCGCGTGACCCGGGCGGTAATCGAGACCCTGGGCCGGTTTCGCCACCCGTTCTCGATCATCACCAAGTCGGCGCTGATCACCCGCGACCTGGATTTGCTGGGACCGCTGGGCCAGGCGGGTCTGGCGCGGGCGGCGGTGTCGATCACCAGCCTGGACCACCGGCTGTCACGCAGCATGGAGCCGCGCGCCGCCACGCCCAAGCGCCGGATCGACGCCGTGCGGCAGCTAACGGCGGCGGGCGTGCCGGTCACGGTGATGTTCGCGCCGTCGATCCCGTCGCTGAACGATCACGAGATGGAGGGGGTGCTGGAGGCCGCCGCCGGCGCCGGCGCCACCTCCGCTGGCTACGTGGCCCTGCGCCTGCCGCTGGAGATCAAGGATCTGTTCGAGGAATGGCTGGCCGCCGAGCATCCCGACCGCGCCAAGCGGGTGATGTCGCTGGTCCGCCAGATGCGCGGTGGGGCGGCCTATAGTTCGGAATGGGGCAAGCGGATGACGGGCGAGGGGCCGGTCGCCGAGGTGATGGGCCAGCGGTTCGATCTGGCGAAGAAGCGTTTCGGCTTGACGGGGCGGTTGGGACCGATGGACCTGACCCAGTTCGCCGTGCCGACCAAGGCAGGAGATCAGCTGTCGCTGTTTTGAGGTTGTGCGTCCTTCGAGGCTCGCCTGCGGCTCGCACCTCAGGATGAGGTAAGTAGGTTGCTTTTGAGTTCCTCATCCTGAGGCGCCCGCGCAGCGGGCCTCGAAGGACGCACGGCGCCCCTTGACCTAAGCCCCGCAATCGCCTGAACCAGCCCCATGATCTCCGTCGTCCTGCCCACCCACAACAGCGCCGCGCGCCTGATCCAGGTCCTGACCCTGCTGGTGCCCGCCGCGGTCGATGGCTTGGTCAAGACCGTGATCTTCGCCGACGCCGGCTCCACCGACGCCACCCTCGACATCGCCGAGGACAGCGGCGCGCGGGTGGTCACGGTGCAGGGCGACGCCGGGACACGGCTGGCGGCCGGCTGCGCGGCGGCCACGAGCGCCTGGATCCTGGCCCTCGGGGAGGACCTGACCCTACCGGAAGCCTGGCGCGTGCCCGTCGAGGCGCATCTGGCCGGCGGCGGCGGCAAGCCCGCGTTCGTCGCCGCGCCGGGGCCTCTGGGCCTGCCGGGACGGCCGCTGGCGGTGCTGGTCAAGCTGGAGGCCGTCGAGGCGGCTGGCGGGTTCAAGCCGGGTGGTAATCCCCTAAAGGCCTTACTGAGGCGGCTGAAGCCTAAGGCCCTACGACTCCGGGTGTAGAGGCGGCCGCGAATCCCTCTCTCTTTGAGAGAGGGAGGGGCCCGCCGCCGGAGGCGGTGGGAGGGTGAGAGGTTACACACTCGCCGATCGGAGCACCGTTGGGAGGGCTCCCGCTGTGTCGCAGATCGCTCCATAAAGGAGCGACCCCTCAATTGCAGACTCAACGGTAGAAATCGGGATTTCCCGGCTAACGGTGAAACCTCTCACCCTCACACCGCTCCGTGGCGGCCCTACTGATCCAGCCGAAAATCGATCACCCGAGCCCCGCTGGCCGCCGCGTCCAGGGTCCTCGTCTCGGCCCCCATCAGCTTGCGATAGGTCCAGTACGAGGCCATGACCTTCTCGACATAGTTGCGGGTTTCCAGGGCCGGCAGGCTCTCGATCAACATCAGCGGGTCACAGTCGGCGCCGCCCAGCTGGCCTTGGGCCTTGAGCAGGGCGCCCGGACCGCCATTATAGGCCGCCACGGCGCGGAACAGGTCGGGGCTCTGCAGGCCCCTGTCCATCAGCCAGGTGAAATAGTCCTGGCCGACCCGCAGGTTGAAGCCCGGGTCGAGCAGCGGGCTGTTGTCGGCCAGCAGCTTGTCGTCGCCGGCCGCGCGGGCCGCAGCGATCGGCATCAGCTGCATCAGGCCCACGGCGCCGGAGCCCGACACGGCATAGGGGTCAAAGCGGCTCTCCTGGCGCACCAGGGCGTAGACCATGGCCTTGTCGATGGTGAAGCCGCCCTTGGGCTCCAGCAGGGGCAGGGGATAGTCCTCGCCGCCGACCCGGCCGGCGGGGCGACCCGCATTGAGCGGGGCCTTCTCGTTGAGCGCCAGGGTCAGGGCGGTCCAATCGCCCCGCGCCTTGTCGCTGGCCAGGGAAAGGCCGGCGCGCAGTTCCTGGCCGGCTTCGCTCCAGCGGCCGATCTGGGCCAAGGCGGCGGCGCGGCGGGCGCGGGGATCGGCGGTCAGCAATCGGCCCAGAGAGGCGACGTCCGGGCCGTCGTAGGACACTTTCGTCAGCAGCGCGGCGATCGGGTCGTCCTGGGCCAACTGCTGGCCGGCCATCGACAGCTGGCGGGCGGCGATCATGCCGTAGAAGGTCTGGGGCGCACGGGCTGCGGCGCTCAGCAGGTCCTCGACGTCGCCGGTCTGGCCGTTGGACGCCGCGGAACGCGCCGCCCAGAACGACGCGGCCGAGCGCAGCCACTCGTCCTGCTTGTCGTCATTGGCGACCCGCTCGAAATAGGTGCGGGCCTGGGCATAGGCCTGCAGGCGGAAGGCGGCCAGGCCGGCGATCCAGGGTTCGCCCGCGCCCTGGGCCAGGCTGAGGGCACTCTTCACGTCGCCGGAATAGTAGGCCTCACGCGCTGCACGGGACTTGTCGGCCGGGGCGGGGCCCTTGGCGCTGGCCACGAACAGGGCGGGCGCCCGAGGCGCGGCGACCTTGACCGGCTTGCGCTTGACCGCGAGGGCATAGACCCGGTCGGCCCCGGCCTGATCGCCATAGGCGTCGATCCAACCGGTCAACTCATCGTAGCTGGCGGCATAGGCGCGCGGGTGCATGACCTTGGAAAATTCGAGGCGGCCGGTCAGGCTCTTGTCGCGGGTGTTGGCCAGGGCGGCCTCGGCGGCGTCGAAGTCGCCGTGGTCGGAGGCGGCGAAGGCGGCGCGGTAGTGGCGGGCGTCGCTTTCGGACAGCGGCTCAAGCGACGACGCGTGCGCGCCGAACGCCGCCACGACACCAATCACGAAGGCCGACAAAACGGCCAGAGGGCGAGCTAGAAGCTGCAAAGCGTTTCCGCGCCTGACCTCCGAAGAGGCCCCCCACGCGTCCCCAAAAGCTGGCCGTGTCCAACTGGCCCCCTGAGTCTCTAGTTGGGACGGTGCGGGCGATCAAGCCTCTCACTGAGCATAAGCATGTCGATCCAGGCCTTTTTCTTGGCGGCCGGCTGCCGCAACAGGAACGCCGGATGCAAGGTGGGCAGGGCCGGAAGCTCGGTTCGGCCGTCGCTGGAGGTCCATTCGAACCACCGACCGCGCAGCGACAAAATGCCCTCGTCGCGACTGAGGATGCTCTTGGCCGAGGCTCCGCCGACCAGCAGCAGCATCTTCGGTTGCACCAATTCGATGGCCCTTTCGAGGAACGGCGCGCAGGCGGCCTGTTCTTGGGGGGTCGGCGTGCGGTTTCCCGGCGGCCGCCAGAACACGGTGTTGGTGACGAAGGCGCGGTCCAACAGGCCCGCAGCCTTCAGCATGCGGTCCAATAGCTGGCCCGCCTTGCCGACGAACGGCGCGCCTTGCGCATCCTCGTCGGCGCCAGGCGCTTCGCCAATGACCATCAGGGGGGCGTCAACGGGACCGCGCGACACCACGGCCTGGCGCGCGCCTTGGGTTTTCAGCGGGCAGCCGTCAAACGCGGCGATGGCAGCGGCCAGGGCGGGCAGGTCGTTGCAGGCGCCAGCCAGGGCCTTGGCCTGGGTGACGACCGTGTCGAGGTCCGGCCCGCGTCCGAAGGCTGGCGCGGCGATGGGCGCGACGGCGACGGGGGGCGCGGGCTCGCGACGGGCCCGCAGCATCGCCGCGCCCTCGGCCAGGCGGTCGATCGGTTCGTCGGCGTACGAGGCCTCGACACCCGCATCGGCCCAGAAGGCGAGCAGGCTTTCCACGGCGCGCGGATCGACGGCGAGGTCCATGCCTTCATCTTAGTACGAACTTTCGAACGTCGCCACGGTCACGCCGCGCTGCATCGCAGCAATAGACGCGCGTTTATTCTTGACCACCCCGGCGTCACGTCCCGATAAGCTTCGACTCAAACAGCAAGAACGCGGGCAGCGTGCGCCCGCACGGGAGACCCCATGAGCGAAGAGCTGAGCCCAGAGCTCGAACGCGAGTCGATGGAATATGACGTGGTCATCGTCGGCGGTGGTCCGGCCGGCCTGTCGGCGGCCATCAAGCTGAAGCAAATGGCGGCTGCGGCCGGAACCGAGGTCTCGGTGGCGGTGCTGGAGAAGGGCTCCGAGGTCGGCGCCCACATTCTGTCGGGCGCGGTCATCGACCCCAGGGGCCTGGCCGAGCTGTTCCCCGACTGGAAGGCCTTGGGCGCGCCGCTGGAAACGCCGGTCACCAAGGATGTCTTCCGTGTGCTGGGTCCGTCAGGCGACATCGCCCTGCCGATGTTCGCCCTGCCGCCGTTCATGCACAATGACGGCTGCTACATCGCCTCCCTGGGTAACCTGTCGCGCTGGCTGGCGACCCAGGCCGAGGAACTGGGCGTCGAGATCTATCCGGGGTTCGCGGCCTCCGACACGGTCTGGAATGATGACGGCTCGCTGAAGGGCGTGATCGTCGGCGTGGTGGGCATCGCCAAGGACGGCCGCCACAAGGGCGACTATCAGCCGGGCATGGAGCTGCACGGCAAATATGTGTTCATCGCCGAGGGTGTGCGCGGCTCGCTCGCCAAGCAGCTGATCAACAAGTTCGACCTGGCGGCCGGCAAGTCGCCGCAGAAGTTTGGCCTGGGCATCAAGGAGCTGTGGCAGGTGCCGCCCGAGAAGCACCAGCCGGGCCTGGCCGAGCACACCACGGGCTGGCCTCTGGACCAGACGACCGGCGGCGGCAGCTTCATGTACCATTTCGGCGATAACTACGTGTCCATCGGCTATGTGGTGCACCTGAACTACAAGAACCCCTGGCTGTCGCCGTTCGACGAATTCCAGCGCTTCAAGCACCATCCCTCGGTCAAGCCGCACCTGGAAGGCGGCAAGCGCATCGCCTATGGCGCGCGGGCCATCACCGAGGGCGGTTATCAGTCGGTGCCCAAGCTGACCTTCCCCGGCGGAGCGCTGATCGGCTGCTCGGCCGGCTTCGTCAATGTGCCGCGCATCAAGGGCAGCCACAACGCCATCAAGACCGGCATGTTGGCCGCCGAGGCCGCGTTCGCGGCGCTGGGCGCGGGCCGGGCCAGCGACGAGTTGGTCGCATACCAGACCGCCTATGAGAACTCGTGGGTCGCCAAGGAACTGAAGGTCGTCCGCAACGCCAAGCCGCTGATCGGCAAGCTGGGCACGACCCTCGGCGGCGCGGTCAGCATGTTCGACATGTGGGTGACCCACCTGACCGGCGGCTTCTCGTTCTTCGGCACGATGAAGCACGAGAAGACCGACGCGGAGTCGACGGGCCTGGCCAAGGACTACAAGCCGCTGGTCTATCCCAAGCCGGACGGCGTGATCAGCTTCGACAAACTGAGCTCGGTGTTCATCTCGGCCACCAATCACGAGGAAGACCAGCCGGCCCACCTGAAGCTGAAGGACCCGTCGATCCCGATCGCCGTGAACCTGCCCAAGTACGGCGAACCCGCCCGGCTCTACTGCCCGGCGGGCGTCTATGAGGTGCTCTACAACGAGCAGGGGACCGATCCGCGCTTCCAGATCAACGCCCAGAACTGCGTCCACTGCAAAACCTGCGACATCAAGGATCCGTCGCAGAACATCGTCTGGACCACGCCCGAAGGCGGCGGCGGGCCCAACTATCCGAACATGTAAGCGCAAGGCGCGGTCCGATCGCCCGGACCGCGCCTTTTTCTTAGCGCCATTCTTGCGGCGACGCGGGAAAGCGATGAGGGTGCGGACATGATACGTGTGAAGCTGCTTCTCGCCTTGGTCTCGGTCTCCGCCCTGACTGCCTGCGCCACGACAACACCCGCGCCCACGCTGCGTGGAAAGGTCTCCAGCAGCGCCGGCTGGGGCGAGTCGCGCTCGGCCTATGGTCAGTTCCTGGCCGGCCAAGCCGCCTTGCAAAGCGGGGCCAGCGGTCAGGCCGCCAGCTATTTCGACGAGGCCCTGCAACTGGGCGATGACCCTGGGGTGATCGGCGAACGCGCCTTTACCGCGGCCCTCCTGGCCGGCGACGTTCAACGGGCCGCGACGATCGCGCCCCATGGACCCGACACCAACGAAAACGCCCGGCGCCTGGGCGCCCTGACCCAGGCGATCGATCTGCTGGCCCAGGGCAAGGGGCGCGACGCCAAGGCGCTGTTGCAGGCCCAGACCATCGGCTTTCCGCATCGTCCCGCCGTGGTCCTGCTGGCGCCCTGGCTGGCGGCCGCGACGGGCGATACCGACGGCGCGGTGACTCGCCCGGAACTGCAGGGTGATCGCTTCGTGCAGTTCTTCGGCCAGCTGAGCCAGGCCAAGCTCTATGAGCGGGCCAAGCGCTATGACGAGGCCGAGACCGACTACAAGGCCCTGATGGCGGTGGAGCCCGTGCGGGCCTTGTTCATGCTCGACTACGGCGAGTTCCTGGAACGGCGCAAACGCGCCGCCGACGCCGTGATGCTGTACGACTCGGGCCTCGCCATTGACGCGACCGACCAGGGCCTGATCCGGGCCCGGGCGCGGGCCGTGGCGCGCGGCGGCCCGCCGGCAATGGACACGGTGCGTCAGGGCGCCGCCCACGTGCTGGTGGCCTGCGCGGCCACCTTCGCCAGCGAGCACCAGAGCCAGTTCAGCCTGGCCTATCTGCGCCTGGCCTTGCGGCTGGACCCCAAGCGCGACGACGCCTGGCTGCTGGTCGGCGAGATGCTCGCCCAGGATGATGACGAAACCGGCGCGCGCGAGGCCTATGCCAAGGTGCCGGCGGGCTCGACCCGCTATGTCGCCGCCCAGACCAAGCTGGCCTGGAGCTACCAGACCGCAGGTGACAAGACCAAGGCGATCGCCGTGGCCCAGCAGGCCGCCGCCGCCGCCCCGACCGATCGCGACGCCCAGGTCGGCTATGCCGACGTGCTGCGCGCCAACGAACGCTGGGCAGAAACCGTGGCGGTGCTGGACCCGCTGATCGTCGCCGAGGCCGCCAAGCCCGATTGGCGGCTTCTCTACATGCGCGGCATCGCCCTGGAGCGCGCCAACCGCTGGAGCGACTCCGAACGCGATCTGCGCGCGGCCCTGGCGCTCAGCCCCAACGAGCCCGACCTGCTGAACTATCTGGGCTATTCGTGGATCGACCGCGGCGAACGCCTGCCCGAGGCCATCGCCATGGTCCAGAAGGCCGTCGAGGCCCGGCCGCAGTCGGGCGCGATGCTCGACTCCCTGGGTTGGGGCTATTACCGCCAGGGCGACTTCAAGACCGCCGTGGCCAAGCTGGAACAGGCTGTTGAGCTAGAGCCGGGCGATCCGGACGTCAACGGCCACCTGGGCGACGCCTATTGGCGCATCGGACGCACGGTCGAGGCCCGTTACCAGTGGCAGCGCGTGCTCAGCCTGGAGCCGGACGAGAAGCAGAAGCTGGACGCCGAGGCCAAGCTGAAGAACGGCTTGAACGGTCCACCGGCCAAGATCGCCTCGACGCGGTAGCGCTGCTTCGGCCACGCGGATACATCGGGTTCCGACGATAAAGTCTCTTCAAGGTCCCGCCATGCGCCTCGACGCCTTTGCCCCGGCCAAGGTCAACCTGTTCCTGCATGTCGGCGGCCCCGACGCAGCGGGCTATCATCCGATCTCCAGCCTGATGGTGTTCGCCGATGTCGGCGACACGGTCAGCCTGCAGCCGGCCGACGCTCTGAGCTTTGAGACCACCGGCCGGTTTGGCGGCGACATTCCCGTGGACGATGGCAACCTGGTGGTCCGCGCCGCCACCGCGCTGCGCGCCAAGCTCGGCGGGCCCACACCCCCGTTCCGCCTGCTGCTCGACAAGGCGTTGCCGATCGCCGCCGGTCTGGGTGGCGGCTCCAGCGACGCGGGCGCCGCGCTGCGGCTACTGCGCGACGCCCTGGCGCCGGGCCTCTCCGACGCCGACCTCGAAGCGGTCGCCGGAAGTCTCGGCGCGGACGGCGCGGCCTGCCTGTGGGGCGCGCCGGTCATCGCCCAGGGACGGGGAGAGCGCCTGTCGCCCGCGCCCGTCCTGCCGGCGCTCAACGCCGTGCTGGTCAATCCCTTGATCCCGTCGCCGACCGGCGCGGTCTACCGCGCCTATGACGCCGCCGTGGCGGCGCAGGGCGAGGCCATGCCGCCGCTGCTCGACGGGCTGGAGAGCGTCGAGGAGGTCAGCGCCTGGCTGGCCGGCTATACCCGCAACGACCTGCAGGCGCCCGCCGTCGCCCTGGAGCCGCGCATCGGCCAGGTGCTGGACCTGTTGGCCGACGAGCCCGAGACCCTGCTGGCCAGGATGTCCGGTTCTGGCGCCACCTGTTTCGCGCTGTGCGCTGGCGACATCGAAGCCGAGGGCCTGGCCGAGCGCATCGAACAGATGCGGCCCGACTGGTGGGTCAAGCGCTGCCGCCTCGGCGGGCCGTTCTAGGCTGGGGACATGCGCTTGCGCGTGTCCCCAAAAGCCGCCTTGCCTTTGCTGGGGACACGCACAAGTGCGTGTCCCCAGCCGGGCCGCCCGAAGCGTACCCATCCATAGAAAAGGCCCGGAAGCCGAAGCTTCCGGGCCCTTCTTCTGTCTTTCCGAACCTCAGCCTTAGCTATGGTAGGCGCGTTCGCCGTGCTCGGAGATGTCCAGGCCTTCTTCCTCGGCGTCCGGCGAAGCGCGGATGCCCATGATCAGCTTGATGATCAGGAAGACGATGATCGAGGCGACCAGCGACCAGACGACGGTGACGCCGACGGCCTTTAGTTGCGACATCATCTGGGTTCCCAGGCTGTAGACCGCGTTGTCGCAGGTCGAGATGTCGCCGTCCTTGGCGCAGGTGGTGTAATCGACCACGCCGGCGCCGCCCCAGGCGGGGTTGACCAGCAGGCCGGTAGCCAGGGCGCCGACGATGCCGCCGATGCCGTGGATGCCGAAGGCGTCCAGGCTGTCGTCATACTTGAAGGCGTTCTTCACGACCGAGCAGAAGAAGATGCAGATCGGCGAGACGACCAGGCCCAGGACGATGGCGCCCATCGGGCCGGCGAAACCGGCGGCGGGCGTGACAGCGACCAGGCCGGCCACCAGACCCGAAGCCAGGCCCAGGGCCGACGGCTTCTTCTTGGTGACCCACTCGACGACGATCCAGGACAGACCTGCGGCGGCGGTGGCGACGAAGGTGTTGATCATGGCCAGCGAGGCCAAGCCGTTGGCTTCCAGGTTCGAACCGGCGTTGAAGCCGAACCAACCCACCCACAGCAGACCGGCGCCCACGAGGGTCAGGGTCAGGGAGTGCGGCGGCATCGGTTCCTTGCCGTAGCCCTGGCGCTTGCCCAGGATCAGGGCGCCGACCAGAGCGGCCATGCCGGCATTGATGTGCACCACGGTGCCGCCGGCGAAGTCCAGAGCGCCGAAGCCCCAGCTCAGACCGGCCTTGATCGGGTCGGTCGGGTGCAGGGCGATGGCGTCAGGACCCGGCCACCACCAGACCATGTGGGCGATCGGGTAGTAGGAGAGCAGCGGCCACAGGACGGCGAACACCACCATGGCCGAGAACTTGAAGCGCTCGACCAGCGACCCGACGACCAGGGCGGCGGTGATCGCGGCGAAGGTCGACTGGAAGACGATGTAGGTGAACTCGGGGATCACGACGCCGGTCGAGAAGGTGGCGACCATGCTCGACGGGGTCACGCCCTTCAGGAACAGGCGATCAAGACCGCCGACAAACAGGTCCCACGACCCGCCGCTGGTGAAGGCGAAGCTGTAGCCCCAGAACACCCAGGCCAGGATGCCGATGATGCCGACGGTCGAGACCTGCATCATGGTCGACAGCATGTTCTTCGAGCGGACCAGGCCGCCGTAGAACAGGGCCAGGCCCGGAATGATCATCAGCAGGACGAGCAGGGACGAGACGAGCATCCAGGCGTTGTCGCCCTTGTCCATCTTGTCGGTGATGGTCGCGGCGGCGGCGGGAGCCGGAGCGGCGACTGGCGCGGCGACCGGAGCCGGCGTGGCCTCGGCGGGCGCGGCGGCGGCCGGCGCGGCCTCCTGAGCGAAGGCGACGGCCCCTAGCGGAGCCCCCGCCAGGGTCGCGGCGAGCAACAGTCCGGCCAGCGGTTTGCCAAAAAGCATCTTTGTGATTTTCATCGTTGGTATCCCCTTTTCCCCGATGATTTACAGAGCGGCCGGGCCGGTTTCACCGGTCCGGATGCGAACAGCTTCCTCGACATTGAGGACGAAGATCTTGCCATCGCCGATCTTGCCCGTGGCCGCCGCGGCCTTCACGGCCTCGACCGCCTTGGCCGCCGAAGCGTCGTCGACGACGGCTTCCAGCTTCACCTTGGGCACGAAGTTCACTTGATATTCGGCGCCGCGATAGATCTCGGTTTGGCCCTTCTGACGTCCGTAGCCCTTGACCTCGGACACCGTCAGGCCCTCGACGCCGGCGGCGACTAGCGCCTCCCGGACCTCGTCGAGCTTGAAGGGTTTGACGATCGCTATGATCAGTTTCATCCGCCTTGCTCCGACCCGCCGACTTCGCGGGTTCCCCTTGAATTGGTTTTAGAGCGCGTTGCTCACTTGCACCGCGACGAAGGCTCCTAGGAGCCGCCATCGTTTTCCCCGGCCGATGCACGCTATCGGTCGCGCTTCCGACATCACCGTCGCGCGGTAGGGTTTTGGAAACGAAAGGAAGGCGGCGCCCGAAAATTAGGCGCCGAGAGCGCGGGACGCTTGCAAAGGTGGCGTTTCGGCCGGCGATCCGGCCTCCGATCGGAGCTGTCGCGTTACCCATACAATCAGCGGCTTCAAACCAAATCGCGTCGAGCCCACCGAGCCCGCAGATCACGAGCCCGTGACGGGCGCAACGGAAGGTGGGGCTGGAACGCTGTTCAGGCTGGATTTCCCAGAAGGACGAGCCCGATGTTTATACGTCTTGCTACCGCCACCGCCGCCCTGGCGCTGATGTCCGGTGTTGCCGTGGCCCAGTCCACCGCGCCCCAAGCCATACCGGTCAATCCCGATTCGACCGCAGCCGCCCCGGCCGACCAGACCATGCCCGCCGCCGATCCCTCGGCCGCCACCATGACGCCGACCGATCCGACCGCCACCACCGCGCCCGCCGCGACGGGCATGGCGAGCGACACCGCCGGCCGCGTCTCGTCCATGCCGGCCGAGCAACAGGCGACGCTGAAGGCCGGCGACGCCAACGTCACCTCCAACCCGCCGGTGGCCGACACGCCCGAGAACCGCAAGCTCTACGGCAAGCCGATGTCGAACGCCGGCAAGCGCTCGGCCGCCAAGGGCAACTAGGCCTTTCGAGGGTCTCGAACTCAGCTTGAAGCGAAAGTCGGCGGGCCCTAAGGTCCGCCGACTTTTTTCTGGCCCAGATTCCAGGCGCGTTCGGACCTCATGCCCGCTGAAAAACCCCAAGAAAAGCCCAGGTCTTTCCAAAGCCTGATCCTGACGCTCCATGACTATTGGAGCGCCCAGGGCTGCGTGATCCTGCAACCGCACGACGTCGAGGTGGGCGCCGGCACCCTTCACCCCGCCACAGTCCTGCGCGCCCTCGGTCCCAAGCCGTGGAACGCGGCCTATGTCCAGCCCTCACGGCGTCCGGGCGATGGCCGCTATGGCGAAAACCCCAACCGCCTGCAGCACTATTACCAGTACCAGGTGATCCTCAAGCCGAACCCGCCGAACATGCAGGACCTGTATCTCGGCTCGTTGGAAGCCATCGGCCTCGACCTGCGCATCCACGATATCCGCTTCGTCGAGGACGACTGGGAAAATCCCACCGTCGGGGCCTGGGGCCTGGGCTGGGAAGTCTGGTGCGACGGCATGGAGGTCAGCCAGTACACCTACTTCCAGCAGGTGGGCGGCCTGGACGTCTCGCCGGTGGCCGGTGAGCTGACCTATGGCCTGGAGCGCCTGGCCATGTACGTATTCGGCGTCGACAACGTCTATGACCTGCCGTTCAACGACCCCAACGCGCCCCTGGGTCACCTGACCTATGGCGACGTGTTCCTGGAGAACGAGCGCCAGCAGTCGGAAGCCAATTTCCACGGCTATGACGTGGCGGTGCTCAAGTCGCAGTTCGAGCAGATGGAACAGCAGGCGCCGCTGATGCTGGCCCGCTCCTATCAGGGCAAGTCTCTGGTGCTGCCCGCCTATGACATGGTCCTCAAGGCCAGCCACCTTTTCAACCTGATGAACGCCCGCGGCGCGATCGCCGTCGCCGAGCGCGCCTCCTACATCGGCCGCATCCGCGACCTCTGTAAGATGTGCGCCAGCGCCTGGGTCGAGCAGCAGGAAGCCGCGTAGTCCGATGCCCCAACTCCTTCTCGAACTGTTCTCCGAAGAGATCCCCGCCCGCATGCAGACGCAGGCGGCCCGTGACCTGGAGCGGATGGCGCGCGAGCATCTGGCCGCCGCCGGCTTTTTACCGGAGGCCCTGAAGACCTTCGCCGGCCCCCGCCGCCTGACCCTGGTGGTCGAGGGGCTGCCGATCGCCCAGGCCGACCGCAAGGAAGAGCTGAAGGGCCCCCGCGTCGGCGCTCCGCCCCAGGCCCTGGAAGGCTTCCTGCGCAAGGCGGGCCTGACCCAGGACCAATTGGTGGAGCGCGACGGCGTCTGGATGGCCTTCCTCGAGAAGACCGGCCGCCCGACCCCCGACATCGTCGCCGAGATGGTGGAAGCGATCGTCCGCGGCTTCGCCTGGCCAAAGTCGATGACCTGGGGCAGCGGCAAGCTGCGCTGGGTGCGACCGTTGAAGCGCATCCTGTGCGTCTTCGATCGCGAGATCGTGCCGTTCGCCATCGAGGGTATCGAGAGCGGCGACATCACCGAGGGGCACCGCTTCATGCGCGTTGGCCAAGGCTGGGGCGGCCAGCCGTTCAAGGTTCGCGACTTCGACGAATACGCCAAAGGCTTGCTGGACCACTTCGTCGTGCTCGACGTCGAGGAGCGCAAGGCGCGCATCCTGGAAGGCTGCAAGACGCTCTGCTTCGCGCGTAATCTCGAACTGGTCGAAGACCAGGGACTTCTGGAAGAAGTCGCCGGTCTGGCCGAATGGCCGACCCCGGTGCTGGGCGACATGGACCCGGCGTTCCTCGACCTGCCGGCCGAGGTGATCCGCACCTCGATGCGCACTCACCAGAAGTATTTCGCGGTCCGCGACCCGGCGACCGGCGGCCTGGCCCCGCACTTCATCACCATCGCCAACGTCCAGTCGGCCGACGGCGGCAAGGTGATCGCCGAGGGCAACGCCAAGGTGCTGTCCTCGCGGCTGTCGGACGCCCGGTTCTTCTGGGACGAGGACGTCAAGGTCGGCTTCGCGCCGTGGCTGGAGAAGCTGAACGGCGTGACCTTCCACGCCAAGCTGGGGACCATGGCCGAACGCGTCGAGCGCATCGTCGCCCTGGCCCGCGAGATCGCGCCCCTGGTCGGCGCCGATCCGGACAAGGCCGCCGAGGCCGCGCGACTGGCCAAGGCCGACCTTGTGTCGCAGATGGTCGGCGAGTTCCCCGAACTGCAGGGCCTGATGGGTGGCTACTACGCCCGCGCCGCCGGCCTGGACCCCGAAATCGCCGACGCCATCCGCGACCACTACAAGCCGCAAGGGCCTTCGGACGCCGTCCCGACAGCGCCGCTGAGCGTGGCCGTGGCATTGGCGGACAAGCTGGACACGCTGGTGAGCTTCTGGGCGATCAACGAAGTGCCTACCGGTTCGAAGGATCCTTATGCACTGCGTCGCGCGACGCTTGGGGTGGCACGGCCCGTTATCGAAAACAATGTGCGCCTACCTTTGCGTGTTCTCCTCGCAAAGCATGCTCGTCTCCTCTTCGATCGTGGAGTCGACCCTTCTTTCTGGGAAGGCCATGCCAAGCTAATGGCAGGTCGTGTCGAAGGGCATGAACTCGTCTATGAGCGTGCAGTTGAGACACCGGAAGTCTCGCTTGCGGGACATCTATTAGCGTTCTTCGCTAGCCGCCTGGCAGTGATGCTCCGTGACCAAGGCAAGCGCCACGATCTCGTCGACGCGGTGTTCGCGCCCATAAACGGGAAAGCCGATGACGACCTGGTGCGCATCGTCGCCCGGGTCGAGGCGCTGGACGGGTTCCTCAAGACCGACGACGGCAAGAACCTGCTGGCCGGCTACAAGCGCGCCTCCAACATCCTCAAGGCCGAGGAGAAGAAGGGCTGGAAAGCCGAGGGCGGCCGCGACCTGCTGGACGACGCCTCGGCCCCTGAAGTGCAACTTCACGACGCCCTGCGCCTGGTCGAACCTGCCCTGGCCACGGCCCTGGCGCGCGAGGACTTCACCGCCGCCATGCAGGAACTGGCCGGCCTGCGCGGTCCGGTCGACGCCTTCCTCGACGGCGTGTTCGTCAATTCCGAGGTGGCCGCCGAGCGCGACAACCGGCTGAAGACGCTGGCCGCCGTGCGGGACGCCATGGGCAAGGTGGCCGACTTCTCGCTGGTTGGCGGGTAGATCAACTCACCTGGCAGCCGTCAGCCCGGGCATTGCGCCCGGAACAAGGTTTGAGAGGGTTTAGGCGCGGCGCCGCGCCGGGGTTTCGCGCTCGCCGCCGCTGGTGCGGAACTGGCTGACCAGCGACACCAACTGCGCCGTCTCGCCCTTCAGCGAATGAGTCGCGGCGGTGGCCTGTTCGACCATGGCGGCGTTCTGCTGCACCACCTGGTCCATGTGGTTGACCGCGATATTGACCTCGTTAAGGCCCGAGGCCTGTTCCTGGCTGGAGGCCGAGATGCCGCGCACAAGGTCGTCGATGGCGGCGACGCGGCCAACGATGCGGCTGAGCGCTTCGCCGGTCTGGCCCACCAGATCGACGCCGGCCCCGACCTGCTGCGAGGAGGTCGAGATCAGGGTCTTGATCTCCTTGGCCGCCTCGGCCGAGCGTTGAGCCAGGGCCCGCACTTCCTGGGCCACGACCGCGAAACCGCGACCGGCGTCGCCAGCCCGGGCGGCTTCGACGCCGGCGTTCAGCGCCAGCAGGTTGGTCTGGAAGGCGATCTCGTCGATCACGCCAATGATCTGGGTGATCTGGCGCGAGCTGTCCTCGATCGCGCCCATGGCCTTGACGGCCTGACCGACCACCTCGCCGGAGCGTTCGGCTTCGGTGCGGGCCGAGGACACCTCGACGGTGGCGCGCTGGGCGCCGTCGGCGGTCTGGCGCACGGTGGCGGCGATCTCGTCGAGGGCGGCTGCGGTTTCCTCCAGGCTGGCGGCCTGCTGCTCGGTGCGGCGCGACAGGTCGTTGGAGGCGTGGGCAATCTCATCGGTGCCGGAACCGATCTGGCCGGCCACGTCGGAAATGGTGCGGATGGCCTCTTCCAGCCCAGCGGCGGCGGCGTTGAAGTCGCTCTTGAGGGCGGCGTAGTCGCTGGCCACCTGAGCGGCGATGCGGGTCGACAGGTCGCCGCTGGCCAGGCTGGACAGGCCCTTGGCCATGATCTCGACGACGGCCTGTTGTTCGCGGCCGGCCAGTTCGAAGGCGGCCTCCATGTCCTTGAGCTTCTTGTCCAGTTCCTGCTGGAAGCCGGCGGCCTGGACCTCGAGACGGGCCCGCTCCAGGCCCGACTGGCGGAACACCTGGACGCTCTTGGCCATCTCGCCGATCTCGTCGGCGCGGTCCGCGCCCGAGACGGTGATGTCGTTCTGGCCCGCCGCCATGCGACGCATGTCGCCAGCCAGTTCCAGCACGGGGCGGACGATGGCGGCGCGCGACATGACGATCAGGATGGCGGCGAAGATGATGCCCGCCAGTACGGCGGCGCTCATCAGGATCTCTGAGAAGGCGCCGACCTTCTGGGCGCGCTGGGTCGAGGCGTTCGAGGCCGCCTCGATCTTGTCCGAAGCGCTGTTCATCGCGCCTTCCAGCGTGGTGAACTGCGTCATAAAGCCCGGCATGGCCGCGATGGCTTGCACGCGATCGGCGCCGGCCAAGGCGACCATCTGGGTCGCCGACTTGACGTAGGTGTCGAGCGGAGCCTTCAGATCGGCCAAGGCCGCGCGACTGGCCGGATCGGTGGCCAGGGCGTCATTGTCGGCGATCGCCTTGCGGAAGATCGCGGTGTGCTCGGTGAGATCCTTGCGGACGTCGGCGATCTGGATGCCCGATCCCGCGTCACCGGCCAATTGGCTCGACAGGACGTCGGCGCGCAGGGCGTCGTGCATCATGTCGGCCTCCATATGGTTGCGCAGGACTCCAGCCGACGCGTTGGCTTCTCGCAGCGCGCCGTCCAGCCGCGTGGTGGACCATAGGCCCGCGCCCGCGCCGGCCGTGCACAGCACCATGACAGCCGCGCCCGCGGCTATCACCTTTTGGTTGATCGTCCGAAGCATTTCGAGGTTCCGCATTCTTGTGAGATCCGGCGTACCTTCGGCCAGTTAGATTAACGACATCTTCAAAGGCGTCGAGTCCCACCTATAATGTTGGTAACTGCCGGCAAGTGAGGCAAAAAGCCGCGCCTCGGGAATTTAACAGGCGGTTCAAGCCTCAGGTCTATTTTGAATGATTGAAACGGGGCCCCGCCATGAGTTTATTTAGACCTATACTACGTGGCGTAGCATGGTTCTCTGCTGCGCTGTTCATGGCGGGGGCGGGGGCGGGGCCGTCGGCGATGGCGCAAACGGTTGCCAGACAAGGCGCATGGTCCCACGAGGTGACCTATACCGCCGACGTCACCGGCGCCGTGAAGGGCGGCGCGGCGCGCGCGGGCAAGGCGCTGGACAATCTTGACGTGATCCTCGATGGCGACCTGGAAAAGCTCGTGGGTTGGCGCGGTGCAACCCTTCACGCCTACCTGCTAAACAACAGCGGCGGCGCGCCCAACGACGTGGCGGGCACGCTGCAGGGCATCGACAATATCGAGGTCGGTCGGCCCCGGACTCGGCTCTACGAGCTTTGGCTGAAGACTGGCTTCGCCGATGGCAAGGGATCGGCCCTGACGGGTCTCTACGACCTCAACAGCGAGTTCTATTCGACCGAGGCCTCGGGCCTGCTTCTGGCCCCGCCGTTCGGGATCGGCTCGGAGTTCGCGTCCACCGGTCCCAATGGTCCGTCGATCTTTCCGTCCACAGCCCTGGCCGTGCGGGTGCGGCTTGAGGGCGAGCAAGGACGCTATGTCCAGGCCGCCGCGCTGAACGCCGAGGCCGGCACGGTGGGTGATCCCGAGGGGCCGTCCACGAAGTTCGACAACGGCGCGATCCTGATTGCCGAAGCGGGGATCGGCGCCAGTTGGCGTGTCGCGGCCGGCGCCTGGTTCTATACCCGCCGCCAACCGGACCTGCGTAACCTGGACATCAACGGTGACCCGGCCCTCAGCAAGGCCCACGGCGGCTACGTGCTGGCGGAATATCCGTTCGTCGACGGCGGAGAGACTGGCCGGTCGGTTCGCGGCTTCGCCCGCATCGGCCTGTCGGATGGCGACACCACCCCGTTCAACTCGGGTTGGCAGGCAGGTGTGCTGGTGGAACGGGTCTTCGCCTCGCGCCCTGACAGCGCCTTCTCGGTGGGGATGGAGCAGGGGAGGCTGTCGACGAAGCAACGCGACAACACTCACGACCAAGGCCTCGTCCCGGCCGACGCAGAATCGAGCCTTGAGATCACCTATTCCGACAAGATCGCGCCGCGAATCACCCTGCAGCCCGACCTGCAGGTCATTCGCCGGGCCGGCGGCGATCGCGGCGCCGCGAACGTGGTGGTGATGGCGCTGCGCATGACGGTCACCCTGTTCTAGCGGTGACTCCATTCCGCAGACTCACATCTGTTTTCGAGACGCCGGGCCGACGCGCAAAACTCAATCAGGACAACGTTGTCATTGGAAGAATTTGCCGAAATTTCCGTTTAGACTGCGTTATGCAAACCGCCGGTGGACGCGTTCTTTGACAAGATGCTAGTGAACGCCCGGATATTGCAGTGCGGGATGGGCGTTTACGCTTTTTGTCCCAGGCCAGGACGGTTCCGATAGAGGACCGCCGGTTATTTTCACTTATCGCAGGGTGAACCAGAGATGCCGGTTGATACGCTGACCAAGACGCAGTGGGTCTATTCGTTCGGAGGAGGCGGCGCGGACGGCGACGCCAAGATGAAGAACTTGCTGGGGGGCAAGGGCGCCAATCTCGCCGAGATGTCGTCCCTGGGTCTGCCTGTGCCGCCAGGCTTCACGGTGACGACCGAGGCCTGCGTCCACTACTACGCCAACGGCAAGCAGTATCCAGGCGAGCTGACAGATCAGCTCAACGCCGGTCTCGCGACGGTGGAAAAGCTCACGGGCAAGAGCTTCGGCGACGTGAAGAACCCGCTCCTGGTCTCGGTGCGCTCGGGCGCGCGCGCCTCGATGCCGGGCATGATGGACACCGTCCTCAACCTGGGCCTGAACGACGAGACCGTCGAGGGCCTGGCCATCCTGTCGGGCGATCGCCGCTTCGCCTATGACAGCTATCGCCGCTTCATCCAGATGTACTCGAACGTGGTGCTCGACCTGGAGCATCACCTGTTCGAGGAGATCCTCGATGACCACAAGGACCGTCTGGACATCAGGGTCGACACCGCTCTGACCGCCGACGACTGGGCCGCGGTGATCAAGGACTACAAGGCCGCCGTGCGCGACGCGCTTGGCAAGCCCTTCCCGCAGGATGTCCAGGAGCAGCTATGGGGCGCGATCGGCGCGGTGTTCGCCAGTTGGATGAACGACAGGGCCAAGTTCTATCGCCGCATGCACGACATCCCCGAGGCCTGGGGCACCGCCGTCAACATCCAGTCGATGGTGTTTGGCAACATGGGCGAGACCTCGGCCACCGGCGTGGCCTTCACCCGCAACCCGTCGAACGGCGACGCGCGCCTGTATGGCGAGTTCCTGATCAACGCCCAGGGCGAGGACGTGGTGGCCGGCATCCGCACGCCGCAGTCCCTGACCAAGGCCGCCCGCGAGGAGATGGGCGACACCGCCCCCTCGATGGAAGAGGCCATGCCGACCGTCTTCCAGCAGTTCAAGACCGTGGTCGAGACGCTGGAGCGCCACTATCGCGACATGCAGGACATCGAGTTCACGGTGGAGCAGGGCACGCTCTACATGCTGCAAACCCGCAGCGGCAAGCGCACGGCCAAGGCGGCGCTGAAGATCGCCGTCGACATGGCCGCCGAGGGCGTGATCTCACGCGACGAGGCGATCAACCGGGTCGAGCCGGCTTCGCTGGACCAACTGCTGCACCCGACCATTGACCCGACCGCCCATCGCGACGTGATCGCCAAGGGCTTGCCGGCCTCGCCGGGCGCGGCCACCGGCAAGATCGTCTTCGACAGCGCCGCCGCAGAAAAGGCCGCCGCCGCCGGTGAGAGCGTCATCCTGGTGCGCGAGGAAACCTCGCCCGAAGACATCCACGGCATGCACGCCGCCCGGGGCATCATCACCGCCCGGGGCGGCATGACCAGCCACGCCGCCGTCGTTGCGCGCGGCATGGGCCGGGCCTGTGTCTCCGGCGCTGGCGAGGTCGGCATCTTCCCCAAGGAGGCTCTGTTCCGGGTGCGCGGCCGCGAGTTCAAGGCCGGCGAGATTATCACCATCGACGGTTCGACCGGCGAAATCCTCAGCGGTTCGCCCAAGATGATCGAGCCGGAGCTGACCGGCGACTTCGCCACCCTGATGGTGTGGGCCGACGCCGCCCGCCGCATGAAGGTGCGCGCCAACGCCGAGACCCCGCTCGACGCCAAGACGGCCCGCCAGTTCGGCGCCGAGGGCATCGGCCTGTGCCGCACCGAGCACATGTTCTTCGACGACACCCGGATCGCCGCCGTTCGCGAGATGATCCTGGCCGATGACGAGGCCGGCCGTCGCGCCGCCCTGGCCAAGATCGCGCCCTTCCAGAAGGCCGATTTCGTCGAGCTGTTCACGATCATGGAAGGCCTGCCGGTCACCATCCGCCTGCTCGATCCGCCGCTGCACGAGTTCCTTCCGCATACGGAAGAAGACGTCGTGGCGGTGGCCAAGGCCACCGGCCTGGACGCCGGTAAGCTGATGCAGCGGGCCAAGGAGCTGCATGAAACCAACCCCATGCTGGGCCATCGCGGCTGCCGCCTGGGCGTCTCCTATCCCGAGATCTACGAGATGCAGGTCCGGGCGATCATCGAGGCGGCCTGCGACATCGCCCGAGATGGGGCCAAGTCGGGCAAGACCGCGCCGATCCCCGAGATCATGCACCCGCTGGTCGCCAAGGGCGAGGAGATGAAGTACCTGCGCGACCTGACCGACCGCACCGCCAAGGCCGTGCTGGAAGAGCAGGGGATGACCATCGTCTACACGGTCGGCACCATGATCGAGCTGCCGCGCGCCGCCCTGCGGGCCGGCGACCTGGCCGCCAACGCCGAATTCTTCAGCTTCGGCACCAACGACCTGACCCAGACCACTTTCGGCATCAGCCGCGACGACGCCGGCAAGTTCCTGGGCGCCTATATCGACAAGGGCATCTTCGACAAGGACCCCTTCGTCTCGCTCGACCAGGAAGGCGTCGGTGACTTGATCCGCATCGCCGCCGAACGCGGTCGCGCGGCCCGTCCGGGGATCAAGATGGGCATCTGCGGCGAACACGGCGGCGATCCGGCCTCGATCACCTTCTGCGAAAGCGTGGGCCTGGACTACGTTTCCTGCTCGCCCTACCGCGTGCCGATCGCCCGGTTGGCGGCGGCGCAAGCGGCGCTGGCGAACAAGGGGTAGTTCACCTCAACCCTTCATCCCCCCCTGTTCGGGAGATGAAGGGCGTGGGTTACTTCGTTGCGATCATCTCCGAACTCCGTCATCCCTGTGAAAACCTGGGCGAGGAAGCGGTGATGACGCGGATGATGATCGCAGGCCTGTTGTTGGTCGCCACCCCAACCTTCGCCCAGACGCCAGGCGCCCTCGACCTCCCGCTCTCCATCGACCTCGCCCGCGCCGCCGTCGACGCCTGCGCCGCCAAGGGCCTGCCGGTCAGCGCCAGCGTGGTCGATGACAAGGGCAACCCGCTCGTCGTGCTGCGGTCGCCCGCCAGCCAAAAGCCGCCGATCGCCGCGCCGCGCAAGGCGGCGACCGCCGTGCAGTTCGATGCTCCTGGCTCCGAGATGGAGCCGCGCCAGAAAGCCGACCCCGCCTTCGCCGCCCTGATCGCCGCCGAGCCCGATCGCCTCAATCCGCACGGCGGCTCGCTGCCGCTGCACATCGACGGCAAGCTGGTCGGCGGCCTGGCCGTGGCCGACACCACCCACGAAGCGGCCGACGCCTGCGCGCGGGCGGCGCTGGCGAAGTTTGGTGACCGGTTGAACTAGGGCTTTACCCCCGCCCTCTCGCTCCACAGGTCCAAATCGCTCTCACGCCCGATCAGCGCCAGCCCTGAAGCGATGGACTCAAACTCCCCGCCGCTCTCGATCTTCGCCTCGCCGAACCGGCGCAGGAAGATGTCGCGCACCGCTGGCACGAACGAACTGCCGCCGGTCAGGAAGACGCGGTCCACGCCGTCGGGACCCAGGCCCGAACGCGCCAGCGCCTGATCAACGGCGCCTTCGATGGCCTTGAGCTCCGGGGCGATCCAGCCTTCGAAGTCCGACCGCTTCACCGCCTTCTCGATCAGCACCGAGCCGGCCTCGAAGCGGAACGTAGCCTCGTCATGGCTCGACAGCGCCTCCTTCAGCGCCGACACAGCGCGGTAGAGGGCGTAGCCGTGGTTGTCGTCCAGCACCTCGATCAGCCGGGCGATCTTTTCCGGCTCCATGGCCGTGCGCTCCAGGGCGCGGATGTCGCGCATGTCCTTGGAGGCCCGCAGCAGGGCCAACTGATCCCATCGGGCGAAGGCGGTGTAATAGCGTTGCGGGATCGGCAAGCGGTTGTCGAACGCGCGATAAAGGCTGCCCTTGCCCAGTTCTGGCGAGACCAGATGGTCAATAATCCGGTAATCGAAGGCGTCGCCGGCCACGCCGACGCCCGAGCGGGCGAGGGCCGTGGAGCGCAATGCTCCTCCGGACCGCTCGAACCGCACGATCGAGAAGTCGCTGGTGCCGCCGCCAAAGTCGGCAACCAGCACGGTGGCGTCCTGCGTCAGCTGGCGGGCGAAGAAGAACGCCGCCCCGACCGGCTCATAGGCATAGCGGATGTCGGTAAAGCCCAGGCGCGCAAAGGCCGCCTCGTAGCGCTGCAGGGCCAGGGCCTCGTTGGGGTTGCCACCGGCGAAGGTCACGGGCCGGCCGACGATGACGCGGGCGGGCAAGGCGCTCATGGCCGCGCCGCCGTGCTCCTTGAGCTTCAGCAGGAAGGCGGCCAGCAGGTCCTCGAACAGGTAGCGCTTGCTGAGGATCTTGGTCTCGGTGAAGGCAGCGCTGGCGGCGAAGGTCTTGAACGACTGGATGAACCGGGTCTCCAGCGGGTCCTCGACATAGGCCTCGATGGCCCAGGGGCCGGCCTCGACCACCCGTTCGTTCGGGCGCCCGTCGGTTCCCATCACCGCATGGAAACTCAAGGCCGAGCGGAAGGCGAAGATGTCGCCGTCCGTGGTCGGGAACCGCACCAGCGTGGCGGGTCCATCGCCCTGGGTCATCGAGACCACGGTGTTGGTCGTGCCGAAGTCGATACCGATCGTCGGGCCGATCGCCGGCGGGGAGGCGGACGTCATGGAGGGGAGCCTGGGCGGGAGGAGGCAGGGTTCCTAAACCCCCAGGCGCACACGTCAAGCGTGGGCGCACGTTTGGGTCCGCAAACCGTTGAGACACATCGCTTTGATCGCGGCTTGGATAGCCCCAGCATCCTCGCGATTGACTCGCTCGCCCGCCTCCTGTCGAAACGGCCCTCAACAGGAGGGCTCCGGCCTTGGAAGATTTCGACGTCGTGGTGCTGGGCGCCGGCGCGGCCGGCATGATGTGCGCTATCGAGGCGGGCAAGCGCGGGCGCCGGGTTTTGGTGCTCGACCACGCCAAGGCCCCGGGCGAGAAGATCCGCATCAGCGGGGGCGGGCGCTGCAACTTCACCAACGTCAACACCGCGCCGGCCAACTTCCTGTCGGCCAATCCGAAGTTCTGCGTCTCGGCCCTGCGCCGCTACCGGCCGTCCGACTTCATCGCGCTCGTTCAGAAGTACGACATCGCCTTCCACGAGAAGGCGCTGGGCCAGCTGTTCTGCGACGGCTCGGCCAAGCAGGTCATAGACATGCTGCTGACCGAGATGGACAGGGCTGGGGTCACACTGCGGATCGAGACCGAGATCAAGGGCGTGGCCCGGGAGGAGGGCGGCTACGTGGTCAGCACCTCGCGCGGTCCGATGCGTTGCGCCTCGCTGGTGGTCGCCACCGGCGGCAAGTCGATCCCGAAGATGGGCGCCACGGGCCTGGGCTACGACCTGGCCCAGCAGTTCGGCCTGGCGATCGTCGAAACCCGGCCAGCGCTGGTGCCCCTGACCTTCGAGGTCAAGACCCTGGAGCGCCTGGCTCCGCTGTCGGGCGTGGCGCTGGACGCCGTCGTGACCAGCGGCAGGACGAGGTTCGCCGAGGCCATGCTGTTCACTCATCGCGGCCTGTCGGGGCCTTCGATTCTGCAGATCTCGTCCTACTGGCGCGAAGGCGGCGAGATCAGCGTCGACATGGCGCCGGGCGCCGACGTGTTCGCGATGCTGAAGACCGCCCGCACCGCTACCCCCAAACGGGCCCTGGCGACGGTGCTGTCGGAGCTGTTGCCCAAGCGCCTGGCCCAACTGATCGCCGAGGACGCTGGGGCCTATGGCAATCTGGCCGACTGCTCGGATGTGCTGCTGCGCGGCGTGGCCGCCACGGTCAACGCCTGGACGTTCAAGCCGGTGGGGTCGGAGGGCTATCGCACGGCGGAAGTCACGCTGGGCGGGGTCGACACCGACGGGCTGGACTCGCGGTCGATGGAGGTCAAGGCGGCGCCAGGGCTCTATTTCATCGGTGAGGTGGTGGACGTCACCGGCTGGCTAGGCGGGTATAATTTCCAGTGGGCCTGGGCGTCGGGCTGGTGCGCGGGGCAGGCGGTTTAGAAAGTCCTCCCCCTGTGGAGCAGGTGTCGCCCAATGGGCGACGGAGGGGGGAGTGATCGGCCGCCAGCCTTGGCCCGGATCGACCCTAAAACTCCCCCACCGATCGCTGCGCGATCGCCTCCCCCCACAGGGGGAGGCCTTCGGGTCACTACTTTTTCTTGAACGGCGCCTTAGCGCCGGCCGGCTTCTTGCCGAAGGCGGGCTTGGCGCCAAACGCCGGCTTGTCACCGAACGCGGCCCCACTCTTAAAGGCATTGGGGGCCTTGAAGGGCTTGGGACCCTTGAACGGCTTGGCGGGGCCGTCATTGCTCTTGCCGGCATAGGGCTTGCCGCCCGTCGCGCCGTCGCGGGGACGGGCGACGTAGGGGGCCTTGGCCGGCTTGGCTTCCGGATCATAGGGCACGCTCTCGCGGGCTTCACGCGGGGCGCGGCGCGGGGCCGGGCCTTCGTTCAGCGGCGAATAGGCCTTGGGAGCCTCGTCGCGCGGGGCGCGGGGCTTGAAGTCGCGCGGGGCCTCGTCGCGGGCGGCCGGGCGCGGCTTGAAATCACGCTTGGGGCCGTCGTCACGGGGTTTGTAGTCGCGCTTGGGCTCTTCGCCGCGCGCATAGGGCCTGGCGTTCGAAACGCCGTCGGCGCTGTAGGACGACGGACGCGGCGAGCTGTCGCGCGAGCCAGGGGCGTTGGCGCGTGGCGCACGGGGGGCGTCGTCCCGTGGCGGACGCGGGCTGTATTCGCGACGCGGGCCGTCGTTGTCGTCGCGCGGCGGACGCGGCGCGTATTCCTTGCGCGGACCGGAAGCATCACGGGCGGCCGGGGCCGTGGTCGGGGTGATGGTCACGTCGTCGCGCACGGTGTTCTGGACGGCGGCGCCGAACTTCACTTCCGCCTCGGCCGAGATCTCGAACTTGGTATCGTAGTCAAAGATCCGGATCGAGCCGATGTCCTTCTTGGTGATGTGGCCCAGGCGGCAGATCAGCGGGATCAGCCACTTGGGATCGGCGTTGTTGCGACGGCCGGTATTGAGGCGGAACCAGGCCGAATTGGCCATGTCGGCGCGCGGCTCGCGCTCGGGACGGTCGCCGTCGTCGCGCGAACCCCCATCCCGCGAACCGAAGTCGCGCGGGGCGCGGTCGGCGAAGCGGTCGGCGGCGTCGTTGGAGCGCGGGCCGGCGTCGCGCGAGCCCGTTTCTCGGCTACGGGGGCCCGGATCGGCGCCGTGGCGCGGGTCGTCATAGATCTCTTCCGGAGCCGGCAGCTTGGCCCGGCGGGTGCGGATGAGGGCCGAGGCGATCTCGATCGGCGTGCGCTTGGCCAGCATGGCCTCGGCCAGGGGGGCGTCTTCTTCCATCGACGGTTCGTCGAAGATCGGGTCGTCGAGCAGGCGCTCGGTGTCCTTCAGGCGGATCTCGTCGGCGGTCGGGGCGCCGCCCCAATGGCCTTCAACGCCGGCGGCCATCAGCAACTGCTCGGCCTTGCGGCGACGGGTATAGGGCACGACGAGCGCCGAGACGCCCTTCTTGCCGGCCCGGCCGGTGCGGCCCGAACGGTGCAGCAGGGTGGCCTTGTTGACCGGGATTTCGGCATGGATCACCAGGCCCAGGTCGGGCAGGTCCAAACCGCGGGCGGCGACGTCGGTGGCGACGCAGACGCGGGCATGGCCGTCGCGCAGGGCCTGCAGGGCGTCGGCGCGTTCGCGTTGCGAAAGTTCACCCGACAGCCCGACCACGGCGAAGCCGCGCTCGCGCAGCTTGGAGTGCAGCGCGCGGACGCTTTCGCGGGTGTTGCAGAACACCAGGGCGCCGGGGCTTTCGAAATAGCGCAGCAGGTTGACGACCGCGTGCTCGATCTCGTTGGGCGCCACGCGGACGGCGCGGTATTCGATGTCTCGGTGCGGCTCGTTGCGTCCGACCGTGTCGATGCGCAGGGCGTCGTTCTGATAGCTCTTGGCCAGCTGCACGATTTCGCGCGCCAGGGTGGCCGAGAACAGTAGGGTGCGGCGCTCGCTCGGCGCGGCGTCGAGAATGAATTCCAGGTCCTCGCGGAAGCCCATGTCGAGCATCTCGTCGGCCTCGTCGAGGACGGCGACCTTCAGCTCGGACAGGTCCAGGTGGCCGCGCTCGATGTGGTCGCGCAGGCGGCCGGGGGTGCCGACCACGATATGGGCGCCAAAGTTCAGGGCGCGCTGCTCGCGGCGAGCGTCCATGCCGCCCACGCAGTTGACGACCACGGCGCCGGCGTCGGCATAGAGCCAGGCCAGTTCGCGATTAACCTGGATGGCCAGTTCGCGGGTCGGGGCGATGACCAGACACATCGGCAGGCCGGCCTTGCCGAACTTTTCGGCGTCGCCCAGCAGGGTGGTGGCGGCGGCGAGACCGAAGGCGACAGTCTTGCCCGAGCCGGTTTGGGCGCTGACCAGCAGGTCGCGGCCGACGGCGCCCTCTTCCAGCACAGCGGCCTGGACGGGGGTGGGCTCAAGGTAACCTTGAGCGGCAAGAGCCCGCTCAAGAGCGGGGTGGGAGGCGGGGAAGGGCATACAGGTCCAGTTCGTTTCAAGCGAACGGCGCACACACAAAGCGCGCGGCTCGCACCACGACCAAATACGACCCCCAAGCGGACCGTGTTCTTGGTCAATAATCTTTAGAGAATAGACCGTTTTCGTCCGGATGCCGAGAAGGGCGGGACAAAAGGGGCCTGTTGGGCGGCCTAAGGAGGCCAAAACGTTGCGGAAAGCAAGAGGGCTGGGGAAAGATTGCTGCGGTGCGGCGAAAAGGTCGGCCGCGCGTACCTCTAAAGCCCTCTCAACGTGGGAGGACTTAGAATAGCAGCCCAAACAGTCGGCAATCCCGCCGCTCGCCATCGCGGTCCACATGACCCTTCAGATAGCCTTCCTCCTCGAAGCCCAGCTTGCGCAGCACCTTCTCCGAGCGGATGTCGCCAACATGGGTGCGGGCGATCATCCGCTTTAGGCCGAGCGGCGAGGCGCAATGGGCCAGCAGAGCAGCGGCGGCTTCAGTGGCGAAGCCTTGGCCCCAGCCCGCCCGGGCGACGATGAAGCCCAGTTCGCCGCGATAGTGGCGCCAGTCGAGATCGACCAGCTCGCAATAGCCGAGGAACGCCCCGGAATGGGTGTGGCGGATGGCCCAGTAGAGACCGGTCCGGTCAGCCATCTCGGCGACCTGGCCCGCGACGGCGGCCTTCACCTCGTCGGGATCCTCGATGGCGGCGCGGTCCCAGTGGGCCATCACCTCCGGATCGCTCATGAACGGATAGACGTAGGGGGCGTCCTCGACGGTCAGCGGCGCCAAGGTCAGGCGTTCGGTCTCGAGGATCATGCGCGCGAACAAACCTGAAGACGGACTTGAGTGGGGCTGGTTGATCCCCAGCTATGGCGTGGGCCTGTCGCAAGTGATAGAGGGGCCGCTTCGTTTTTCGCGGTGGAATCGTCCGTCGCCCGGATCGAGATCGAATTACACATGCTCATCGGCGTTCTGCTGGCCATCAACATCATTGTTTGCGTCGTCTTGATCATCGTGGTGCTGCTTCAGCGCTCCGAGGGCGGCGCCCTTGGCATGGGCGGCGGTGGCGGCGGTTTCATGACCGCGCGCGGCGCCGGCGATCTGCTGACCCGCACGACCTGGATCCTGTTCTCGGTGTTCTTGATCATCAGCCTGACGTTGACCATCCTGACCGGCCGGATGTCGGGCGGCAATTCGGTGGTCGATCGCCTGAAGCTGGACGGCCTGGACACCAAGACCCTGGCGCCAGCGACCCTGCCAGCGCCGGGCGCGACCCTGCCGTCGGCCGCCACCACGCCTTCGACGGCCGCCCCGGCGGCCATCGAGGCTCCGGCCCCACAGATCAGCGCCCCGACCCCGACGATCGCCACGCCCAAGCCGGCCGCCTCGATCGCCAGGCCTGCCGCCAAGACGGTCGTCGAAGCCCCGCCACCGGCGATCACGGCGCCGGCCGCCTCGACGGAAAAGCCGGCCCAGTAAGGGTCGGCTACATTTTAATGTTGATGAACAGCGGTCTTTTCGCCGCTGCCCCCGAATCGCGGCTAATCTGATTGCCCATGACCCGGTACATTTTCATCACCGGCGGCGTGGTTTCCTCCTTGGGAAAAGGCCTCGCCTCCGCAGCGCTCGGAGCGCTCCTGCAGGCGCGAGGCTACAAGGTCCGCCTTCGTAAGCTCGACCCCTATCTCAACGTCGATCCGGGCACGATGAGCCCTTATCAGCACGGCGAGGTCTTCGTCACCGACGACGGGGCCGAGACCGACCTGGACTTGGGCCACTACGAGCGCTTCACCGGCGTGTCGGCGACCAAGGCCGACAACATCACCACCGGCCAGATCTACAAGACGATCATCGAGAAGGAACGGCGCGGCGACTATCTGGGCGCGACCGTCCAGGTGATTCCGCACGTCACCAACGAGATCAAGAACTTTGTCCTTTCGCCGGCGATGGACGAGACCGGCGAGAAGCCGGTCGACTTCGTGCTGGTCGAGATCGGCGGCACGGTGGGCGACATCGAGGGCCTGCCGTTCTTCGAGGCCATCCGCCAACTGCGCCAGGACCTGCCGCGCGGCCAGAGCTGCTACGTGCACCTGACGCTGCTGCCTTTCATCAAGACGGCCGGCGAGATGAAGACCAAGCCCACCCAGCACTCGGTCAAGGAACTGCGCTCGATCGGCATACAGCCGGACATTTTGCTCTGCCGCTGCGAGCAGGAGATCCCGGTCGAGGAAAAGCGCAAGATCGCCCAGTTCTGCAACGTGCGGCCCAGCGCCGTGATCCAGGCTATGGACAGCGCCTCGATCTATGCAGTGCCGATCGACTATCACAAGGAAGGCCTGGACGCCGAGGTGCTGGAAGTGTTCGGCATGGGCGACGCGCCCAAGCCCGACCTCAGCCGCTGGGAAGCCATCGACCAGACCGTCAACCACCCCGACGGTGAGGTGACCATCGCCGTGGTCGGCAAATATACGGTCTTGAAGGACGCCTATAAGTCGCTGATCGAGGCCCTGCACCACGGCGGCCTGGCCAACAAGGTCAAGGTCAATCTGGACTGGGTCGAGAGCGAGACCTTCGAGGGCGACCCCGGTGCGGCCGCGGCCCGCCTGGAGAACGCCCATGCCATCATGGTGCCCGGCGGCTTCGGCGAGCGGGGGGCTGAAGGAAAGATTCGAGCCGCCCAATTCGCCCGCGAACGCAAGGTGCCCTATTTCGGCATCTGTTTTGGCATGCAGATGGCGGTGATCGAGGTGTTGCGAAACGTGGCGGGCGTCAAGGACGCCTCGTCCAGCGAGTTTGGCCCCACCGATCGTCCCGTGGTCGGCATCATGACCGAGTGGATCAAGGGCAACGAGACCGTCCAGCGGCGCAGCAACGATGACCTGGGCGGCACTATGCGCCTGGGGGCCTATGACGCCGTCCTGACGCCCGGCTCGAAGGTCGCTGGCATCTACGGCACGACGGACATCAGCGAGCGCCACAGGCACCGCTACGAGGTCAATATCGGCTACGCCCACCTGATGGAGGACGCCGGCCTGAAACTGACCGGCCGTTCGCCCAACGGCGTGCTGCCCGAGATCGTCGAGCGCGAGGACCATCCGTGGTTCATCGGCGTGCAATATCACCCCGAGCTCAAGAGCCGCCCGTTCGCCCCGCATCCGCTATTTGCGAGCTTCATCGCGGCGGCGAAGGAGCAGGGCAGACTCGTCTAACAACCCCGGTTGCATCCTCGGGGAGTTTCAGGCATAGACGCGCCCTCACACGGCGGCCTGGGTCCTTCCCGAGTCGCCGTCTCCAGTTTCCAAGCTCAGCGAGCAGAGTCCTCTTCGATGGCCGTTCCCAAAAGAAAAACTTCGCCTTCTCGCCGGAACATGCGCCGGTCGCACCACGCCCTGGGCGCCAATTCCTTCGTGGAAGACAAGGACTCGGGCGAACTGCGTCGTCCGCACCACGTCGACCTGAAGACCGGTCTCTATAACGGCAAGCAGATCCTGACGCCGAAGGAAGACTAGTTTCGCGGTCTCTCCGCTCCGGCGGGGCGACACGACGATGCCTGAAAGGCGGCGATCTCCGGATCGCCGCCTTTTCGCATTTTTCCCCAGGCCGCGACGGCTTGACCCGTGTTCCAAAGAACGGCGTTTTCGGCAATCTCGTCGAAAAACCATGTTATCTTGGTAACAAGGGAGATCCGCCCATGCTCACACGCCGAAATCTAACGGCGGGACTGGGATTGTCGCTACTGGCCGAACAGGCCCTGGCTAGATCCACGACGCCCGCGCCCCCGGCCATCGCGCCCCAGGCGCAGTCCTCCGCAGGGCCTTTGGTCGCGCCCGACCAGCAAGCCATCTTCGTCGACACCGCGCTGGACGCCTCCGACCGCATGACCGTCGAGGTGTTCATCGATGGGAAGGGCCCCTTCAACTTCGTGGTCGATACCGGCGCCGACCGCAGCGCCATCTCCGTCCCCCTGGCCGAGCGCCTGGGGTTGGAGCGCGGGAAGGACGTGATGCTGCACGGCGTCAGCGGCTCGGCCCTGACACCGACGGCGAAGGTGGCGCTTATGGTGTCGGGCGACTCGCGGATGAGGAACGCCCAGCTTCCGGTCCTGCCGCCTGAGCGACTCGGAGTCGATGGCCTGATGGGCATCGACATGCTCGAGGACCGCAACGTGGTGATGGATTTCCGACGCCACCGACTGGAGGTGCGTCGTAGCAGCGCCCTCAGCCCGGCCTTTTCGGGGGTGAGAGAGGTCTCGGTCATCGCCGACCAGCGTTTTGGACGTCTGACGATCGCCAATGCGCGGGTCAGCGGCGTGCGCTGCGTGGCCTTCATCGATTCAGGGTCCGGCGCCAGCATCGGCAACCTGGCCCTGGCCGAGGCCATCAAGCTGCGGCTGCGCCGCCGGCCCGAGCCGAGCATGGCGGTTCATCTGATCGGCGCGGCAGGGGAGGCGACGCTCGGCGAGTTCCGGATCGTCCGCTCGATCGAGCTGGGGTCGCTGCGAATGACCAACCTGCCGCTGGTGCTGGCCGACCTGCATATCTTCGACCTCTGGGAGCTCAACAAGCGGCCAGCGGTGCTGCTGGGGGTGGACGTGTTGAAGATGTTCGCGCGGGTCGAGCTCGATTTCGGTTCCGACCGGGTCAAGTTCCGGCTCGGCAAGGGCTGGTCGCCGCCGGCGCTGCAGGCCTGAGGGCATACGGTCGTTCGGACGATGACGTCCCGCGCCGGTTGCGGTTCGGGGTCTGCGCCGGTAAGGGGAAGCGCCTTTTGAAAGGGAGCTCCCATGACCGAGATCGTCGACATCATCGCCCGCGAAATCCTCGACAGCCGCGGCAATCCGACGGTCGAGGTCGATGTCGTCCTCGAAGACGGCGCGTTTGGCCGCGCCGCCGTGCCCTCGGGGGCCTCGACAGGCGCCCACGAAGCGGTCGAGAAGCGCGACGGCGACAAGGGTCGCTACGGCGGCAAGGGCGTGAAGTCGGCGGTCGATGCGGTCAATGGCGAGCTGTTCGACGCGCTGTCGGGCGTGGACGCCGAGGACCAGCGCCGCCTCGACACCTTGATGATCGCCCTGGACGGCACGGCCAACAAGAGCCGCCTGGGCGCCAACGCCATTCTCGGCGTGTCGCTGGCCACCGCCAAGGCCGCCGCCGAATCGGCCGGCCTGCCGCTCTACAAATATGTCGGCGGCGTCAGCGCTCGCGTGCTGCCGGTGCCGATGATGAACATCATCAATGGCGGCGCCCATGCCGACAATCCGATCGATATCCAGGAATTCATGATCCTGCCGACAGGCGCCCCGACCTTCGCCGAGGCCTTGCGCATGGGCGCGGAAATCTTCCACGGCTTGAAGAAGGCCCTGAAGGACGCCGGTCACAACACCAATGTCGGCGATGAAGGCGGCTTCGCCCCCAATCTCGGCTCGGCCGAAGACGCCCTGGCCTTCATCGTCAAGGCGGGCGAGGCGGCCGGCTACAGGTCGGGCGAGGACTTCGTGCTGGGCCTGGACGTCGCCGCCACCGAGTTCTTCAAGAACGGCAAGTACGAGCTGGAAGGCGAGGGCAAGAGCCTGGATCCGGGTCAGATGGTCGACTACCTGGCCGGCCTCGCCGACAAGTTCCCGATCCTGTCGATCGAGGACGGCATGTCGGAAGACGATTTCGAGGGCTGGAAGCTGCTGACCGACACGCTGGGCAAGAAGGTCCAGCTGGTGGGCGATGACCTGTTCGTCACCAATCCCAAGCGCCTGCAGATCGGTCTCGATCAGGGCCTGGCCAATTCGATCCTGGTCAAGGTCAACCAGATCGGCACCCTGTCGGAAACTATCGACGCCGTCGATATGGCCCACCGTGCCGCCTATACCAGCGTCATGAGCCACCGGTCTGGCGAGACCGAGGACAGCACCATCGCCGACCTGGCCGTGGCCCTGAACTGCGGTCAGATCAAGACCGGCTCGCTGGCCCGCTCGGACCGGCTGGCCAAGTACAACCAACTGCTGCGCATCGAGGAAGCCCTCGACGACCAGGCCGTCTATGCCGGTCGCGCGGTCCTCAAGGGACGCTAATCTCCGCCAACGAACGACAGGGGGCGGCGCTTCGGCGCCGCCCCTTTTTGTTTGAACACGTTCGCGCGGCAGGTGATTCTGACGCAACCGCCTAAACGCCAGGCGCCCGGCGCCAAGGTTCACCAACAATTTTTCTAAAAGCAAAACTGACCGGGCGGCCGCAGCGCCGTGAAAAACGCGCCGAAACGGCTGTTTAGATGCTGCAATGCGGTATCTAGATGCCTTTGAAACCATCTCAAATGAAAGCGTTATGATGCTGCTTTCGATCTCTTGCGGTCACCTGCCCAAACCGCCCGTTTAGTAAGGCGTTAAGCATGATCGGGCAGGGTAAACTTCCCCTGCTGGGAATCGATGATGTTCGCCCGACTGCAACCCTTCCTGCCGACTGCGGCGCTTCTCCTGTTGATCACTTACTTCGTGTTTCACGCCCTGACGGGCGAACGGGGCCTGTTATCGACGTCGCAGCGCAACGCAGATCTTGCCGCCGAGACGCTGGAGCTGAAGAAGATCCACGCCGAAAGGATGGACCTTGAGGCCCGCGCTCGTCTATTACGCAGCGGCAGTTTGTCGGAGGACCTGTTGGAGGAGCGCGCGCGTTCTCTCCTCGGATATGCCGACCCCAAGGACTACGTGATCCGTACCCAGCGCTAAGGCGCCGTACGGATTGGTTTCTGCGGAGCTGCCGACGGGATCAGGCGAACCTGACCTGTTTTCGGGTTTGACCAAGGGCTCATCGGCGCGGAACCGAAGGTTGGTTCGCACGGTGAGCTTCCAGGAGCAGGGCCGCGATGAAGATTGGCCAGGGAGAGTTGAATGGCGCGCACGCGCAAGGGTGAAGCCCCCGCGGGGAAGGCCGACGCCACCGGTGTCAACACCTTCGTCGGCAAGGACGAGCTTCTGAAATTCTACCAGAACATGCTGCTGATCCGCCGCTTCGAGGAGCGCGCCGGCCAGCTGTACGGCATGGGCCTGATCGGCGGTTTCTGCCACCTCTACATCGGTCAGGAAGCCATCGCGGTCGGCATGCAGTCGATCAAGGTCAAGGGCGACCAGATCATCACCGGCTACCGTGACCACGGCCACATGCTGGCCGCCGGCATGGATCCAAAGGAAGTCATGGCCGAGCTGACCGGTCGCGCGGGCGGCTCGTCGCGCGGCAAGGGCGGCTCGATGCACATGTTCAACATCGAAACCGGCTTCTACGGCGGCCACGGCATCGTCGGCGCCCAAGTCTCGCTCGGCACCGGCCTGGCGCTGAACAACCATTACCGGGGCAACGGAAACGTGGCCTTCGCCTATTTCGGCGACGGCGCGGCCAACCAGGGCCAGGTCTACGAAAGCTTCAACATGGCCCAGCTGTGGAAGCTGCCGGTCGTGTATGTGATCGAGAACAACCAGTACGCCATGGGCACCAGCGTCGAGCGTTCGGCGTCGGAAACCGCCTTCCACAAGCGCGGCACATCCTTCCGGATCCCCGGCGAGGAAGTCGACGGCATGGACGTCACGGCCGTCGCCGAGGCCGGCGCCCGCGCCGCCGAGCACGCCCGTAGCGGCCAGGGTCCTTTCATCCTCGAGATGAAGACCTATCGCTATCGCGGCCACTCGATGTCCGACCCGGCCAAGTACCGCACCAAGGACGAGGTCGATAACGTCAAGCAGACCCGCGATCCGATCGACCACCTGAAGGAACGCCTGGCCAAGGTCGGCGTCACCGAGGACGATCTGAAGGTGGTCGACGCCGAGGTGAAGCGCATCGTCGCCGAAGCCGCCGAGTTCGCCCGCACCAGCCCCGAGCCGGATCCCTCCGAACTCTATACCGACGTCTATCTGGAGGCCTGACGTGCGGGGCAAAGTACTCCTGGGAGTGGCGCTCTGCATGGTCGTCGCGGGCTCCATCAAGCCGGTGGCCTGGGCCGACGCGTTCGCGGCGGGGCAGGCGGCGGAAGCCGCGCCGCCAAAGCCGTTCGAAGGCTCTAGCGCCTATATGAAGTATGATCCCGAGCGCGCCATTTTCGAGTTTAAGGCGCACGAAACCGCGCCACAGACGATGACGACGGCGGAGTTTGAGACCTATGTTCAGAGCTTCCTGCGTGACGTGACCGTCATAGGCGGTGACGGCCAGCATGGAACCCAGGTCGAGTATACCGATGCCCAAGGCCAGGCCTTTCTCTGGTATCCGGGCAACAAGAAGGTGCTCGTCGGGCACTGGCGTACAAAGCTCGACGAGCAGGTCGTCGACGGCAAGACGCTCAGGTCCTTGTCGGTCTGTTTCGCGTATCCCAAGAGCAGTCGCAATCCAGTAACCGGCGCTTCGGGCGGCAAGGAGGAATGCGCCTCCGCAGCGATGCTGGTCATGGGAAGCTATTTTATGAGAACTGATCGCCGGCCTGGAGATGCTTTCAAACTGTCTTCCGGTGCGATTCCCTACGTACTAGGACGTGACGATCGTCCTATTTGGCCAGTGGAGGCCCTTTAATGGCGATCGATATTCTAATGCCTGCTCTCTCCCCGACGATGGAAGAGGGCACCCTGGCCAAATGGGTGGTCAAGGTCGGCGACACCGTCAAGGCCGGCGACGTGATCGCCGAGATCGAGACCGACAAGGCGACAATGGAAGTCGAAGCCGTCGATGAAGGCGTGATCGAAGCCATCCTGGTTCCGGCCGGCTCCGAGAACGTCAAGGTCAACACCTCGATCGCCACGCTGAAGGGCGAGGGGGAAGCCGCTTCCCCGGCTCCGGCCGCCGCGCCCGCCGCCGAAGCCGCTCCGGTGCCCGCGCCGGTCGCCGCCGCGGCTCCGGCCGTTGGCCCGATCTCGGCCGCCTCGACCTTCGCTGATCCGGAAATCCCGGCCGGCACGCCGATGAAGAAGATCACCGTGCGCGACGCCCTGCGCGACGCCATGGCCGAGGAGATGCGCCGCGACGACAAGGTCTTCCTGATGGGCGAGGAAGTCGCCCAGTACCAGGGCGCCTACAAGGTCAGCCGCGATCTGTTGCAGGAGTTCGGCGACAAGCGCGTCATCGACACCCCGATCACCGAGCACGGCTTCGCCGGCCTCGGCGTCGGGGCGGCCATGGCCGGCCTCAAGCCGATCGTCGAGTTCATGACCTGGAACTTCGCCATGCAGGCGATCGACCAGATCATCAACTCGGCCGCCAAGACGCTCTACATGTCAGGCGGCCAGATCAAGTCGTCGATCGTGTTCCGCGGCCCCAATGGCGCGGCCTCGCGGGTCGGCGCCCAGCACAGCCAGGACTACGCGGCCTGGTACGGCAACGTCCCCGGCCTGAAGGTCATCGCGCCCTATGACGCGGCCGACGCCAAGGGCCTGTTGAAGGCCGCCATCCGCGACCCGAACCCGATCGTCTTCCTCGAACACGAGATGATGTACGGCCACGAGTTCGACATCCCGGATGTCGAGGACTGGGTCGTGCCGATCGGCAAGGCCAAGGTCCGTCGTTTCGTCGCCGAGGGTCACACCGGTCCCAGCGTCACCATCGCCACCTATTCGCGGATGGTCGGCTTTGCCCTGCAAGCCGCCGAGGAACTGGCCAAGGAGGGCGTCGAGGCCGAGGTCGTCGACCTGCGCACGATCCGTCCGATGGACCACGCCACGATCCTTGAAAGCGTCAAGCGGACCAACCGTCTGGTGACGGTCGAGGAGGGCTGGGGCCCGATGGGCGTCGGCGCCGAGATTGTCGCCCGCATCACCGAGTTCGGCTTCGACTATCTGGACGCCCCGCCGCTGCGGGTTCACCAGGAAGACGTGCCGCTGCCCTATGCGGCCAATCTTGAAGCCCTGTCGCTGCCGTCGGTCCCCAAGATCGTCAAGGCGGCCAAGGCGGTCTGCTACCGCTAATGGCCAGCGGTCTCCGTTGGGAAATCACTGTGTACGACAGCTTGGAGAAAGTTTTTCAAGCTGTCGTTCCAGTTTCCGAAATGAGCAACCGTCAGCTTTCGGGCTGTTTGAAAGCCTTAGTCGCTAAGCACTTAACTGAGGGCGAAATCGTCAGTGGTTACTTGAATGGCCGATGGGGTAAAAAAAGCGGACTTCCCATTTGGACGTTCAGCCAATGATGAAGTCCGAAGACCAACTTGGCGGCTACACCTGTGGAAGCAATCCGTACGCAGTCGCGCGGGTAGTGGGAGGGGCTAATGACTAACACCCTCAACGGCTCCTGCCACTGCGGCGCGGTCCATGTGCAGCTCGACCCCGGCAAGCCGGTGGCCGAGCTGGCGTTGCGGGCCTGCCAATGCGGCTTCTGCCGTCGGCACGGCGCGCGGACCACCAGTGATCCAGGCAGCCGGCTGCACATCACCGCCGCGCCGGGGTCGCTGACGCGTTACCGGTTCGGACGCCGCAAGGTGGACTTTCTGATCTGCCGCGAATGCGCCGTCTACGTCGCGGCGCTGATCGAGGACGAGGGCCAGGCCTACGCCACCCTCAATGTCGTGGGGACCGACCTGCCGGGTTTCGCCGAGCGCGAGCCTGAACGGCTGGACTATCATGACGAAACGGACGAACAACGCCTTGCCCGTCGCAAGGCTCGCTGGACGCCGACCACCTTGGTCGAAGCCGTCCCGAACGCTTGAGGAAGACTCTCAATGTCGATCGACATCCTGATGCCCGCCCTGTCGCCTACCATGGAGGAGGGGACCCTCGCCAAGTGGCACGTCAAGGTTGGCGACACCGTCAAGGCCGGCGACGTGATCGCCGAGATCGAGACCGACAAGGCGACGATGGAGGTGGAAGCCGTCGATGAAGGCGTGATCGAAGCCATACTGGTCGAGGCCGGGACCGAGAACGTCAAGGTCAACGCCCAGATCGCCAAGCTGACGGGCGAGGGCGAAAGCCCGGCTCCGACGCCGGCCGCGGCCGCTCCCGTCGCCGAGGCGCCAAAGGCCGCCCCGACGCCCGCTGCGCCTGTCCAGGCCGCTGGCGAAACCGCTGCCCCAGCCAAGGCTGCGCCCGCCGTCGCGCCGACCGGCGACCGCGTGTTCGCCTCGCCCCTGGCTCGCCGCCTGGCTTCGGCCGCCGGCCTGGACCTGAAGGCCATCACCGGCTCGGGGCCCCACGGCCGCGTGGTCAAGGCCGACGTCGAGGCCGCCGGCAAGGGCGGCGCGACTGCCGCTGCCGCTCCCAAGGCCGCTGCGGCCGCCTCGGCTCCGACGGCCGCCGCCGAGCCGCGCAAGGTTCTGTCGCTGGAGCAGATGGGCATCCCCGCCGGCTCCTACGACCTGATCCCGCTGGACGGCATGCGCAAGACCATCGCGCGCCGCCTGACCGACAGCTTCCGCGACGTGCCGCACTTCCCGCTGGTCATCGATCTGGAGATCGACGCCCTGCTGGCCGCCCGCGCCAAGATCAACCGCCTGCTGGAAGGCCAGGGCGTCAAGGTGTCGGTCAATGACATCGTCATCAAGGCCTGCGCCGTGGCGCTCAAGCGCGTGCCGGAGGCCAACGCCTCCTACACGCCCGAGGGCATCGCGATGCACAAGCACGCCGACATCGCCGTGGCTGTGGCCATCGACGGCGGACTGATCACCCCGATCGTCCGCGCCGCCGAGACCAAGGGCCTGGCCCAGATCTCAGCCGAGGTGAAGGACCTGGCGGCCCGCGCCAAGTCCAAGAAGCTCAAGCCCGAGGAATTCCAGGGCGGCACCTTCTCGGTCTCCAACCTGGGCATGTTCGGCATCAAGCAGTTCGCCTCGATCATCAACGAGCCGCAGGGCGCGATCATGAGCGTGGGCGCCGGCGAGCAACGGCCGGTCGTGAAGAATGGCGAGCTGGCCGTGGCCACGGTGATGACCATCACCCTGACCTGCGACCACCGGGTGGTCGACGGCGCGATCGGGGCCAGGTTCCTGGCCGCCTTCAAGCCGCTGATCGAAGAGCCGCTGACGCTGCTGGTCTAGGCGGGGAACGACGATGTCGGTCTACGACTTCTCCGCCAAGACGCTAGACGGCCACGACACGAGCCTGGCCGACTATCGCGGCCAGGTGCTGCTGATCGTCAACACGGCCAGCAAGTGCGGCTTCACCCCGCAATATGAGGGGTTGGAGACGCTGTACCGGGACTACAAGGACCGCGGTTTCACGATCCTGGCCTTCCCCTGCAACCAGTTCGGGGCGCAGGAGCCAGGGACCGCCGAGGAGATCGCCAGCTTTTGCGCGCTGACCTATGACGTGACCTTCCCGGTGCTGGCCAAGATCGACGTCAACGGCCCTGACGCCCACCCGCTCTATGCCTATCTGAAGCACGAGCAGAAGGGCCTGCTGGGCACCGAGGGCGTCAAGTGGAACTTCACGAAGTTCCTGATCGGCCGTGACGGCGAGGTGGTCGAACGTTTCGCGCCGACCACCAAGCCCGAAGACCTGACGCTCGCCGTCGAGGCGCTGCTTTAGACACTCTCTCCTGGACCGGCCTTGGGGCCGATCGACCGACGCCCGCCGGCTCCCCCCGAAGGCGTCAAACCTAGGGTAAGAACACCATGTCCACGGAATTCGACGTCGTCGTCATCGGGGCCGGCCCCGGCGGCTATGTGGCCGCGATCCGCGCCAGCCAACTGGGCCTGAAGACGGCGATCATCGAGCGCGAGAACCTGGGCGGCGTCTGCCTCAACTGGGGCTGTATCCCGACCAAGGCGCTACTGAAGTCCGGCGAGATCTTCGAGCAGCTCTCCCACCTCGGCGGCTATGGCCTGGCGGTCGAGAAGGCCTCGTTCGACTTCGCCAAGATCATCGACCGCTCACGCGGCGTGGCCAAGACCATGTCGAACGGCATCGCCTTCCTGATGAAGAAGCACAAGATCGAGGTCGTCGAGGGCGAGGCCCGGCTGGAAAAGGGCACGCCGTCTCCGAAGGTGGTCGTGGCCCTGAAGGCCGGCGGCAGCCGCACGATCCAGGCCGGCAGCGTGATCCTGGCCAGCGGCGCCCGGGCTCGCGACATCCCCGCCATCGGCGCGGTCTCGGACGGCGACAAGATCTGGACCTATCGCGACGCCCTGGCCCCCAAGGCCATGCCCAAGTCGCTGGTGGTCATCGGCTCGGGCGCCATCGGCATCGAGTTCGCCAGCTTCTACCGCGCCCTGGGCGCCGAGGTGACCGTCGTCGAGGCCGTCGATCGCATCATGCCAGTCGAGGACGCCGAGGTCTCAAAGGCCGCCCAGAAAGCCTTTGAGAAGCGCGGCATCGCCTTCCGCATCGGCGCCAAGGTGACCAAGGTCGAGAAGACCGCCACCGGCGTCTCGGTGGCCATCGAGGCCGGCGGCAAGGCCGAAGTTCTGACCGCCGCCGTCTGCATCGTCGCGGTGGGCATCGCCCCCAATACCGAGGGGCTGGAGTCGGTGGGCCTGACCCTCGAACGCGGCCATGTTGTCACCGGCAAGCACGGCGAGACCAATGTCCCGGGCCTCTACGCCATCGGCGACGCCGCCGGCCCGCCGTGGCTGGCCCACAAGGCCAGCCACGAGGGCATCCACGCCGCCGAGCACATCGCCGGCTACAAGACGCCCGCCGTACACTCGCCCATCCCCGGCTGCACCTACGCCAACCCGCAGGTCGCCTCGGTGGGCCTGACGGAAGCCGCAGCCAAGGCGGCCGGGATCGAGGTCAAGGCCGGCCGCTTCCCGTTCAAGGTCAATGGCAAGGCCGTGGCGGCCGGCGAGACCGAGGGCTTCGTCAAGACGATCTTCGACGGCAAGACCGGCGCCCTGATCGGCGCCCACATGATCGGCCATGAGGTCACCGAGATGATCCAGGGCTTCGTCACCGCCATCACCCTGGAAGCCACCGAGGAAGACCTTCACGGCATCGTTTATGCTCACCCAACGATGAGCGAGGCCATGCACGAGGCGGCGCTCGACGCCTATGGGCGAGTGCTGCACATCTGATCTGATCCTTCTCCCCTTGCGGGAGAAGGTGGCGGCCGAAGGCCGACGGATCAGGGGTCTCTCAAAAGCCAAACGCCGCGCCCAGCTTTGAAGCCAGGCGCGGCGTTTTCGTTCTTCAACCCTCATCCGTCAGCTTCGCTGACACCTTCTCCCGCAAGGGGAGAAGGGGAAAACTACGGCCGCTTGCGCACTTGGGCGTCGATGCTCAACTCACCCGGCCCGGCGAACGCCAGGTACAGGAACACGAAGCAGAACAGGATCGCCGCCTCGCCGCCGTTCAGGGCCGGCCAGAAGCCCTTGCTGAAATGGGCCAGAAAATACGCCACCGCCATCTGCCCCGACAGGATGAAGGCGACCGGCCGGGTGAACAGGCCGAGCGCCAGCAGCGCGCCGCCGACGATCTCCAGCCAAGCGGCGACCAGCAGCAAGGTCGGCAGCGGATCGGGCGACCCGGGCTGGGCGGCCGGGAAGTGGAACACCTTCATCAGGCCATGCTGCATGAAGAGCAGGGCGGCGATGATCCGAAGCAGGCTAAGCACCCGCGGCGCCCACACGTTCAAGCGTTCCATGATCTTCCCTCCAGCGATTGATGGCGAGGCTGGGGACAGGCGCATGCGCCTGTCCCCAATCGCATTAGAGCATTTCCCGACCTGACTGCGTCAGGCCGTGAGCTCTAATCTTTTGTTTTGACACATTTTTCTTCACGCGAACCGGAACCACTTCGCTCGAAAAATGCCCTAGGCGGCCTTCGCGTCCTGATCGGCCATCCGCTGGATGGCGACATAGTCGGTCTTGCCGCTGCCCAGCACCGGCACTTCCTGCACCTTGAGGATCTTGCGCGGCACGGCCAGTTCCGGCGCGCCGATGCTCTGGGCGTGGGCGACCAGCGAGGTGACAGCGGCGTTCTGGCAGTCGGTGACGAGAACCAGCTTCTCGCCCTTCTTCTTGTCGGGCATCGAGATCACCGCGTGGCGGCCGTCGGGCCAGACCGCGCTGGCCAGGTCCTCAGCGGCGGTCAGGGAGACCATTTCGCCGCCGATCTTGGCGAAGCGCTTCACCCGACCCTTGATGGTGACCCACAGGTCGTCCGTCATGTTCACCACGTCGCCGGTGTCGTGCCAGCCGTCCTCGGGGGCGTCGACGCCGCCGTCCTCGCGCAGATAGCCCGACATGATGTTGGGGCCGCGCACCAGCAGGCGGCCGCCGCCGGCGATCCCCTCAACCGGTTCGATCTTCCACTCCTGACCGGGCAGCAGACCGCCGACCGTGCCCCGGCGGTTGTCCTCGGGCTTGTTGACCGCGATCACCGGCGAGGCCTCGGTCGCCCCGTAACCCTCCAAAACCGGCACGTCACCAAACTTCTCGTTGATGAGGTTGTGGGTTTCTTCGCGAACCTTTTCAGCGCCGCAGACGATGAACCTCAGACCAGAAAGCTCATCGCTGTCCGAGGCGCGGGCATAGTGGTTGAGGAAGGTGTCGGTGGCGAACAGCACCGAGGCGCCGGTGTCCTTGACCAGGGCCGGGATCTGCTTGGTGTGCAGGGGCGAGGGATACTGGAAGGCCTTCATGCCCTTCAACAGCGGCAGGATCACGCCGCCGGTCAGGCCGAAACAGTGGAAGATCGGCAGCGGGTTGAAGAACACCCAGGCCGGGTCCAGCGCGATATGGCTGGCGATCTGCTCGGCGTTCGAGACCAGGTTGGCCTGGCTCAACACCACGCCGCGCGGGGCGCCGAAGCTGCCCGAGGTGAACAACACCACGCCTGGATCCGACGGCTTGGCATGGGCGCGCAGGGTGCGGGGAAAGGCCCCGGCCACGGCGGCGAACAGCTTGTCGCCGGTGCCGATCGTGCCGCGCACGTCTTCCAGATAGGTGATCGTCGCCTTTTCGCCCAGCGCGTCGACGATGTCGTGCAGCTTGCCCAGCTCGATGAATTTGTGGGCCGTGAGCACCCGCTTGACCCCGGCCAGCTCGCAGGCGGCGCGCAGGTTGCGCAGGCCGGCCGTGAAGTTGAGCATGGTCGGCACGCGGCCGAAGGCGTGCAGGGCGAAGAAGGTCACGACCGCCCCGGAGCCTGACGGCAGCAGGATGCCGACATGCTCGCCCGGCTGGGTCATGGCCGCGATCTTTCGGCCCAGGGCAAACGCGGCGCGGATCAGATCGGTATAGCTGAGCGGATTGCGGTCCTGATCTTCCAGGATCGGTTTTCGGGCCCCGTACTTGTCACGGGCGTCCAACAGGGCGTCGAAGAGAGCCTTCTGGCCCGCCTGAGCGTCAAATACGACCGGCATGCCGGCGAAACCTCCCCAAGCGCGACGTGGCGCGCTCGTCTGATTGAAGCGGGACCCTAGCGATGGAGCCTGGCTTTGCAAAGTCCGGTGACGCGCACGTCACCGCACCGATCCCTCTGAAATGCGATCGACGCCTCGGCGTTCAAGGATTGGCCCTTCAACGCCGGGGTGGCGGATAGGCCATGGGGGCGCGGACCATGTCGTCAATGGCGGCCAGCCAGGGACCGCGCACCGAGTCCGCCTCAAGGTGGAGGGCGTGACGGGCGGTGGGATAGCGGGTTTCGACACAGGCGGGCAGGGCGGCGCAGACAGTGCGTTGCGGGGCGGGCAGAACCTTGGAGTCCTGGCCCGCGTCGAGCATGACGACTGGAACCCGCACGCGCTTGAGATCGCGGCCCACGGCGTCGACCGCGTCGTAGAAGGCCGCGTACCAGGCCAGACTTGGCGCGCCCATCCGCAGGTCGGGATTAGCCAGTTGCCAGGCCTGCTGCACGCCGCCCCGGGCCTTGTCGTGGCTCAGCGCGCCATCGACCCCTGCGTCGCGTTTCCAGCCGGCCTGACCGGGATAGCGGAGGAAGCCGAGCTTCAGGCTCCGGGCCCAGCGCGCGATGCGGATCAGTTCGCTCTTGGGGCGCGGCAGGTCGGCGATGTCGAAATTGGGCGAAGACAGAATCAACGAGTCGGCCCGCAGACCTTCTTCCGCCGCCCGCAGCGCCACCAGCCCGCCGTCGCCGTGTCCCAGCACCGCGAACGGGTCACGCCCGTTCGGCCGGATCACCGCCCTGACCATGGCCTTGGTCGCCGTGACGTCGGGCGCGAAGCTGGTGACATGGCCCAGATCGCGCCAGGGGCTGGCGCGTTCCGAGCCGCCCTGGCCCTGGCGTTCCAGCACCCACACCGTATAGCCGCGGGCATTGAGGTCCCGCGCCGTCTCGAACCAGACCTCGGCCGGTTCGCCATAGCCCGGCAGGATCAGGATCTGGCCGCGCGGCGCGTTGGGCGTGGTCGAGACGCCGTAGCGCTGCACGCCGTCGTCGCCGACCTTCACATAGCCCCAGGCCCAGCCAGGCGGCGGCTGGAACCGCACCGCCAAGGAGGGCGGCGTGCGGCTCTCGGCGAAGGGCGAGCGGACGGCCTCGTCGCCGCAGGAGACGAGGGGCAGGGCCAGCAGGAGGGCGAGAACTTGGCGACGCATTCCAGGCACTCATTTCGCGCCTTTAGGCCACATGCAAGATCGCATGCTTGATCCGGAGGCCAAGAAGTCCGATCTAGGCACTATGGTCACCTTGATCGACACGTTGAAGGCCCGCGTTCCAGGCGAGCGCGCCCGTCACCCGGAAAAGCAGAACCGCCCCGACACGCCGGTGCTGCGCAAGCCCGACTGGCTGCGCGTGCGCGCGCCCGGGTCTGGTCAGTACAATGAGACCCGCGCCATCGTTCGCGAGCACAAGCTGACCACGGTCTGCGAAGAAGCCGCTTGCCCCAACATTGGCGAATGCTGGAGCCAGAAGCACGCCACCATGATGATCATGGGCGAAATCTGCACCCGCGCCTGCGCCTTCTGCAATGTCGCGACAGGCATGCCCAACCCTCTGGACGCCGACGAGCCGCGCCGCGTGGGCGAAGCCGTGGCCAAGATGGGCCTCAAGCACGTGGTCATCACCTCGGTCGACCGCGACGACCTGGCCGACGGCGGGGCGTTGCATTTCGCCCAGGTGGTGCTGGCAATTCGCGCCTCCGCGCCCGGCACGACCATCGAAATCCTGACCCCCGACTTCCTGCGCAAGGACCGGGCCGAGAACGTGGTCATCGATGCCCGTCCGGACGTCTTCAACCACAATCTGGAAACCGTGCCGCGACTCTATCTGAAGATCCGCCCTGGCGCCCGCTACTACAACTCCTTGCGCCTGCTGGAGCGGGTCAAGGAGCGCGATCCGAGCCAGTTCACCAAGTCCGGCCTGATGGTCGGGCTGGGCGAGGCCAAGGAGGAGGTCATGCAGGTTATGGACGACATGCGCTCGGCCGGCGTCGATTTCATCACCATCGGCCAATACCTGCAGCCCACCCGCAAGCACGCGCCGATCGACCGCTTCGTGACGCCGGAAGAGTTCCAAGCCTATGAGGCGATCGCCCGGGCCAAGGGCTTCCTGATGGTGTCGTCCAGCCCGCTGACCCGCTCGTCGCACCACGCCGGCGAGGATTTCGCAAAGCTGGCGGCGGCCCGCCGGGCGCTGGACCTCAAGAGCGCCTAGCCTTGCATCGCCATGTCGTCACCCGGGTGCTGCCTTATGCGCCCGAGCAGTTGTTCACCCTGGTCGGCGACGTGGAGTCCTATCCGCAGTTCGTGCCGTGGCTGACCAGCATGCGTACCTGGAACAGCCGGGTGGAAGGCGCGGTCTCGACCGTCGACGCCGAGGCCCAGGTCGGCTTCTCGTTCCTGCGCGAGAAGTTCGCCACCCGCGTGCGGCGCGACGCCGAGGCGCTGAGCGTGGACGTCAGCCTGCTCTATGGGCCGTTCAAGCGGCTATCGAACCAGTGGCGGTTTTCGCCGCATGTCTCTGGAACATCTGTGGAATTCGTCATCGACTTCGCGTTCAAGTCGCGCGTGCTCGATGCGCTGCTGGCGGCCAATCTGGATCGCGCGGCCAATACCCTGATCGGCTGTTTCGAAGCGCGGGCGGCGGCGATCTATGGGGCGAAGAGCTAACCCCGCTTCCCCGCCGTCTCCTCCACCCGCTCCTCGAAGTCGCCGAGATTGCCGAACAGGTTCTCGACGGCGAACACCAACCCAAACACCCTGGCGGCGTCGTCAAAGCCGAGCGCGCGGGTCCCGCCGGTTTCGCGCAGGGTCTCGACCGCAGTCTGAAAGGCCTGGTGCGCCCCCCCGAAGGCCAGGCGGTCGGGGCGAGGCGCGCCGGCCAGCAGCGCCGCGCAGGCGCGCAGGAACGCCGCGCAGGCGCCAAGCATGGCCGCCGACTGCAGGGTCAGGCCCGGAGCGGGCAGGGTCTCGCGCAGAGCCCGGCCGATCTGGGCGCAGTCGTTGCGCAGCCGCCACAGCGTGCGGGGCAGGGCGTCGGTCACCGAATGGTCGCTCAGCTTGCTGGCGTTCTCGCGCTCGGCCTCGGCCATCGCGGTCTGCAGTTTGGCCAGGGCCGCGAGGGTGTCGTCATAGTGGGCGCGGGCGTCGAACTCGGTTTCGCCGCCGCGCAGCTTGCGGGCATAATGCTCTAGCAAATCGGCCAGCAAGCTTGTGACCTTGTCGACGCTCTCCACCACCGACGCGTGGGCCCGGGCGGGGAAGATCAGCAGGGTGGCTGCGATGCCGACCACGCTGCCGACCGTGATCTCGGCCACCCGCAGGAAGGCGGCGACCAGCGGGTCCATGTGGGTGGTCGTGCCGATCAGCATGATTACGGCGGTCACCGGGGCCACCTTGAACGCGGGTCGGACGGCGGCCATGAAGGCCAGCAGGGCCGCCGTGATCGCCAGGATCGGTCCGCCGGCCTCGGGGAAGCGGACGTGGAGCATCGCCGCCCCCGCGCCGACCACGGCCCCGACGGCGGTGCCCATCAGCCGCTCGATCGAGGCGGTGATGGTCGCGCCCAGGCTGGACTGGACGACGATCACGGCGGTGAACACCGCCCAATAGCCCTGCGGCAGGCGCAACAGGGTCGCCAGGGCGTAGGCCGCCAGCACCGCCGCCGACACCCGGACGGCGTGGCGCAGCTCGGTCTGGCGACCGGCCGCCTTGGCCAGGGCGGCGCGAGACAGTCCGAGGCCGACAAACCGCCGCCAATGGCCGGGCGAGTCGCTGGGCGGGTGGTCGGCCATGCTAGGCCACCGCCTCGCGCAGCATCTCCAGCGCCGTGCGCACGGCCGCCAATTGGACGCCTTCGCGGGTCTCGCCCTCGAACAGCTCGTGGCGATGGACGACCGAGCGGTTGGCGCGGGCCACGGCGAAATGCACCGTGCCCACCGGCTTCAGCGGCGAGCCGCCGCCGGGGCCGGCCACGCCGGTGATCGACACGGCGACGTGGCCGTTGCTGGCCTCCAGCGCGCCTTCGGCCATCATTCGCGCCACCACCTCCGACACCGCGCCATGGTCGGCGATCAAGTCGCCCGGCACGCCCAGCATCTCGGACTTGGCGCGGTTGGTGTAGGTGACGAAGCCGCGCTCGAAGACGTCGGAGGCCCCGGAAATGTTGCAGATCGCGCCGGCCACCAGGCCGCCGGTGCAGCTTTCGGCCGTGACCAGCCGCAGGGACCTTTGCCGGGCCTCATCGATCAGCAGGCGGGCCAGAGTCTGGATTTCGAGCGGAAACATAAGGGACTCCTGCGGCTGATGCGGGGACACACTCACACCACGGCCGGTGATCGCATGGCAATGTCGATGGGGGAGTGTGTGTCCCGATCTCCGTTCGCAGCCCCTAGGCCGGCGTCTCGACCACGGCGATGGCCTGAGCCGCCAAACCCTCGCCGCGGCCGGTGAAGCCCATGCCTTCGGTGGTGGTCGCCTTGACGCTGACCCGGTCGAGCGGCAGGTCGAGGATCTCGGCCAGTCGCGCGCGCATGGCCGCGCGGTGCGGTTTGATCTTCGGCCGCTCGCAGATCAGGGTCACGTCGACATTGATCAAAGCCCCACCCCGCGCTCGCACGAGATCCACGGCATGGATCAGGAACTTGTCCGACGACGCGCCCTTCCATTGCGGATCTGTGGGCGGGAAGTGGTCGCCGATGTCGCCTTCGCCGATCGCGCCGAGGATGGCGTCGGTCAGGGCGTGCAGGCCGGCGTCGGCGTCGGAATGACCGATCAGGGTCTCGTCGTGAGCGATCTCCACGCCGCACAGCCACACGGATTGGCCCGGCCCCCAGCGATGGGCGTCGAAGCCCTGGCCCATGCGGGTGATGCGCGCGGCGCCCGCCAACAGCTCGGCCATGGCGAAGTCCTCCGGATAGGTCAGTTTCATCAGCATCGGGTCGCCGGGGATCGCGACCACGCGCCCGCCGTCGGCCTCGACCACCTGAGCATCGTCGGTCGGTTCGCTCGGTCCGGACCATGCCGTATAGGCTTTCACCAGACGTTCCCGGCGGAAGGCCTGGGGAGTCTGGGCGCGCCAGAGGTTGTCACGCGGTTTCGTGACAAGACCAGCGTCGAGCGCCGCGCTTTTCAGCGTATCGGCCACCGGCAAGGCTGGAATCGCGCCGTCGGCGGTCGCGACGGCGGTGAGGAGCGCGGCGATTGTTGCGGCGCCGAGGAAGGGACGGGCGGCGTCGTGGATCAGGACGGGCTCATCGGCCGGGCGGTCGGCCAACAGGGCCAGCCCGGCCTGGACGGAAAGGGCGCGCGTCGCGCCGCCGGCCGTCGTCGTCCAGCCTGAAAGGCCGTGTAACGCGTTGTCCAGAGCTTCGCGCGCGCCCGGATCGGCCACGATCACAAGGCTTTGAGCCCCCGCGTTCAGCAACGCTTGGGCTGACCAACGCAACACGGGCTTGCCCGCCACAATACGCCACTGTTTGGCTTGGCCGGGGCCGCTGCGGGTCCCGGAGCCAGCGGCGACGATGACGGCGGAGAAGGTCATTGTGGCTGTTTAGCCGCATGCGGAAACTTGTCCAGCGATGTGGGCTTTACTGCGCCGCACAATATGCCTAAAAACAGTGCGGTGGGGATGCGTATAAAATGAGCAACACTCTCGCAGTCGGCAAGGTCGAGGTACCCGGACGCGTATGGATCGCGCCGATGACGGGTGTCTCGGATCTGCCTTTCAGGGAAACCGCCACCCGCCTCGGCGCGGCCTATGTGGCGACGGAAATGGTCGCCTGCGCGGAATTCGCGAGAGGTCGGCCCGACGCCGTGCGCCGCGCGGCGGTAGGTAAGGGCCTGCCGCTGATGGTCGTCCAACTGGTTGGCCGTGACCCCGTCTTCATGGGCCAGGGCGCGCGGTTGGCCGCCGACGCCGGCGCCCAGATCATCGACCTCAATTTCGGCTGTCCCTCCAAACAGGTCACCGGCGGCGTCGCCTCGGGCTCGGCCCTGATGCGCGAGCCCGACCTGGCCGAGGCCCTGGTGGCCGCCGCCGTCAAGGCCGTGGACGTGCCGGTCACCGTCAAGATGCGCCTGGGCTGGGATGACCACAGCCGCAACGCCGCCGACATCGCCCGCCGGGCGGTGGACGCCGGCGCCCAGGCCATCACCGTCCACGGCCGCACCCGCTGCCAGTTCTACAAGGGCGAGGCCGACTGGGAGGCTGTCGCGGCGGTCAAGGCCGCGGTCGGCGTGCCGGTGCTGGTCAATGGCGACATCGTCGACGGCGACACCGCCCGCCGGGCGCTCGAACAGTCCGGCGCCGACGGCGTGATGATCGGGCGCGGCGTTTATGGCCGTCCGTGGATCGCCCAGGCCATCGAGGCGGCCTTGCGCGGCGAAGGCTTCCGCGAACCGGATGCTGACGAGCGCCTGGCCATCGCCGTCACCCATTTCCGCCGCAGCCTGGACTTCTACGGCCAGAGCGTCGGCCTGAAGATGTTCCGCAAGCACCTTGCCTCCTACATCGAGGCCGCGCCGTGGCCCGACAGCGAGGAAGCGCGCCGGATCGCCCGCTCGGCGCTGTGCCGGCTGGAAGATCCCGCCGCGATCGAGGATGGCCTGGCCAACCTGTGGCTGGGCGACCGGAGGCTCGCCGCATGACCGATCATGCCCGCGTCGTCCCCACCAAGATCGCCGACAGCCTGAAGATCGCGGCCTTCGACCTCAGCCCCGAACCCGCCTTGGTCGTCGACCGGGAAGGCGCCCTGGTGGCGGTCAACGAGGCCGCCGAGGCGCTGTTTGGCCAAGGCCTGTCGCTGCTGGCCCGGGGCCGGTTCCGCGCCGCCCTGCCGCCGGGCTCGGTGCTGGTCTCGATGATGGACCGCGCCCTGTTCGAAGGGGCGCTGGTCCGCGAGCACGGCGTCGAGGTCAACCTGTTCGGCCAGCCGCCGTTCGAGGCGGACGGCGCCGCTGCGCCGCTGGGCGACGGCTCGGTGCTGTTGACGCTGCACGTCAAGGGCGTGCTGGGCGTCGAGCGGGCCTCGGACGCCGCCGGCCTGCGCTCGGTGGTCGGGCTGGGGCGCATGCTGGCCCACGAGATCAAGAACCCGCTGGCCGGCATTCGCGGCGCGGCCCAATTGCTGAAGACCGGCGCCAGCGCCGCAGACCAGCCGCTGGCCCAGCTTATCGTGGACGAAACGGACCGCATCCGCCGCTTGGTGGAGCGCATGGAGGCCTTCTCCGACGAGGTCCCGAGCCCGCGTGAGGCCGTGAACATCCACCAGGTTCTGGACCGCGTCCGCGCCCTGGTCGTCAACGGCGTCGCCGACGGCTTGGCGCTGGAGGAATATTATGATCCGTCGCTGCCGGATGTCTGGGGCGACGAGGACCACCTGATCCAGGTGTTCCTGAACCTGGTCAAGAACGCCGCCGAAGCCGCCCACATGCGCGGCGACGGCCTGGGCATCCTGTCGATCCAGACCGCCTGGCGTCCCGGCGTCCGGGTGCGCGGCGCCGACGGCAAGGCCTCGGCGGGCGCGCCGATCGAGATTCGCGTCCAGGACAACGGTCCCGGTGTGCCCGACAGCCTGCGCGACCACCTGTTCCAGCCGTTCGTCACAACCAAGGCCAACGGCACGGGCCTGGGCCTGGCCCTGGTCACCAAGCTGGTGACCAGCCACGGCGGACTGATCGATTTCGAATCCGAGCCCGGCCGCACGGTGTTCCGCGTGCTGCTGCCCATGGCCACCGGAAAGCTTGCTTCCTCCACTGGAGACGCCCACGCATGAACGCCGCCAGCAAGAAAATCCTGATCGCCGACGACGACAGCTCGGTGCGTCTGGTGCTCAGCCAGGCCTTCACCCGGCTGGGCTATCAGGTCCGGGCGACGGGCAACGCCACCACGTTGCTGAAATGGGTGATGGACGGCGAGGGCGACCTGATCGTCACCGACGTGATGATGCCCGACGAGAACGTGTTCGACGTTCTGCCGCGCATCCGCAAGGAACGGCCCAAGTTGCCGATCATCGTGATGAGCGCCCAGAACACCCTGCTGACGGCGGTCAACGCCGCCGACGCGGGCGCGTTCGAATACATCTCCAAGCCCTTCGATCTGGACGACGTCACGTCCGCCGCCCGCCGCGCCCTGTCGCGTCCGGCCGACGCGGAGGCCTCCAAGGCCCAGGCCCGGGCCATGCGCGACGAGCGCCTGCCGCTGATCGGCCGCTCGGCCCCGATGCAGGAGGTCTATCGCACGATCGCCCGGCTGGTCGGCGCCGATCTGACGGTGCTGATTCTCGGCGAAAGCGGCACAGGCAAGGAACTGGTGGCCCGCGCCCTGCACGAACTGGGTCGCCGCCGCGACGGCAAGTTCGTGGTCATCAACCTGGCCGCCGTGCCGCGCGAGCGGGTCGAGACCGAACTTTTCGGACGCGGCGAGGGCGACCAGGGCCGGCTGATCGAGGCCGATGGCGGCACGCTGTTCCTCGACGAGATCGGCGACATGCCGCTGGACGCCCAGACACGCCTGCTGCGGGTGATCGACGGCACTGAGCCGGTGCTCAACCCCAAGACCGGCCGCCGGCCCAATGTACGGATCATCGCCGCCACCAACCGAGACCTGCGCGGCCTGATCCAACAAGGGCTTTTCCGGGAAGACTTGTTCTTCCGCCTCAACGTGGCCCCCGTGCGCCTGCCGCCGCTGCGCGACCGCACCGAGGACATTCCGGACCTGGCCCGCACCTTCCTGCTGCGCGCCGCCCGCGAAGGCCTGCCCTCCAAGACCATCGACTCCAGCGCCCTGGACCGCATGAAGACCCACGCCTGGCCGGGCAATGTGCGCGAGCTGGAAAACCTGATCCGCCGGATGTGCGCCCTCTATGCCGAGGAGCTGATCACCGCCCGCATCGTCGATCGCGAGCTGCAGGATCACACCCCCACCGCCCATGCCGACGAGGGCCCCGTCACCCTGGCCAGCCTGGTGGAGCGCCACCTGTCGTCGCACTTCGCCGATCAGCCGGATGGCTTGCCGGCGGCCGGGCTATATGACCGCGTGCTGCAGGAGGTCGAACGACCGCTGATCCAGCTGACCCTGTCGGCCACGCGCGGCAACCAGGTGCGCGCCGCGGAAATCCTCGGCCTCAACCGCAACACTCTGCGCAAGAAGATCCAGGATTTGGGCGTCGAGATGACGCGGGGGCGCCGATAAGGCGCGGGCGTGGTGCCACCGGCTAGTGGTTGCCGGGCCGCATTCCTGTTCCCGGGCACCTGCGCAGGGGAGGTGCCGCAGCTCAGACGGGCTGTTTTGGCGCGTAGTTCAAACTAAGCCCCTACGCCCAACGCTCACTACTAGCTGGGAATTGGGCGAGGCTGCTTCCTAGCCGCCTTTTCTGCCTTTCTTGCGATCAGGCGTCTCTGCTGACGAGATGAACTTGGAGCGACTGGTTCCTGTGGAGCCTGGCTGGCTACAACGCCCTGAGCCTCGAGCGCTTGTTGGATGCTTTTTAGAACGGCAATCGACCGTTCATCTCGTTCCACCTGGCTCGCGTTATCAGCCTTGTCGTCGTACCAAGTCCACACCGCGAAGAGCAGCGCCAGAATCGCAACAACGAGGCTGGCCCAGGCAACCGCATCGCTCCGTATCGTCTCGGCGATGTTTGGATTGATTGCCGCGACGGCTTCGGCAATTTCGTCCGGCGCGAGGGTGCCGGCTTTGGCGGATTTTGCCAAAAGTTCGATTGCTTCAAGATCGGTTCGCCGAACATCAGGCGCTGTGAAAGCTCCGTACAGTTCTCTAAAAGCGGCGAAGCTCGATGCTGGTCCGCGTGAAAGGGTAGCAGAAGCATCAGACCCGTAAATATATTCTCCGTCTTGTACTGAGCCAACTCCTCCACACCTTGGGCATGGCCCTTCTTTGTTCCCGCTCATGGAAGCTCGGGCATTCCTTATTACCATGCCGTGCGATGGCCATAAATGCAGGCAGTTGTCACACCTGACTGGCGTACTCATTGTCACCAACTCCTGCGCTCTAGGCCAATATTGGCTCGCCGATCTTTGCGGATCCAATAAATCTGCACTCCAGTGGCGAACGAATCCACTCTTGGCTGGAAAGCGTATTGCATTGGTTGCGCACCGCATCGAAGTTGCGTCAATGGCCGTATCGCAGCGCAAACACCTCGCGCCGATGTAGGTCACGCAATCGGTTGCATCGAACCAAGCACACACCGCTGACGCTTAATTGGCACATACCTGTTGAGTTTGGGGCACACCTCCCCTTAAACTTGTTGAATGGCGTCCGTTCCATCCGTGCTGGAGTTCGAAGGACCGCCGACCCGGTTCAGCCGGGCCTGGTGGCGCGAGCTACTGCGATCGCGCTTTACGCTCGGCGGGGCCTACGGGCTGGCCGTCGCCCTGACCGCCACGGCGGTGGGGCTGGCCTCGTCGCCGCCGACCACCGGGCCGATCGGACCGGCCACCACGGTCATCCTGGCGGTGCTGGGCTTCAACCTCGCCTTGATCCTCTGCGTGGCCGGCATTGTCGGCTGGCGGCTCCTGGACCTGGTTGATGCGCGAGCCAGCGACGCTGGCGCGCGATTGCATCTGCGCTTCGTCGGCCTGTTCTCCGTCGCGGCCGTCGCCCCGGCCGTCATCGTGGCCCTGTTCTTCGGCGTGCTGGTCAACCGCGGTGTCGACGCCTGGTTCAGCCAACGCGTGCGCACAGTGGTCGAAAACTCCGCCACCGTGGCGCGCTCCTATGTCGCCGAGCAGATCACCTATATCAGCCAGCATGTCGGGCCGATGGCCGGCACGCTGAACGAGGCGGCGCCGACCCTGGCCGACTCGCCTGTCGCCTTCGGCCACTTCCTGCGCAGCCTGGCGGACGACAACGGCTTCTCGGCCGCCTATGTGCTGGACCGCGACGGCCGCATCCTGGCGCGCGCCGAGAGCGATGACGCGCCGCCGTTCCTGGCCCCGCCACCGTCGAGCTTCAAATGGACGGACACCGGCGAGATCACCTCACAGCGCTTTGTCACGGAGGATCTGTTCCGGGCGCTTTACCGCCTCAAGGGCTTTCCCGACGCCTATCTCTACGTGGCCCGGCCGATCGACAAGGGCATCCTGGCCCACCTGATCGAGTCCGAGGAGTCGCTGATTTCCTATCGCGAAGCGGCGAAGAACCAGGATCGCATCCAGGTGATCTTCGGGCTCAGCTATATCGAGACCGCGCTTTTGGTCCTGGTCGCCGCCGTCTGGGTCGGCATCGCGGCCGCCAACTCGATCGCGGCCCCGGTTTCCGGCCTGGTCCAGGCCGCTGGACGGGTGTCGGCGGGGGATCTGGACGCCCGCGTCGATGTCGAGATCGGGCCCGAGGAAATCCGCGCCCTGTCCGTGGCCTTCAACATGATGACCACTGACCTGCAGGCGCAGCAGGCGGCGCTGCGCGTCGCTAGCCTGGACGCCGAGTCGCGCCGGCAGTTCATCGAGACCGTGCTTTCAGGCGTCAGCGCCGGCGTGGTGGGCCTGGACGCCGAGGGGCGGATCACCGCCTTGAACCGCCGGGCCGGCGACCTTCTGGCGCTCGACGACAGCGCCGTGGGCCAATCCCTGGCCGAGGTGGCGGCGGAGCTGGAGCCGGTCGTGCAGGAGATCAGCGGGGGGCGCCCCAATGCCGAGGTCGAGATCGACGTGATCCGCGGCGGTGAGACCCGACGCCTGCGCTTCCGGGGGGCCGGCCACGCGGCCGAGAGCCTGGTGCTGACCTTCGACGACATCACCCGCCTGGTGGCCGCCCAACGCAACGCCGCGTGGAAGGACGTGGCCCGGCGCATCGCCCACGAGATCAAGAACCCGCTGACCCCGATCCAGCTGTCAGCCGAGCGCATTCGCCGCAAGTATCGCAAGGACATCACCAGCGATCTCGAGACCTTCGACCGCTGCACCGAGACCATCATCCGTCAGGTCGGTGACATCGGCAGGATGGTCGACGAGTTTTCGGCCTTCGCCCGCATGCCGGCCCCGCGCTTCGCGCCGGCCAATCTGGCCGAGATGCTGCGCCAGGCGGTGTTCGCCCAGCGCATCGTCGATAACGAGACCGACGTGATGATCGAGGAGCCGGGCGAGGACGTCTGGATCAGCTGCGACGCGCGGATGGTGGGTCAGGCCCTGACCAACATTCTCAAGAACGCCGGCGAGGCGGTTGGGGCGCGTCGTCTGGTGACGCCAGAGCCGGGCGGGCGGATCGTCGCCAGCCTGATCTCCGATGACGAGCATCTCTGCCTGGTGGTCGAGGACAACGGCGTGGGCCTGCCGGCCCGCGACCGCGATCGGCTGACCGAACCCTATGTCACGACCCGCGAGAAGGGCACAGGCCTTGGCCTGGCGATCGTCAAGCGGATCATGGAGGACCACGAGGGTGAGCTGGTCCTGACCGACGCGCTGCATGGAACCGGCGCCCGGGTCATACTGAGGTTCCCCACGACCGCGCGGCTCGCCGCCGCCAACGCACTGAGTGGCGTAGAGGAGATGATATGAGCGCTGACGTGCTTGTGGTCGACGACGAGGTCGATATCCGCGAACTGGTGGCCGGCATTCTCGAGGACGAGGGCTACGCCGTCCGCGTGGCCGCTGACAGCGACCAGGCCCTGGCCGCGCTACGGGCTCGCAAACCCGCTCTGCTGGTGCTCGACATCTGGATGCAGGGCGGGGGCATGGACGGGCTGGAACTGCTCGACATGGTCAAGGGCCTGGATCCCGACCTGCCGGTGATCATGATCTCGGGTCACGGCAACATCGAGACCGCCGTCAGCGCCATCAAGCGCGGCGCCTATGAGTTCCTGGAAAAGCCGTTCAAGTCCGACCGCCTGTTGCTGGTGGTGGAGCGGGCGCTGGAGGCGGCCAACCTCAAGCGCGAGAACCGCCGTCTGCGGGTGCAGAGCTTCAGCTCCGATGGCCTGATGGGCAAGTCGACGGCGGCCCAGGCCCTGCGCCAGCTGATCGCCAAGGTCGCCCCGGCCAACAGCCGGGTGCTGGTCTCGGGCCCGCCCGGCTCCGGCAAGGAGCTGGTGGCGCGGTTGATCCACGGCTCCAGCGCGCGACTACGCAACGAGTTCGTGGCGGTCAGCGCCGCGGGCATGGCGCCCGAACGTCTCGACGTCGAGCTGTTCGGCGAGGAAGGCGAGGGCGGTCGGCCGCGCAAGATCGGCGTGTTCGAGCGAGCCCACGGCGGAACGCTCTATCTCGACGAGGTGGCCGACATGCCGCGCGAGACCCAGAGCCGCATCCTGCGGGTGCTGGTCGAGCAGCGCTTCCGCCGGGTCGGCGGCGACACCGACGTGCAGGTGGATGTGCGGGTCATTTCATCGACCTCCCGCGAGCTGCGCGAGGAGATCGCCGCCGGACGGTTCCGCGAGGACCTGTTCCACCGCCTGAACGTGGTGCCGGTGCGCGTGCCGGGTCTATCGGAGCGTCGCGAAGACATCCCCGAGCTGATCGCCTATTTCGTCGAGCGCATCGCCGAGGCCACCGGCATGCAGCGTCGCAAGCTGGGCGAGGACGCCCTGGCGACCCTGCAGGTCCAGGCCTGGCCGGGCAATGTCCGCCAGCTGCGCAACAATGTCGAGCGCATGCTGATCCTGGCGTCAGGCGAGCCGGGCGACCTGATCACCGCCGAGATGCTCAACACCCACGAGCAGCCAACGGGCGGCAATGCCGGGGCCATCGGGGCCGAGCGGATCATCGCCCTGCCGCTGCGCGAGGCCCGCGAGCTATTCGAGAGGGAGTATCTGAACGCCCAGATCCTGCGGTTCGGCGGCAATATCTCGCGGACCGCCAACTTCATCGGGATGGAGCGCTCGGCCCTGCACCGGAAACTCAAATCTCTCGGTGTCGCGGGCGCACGGGTGGAAGAGGAAGAATAGGGCAGATGTCGCGCTTCGCCTATGTCAATGGCCGGTTCGTGCGTCACGGCGAGGCCGTCGTGCATATCGAGGATCGCGGCTATCAGCTGGCCGACGGCGTCTACGAGGTGTGGGCGGTGTTCGGCGGCAAGCTGGCCGACGCGGCGGGCCATTTCACCCGTCTCTGGCGCAGCCTGGACGCGCTTCAGATCTCCCGTCCGATGAGCGAGGCGGCCCTGACCGTCGTGCTGCGCGAGGCTATCCGCCGCAACCGGGTGGTCGAGGGCATGGTCTATCTGCAGGTCAGTCGCGGCGTCGCCTCGCGCGACCACGCCTTCCCCAATCCCGCTGTGCCGCCGGCCGTGGTGATCACCGCCAAGCGCGTCGACCGCGTGGCGGCCGAGGCCAAGGCCGCCAAAGGCCAGTCGGTGGTCACCGTCGCCGAGAACCGCTGGGGCCGCTGTGACATCAAGTCGATCGGACTGCTGCCCAACGCCCTGGCCAAGCAGGCGGCCCGCGAGCGTGGCGCGGTCGAGGCCTGGTTCGTCGACGAGCTGGGCCTGGTGACCGAGGGGGCCTCATCCAACGCCTGGATCGTCGACGCCGAGGGCCGCCTGCGGACCCGCGACACCCAGGCCAACATCCTGCGCGGGATCACCAGATCGACCCTGCTGGAGGTGATCGCCGACGCGGGCCTGCCGATCGCAGAGCAGCCGTTCACGGTGGAAGAGGCCAAGGCCGCCCGCGAGGCGTTCATCACCGGCGCTGGCACGCTTGTCCTGCCGATCGTCAGCGTCGATGGCGCGCAAATTGGCGATGGAAAGCCCGGCCCCATAGCAACGCGGTTGCGGCGTCTCTATATCGAGCGCGCCAAGGCTGCGGCGATCTAGATTTGAAATCTAGCTTTCGGGGCGTTAGCGCACTTTCTTCGCGGATTGGTCATACCAACCGGCGAAAAATGCTCTAGTCTGAACTTGTTTGTGTGGGGGGCGCTTTGCCCTCCGAAACAATAAGAGGGGAATCCCCATGTCGACCGAGAAAAAACAAAACCTTCAAGACACGTTCCTGAACAGCGTGCGCAAGTCTAAGACGCCGCTGACCATCTTCCTGGTGAACGGCGTGAAGCTGCAGGGCGTTGTCAGCTGGTTCGATAACTTCTGCGTTCTGCTCCGCCGCGATGGCCAGTCTCAACTGGTTTACAAGCACGCCATTTCGACGATCATGCCGGCCCAGCCCGTGCAATTGTACGAGCCGAGCGCTGATCAAGACGACTGATACCCGGAGCGTGGCCCGCCGCGCTCCAATATTTGATTTAGGACCGTTTGACCAAATCCACCACCAAATCCATCGACCACGCGACGCCTGTCCTCAGGGCGTTCGTCATCCATCCCGTGCGTCCGACGCGCGGCCAGTCGGCTCTCGAGGCGCGCGATCCGAACGTGCGCCTCGAGGAGGCCGTCGGCCTGGCGCTGGCGCTGGACCTCAACGTCGTCGAGACGATGATCGCGCCCCTGCGCCTGGTCACCCCCGCCACCCTGTTCGGCAAGGGCAAGATCGAGGAGTTCGCGGCGATCTGCGAGGTCGAGAAGATCGACGTTGCGGTGTTCGACGACCAGCTGACACCCGTCCAGCAACGCAATCTGGAGCGGTCGCTCAACGTCAAGGTCGTGGACCGCACGGGCCTGATCCTCGAGATCTTCGCCCGCCGGGCGCGCACCCGCGAGGGCAAGCTGCAGGTCGAACTGGCCCGGCTGGACTACGAGCGCTCGCGCCTGGTCCGCACCTGGACCCACCTTGAGCGCCAGCGCGGCGGCACCGGCAACACCGGCGGCCCCGGCGAGACCCAGATCGAGCTCGACCGTCGTCTGATCAAGGACAACATCATCAAGCTGAAGCGCGAGCTGGACGAGGTGCGTCGCACCCGCACCCTGCACCGCTCTCAGCGCAAGAAGGTCCCGTATCCGACCGTAGCCCTGGTTGGTTACACCAACGCCGGCAAGTCGACCCTGTTCAACCGCTTGACCCATGCCACCGTCGTGGCCGAGGACATGCTGTTCGCGACGCTGGATCCCACCCTGCGCAACGTCAAGCTTCCCGACGGCCGGCCGGCGATCCTCTCCGACACCGTCGGTTTCATCTCAGACCTGCCGCATGAGCTGGTCGAAGCCTTCCGCGCCACCCTTGAGGAGGTGCAGCAGGCCGACGTGGTTCTGCACGTGCGCGATGTGGCTAGTCCCGACACCGACGCCCAGGCCCGCGACGTCCAGGCGGTGCTGGCCGAGCTGAAAGTCACGGCCGAGGACGGCAAGACCATCATCGAGGTCTGGAACAAGATCGACCTGGTCGACGGCGAGTCTCGCGAGATCCTCGATGGCCAGGCGCGCCGCGTCGGCGCTTCGGCGGTTTCGGCCGTCACCGGGGAAGGCTGCGCCGAACTGCTCAAGCGGATCGGAACCCTGATCGACGACACGCCGCCCGTCGCGGTGCGACTGGCGGCGGCGGACGGCGAAGCCCTGGCCTGGATCTATCGCAATGGCCGGGTCGAGAGCCGCGATGACGAGTCTGAGGGTGGCGTGCGCCTGATCGCGCGTCTCGACGCCCAGGCCCTGGGTCGTTTCGAGCGTCAGTTTCCCGACGTCTGGATCATGGCCACCAGCGACTAATCGTCGAACGCCGTTCTTCCGGGGCTTGCCTGTCTCGCGGTCTCGGTGAAAGCTCTGCGCTTTGCAATCGAGAGGCGAGTCATGAGCACGAATTGGGATGGGGTGTCGGTGCCGGATGCGGCGACCGTGGTGGTCAAGAAGATCGAGGGTTTCGTCGCCCACCCCTATGACGACAACGGCGCGATCGCCGGGGGCACCTGGACGATAGGCTATGGCTCTATCCGGGACGGCGCCAACAAGCCGGTGACGCCCACCACCCCGAACATCACCGAGGCCCAGGCGGTCAAGCTGCTGCTGCGCGACATGACGGGCGCGGCCAAGGACGTTCACAATCGGGTCAAGGTGGATCTGCTGGTCTGGGAGGCTGCGGGCCTGATCTCCTGGACCTATAATCTGGGCGCCGGCAATCTCGGGGCCTCGACCATGCTGCGCAAGATCAACGCCGGCGACAAGGCCGCCGTGCCGCTGGAAATGCGAAAATGGATCAACCAGGAGGGCAAGCCCTTGGTCGGCCTGCTGCGTCGCCGCTGGGCCGAGGCGGCGATCTTCCTGGGCAAGGATCCGGTCAACGCCATCGTCCGCGCCTGGCGCGAGATCGACTCGCTGGACGACTGGCCGGCGTTCTGATCCATGCTCCCCGCGAGACGGGCTTGCAAAAGATTACGCTTGTGATCTTTAGAGTCTGTGTCGCGTGGGAGGATAGGCGTTGATCGTTGAAGGCAAGGCCTGGGCCTCGACGCCGCCGCCGAAGCGCGGCTGGGTGTTGTTTCGCTGGCTGGTGGTGGGTCTGTTGCTAGCCATTCCGTTGGTGCTGGGCGGCTTGGCCCTGAAGGATCACTTCGACCAGACCAAGGCGATGCCCGCCCTGGAGGCAGACTGGAAGGCCGTGCGCCAGGCGCTCACCGACCGACTGCATCAGGCGGGACCGATCGAGGTCGGCCAGGTCTGGGCCACCCATGATCGCCAGCTGTGCGGCGTGGTCAACGGCAAGGGCAGCTTCGGCGGCAAGACCGGCATGGTCCGGTTCTACGCCGTCGATCGCCAGCCGGTCCTGAAGTTCGACACCGGGATCGCGGCGTTCGAAGAGGCCTTCGAGCCCTGCATGAAGGACCATTGGCTGGTGGTAAAGGAAGGCTCGCAGGAGACCGGCTTTTGCGCGACCAAGGAAGGCGACAAGGTCTGCAATCGGATCAGGTTCTAGGACGCGGAGCTCCAGCTCATCCGCGCGTGGCCTTCTCCGCCGCCTTGGCCGCGTTCCACAACCCGTCCATCTCCGCCAGGTCCGACTGATCCGGCGAGCGGCCATCCTTGGCCAGCTCGGCCTCGATGAATCCAAAGCGGCGGACGAACTTGGCGTTGGTGGCGCGCAGGGCGTCCTCGGGCTCGACATCGAGCTTGCGGGCCAGATTGGCGATGACGAACAGGATGTCGCCCAGTTCCTCGCGGGCCTTGGCCTTGTCGCCGGCGGCGATCTCGACCTTCAGCTCGGCGACCTCTTCGGCCAGCTTGTCGAGCACCTCGTCGGTGGACGGCCAGTCGAAACCGACGCGAGCGGCGCGCTTGGTCAGCTTCACGGCTCGGGTCAGGGCAGGGAGCCCGGCTGGCACGTCGTCCAGCACGCCACCCGCTCTTTCGGCTTTTTGGGCCTTGGCCTGGCGCTCCTGGGCCTTCAAAGCCTCCCAGCCGGCGTTCTGGTCGGCCTTGTCGGCATAGGCATGGTCGCCGAAGACGTGGGGGTGTCGGCGGATCATCTTGTCATTGATCGCCGTGGCCACGCCGGCCAGGTCGAAGGCGCCTTGCTCCTGGGCCATGCGCGAGTGGAACACCACCTGCAGCAGCAGGTCGCCCAGCTCTTCCTTCAGGTCGGCCAGGTCGCCGCGCTCGATGGCGTCGGCCACCTCATAGGCTTCTTCCACCGTATAGGGCGCGACGGTGGCGAAGGTCTGCTCCTGGTCCCACGGACAGCCGCCGTCGGGATCGCGCAGCTTGGCCATGATGTCGATCAGGGTGAAGAGCGGGTGCCCCTCATCACGCGGAGAGTCATTCAGCGGCGGGCTTGGGCGCGAGGAGGGGTGAGACATGCGGTTCCGGGCTCGGGCTGGGGAGGGGCTCGGCCGCGTCCCGTTCGTCGAGCTGACGGCGGATCTCGGCGTGGGCGGTCGCGTCCAGGCGATAGCGCAGGATGATCGCGCACACCAGCAGGGCCAGCACCGCCGGCACGAAGCCGAAGAGACCGATGAGCGCCGCATCGCCTTGGGCGCTGGGAGCCTTGGGGTCGAACCCCAGTTGGGCCAGCAACAGGAACACGCCGATCGCCAGGGCGTGGCCCAGCTTCACGGTGCCGTTGACGACGGCGTAGAGCAGGCCCGTGCGGTCGACGCCGCTGGCCAGCCGCTCCTCGTCGCCGATGTCGGCCATCATCGAGCGCACCAGCAGCGGCGCGGCCGAATAGGGCAGGCCGGCCAGGATCAGCGACACCACGCCAACCACGCTGAAGCCGCGAGGAATGAACACCGAAGCCACCTGGAAGACGGCGTAGACCACGGCGGCGATGGCCAGGGCTCGGTGTTTGCCAAGCCTCTTGGCGAGGGCCGGCCAAATCGGCGAACCACCCAAGGCGGCGACGAAATAGACCAGCAGCATGATGCCGGCCGTCGCCTTGTCGAACCCCTTGATGCGCTCAAAGAAGAAGAAGAACAGCGCGCCGCTGATGCCGGGGGCCAGGCCCATCAGCAGGTCGGCGAGCAGCAGTTTCTGCACCGACGGGCGCTTGATCAGGCCCAGATACTGCTTGAAGCCGGCCTCGTGCTTGACCGGCGGAACGTTCTTCTCGCCGACCACGGTCATGGCCAGCACGAAGGTCAGGGGCAGCAGGACAATGATGAACCAGCCCATGGCATGGATGCCGGCCGCATGGTCGCCCTTGAAGGCGATCGCCAGCAGTGGCGGCAACAGCAGCACCAGGATCATGCCGACCACATTGCCGGCGCTCCACCAACCATAGACTCGCGAGCGTTGCTGATAGTCGGGCGACAGCACCGCGCCCCAGGCGGTGTGCGACAGCACGGCCATGGAATAGCCGAGATAGCAGACCAGCAGGCTAAGCCACAGATAGAGCGGCCCGACCCCCGGCTTGGCCATGAACAGAGCGAAGGCGGCGATCATCAGCACCGGCGCGCCGGCCGCCAGCCAGGGCCTGAAGCGCCCGATGCGCGTGCGCGTGCGGTCCATCATCCCGCCAAGGATCGGGTCCAAGATGATGTCGGCCAGCCGCACCAGCAGGAAGGCCGAGCCCACCACCGACAGCGATAGGCCAAGCTCGCTGACATAGTATTCGGGCAGGTAGACCACCAGCGGCAGGCCCAGGGCCGCCAGCGGCAGGCAGGGCGCGGCGAAGGCCGCCAGGGTCCAGGATGAGCGCCGTCCGGTCATGCTTCCTCGCCACGCAGCGGGTTTGGCCCCGCGTTTATGATCGCCGATCAGACGCCGTGTCGGCGCCCCTGGCAAGTCGCGTGTGAAACGGGCGTTTCAGCGCACTTCACCGAACTGATCCGCGGAAAGACGCACGGCCAGCCTGTCTAAGGCTGTCTCTGCGTCCCGCCATGTTCCGCCATAGCGCGACCAGCGGATGTCGCCTTCGTGCCAGTCATAGGCGATCGGCGTGCGCCCGCCGGCCGGATCGACATCCTCGCTGGAGATGGGTCTCAGCCCCGCGTGTCGTCGGCCGCGGGCTTACGGGCGAGGCTGAACAGCAGCCAGCCCAGCAGGGCCGACAGGATGGAGCCGGCTAGCACGCCGATCTTGGTCTCGTCCTGCAGGAGGGGGGTCTTGAAGGCCAGGTTGTTGATGAACAGGCTCATGGTGAAGCCGATGCCGCACAGGGCGGCGACGCCATAGAGCTGCAGCATCGACGCGCCGCTCGGGCGTTGGGCCCAGCCCAGCTTGATGGCCGCCAGGCTGAAGCCGAAAACGCCGATCTGCTTGCCGACGAACAGCCCAAGGGCAGCGCCCAGGGTGGCTGGCGCGACCAAAGCCGCCGGGCCAATGCCGCCCAAGGCGACTCCGGCGTTGGCGAAACCGAACACCGGCACGACCAGATAAGCGACCCACGGCGCCAGGCCATGCTCCAGGCGGTGCAACGGCGACTGTCGGTCTTCGGTCCGGGCCGGCGACCCCTTCCTGGAGATTTGGGTGATCGGGATGGTCATGGCCAGGATCACGCCTGACAGGGTGGCGTGGATCCCGGACTTCAGGAACATCACCCACAGCACCGCCCCGACCAGCAGATAGGGCCACAGCCTGTCGACCTTGAGCCGGTTCATCGCCACCAGCACCCCCAGGGCCAACGCTGCCCCGCCGAGCGCCCACAGGGTCAGGTGATCGGTGTAGAATATGGCGATGATCAGGATGGCGCCCAGGTCGTCGATGATCGCCAGGGCGGCCAGAAAAATCTTCAGCGAGGCCGGAACGCGCGACCCCAGCAGCGACAGTACGCCCAGGGCGAAGGCGATGTCGGTGGCGGCGGGAATGGCCCAGCCGCGCAGGTTGTAAGGCGCATGGCGATTGATGGCCACATAGATCAGGGCCGGCACGACCATGCCCCCCAGGGCCGCGACGCCGGGCAGCACGCGCAGCGACCAGGTCGAGAGCTCGCCGTCGACCATCTCGCGCTTGATCTCCAACCCGACCAGCAGGAAGAACACCGCCATCAAGCCGTCATTGACCCAGTGGGCCACGCTCAGCCCGGCGATATCGACATGCAGGGCGTGGAAATAGCCGTCGGCCAGCGGTGAGTTGGCGACGAGCAGAGCCAGGGCGGCTGAGCCCATCAGCAGCAGACCGCCGGCGGATCCGGTCTGAAGAAAGGCCCGCAGGGCGGAGCGGGGGAGAGCGGTCGGCATCGGCGGGCCTCGCGAGAATCGACGGCGTGATCTTGGGGGCGTAGGAACGACGTGGCCAGCCAACAGTCCCTCGAACGGCTACAACCCCGCGATCCGCCCAATCGCGTCGATATCCAGCGATCGCTCCAGCACCTCCGCGATCTCGTCCAAGGCCGCGTCGACCTTGCACGCATGGTCGCCTGGCGATACCGCCACGCCCAGCGGCGCCAGCAGGGCCGCGCGGGCGTCGCCGCGTTCGAACAGGCCGTGGACATAGGCCCCCGCCACCCGGCCGTCGGCCGACACCGCGCCGTCCGCCACCCCGCCGTCGAACACCAGCATCGGCCGCGCCACGCCCGGACCGGTCGTGCGACCGATGTGCATCTCATAGCCGGAGAAGGCCGCGTCGCCGTCCAGCAACCGTCCCGAAGCCGCCCGCAGCACCTTGTCGCCGAGCAGCACGGTCTCGACGTCGAGCAGGCCAAGACCCGCCGCCGCGCCGGGCGGGCCCTCGATACCCTCGGGGTCGGACACGGTCCGCCCCAGCATCTGGTATCCGCCACAGACGCCCAGCACCCGGCCGCCGCGCCGGACGTGGGCCAGGATGTCGATGTCCCAACCCTGGGCGCGAAGGAAGGCCAGGTCGGCCAGGGTGGCCTTGGCGCCGGGCAGGATCACCAGATCGGCGTCGCCGGGCACGGGTGTTCCGGGCGGCAGGAAGGAAAAGTCGATGTCAGGATCGGCGCGAAGCGGGTCGAACTCGTCGAAATTAGCGATCCGCGACAGCATCGGCACGACGATCCGCGCGCGCCTGTCGCCGTCGGCGCGGGCCCGGCGCTCCAGCACCACGGCGTCCTCGGCGGGCAGGGCCCGAGCGGGGTGGACCCAGGGAACCATGCCCAGGTCCGGCCAGCCGGTGCGCGCCACGATCTCCCGCCGGCCCTCGTCGAACAGCGAAGGATCACCCCGGAACTTGTTGATGATGAAGCCCTTGATGCGGTCGCGGTCGGCGGCGTCGAGCACCAGGTGCGCCCCAGCCAAGGCGGCGATCACGTGGCCCCGGTCGATGTCTCCCACCAGGGCCACCGGCACGTCGGCGGCGTGGGCGAACCCCATATTGGCGATGTCGCCGGCCCGCAGGTTGGTCTCGGCCGGGCTGCCCGCGCCTTCGACCAGCACGAGATCAGCCTCGGCGGCGAGCAGGCGGTAGCTCTCGACCGTGGTGGCCAGCAGGTCGGGCTTGAGGCCCTGGAAGTCGCGGGCCTTATAGGTCCCGGCCATCCGGCCGCGAACGATGACCTGGGCGCCGACATCGCTCTGCGGCTTCAGCAGCACCGGGTTCATGTGCACGGTCGCGGGCGTGCGGCAGGCCAGGGCCTGCAGCGCCTGGGCCCTGCCGATCTCGCCGCCGTCGCCGGTCACTGCGGCGTTGTTGGACATGTTCTGCGGCTTGAACGGCCGCACGATCAGCCCGCGATTGGCGAACAACCGGCACAGCCCCGCCACCAGGGTCGACTTGCCCACGTCCGAACCACAGCCCTGGATCATCAGCGACGCCATGGCTGTCGGCTACCTTCGTGACTCGGCCGGTATGGCGGCTGGCAGGACGTATCAAGGGTTGCGACGGGCGTACATCCCATGCCTAGTGAAGCTTCCGTTGCTAGCCTGCTGGGAAGAGCTCGTTGAAGCGATATCTGTTGTTGGCGCTGGCCATGCTGGCGTCAGCGAGCCTTGGGGCGCGGCCAGCGGGGGCGGTCACGCCGACCAGCTGTCACGATCGCTATCTGGCGGGCCGAGCTATCCCGAAGCAGGTCGAAGGTTGGGTTTGCGCCGATTCCGCCCTCGCAGGCCTCGAACGCGCTGTCTTCAAGACCTTTGTCGATCAGCGGCGCGTGGATGAATGGGTCTCGATCGCGAGCGAGAATGACCTACGAATAGAGCTCATGAAGTGTCAGGACGCAAAGTGCGTTCGCTATCGCTACCAGGACCGCCTTGACGAGGTGGTGCAAGGCGCGCCGTTCCCCTTATCCCACGGCAGGTCTCTGCATCGCGTCGGCCATTATCCGCGTGCGACGATCTGGAGCCGGGATTTAGGCGGTGGCTGGAGGGTCTTCAAGTTCGACATCGACAACGGACCTCTTCCTGAATCACCGCCGGATAGCGGGGTCGTCCCAGGATTCTATGAGGGTCTTGAAATGTTCGTCGCCGAGATGGTGGATGGTAAGACACGCTATCGGGGTTCCGAGGGGAACGGCTTCGATATCCAGATCCAGAAGAATGGGTTGTGGACAGTCACGCAAATTGGCGAATGCCAATGCGGCGGCAGCCTCAGTTATACCGGCATCTATCGCTGACCATAGCTGGCGCCAACGCCTGGACCCCTCTATATCCCCGGTCACATGACCATCGATCACGACTCCCGCCTCCGGCGGCTGAAGTTCCGGGCCTGGCACCGCGGATTTCGGGAAGCGGACCTCATTCTGGGGCCGTTCGCGGATATTCATGGGCCGAACCTGACGCCTGAGCAGCTCGACACCTTCGAAACCCTGATGGAGGAGTCGGATCGCGAGATCTACGCCTGGATCGTCGGTCAGGAAGCGACGCCGGCCAGGTTCGACACCGATGTCCTGACCCTTATCAAGACCTTCCGGTATGAAGCCCACGCCGTGCGGCCGGTTGGGGACGGGGCCTGAACCTAGTTTTTTAAACCGCTCATCCCGGCGAATGCCGGGACCCAGGTGAAACCCATATGCCGACCCGGACGAATCTGGGTCCCGGCATTCGCCGGGATGAGCGGAATTTGAGTAACAGCAGTCACACCGGCGGCGTTGTCGCTGATCAATCTTTGAAGAGTTGCATGGCCTACGACGCCAAACAGATCGCCAAGGCCGCCGGGGGCCTGACCCTGGCCGGGGCGCCAGAGGGGTTTGACGCCCTGGTGATGGCCGACATCGCCCGGGCGCGCGGCGGGCTGACCGTCTTCGTGGCCCGCGACACCGCGCGGGCCAGCGCCTTCATCGACGCCCTGAAGTTCTTCTCCCCCGAGATCGAGGCCGTGCTGTTCCCGTCCTGGGACTGCCTGCCCTATGACCGCATCGGCCCCTCGGCCGGCGTGGCCGCCACGCGGATGGCCACCCTGCACCGCCTGGCCCAAGGCCTGGGCAAGGACAAGCCGGCCATCCTGGTCACCGCCGCGCCGGCCCTGCTGCAACGCGTGCCGGAGAAGGCCGTGCTGCAACGGGCCAGCTACGGGGCCAAGGTCGGGGGCGTGGTCGATGTGGCCGACCTGGAGCGCTATTTCGCGATCAACGGCTATGTGCGGGCCTCGACCGTCTCGGAGCGCGGCGAGTTCGCGATCCGCGGCGGGGTGATCGACGTCTATCCGCCGGCCGCCGAGGAGCCGGTGCGACTGGACCTGTTCGGCGACACGCTGGAAAGCATCCGGGCCTTCGATCCCGAGACTCAGCGCTCGACCAAGTCGCTGAAGACCGTCGAGCTGCTGCCGGTCAGCGAGGCCCTGCTCGACAAGGCGGGCATTTCGCGGTTCCGCGGCGGATATATCCGCGAGTTCGGCGCGCCGGGCGACGACGCCCTCTACGCAACGGTCAGCGAAGGCGGCCGCCGGGCCGGCCTCGAGCACTGGCTGCCGCTGTTCTATGAGCGGATGGCGACCCTGTTCGATTATCTGCCGGACGGGGCCCTGGTCGGGGTCGACCACCAGGTCACCGAGAGCCGCGACGAGCGCCTGGCGATGATCGCCGACGCCTATGACGCCCGCGCCTCGGCCGACCGCAAGTCGGCCTATCGCCCGCTAAAGCCCGACGCCCTCTACCTGACCGCCACCGAGTGGGATCAGGCGATCGACGGCCGCCCCAACCGCAAGTTCACGCCCTTCCAGCCTCAAGGGCTCGACGTCATCGACATGGGCGCAAAGCTCGGTCGCACCTTCGCCGCCGAGCGGGCCCAGGACAGCGTCAACCTCTTCCAGGCCACCGCCGAACACGCCACCACCCTGGCCGGGCAGGGGAAACGCGTGCTGTTCGCGTCGTGGTCGGAAGGCTCGTCCGAGCGCCTGGGCATGATGCTGGCCGATCATGGCCTGACCAGGATCCACTTCGCCGCCTATTGGCAGGCCGCCAAGGCCGCCGATCCCAAGGTCCCGCAGCGCGTGGTCCTGCCGCTCGACAACGGTTTCGAGACCGACACGCTTGTCGTGATCTCCGAGACCGACATCCTCGGCGACCGCCTGGCCCGGCCGCGCAAGAAGCGTCGCGCCGCCAATTTCCTGGCCGAGGCCAGCGCCCTGACCCCTGGCGACCTGGTCGTCCATATCGACCACGGCATCGGCCGCTACGAAGGCCTCAAGACCCTCGATGTTCAGGGCGCGCCGCACGACTGCCTGGACCTGCTGTATGGCGGCGAGAGCAAGCTGTATCTGCCGGTCGAGAACATCGACCTGCTGACCCGCTACGGGGCCGACGGCGAGAACGTCCAGCTGGACAAGCTGGGCGGCGCGGCCTGGCAGGGGCGCAAGTCCAAGGCCAAGGAACGGCTGCGGATCATGGCCGAAGGCCTGATCCAGATCGCCGCCGCCCGCCAGCTGAAGTCGGTGGAAGAGACTGAGCCGCCGCACGGGGTGTTCGACGAGTTCTGCGCCCGCTTCCCCTATGAGGAGACCGACGACCAGTTGTCGGCCATCGCCGACGTGCTGGAGGACCTCGGCTCGGGCAAGCCGATGGACCGGCTGATCTGCGGCGACGTGGGCTTTGGCAAGACCGAGGTCGCCCTGCGCGCGGCTTTCGTGGTGGCGATGAGCGGCAAGCAGGTGGCCATCGTCTGCCCGACGACGCTTCTGGCCCGCCAGCACTACAAGACCTTCAAGGACCGCTTCCAGGGCTGGCCGGTCAAGATCACTCGCCTGTCGCGCCTGGTCACCGGCAAGGAGGCCGCCGAGACCCGCGAGGGCCTCGCCAATGGCCAGCTGGAGATCGTGGTCGGCACCCACGCCATCCTGTCCAAGCAGGTGTCGTTCAAGGACCTGGGTTTGGTCATCGTCGACGAGGAGCAGCATTTCGGGGTCAAGGCCAAGGAGAAGCTCAAGGAGCTGCGGGCCGACGTCCACATGCTGACCCTGACCGCCACGCCCATCCCGCGCACCCTGCAGATGGCGCTCAGCGGCATCCGGGAAATGTCGATCATCGCCACCCCGCCGGTCGACCGCCTGGCGGTGCGCACCTATATCAGCCCCTTCGATCCGGTGACCCTGCGCGAGGCCCTGCTGCGCGAGAAGTATCGCGGCGGCCAGGCCTATTATGTGGTGCCGCGCATCAAGGACCTGGAGGAGATCGAGAAGTTCCTCCGCGTCCAGGTGCCCGAGGTCAAATATGTGGTGGGCCACGGCCAGATGGCCCCGACCCAGCTGGAAGACGTGATGACCGCCTTCTATGAGGGCCAGTACGACGTGCTGCTTGCGACGACGATCGTCGAGAGTGGGCTCGATATTCCCTCGGCCAACACCCTGATCGTCCACCGCGCCGACATGTTCGGCCTGGCTCAGCTCTACCAGATCCGCGGCCGGGTCGGCCGGTCCAAGGCGCGGGCCTACGCCTATCTGACCACGCCCAACGAGAAGACCATCACCCTGTCGGCCGAGAAGCGGCTGAAGGTGCTGCAGTCGCTGGACAGCCTGGGCGCCGGCTTCCAGCTGGCCAGCCACGACCTGGACCAACGCGGCGGCGGCAACCTGCTGGGCGACGAGCAGAGCGGCCACATCAAGGAGATCGGCGTCGAGCTGTACCAGCAGATGCTGGAGGACGCCGTCGCCGAGCTGCGCCAGCGCCAGGGGGCCGAGGCCCTCAGCGAGGATCGCGGCTGGTCGCCGCAGATCAATACCGGCGCTGCGGTGATGATCCCCGACGAATATGTGCCCGACCTGAACGTGCGGCTGTCGCTGTATCGCCGCCTTTCGGAAGCCGAGAAGTCCGCCGACCGCGAGGCCCTGGCCGCCGAGCTGATCGACCGCTTCGGTCCGCTGCCGCCCGAGACGGATAGCTTGCTCAAGGTCGTCGCCATCAAGGGCCTGTGCCGCGAGGCCAATGTCGCCAAGATCGACGTCGGCCCCAAGGGCGCGGTCGCCAGCTTCCGCAACGACATCTACGCCAATCCGATGGCGCTGATGCAGTTCGTGGCCAAGAACAACATCGTCTGGAAGGTGCGTCCCGACCAGAAGGTGGTGATCAAGGGCGAGTGGGACACGCCCGCCAGGCGGCTCGACGCGGCGGAGAAAATCCTCGTGCAGTTGGTCAAGCTGGCCAAGGACGCCTGAGCCGGCGATTGGGGACATGCGCATGTCCCCCGTCAGCAGACGTCAATGCTCGGTGGATAGGAAGCAAAGTCTCGCGATTTCAACGCGTTGAATTTTCTCGACCTGATTTGATGCTCCCCCTGTCAGACCGCCCGCATACTGGTCTCACCTGAGAGCACGGGGAGGGCGCACGTACGGCGACCGAGGCGGCTTTCAGGGGTGGTCGAGCGGGAAGGCTTGTCCGCCGTGCTCTCACAAGGAGCGCCCCAGGTCGGTTCGGAGCAGGTTCACCCTTGGTGACAAAACTCTGGCGCCCGGGGTAGGCGGGCAGGCCGACAGGTGCGGGCTGAAATCGCCCGCACGGTCCGGAAGGGTTAGCCGCCCTTCCGCCCGCCGGGGGCCCACTTCGAAAGCGGGTTAAGACCCCGCGCGTCGATGGCTCCCGTCTGAAGGCCACGCGAAGCGTCCGACCTTGTCGAAACGGTACATCTACTCAAAGCTATTCCGGGCGAGGCCCGGGCGCTTCGCACCCTTCCCAATTCGCCTCACAGCCAGATTGGCGTGAGATCACACCGACTTGCCCCCACCTGGCGACTTCGTCGCCTGTCGCGGCGAGGGGGCGGAGCTCAGTCGCGCAAGGCTCCGCCCCCTATGGGGGCGGACAGACCGCGAAGCGGTCAGGTGGGGGCAAGTGGGTGAGCCCCTAAACCTTCTTCGCCCGTCCCGCCCGGACATTGTCGATGGCCAGTTTCAGCGCTTCCATGTCGGCTCCGGCGATCATCTTGTCGCCGACAAAGAAGGCCGGCGTGCCTTCGATGGCCAGGGCCTCGGCCAGGGCGTGGGTGTCGGCCAGGTGCTGGGTGGTGGTGGCGTTGGTCGCCACGGCCTGGGCCTTGGCGACATCAATGCCGACCTCGCCGGCGATGCGGATCACGGCGGCGGCGTCCAGGCTCTTCTCGGCCATCAGGCGCTGATGCAGAGCGATGGTCTTGCCCTGGTCCTTGGCCCCCAGGACCATGCGGGCGGCGACCTCGGAATCATGGCCGAAGATCACGAAGTCCTTGAACACGAACCGCACGTCGGGGTTTTGCTGGATCAGCGCCACCACCTGCGGCGCGGCCAGCTTGCAGTAGCCGCAGCGGTAGTCGAAGAACTCGACCACGGTGATCGAGCCATTCGGATTGGCCACGAAGTCACGTGGATCGCGCTCCAGCGCCTGGCGATACTTGCCGATGACGTCCTTGGCCTTCTCGGCGGCCTGGCCGGCCTGCTTTTCCTGCAGCTTGGCGCTGACCTCCATCAGCACTTCGGGATTGGCCAGGAGATAGGCATGGACCTTGTCGCCGAAAGCCTTGTCCGGCTTGGCCGGGCCGCAGGCGATAAGGGAAAGGGCGGCGAGGGACGCGGCGGCCAGCGCCAGCGGACGTTGAAAGGGCATGGAGGTCTCTGGAAAGGGCGGCGACTAGCGGCGCAGGCCCGAGGTGACGGCGCCTTCCTTGGCCAGATCCTTGAGGTCCTGGTTGGAAGGGTTGGAGGTCAGGACGATGTCGGTGGCGCGACGCCATTCGACGCTGTCCTTCTTGAGCAGTTCCCGGGCTCGCATGGCGAAGACGCGGGCCTCCTGGGTGGCGCCCATGTTGAAATACTGCTCGGCGGTGGCCAGGCGGGCCTCGCCGTCCTCGCCGCGCTGGTCATAGGCCTGGGCCAGCAGGCGCCAGGCCACCGAATTGTCGCTCTCGTCGATCAGCGAGCGCTTCAGTTCGGCGATGCCCTCCTCGACCTTCTTGGGGTCGCTCTGGCCGATCAGGGTCTGGCCCAGATTGACCCGCAGCAAGGCGGCGTCAGGCTTCAGCGCCACCGAGCGGCGCTGGGGCTCTTCGGCCTCCTTGACACGGTTAAACTCGAACAGGATCTGGCCCTTGAGCTCCCAGAGATAGGGATTGTTCGGGTTCTCGGCGATCAGGCCCTCCAGGATTTTCAGGGCCCGGTCGGGCTCCTTCATCTGGTAATAGGCGATGGCCCGGGCATAGCGGGCTGGAAAGCCGCGATCGCTTTCCTTGTACTTGACGATCGCCACGCCGGGATTGATGAAGCCCTCCAGCTTGGCCTTCATGATCTCGTGTTCGGCCAGGGACTCCGGATCATCGACGGCGTTGTAATGCGCTTGCTTCTCGACCCGGCCGCGCAGGGCGTCGATCCGGTCGCCCGACAGCGGGTGGCTGCGGAAATAGGCGAAGCGCCGCGACTGGTCGAAGACCTCCTGATAGCGGAAATTGTCGAAGAACTCGACCAGGCCGCGACCCGACTGGCCGGTGGCCTCCAGAAAGCCCGCGCCGGCCTGGTCGGCCCGGGACTCCTGGTCGCGGCTGTAGCCCAGGGCCCCCAGGGCGCCGAAATACTGGGCGTTGCCCATCAGCACGGCCCCGGCGTCGGGGGCGCCGGCCAAGGCGGCCAGCACGCCCAGGCCCATGGTCAGGATCATCGGCTTGAGGCCGGCCTTCATCATCTCGTCGGAGCGCAGCGGGTGAGCGCCGGCCAGGTGGCCGGTTTCGTGGGCAATGACGCCCTTCAACTGGTTGGGCGTCTCGGTCTGAAGGATCAGGCCGGTGTTGAGACCCATCATCAGGCCCTGGGTGGCGAAGGCGTTCAGTTCCTTGTCGCCGACCAGCAGGATACGCACCGTCTTTGGGTCCAGGCCCGCCGCCGCATAGATCGGGTCGGCGTCGCGGTGCAGGATTTCCTCGATCTCGGTGTCGCGGATCAGGGAGGCGCCGTTCTGGGCGCTAGCCGGCGTGGCCGGCGTCAGCGTGGCCACGAGCAGGATCAGCGCCGAAAGCGCCGAGCCGGTTCGCAGACCGTTCTTGCCGGAAGCCGCCCAACTGCGGGAGGTCATCGAAGCTCTCCTGATCGCGCCCCCGCGCTCAAACAGCAGTCTAACGCGGTTCTCGGCGACCTGGGAACAGCGGTCAATCGAGTCCCCCACGGATATAGTGGTGAAGGTCGGCGGGACCAGGGCCCCGCCGACCTTCATCACGGCTTATCAGCCGCGACGCCACCAGCCGCGCTTGGGCTTTTCAGGCGGGGTCAGGATCTCGGACGGATCGGGCTCGACCGCGACAGGCGTCTCGGCGGGCTCGATAGCGACCGGCTCGGGCTCTGGGGTTGGAGCGACGACCTCGACGTCGGCGGCCACCATCGGCGTGTCCTCGATCACCGGAGGGGCGATCGGGGTGGCTTCGGCGACCGGCGTTTCCGCCACGGCTTCGACCTCCACGGTTTCGGCCTCCACGGTTTCAACGACCTCGTCGGTGGTCTTGCGACCCCGGCTGCGCGGACGGCGCGCCTTCTTCGGCGCGTCTTCCTGCGGCGGCAGTTCGACCCAGATATCGGCCGGCGGACCTTCGATCACGGCCGGGGCCAGCGGCGCCGGCTCCAGATCGGCGACATCGACCCGTTGAGCGGGAGCCCGTTCGACGCTCGAGGCGTCGGCCACCTGTTCGGTGCGTTCGCCACGGCCTCGCCCACGGCGACCACCGCGTTCGGCGCGTTCGGGACGCGCGGCGGTTTCCGCGACAGGCGCGGCGACCGCTTCCGCAGCCTCTATGCGCTCGGGACGATCGGCTCGCTCAGGGCGACGCTCGCCGCGGCCGCCATCCAGGGTTTCGGGATCGTGCCAGACAAAGGCGTTGTCGCCGAACGGCACCCGCGGCCGGGTCCAGGTGAAGGCGTCGGCCGGACGATCGCCGTCCTCGCGACCACCCCGACGGCCGCCACGACGACCGCGGCGGCGACGACGGCGACGCGATTCCTCGTCCTCACCCTCGATATCGCCCTCGCCGCGTTCGACGCCCTCGGCGTCCTCATCGTCCTCGGCGCCGGCCGCTTCGACAGGCGCTTCGTCAGCCTCGTCGCGACGACCGCCGCGACGCCGGCGCTTACGACCGCGACGGCCGTTGGCGTCATCCTCGGCCGGTTCGGCGCGGGCCGGACGGGCAGGGCGCGGCTCGGCGCTCTCCTCATCCGAAGGCTCGACCTCGGCTTCGATCTCTTCTTCGTCCTCGTCCTCCTCGTCGTCGAACGCCTCGTCCTCATAGACGGGGTCCGGCTCGATCGGGGCGAAGATCTGCGGGGCCGGGCGTTCGCCCAGCTCGGTGCGGTCGATATCGTGCTCGGCCTGGTGCAGGGCGTCATCGACCAGCACGGTGACGAACAGCGCGTGGGTCTGTTGCAGGCGCAGCAGATAGGCGCGCTTTTCGTTCAGGATGTAGATCCCGACCGGGCGGCTGACCTTCAGGGTGACGGCGCCGCCGCCCTTCAGGGCCTCGACCTCGACAGCGCGAAGCGCCGCCAGGGCGCTGGACTCGACCGAGCGGACGCGGCCGGTGCCGTCGCAATGTTCGCAGACGTGGGTGGTGCCTTCCAGCACGCCGGTGCGGCGGCGCTGGCGGCTGATTTCCATCAGGCCAAAACCACTGATCTTGCCCATCTGGATGCGGGCCCGATCGTCCTTGAGCGAGTCCTTCAGGACCTTTTCAACGGCGCGGTTGTTCTTGCCTTCATCCATGTCGATGAAGTCGATGACGATCAGGCCGGCCAGGTCGCGCAGACGCAGCTGGCGGGCGGCTTCTTCCGCCGCTTCCAGGTTGGTCTTCAGCGCGGTGGCTTCAATGTTGCGCTCGCGGGTCGCCTTGCCCGAGTTGACGTCGATGGCCACCAGGGCTTCGGTCTGGTTGATCACCAGATAGCCGCCCGACCGCAGGGGCACGGTTGGCGAATAGATCTGGGCCAGATGGTCCTCGATCTTGTGCTTGACGAACAGCGGCGCCGGCTCCCGATACGGGAACACCTTCTTGGCCTGGCTGGGCATCAGCATGCGCATGAACTCGCGCGCTTCCTTGTAGCCAGCCTCGCCCTCGACCCAGATGCCTTCCAGCTCCTTGTCATACATGTCGCGAATGGCGCGTTTGACGAGGTCTTCTTCCTCGTAGATCAGCGCCGGGGCGATCGAGTGCAGCGTGTTGTCGCGGATGTTTTCCCACAGACGCAGCAGATATTCGTAGTCGCGCTTGATCTCGGCCTTGGTGCGCTTGGCGCCGGCCGTGCGGACGATCAGGCCCATGCCCTGCGGGACGTCCAGCCCCTGCACGACGCTCTTGAGACGCTTGCGGTCGGTGACGGTGGTGATCTTGCGACTGATGCCGCCGCCGCGGGCGGTGTTGGGCATCAGGACGCCGTAGCGGCCGGCCAGCGACAGATAGGTGGTCAGGGCCGCGCCCTTGTTGCCGCGCTCTTCCTTGACGACCTGAACCAGCATGATCTGCCGGCGGCGGATCACGTCCTGGATCTTGTACTTGCGCATCAGGCGGCGTTTGCGGCGCGCCAGTTCTTCCTCGACGGCGTCGTCCTCGTCATCGACGGCGTCGCCTTCGTTGCCGCCATCACGGCCATGGTGATGGTCATCCTCATCGTCGTGAGAATCGTCGCGCATCAGCGCCTCGCGGTCAGCGACCGGAATCTGGTAATAGTCTGGGTGAATCTCGTTGAAGGCCAGGAAACCGTGACGGTTGCCGCCATACTCGATGAACGCAGCCTGCAGGCTGGGCTCAACGCGGGTCACCTTGGCGAGATAGATATTTCCTCGGAGCTGTTTGCGGGTCCGGCTTTCAAAATCGAATTCTTCAACCCGGGTACCATCCACGACCACCACACGCGTCTCTTCGGCGTGGGCGGCGTCGATCAACATCTTTTTCGACATAAAGGGTATCTCCACGGCGCACGGCGAGCGCTGGGCTCGGGCGCCGATATGAATGAAGGGCGCGCACGTCACCGCCCGTCGCACCGCCAAGGCGGTTGCGGAAGGTCGGTCGCCAGAGGCGGTCGGGTGCGGCGCAGCCCATGAGGTTTCTGTGTTCCTTAAACGCGCCGGGGGGCGCGGATCGGAGGGAGCGTCGACGCCAGGGTTGGCTTAAGGGTCCGACGCGGGCCCTGCGGGACGATCCAGACGAAGGCTTCGTGCCTCACGCTGGTAATCGCGCCCAAACTCAATTCAGTCCGGCGATTCCGGCCACGGACGTGATTTGCACCCTAAAGGGATGCAAGTGTCCGCGAGATAGGAACCACTCGCGCTTACCGCCATGACGATCAGGGCGTTCAGCGCGCGGACCATAGTGTAGCAACAACGCATCACAAAAGAAAAGCACTCGACTGAAGCCGTTCGCGCGGCCATGTCGCATCGCGGGTTAACGGTTTCTCTACTCGAAGATGCAGATATCGTGGTTTGGTTAGGTTGAACGCCGCGGGGCGAACGGGCGGGCATGGCTAGGGTTTTGATCTCGGCGGCAAGAACGGGTTGGGCGCGCGCGGCGATGATCGTCGGCGGCTTGGCGCTGGCTGGCGTCGCGGTGGCCATGGCCCAGGGGCCCGCGCCGGCCGCAGGCGTGCAAAAGGTCCGCTTCGGCGGCGACCGCAACGAGACCCGCATCGTCATCGATCTGGATCGCGCGGCCTCCGGCAAGCTGCTGGCCGACGGAACTGGAGATCGCCGCGTGGTGATCGGCCTGCCCAACGTCACCATCGCCGGTGATCTGCAGGGTACGGGGCAGGGGCTTGTCGAGCGCTGGTCGATCGACGAGGCCGCGGGCGGCGCGCGCCTTCGCCTCGACCTCAAGGCCAATGCCGAGGTTCGCCGCCGTTTCCTGTTGCCCCCCGGCGACGGGACGTCGGCCTATCGCTATGTCATCGATCTCAAAGCGACCGATTCAGTGGGCGCGGCCCAGTCGCCGGCGCTTCGACCAACCCTCGTGTCAGCATCGGTCAAGGCCTCAGCCCTCCGCCTGAAGAAGGTGATCGTCATCGACGCCGGCCACGGCGGCAAGGACCCTGGCTCGTCGGGCGCCACCACCGCCGAAAAGGACGTCACCCTGGCCGCCGCCAAGGCGCTGAAATCCCGGCTGGAAAAATCGGGCCGCTACACCGTGGTCCTGACCCGTCAGTCCGACACCTTCGTTCCCTTGGAATCGCGAGTGCAGATCGCCCGTCGCGCCGACGCCGACCTGTTCATCTCGCTGCACGCCGATTCGGGACCCGACGCCACGACCCGCGGGGCCAGCGTCTACACCCTGTCGGAAAAGGGCACCGAGCGCGTGGCGCGGGTGCTCGAGAAGGACGACTGGCTGATGAAGGCCAACCTGCCTGGGCGCGACCGCGCGGTCAGCCAGATCCTGCTGGACCTGTCGCAACGCGCCACCAAGAACCGCTCCGCCGCCTTCGCCGAGACCCTGCTGCAATCGGTCGGGGAAGAGACGACCTTGCTGCGTCGCAGCCACCGTGACGCGGGCTTCATCGTGCTGCTGGCGCCGGACATTCCCGCCGTCCTGCTCGAAATGGGCTTCATCACCAATATCGATGATGAGCAGTTGCTTCAGACCCCAGCCGGTCGTGGCAGACTGATGGACGCCGTGGCCAGCTCGATCGAGTCCTATTTCGCCGCCCAGACCCGGCTGGCCGCGCGCTAGCCAGGTTCGCGAGGATGGCGAGAGCCGTTGGCGCCTCGCCCGATGCGCGCTAGAGCCTTGGTAGGGAAGACGCGTCGGACCTGGCCCGGCCCTGCGACCGCAAAACCGCTTACGTTTTTGCCGATCGCGCTCTAGAGGATTCGAACGGAGCGGGCGAAAGTGCGTCGCCCGACGGAGGCTGCGTGGATCTGAAGCCCAGAGACCGATGGATCGCCATCGCCGGCGTCACGGTGCTGTCCGCGATCGCCGTGGCCGGCTTCGCTATCGCTATCTACGCGGCCTGGCTGTTCCACGACATGCCCGACGCCGGTGAACTGCAGGACTATCGTCCGCCGACCGCGACCCGCGTTTACGCCTGGGACGGCACGCTGATCGGCGAATATTCCAAGGAACGCCGGATCTTTGTCCCCTACGACCAGATTCCGCCGCAACTGGCCCAGGCCTTTCTTGCGGCCGAGGATCATAACTTCTTCAAGCACGGCGGCGTCGATGTCAGCGGCTTCTCGCGCGCCATGCTCAACAATGTCGGCAACGCCGCGCGGGGCCGACGCCTTGAAGGCGGCTCGACGATCACCCAGCAGGTGGCCAAGAATGTCCTGCTGACCAGCGATGCGACGGTGGGACGCAAGTTCAAGGAAGCGATCCTGGCGCATCGTCTGGAGCAGTCGCTCGACAAGCAGCAGATCCTCGAGCTGTACCTCAACGAAATCTGGCTGGGCTACCGCTCGTTCGGCGTCGGCGCGGCGGCCTACAACTATTTCGGCAAGTCGCTGCCCGAACTGAGCCTGGCCGAATGCGCCTATCTGGCCGCCCTGCCCAAGGGACCGGATAATTATCATCCCATCCGCAACAAGGGCAAAGCCAAGGCCCGCCGCGACTGGATCCTGGGGCAGATGGCCGACCTCGGTTGGGTCAGCCAGGACGACGCTCGCAAGGCGATGGCCGAGGATCTGGTCGTCCAGGCCGCGCCCAGCCGAGCCAAGTATCGCGACGCCGACTATTTCGTCGAAGAGGTCCGGCAACGCGGCGTCGCCACGCTGGGCCCGCGCCTTAGCGAAGGCGGCTACTACATGCGTACGACGCTGGATCCCAAGCTGCAGACTGCGGCGCGGGTGGCCTTGATGGAGGGCCTGGAAAAGTACGACCGCCGCCATGGCTGGCGCGGGGCCTGGGGCCACGTCGAGACGATCGACACCGACTGGGAAAGGGCCATCAAGCTGAAGCCCCCGTCCGAACGGACCAACTGGCGCGCCGCGCTGGTCACCTCGTCCGCGGGCGGCGTGCGCTTGGCCAAGGACGGCGGCGAGGGGGCGATCGTTGGTGAGGACATGGCTTGGGCAAACGCCACCAAGGGCTTGAAGGCCGGCGATCTGGTGTTCGTGGAGAGATCCGACACCGGGGGCTATCGTTTGAGACAGATCCCCGCCGTCAACGGCGCCTTGGTCGCCATGGAACCCTATAGCGGCCGGGTAATCGCCTTGGTCGGCGGTTACAGCTTCTCCCTGTCCAATTTCAACCGCGCCACCCAGGCGATGCGCCAGCCCGGCTCGGCCTTCAAGCCGTTCGTCTATGCCACGGCCCTTGAGAACGGCTACACGCCGGCCAGCGTCGTGGTGGATAGCGCCATCACCTTCAAGGGCGCCAATGGCGAGGATTGGAGCCCGGAGAACTATCACAAGAAGTTCTACGGAGCCCTGCCGCTGCGCAAGGGGCTGGAGCAGTCGATCAACGCCATGACCGTGCGCCTGGCCCAGAGCGTCGGCATGAGAAAGATCATCGACATGGCCAAGCGCACGGGCATCACCCGTGACATGGCGCCGGTGCTGGCCATGGCGCTGGGGGCGGGGGAGACCACGCCCTTCAAGCTGACCACGGCCTACACGCCCTTCGTCAATGGCGGCCGTCGGGTCGAGCCGCACCTCATCGAACTGGTGCAGGACCGCGAGGGCAAGGTGATCTTCCGCGCCGACAAGCGCGACTGCGTGCGCTGCGACGCCGGCTTCAACGGCGACGAGAGCCCGCGCATCCCGGCCTTGGGCGAACAGGTCATGGATCCGATCACCGCCTACCAGGTGACCTCGATGCTGCAGGGCGTGGTCCAGCGCGGCACTGCCGCCCAGGCCAGTTCGCTGGGTTATCCGTTGGCCGGCAAAACCGGCACCACCAATGAGTATCGCAGCGCCTGGTTCATGGGCTATTCGCCCAGCCTGGTGGTTGGAGTGTTCATTGGCTTCGACGATAACCGATCGCTGGGCGAGGGCGAGACGGGTGCGACCGGCCCTGTGCCGATCTTCATGGACTTCATGCGCGAGGCGTTGAAAGGCCAGCCGAAGACCGAGTTCAGGGCCCCCAAGAACGCCAAGTTCGCCATGGTTCGCGGCGTCCGCGAGGCGTTTCGACCCGGCACCGAGCCGAAGTTCACGGCTCCCACCGCCGCCAGTGGACCGCAGCCCTACGGAGCGGCTTGGCCCGACGGCAAGGTCGGCCCGACACCGACGCCGGGACCCGGCAAGCCGCCGAGCCAGGCTCCAGACATTGGTGGCCTCTACTAAATCCAGTCGGTCATTGCGCCGACTCCTGTCGCGGGCTATGTCCCGCGCCCTTCAACACTGTCACGGAGTTACGTGATGAGACCGGATGTCGAGGCCTCAGCGGCTGACATCGAGCAGTCCATTGGACTGCTCAGGAGGCGTCTTTGACTGGGATGTCGCGCTTCGCAAACTCGATGAACTGAACGCCCGGGTCGAAGACCCGACCCTGTGGGACCGGCCTTCCGAGGCCCAGGCGGTGTCGCGTGAACGCGCGGCCCTTGCCGCCCGCGTCGAGGCCGTTCAGGTGCTGGTGACCGGACTGAAGGACGCCTTGGAATATGCCGAGCTAGCCGATATGGAGGGCGACGACGCCCTGCTGGAGGACGCCCGCGCCCAACTCAAGGCGCTGAAGGATACGGCCGGCCGCGCCGAGCTCGAGGCCTTGCTGTCGGGCGAGGCCGACGGAAACGACTGCTATGTCGAAATCAATTCCGGGGCCGGTGGGACCGAGTCCTGCGACTGGGCCGGCATGCTGCTGCGCATGTACAGCCGCTGGGCCAACGCCCACAAGATGACGGTCGAACTGGTGGAAGAGACCTCCGGCGATCAGGTCGGCATCAAGTCGGCCACCCTGCTGGTCAAGGGCACGAACGCCTATGGCTGGCTGAAGACCGAGGCCGGCGTGCACCGTCTGGTGCGCATCAGCCCTTATGACGCCGCCGCCAAGCGCCATACCAGCTTCGCCTCGGCTTGGATCTATCCGGTGGTCGACGACGCCATCGAGATCGACATCAACCCGTCCGACGTGCGCACCGACACCTACCGGGCCTCAGGCGCGGGCGGCCAGCATATCAACAAGACCGACTCGGCGGTTCGCCTGACGCACATTCCGACAGGCATCGCCGTGGCCTGTCAGGCCGGTCGCTCGCAGCACCAGAACCGCGAGGAAGCCTGGAAGATGCTGCGGGCCCGGCTCTACGAGGCCGAGCTGCAGAAGCGGGAAGCCGCCCAGCAGGCGTTGGAGGACCTCAAGACCGACATCGGCTGGGGTCACCAGATCCGCAGCTACGTGCTGCAGCCTTACCAGATGGTCAAGGACCTGCGGACCAATGTCGAGACGTCCGACACCCAGGGGGTGCTCGACGGCGATCTGGACGAGTTCATGGGCGCGTCCCTGGCTCAGCGGGTCGGGGCGACGCGGGACGCCTGATCTCAGTCCTGCTGGCGTCGCCATGGCGTCAGCGGGATTTGTCAGCGTCGCAGTCGGCGACCAAGATCGGGCCTTGGCTTTCTGGACCGAGAAGTTGGGCCTGCGCGTCGCCACCGATCAGCTGGTGGGGCCGGGCAAGCACTGGATAAAGCTGAGAATTCCCGGGGCCGAGGCCGGTCTTGCGCTGTTCACGCCGGACGGTCAAGAGGATCGCGTCGGCAAGTTCTTCAACGGCTCGTTCACCTGCGACGACGTCGAGCACGCCTATCGCAAGATGAGCGAAAAGGGGGGGCGTCTTCGAGGGGCCGCCCGAGAAGCAGCCTCGGGGGACGTTCGCCAAGTTTCGCGATCTGGACCGGCGACACCTTCGTGCTGTCCAGCCGCTGAGGCTCTGACGAGAGCATTTTTCGAGCGAAGTGGTTCCGGTTCGCGTGAAGAAAAATGCCTCAAAACAGAAGATTAGAGCTCACGGCCTGACGCAGTCAGGTCGGGAAATGCTCTAGCCGGCGGGCTTGGCGATCGGCGCAGGAGCGGCGAGCGCCTGGGGCGTGGGAGCAGGCTGCGGCTGCGCGGCCGGACGCTGGAATTTCAGGCTGCGGCCCTGGAAGAAGGCGCCGGTTTCCATCGCCAGTTGCTCGTGGGTGATGTCGCCGTCGATGTAGGAGGTGCCGTAGAGGCGGACCTGCTTGGCGGTGACGGCGCCGACCACCCGGCCGCGCACTTCCACCGCTTCGGCATAGATCGAGCCCTCGATGTGGCCCGTCTCGCCGACGGTCAACCGACCGACCCTGACGTCGCCGCGCACGATCCCGTCAATCTGCAGTTCGCCGTCCCCGGTGATGCCGCCTTCGATGGTGATGTCGGGAGAGATCAACGAGGCGACCTTGGGCGGGGCCTTGCGGGCCGCTGGCTCGGCGGCTGGAGCCATGGACATGGGCAACGGCTCGATGCGCGCCGGACCCTTGGACGCCTTAGCTTGCTTGCTGAACATACTCACCAGCCTTCAAGAAACGGTTCGGGTTCTGAGCCCGACCATTGACCCATACCTCGTAATGCAGATGCGGACCGGTCGATCGACCCGTCGAGCCCATGGCCGCGATGCGCTGACCGATCGCCACGCGCTGGCCGACCTTGACCGAAGTGGCCTGGAGGTGGGCGTAGCGGGTCTTGAAACCGTTGCCGTGGTCGATCTCGACCACATTGCCATAGCCCGAGCGCACGCCGGTGAAGGACACGACGCCGGGGGCCGTGGCCATGATCGGCGTGTAGAAGGCGCCCGGGAAGTCCAGGCCCGAATGGAAGGCCGGACGGTGGGTGAAAGGGTCGAACCGCACGCCGTAGCTGCTGCTCAGTGCCGGATTGTTGGTCGGGCGGTAAAATGGCAGCTTCTGCGAGGCGGCGCTGAGCTGGCGCATGTCCGACATGTCGGTGGCGGCGTGCTGGATGCGGCTGGCGAAGTCTTCGTCAACATCGAGCACGGCGGCCAGGGCCCGCGGGTCCTTGGCCTCGATCAGCGGGCCACCCAGCGACGAGCCGTTGCGGCCTGTGAACGACCCCGCGTCGAGGCCGGCCATCCGCATGGCCAGGCGCAGGCGCTCGGCGCGGCTCTTGGCGAAGGTCTCGGCGGCGTCGATCAAGCGTTCCTGATCCATCCGCGTTGCCTGGATGCGCTCGATCGGCGAGGCGCCGAGCACGTGCGGCTTGACGACCTGCAGCGCCTGGGACGCGCCGGGCACGCCTCGGAAATCACTAACCAGGAAGGCCAGGGCGGCATGTCGCTTCTCAACGGAATTAGCCAGCTCGTCGAGCGAGCCGCTGTTGGCCGACAGCTGAACCATCGCGCTGTTCAAACGGGCCTGGCGGTCGGCGTTGAGGCGTTCGTAATAGGCCTTCTGCTTGATGACCATCTGGTCGGTCGAGCTGACGGAGAGGGCGCTGACCATCATGGCCGCGGTGCAGACGCCCATCCAGAGGGCCGCGCCGGCGATCGCCGTGGCGCACATCAGCTGCTTGCCGGTGGAGAAGACATAACCGCGCATCTCGCCGCCGGAGCGCACGTACAGGTGGCGTTCCGGAAACAGATCTTCCAAGGATTGTCGCAGTCGCTTGAAGCGCGTGATCGCCATCGCCCTAGGAAACCCCCGTTTTCAAGGTCTCGGCGATATGCAACGAGAAAGCCGAAGCGTGCAAGACACTTCGCGCCCGGGTGAACCCGCAGCGTGACATTCCTCATGCAATTCAAGTGATAACGCGGTCAGAGACATCTTGTCATCGTCTGAGCGTCTCAGTGTTGCGATCAGCGCACGGTTGATGCGCCAAAGCCACACGGTTATTTCAGGGCCCGCGCCGCCGTCAGCACGGCCTTGATGTGGTTGGGCACCTTGACCTTGCGCCAGGTTTGGCGAACCACGCCCTCGCGGTCGATCAGGAAGGTCGATCGGTCGATGCCCATATACTTGCGGCCGTACATGCTTTTTTCCACCCAGGCGCCGTAGGCCTCGACGATCTCGCCGGTGGTGTCGGCGGCGAGATCGACGGTCAGGTCATGCTTCTTGCGGAACTTGGCGTGGGAGGCGGCGCTGTCCTTGGAAATCCCGACGATCAGAGCGCCAACCTTGGCGAACTCCTCGACCTCGGACGAGAACTGCAGGGCCTCCGATGTGCAGCCTGCCGTGTCATCCTTCGGATAGAAGTAGAGCACGACGTTCTTGCCCTTCAGGGCCGCCAGGCTGACGCGGCCGGTGTCGGTGGCCAGATCGAAGTCGGGGGCCTTATCGCCGGGTTCAAGCATCTGTCTCTCCACAATCCTGTCACCCCGGATAGCGGCCTCGCCGCTTCCGGGTTGTTACACCGGCTTTATCAGCACGATCTTCTTCTTTCCCGCCGCCAGCTTGACCACCCCATCGATCAGGTCGGCCGAAGTGACCAGGCGGTTGGCGTCGGGCTCGGCCTTGTCGTTGAGCTTGACGCCGCCGCCTTGGGCCAGGCGGCGGGCTTCGCCGCGCGAGGCGGCCAGGCCGGCGTCGGCGAACAGGTTGGCCAGGACGATGCCGACTTCGAGGTCCGCGACAGGCACCTCGAAGGTTGGCAAATCGACCGACAGCGCGCCTTGCTCGAAGGCCTTCTCGGCCGCGTCGCGGGCCTTGCGGGCTTCTTCCTCGCCGTGCGCCATTCGCGTGGCCTCGTCGGCCAGCACCTTCTTGGCCTCGTTGATCTGCGCGCCCGGCAGGGCTTCCAGCCTGGTGATCTCGGCCAGCGGCAGGTCGGTGAACAACTTGAGAAACCGGCCCACGTCCGCGTCCTCGGTGTTGCGCCAGAACTGCCAATAGTCGTAGGGGCTCAAGGCGTCCGCGTTCAACCAGACGGCGCCGGCGGCGGTCTTGCCCATCTTCGCGCCGGAGGCCGTGGTCAGCAGTGGCGTGGTGAGGCCGAACGCCGGTTGCTGATCAACGCGACGGATCAGCTCGACCCCGTTGAGGATGTTGCCCCACTGGTCCGAGCCGCCCATCTGCAGCACGCAGCCGCGCTTGCGGTTGAGTTCCAGGAAGTCGGTGGCTTGCATCAGCATGTAGTTGAATTCGAGGAACGTCAGCGGTTGTTCGCGATCCAGCCGCAGCTTGACCGAGTCGAAGGCCAGCATCCGGTTGACCGTGAAGTGCGTGCCGTATTCGCGCAGGAACTCGATATAACCCAGCTTGCTCAGCCATTCGTCGTTGTCGACCATCACTGCATCGGTCGGACCCTTGCCGAACGTCAGGAACTTCTCGAAGACGCGCTTGATGCTGGCGATATTGGCCTGGATGCCGTCATCGCTAAGCATCTTGCGGCTTTCGTCCTTGCCCGAAGGGTCGCCGACCTTGGTGGTCCCGCCGCCCATCAGCACGATCGGCTTGTGGCCGGTTTTCTGGAGGCGCCGTAGCATCATGATCGAGATCAGATTGCCCACGTGCAGGCTCGAAGCCGTGGCGTCGAAACCGACATAGGCCGTGATGATCCCGCCGGCGGCCGCGGCGTCCAATTCGTCCGGGTGAGTGATCTGGTGAATGTAGCCGCGCGCCTGCAGTGTCTGGAGGAATTCCGACTTGAAGGACGCGGCGGCGGACATGGCTCGACTCTCTAATTCTGATGACCGCGCGTCTAGCACGGGCGCGGCGTTCTGTGGCGAGGGTTTCATCAGCGGGTCTCCTGGGATTTTGATCCGGAGACGTTCGCCTTGGGCTGACGCGTCGCCGGGTGAGGCGGGCGCATCGACGTGATCGGTCGGCGTTCCCGCTAGGACAGCGGGCGATAATAGGCGCGGGTCGTGAGGCGCGGGGTGATCATGGGGTCTAGCTAGCCGCCGCGACCCGTGGCAGTCAACCAGCCCATGCGTATCCTGGGATTCATGACCGGCACCTCGCTCGACGCCGTCGACATGGCGGTGCTCGACACCGACGGCGAGGACATCCAGGCCTTCGGCCCGGCCGGCGAGCGCAAGTTGCGCGAGGCGACCCGCGAGCTGCTGTTGGAGACCACGGCGATCGCTCGCGGCTGGGCGCGGGATGAGCCCGAGCCTTCGATCTTCGCGGAGGCCCGGCGGGCCGTCTCCGACGAGCACCTGCAGGCCGCCGAGAGCTTTCTCGCCGAGCACGGGCTCACCTGGACCAATTTCGACCTGCTGGGCGTCCACGGCCAGACCGTGCTGCACGAACGGCCGACAGCCGAACGGATTGGCCGCACGGTGCAACTGCTCGACGCCGAGCACATGGCCAAGGTCAGCGGCCGGCCGGTGGCCTTCGACTTCCGCACCGCCGACGTCGCGGCCGGCGGGGAGGGGGCTCCGCTGGCCCCGATCTATCACGCCGCCCGGACCCGGGCCTCGAGCCTGGCCGCGCCAGTGGCGGCGCTGAACCTGGGCGGGGTGGCCAATGTCACCTTCGTGAAGGCGGATGGCGACTTGCTGGCGTTCGACACCGGACCGGCCAATGGCATGATCGACCTGGTGGTCCAGGCCCGTGGGGCAGGGCGGTTCGACGAGGGTGGGCGGCTGGCCATGGCCGGGACGGTTCATCGGGACGTGCTCGCGGCCTTGCTGGCCCGACCCTATTTCGCCTCCAGGCCGCCCAAGTCGCTGGACCGCTTCGACTTCCCGGTCGAGATCGTCGATGTCCTGTCCTTGGAGGACGCCGCCGCGACCCTGACCGCCTTCACCGTCGCCAGCGTGGCGCGGGCCTATGACTGGCTGCCGGTCGAGGCGCGGCCGAGACGGTTGATCGTGGCGGGCGGCGGACGTCACAACGCGCACATGATGCTGGGCCTGTCGGAAGCCCTCGCCGGCGTCTCCGAGGTGGTCTCGGCCGACGCCCTGGGCTGGCGCGGCGACGCCATCGAGGCCGAAGCCTTCGCCTTCCTGGCGGCCCGGACGGCGCGGGGCCTGCCGATCAGCTTTCCGGGGACCACCGGGGTGGCAAGCCCGATGACGGGCGGACGGATCGTTCGGCCTTAGCCCATAAGGTTGTCCCCCCGTGGGGGAGGCGGTCGGTGGGGGAGGTTTGGGGTCTTTGATCGCAGGTCTGGCCGTCATCCGATCGCTCCCCCACCGTCGGCTTCGCCGACACCTCCCCCACGGGGGAGAACTTCACGCGGGCTGCCGCTGAAGAGATGGAATGGGTCGCGGAGCGCCGGACGACGTCCGGAGTGTGTGAGTTTAGTCCCGTTTCGACGAGCCCGAGCCCGAGCGCTGCGCGGGGCTTGGAGCCTCGCACCCCCGGCCTGCCGGTCGCGAAGGTCAAGCTCGCAGCGTCCTAATGCAGCTTCAACCGTCCCGCCACCCGCTGCTGCAGCAACCGGGCCATGGCCAAGACAACGGTCTTGGGCGTGCCCATGATCGCCCGATGATGATCCAGGTGCAGCGAGATATAAGCCCACTTGGCGATCAAGCCCTCGACGAAGAAGTTGGGGCCGCCCAGCCCGCCCATCAGTGCGCCGACCCCCCTGTTCTCGCCCAGCGACACCAGCGAGCCGAAATCCCTGTAGATGAACGGCGTCTCGATCCGTCGCTGGCCGAGGCGGGCGATCAGGGCCTTGGCTAGGTAGCTGGCCTGCTGGTGCGCGGCCTGGGCGCGGGCGGGGATCAGTTTTCCGTCGACCCAAGGCGCGGCGGCGCAGTCGCCCAGCGCCCATACGTCGGCGACCGAGGTCTCCAAGTGGTCATTGACCACGAACTGGTTGCCGCGATTAGTCTCCAGGCCGTAGGCGGTATTGGTGTCGGCCGCCTTGACCCCGGCCGCCCAGACGATCAGGTCGGCCGACGTCTCGCCCAGGCTGGTCTCCAATCGATCCGCATGAACGGCCAGGACCTTGGCCCCCGTCAGCACCCGCACGCCCTTGCGCTCCAGGGCGATGGTGGCTTGGTCGGAGATCTTCTCGGGCAGGCCGCCCAGGATGCGCGGCGCGGCCTCGACGATGGCGATGTCCAATCGGAAGCGCTGCTCGGCGCCGATGCTTTCCAGCAGCTCACGGTGGGCCTCGATCAACTCGGCCGACAGCTCGACCCCGGTGGCGCCGCCGCCGACGATGGCCACGCTCATGATCTTCTCGGGCGAGAACGAGGCCTTCATGAAGGCGGCCAGCAGGCGGGTGTGGAAGGCCTCGGCGTCTTCGGTGCGCTCCAACAGATGGGCCTGCTCGGCGCCCGGCGTGCCGAACAGGTTGGAGCCGCTGCCGATCGCCAGCACGCCCCAGGTGAAGGTGACGCTCCGCTCATCCACCAGCACCTTGCCGCCTTCGCCGAGAATGGGCTTCAGGGACAGCCGCTTGGCGATGGGGTCGAAGTCGTTCAGTTCGCCGAGCAGGAAGCTGAAGTGATTGCTGCGGCCGAGGATTGAATAGGACAGGCCCTCTTGGTGGGCGTCGAGCGTGCCGGCGGCCACCTCGTGCAGGGTGGGTTTCCAGATATGATAGCTGGAGCGGTCGATCAGCAGCACCCGTTCCTTGCCGGCCTGGCGCCCGAGCTTGCGTCCTAGACGCGCCGCCAGTTCCAGCCCGCCAGCCCCGCCGCCGACGATGACGATGTCGTAGTGCATGCCCGCCATCCCAGTAATTCCTTAGCTGGTGAATATAAGGTCAAGCTGGACGGATGTCAGGCCAGGTCAGCACGAGGCGTCGAACCTGACGCGGCTCACGCGAGCAGCGGCCCTGTGGCGGGCGATGTCGAGGTTCGCTCCTTGGGAAGCGGCAGGCATGGGAGGTCACGGCCGGTCCGGCCGCGCCGTTCTGCAGTCCCAAAAGCGGTCGGATGGTTAGGCTCACCGTCATTCTCCGCAAACGTCGTTCGGCGAAGAATGAAGGTGAGTTGTCCGGAGACGCAAGCGCCGTGGTACCGGTAACCTGTGGTTACCTGGCGCAAGGCCTAAGGGATCGGGGTCATCGCCAGGCGCTTGTCGAGATAGTCGCCGACGCTCCGCTCGACGCTGGGAAGGTGCTCGGCCCAGAAGTGGGTCGCCTTGTCGACCACCTCATAGTCGATGACGATGCCCTTCTGGGTGCGCAGCTTGGAGACCACGCGCTCGACCTCGACCGGCGGCACGACGGTGTCGGCCGCGCCGGTCAGGATCAGGCCCGAGGCCGGGCAGGGGGCCAGGAAGCTGAAATCGTACATGTTGGTTGGCGGCGACACGGAGATGAAGCCATCGGTTTCGGGACGGCGCATCAGCAGCTGCATGCCGATATAGGCGCCGAAGCTGTAACCCGCGACCCAGGTCTGGGCGGCGGCCGGGTTGTTGGACTGCAGCCAATCCAGGGCCGTGGCCGCGTCGGCCAACTCGCCGATGCCGGCGTCGAACTCGCCCTGGCTGCGGCCCACGCCGCGGAAATTGAAGCGCAGGGTCGCGAAACCGCGCTTCATGAACAGGTGGTACAACTGCACCGAGACCGGATGGTTCATGTGCCCGCCCGCCTTGGGGTGGGGGTGCAGGATCAGGGCGATCGGCGCGTTGGCGGTCTTGCCCGGCGAATAGCGGCCCTCGATACGGCCGGAGGCTCCGGTCAAGATCACGTCAGGCATACTAAGATCCCTATCCAAAAAGGGGCGCGAGGTCCGGCTCCTCGCGCTCATAGGAGCGAAGGAATACTTGACCGCTGCGCTTGGTCTTCCTAAATCCGTACCGCGCGCCTTGGTCTTCGATCGAGACCTCCGGGCGCGAAGTCGCGGCTTGTAGCACACGCCTAAGCCGATGCGCGGTCAATCCGCAAGGAGATAAGGCGCATGCGCCTGAGCACCAAGGGACGATACGCGGTCATGGCCATGACCGACCTCGCGCGCCGCCAAGCGGAGGCCGAGGGTGGCCGGGCCGTGGCCCTGGCCGAGATCGCCGCCCGCCAGCAGATTTCGCTGTCCTATCTGGAGCAACTCTTCGCCCGCTTGCGCCGCAAGGGACTGGTGGTCAGCGCCCGGGGACCGGGCGGCGGCTATCGCCTGGCCCGCGAGGCCAGCGACACCGCCATCGCCGATATTGTGCTGGCCGTCGACGAGCCCCTGCGGGCCACCCGCTGCGGCCTGTCAAAGACTGGCGGGACGAGCAAGGGCGCTCCAAAGGGCTGCATGGCCGGCGGCGCCCAGTGCCTCACCCATGACCTGTGGGAGGAGATGGGCCGCCAGATCCACGGCTATCTTGCCAGCGTGTCGATCGCCGACGTGCTGAACGGCAAGCTCAAGGACAGGGCGCCCAACCCGGAAAAGTCGGCGCGGGAGATGGCGGTCGCGTGAGCAAGCCCAGCGTCTATCTCGACTACAACGCCAGCGCGCCGCTCCGCCCCGAGGCGCGCGAGGCGATGCAGCGCGCCTTCGATCTGGGCGGTAACCCCTCGTCGGTGCACGCCGTTGGGCGGACCGCGCGGGATCTGGTCGAGGCCGCCCGCGCCCAGGTTTCGGCGCTGGTCAACGTCGTGCCGGGCTCGCTGACCTTCGTCAGCGGCGGCACAGAGGCCAACGCCCTGGCCATCGGCAGCGCCGCCTTCGCGGGGTTCGACCGAGTCCTGGTCAGCGCCGGCGAGCACGACGCCGTCACCCAGACCGCCGCCGCCTCCGGCCTGCCGGTCGAGGTGATGCCGATCGACACCAACGGCGTCGCAGACCTCGACTGGCTGCGCGAGGCCCTGTGCAAACCCGGCCGCGCGCTCGTCTGCCTGATGTTGGCCAATAACGAGACCGGCGTGATCCAGCCTGTTGCTGAAGCGTCGGCCCTGGTGCGCGACGCTGACGGCTGGCTGCATGTCGACGCCGTCCAGGCGGCCGGGAAGATCGCCATCGACTTCACCGCCCTGGGCGCCGACACGATGGCCCTGTCGGCCCACAAGCTGGGTGGGCCGCAAGGCGTCGGCGCGCTGGTGGCCGGCACGCGCGCCACCCTGGTGCGCCAGCAGCACGGCGGCGGCCAGGAACGCGGCCGCCGGGCCGGCACCGAGAACGTCGCCGGGATCGCCGGGTTCGCCGCCGCCGCGGTCGCGGCTGCCCGGGACTTGCCCCTGATGGCCGATCAAGGCACATGGCGTGACGCCCTGGCCGAACGGGTCAAGGCGGCTGGCGGCGTGATGCTCGGGGAGGGCGCGCAACGCCTGCCCCAAACTCTCTGTCTCGCCGCCGAAGGCTTCGACTCGCAGATTCAGGTGATGGGCCTCGATCTGGCGGGCGTGATGGTCAGCGCCGGCAGCGCCTGCTCGTCGGGCAAGGTCAAGGCCAGCCGCGTGGTGGAAGCCATGGGCCGGTCCGACCTGGCCCCCTTCGCGCTGCGCGTCAGCGGCGGCTGGGCCACGACCGAGCAACACTGGATTTCCTGCGGCGACGCCTGGCTCGCCGCCTATTCGCGTATCGGCGCCCGTCGCCGGGAGGTGGCTTGATGGCCGCAGTTAGAGAAACCGTCGAAACCGTCGCCGCGCTTGAGAAATACGAGCACGGCTTCACCTCGGACATCGACCAGGAGTTCGCCCCCAAGGGCCTCTCCGAGGACATCGTGCGCTTCATTTCGGCCAAAAAGGACGAGCCACAGTGGATGCTCGACTGGCGGCTGGAAGCCTACCGCCGCTGGCTAGAGTTGGAAGCGCCGACCTGGGCCAAGGTCGACTTCCCCGCGATCGATTACCAAGACAGCTACTACTACGCCGCCCCGACCCAGAAGGCCGGCATCGCCAGCCTCGACGAGGTGGATCCCGAGATCCTGGCCATCTACGCCAAGCTCGGTATCCCGTTGAAGGAACAGGAAGTCTTGGCCGGCGTGGTCGGCGCGCCGCGCTACGCCGTGGACGCGGTGTTCGACAGCGTGTCGGTCGTCACCACCTTTAAGAAGGAGCTGGCGGCAGTGGGGGTGATCTTCTGCTCGATGAGCGAGGCGATCCGCGAGCATCCCGAACTGGTCAGGCAATATCTCGGCTCCGTCGTGCCGACCTCCGACAACTACTATGCCTGCCTCAACAGCGCGGTCTTCAGCGACGGTTCGTTCGTCTATATCCCGCCGGGCGTGCGCTGCCCGATGGAGCTGTCGACCTATTTCCGCATCAACGCCAAGGACAGCGGCCAGTTCGAGCGCACCCTGATCATCGCCGACAAGGGGGCCTATTGCTCCTATCTTGAGGGCTGCACCGCCCCGATGCGCGACGAGAACCAGCTTCACGCCGCCGTGGTCGAGCTGGTTTTGCTCGACGACGCCGAGATCAAGTATTCCACCGTCCAGAACTGGTATCCGGGCGATCCGGTGACCGGCAAGGGCGGCATCTACAACTTCGTCACCAAGCGCGCCGACTGCCGCGGCGATCGCTCCAAGGTGTCATGGACCCAGGTCGAGACCGGCTCGGCCATCACCTGGAAATACCCGTCCTGCGTCTTGCGCGGCGAGGGATCGTCGGGTGAGTTCTACTCGATCGCCGTGACCAACGGCCATCAGCAGGCCGACACCGGCACCAAGATGATCCACCTGGGGGCAAATACCCGCTCGCGGATCGTCGCCAAGGGCATCAGCGCCGGCAAGTCGACCAGCACCTATCGCGGCCTGGTCTCGGCCCACCCCAAGGCCAAGGGCGCCCGCAACTTCACCCAGTGCGACAGCCTGCTGATCGGCAAGACCTGCGCGGCCCACACGGTCCCGTACATCGAGGCCCGCAACGGCCAATCGGTGTTCGAGCACGAGGCCACCACGACGCGGCTGTCGGACGACCAACTGTTCTACGTGATGCAGCGCGGGCTGTCGCAGGAAGAGGCCGTGGCCCTGCTGGTCAACGGCTTCGTCAAGGACGTGCTGCAGCAACTCCCCATGGAATTCGCCGTCGAAGCCCAGAAGCTGGTGGCGATTTCGCTGGAAGGCTCAGTCGGGTGATCTTGCAGGGCGTTTTCGACATCGAAAAGGAAGCGACCAGCTGGACGCAGGACGGTTCGTTCCGAGGTGCTGACGGCAAACCAGTGCGCGCTTATGACGACGTCGTTCTGTTGCGCGAGATCGTGCCTGAGAACGACCCAAAGTCCCCCTACATCGTGCCCGCCGGTACCACCGGCACCATCCTGTTCTTTAACGAGCGCGCCGACGGTGTCGCGCAACTCGAACTCGACTGGGATCCGGTCGCCGTGGTTCTCGGCTATGAGGACCAACGCCATCTCCGCCTGCACATGACGAACGAAGAAAAGTACCCGCGCTGATGCTCTCCATCCAGAACCTCCACGCCAATGTCGGCGACAAGCCGATCCTCAAGGGGCTGACGCTCGACGTGCCGGCCGGGCAGGTGCACGCCATCATGGGGCCGAACGGGGCGGGGAAGTCGACGCTGTCCTATGTGCTGACCGGCCGGGGCGGCTATGAGGTCACCGAAGGCACGGCAAGCCTGAACGGCGAGGACCTGCTGGCCCTTGAGCCCAATGAGCGGGCCGCCAAGGGGGTGTTCCTGTCGTTCCAGTATCCGCTGGAGATCCCCGGCGTGCCGGCCCTGACCTTCATCCGCACCGCCCTGAACGCCCAGCGCCGGGCGCGCGGCGAGGACGAGATCGCCGCCCCGGCCTTCCTGAAGCTGGCCCGCGAGAAGGCCGCCTCGCTGAAGATCGACTTCGAGATGCTAAAGCGCGGCCTCAATGTGGGCTTTTCGGGCGGCGAGAAGAAGCGGATGGAAATCCTTCAAATGACGATGCTTTCGCCGAAGTTCTTGATCCTCGACGAGACGGATTCGGGCCTGGACATCGACGCCCTGAGGATCGTCTCGGAGGGCGTCAACGCCCTGCGCGCCCCCGATCGCGGCATGCTGGTCATCACTCACTACCAGCGCCTGCTGGACTACATCAAACCCGACCGCGTGCACGTGCTGGCCGCCGGGCGGATCGTGGCGTCGGGCGGGCCGGAGCTGGCCTTGGAGCTCGAGGCCGAGGGGTATGACAAGTACACGGTGGCGGCGTGATGCTGGGCGCTGGGCGACATCAAGCCTCCCCCCGTGGGGGAGGTGATCGCGAAGCGATCGGTGGGGGGAGTTTGCCGACCCCGCCGAACACTCCCCCCACCGTCGTCGCTGCGCGCCGACACCTCCCCCACCGGGGGAGGAGCTGCGCATGACGCTCGCCACAGCCCTGAAGACCGGCGACCTGACCCAGCTGCCGTCGCGCCGCGACGAGGACTGGCGCTGGACCGACCTGCGCGGCCTGATCCGCGCCTTGCCGCCCGCCTCGCCGGCGGTGGACGGCGACGTCGCCGCCGGTCCGTTCGAGGGACTGGCCACTGGCGAGATCCTCTTCGTCAACGGACGCAAGCGCCACGCCGCGACCGGCGCGGGTGAAGTGGTCGCCCTGCGTTTCGTCTCGGCGAGCGACGGCACGGCCCACGCGGCCGCCTACGCCATCGTCGTCGAGCCCGACACCACCCTCGTCCTGCTGGAAAGCCACGAAGGTCGGGCCGACGCCTACATGTCGGATGTCACGATCGATATCGCGGTGGGTGAGGGCGCTCGCGTCGAGCGCATCATAATGGTCGATGACCATGCCGAGGCCATCAACATCGTCACCACCGAGGTCGACCTCGCCCCCGGCGCGACCTTCCACCAGACCGTTCTAACCGCCGGCGCCCGTCGCCAGCGGATCGAGACCCGGATCAACCACCCCGGCGCCCACGCCCAGGTGCGGCTGGACGGCGTCTATGTCCTCGCAGGCCAGCGCCACGCTGACCAGACCACCGTGGTTACCCACGGCGGCGCTGACGGCGTCACCAACCAACTGACCAAGGGCGTCGTCGCCGATCAGGCGCGCGGCGTCTTCCAGGGCCGGATCGTTGTCCAGCCCGGCGCCGACCAGACCGACGCCCGCATGGGTCACCACGCCCTGATCCTGTCGGACATGGCCGAGGTCGACGCCAAGCCCGAGCTGCTGATCTTCGCTGACGACGTCTCCTGCGCCCACGGCAACACCATCGGCGCCCTGGACGACGAGGCGATCTTCTACGCCCGCCAGCGGGGAATTCCCGAGGCCGAGGCCCGGGCCATGCTGACGGAGGCCTTCCTGGGCGAAGTGGTCGAGCGCATCGCGCATGAGGGTGCGCGCGCCGTGGCCGCCGCCTGGGTGGCCGCCAGGCTGGGGAGGGCGGGCTGATGGCCTTCGACGTCGAAGCCATCCGCGCCCAGTTCCCGGTTCTGGCGCGCCAGGTGCACGGCAAGCCGCTGATCTATCTGGACACCGCCGCCAGCGCCCAGAAGCCGGACGCGGTGCTGGACGCCATGATGAACCTGGCCCGCACCAGCTACGCCAATGTCCATCGGGGCCTGTACACCCTGGCGAACGAAACGACGCAGGCCTATGAAAACGCGCGGGAAACCGTGGCCAGGTTCATCAACGCCGAGCCGTCGGAAATCGTCTGGACCAAGAGCGCCACCGAGGCCGTCAACCTGGTCGCCGACACTTTCGGCCGCTCGCTCAAGGCCGGCGATGAGATCGTGCTCTCCGAGATGGAGCACCACGCCAATATCGTACCGTGGCACTTCTTGCGCGAACGCTATGGCGTGGTGTTGAAGTTCATTCCGGTCACCGACGACGGCCGGCTGGATCTAGCGGCCTATGAAGGCCTGCTGTCCGAGCGGACCAAGATGGTGGCCGTCACCCACATGTCGAACGTGCTGGGCACGGTCAATGACGTGCGGCGGATCGTGGATCTGGCCCATGCAGCCCGGGCGCTGACCCTGATCGACGGCTGCCAGGGCGTGGTCCACACCAAGGTCGACGTGAAGGCGCTGGACGCCGACTTCTACGTGTTTTCCGGCCACAAGCTGTACGGCCCGACCGGCATCGGCGTGCTGTACGGCAAGGCCGAGCGGCTGGCCGCCTTGCCGCCGTACCAGGGCGGCGGCGAGATGATCGGCTCGGTTTCGATGGACCGCATTACCTATGCCGACCCGCCGCACCGCTTCGAGGCGGGCACGCCCGCTATCCTCGAGGCCGTCGGGCTTGGCGCGGCCATCGACTGGCTGAACGGCATCGACCGCGACGCGGCCTTCGTCCACGAACACGCCCTCTACCAGAGGGTCATCGACCAGCTGGACGGCGTCAATGGCGTGCGGATCCTCGGCACGGCGCCCGGCAAGGGGGCGGTGCTGAGCTTCGTGATCGAGGGCGCCCACGCCCATGACGTGGCCCAGGTGCTGGACCGTTACGGCGTCGCCGTGCGGGCCGGCACCCACTGCGCCGAGCCGCTGATGACGCGATTTGGCGTGACGTCGAGCGCCAGAGCTTCCTTCGCCCTATATAACACCGAGGCCGAGGCCGACGCGTTCGTGAGCGCGCTGGCCAAGGCCCGCAGTTTCTTCAGTTGAGCGACATGACCGACCAAGCTGTCTCCAAGATCCCCCAGGCCGAGCTCGATCGACTGACCGACCAGCTCGTCGAGAAGCTGAAGACGGTGTTTGACCCGGAAATCCCGGTCGACATCTACGAACTCGGTTTGATCTACAAGGTCGACGTCAGCGACGAGCGCGACGTGGCCATCGACATGACCCTGACCGCCCCAGGGTGCCCGGTGGCCGGCGAGATGCCGGGCTGGGTGCGCGACGCGGTCATGGAGCTGGAAGGCATCAAGTCGTGCCATGTCGACCTGGTCTTCGAGCCGCCGTGGGATCCCTCGCGGATGAGCGACGAGGCCAAGCTGCAACTGAACATGTTCTGAGGTTAGCCTTCAAACACCGCTCATCCCGGCGCATGCCGGGACCCAGATGGAATAGCTTTGAGACTAGCGCCAGAAACGCAGAGCTCGTCCAGTCAGCCCAGCGTTTTGGGATCTGGGTCCCGGCATTCGCCGGGATGAGCGGATAGAGTAGGATCGCGATATGGAAGCCGCTGTTTCTTTCCGACCCCGTCGCCCCCGCCCCAAGGTCGTCACCCTGACCCCGGCCGCGGCCGCGCGGGTCAAGGAGATCATGGACCGGAAGTCGGTCGAAGAGCCGGGCAAGCCCTATGCCGGCCTGCGGGTGGGCGTGAAGAACGGCGGCTGCGCGGGCTCGGAATACATCTTCGCATATGCCGCCGAGCAGGGGCCGATCGACGAGGTGGTCGAGGACCAGGGCGTCACCATCCTGATCGACCCCAAGGCCGTGCTGTTCCTGATCGGCACCACGATCGACTACGAGACCACCAAGCTGTCGTCGAAGTTCGTGTTCAACAATCCGAACGAAACCGACGCCTGCGGCTGCGGCGAGAGCGTGACGATCCAGCCGGCGGCCGAGGGGCTGGACTGATGCTGGCCAAGACCCCGTTCTGCGTGTAACGCCGCCTGGCCTGGGGCGCGCTGGCGTTTCGCCACGAGGACGAGGCGCCGCTTTACTGGTCGGACACCGGTCTCATCTGCTCGGCGCCGTGCGCCCAGAAGCACTTCGCCAAGCGGCGGACTGAGGGGATGTTGGTCGCGGTCCCGGTAAACTGTCCGGTTGAAATCCAGGCCTCAGATACAGGCTTGAGCCAGCGCACAGGCGCCGGCGAGCAGTGGGATGCCTGTCGCGACTAGCCCCACGAGCAGGGCGCTAGGCGCGGCGATCAGACCCCACTTTCCCAGACGTCGGAACACGGTGATCATTGCCGCCACCCAGCCAACGAAGGTCAGCACTACGATAGCCGCCAGTATCCAAGTGCGAGCGTTTGGTTCGGTATCCGCGCCGATGAGCCCGCCGCCCAACCAGGTTACAGCGAAAAGCATCGCGGCGGCGCCGTAGGGACCGGCCAATAGACGGGTTCTGTACCAGTTGGGATTAGGAGCGATCATGCGGTCGTCGCCACCGACACATTCCTCCGCCCATTCCACTCCACCAGTACCGACGACCTCACAGGCTCGCCGCACGCCTGGGCGATCAGCTGGTTGGTGCGGGTCTCGATGACCTCCTCCATCCGCGCCATGAACTCGGCCTTCGATAGCCCCGGCAGGATCGGCGGCAGGAACTCGACCGTGGCCTGGCCGGCGGTCTTGGCCTTGTCCTGTTGCTTCCAGAAACAGCCCAGATTGGTCGCCACCGGCACGACGGGCAGGCCGAAATCCTGGCTCATATGGTAGACGCCGGTGCGGTAGCGAAACCGCTCGCCCGGCGCGGCCAGGTGACCTTCCGGATAGATCAGGATGCGGCGGCCCTCGGCGGCGACCTGGGCGGCGCTGTCCGACAGGGCCTTGCGCGCTTCCGGCCCACCGCAGCTGTCGACGACGATGGCCCCCAGCTTCTTGAGGATCGCGCCCACCAGCGGGAACTTCTCCAGGTGGTCGCCGGTGACGAAGCTGAGGTTCTCGACATTGGCGAACATCACGAAGCCGTCGCCCCAGCTGTGATGCTTGGCGGCGATGATGAAGGCGCCCTGGGGCAGGTTCTCCTGGCCCTTGAGGTCGATCTTGACGCCGGCGATCGCGCGCAGCGCCCAGATCATGCGCTGACTGTAGAGCCGCAGGGCGAAGGCGACCGGCTTGCGGCCCGGGAGCAGGGCGGAGAGGGCGGCCGACAGGCCGTAGAAGATCGACAGAACCCAATAGTAGATATTGAACAGCGCGCTGCGCATGGGTCTTGATCCTTAGCGAGCCGACAGCACGGCCTGGACGGCCGCGGTCATCAGGGGAGCGTGGGCGGAGAGGGCGTCGTCACCCAGCCGGCCATAGGCCTTGTTCTGGGCGGTCTGGGTGATCACGCCGATGGCCATGGCGGCGATGACGCGCGGGTCGGCCGGAGGAAGTTGCGCGTCCATCATCGCCCGCTTGATAAGGGCCTCGACCATGGTCACCGGGTCGCGACCGTCTTCCTGGTAGTAGGGCAGGAAATGGTGAAGCTGCAGCAGGTGGAACGAAAAGAGCAGCCAGTCCTCGTCAGCCACCGTGCAATAGGCTCGGACCACGGCGGCCGCCTTGGCCTGAATGCCGACGGCCAGGTCGGCGTTGACGGTGATCAGGTCCGATAGTCGGCGGTGGGTGGCCATGAACAGGCCTAGGGCCAGCTCGTCCTTGCTCTTCCAGTGGCGGTAGATCGCACCTTCCGACACCCCGGCCTTCGCGGCGATCAGCTTGGTGGTGGCCGCATCGACACCGCGCTCGACGAAGACCTCGAGGGCGGCGCGTTCGATCTTGGGCTTGGCGTTCATGGGCCGAAGCTAACATGGCAGCGACTTGACGCAAGTGATTACTCACATTGACGCCGCACATTGACCGGGGCGGGCGGCCCGGCCTAAGCCGGGCGATGGTTCAAACGGTCCTGATCTATTCGATGGGCGAGGTGATCGGCGACGGGCTGATCAAGCTGCCTTTCATCGCCGGCCTGCGCGCGGCCTTTCCGGACGCCCGGATCACCTGGTGCGCCGGCAAGGGCGAGACGGTCTATGCCGGCCCGCTAAAAGCTGTGGTCGATGGCTATCTCGACGAGATCCTGACCACGGGTCGCACCGGCGCGAAGCTGGCGGACCTGCTGCCCTGGGCCAAGCCGTTCAGCGGCCGAACCTTCGACCTGGTGATCGACACCCAGGAAAACCTGCGGCGCAGCCTCGTGGCGCGGCGGGCGTCGCGCGGCGGACGCTTCGTCTCGGCCGCAGTCCAGGCGCGCAAGGCCGGCTGGCCCGTCGCCGTGGTTGATCGTCTGGCGAGACTGCTGGCCCTGGCCACCGACGGCTCCGGCGCGCCTCGCCCCTTGGTCCTAAGCCACCCCGACCCTCTGGCCGCCGCCAAGGCCTTGCTGCCAGAGGGCCCGACCTATATCGGCCTGGCGCCGGGCGCCGGCGGCAAGGACCGACGCTGGCCGCTGGATCGCTATGTGCAGTTGGCGCGAAACCTCGAGGCCTCGGGACGCAAGGCGGTGTTGTTCTTCGGTCCCGACGAGGCCGCCGACGCCCAGGTTGCTCGTCACGCCATACCCACAGCCCTGATGCCCGAATGGAACCGCACCGACGCCTATCCGACCGTGAAGGGGCCATTGTTGGCCATCGCTTTAGCGGGACGGCTCACGGCCGCCGTGGCCAATGACGCGGGCCCAGGTCACATGCTGGCGGCTGGCGGCGTACCCCTCCTGTCTCTGCAGCAGGACCACCGCAAGGCGGTGAAATTCCGCCCCGCGGCTCAGCGGCTTGAGCTGCTCGTCGCGGAAGACTACGGACAGGGCATGGCCGCTTTGCCGCTCGATGTTGTGGACGCGGCCCTGCAGCGCCTGATCGCCGGAGTTTCTTGATGCCCATTCTCGCGCCCGTCTCGGCCGGCGAACTGATCGACAAGATCACGATCCTGCGCGTCAAGGCGACGCGGATCGGCGACGCGGCCAAGGAGGCCAATGTCAGGGCCGAGTTGGGCCTGCTGGAAGCCACCGCGACGCGGGAACTGCCGGCCTCGGCGGAACTGAAGCGTTTGACCGCCGAGTTGACCGAGATAAACGCCGCCTTGTGGGACATCGAGGATGGCAAGCGCGACTGCGAGCGCCGCCAGGATTTCGGCCCGGACTTCGTCCAGCTGGCGCGCCGGGTCTATATCGACAACGACCGCCGCGCCGCCGTGAAGCGCGATATCAACGCCCTGGCCGGGTCCGAGATCGTCGAGGAAAAGAGCCATAAGCCATATCTGGCGAATTAGGGCGCCTACGTCCCCCTGAACGCCGCCGGGCGCTTTTGCAGGAACGCGCCGACCCCCTCCAGGAAGTCATCGGTCTTGCCCGCAGCCTTCTGCGCGTGGCGCTCGGCGTGGAGTTGGCCCACCCAGTCTGCGTCGAGACTATCCCAAACCAATTTGCGGATCGCCGAGAGGGCGGCCGGGCCGTCGGCCAGTTCCTGGGCGATGGCGGCGGCGGTCGGCATCAGTTCGGCGTCAGGGACGCAGCGATTGATCAAACCCCAGTCCAGCGCCTTGGCGGCCGGAATCTTGTCGCCCAGCAGCATCATCTCCATGGCGCGCGCCTTGCCCACCAGGCGCGGCAGCAGGTAGGTCGAGCCGCCATCAGGCACCAAGCCGATGCGGCGAAAGGCCTGCAGGAAATAGGCGCTCTGCGCCGCCACGACGATGTCGCCGAGCAAGGCGATGGAGCAGCCGACACCGGCCGCTGGGCCATTGATCGCCGTGACGATCGGCAATGGGAAGTCGCGAAGCAGGGTGACCAGCGGATTGTAGGTGCTTTCCAGCGCCGAGCCAGCGTCGGGCTTGCCGTCGACGTCGGCCTCGCGGCCCGCCGCGCCGCCGCCAGACAGGTTGGCGCCGGAACAGAAGCCGCGGCCTTCGCCCGTCAGGATCACGGCGCGGGCCGAAACCCTGCCTGCGGCGATTGAGCCGAAAGCGTGGGCCAACTCGCGGGCCATGTCCAGGCTGGCGGCGTTCAGGGTGGAGGGATCGGCGAGGGTGACGACGGCCACGCCATCGGCAGCCTCAAGCCGGATCTTCTCGTAGGTCATGGCGTCCTCCCAAGGCTGTCACTTGTTGACCTGAGTCTAGGCGCGACTAACCTTGGGGAACACCAGCGGAATTACGCCGCGTTGGCGGATTCCTGCTTGGCCTCGGCGGCGGTGACGCGGTTGCGGCCGCCGCGCTTGGAGGTGTAGAGCGCCGCATCGGCCCGCTCCATGACCGAGTGGCCGGTCTCGCCCGGACGACGCTCGGAGAAGCCTGACGAGATGGTGATGGCGCCCAGGTCCTCGTTGGTCGAGCGGCGCTTGAGCATGCGCGAGGAGACCTCGACGCGGATGTCTTCCAGGGTGCCGGCGACGATCGAGGCTGATTCCCGAGGGAAGATCATCGCGAACTCCTCGCCGCCGTAGCGGGCGGCGAAGCGGGGCGGGGCGGCGACGCGGCCGATGACGCTGGCGACATAGCGGATGACCTGGTCGCCAGTCTGGTGGCCCCAGGTGTCGTTGAAGCGCTTGAAATGGTCGATGTCGAGCACGGCCAGGCAGATGGTGGTGCCAGCTTCGTCGGCCTCCGAACAGGCGCGTTCGAACTCTTCGTCGAAGGCCTTGCGGTTGGCCAGATTGGTCAAACCGTCGGTCGTGGCGTCGCGGCGCACCTGTTCCAGATGCTCGCGCAGGCGATCGACCTCGGCGGTCGATTCGGCCAGGCGGGTCTCGAGCGACTCGTTTTCCTTCTGGACCCGGCGCGTGGCTTCCGACAGGTCGGTGACCACGGTCTTGATGCGGTCGAGGTCGTCGGAGCCGTCCAGGGTCTTGGTCGCGGTGGCCAGGGTCTTGGAGTAGGCGGTGTTGGAGCTTTGGGCGTTCTGGATGGCCTTGGAGACCGACTCCAGTTCCTTGCTCAGCAGGTCGCCGGCGTCGCGGATCTGTTCGTTCAGCTTGGCCTTGGGCAGGTAGGCGGCGGCCAGTTCCTCGCTAAGCAGTTCGGTCAGCGGCTCGCCCAGCGAAATCAGTCGGGTCAATTCCCGGGCCAGGGCGCCATCGGGATCGGCGACATAGTGGGTCCACAGTTCGAAATTCAGAGCGGTCGGCCAAACCTGGTGACGTTCCATCAGGGCAAGCGCACGGCCGGCGATCTTATAGGCCTCTGGGCCGCGCAGTGTGATCTCGACGTCGGACATTTCTTATCCTCGAATAGCGCGGCGTCCGCCCCGGACGCGCGCCAAGTGCAGCCATCTAAGCTGAAGAGTTCAAACGAGCCGTTAAGAACGAACGACGTTCACTTGCGTGTTCTTCGTGTCGCCGCCATGGTGAACGCTGATAAGATGAGCCGTTCGGCCGCTTGGAGGAACCTGACCGTGAATGCGCCCGCCAACCTCGACCTTGAATCTCACAAAGCCACGCTGTCGCGGGCGCTGGACTTGCAGAGGGCCGCGCACCTGCGACAAGGCGCCCCAACGGCGCAAGGTCGCATCGAATGGCTGGACCGTTGCATCGGACTGCTGGTCGATCACCAGGGCGAGATCGCTGATGCGCTGAACGCCGATTTCGGGTCGCGTTCGAAGGACACCACGGGCCTGACCGACATCGCTGCCTCGATCGGCCCGCTCAAACACGCCAAGGAAAACCTGACCAAGTGGATGCGCCCGGAAAAGCGCAAGACCACGCCAGCGATCCTCGGCCTGTTTGGGGCCAAGGCGGAGGTCCAGTACCAGCCCAAGGGCGTGGTGGGGATCATCAGCCCGTGGAATTTCCCGATCAACCTGACCTTCGCGCCGCTGGCCGGGGTGCTGGCGGCCGGCAACCGGGCGATGATCAAGCCCTCGGAATTCACGCCGATCACCTCCGAGCTGATGAAGGCGATGTTCGCCAAGGCGTTCAGCGAAGACGAGATTGCGGTAATCACCGGCGGACCCGACATCGGCCAGGCCTTTACCAGCCTGCCGTTTGACCACCTGATCTTCACCGGCGCCACCTCGGTGGCGCGCCACGTGATGCGGGCGGCGGCCGAGAACTTGGTGCCGGTGACCCTGGAACTGGGCGGCAAGAGCCCGGTGATCCTGTCGCGCGGCGCCGACATGGCCGTGGCGGCCGGGCGCATCATGGCGGGCAAGACCCTTAACGCCGGCCAGATCTGCCTTGCGCCCGACTATGTGCTGGCCCCGGCCGACCAGATCGACAGCTTCGTGGCCGAGGCCAAGGCCGCCGTGGGCCGCAGCTTCCCCACCCTGAAGGACAATCCCGACTACACCGCTGTGGTCGCCCAGCGTCACTATGACCGCATCAAGGGCCACGTCGACGACGCCCGGGCCAAGGGGGCGACGATCGTCGAAATCAACCCGGCCGGCGAAGACCTCAGCCAGCAGGAGCATCGCAAGATTCCGCCGACCCTGATCCTCAATCCGACCGATGACATGACGGTGATGCAGGACGAAATCTTCGGCCCACTGCTGCCGGTCAAGACCTATGGCAAGGTTGAGGAGGCGGTGGACTATATCAACAGCCATGACCGGCCGCTGGGTCTCTACTGGTTCGGCACCGACGACGCCGAACGCGACATGGTGCTGAACCGCACCACCAGCGGCGGGGTGACGATCAATGACGTGATCTTCCATGTCGCCCAGGAAGACCTGCCGTTCGGCGGGGTCGGCCCTGCCGGCATGGGCAGCTATCACGGCCGCGACGGCTTCATGGAGTTCAGCCACAAAAAGGCGGTGTTCCAGCAGCTGAAGAAGGACATCGGCCCGATGCTGGCGCTTCGGCCGCCTTACGGGGCGGCAATCCGTAAATATTTGGCGGGCCAGATCAAGCGGTAAGAAAGGCCCTCCCCCTGTGGGGGAGGCGATCGCGCAGCCATCGGTGGGGGGAGGTTTTGGATCGTCGATCGCAGGTCCGGCCGTCATCCGATCACTCCCCCCACCGTCGGCTTCGCCGACACCTCCCCCACGGGGGGAGGACCTTGTTCACGCACGGTTTCGCCGCTTCACGCGGACGACCGCTGAAGGGGTTGAGGAGGCGCGGAGCGGCCGGGCCAAGCCCGGATGACCGTGAGGTAGAGTTTGCGTTTCGGCGTGGACCGACCGCTCCGCGAAACCGTTTGTCTCGAGGGACGGCGATTGAGGGCTTGTTTCATCCCGATCGTCGTTCCCCCTCGGACGGGCAGGATCAAAGTCGCCCGGAAGGGGCCGTCAGCGACTCCGACAGATCCTGGAACAGACCGGTTTGACTCCCGGCCCCGTCGACCCGCGCAGATCCCGGCGAGGTTTTGATGGGCGGCGGATTTCTCCGACAACCCACACCTGCCTCGCGCGTGGCCCTGCACGGCCCCGCTCGGTTCCACCTCCATCGCCGCTTCGGGTCGGTACCAAGCGCCCTCCTCCGCGACGGAGACGGGGTTAGTATGAGGCGGTTGTGGGTGCGCCAGCGGTCGTGACGCTGATTATTTTATAGGGCGTTGGAATTGTTGAGGTTTGGGGAGGCCTTTTATGGGGATGGAGCGCAGGCGATCCCCGTAAGCCCGCTTTTCTTGGACCCTCTCCCAGAGGGCAGAGGGTCAAGGTCAGCGGCGCCGCAAGGTCCACAACGGCTCGAAAGCAGAAACACGCAGCGGCTCGAAAAGCGGACCTTTTGTGGGCTAGAGCATTTTTCGAGCGAAGTGGTTCCGGTTCGCGTGAAGAAAAGTGCGTCAAAACAAAAGATTAGAGCTCACGGCCTGACGCAGTCAGGTCGGGAAATGCTCTAGTCAAGCGCGTCCGCCCAACACGAAAAAGCCCGCCGCTCCGGTCTGGAGCGGCGGGCGTGATCTTGGGCGGTTGGGCCGGGCCTAGAGCAAGCCGCGCGATATAGGAATCGCACGGCTTGCTCTAGACTTTTGTTTTCGCATCGCTTTTGCGGAAAACCGGTGGCCACTTTTCCGCGCGATGCTCTAGTCTTCCGTGTCGCTGGCCGGCGGCAGGCGCGGCGGGGCGCGCATCAGGAAGGCGGGGGTTTCGTTGCCGAAGCCGACCACGCGGCGGTCGTCGTCGTCTTCACGGCCGCGGATCGGCTGGACGCCGCGCACCGGCAGCGGCGCGCCACGAACGGGAGCCCTGTCGGGCTCACTGCGTGGAGCGGGGGCGCGTTCGGCTTCGACACGGGGCTGTTCCGGGCGCGGCTGTTCGGCGCGCTCGGGACGACGATCACGATCGCGGCCACGGTCTCGGCCGCGTTCGCGGGGGGGACGGTCGCCTTCGACGCGTTCGGCGGGGCGTTCGGGCGCGCGTTCAGGACGCGGCGCACGCTCGGCCTCGACCCGCGGCGAGGGTTGTTCGACGGCCTCGACGCTGGGCTGCTCGGTGCGTTCCGCGCCGCGGTTGCGATCACGGCCACGGCCACGATCGCGGCCACGACCGGAGCGCTCGCCTTCAGTCCGATCGGGACGCGGCGCGCGTTCGGCCTCGACCTGCGGCTGGTCGTCGTCGGCGCCTTCTGCCTGCGGCTGGCGACCCCGATCGCGCGACGAACCGCCGCGATCGCGACGGCCGGTTTCGGTGTCCGGCGCGGCGGGAGCCGCCACGGCCACGGGCGCTTCGGCCTGGACCGCGGGCGCGTCGGCGACAGCGTCGATAGCGAGGGCGGCTTCGGCCTTCCCACCGCGCGGCTTGCGCACGCGGGCAGGACGCTTGACGACCGGGTCGCTGGTAACGGTCGAGGCGACCGGCGCGGCGGGCACGCCCGTGATGGCGGCTTCCAGATTGGCGGCGGCGACGTCCGAGGGCTCGGTGGGCGCGCGGTTGCGGTCACGGTCACGGCCACCACCGCCGCCACCCCGTTCGCCGCCACGGGGGGCACGATCACGGTCGCGACCGCCGCCGCGCTTGTCGCCTTCGCGCTTGACGGTCACGGCGCCGGAATAGTCGAGTTCCAGCTTCTCTTCGACCGGGGTCGAGCCGATCAGCTTGACTACCTTGTCGAAGCCCTTGTCGTCGGCGGGAGTGACCAGCATGTAGGTCACGCCTGAGCGCCCGGCCCGGCCGGTGCGGCCGATGCGGTGGACATAGTCGTCGGCGTGATGCGGGACGTCGTAATTGAACACGTGGCTGACGGCCGGGATGTCCAGGCCGCGCGCGGCGACGTCGGAGGCCACCAGGATCTTCAGCGAGCCGTCGCGGAAGGCCGCCAGGGTCTTCATGCGCTGGCTCTGGTCCAGGTCGCCGTGGATCGCGGCGGCGTCGAAGCCATGCGAGCGCAGCGACTTGGCGACGACATCGACCTCGGTCTTGCGATTGCAGAACACGATGCCGGTCTCGATCTTGGCGTTCTCGATCAGGGCCCGCAGCGCCAGGCGCTTGGCCTTGGGGTCGGAGGAGGGCACCTTGACCATCAACTGGGTGATGTTGACATTGGTCGTCGCCGGGCGCGTGGCCTCGATCCGCACGGGATCCTTGAGGAACTGCTTGGTCAGGCGGGTGATTTCCGGCGGCATGGTCGCCGAGAAGAACAGGGTCTGCTTCTTCGGCGGCGTCATCTTGAAGATGCGCTCGATGTCCGGAATGAAGCCCATGTCCAGCATGCGGTCGGCTTCGTCGACGACCAGGAACTGCACGCCGGTCATCAGCAGCTTGCCACGCTCGAAATGGTCGAGCAGGCGGCCAGGGGTGGCGATCAGCACGTCGACGCCGCGATCCAGCTTCTTTTCCTGGTCGCCGAACGACACGCCGCCGATCAGCAGCGCCCACGAGAGCTTGGTGCCCTTGGCGTACTTCTCGAAGCTGGAGGCGACCTGGTCGGCTAGTTCGCGGGTCGGGGCGATGACCAAGGCGCGCGGCATGCGGGCCTTGGCGCGGCCGGTCATCAGCTTGTCGATCAGGGGAAGGGTGAAGGCGGCGGTCTTGCCAGTGCCGGTCTGGGCGATGCCCAGCACGTCCTGACCGGCCAGGGCCACTGGAATGGCGGCGGCCTGGATTGGGGTGGCCGTGGTGTAGCCGGTGTCTGCGACCGCCTGGAGGGTCGTGGGCGAAAGCCCGAGTTCGGAAAATTCTGTCATATCACGCTGGTCTGAAGTCCAGAGCCGCCCGTGTTTGGGCGAACGGGCGGCGCGGATTCGCCAGACCTGCTCCAGAAGTTTGGGATAAATAGGCTCTGGCCGGCCAAAGTCAATCGCTGGCGATTTCGTCGGCCAGGGCCAAGGCCAGGCTGGGGGCGAGGTCGCCGCTGGTCGCAACCGCGACCCCAGCAAGGCCGAGCCAGCGGGCCATCAATCTCAGTTCGACGGCCAGGACGGCGGAGGTCAGGGCGTCGGCGGCGGGCTCTCGGTGGGCCGAGAGCACACGCAGGACGCCGGCCTTGCGGTCGGCCTTCAGATCGACCCGGGCGGTGATCGTCTCGCCCTGCAGGAACGGCAGCACATAATAGCCGTGGGTGCGCTTGTGGGCGGGCGTGTAGATTTCGAGCCTTATGCGGATGTTGAACAGGCGCTCGGCCCGCTCGCGAAACCAGATCAGGTTGTCAAACGGCGACAGCAGGGCGTTGGCCTTGACGGCGCGCGGTCTCTGAGCGTTCGGGGCCAGATAGGCGATCTGGTCCCAACCGTCGACTTGGACCGGCGTCAGCTCACCGGCCTCGACCAGCTCCGCAACGCCCCGTTGGGCGTCGGCCAGGCCCATGCGGAAATAGTCGCGCAGGTCGCGTTCGGTGGCCACGCCCATGGCCCAGGCAGCGCGGCGCAGCAGCACGCGGTGGGCTTCGTCGCGCGACGGGGTCGCGGCGGGCTTTCTTGTGAGACAGGGTCTGGACCATCCCCGGAGTGAGCGTGGCCGCGCGGCGTGAGGCGAGGCTTGGGTCCAAGACAATAAGGCGCCCGCCACTCAGGATCGTCGAGGCTGCGCTTCATGGCCGATGGTGAGGCGAGGCGAGGCGAGGCGAGGCGACGACGGCCTGGTGCTTGCGCGCTATGACAAGTCGGAAAACTCGAACAGCGCGCCTTCGAAGGTGTCGGCGCCCCGGCCGATGCTGGCGATGGCGGCGGACATCGCGCCGTCTCGCTCCAGCGCGACGTCCGCCAGAGCGACCATCAGCGGATTGGGCGTGGCATAGGGGGCAGCCGCGCGCAGGGCATGGGCGATCTGATGTTCGGATCGCCCAGGCGCGTGCTGGCAGGCGACGATGAAGGCGGCGGCCGTGGAGCGGCTCACCCCCGCCCAGCAGTGAACGAGCATGGGGCGGGTCTCGTCCCAGGTCGCGGCGAAGGCGAGCAGTTGATCGACGAGCGCGGCGTCGGGCGCGACCAGGTCGGGCGCCGGTGCGGCGATGTCATGGAAGGCGAGCTTCAGGTGAGGCCCGACGTGGTCGGCGGGCCATAGGTCCGCAGGCGAGGTCGGCGACAGCAGGCTGATCAGGTGAGACGGCCGGTGCAGGCCTCGCGCCGTCTCGACTTGGCTGAGCGGGCAGACCAGCAGACTCATCGCGCCACCACCATGGCCGATACGCCCATCAGCACGCCCAGTTCGAAGACCTGTTCGACGCCGCCCAGAACGTCGCCCGTATAGCCGCCGATCAGCCGTCTCGCCGCCCAAGCCAGCGGCGCGGCCAGGCTAACGCCAACGGCCGCGCCGACCAGTCCGGAGGCGCCCAGCAAGGCCAGGGGCCACAGGCCTAGCACGGCCGCGATCAAAAGCTCGGACGGCCGGACGCCCTCCGGCGCGGGCTTGTACTTGGCGCTGGACGGATCGCTGACATGCCGTTGCATCACCATCACCGCGACGGCGGCTGTGCGACCAGCTCCGTGGGCGGCGACAAGGGCCAGGGCGGCGGTCGTCAGGGGCAAGGTCGCCAGGGCCGCGACCTTGATGGCCAGGGCCAGGCCAAGCGCCAACACGCCGTAGGTTCCAACCCGGCTGTCCTTCATGATTTCCAGGCGTCGCTCGGGCGTCTGGCCGCCGCCTAGGCCATCGGCGGTGTCGGCCAGGCCGTCCTCGTGGAAGCCGCCGGTGATCAGCACGCCGGCCGCCAAGGCCAGCAGGGCGGGCAGGGCGCCACTCCACAGCTGCCCAGCCGCCAGCAGCACTCCTGCGCTCAAGGCCCCGACCAGGATGCCAACCAGCGGGAAGTAGCGCGCGGAACGGGTGATCCAGTCCGCCTGGAAGTCTGCGAAGGACGGCGCGGGCAGACGGGTCAGGAACTGCACCGCGCACAGAAAGAGCTTGATCTGGCGAAGCATCAGCCTGGTCCCGCCAGCACGTCGGCCAGGTCGGCCACCTCCGTCAGCAGGTTTGCGGCGGCGACCAACAGCGGAGCCGCCAGGGCCGCGCCGGTGCCCTCTCCCAGCCGAAGATCGAGGTCCAGCAACGGTTGAACCCCCAAGGCTCGGAGCATCAACGGGTGGCCGCGCTCGGCCGAACCATGGGCGAAGACGCAGTAGTCCAATGCCGCCGGGACCAGACGCACCGCCGCCAGGGCCGCCGCCGTGCTGATGAAGCCGTCGACCAGCACCACCCGCCGCGCGGCCGCCGCGCCCAGCATGGCGCCGACCATCATGGCGATCTCACAACCGCCGAATTCCGCCAGCACGGCCAGCGGCGCACTGGCGTCGGAGCGCAGGGCGGCGCGAACGATGCCAGCGCGCTTGCGCGCCATGCCCTCGGCGTCGTGACCCGTGCCCTGGCCGACACAGTCGTCGAGCGCGGCGGGGGCCAGACGATGCATGATCAGGGCGGCCGAAGAGCTGTTGCCGACGCCCATCTCGCCAAGAGCGATGACGTCCGCCCCGTCCTCGGCGGCCGCACGGGCGATCTCTCCGCCCTTGGCGATGGCGGCGAGGACCTCGTCCTGTGTCAGGGCGCTCTCGCGCGCCGCGTTGCGGGCTCCGCGCCGGATCTTCGCGGAGATCATTTCAATATGCTCCGGCAGATCGGCGTCGACCCCGGCGTCGACGACCCGAATCCGAACCCCGGTCGCCTTGGCGAAGGCGCTGACACTGGACCGACCCGACAGGAAGAGCTCGACCATGGCGGCGGTGACGCTGGACGGATAGGCCGAGACCCCCTCGTTGGTCAGGCCATGGTCGCCGGCAAACACATAGAGGTCGGTGCGGGCGATGCGCGGGTCGAGCCGGTTCTGGATCAGGCCGATCCGCACCGCCAGATCCTCGATCCGGCCCAGCGAGCCGGGCGGTTTGGCCTTCGCGTCCAGGCAAGCGCGCAGCTGCGGCTCGAGCGCGGCGTTGACGGGGACGACGACGGGCAGGGCGGTCATGGCGATATCCAGGAGAGGTGAGGCGGTGTCATCGCGCAAGCCTGGCGATCAGGCCGATCATCAGGTGGATCATCCACAGCAGGACGCAGGCCCGGCGATACAATGACAAGCCGCGCTCGAGGTCGAGGGTGGTCGGAGCGGGTCCGTCGCCGAGCGCGGCTCCAAGCTTGGTCACACCTTCGTAGCGCGCCTCGCCGCCCACCCTGACCGCCAGCCCGCCGGCCATGGCGGCCTCGGGCCAACCGGCGTTGGGCGAGGCATGTAACCGGGCGTCGCGGAACATGATCGCCCAGCCGCGTCCGGCCGCCAGGGCGATCAGCGGGCCGGCTATGCGGGCCGGGACCAGGTTCATCACATCGTCGGCTCGGGCGGCGGCCCAACCAAACATCCGCCAGCGCGGTTCGCGGTGGCCTATCAGACTGTCGGCGGTGTTGACGGCCTTGTAGGCGAAAAGGCCTGGCAAACCGCCGACCAGCAACCAGAAGGCCGGCGCGACGACGCCGTCGTTGAAGCTCTCGGCCAGGCTTTCCAGCGCCGCAGCCGCGATCTCGTGAGCGCCGAGCCGCTCGGTGTCGCGTCCGACAATCATCGCCAAGGCCACGCGGGCGGTCGGAATGTCGTCGGCCCGCAGCGCCGTCAGGACTGCGGCGACATGTTGGTGAAGGCTGCGCTGGGCCAGGCCGACCGTGGCGATCAGCGCGATCGCCAGGACGCCGAGCCAGTGCCCGGCGAGCGCGCGGTGCAGGACCAGGCCCAGACCGATCGCGAGGCCGGCCACGATGACCATGACCGCCACGCCCAGGAAGCGACGGCCCTGGTCGCCGAACGCCGGACGGTTCCAGCCTAGCTCCAATATCTCGATCAAGGCAGCCGGCCAGGCCACCGGATGCGGCGCGAGGCGCAGCAGCCAGGCCGGATAGCCGAGCGCCGCCTCCAGCGCCAGGGCCAGGGCGACCACCCAGGGCCAGGGCGGGGCGTCAGCCATCCCGTCGCCCGATCAGTTCGATCAGCGGACCGGCGGTTCCGGCCACCACGGCGGCTTCGACGCCATAGGCCCGAGCCAGCACCTCCGGCGTCAGGGCGGCCAGCGGCGCGGCGTCGGCGATCACGGACCCGCCCTGCAACACGATCACGCGGTCCGCCAGGCGCAAGGCCACGCCCAGGTCGTGCAAGGTCATGACCACGCCATGACCGCTCTCGGCCGCGAAGCCCCGCAGCAGGTCGACGGCGTCCAACTGGTGACCGGGGTCGAGACCGGCGAGGGGTTCGTCGGCCAGCAGCCACGCGGGCTCGCCGGCCAGGACACGCGCCAGCAGGGCTCGGGCCCGCTCACCGCCCGACAGGGTGGTGACGTCGCGGCGGGCCAGGTCGGTCGTGTGGGTCCGAACGAGGGCGGCCCGCACGGCGAGACGGTCGGCCTCCGTGAGGCCGCGCGCGCCGCTGTGCGGGGTGCGGCCCAGGCCCACCAAGGTCTCGACATCCACGGCCCAGGCCACCTCCGGCGTCTGAGGCAGAAAGCCGATACGGCGGGCGCGCTCGCGGTGAGCCAGGGCGAGGAGCGGCGCGTGGCCGAGCGTGACCCGCCCAGTGTCCGGGGCTCGAAGGCCCGCCAGGCAGGCCAGCAGGGTCGACTTGCCCGCGCCGTTGGGACCGACAATGGCGGTGACCTCGCCAGGCCGAAACCGGGCGCTGATCCCGACCAGGATCGATCGACCGCCCAGGGTGACGGCGACATTATCGGCGACCAGGTCACTCTCGCTCATTCCGGTCATGCCATCCTCCGGCGCAGCGAGATCAACAGGGCCAGGAAGAACGGCCCGCCCACTGCGGCCATGGCCACGCCCAGCCGAACCTCCGCGACCGAGGGCGTCAGGCGCACCACGATGTCGGCCACCAGCACCAGCACCGCGCCGGCGACAGCGCTGGGCGCCAGCAGCGCGCCAGGTCGATTCCCGACCAAGGGTCGCATCAGGTGCGGCACGATCAGGCCGACGAAGCCGATCATGCCGGTGACGGCGACGCTGGCGCCGGTCGCCATGCCCACCCCGATCGCCAGCAACACGCGGGCCAGGGTCAGGTTCACGCCCAGGGCCCTGGCTCCGGTCTCACCCAGGGTCAGGGCATCGAGCGCCCGGCCCAGCAGCAGCATGATCCCGCAGCCGACCCCGATGAAGGGCAGGGCCATGAACACGTCGTCCGTGCTGCGATCGGCCAGCGACCCCAGTAGCCAGTTGATGATCTCCTGCGCCGCCCAAGGGCTGGGGGCCAGGCTCAAGGCGAGGGCGACCCCGGCGCTGGCGACGGCGTTGAGGATCATGCCCGCCAGGATGAAGGTGATGGTCCCACCCGTCCCACCGGCCAATAGCAACGTCATCGCCACACCGATCCCCGCCCCGGCCATGGCGGCGGCGAACAGCATCCAAGGCGTGGCCAGGCTGGCGGCCAGGTACATGGTCATCACGGCGCCGAGGGCGGCAGCCGAAGAGACGCCCATGACCCCAGGATCGGCCAGGGGGTTGCGCGTATAGCCCTGCATGGCCGCACCGGACAGGCCCAAGGCGGCGCCAACGGCGATGGCCAGGATCGTGCGCGGCACACGAAGCTCGAAGATGATCGCCCAGCGCGGATCGTGCGAGGCGGGGGACCAGGCGCTCCACGGCACCCAGACCCGTCCGGCCATAAGGGATAACCCGCTCAGCAAGATGACGAGGAGGCACAGCCCTCCAATCAGCAGAGGCCGTTTGCCTATCATGCCGCCTCTCCGAGAACCTGTCGCCGGGCGGTGGCCAGGACGGCGGCGGTCTCGATCAGCACGGGCCCGCCGCAATAGAGCAGACGCTCGGCAAACACCGCCCGCTTCATGTGGGGCCCGACGCTGGCCAGGGCCGGATGGTTCAGAATGCGTTCAGCCCAGGTCGGGGCGTGGGGCGAGGCCTGGCCGGCCAGCAGCACCTCGGGCGGATCGTCGAGCAGTCGCTCAAGCGAGACATTGCCCCACTTCTTCAGGCCATAGCGCTCGGCGACGTTCACGAAGCCGGCGCGGCGCATCATCTCGTCGACCAGCGTGCCGTGGCCTGCGGCGAAGCCGTTCGGCTGGAAGACCAGGGCGGTGATCGGCCGGGTCCCAGGACGCGGCGCGCCCAGGGCCATCGCCGCCTCGACCCGGGCGATCAGCGTCTCGCCGCGCTGGGGGTGCCCAACCGCCTGCGCGATCCGGCGGATCTGAGCCTGGTTCTCCACCCAGCTGTTGGGCACCTTGAAGAGCTCGGTGCGCACGCCCAGCCGTTTCAGCGCCGCGCGGGTGGCGGGCGAGGAGTGGGCCGCAGTCAACACCACGTCGGGCCGCAGGGCGATCACCTCCTCGGCGCTCTCGTAGGTCATTGGATAGGTTCGGGCGACTGCGGCGATCGTCGACTGCCGGCCGTCGCGGGCATAGTGGCTGAGCGCCAGAATCTGGCTTCGGTCGGCGACATTGACCAGCACCGCGTCGATGCAGGGATTGAGCGAGACGACGCGCGGCAGGGCGCGCGCGCTGGCCGTCAGTCCGACGGCCAGGCCGGCGCCGACGGCGGCTCTTCGGGTCAGGCCGGTCAAAACTCGACCCCGCGCTGGGCCTTGAAGCCCTGCTCGAACGGATGCTTGACCAAGGTCATCTCGGTGACCAGGTCGGCGATCTCGATGAGTTGCGGTTTGGCGTTGCGGCCGGTCAGGCACACGTGCTTGTCGTTGGGACGGGCCTTCAAGGCCGCCACCACCTCGTCGATGTCGAGATAGTCGTAGCGCAGGGCGATGTTGATCTCGTCCAGCAGCACGAAGTCGAGCTTGGGATCGGCGATCATTTCTTGGGAAACAAGCCAGGCGGCCTGGGCGGCGGCGACGTCGCGCGCGCGGTCCTGGGTGTCCCAGGTGAAGCCCTCGCCCATGACCTCGTAGCGGACCTGGTCGGGAAACTTCTTGAAGAACAGGCGCTCGCCGGTCTTCCACTTTCCCTTGATATACTGGACGACCCCGACCTGGAGGCCCCAGCCGAGGTGGCGCGCCACCATGCCGAAGCCCGCCGAGGACTTGCCCTTGCCGTCGCCGGTGTGAACCAGTAGCAGGCCCTTTTCGAGGGTCTTGGTCTCCATCATCGCCTCGCGCTCGGCCTTGAGGGCGCGCATGGCCTCGGCGTGCTTGGCGTTGAGATCTTCGCTCATCGGAAAGTCTCCAGGGCTTGGGCCAGACGGAGCCAGTCGGCTTGCGGGCCAGGCAGGCCAAAGCGGATCAGCGTCTCGTCCCAGGGGAAGGGTCGGGTCAGGATTCCAGCGCGGGCCAGGGCCTCGAAACGGCGTGGCGCGTCGGCGGCGCGGGCTAGTCGGAACAGCGCGGTTCCGCCCACGATCTCGAACCGGGCTGTGATCAGTAGGGCGTTGAGGCGAGCGGCGTCCGCGGCGAGGCGAGCCCGGGTCTGCGCGGCCCAGACGGGATCGGCATAGGCCGCCAGCCCCACCGCGAGCGCCGGCCCCGACACAGGCCAATCGCCCAGCGCCTGGCGGACGCGCGCGGCGAGACGAGGCTCGGCAACCAGGAAACCCAGCCGCACGCCGGCCAGGCCATAGAACTTGCCGAACGACCGCAGGACGATCAGCCGCTCATGGCCAGGCGCACCGGCCTGCGCCGCCGCAGACGAACCCGGCGCGGCTTCGGCGAAGGCCTCGTCGACGATCATCAGGCCGTCGGTCAGGGCGAGAACCTGCGCGAGCGGCAGGACGCGGCCATCCGGGTTGTTTGGATTGACCAGCACCCGCAGATGGGCCGACGGGTCTGCTTCATCCGTCAGGTCCGCGTCCGCCAACCGCCATGCCTGGGCGTGCCCGCCATAGGTCTGGGCAGAGACGGCGATCCTCCGGGCTGGCAGCAGACGCGGCAGGAGGCGTATCAAAGCCTCGCTGCCGGCCGCCGCCACGATCCGGGCCGGATCATCGACGCCGAACGCCGAGGCCGCTGCGCGCTCCAGGGACCGCAAGGTCTCCGGATCGGGCAGGCGCGAGTAGGCTTCCGGCCCATGGTTCGGCATGGGATAGGGCCAGGGGTTTATTCCCGTCGACAGGTCCAGCCAGGGCGTCGGTGCGGCCGGAAAAGCCGTCCGCGCCGCGCCCAGCTGACCGCCGTGACCCAACAGGGCCGCCGGCGTCGCCATGGTTAGAACCGGGCTCGCACGCCGGCGAAGGCGCCGCGCCCCAGGGTCCCATAGCGATAAAGCGTCTCGTATTGCTGATCGAACAGGTTCTCGACCCGGCCGTAGACCTCGAAGATGTCATTGATCGGATACGACAGACGCACCTCGGTCAGCACGTAACTCTTCAGCCGCCGGCTGTTGCTGGCGTTATCGAAGCTGTGGCCGACATACTGCATCGTCACCCCGCCGTTGAGGCCGCCCGGCAGGTTGACCGTCACGTCGCCCGAACCGGTTTCGCCGGCGCGGCGCGCCAGGTCTTTGCCGTAGTTGGCGCCCGGAGAGCGGTTGGTGGCATCCATGTTGGTGTAGTTGGCCGAGACGGTGACCATCGTATTGATCTCGTAGGCGCCGTCCAGCTCGACCCCCTTGGCCCGCGTCTTGGCGGTATTGGCGTAGTAGCCGTAGGTCGGCAGGTCGTAGTTGGACAGGAAGTCGATCTGGTTGGTGGTGTCGCGGTCGAAGTAGGTGATCGAGCCGCGCAGGCGGCCCTCAAGCAGCGTGTGCTCTATGGCCAGGTCCCAGCTCTTGGCCTCTTCGGGCATCAGGTCGGCGACCTGGATGATCTTCAGCCGGTTGATCGCGTCGGGGCCGTAGGGGCTGAACAGCTGGTACAGCGACGGGGCCTTGAAGCCTTCGCCATAGTTGAGCCGCACCACGGTCGCGCCGGCATTGAGGGAATAGGCCGCGCCAGCCTGATAGGTGGTAGCGCCGCCGAAGGTGTCGTGATCGTCGTGACGCACGCCGCCGGTCAGGGTCAGGCCGGCGATCGGCTTGGCCTGAACTTGGCCGTAGACGCTGTCCATACCGGTCGCGTGACGGTCGGCGACGGTGTCGTATTGCGGCGAGATGGAGCGGAACCACGAGCGTTCGGTCTCGGCGCCGACCACCGCGCGCCAGATCGGGTTGATGGTCCAGGTGCCCTGGTACTGCAGCGTCCCGTCGGTGCCCTTGGCGTCGAAGGTTTTTGACGGGCTGTAGGTGGGATCGTAGTTGTCGCGGTCGGTCTGGGTGTAGCTGAAGCCCAGGCGGCTGTTCAGCGCGCCGCCGAAGCTGGACAGCCGGCCGCCCAGATAGCTCACCAATTCCTTGGTCCTGCCGTACTCGGCGCTGTCGCCCAAGGCATAGGGCGGAGCAGGCGAGGAGCCGTCGTACTCGTTGCGACCGGCGGCGTAGGACGCGCGTGCGTCCAGGGCCAGGTCGCTGGTGACGTTGAGATCCAGGCGCCCGCTGATCGAGGCGTTGTGGTAGCCGTCCTTCTCCTTGCCGCCGCGGGTCTCGTTGAAGTTGGAGATCCCGGCCGTGGTGTAGGAGCCGGCCGCCAGTCGCCAGCCGCCCCAGTCGCCGCCGGCCCCGACCCCGACACGGCCATAGGCCGTGGCGCGCGAACCGCCTTCCAGCGCGACGGAGGTCGAGAGCGCCCCCTTGGGCGTCTCGGTGATCATGTTGACAACGCCGCCGATCGCCTGGCTGCCCCACAGGGTGGACTGCGGGCCGCGCAACACCTCGATGCGGCTGAGATTGCCGGCCAGCTGGGTGGCAAAGTCGTAGCCGCCGCCGGTGGAGGAGGGGTCGTTGAGCTTGACGCCGTCGATCAGCACGGCGGTCTGGTCGCTCTCGGCGCCGCGGATACGCACCTGGGTCGAGCCGCCGACACCGCCGTTTCGAGTGACGGTGACGCCTGGGGTGCGTGACAGCAGGTCGGAGATCACCACGGCCTGGTGCGAGCGCAGGTGCTCGGCGTCGATGATGGTCATGCTGATGGGTACTTCAGACAGCTTGTCGGCCGTGCGGCTGGCGGTGACCACGATCTGGTCGACCTCATTAGCCGGGGCCGTCGAGTCAGCGGCGTGAGCCAGCTGGGGCAGGGTAAGGGCGGTGGTGGCGGCCAGTACGGCCAAGACGGAATAGTGGCGCATTTCAAATCCTCCGTGCGCGGCAACGAAGGCTGGCCCGAGGATTCGGACCGGCCTGACGATGTCGCCTCGGGGGAAAGAACCCCATCGTTCGGCGCACCCCGGCCGGACGAAGGACGACTGCGACGGGCAGGTCTCCTGGCTTGCGGGTCAATGCCGGTGCGCGTCGCCTTCCCAGTTGTCTTCCGAGGAAGACGTCCAGTGGCATATGACACGCGGGCTCGCCGCTTACAGTTGCGGGGGCAGCCCGGGCTTCACACCCGAGTTCCCTTTTCATCCTCTTTCGAGGAACCTGTCGCAGGGGCTGCACTATATGCTGCGTCGCACACGGTCAATCGGAGCGTATCTTGTCGTTCACCCTCGTCCTCGGCGGAGCCCGGTCCGGCAAGAGCGCCTTCGCGCAAGGCGAGGCCGAGGCGCAAGCGGCGCTCGTCGGTGGTCGCTTGGTGATGATCGCGACCGCCCAGGCCTTCGACGACGAGATGGTCGAGCGTATCGCCCGACACCGTCTGGATCGCGGAGAGGCCTGGGTCACCCTAGAGGCGCCGATCGACTTGAGCGCGGCGTTGGCTGGCTTGAGCGCGTCCGATATCGTTGTGGTCGACTGCCTGACCCTGTGGCTCTCGAACCTGATCCTGACCGAGCAGGATATCCCCGCGGCGGCCGCCGAGTTGGTCGAGGCGACCGCGGGCTTCGACGGCGCGCTGTGGCTGGTGGCCAACGAAGTCGGCTTCGGCATCGTGCCCGACAACGCCCTGGCTCGACGCTTCCGCGACGAAGCCGGGCGGCTGCACCAGGTGCTGGCCCAGGCGGCGGACAACGTAACTCTGGTCGTGGCCGGCCTCACGCTGCGAATGAAGTGAGAAAAACTCCGTTGAGCGCCGATATCCCGCGACTAAGGTGGGGCTAAGGAAGACGCGGCTCGCGTGGACGAGCGGCGCTCCGGGAGGAAGCCATGAACGCCATCGCCCCCATCATCGCAGCCGAAGCCCCCGACTATGCGGGCCTGACCGTCACGCCCGTCGGCACGGTGCTCGGCGCGGAAATCTCTGGCGTTGACCTGCGTCAGCCCCTGACGCCGCAGCGTGTCGCGGCGATCCGCGCGGCCTTGCTCCGCCACAAGGTGGTGTTCTTCCGCGACCAGGATATCAGCCACGAGGATCATGTCCGTTTTGGTCGCTATTTCGGGGACTTGGAAGGACATCCTGTCACCGCCCACGTCCCGGGTTTTCCCGAAATTCTGCACATCGAGGCCGCCGACGGCATGAAGTTGCGCGAGGAAATCGTGCCGCTGGTTCGGGCGGCCAACAAGTGGCACACCGACGTCACCTTCCGGCCTGCTCCGTCCATGGGCGGCGTGCTGCGGGCGCGCCACTTGCCACCGCTGGGCGGCGACACCCTGTTCGCAGACACCGCCGCGATCTATCGCGACCTGCCCGAGACGTTGAAGGCCAGGTTGCTGACCCTGACCGCAGAGCACGACATTCTGCAAAGCTATGGCTACCGCGTCGACGAGGTCAAGCGCGCCGAATTGCGCGCGGCCTATCCACCCCAGATCCACCCCGTGGTCCGCACCCATCCGGAGACCGGCGAGCAACATCTGTTCGTCAACAAGGTCTTCACCACGCGGATACTGGGCTTGCCGGACGATGAGGCCAAGACCCTGTTGGCCGACTTGCTGGACCGGGTGAAGACGCCGGAATACCAGGTCCGCTTCCGCTGGACGGCCAACGCCATCGTGTTCTGGGACAACCGCGCCACCCAGCACTACGCCATCCTCGACTATTGGCCTCAAGACCGCATCGTCGAACGGGTGACCATCCAGGGGGATGCGCCGTTTCTGACGTTAGGCTAGAGCCGAAATAGATAGCATTTTCAGATTATTATCACAGCACATTGACTCTCTTGACCTCCTTCATCCCGACGCAAGTCGGGACCCAAGCCGAGTGGGCTGTCTTGTCTGAGCGAAACCACTGGGCTCTGCTTGGCTCCAGGCTTTCGCCGGGATGATTGGTATGGGCGGGACCGCACCTGACAGTGAAACCTCAACCCCGCCCATCCCGCTCTATCACCCGACGCTCCATCAGCAGCAGGGTCAACATCACGACGAAGGCGAAGGCCAGTAGGGCGGCCGACAGTTGGTGGGCCTTATCCCATTCCAGGGCCTCGACCAGGCGGTAGATCTCGATCGACAGCACCTGGGTTTCACCCGGAATGCCCCCTCCCAGCATCATGACCACTCCGAACTCCCCGACCGTATGGGCGAAGGCGAGGATGGCGGCGACGGCGTAGCCCGGTAGCGCCAACGGCAGGGCGACCCGGCGAAAGGTGCTCCACGACGAGGCGCCAAGGGTCGCGGCGGCCTCCAGCGGTTCGTCCCCGACCGCGATAAAGGCGTTGCGCAGCGGCTGCACCGCGAAGGGCAGGGAATAGATCAGTGAACCGATCACCAGGCCCTCGAAGGTGAAGGCCAGGGTGCGGATCCCGAAGGGATGCAGCAGCATCATCAAGGGGCTATGGGGGCCCAGGGCGATCAAAAGGTAGAAGCCCAGAACGGTCGGCGGCAGGACGATCGGCAGGGCGACCAGCGCCCCGACTGGCGCCTTCCAGCGCGAGCGGCCGCGGGCCAGCCACCAGGCCAGGGGCGTGGCCAGGATCAGCAGCAGGATCGTGGTGATGCCCGCCAGCTTGATCGTCAGCCACGCCACCTCGACCATGGTCACTTCACCTCGTAGCCGTAACGCCTGATGATGGCCTTGGCGTCCTTGCTCTTCAGATATTGCAGGAAGGCCTTGGCGGCGGGGTTGTCGACGCCGGTCTTCAGCAAGACGGCCTGTTGGTCGATCGGCGTATGGTCGGCGCTCGGCACGATCCATCGCGAGCCGCCCGTCTCGTTGATCACCTGCGACAGCGCCACGAAGCCAAGTTCGGCCGCGCCGGTCTGCACATACTGATAGGCCTGGGTGATCGACGAGCCCGTGACGATCTTCTGTTTCAGCACATTGTAGAGCCTGAGCTTGGTCAGGGTCTCGACCGCCGCCTGACCATAGGGCGCGGCCTTGGGATCGGCGATCGACAGCTTCTCGAAGCCACCCTTCCTCAGCACCGCGCCCTTGGAGTCGACCAGGCCCGGGGTCTTGCTGAACAGCACCAGCCGGCCGGTGGCGTAGGTGAAGCGCGTTCCAGGTACGGCCAGACCGCCGGCCTCGGCCTTGATCGGGCGCTCGCTATCGGCCGACAGGAAGACCTCGAACGGCGCACCATTGGCGATCTGGGTGTAGAACTGGCCGGACGAGCCAAAGCTCAGCGTCACCTTGTGGCCGGTCGCCGCCTCGAACTTGGCGGCGATCTCCTTGACGGGCTCGGTGAAGTTGGCGGCGACCGCGACCTTGGTCTCGGCGGCGAGCGCTGAGGCGACCATCATAAGCGACACGGCGCCAGCCAGGGCGGCGATCAGGAAGGGGTGGGGGTTGCGCATGGACGGCATCCTCATCAAGGGGATATGTAGCAAGACTACATAACGGTGTTTAGCCGGACGTTGAGGGTTTTTTGCGGGGCTCGGGCGCATGATGTCGATCGATGGCGATCTCAGCGCCTCCCTGATCCTGCGACGCGGCGCCTTGGCCCGCGTGGGACTGGAGCGTGTGGCGCTGATCGAGGCTGTGGCCGAGTTGGGCTCGATCAGCGCCGCCGCCAAAAAGCTGGGCCTCAGCTACAAGGGCGCCTGGGACGGGGTGCAGGCGCTCAACAACCTGTTTGACGCACCCTTGATCGTCGCCAATGCGGGTGGGAAGGCCGGAGGGGCCGCGAGCGTCACGGCCAGGGGCCGTGCGGTGATCAAGGCCTTCCGCGACGTCGAGCGCGAGATCGGCGCCGCCCTCGCGCGTCTCGAGACCGGGCTCGCCGCGCCGAGCGAGAACCTGGGTGAGCTGTTCTGGAGTCTGGGTCTGCGCACCAGCGCTCGCAACGCCGTGCGTGGAACAGTCATGGGGATCGAGCTCGGCGCGGTGACGGCCCGTGTGACCCTCTCGCTCGGTGACGGCGTCGAGATCGTCTCGGTGATCACACGGCGAAGCCTGGACGAGTTGGGCCTGAGGGTCGGCAAGCCGGCCGTGGCCTTGATCAAGTCCAGCTTCGTGGTGCTGGCCGAGCCCGCCTCGAGCGCGGACGGCAATCGATTGTCGGGGCTCGTCGCCGACCGCGAAGACGGCGCCAGCGCCAGCGAGATTCGCCTGTCCCTGGCCACCGGCAAGACCCTGGTCGCGACCGTGCCACTGAACGCCACCACACCCTCGGTTGGCGCGCGAGTCGTGGCGATCATCGAACCCGCCAACATCATACTCGCCGTTGAATAGGAACGCCGTTTGCGTGCGGTTTGCCGAACTCGTCTGGCGAAACTTCCGCGCTTAATGGACAGTGGGGTAGGAAACCTGATGCTCGGCTGGCCTGTTCTGCAGCCTGACGGGCAGGGGATATCCCTCGGCGCGAAGCGCGGCGTTCAGGGCCCGCGCCAGGACCATGACCGACCGTCCGTCGGTGAGCAGGGGCTTGAGGAGTTCCTCGCCCAACGCGCTGGCGGTTCCAGCCAGACCGCAGGAGACGATCCGCCGTTGCTCGTCAGTCAAAATCCCACCGCAGACTGGGCAGCGGATCTGGATCGGTCTGCGCAACGCGGCTTCCACGGTTTGCATCCAGGCGATGAACAGGCCGGCGACACGGTCTGACGACTGGCAAGCCAGGGCCTGAGCCACGCGGCGATTGGGGGTTGAGTCGGTCGAGCGCGCGCCAGCCCAATCGCGGATAGCCCCGAGCAGCAGCCTCTCCCCGACGGCCGGAGCGAGTATTTCGTGAGATGTGGTGGGCGAAAGGGACATCAGGCCTCCAAACGGTCCCGCGACAAATTCAAAACCGTCCGCAATAGTTACGGCCCCCATAGTTGCGAGTCAATCGCAACTGGGCGACACTGGACCGTCGATCCTTGACGGCCTAGGCTGGCCGTTCGCCACGATCGGATTGTCGCCGATCCCGTTCCGGAGCTCTCTTCTGTCCGCCGTGCCGCGATCGATCACGCCGATGATGCGGCTGTACGGCGAGAAGCGGGCCAATCTGGCGCGCGTGTTCGCCGCCCGCCTGCGGTCGGTCGCAGAGGCCGAGGACCTGATCCAGGACCTGTTTCTCAAGGTTCAGGCCCTGGGCGACTTGGAGGTCGAAGGCGACGGCTCCGCGCTGCTGTTTCGCATGGCCAACAATCTGATGCTCGATCGTCTGCGCAGTCAGGCGCGAGCCGGAGCGCGCGATGAAGGCTGGCGCAGTCTGCAGGTCACCACCTTGGGCGACCAGCAGGCGATCGATGCGCCCTCGGCCGAGGACGTGGTGACCAGTCGCCAGCGGCTGAAGGTGATGATGGCCACGCTGGAAACCCTGCCGGCTCCCATCGCGCGGGCCTTCACCCTGCACAAGCTGCAAGGCCTGAGTCACGCCGAGACCGCCGCGCAGATGGGTGTCAGCCGTAGCTCGATCGAGAAACATGTAAGCGCCGCCCTCAAGGCGCTGATAGCGAAACTGCCATGAGGGACTCTAACCGCACGGAAACAAGATTCGGAGGTTCCGGGCCTTCGGTGGCGTCTTACCCACAGGGCGCCACACGGCGCCGGGGCGGAGCACGATGACGCGGTCTCAGGCAGATATCGAAACCGCGATCGGTTGGCTTGTCCGCCTACAGGGGGAAGCCGCCACAGAAAGCGATTGGCATGCGTTCGACGCCTGGCTGACGGCGTCGCTGGTCCATGCCGAAGCCTATGACGCCGCCCAGGCCTTCGATCAGCGCCTGGACCTCGACGCTCGCCTGGCCGAGCACGCGCCGGCCGACGACCCTGCGACAGACAATGTTGTGCCGCTGCGCCAAAGCCATCGCGCCTGGGCTTGGTCGGCCGGCGCCGCGATCGCGGCGGCCTTGGTCGCCGGCGCCGTGCTGGTTCCAGCCAGCGGTGTGATGAGCGGCCAAGAAACCACCTATTCCACGGGCGTTGGCGAGCGGAAGACCATTGCGCTGGACGACGGCACCCGGATCGAGCTGAACGCCGCCTCAAGCCTGACCGTGCGGTTCGAACGCAAGACCCGCCACGTCGCCCTGGGTGACGCCCAGGCGTTCTTCGACGTCGCAAAGGACCCCAAGCGTCCGTTCCTGATCGAAGCGGGCGACACCCAGGTGCGTGTGGTGGGCACGGCGTTCGACGTCCGTCATCGCGACGGCCAGGTCGCCGTGGCCGTCCAGCGCGGCGAGGTCGAGGTGCGTCCCGCCGACGCGAACCCCTTCCGGCTGCGTCCGGGGCAGGGGCTTTCGCACGCCGAGGGCCAGGCGGACGCCCGCCTCGCGACCGTGGCGATCGAAGAGGTCTCCGGGTGGCGCCAGGGCCGACTGATCTATCGGGACCAGCCCTTGTCGCAGGTTGTCGGCGATCTGAACCGTCTTTTCCCTCGTCCGGTGAAGCTGGCTGACGCGAAGGCGGCGGATATGCGACTTTCCGGTGTGTTGATCGTCGATGAGCAGGATGCGATGGTCGGCCGACTGTCACATCTGCTTCCCGTCCGAACGACGACGACCAAAGACGCTATCGTGATCCGGGCGCGCTAGGCCTTGCTGACGGGAACGGAATCGTTCGAAGCGCGAAGCTTGGGCTCTAGGGGTCTAGAGCTGGAGCGCGATGACCTCGAAAGCGGATATTCCGTTTCGACGCCGATTTAGCGACCTCGGTCCTCCGAGGGCGAGCGTCGCCGCGCGCGCGCTGGCCTCCAGCTTAATTTTCCCCCTCGCATTGGCCTTGACGTGGGCCTCGGCCGATGCGGCCCGTGCGGCGCAGGCGCGATACGCCATCGCGATCCCCGCCAAGGCGCGTTCGGAAGCGCTGATCGACCTGGGCGTCCAGGCCCGGGTGACCTTGGGCGGGGCGTCGTCCTGTCCTGGACGCAGTCCTGCCGTCGTCGGCGCCATGAGCCTGCGGCAAGCCCTGGATGCGATCACCGCAGGCGCGCCATGCCGGTTTGAGATCCTCGACGACGCCACGGTCAGCATCCTGCGCGGCGGACCGACGGCGCGAGCGTCGTCGGTCACCACCGTGGTGGAGCCGGTTTCCCTGCTTGAAAGCGTGATCGTCACCGCCACCAAACGGCCGACCCGCCTGGGATCGGCGGCGGGGGGCGTCAGCGTGATTGGCGCGGGCCAGCTCAACGACACGGGCGCGGTCGACACCCGCGGCATCTCGCAGCAGACGGCCGGCTTCATCACCACCAACCTCGGCGCGGCCCGCAACAAGATCATGCTACGCGGACTGTCGGACGGCGCCTTCACCGGGCGCACACAGCAGACGGTCGGCACCTATCTCGACAACATTCCTCTGACCTACAACGCGCCGGACCCCGACCTGCGTCTGATCGACATCGAACGGGTGGAAATCCTGCGCGGGCCGCAGGGCGCGTTGTACGGCGGTGGATCGCTCAGCGGCGTCTATCGGATCGTGTCACGCAAGCCCGTGCTGGACGAATGGTCCGGCTCGGTGCTCGTGGGCGGAGCGCTCACCGAGTCGGGCTCGCCCAGCAGCCGCCTGGAGGGGGTGGTCAACCTGCCGGTCGTCAACGATCGAGCGGCGCTGCGACTGGCGCTCTATAGCGATGCGGAAGGCGGTTATGTCGATGACGTCAATCTGCGCCTATCCAACGTCGATCGGACGACCCGAAGCGGGGGGCGTGCGGCGCTATCGGTTCGGCTCGACGACAACTGGACCGCAATGGTGTCCGGCGCGCACCAGGATCTGCACGCCACCGATAGCCAGTATACGACGCCCAGCCTCGGCGGACAAAAGCGCGCCAATCAGGTGCGTGAAACCCACGACAACGTTCTTCTGCAAGGCGCGGTGACGGTCGCCGGTTCCGGCGACTGGGGACGGTTCGAGTCCTCGACAGGCTATGTCCGCCACCGGTTCGCTAGCCGGTTCGACGCCACGGCGGCGCTGAACGGAGCCGGCGCGGGGGGCGTGGACATCGGCCTGTTCGACGAGGCAAGCAAAGTCCGGCTGCTGGTCGAGGACGCTGTCCTGTCATCGCCCGACAATGATCGGTTCCGCTGGTTGATAGGCCTCTATGGGCTAGCAAGCTTGGAAGATAGCGACGGCGAACTCCGGGCGCGCACCACGTTCAACCCGTCGCGGCTGATCTATCTGGAGGCCCGCCGCGACCGGCGCCGCGAGTTGGCGGCTTACGGGGAAGCGTTCTACCTGTTGGGCGGCGGTTGGACCGTCAGCCTGGGCGGTCGCGCCTTTCAGACGGAAGTTCACACCACTTCGGCGGTCAAGGCTCCCCCCGCCCTCACACGCAAGCTCGATCGCAAGGCTCGCTTCAGCGGCATTTCACCCAAGTTCTCCCTGCAAAGGACCCTTGGAAAGCAGGCAATGGTCTATGTGCTGACCTCGGAGGGATACAGGTCAGGCGGTTTCAACTCTGGCGGCCTTGCCGCGCCCTCGGCGCTCCGAGGCTCGTTCAAGCCGGACCACCTGCGCAACTATGAAGTCGGCGCCAGCGTCAGCCCGTTGGCAGGCCGCGTGGTCCTGCGCGCGGCATTGTTCCATGATGTCTGGACCGACATCCAGACCGACCAGTACCTAAGCCCCTCCGGACTCTCCTACACCGCCAATGTCGGTGACGGTCGCAACACCGGCCTGGAGATCGAGGGTACGGTCCGCCCGCGACCAGGCCTGACCATCGAGGTGAACGCCTTGTTCAACCGGCCACGCCTGAGCAAGGTGGACCGCAATTTCGCTTCGGCCGCGCAGAGCGAATTGCCCGGCGTCCCCGACGTCTCGGCGGGCGGACTGGCGCGCTACGAGAAGAGTCTGTCCGCCGATCGACGGCTCATCATGACCGCCGAGATGGAGTACGTCGGCCAATCGCGATTGACCTTCGATCGCCGACTTTCCCCGTCGATGGGGGGCTACATGACGGGCCGACTGTCGGCGGAAATGGCGATGGCCGATTGGGGTGTGACCCTGGCGGTCACCAATCCGGCCAACGCCTCGAGCGACACCTTCGCCTATGGCAATCCGTTCAGCTTTGGGCAGGTCCGACAGGTCACCCCACTGCGGCCCCGCACGTGGAGCCTGGATATTTCACGCGCGTTTTAGAGGCGAGGCTTCGACCTGGGCATATCTCGACAGCTCCTCGCGCGCAAACGCGATGGTTCTTATGAGGTTCCCCCGCCGTGGCGGCGTCTACCCCATGACGGGATTGCGACAGGAACCGCGATCCCCAAGGTCGGGGAAGATCAATGCCTGTGCTGTCGGGGCTCGTTTGCGCCCACAATGAAGAAGCGCGTATCGCGCAATGCCTGGCGCGTCTGGCGTTCTGCGATGAAATTGTCGTGGTGGCCGATCGCTGCACCGACCGCACTGAGGCCATCGCGCGCCGCATGGGCGCGCGGGTCGTCTCCGGCATCTTCCCCGTCGAGGGCCTTCGCAAGGAAGCCGGCGTAGCCGCTTGCCGAGGAGACTGGATCGTTGAGTTGGACGCCGACGAGGCCGTGCCGCCGGCGCTGGCCCAGGAGATCCGCGAGACCGTCGCCCGTCCGGACGCCGGCGATTGGTACCAAGTCCCGGTCGACAATTTCGTCGGCGAGCAACTGGTGCGGCACGGTTGGGGCGGCTCGTTCGGCGCCTCGTCGGTAGCGCGACTGTTCCGCAAGGGCGTGAAGAGCTGGAAGAGCGAGCGGGTCCATCCCGGCACCATTTTTACGGGCGTCTACGGCGGGCGCTTGAGCAACGCCATCCTGCACAAGGTCGATGATGATATCGCCGACATGATCCAGCGTCTCAATCGCTACACGGCGCTGCGCGGCCAGGATCTGGCGGAAAGCGGCAAGATCAAGAGCCTGTGGGACGACCTGTTCCGTGGCGTGCGCCGCTTCTACAAATGCTACGTTTCGCGCAAGGGTTACAAGGAGGGCGATCTGGGCTTCCTGATCGCCGTCATGGCGGCGCTCTACCCCTTATTGTCCAACCTGAAGGCCCGCGAAATCCGCTTCTTGAACGCCCGGGACCTCACCACGGTGCGATTGGGCCATTCAACCCTGGTAAGCCTCGCTAGCGAGGACGCCAGACTGGGTCATTCGGCCTAGGCTTTCGCCATGTTGCCAAATCGTCTTCTGATCGCGGTCATCCTCGGTCCCGAGCTCGCCCGCTGGAAAGCTGGCGGCCATGGACCGTTGGTCTGGTGGCGGGATGACGATGCCCGCCAGCCAGGCCCGGCCCTTGACCGGCTACTCGCCCTGTCGCGCCGCTTCGATGCACCCATCACCTTGGCCGCAGTGCCGGACGGCGACATACCGGCCCTGTCGAAGACCTGTCGCGAGACGCCGTGCGTCGAACTCGCCATCCACGGGTTCCGCCACGAGAACAGGGCTCCGCCTGGCCAGCCTTCGGGCGAGGTCAACGAACTCGACCTGCTGACCGACGTCATCCAGGAGCTCGGCGAAGCGATCGAGGTGTTCCGTCGCGCGGGTGTCAGGGCCAGCCTGTTCGTGCCGCCATGGAACAACGCCCATCCGACCCTGAAGACCGCGCTCCGCTTGCGGGGGTTGACGCTGTCCTGCTACGGCGAGATGCGCGACGAGCACGAACCGACGGCGCGCCTGGACACCCATTTGGATATCATGCGCTGGAAACCTCGCGCCCGCTTTCGGGGCGCGGTTCGCTTTCTTCTGAGAACCCGTCGTCATCTCGCCGAACGCCGCCTCAAGACGCTATGGGACGAGCCCGTGGGCCTGTTGACCCATCATCTCGACCATGACGAAGCGGCATGGCACTTCCTTGAGGCCCTGCTGCCCGTGGTCAAGCCGGTCAGCCGCCGTTCATTGGCCGGCGGCCCCGTCGGCATGGGCGCGCTCGCCTCCGCGACAACGCCGTCGCTGAAAGTCGGCTAGGCCTCCGCGTCACCGTGATGGATTGACCACGATATATTGGACCGTCGTCCGCGAATATTAGGGCGCGTACCAGGTGCTACCGCACCTGCGAGTAGCTCAAGCCGTTGACGATCACCGTTGAGCAACCTCGAAGAATGCTCACGGCGTCTTGCCTCCCAGCCAATATGGTTTGAAGAGCTGGCAGAATGACCCCGCCGCTCACGGCGGTATATCGGGGGATTTCCCTGGGCGGGTCTCGCCAGAACCCCGACAGACGAAATGTCTTTTCCCGGCGATTCCAAGGAAATGCCGCGGCGGCCCGGATTCCGTCGAATAGCCCCCGCCGCCGTCGATGCGGATGAAGCGGCTGGACCTATTTGTCGATCGTCAGCCTGAAAATCATTGTGTTCCGATAGGTCTGGCCCGGATCCAGACGCGCCGAAGCGAAGCTCGGCTTGTTGGGGGCGTCTGGAAAGCGTTGCGGCTCCAGCGCGATACCGTCGCCTTGACGATAGATCCGCCTGCTCTTGCCGACCGTCGTGCCGTCGATGAAGTTCCCCGAGTAGAACTGAATGCCGGGCTGATCCGTCAGGATTTCCAGCCCCCGGCCGCTCTTGGGATCGGACAGGCGGGCGGCCAGGCGCGGCGCCGCGCCGGAGGTTCCCGTCAGGACGTAATTGTGGTCGTAGCCTCGGCCGATGACCAGTTGGGGGTCGCCAGCGTCGCGGATCCGATCACCGACGGCCGTTGGAGCGCGAAAGTCGAACGCCGTCGTCGCCACGGGGGTGATTACGCCGGTCGGAATGAGCTCCGCGTCGACGGGGGTATAAGCATCGGCGGTCAGGGTCAGGACATTGCCCATCGCCCCCTCGGCCGCGCCCTCACCGGCGAGGTTGAACAGGGCGTGATTGGTTAGATTGACGATGGTCGGCTTGTCGGTCGTCGCGGCATAGGTGATCGTCAGCTCGTTGTTCTCGTTCAGCGCATAGGTCGCCGTGGCGGTCAGGGTTCCGGGATAGCCCTCGTCGCCGTCCGGACTGACATGGCTGAAGGTCACGGAGGTCACCGGGCCGCGTTTGACCTCTTGGACCTTCCACACGACCTTGTCGAACCCCTTGGTCCCACCGTGCAGGGCCGCGACGCCGTTGTTGTTCAGGGCCAACTGATAGGTCTTGCCGTCCAGGCTGAACTGCCCCTTGCCAAGGCGATTGGCGAAGCGCCCGACCGAGGCGCCAAAATAGCTGGCGTTACGGACATAGGCGCCGGCGTCGGCGAAGCCCAGCGCGATGTCGGCGGACTTTCCGCTCCGGTCCGGAGCGATCAAGGCCTGCAGCGTCGCGCCATAGGTGATCACCGTGGCGCTTACGCCGTGACCATTGCTCAAGGTGATGGCTTCGACGGCCTCGCCAGACGGTGTCTGGCCGAACGACCTGCGGGCGTAGTCCCCCGCCAGACCGGTCGTCGGCAAGACAGCGGCGGTCAGCAGGATGGCGCCATAGAAGGCGCGACGCCGAGCTTTCATGAATTCCTCTCCAGAGCGGACTGCGCGACTCTAACCGACGGAACGGTCGCTTCAGGTCATATACTCAGACAAATAATTCAGACGCAATCCGGCTTGTCGGCAGTCGACCATGGACCGATGCAACCAGGTCGCCGCGCATCGGCGACCTGATCTTCAGAGCTGTTCTAAAAAACGCCGTCGGTCGCGCGCGCGACGCCCAGCGGATTGCCGTCCTGCAGAGCGGCCGGCAGCAGATTACCCGGAATGTCCTGATAGCAAACGGGCCGCAGGAAGCGTTCGAGCGCTCGGGTGCCGACCGACGTTCCGCGCGGGTCGGAGGTGGCCGGGAAGGGGCCGCCATGGACCATGGCGTGCGACACCTCCACGCCGGTCGGCCAGCCATTGGCCAGGATTCGCCCGGCCTTGCGCTCCAGGATCGGCAGCAGGCTCCGCACCAGATCGGAGTCGGCGGCGTCCATGTGCAGAGTGGCCGTCAACTGGCCTTCCAGGCTTTCGAGCAGCATCTGAAGCTGCTCAAGGTCCCGAACACGGACGATCAGCGAGGAAGAGCCAAAGACTTCGTGGCCTAGCACCGCGTCGCTCAGGAAGGTCTTGGCGTCGACCTCGAACAGCGCGCCGACCGCCTGGTTGACGCCGTCCCCGACGCAACCACGCCCCAGTAGGCGGACGCCGTCGCGGCCGGCGAGGCGATCGACACCCTGCTCATAGGCGCCGAAAATCCCGGGGGTCAGCATGAGATGCGGCGCGGCGGCGTTGAGCGCCGCGCTGGCGGAAGCCGTGAAGCGCTCCAGGTCGGGGCCCGCGAGCGCGAAGATCAGGCCGGGATTGGTGCAGAACTGGCCCGCGCCCAAGGTGAGGGAGCCGATGAACGCCGCCCCCAGGGCCTCGGCTCGCGCCGCCAGGGCGCTCGGACACAGGACCACGGGATTGACGCTGCTCATCTCGGCGAAGACCGGAATGGGTTCGGGTCGCTCGGCGGCGATCTTGACCAGGGCCACGCCGCCAGCCCTTGAGCCGGTGAAGCCCACAGCCTTTACGCGCGGATCGCGCACCAGGGCGCCGCCCAGCGCGTGCGACTGCCCCGTCAGCAGAGCGAAGACGCCGCTCGGCAGTCCGTCCGACGCAACAGCGCGCGCGATCGCCCCGCCGACCAGGGCGCCGGTATTGGGGTGGGCGGGGTGGCCCTTGACGATCACCGGGCAGCCCGCAGCCAGGGCCGAGGCGGTGTCACCACCCGCCGTCGAGAAGGCCAGTGGGAAGTTGCTGGCGCCGAACACCACCACGGGACCCAGCGGAATGAAACGCTGGCGCAGGTCCGAGCGCGGCATGGGCTGGCGGTCGGGCTGGGCCGGGTCGATGCGCGCGCCGATCCAGTCGCCGCGCCGCACCACCTGCGCGAACAGCCGGAGCTGACCGGTCGTGCGACCGCGCTCTCCAGTCAGCCGGGCCTGCGGCAGGCCGGTCTCGGCCATGGCGGTCTCGATCAGTGGGTCGCCGATCGCCTCGATCTCGCTGGCGATCGCCTCCAGAAACGCCGCGCGGGTTTCCAGGTCGGTCTCGCGATAGACGTCAAAGGCGGCCGCTGCGGCGGCGCAGGCTGCGGCGATCGCCGCCGCGTCCGGCTCGACGAAGCTTGGCCCGAAGGCCTCGTTGGTGGCGGGATTGAGAGCTCGCAGCGCGGCGTCTGACATTTGGATACTCGCTTGTTCCACAAGGGCTGGCGCAACGCCCTTCGCCCCAACAGGGGGGCGGCGGACGTGGCGCAACGGGCTGATATCCACGTCGCTTTTGACGGTTGGCGATCAGATTGGCGAAGGCGTTGTAGCGACCGGGAGGCTCGGCGCCAGGCGCCTCAAGGATCGGGGTCACATCGGTCCACAATTTGGCGGCGCCGTGTGACAGTTTCAACTGGCCCTGCACGTTTCAATCGCGATGCCGAGCTTTCAGACCGTCACAGACTGCGCACCGTCACCTGACGTGGCTGCGCCTGGGCCAGGCTGTTTCGGGCGGGGTAGAGGAAGGGCGCGGCGCTGATCTCGAAAATGTCGTCCAGCTTGGTCTGGAACCCCTCGGAGAACGACAGGGTGGCGGCGCCGAAGAAGTGGATGTGAATATCGCCTGGGCGACGAAACAGGTCGTACTTGAAATGGTGATGTTCGAGGTTGGCGATGGTGTGGGACATGTTGACCTCGCCCGACAGGAAAGGCTTTTCCCAGACGATCTCATTGCCGCGCAGGATGCGGCTGGCGCCGCGGACGTCGGCGGGCAGTTCGCCGGTCAGCAGTTCGGGACCCAGGGCAGCTTGGCGCAGCTTGGAGTGAGCCAGCCACAGATAGTTCCCACGCTCGACGATATGGTCGGAAAACTCGTTGGCCAGGCAAAAGCCCAGGCGGTGGGGCGAACCGTCCGATCCGATCAGATAGACGCCCGCGATCTCGGGCTCCTCGCCGCCGTCCTGGGCGAAAGCGGGCGAGGTGAGGGGACTGCCCGGCCCGACCACGTGCGAGCCATCGCCCTTGTAGAACCATTCCGGCTGCGCCCCGACGGCGCCTGGGGCGGGCTTTCCGCCCTCGACGCCCATCAGGAACATGCGCATGGAGTCGGTGAGCTGTTCTCCGGCCTGGGCGGCCTTGTGCATCTTGTCACGCCCTTCGGCCGAACCCAGATGGGTCAGGCCCGTGCCGGTCAGGATGAGGTGGGCGGGGTCAACATGGTCGATGGGAGCCAGGACCCGGCCATCGGCGAGCGCCGAGGGGATGTCGATCTCTTCGCCCAGCGGGCTCGACTGCGCCGCCTCGACTAGGGTGGCGCCGACACCAAGCGCCATCTGAGCCAGATCATAAAGCGTATCGGCCACTTCCACGCGGCGGGCCAGGCCGGCGTCGTTGACCGCGGCGAGGGTTCGCCGGTCCGGTTCCTTCAACTGCACGAACCGAAACACCATGCTCTTTCCGCCTCACGCGCCGTCTGCGATTAAGTCTGACAAATAGCAATTTAGATGAGCTGTCAAACCAGCTTCCGTGGCGGAGGCCGCAAGAACAGGAAAGAAAAACGCTTAGAATTTCGACCCTGGTAAAACACCACCACCTGTCGCCTGTCGTAATCATTGTGTTACTCGCGATTCTGGTCGGATCGCGGCCGGGCCGTGGTCGACCCTGAAATTTTCTTGTCGTCAGACAAATTGTCTTCCTAGTGTCGCCGCGAGATGGCCGGAAGCGATGGACGATCGCCGTCCGCCCGAGGGGCCGAGGCGGAGCAGAGGGCACGTGCGAAAGACGAAAGACACGATGGGCGACGGCGATCCGGGGCGCGAGCCGCATCGGGGGCGCATCCACGGCTCGATCGCCCGCACACTCGGCGTGGCCATCGTCTCGGGGCAATATGCGCCGGGCGACATTCTCAACAATGAGATCGATTCCAGCGAACAGCTGCAGGTCTCCCGCAGCGCCTACCGTGAGGCCATCCGCATCCTGGCCGCCAAGGGCCTGGTCGAGAGCCGGCCGAAGACTGGCACTCGGGTCACCCCCCGCGCCCGATGGAGCTTGCTGGACCCGGAGGTCTTGGCCTGGCTCTTCGTGTCGGAGCCAAGCGAGGAGTTCCTCAAGGGTCTCTATGAATTGCGGATGATCGTCGAGCCGGCGGCCGCCGCCCTGGCCGCCGAGCGCCGCGACGCGCGGCAATTGGAGCGGATGCGCCAGGCCCTGATCCAGATGCAGCACGAGACCCTGGCCACCGAGGCTGGCCAGGCCGCCGACCGCGATTTCCATGACACCGTGCTGGAAGCGACCTGCAATGCGCCGCTGTTCACGCTGAGCAGCAGCATCGGAGCGGCCGTCCGCTGGACGACGATCTTCAAGCAGCGCAATCGCGAGCTGCCGCGCGATCCGATGCCCGAGCACTGGATGGTGTTCGACGCCATCGCCGCGGCTCGCCCCGACCAGGCTCGTGAAGCCATGGAGCGTTTGGTCAGTCTGGCGCTGCAGGATACCCGCGCGGCGATCGATCCGAAGAGGTAGACGCGCAAGCTGCGCTACGCAGGCGGATTTCCGCGTAAATTGCCGTGGATTGCCCATCGTCCGAAAATAGGTAGCGCTGCCTTCCCTTTGTGAAAGCGGCTCATGACCGTTGTCAGCGGCGTGGCTCCGCGTTGACGCATGGGAGTGCTCGGTATAGTCAGACAAATGAATTGGAATGAGACGGTCGGATGTCGCTGACCCGCTGACGTGGCGGATCAATAGTCAGTACGTCGCGACGGACCCTTCCGGTGTCGCCGTGCCAAGGATCGTCATGAGCTCTAACGCTGTTCCGCCCCGCGCCCTTCGTTCGCGCGCCTGGTTCGACAATCCGGACAACGCGGACATGACGGCGCTCTATCTTGAGCGCTACCTGAATTTCGGCCTGTCTCTGGACGAGCTGCAGTCGGGCAAGCCGATCATCGGCATCGCCCAGACCGGCAGCGACCTCTCGCCCTGCAACCGTCACCATCTGGTCTTGGCCGAGCGTGTCCGCGAGGGCATCCGCACGGCAGGCGGCATCGCCCTGGAATTCCCGGTCCACCCCATCCAGGAAACCGGCAAGCGACCGACCGCCGGCCTGGACCGCAATCTGGCCTATTTGGGCTTGGTCGAGACGCTCTACGGCTATCCGATCGACGGCGTCGTACTGACGATCGGCTGCGACAAGACCACCCCAGCCTGTCTGATGGCCGCCGCCACGGTCAATATTCCCGCCATCGCCCTGTCGGTCGGCCCCATGCTGAACGGTTGGTACAAGGGCGAACGCACCGGCTCGGGCACCATCGTCTGGAAGGCCCGCGAGCTGCTGGCGGCCGGCGAGATCGACCGCGCCGGTTTCATCAAGCTGGTCGCCAGTTCGGCCCCCTCGACAGGCTACTGCAACACCATGGGCACGGCCACGACCATGAATTCGCTGACCGAGGTGCTGGGCATGTCGCTGACCGGTTCGGCGGCCATTCCCGCGCCCTACCGCGACAGGCAACAGAACGCCTACGAGACGGGCCTTCGGATCGTCGATCTGGTCAGCCAGGACATCAAGCCGTCCGACATACTAACCCGCGACGCCTTCCTCAACGCCGTGGTTGTCAACTCAGCGATCGGCGGCTCGACCAACGCCCCGATCCATCTCAACGCCCTGGCCCGCCACATCGGTGTGGAGCTGAGCGTCGACGATTGGCAGACCTATGGTGAAGAGGTGCCGCTGCTGGTCAATCTGCAGCCGGCTGGCGAATATCTCGGGGAGGACTACTACCGGGCCGGCGGCGTGCCGGCCGTGGTCAATCAGCTGATGAGCCAAGGCCTGATCCGCGAGGACGCCTTGACGGTCTCGGGTCAAAGCCTGGGCGACGCCTGCCGGGACGCCATCATCGAAGACGAGGCGGTCATACGGCCCTTCGACAAGCCGCTGGTCCAGCGGGCCGGCTTCGTTGTCATGCGCGGCAATCTGTTCAATTCGGCGATCATGAAGACCAGCGTCATCACCGCCGAATTCCGCGATCGCTACCTTTCCGACCCCGACGATCCAGACGCCTTCGAAGGCGACGCGATCGTGTTCGACGGGCCAGAGGACTATCACCGGCGGATCGACGATCCATCGGTGGGCATCACCGAGCGTAGTGTGCTGTTCATGCGCGGCGCCGGACCGATCGGCTATCCCGGCGCGGCCGAGGTCGTGAACATGCGAGCCCCTGATTACTTGATCAAGCGCGGCATCCATCAGTTGCCCTGCATCGGCGACGGGCGTCAGTCGGGCACTTCGGGCTCGCCGTCGATCCTCAACGCCTCACCCGAAGCCGCCGCTGGCGGAGGCCTGGCCTTGCTGAAGTCCGGCGACCGGGTGCGAGTCGACCTGCGCAAGTCGAGGGTCGATGTGCTGGTGACGCCGGAAGAGATCGTCGCGCGTCGCGCGGCGCTCGATCGGGCAGGGGGCTTTGTCTATCCCGAAAGCCAGACGCCCTGGCAGGAGATCCAACGGGCCATCGTCGGCCAGATGGAAACCGGTGCGGTGCTGGAGCCTGCGGTCAAGTACCAGCGCATCGCCCAGACCAAGGGCCTGCCGCGCGACAACCACTAAGGCGACAGGGGCCTCGCCCCGGTCGCGAACGCCAACGAGCCGGTCAACCGGCGAGGAAACCTGGAGGAAACTACGTGAAGCTGACCACGCTGAAGCACGCGCTCGTCGCGGGCGCCGCCATCGCGATCCTGGCCACCGGCGTCGCGAGCGCCCAGACCGCCGTCACCGCGACCTTGCACGCCGACCAGCCCGGCGCGGTCATCCAGCCCGAGGTGTACGGCCAGTTCGCCGAGCATCTGGGCCGGGGCATCTACGAGGGTGTCTGGGTTGGGGAGGACAGCAAGATCCCCAACACCAAGGGCTACCGCAACGACGTCGTCGCGGCGCTGAAAGCCATCAAGGTGCCGCTGGTGCGCTGGCCCGGCGGTTGCTTCGCCGACGACTATCACTGGCGCGAGGGGGTGGGCCCGCGCGACAAGCGCCCGACCAAGGTCAATGTGAGCTGGGGCGGGGTCGAAGAGACCAACGCCTTCGGCACGAACGAATTCATGGAATTCGCCGAACTCATTGGCGCCAAGACCTATGTCGCCGGCAACGTCGGCACCGGCTCGCCCCAGGAGATGGCCGAGTGGGTCGAATACATGGTCTCGCCCACCAAATCGACGATCGCCAACCTGCGCCGCGCCAACGGCCGCGAGCAGCCGTGGAAGCTCGACTATTTCGGCGTTGGCAATGAGAACTGGGGCTGTGGCGGCCAGATGACTGCGGCCCACTATACCGACCTCTATCGCAACTTCGCCGAATTCATCCGTGTGCCTCAGGGAACCAAGACCCAGAAGATCGCCGGCGGCGCCAATAGCGACGACTATAGCTGGACCGAGACCATGATGGCCGGCGCGGCCAAGAACATGGACCAGATCAGCGTCCACTATTACACCATCCCCAGCGGCCGGTGGTCGATCAAGGGTTCGGCCACGAAGTTCGACGAGCAGGTCTGGGCCGACACCATGGTGCAGGCGCTGCGCATGGACGAGATGATCACCAAACATAGCGCGATCATGGACAAGTACGACCCGCAGAAGCGCGTCGGCCTGGCCGTCGACGAGTGGGGGATCTGGCATGATGTCGAGCCCGGCACCAATCCGGGTTTCCTCTATCAGCAGAACACCATGCGCGACGCCGTGGCGGCCGCCGCGACCCTGAACATCTTCCACAAGCACGCCGACCGGGTGCGGCTGACCGCCATCGCCCAGATGGTCAATGTGCTGCAGGCGATGATCCTGACCGACAAGGACAGGATGGTCCTGACCCCGACCTACTGGGTCTACGATCTGTACAAGCCGTTCCAGGGCGCGACGTCCCTGCCGCTCGAGGTTGATGGCCCCGCCTATGTGATGGGCAAGGACAGCGTGCCTTCCGTCAGCGCCTCGGCGGGACGCGACACGGCTGGCGTGGTGCACGTGGCGTTGGTGAACCTGAATCCGAACATGCCGGCCACCGTGAAGATCAAGCTCGCGGGTGTGGCCGGCAAGAGCGCGAAGGGCAGGGTGCTGACCGCCTCGACCATGAGCGCTCACAACACGTTCGACGCGCCAAACGTCGTCAAGCCCGCCGCTTTCAACGACGCGCAGATCAAGGGCGCCACGCTGACCGTCACCCTGCCGGCCAAGGCCGTGGTCGTGCTGGACCTGACCTAGGGTCTGGCGACGACTGCCCGGCGCCGCCATCCCCGTGCTGGAGGCGGCGCCGGCTGGTCTCGCCCAGAGACTCGAATGTCCCGGATCGAGGTTCGGAAGCGTCGCGCTCATTCCGCCGAGGGCGCCAATGACGTCTCAGAGCAGGCTCTGTTGCACGGAGACCGGCGAGGCAAGATCGGAAAGCTCGCCTCTGCGGCGTAGCTCGATTTTCGCGCTGAATCGGATGTCGACGTCACGATCCTTTGTGAAACCGATGAGCGCATCGGCGCCCAGGCACGACCAGGGATTGCCGCGATTGGCCCCCTTTGGGATGCGCGGCAACAGCTCCAGCTCGTCGCTCCAGGCCAGCAATTGCTCGACCGAGACGATGTTCAGCATGTCTCGCAGGTGAGGGGCGGTGACATAGGCGTCGGGCATGGCGCGATGAGCGGGCAGGCAAAGCTGGCGGTTCAAGCCGTCGGGCATCCGCTCGTAGCGCAGCATCTGGTTCGAAAATCCCGGCAGGTCGGGCCAGAGCCGCAAGGCGCATTTCCAGGTGCAGATCCAACGCACGCCGCCCCCAGTCGCGGCGTGCAATACCGTTGCTCGAACGCCGCCCGCCGGCTTCAGGATGGGTGGTGCGGCGTCTTTCCAGAACTTCGCGCCGGCGACGTCCGCATCGACGATGTGATGAACCGCGATGGTCGCCGACGAGATGGGGCGGCCAGGATCGACGAAGACCGCGCCGCGCTCATCGTTGACGACCCGCCGCCCGTCGCCTCCGAGCGCCACGTCCTGCCAGCCGATCTTGCAGACGTCGTGGGCGGACGACCCGGATGTCTCCAAATCTATAACGCGCACACGACCGTCAGCCGGTTGTCCTTCGCCGTCCCGCCAACATGACCTTCATGGCCCGGAAGACTCTCCTTGATCCGCTCCCATTGGTCGTCCCGCAGTCCGTAGCGTCGCATCAGCCAGCCCTCCTCGAAGCCGACCTCCTATGAATCACTCAGCCGCATATTTGGGAATCCCCTAACTGAACACAGACCCTAGCCTCGGCTGGTCTATCGGCTGGTCTAGAAGCGTGCGGACATTCGCAGGGCGATGGTCCTCGGCCGAGGCGGGGTGATGATCTGGTCGCGGGTGATCAGGAACGGGTTGCCGAACGAGAAGCTGTTGGCGTGCGCGCCCAACGGATTGTCCACCGTCGCGGCGAGGGTCCAGGCCCCGGCCTCCAGGCTGGCGACGCCGCGAAGGCCCAGATATTCGCCCATCTCATGCATGTTGTCGGCGTCGAAGGTCACATAAGAAGCTCCGACATAGGTCGCTTGGCCTTGCAGACGCAGGGTCAGCTCATGGGGCAGGGGGCGATGATAGTCGGCGGCGATGCTGGCCGAGGTCCGAGCCACGCCAGGAAGGCTGGCGTCGTGGCGTGAACTGAAGTCGAGGTTCTGGCGGGTGATCTGCGGATCGTTCAGCAGGGCGGCGGCGCGCAGGTCGATCTGGTCGTTCAGGCGCAGGGCGGCCTCCGCCTCGACACCCCGGTTGGCTCCGTTGCCGATATTGGCCGTGAAGGCCGTGCCGTCGGCCAGGTACTGGTCACTCTGCACCGCTTCCCAAGTCGCGTAGAATAAGGCGACCCGCGCCTGTAGGCGATCGTCCCAGCCCCGCAGCTTGACGCCGAGCTCATAGTTCCAAAGCTCGTCGGCCTGGTATCGACGCGCTGGCGCTCCGGCGACGTCGAAGGCCTGGCCGATCCGGCCAGCGGTATTGAACCCGCCGGGTCGGTAGCCCTCGGCGGTTTGGGCGTAGAACAGCAAACCAGGCCGTGCTGCGTAGCTGAGCAGGATCTTGGGTGAGAGGCCTGTGGCGTTGTCCGAGCCACTGAATACGCGCTGGCCGGTCGTCTGGAGGGTCCGGGAGTCTGTATCGAACCGGAAGTCGAACCAGCGCAGGCCGGCGGTCGCCGATAGACGCTTGGTGGCGTCGAACGTGACCTCGCCATAGAGAGCTGTCTCGTTGATCTTGTCGCGTCGCTGCTCGTCGTAGCCGGTCAGACCCGACGCCGTGAGCCCGTGTAGCAGGCTGTGCAGGTGGATCGCCCCAGTCGAGCCGAAAGCGCCGACCAGGCCATGAATCCGATGCTCGCTCGGCGTGGCGTAGGTGACCTCCCCAACCGTCAGGTCAATGGCTTTTTCCTCGTCGAACGCCGCCGGGCCGCCGCGGAGCCCGTATAGTGTCGCTACCGAAGTGGCGTCATAACGGCTGTCGAAATGGTGCGACAGGCGCGACACCGATCCGGTCAACCGCCCCCAGCCGCCGTTTCCCGCCAGGGTCAGGGAGACGTCGTCGAAATCGTTGTCGTGCGGCTCGCGCACGGCGTTGTCGCGCAGACGCGGCCCCAGACGACGCAGGCCGTATTGAGTGTCGCTGTTGTTGATCGACTGGGTGGTCAGACCCAGCGTGGCCGTCCAATGTGGCGAGAGCGCCGCCCGCAGGGTAGCCCGCACGCCCTCGCGCTTGGAGCCATTGACGTGCTTGAGGCCGAGGGTCGGGTTGGCGATGTAACCGGTCTGGCTGTCGCGATAGGCGACCGCGCGCAGGGCGACCCGACCGGGGATGAGGGGAATGTTAGCCGTCGCCTCCAGTTCGTCGCCCACCCCGCCGTTCCAGATATAGGCCAGGCCCGCCAGGACGTTGGCTTGATAGCGGTCGAGGTCGGGCTTACGCGTGGCGATGCGCAGGACCCCGCCCAACGATCCACCGCCATAGAGCGTGCCCTGGGGGCCGCGCATGACCTCGACTCGCTCGATGTCGGCCAGGCGCAGGTCCGGGTCCGGCGCGCTGTAGGTGATCGGCACGTCATCCAGATAGAGCGCCACCATCGACTGGGCCTGGCCTGTGAAGGCGCCGTCCGAGAGGCCGCGCAGCAGGATCTTGTCGCGCCCGGGGCCCAGGTTGGTCACGGTCATGCCAGCGACCTGCCCGGTGAGATCGGCCAGGCTGGTGAGGGTCTCGCGAGCGATCGTAGATCCCGATACGACGGAAATGGCGTACGGCGTGCGGCCGGGCAGGTTAGGGTAGCGTTGGGCCATGACGACGACCTCGCCCCAGCCTAGGCTCGTGGTTGGAGCGACGACGGAAGCGGGGCGGGCCCGGGGCGGCGCGGTTTTGCGGATCACCACCGTGCGCGGGTCGGGCATGACATAGTTGCAGCCGCTGTGTTCGAGGATCCGTTCTAGCGCCGTCTGAGAAGACATCCGGCCGTAGAGGGCCGGCGCGGCGCCGACGCAGGCTTCCAGGTCGCCGCCCAGGGACAGGTCCGCCTGCAGCGCGAAGTCGATCAGGGAAGCACGGACGGGTTTGGCTGGAATCTGCAGGCGCACGGGAGCGGATGGCCTCTCGGCGGGCGCGGCGTGCGCCGCCCCGGCGCCCAGGCCGGCCATCAACACGAAGGGCCAAGCTCCGTGGCGGCGGATCAACGACTTGCGTCGCATGGTCAGCGTCGGGTCGCCTTGGCCTTGAGGACGATCTCGCCGCCGCTGCGCTGGCTGACGATCGGTGCGAACAATTCCAAACGCCGGATCATCGCCGCTTCCTCGTCAACCAACAGCACACAGGAGACTTTGACCGAAGCGGCGTTCGGATCAACCCGTATCGGCGTGGCGACGTAGCGGTTCAGGTCGGCGACCACCTCTGCCAAGGAGGCGTCACGATAGACGAGATTGCCCGATTTCCAGGCGAAGGCTGCATTCGGATCCGTGGTGCGAATCAGTGAGGTGGCTTGGCCGGGCGATTGGACCAATTGCTGGCCCTTGGCCAGGCGCACAGCGCCCTGCTGCCCGCCCGATACCGAGACCAAACCCCGCCGCACGGTGACGGCCAGGCGGTTATCATGGCTGAGGATGTTGAATTCGGTGCCTAGGACACGAATCTCCCGGCCAGCCACCGCGACCACGAAGGGTCGGTTTTCCAGGTGGGCGACATCGAAGCTGGCCTCGCCGTCGACCAGGGTCACGTCACGCTCGGCGTGCGTCAGCCTTACCCGCAAGGTCGTGGCACCGCCCAGGGTCAGGCGCGTGCCGTCGGCCAGGGCGACCTCCCGGGTCTCGCCGCGCTGGGTCGCATAATCGGTGAAGGTCGAGCGGCTCAGTTGCGGCAGCACGGCCAATACCACGGCGGCGGCGGCCGCCGCGGCCGTGGCCAGGCCGGCCCAGACCCAGCGCCGCGCCGGCGGCTTGGGGCGGGGGGTGAACGGCAGGACGTTTCCGGCCACGACCTCGGGCGCAACGGCGGCGGGGATCTCGCCGGCAGGCAAGTCTTCCATTTCGATCCACAGCGCCTCGACCTCGTCATAGGCCGCAGCGTGGGCAGGGTCGGCTTCGAGCCAGGCTTGGAACGCGGTCCAGTCTTCCAGACCGGCGTCACCCTGCAGGCGCGCGAACCAGTCGCTCGCCGCCTGTTGGATGGAATCGGTGGTGACGGACTGTGTCATCGACGGGTCGTGCTTCCTTGGCGCCGGGCTGGGGAGGGCGCTTGCCACAATGACGCCATGACCGGAAAAGTCCCTCCTCGGTTCTTCAGGAGGTGATGCCAAAAAGACACGGTCATCGGCCGACCCTGCTGACCAGATGGCTCAGAGCCAGGCTGACATGCTTCTCGACCGAACTTCGAGAAATGCCCATTCGCGTCGCGGTCTCGACATGTGTCAGGCCCTCGAACTTGTGCAGGCGGAACACCTGCTGGGTCACGGGCGACAGGGTTTTCATCGCCTCGGAGATTTTCTCCAGACGCTGGCGGGCGATGACGGCGCTCTCGGCGTCGGGCTCTTCAGCCACATCCAGAGCGCCGACCGTGGTGTGGTTGGCGCGCCGCCATTCGGTTTCGCGCGCGCCGGCCCGCTTGGCGCGGCGCAGTCGGTCCAGCATCAGGTTGGAGGCCAAGCGGTAAAGATAGGCGGGCGGGTTGTCGATCAACTCGTCCGCGACCGCCTGAACCTTCAGATACAGCTCCTGAACCAGATCCTCGACATCGGCTTGACCGCCCAGGCGCGCCTGGAAGAACCGCCGCGTGTCTTCGCGCCGCTCCAGATAGACGGCCGCGAGCGGCGAAAGGTCCTGCAGGTCCTCCATGGTCAGCCGCGCATCCGCGCCAGGCGCCGCGCCAAGGCGGCGCTGGAAAACGAAACGGACGCGTCGGTGTTCATCACAAAGACGATCGGTCCGGTTGGAGGGAGTTGGCGGGGCCAAGAGACATCGCGCGGCGGCGACTTCAAGGCAAGGCTCGGAACGGCTGCCCCGCCGCCGGTGAAAATTCGATGAGGGGGCTCAGTACACACGGCGTCATTGGCTCGAACGGCGCGGGGGCGTCTGGAGCCAAGTCGGTGCGATGCGGATATTTTGCGATTTCGACGGGACCATCGCCAAGGTCGACACGACCGACCTTGTCCTGACCCGTCTGGCCGAGCCGGCCTGGGAAGAGCTCGAAGAGCGCTGGACCCGGGGCGAGATCACCGCCGCCGAGTGCATGCGAGGCCAGGTCGCGCTGATCGGTGGCGACGATGCGGCGCTGGACGCCCTGCTCGACACCGTGGAACTGGCCGACGGCTTTTCGGAGTTCGTCGCCTGGTGCCAGGCCAACGCCCTTTCGCTGACCGTGGTCAGTGACGGCGTCGATCGTTTCATTTCTCGCATCCTGGGCCGCCACCGCCTGGGTCATCTGCCGGTGATCGCCAATCATCTGGTCGGCAGCGCCGAGATGGGTAGACGGCTGGAGCAGCCTTGGTCGCGCGCCGGCTGCGCCGCCGGCTCGGGCGTCTGTAAGTGCCAGGTCGCGGACAAGTCCGACGAGCGGGCCAGCGATCCTGGGGACCTGATGGTCTTCATCGGCGACGGGCGCTCCGACTTCTGCGTCTCAAGCCGCGCCGACCTGCTGTTCGCGCGCGACAAGCTGGCCGCCTACGCCCGCTCGCGGGCCATGCCGCACCACGAATTCTCCGACTTCCACACCATCACGACGACGCTCGCGGCCGCCCACGGCCGCTTGGCGCGCCGCGCCGCCATCTGACCGGAGTTTATCCCATGTACGATGCTGAACAGACCCCCGAAGTCCTAGACGAAGCCGCCTTGCGCGAACTTGAGGCCCAGTACTGCTCCTACGGCGACACCGTGCACTATCTGCCGGAACCGAAGTTCTTCGACGGATGCGAAGGCTCGTTCATGTACGACGCTCAGGGGCGCCAGTTTCTTGATCTGCAGATGTGGTACTCGGCCGTCAATTTCGGCTACCGCAACCCGCGCTTGAACGCCGTCGCCCACCGTCAGCTCGACACCCTGCCGCAGGTCGCCAGCCAGTACCTGCATCGCGAGAAGGTCGAGCTGGCGGCGATGATCGCCCAGGACGCCGAGAAGAAGTTCGGCCGCAAGGGCCGGGTCCACTTCAATGTCGGCGGCGCCCAGGCGGTCGAGGACTCGCTCAAGCTGGTGCGCAACGCCAGCAATGGCAAACAGTTGATGTTCGCCTTCGAGGGCGGCTATCACGGCCGCACCCTGGGCGCCTCGGCGATCACCTCGTCCTACCGCTATCGCCGGCGCTTCGGTCACTTCAGCGACCGCGCCCAGTTCATCGAATTTCCGTATCACTTCCGTGGCCCCAAGGGCATGAGCAAGGAAGAGTACGGCGAGGCCTGCGTGGCCAAGTTCGCCCGCCTGTTCGAGACTGAATATAACGGCGTGCTCGACACCAAGACCGGCCAGGCCGAATTCGCCGCCTTCTATATCGAGCCGATCCAGGGCGCCGGCGGCTATGTGATCCCGCCGCCCAACTTCTTCATCGAGCTGAAGAAGGTTCTCGATCAGCACGGCATCCTGCTGGTGGTCGATGAGATCCAGATGGGCATGTGGAGGACCGGCAAGCTGTGGTCGATCGAGCACTTCGGCGTGCAGCCCGACGTGCTGGTGTTCGGCAAGGCCTTGACCAACGGCCTCAACCCGCTGTCGGGCGTCTGGGCTCGCGAAGAGCTGATCAATCCAGAAATCTTCCCTCCGGGCTCGACCCATTCGACGTTCAACTCCAACCCAATGGGCACGGCCGTGGCGCTGGAAGTCCTTCGGATGACCTCGGAGGTCGATTACGGCGCCAAGGTCCTGGAGAAGGGCGCCTACTTCCTGGAGGGCCTGAAGGACCTGCAAAAGCGCTGGCCGCAGATCGGCGACGTGGACGGCCTGGGCCTGGCCTTGCGCGCTGAGATCTGCGAGGCCGACGGCTTCACCCCCAACAAGGCCCTGCTTAACCGCATGGAAGCCGAAGGGATGAAGGGCGACATCGAGGTCGACGGCAAGCGCTACGGCTTGATCCTCGACGTCGGCGGCTACCACAAGAACGTCATCACGCTGGCCCCGTCGCTGGAGATCAGCAAGGGCGAAATCGACCTGGGCCTGAAGCTGCTCGACGCAATCCTGCGTCGCTGCGTCGACTGATCAACGCATGCGTCCCGTATTCCTGAACCTGGATGGCGCCTTGGGCGAGCAACCCGCCTTGCTTGGCCAGGCGGGCGGGCGGGCGATTGAAGCGCGTGATTTGGGGCCGGCTCTACGCCTGTGGAGCCGCCCCCGGGCCTTGGCGGCGCTCGCCGATCGCCTGCGCGAGCAACCGATCGGGCCAGGACCCGAGATGGTGTTCGCCGGCTCGGGGGACTTCCATCACGTCACGCCGCTGCTGATCGAGCGGGCCATTGAGAGGGCGCAGGCCGGGCCCGTGACCGTCGTTCACTTCGACAACCACCCCGACTGGGTGCGGTTCGAGAACGGCCTTCACTGCGGGTCTTGGGTCGGACGCGCGGCGCGGCTGCCGGGCGTGACCAAGGTGGTCACCGTGGGCGTCTGCAGTGGCGACATCGACCGTCCCGAAACCAAGCGCGCGGATCTTGATCTGGTCGCCGAAGGTCGGGTCGAGCTCTACCCCTGGCGCGCCCCGGATGGCGGCCCGGTCCTGCGGATCGGCGACCAGGGCTGGCCATCCATGGCGGCGATGGGCGAGGGCGGTTTCCTCGAACTGCTGGTGTCCAGGATCACGACCCAGGCCGTCTACATCACCATCGACAAGGACGTGCTGCGCGCCGATGACGCCGTCACCAACTGGGATCAAGGCGAGTTGAGCCTGGATGGCTTGGAGCGTCTGATCCGCGCGGTGGCGGGCCGGGCGCGCGTGATCGGGGCCGACGTGGTCGGAGACTGGTCCGCGCCGCGCTATGGCCCGGACCTGCTGTCGAACCTGCTCAAACGCGGCGAGGCCTTCCTCGACCAGCCGCGCGGGCGCGTTCCGGGGGACCTGGCGCGGACCAACGAGGCGGCGAACCTGCGGCTGCTGTCGTTGTTTTCGGAGCTCGCGTCGTGAGCTCGACCCTGACCGCCGCCAGCGCGGGCCTGCTCGCCTTTTGTATCGTCACCGAGATCGGCCGCGAACTCAGCTTCAAGGCCGCGTCCGACGGCGCCGAGGGCAAGCCGGCCTACCTCGCCGCCCTGGCCCTGCAGCCGGTGCTGTGGCTGGGGATCGTCTTCTGGTTCGTCGAGATGATCGCCTGGCTGCTGGTGCTGGAGCACACGCCGCTGGGTCTGGCCTTCCCGATCATGACCCTGACCTATGCCGGCGTGCCCCTGGCCGGGACCCTGATCCTCAAGGAGCGCCTGGCCCCGATGCAGATCGCGGGCGCCGCCCTGGTCGCCGTCGGCGTCACCTTCGTGGGGCTGTCGGGGCTATGACCGTTCAACCGCTCAGACTGGCGGGCAAGTCCGGCCATGGCGTCCTGCTGGTCCACGGCCTGACCGGCGCGCCGGCCGAGATGAAACCCCTGGCCAAGCGCTTGGCGCGTCGTGGTTTCGAGGTCGCCGCGCCCTTGCTGGTCGGACACGGCGTCGACGAGGCCACCCTGCTCAAGACCACATGGCGCGACTGGCTGGACGGCCTGTGCCGCTCTTATGACGCTTTCGCCGCAGAGGTCGATACGGTGCACGTGGCCGGTATCTGCGTCGGCGGAGCCCTGGGCCTGATGCTGGCCGCCGAGCGCCCCGCGATCCGCGCCGCAGCGGTCTATTCGATGACCTTCGAATATGACGGCTGGAACATGCCGCGCTTCGCCGTCGCCGCGCCAGTGATCCAACTGGCCGCCAACCTCCCTGGCGTGCGCCGGTTGGCCTGGGCTGAGACCCATCCCTTCGGTCTGAAGGACGAACGCTTGCGCAGCCTGGCCCAACGCGCGCCGGACAGCCTGATCGAGGGCGCGATCGACCGCCTGCCGCTCGGGGCGCTGTTCCAGATGTATCGCCTGGGCCGGCATCTGGAGCGGATGGGCAAGGCGATCACGACCCCGACCCTGATCCTGCACGCGCGCGACGACGACATGAGCCATCCGCGCAACGCCTACCGGCTGCAGAGCGCCTTGGGCGGGCCCACGCGGCTGCATCTGCTGGAAGACAGCTACCACATGATCCACGTCGACCAGGAGCGCGACGTGGTCGCGGCCATGACCGCCAGCTTCTTCGGCGCCGTCGAGCCCCAGGGCGACCCGGTGTTGGGACGGCGATCGCATGTTTGAGACCCGTGTCCTCACTAGCCTGGACGACCTACCGCGCGCCAGCTGGGACGCCCTGTTCGGCGGCGCGCTGGAAGGCTTCGACTATCTGCGGGCGGTCGAGAGCGCGGCGCTGGAGGGGTTTGGCTGGCGCTATGTCCTGGTTCAGCGCGACGGACGTCTGGTCGGCGCAGCGCCGGCCTTCATCACCGACTATCGGCTCGAGACCACCTTCGAAGGGGGCGGTCGCAAGGTGGCCGAACAGATCCGTCGGCTCGCGCCGGGCGTAATGACGCCAAGGCTGGCCTGCCTGGGATCACCTTGCGCGGAGACCGCGACCGTCGGTTTCGCGGCAGGACTATCTGAAGCCGATCGTCTCGCCGTCCTCGAGGCCCTGATCTTCGCCTTCGAGCAGGACGCGGCGCGGGCCGGGTGTTCGTTGATGGGCGTCAAGGACGCCGATCCTGCGCAGGCCGACCTGTGGTCAAGCGCCATGGCCGGGGCAGGCTACAGCGCCGTGCCCGGGCAGGCGATCGCCGATCTCGCCATCGATTTCGCCGATCTCGAAACCTATCTGGCGCGGCTGTCCAGCGGCGCTCGTCGCGACATGCGCCGCAAGCTGAGGTCGCGCGGCAAGGTGCGGATCGAACTGCGCGTGGAGCTGGGCGCGGACCTGCCTCGGGCCATGGCGCTCTATCGCCAGACCCTTGCCCGGGCCGACGCGCAGCTGGAGACCCTGACGCCGGGCTTCTTCAAGGCCGTGGCCGAGCGCATGCCCGGCCGGGCGGTGTTCGCCCTCTACTATGTCGAGGATGACCTGTTGGCCTTCAACCTGCTGCTCGAAGACGGCGAGGTCCTGCTCGACAAGTTCTTCTGCATGGAGGCCGCACGCGGCCGCGCCCACAACCTCTATTTTCTCAGCTGGTTCTTCAATCTGGAGCGCTGCCTCGAGCTTGGCTTGAAGCGCTACCAAAGCGGCCAGGCCAATCTGGGCGACAAGCTGCGACTGGGCAGTCGGCTGACCCCCGTGGCCATGTATTTCAAGCATCGCAATGGGCTGGTCAACGGCGCGCTACGCCTGCTGGCGCCGCTGCTCATGGGCGACGCGCTCGAAGGCTTGGCCGCATGAACATCGCGATCCACAAGCCGCGCCGCCGTTTCGCGCCGGCCATCCTGTTCGCCATCCTGCCGATCATCAGTCTGGCCTACCAGATCACCGCCAAGACCTCGGCCAACCAACTGGCGCACGCGCGGTTCGATCTGGCGTGGTTGGCCGCCGCCGCGCGCATGCCCAGCGTTCGGCTGTTGGTGGCGCTGGAGATCGCCGCCTTCGCGGCCTGGATGACGGTGTTGGCGGAGATGCCGCTCAGCGCGGCGTTCCCGTTGTCGGCTGTCAGCTATGTGCTGATCATCGCCGCCAGCGCGGTGGTCTTTCATGAGCCCATCAGCGGGCTGCAGGTGGTCGGCAGCCTGGCGATCCTGCTCGGCGTCCTGCTGATCGGCCGCGGCGCCAAGACGGTCGAGTTGGCCGCGTCGGAAGCCGACGCATGACCTCCATCGCGCTCAAGACCCTGTTGTTCGAGTGGCGTCGTTTCGCGCCGGCGGCCGTGGCGGTGGGCTTTTCCGGCCTTCTGGTGCTGCTGCAGGCCGGATTGATCCTGGGCGTGTTCTCTCTGGCCAGCGTCTACGTGACCAAGTCCTCGGCTGACCTGTGGGTTGGATTTCCGGGCGTGCAGAGCATCGATCTGGGCCGGCCGATCGGCGGGGCCACCGAGCTCTTCCTCCGCGCCGACCCGCGCATCGCCCAGGTCGAGCCCTTCTATTGGGGCACGGGCGAATGGCGCACCGGCCGGCACGGCATGGTCAATGTCTACATTGTCGGCCTGGACCCTATGCCTGGCGCGATGGTGCTGTCCGACGTCCTGTCGACCGACCTGCGCGCCGCGCTGGCCGAGCCGGACGCGGTGCTGGTGGATCGCGCCGACCTGGGCAAGCTGGAGACGAGCGTCGGGGGTCTCGCCGAGATCAACGGCCGGCGGGTGCGGATCGTCGGGGTCACCGAGGGGCTGCGCGCCTTGGGCGGTGTCAATGTCATCGCCTCGGCCGCCACGGCCCATCGGCTGGATACCGCCCTTGGTGACGGGGAGGGCGCGGCCTATTTCACCGCCCGGCTCAACGATCCTACCCAGGCCGCCGCGGCTGTCGCCGATCTGCGCGAGGTGGGACGCCAGCGGGGCTTCGAGCCGATGACCCGCCAGGCCTTCGCCGATCGAAGCGTCCGCTACTGGCTGAGCGAGTCAGGAGCCGGCGTAGCCTTCGTGTTCGGCAGCGCCGTGGCCATTCTGGTGGCGGTGATCGTCACCAGCCAGACCTTGGCGGCCGCCGTGGCCGCCTCTCTCAAGGACTACGCGGCCTTGCGGGCCCTGGGGTTCACCATCGGCGCCCTGCGCGTCATCGTCCTGGCCCAGACCGCCTGGATCGCGGCGGCCGGCGTGCTTCTGGCCGGCGTCCTGGCCGCGATCCTGGCGGCGGTGGCGACTGCGTCATCTACGCCCCTGGTGATGACCGCGCCGATGGTCGCGGGCGCGATCGGTCTGGTGGCGCTGGTCGCCTTCGGTTCCGGTCTCTGGGCGCTGCGCCGTGTCGCGCGGGCCGATCCCGCCGCGTTGCTTCTATGAGGTTTTTCATGGTCCTTCGCCACGCGCCGTCCGGCCGCGTCCTTTTACCGATCCTGCTGGCGACAGGCGCGTTGCTAACCGCTTGCCAGCGGGGACCTGACGCCGCTCACGCCCAAAACCGTCCAGCGGCTGCGGCCGTGGCCCGCGGCGTGGTCGCCATCGAAGGGGGCTTGATCCCAATCGCCGCGCCGCGTGACGGCCTGATCGCCAAGGTCAATGTCGAGGAGGGCGCGCACGTCGATCGCGGGGCGGTGCTGGCCCAGCTCGACACCGACCGCAGCGTCCTGCTGGCGGCCCAAGCCGCGGCGGAGACCGCGCAGGGAGAAGCCGCTTGGCGCGGCGCCCAGGCCAGGTCGTCCGCCGCCCAGGCCGAAGCCGCGCGCCTTGCGCGCCTGGCCTCGGCGGACGCCGTTTCAGAGCACGAGGCCAAGCAGGCCAGGCAGGCGGCGACGTTGACCTTGGCCCAGAGCGAGGAGGCGGCCCGCGCCGTGGACGTGGCGCGAACCCGCCAGCGCCTGGCCGAGCTGGAACGGACCGTCCGCACCGTCCGCGCGCCCATGTCGGGCCTGGTTCTGCGCCGAACAGCAGCGGTGGGCGCGGCTGCGGTCGCCGCCTCCGGTACGCCGCTGTTCGTTCTGGCCCCAGACGGCCCCCGGATCATCCGCGCCGAGCTCGACGAAGCCTTCGTCGGACGGATCAGCCCCGGGGCCAGCGCCTGGGTCACCGATGCGAGCGGCGGCGGGCGTGTCTTCAAGGCGCGGGTCGTGAGGATTTCGCCAGCGTTCGAGGCTGCGGCCCTGGACGACCAGCCGGGCGGACGCGCCGACGGTCGGGTGCTGCGCCTGATCCTGTCCATCGAAGAGCCAAACACCTTGCGACTGGGCCAGCGCGTGCTGGCGAGGATAGGACAATGATCGGGCATATTCTGGCCGCCGCCTTGGTCGCAACACCCGCGATGGCGTTCGCGGCGGCAAGGGGTGGGATGGATGCGCCTGTGGCCTCTGCACAATTGGAGCGGCCCTGGTCTCCAGATCTCGCCGATCCCGTTCTGGCGGATCTGCTGATCCGCACCGAACTGGGCTCGTTGGATATTCGCATGGCCCTGGCGCGGCTGGAGAAGGCCCGCGCCGATGTCGACCTGGCCCAGGCCGGGCGTCGGCCGCACCTGACGATCGGCGCCGAGGCCGCGATCGGCGGCGCCGATTTCTCGTCGAGCACCTCCGGGGTCGGCGCCCCGGTGCTAGGCAGCTACGAGGTCGACCTCTTCCACCGGCTCAAGCGGGGTCTGGATGCGGCCAGATCCGATGAGACCGCCGCCCTGCAGGACGCCGCAGCCGCGCGCCGGCTGGTGCTGGCGGAAGTGGCCAGGTCCTATGTGACCCTGCGCGCCGACCAGGAGCACCGGATCGCCGCCGAGCTCAAGGCGACCCTGGTCCAACGGACTGCGGATCTGATCCGCCACCGGACGTTGGAGGGTTCAGCCACGGACGGAGACCTGACGACCGCGCGCTCGGCTCAGGCCCAGGCGCGCGCCGAGGTTCAAGTCGCCGGTCACATCGTCGAGGCCAATTGTCTGCGACTGGGGCTGTTGCTCGGGCAAGAGGCTCCCATCGACGAGCCGGCCTATGCGGGCGACGAAATCCCGGTCACCCCGTCAGTTCACACGATCTCGTCCGAGGCCGTGCTGGCGCGTCCTGACATCCAGGCCGCGTTCGCCCGACTTCAAGCCGCCGACGCGCGTCGGGCCGAAGCCGTCGCCGCGTCGCGACCCCGCTTCATGCTGACTGCCGGGATCGGGTCGGGCGATCCCGACCTGCTCTATCTGCTGGACGTCCGAGCCTTGGCTTGGGCGGTCGCCGGTGGGCTGTCTCACGAGTTGCTGGACGGCGGCGCGGCCAAGGCTCGCAAGCGCGGCGCCGCGGCTGAAGCGGCGTTGGCCGAACTGGCCTATCGCAAGGCGGTCGGCGAGGCCTGGGGCCAATCGCGATTGGATCTGGCCACGCTGCAGGACGCCAGCGCAGCCGAGCATCTGGCGAGGAAGGCCTGGACCCAGGCGGTCGCGGGGTTCGGAGCGGGCCAGACGCGGCATCAGGACGGCGACATGGACGGGGTCGCCCTGGCCACGCTGGAGGCGCGCGCCGTGGACGCGGACGTGGCGCTGACCAACGCCCAGGCCGCCCGGGCCCGGGCCTATGTCGATCTGCTGTTGACCTTGGGCGGCCAAGCGACATGACGGTGTCGCTGCGCGCCGGAGCGGTGCGGAAACACTACGGCCAAGGTGTCCAGCGTGTTGATGCCTTGCACCCCGTCAGTCTGAGCCTGAGGTCCGGCGAGATGGTGATGATCACCGGCCCATCGGGATCGGGGAAGTCGACCCTGCTGGCGATTCTTTCCGGACTGCTGAGCCCCGATGCGGGATCGGTCGAGGCCCTGGGCAGCGCCTTGACGCCGATGAGCGGCGACCAGCGCGACCGCTTTCGGTTGGCCCATTCCGGTTTCATCTTTCAGGGCTTCCATCTGCTGCCCGCCCTGACCGCCAGCGAACAGGTCGAGATTGTGCTGCGGCGACTGGGCGTACCGGCGCGGGAGGCGAGGTCACGGGCCGCCCAGGCCCTGGCGGCGGTCGGTCTGGAGCGGCGGATGTCCAATCGACCCGGCGAGATGTCGGGTGGCGAAAAGCAGCGTGTCGCCATCGCCCGCGCCTTGGCCAAGCGCCCCGCCTTGATCTTCGCCGACGAGCCGACTTCGGCCCTGGACTCCGAGAACGGACGGCAGATCGCCGCTCTCCTCCGCGCCGAGGCGCACGCCAGCGGCGCCACGGTGGTGTGCGTGACCCACGACTCTCGGCTCGCTGACCTGGCCGATCAGGTCCTGTGCATGGAAGACGGCAGGATGCTGGCGTGAGCGACGCGTAAATCGGTGAGGGGCGGTAGGGCGTGCGGCGTCATTGGGCCAGACCTCCACGGGAGTATCGCGCCATGACCGACGCCCTTTTCGCCCACGCCTTCCTGACAGACGACGACATCGCCAACCTGATCTCCAGCAAGACTGGCCGCTACGGTCTGCAGCGCCCGACCCGGATCTGCGACCTGGGCCTGCCGCTGGAGGCCTATATGGCGGTGCTGGTCGAGATCGAGGACCATTTCCATGTCGAGATCGACGACCTCGTCGGCGCCGACTGCGCAACGCTCGGCGCGCTGATGGACCGTCTCAAGGCCCGCGTCTCGCCTCCCTCAAGCTTGCCACGCCGAGCGGCCTGACCAGCCCGTGCTGCGGTTGAAAAATCGGTGAGGGGTTTTCCTGGGCCTGGCGTCGTTGGATTATGCGCATTGGATTCCTCTTCAACCACGATCAGGTCCATCAGGTCGCCCACAGCCTGCCGATCGCCTTGGCCTTGGCGCGCGGCGGCACTGACCTGGACATCGTGGTGGCCACCACCAATCGCCGCCTAACCGCCGAAGTGATCCGGTTGGGCGGGGGCCTGATCGGCCACGGCGTGGACCTGGTCGAGCTGGGCCTGACCCGGCGTACGTCCAGGCTGCTGGCCGCCACGACCGAGGCGGTGCTGCCAGCGACCAAACTGCTGGTCTACAGCGACAACCTCGACTTTTTTCGGTCGCTCGACGTGCTGGTGGTCGCCGAGAAGACCTCGCTGATCCTCAAGACCCGCTATGGCCTTCGCGACCTGAAGATCGTTCACACCCGCCATGGGGCCGGCGATCGCGCCATCGGTTTCGACAAGGCCAGCGCCGGGTTCGACCATGTGCTGGTCTCCGGCCGCAAGATCCGCGACCGGTTGGTCCATGAGACCGGCGTCGATCCGACCAGGATCTCGATCGTCGGCTACCCCAAGTTCGACCTGCTGCCCGCGAAGGCGTCGACCCATCCGCTGCTCGACGACGGCCGGCCCGTTGCGCTGTACAACCCTCACGTCTCACCACACCTGTCGTCCTGGTACGAGGCCGGTCGCCAGGTGCTGGACTGGTTCGTCGAGCACGATGACCACAACCTGGTCTTCGCGCCCCACGTCATGCTGTTCGAGCGACCGTTCGTGGCGACGATCGACAAGCTGCGGCTCGACCGCGCCGGCCGGATCGAGGAGCGCTACCTGCGCGCACCCAACATCCATATCGACCTGGGCAGCCGGGCCTCGACGACCATGGCCTACACACAGCGCGCCGATCTCTATCTCGGCGACGCCAGCAGCCAGGTCTACGAGTTCCTGCTCAAGCCCCGGCCGTGCGTCTTCCTCAACAGCCACCGTTTCGCCTGGACCGGCGACCCCAACTTCGGTCATTGGCGCGCGGGTCCGGTGATCGAGGATGTCGCCGATCTGGGCGCAGCCATAACCCAGTCCCGTCAGGAGCATGAGACCGTCTGGCGGCCGGTCCAGGAGGCCCTGTTCGACGAGAGTTTCGACCTGACCGACGAACCCTCGTCCGAGCGCGCGGCGCGCGCCGTTGCGCGGTTCGCGGGGCAGGCCTGGCTCGATCTGCCGATCGGATCGGCGGTTGTTGAACACGAGCCGGCGCGCATCGGAACAGGGGCGTTCTGATGCGCATCTTCTACGTGATCAACTCCCTTGAGGGCGGCGGAGCGGCCCTCCCGGTTCCGGCCGTGGCCAAGGTTTTGGCCGACCAGGGCGCGGACGTTGAGATTCTCGCCCTGACGCAACGTGACGGCCGGGCTCTGCCGCCGATGACCCGCCAGGGGCTCAAGGTCCATGTCAGGCAGGGCGGCGAGCGCGATCAGGTCGACGCCCTGGCTTGGCTCGACCGCATCGTCGCCGAGGAACAGCCAGACCTGATCTGGACCTCGCTGACCCGCGCCACCTTGCTGGGTCAGATCGTCGGGCTGCGCCGCCGCGTGCCCGTCGTCAGCTGGCAGCATAACGCCTTCCTGAAGCCCGCTAATCGGCTGCTGCTGCGCGCGACCCAGGGACTTTCGGGATTGTGGATCGGAGACTCTCAGAGCGTCACGACCCTGACCGCCTCGCGATTGAATGTGAAGGCCGATCGCCTCGCGACCTGGCCGCTGTTCGCCGCCGATGCGAGCGCGCCACAGGCGACGCCCTGGCGGCCAGGCGAGACGCTTCAGTTGGGCGCGCTCGGCCGTTTGCACCCCGCCAAGGGCTACGACGTGCTGATCAAGGCCCTGGCGCACCTGCGCGCGACCGGCTTTCGCTCGCCGACACCGTTCGAGGTTCGCATCGCCGGGGAGGGCGCGCAGCGAGAACGGCTGCAGGCCATGATTGACCAGGCGGGCCTGGACAATGTGTTCCTAACCGGCTTTTGCGACACGCCGCGCGAGTTCCTGAGCGGACTGCATCTTTATCTGCAACCCTCGCGGCGCGAGGGCCTGTGCATCGCGGTGCACGAGGCGATGCAAGCCGGCCTGCCGGCCTTGGTCACCGCCGTGGGCGAGATGCCCTACAGCGTCGTGGACGGGCTGACGGGACGGGTCGTCGCGCCCTGCGATAGCGAGGACTTGGCCAAGGGTTTGAAGCGGTTGCTGCTTGCGCCGGACAAGCTGGCGACGATGGGCGAGGTCGCGCGCTCACGAGTGCTGGACCGGTTTGGCCAGGCGCGCTTTGCGGCAACGGGCGCTGAGATCTTCGCCCGCCTTCCGGTCAGGCGGGATCGGGCTGTCACGGCGCTCACGAGCCTGGCCTCGTGAGCCTGGCGGCCTGGGCGCTGGGCAAGGCGCTGACGCCGCTGGTCCCGCGCGGCGCCCTGACGCTGATCGCACCTTCCGGCGAGCGCCTGGTGTTCGGCGATGGCGCAGGCGAGCCGATCATCGCCCGCCTGATCGACAACCCCGCTGTCTGGACCCTGCTGCTAGACCCCGACATGCGGACCGGCGAGCTGTTCACCGATGGTCGGCTGGTGATGGAGCGCGGCTCGATCTACGACTTCCTCAGCCTGATCCTCGACAATGACGGCCCGCCAAACCCATCGCCGATCGTCCGGGCGTTAGACCGCCTTCGCATCGCGACCCAGCTCTGGCGCCAGCGCAATGATCCGCGTCGATCGCGCCGCAATGTCGCTCATCACTACGACCTGGGCGACGCGTTCTACGCCCTGTTCCTGGATCCGGACTGGCAATATTCCTGCGCCTATTTCGAGCATCCGGGCCAGAGCCTGGCCGACGCCCAGCGAGCCAAGAAGCGCCATATCGCCGCCAAGCTGCTGCTGAAACCGGACCATCGGGTGCTGGACATCGGGTGCGGCTGGGGCGGCCTGGCGCTCTATCTGTCCGGCGTCGCGCGTGTGGCGGAGGTGTTGGGCGTCACCCTGTCCGAGGAACAGATCGCGCGTGCCGAAGCTCGGGCCCGGGCGTCAGGGCTGGCGGACCGGGCCCGCTTCGCCCTGACCGACTACCGCGCGGTCGAGGGCCGGTTCGACCGCATCGTCTCGGTCGGGATGTTCGAGCATGTCGGCCTGGGAAACTACGAGACCTTCTTCCGAACCTGCCGCGAGCGCCTGACCGATGACGGCGTGATGCTGCTGCACACCATCGGTTGCTCGGACGAGCCCAGCGTCACCAATCCATGGATCACCCGCTACATCTTCCCGGGCGGCCATCTGCCGTCGCTGTCGGATATCCTCAAGGCGGTCGAGCGGTCGGGCCTGGTGGTTACCGACATCGAGGTGCTGCGGCTGCACTACGCCGAGACTTTGCGGGCTTGGCGGCAGGCCTTCATGGCCCGCCGCGACGAGGCGGTGGCGATGTTCGACGAGCGCTTCTGTCGGATGTGGGAGTACTATCTGGCGATGTCGGAGACAGCCTTTCGCTACGAACAGGTCGTGGTGTTCCAGGTGCAGCTCGCCCGCCGGCAAGACGCCGTTCCGATGACTCGTGACTATTTGAACGACGCGGAGGCCACGCTGCGAGCGCGCGAAGCCGCGGTCTTCTGGGGCGAGCGGCTAGGCGATTGGTGACGCCTCCTGGGCGATTTGCCCTTCCTCTCCGCACGAATAGAGGCAGGTTGATCGCATGAAGCTGTTGCTGGTCGAGGACGACAAGGAAGCCGCCGCCTATCTGAAGCGGGAATTTCAGCTGCTGGAATATCTGATGCGCCACGCCAGCCGGCTGGTGACCCGCACCATGCTGCTGGAGAGCGTCTGGGATTTTCATTCCGTTAGTGAGAGCGTGTCAAAAGACTCCAAACCCTGAGAATGCGAAAGCCTTTGGGGGCGCGGGGGTGGCTGACTCCAAACTCCGCAACTGACTCCAATTGGTCCGGGTTCTGACTCCAAAATCTGAGACTGAGATTCTCATGGATTATGGAGTCACGTCAGTGCGTTGGGACATTCGCAAGCGGGAACGTCGTGAAAGCCGGCGGTTTGCAAGGATCTTGGAAACCTCAAATTCGGTGGCTAGGAGTCATAACATTATTGCTGATAATATTACTTAGGCGCGTAGACAAACAATGATTCTCACGCTTTCGCCACCTTCGACGGCGCCCCGCCTTTGCGCGACGCCGAGACCCCCGCCGCCCAAGTCGCGGGCCCGGTCGAGGTCGCCGTCGCGGGGCATCACGGCATGTACGACGCCTCGGGGGCGGATGTCGTGCGAGCGCTGCGGCCCCGAGCCTGGATCGTCCAGGGCTGGCACGCGGCTCATCCCAGCACCGACGCCCTGAAGCGGATGCTCAGCCAGCGTCGAGCCAAGGTCTTTCACGTCGCGGTCGCGTGTATCAGCGCTGCTCTGAGAAGCACCTGAACCTTTACGTCACTGAGTTTGGGTTCCGCCACAACACCGGCGCCCTGCTGGGCTTCAACGATGGGGAACGGACGGACGCTGCGACCAAAGGTACGATCGGCAAGCGCCTGACGTACCGACAAGCTGACGAAGCCTACGTTTAGGTTTCAGGCTTTGCGGCAGGCGCGGAAGCGTCGGCGGAAGGCTTCCGCTTCTTGGGACTCACCTTAGGCTGTGGCGGGGTGTCGAGCATACGCTTGACCACCTGTCACGGCGGCGCGCGGTTTCGTCTTCTAGGTGCTGATCGTCTTTCATGTCAGGAGGCTAGCATGAGTGCGGACGCGGGCGAAAAGATGAGCGCCCAGGAGGCCATAGAGCGCGCCTTCGCTAGGCACACTAGCGTCGTAGGCGAGGTCGCTTACTACTGGAATCTGCTGCATGAGCGCTTGGGCGTCCTGTTCAGCATAGCCGCCGCCATCAACAATCAAGTGGGAATGGCCGTCTGGTACTCCGTGCAAAGCGACCGAGGGCAGCGCGGAATGCTGCTAGCTGCACTGCGCGCCAACAAAGAGGACGTTTGGGAGATACGACCTAAGGCCAAGGCCGAAATCAAATGGCTGACCGACTATGTATCGGGAACGCTTGCGGAACGGCGCAACGACGCCCTGCATGCCCCATGCGAATTGGGGATGGGTATTTTTGAGGATAGGGACGGCAATCTTTCGCAGGCGATTGAGGTAGGTCCGGCCTATTTCTTAGGAAACCCACGCGCCTCAAAGCTAAGCCAAAAGAACCTGCACAAGGAGTTCACTTGGTATGCAGAGACCGCGCAAGCGCTGGCGCGCTACGCTGACGCCATGGTCACCGCTCTAACGGTGATAGAGGCAACATGGCCAGAAAGACCACGACTGCCGTCGCTCCGCCAGTCTCATTCCCGAAAGACATGATGTCGCCGAAAGCCCGCCATACGACGTCAGCCCCCGCCTCGATCATCTCGGGAGTAATTTTAATCTCTTCTAGCGCCAGACTGTCGGTGCCGACCATAAGACTATATTCTAGGTGTGCAAAGTGGATCGTTAGGAATATTGTCCTAACTATGCACTTTGCATACCTGGAATATAGCCCTATGATCGACACCGACAGGCCGGCGCTTACCGAGACTGAGATTACTGACGAGATGATCGAGGCGGGGGCTGACGTTCTATGGCGGGCCTTCGGCGACATTATGCCGTTTGGGAGCGAGACTGGCCGAGGGATGGCAGTCGCGGTCTTTCTGGCCATGGCGCCTCTATCACCGTTAGAGCTTTGACCATGGCGTCGGCGTAATGTGCCAGCGCTTGCGCGGTCTCGGCATACCAAGTGAACTCCTTGTACAGGTTCTTTTGGCTCAGCTTTGAGGCGCGCGGGTTTCCCAAAAAATAGGCCGGGCCGACCTCAATCGAGTGCAAAAGATTACCGTCTTTGTCCTGAAAAATACCCACGCCCAATTCGCATGGGGCGTGCAGGGCGTCGTTGCGCCGATCCGCAAGTGTTCCCGAAACATAGTCGGTCAGCCATTTGATTTCGACCTTTGCCTTAGGCCGTATCTCCCAAGTATCCTCTTTGTTGGCCCGCAGTGCAGCTAGCAGCATTTCGCGCTGCCCTCGGTCGCTTTGCACGGAATACCAGACGGCCATCCCCACTTGGTTGTTGATGGCAGCGGCTATGCTGAATAGGACGCCCAAGCGCTCATGCAGCAGATTCCAATGGTAAGCGACCTCGCCCACGACACTGGTGTGCATGGCGAAGGCGCGATCAATAGCTTCTTGGGCGCTCATCTTGTCGCCCGCGCCCGAACTCATGTTATCTTCTCGCCCATGATGGACACAGATCAGCTCACCCCCGAGGAAGCCGCCCGCCGCCGTGATGAGGTGGTCAAGCGAATGCTCGCCACCCCGCCACAGCCTAAGGTGAGTCCCAAGAAGCGGAAGGCTTCCGCCGACGCTTCCGCGCCAAACGCAAAGCCTGAAACTTAAACGTAGGCTTCGTCAGTCTGTCGGTACGTCAGGCGCTTGCCGATCGTGCCTTTGATCGCAGCATCCGTCCGTTCCCCATCGTTGAAGCCCAGCAGGGCGCGGGTGTTATGGCGGAACCCAAACTCGGTGACGTAGCGGTTCAGGTGCTTCTCGGAGCAGTGTTGATACACGCCCTTCATGCCTTTCTTGAACACGCCGAAGAAGCCTTCAGCGCTGTTCGTGTTCACATCGCCACGGGCGTATTCGCCAGCGGAGTGCTTGACGGTCTCATGTGACGCGAACACGTCGGCAGAGCCCTTGTAGAGGCGGCTCTCGTCGGTGTGCAGGCGGGTCGCCGGGTGAACGTTCGCCATGACGATAGCCGACACGGTCGCCTTGTCCGCCACCGCGACGTGAAACACCTTTGCGCGACCGCCACGCTCGACCAGGGCGACAACGGGGCGGCTATTGCGGGCCTTCTTTCTGCGCTTGATGAACTCGCGACCATCGGCCCGCTTCACGGGCGAGACGGCGGGCTTGCCATAATAGGTTTCGTCGGCTTCCACGATCTTGCCTTCGCCACCCAGAGGGGTGTCGTCGGTGTCGGTCATCGCCTCGCGGATGCGGTGCGCCATGAACCAAGCGGTGCGGTACGAGCCAAGGGCCAACTCGCGTTGCAATTGGAGGGCGCTGATGCCCTTCTTGCTGGCGCACATTAGGTGAGTGGCCAGCAGCCACTTGTTCAGGGGAACCTTGCTATCCTCGTAGACGGTGCCGATGGTCGCGGTGAAGGGCAAGTCACAAGCCTTGCACTTGTAGAGCCCGGCGCGGTGCGACTTGCCCTTGAGCAGGGTCGAGGAATCGTCACCAACCACGCCGCAATGCGGGCACACACGACCGTCGGGCCAGCGCAGCTTTTCGAAGTGCGCGCGGGCGGCGTCTGCGTCGTGGAAGATCGGATCTGAAAGCGTTGCGGTTGCCATGCGCTTTCATACCGAAATTGGCTTGGTATGTAAAGTGCATAGTAAGGAATATTGTCCTATCTTCACTGGTCGGCAAGGCGGACAATCCCGGGCGCGCTAGGGTGTTAGGAATATATTCCTGACTATGCCCACGGGGCATGCCGACCCTCCCCTTACGCCCTCGAGCGCCCTTGGGTTTCTTCGCAGGTCGTGGTGGATGCCGTCCATCGATCACATCCGCAAGCGCAGATTGCCGATCAGCTTTCCGTTCGAGTTTCGCCTCGCGGCTGGTGACGACATCTGGATAAGCCCGTTCAACGCTGGACCTGCGCCTCGATCTCGTTCCATCAATACGCCAAGCTGCCCTGGCGGCCAGCCTTCGCCGAGATGGAGTCGGGTCTGCGCGACGGCGCGGGCTGACCACACTGGGCCAAGCGACACACGCTGACCGCCGCCGACGTCCACAGGCTTTATCCGCGCGCCGCCGATTTCCTGGCCGCGCGCAAGACCTGGGACCCGACCGGCAAGTTCGCCAATACACACCTGACCGAACTTTTCGGCCTCTGATCGGAACCGCGCCATGACCGACCACGACCTGCACGCCCACCTGATCGGCGCCCAAGGCTCGCGTCGTGATCTCAACACGCCGGTGCTGGTGATCGACAAGCCTGCCTTGGAACGCAATATCGCCCGCATGGCCGAGTTTGCCGCTGGCAAGGGTCTGAAGCTGCGTCCCCACGCCAAGACCCACAAGAGCGTCGACATCGCCAAGCTGCAACTTGCGGCCGGCGCCGTGGGCCTGTGCTGCGCCAAGATCGGCGAGGCCGAGGCCCTTGCCGAAGGCGGGGTGACGAACGGCCTGCTGATCACCTCGCCCGTGGTTTCAACCCCGGCCATCGCGCGCCTGATCGCCCTCAACGCCGTGACGACCGACCTGATGGTCGTTACCGATCACCCTGCCAATATCGCGGCGCTCGGCCTGGCCGCCGCCGCGGCCGGGAAGCCGCTGAAGGTCATGATCGATCTGGATCCGGGCATCCACCGCACCGGCGTCGCCTCGCCCGAGGCCGCGGTCGCGCTGTTGGAGGCCATCGGCGGCCAGCCCGGACTGATCTATGCTGGGCTGCAATGCTATTGCGGCATGCAGCAGCACATCGAGAGTTTCGCCGACCGCAAGGCCAACCTGGAGGGCCGCGGCGACTATATCCGCTCGGTGATCGAAGCCTTGACCGCAGCTGGAGGCCCGCCGCCCATCGTATCCGGCTCGGGTACGGGTTCACACCGCATCGACGCCGAGCTTGGAATCTTCACCGAGTTCCAGGTCGGCTCCTACGTGTTCATGGACGGCCAGTACCTGATCTGCGACATCGCCGGCGACGGCGCGGACGCCAGTCCCTACGAGGCGTCGCTGCTGATCGACGCCCGAGTGGTCAGCGCCAACAACCCCGGCATGGCCACTGTCGATGCGGGCTTCAAGGCCATGTCGACCGACGCCGAACCGCCAAAAGTGCTGGGCGGCGCGCCGGAAGGCTCGCGCTATTTTTTCATGGGCGACGAGCACGGGGCCATCCTGCCACCCTCAGGCCAAGCGGCGCCCGCCTTGGGCGACCGGGTGATCCTGGGCGCGCCGCACTGCGATCCCACCGTAAACCTCTACGACACCTATCATGTGGTGGATGGCGACACCCTTGTGGCCTTGTGGCCCGTCTCGGCCCGGGGGCGCTCGCGATAGGCGGTCGCCGCTGCAAGGGGGAAATCACGATGCCGACCGGTCGTTCGGCCAGCGGCGCGGGCGGTGGCGCGAGTGCTGCGTTCGGCGCCAGGACACTCGACAAGATCTTGAAACGAGCCGATCAGCAGCAGCAAGCCGCCGGTGAACAGAAGGGTCTCCCGCGAGACCCGCCAGATCGAACGCCTTTTGCACCTACCAATATGTGCCCCCAAGCGATTCCTAATCTCAATGCTGCAGCTTGTTGCAACCTTGCGCGGCGAATTCACCATCTATTTCAAACGGAAGTAGAGAATTAACGCGCGTCTTCACTATTCCACCGAGAGTTTTCGATGCTATCGACAAGTTCGCCCACAATCTTGCTGGCCGACGATCATTCCATCGTCAGGGCGGGTTTGCGCGAGGCGCTCGAGTCCCAGCCAGGGTGGACGATCTGCGGTGAGGCCTCAAATGGCCGAGACGCGGTGCGGATGGCCAAGGAACTAACGCCCGACGTCATGATCCTGGACATCAGCATGCCGGATCTGAGCGGCGTCATCGTTGCGCGAGACGTTCGGAAGCTGAAGACCCACACCGAATTGCTCATCTTCACGATGCATGACAGCGAGCAACTGGTTCGCGAAGTGCTGAGCGCCGGCGCGCGAGGGTTCGTACTGAAGTCGGCGTCGACGGAAAACATCATCGCCGCCGTGGCGTCCCTGTTGAACCACAAGCCCTACTTCTGTCCCGGCATAACCGCCGCTGTTCTGCGCAGCTATCCGTCCCCTAGAGGACACGGCCTTGGCGGGGTCATTGAGGGCTCGGAGGCGCTGACGACGCGCGAGCTGCTGATCGTTCAGCTGCTCGCGGAATCCCGCAGCAACAAGGTTATCGCCTCGATGCTGGACATCAGCGTCAAGACGGTCGAGAGCCACCGCGGAAACATCATGCGCAAATTGGGCGCGCATTCGCTCGCCGACATCGTGCGCTACGCCATTCGCAACAGGCTGATCGAGGCCTAGCGACTGGCTGCGCCGCGGGGGGGGGGGGGGGGGGGGGGGGGGGGGGGGGGGGGCGGGGGGGGGGGGGGGGGGGGGGGGGCGGCCCGGGGGCGCCGCGCGCCCCCCGCGC
>NZ_JAFCUC010000002.1:0-184731 GCF_049896345.1 Caulobacter sp. DWR2-3-1b2 | reverse complement strand
GTTCCCCGTCTGGTTCCCCATTCCCAACCTGCTGTTTTTGCTCTTGGCACGGTTGGGGGGGGGGCCCCCCCCCCCCCCCCCCCCCCCCCGATGCATCGAAGGCCAACCTCGCTTCATCGAGATGCCTGGATGCAACGGCGCACAGCGAGCCGGGCCCGGCCATGGGGTCCGAGCACCTTATCTTCAGCGTGACCGATGATTAGCGGTAGAGAGAGCCGACCGGGCATGCGTCGGGACACGCCGATCGGCTCTCGACCCGCCACCGTGGCTCGGCTCTTGGGGGATGAGCAAACCACGGCCGTCAAGGGCTATCGGGGGTGACGCCTCGACCGCGAGCCATTCCAGATTGCCGTTGACCAAGACTGGCCGCCATGGGGTTAAACCCTAGGTCCGGCGCGATAAAATCCCTGCGATCGTCGACCGGGCTCAGGCCAGAGGAATGGCCTGCGTTTTCACGGCCGCAACCTGCTTATGGCGCGCCGTTGGCCGGCTTCGCTTCGCGCTGGAGGCGCTGGTTGGCACGGCGCAGTTCGGCCGCTGCGTGGACCTTGATCTGTGGCGCTATCAAACCGAGGACGGCTGTGGCCCGCGCGCGGCGTTCAGTTTCCTGGGCGCCCCAAGTGGGCCGCGAGGCCAGCTTTCCCTATCCCGAGTTGAAACCTGAAGAGGCCGCGCCCGAAGCCCTGCCGCTGTTCACGGCCGTTGCTGCGGCCTATGGCGACCGGACGTTGGACGACACGGTCAAGGCGCTGGCGGTGCGCTACCTGGCGAGCCCGACGAATTTCCTGGCCGGCTGCGGGCGGCTTCAGGAGGCGCGGCGCCTACCCGGTGAAACCGTCGGAAGCTATTGGGGTAGGATCGCGTTATAGAAGGTGACGTCAGTGTTCGCCCCGCGTTTCGCGGGATCGCTGGCCTGAAAGGACGTCATGTCCGACCTTCCACGGCCGCGAGCGACAGAGCATGTGGTCTGCGGATGACGCCCTGGAGCGCGTTGCTGGAGTCCATCGGAAGGCAGAAGGTGTCCGCGCGGGAAATCCGGGCGGAGGCGTTCTTCCTGGGCAATCGCCACAAGGGCCAGATCGTCGAGGGCGCTCGGCTGGAGCTGAAAGCTGCGGACCTGACACCGCGGCGGGCGATGCTGCTTCGCGCGGTGATTCGACACACCCCCATGATCGACACAAGCGGCGCTGACCTATGACCGACGATGACGCGCAGATCGTCCGCCGAGAAAACGACGACCTCAAACGCCGCAACGCCCAACTCCAAGATGACGTCACCAGCCTTGGCGGCCAGATCCTGCGAATGCATCAGGCGCTTGAACGCGTCAGCGGCCGCCGCGTCGTCGCCGCTCATGGTCAACTGTCAGGCGGGGAGTAGAATGACGCTGTCTTCAGGCCAATTCACCGCCTTGGCGAACCTTTCTCGCAAAAAGGCGGGGGAGCATGTCGACTGGATCAATATCGCCGACGCGCGCGCCTTGACCGAGTTGGGCCTGGCCGAGCGGACCGGGGCCGGATGGGTGATCACGCCGGCCGGTATTCAAGCGCTCGCGGCGGGTGACAAGAGCTCGGACTGATCCAGGACCCGACGGCTCTCAGACCTCGAACCGCAACCCGTCATAGGCCGGCTCAACGCCAGGCGGAAGTTTCGCCGCCAGGGCGTTGAAATCCAGATCGATGTGAAGATTGGTCAGGATGGCGCGACGCGGCTTGGCGCGTGCGATCCAGTCCAGCGCCTTGGCCACGTGGGCGTGAGTAGGATGCGGAGTCCAGCGTAGGGCGTCGACGATCCAGACGTCCAGATCCGCCAGCGCCCACCAGCTTTCGTCGGGGATGTCGAGCACGTCGGGCGTATAGGCCACGCCGCCAAACCGGTAGCCAACGGCCCGTATCTCGCCATGATCGACATCGAAGGTCGTCACCGGGATCGCCCCGCTCGGACCTTCAATGGACCAGGCCTCACCGAAAGACGGCACGGGTCTCGCCTCGCAGATGGCGGGATAACCTCCGCGACTTTCGAAGATGTAGTCGAAGCGTTTGTGCAGGCTGATCGAGGTGGCCTCGTCCATATGCGTCGGCACTCGCCGTCGCTGGTTGAGGAAGAAGGGCCGCAGGTCGTCAATGCCATGGGCCTGGTCGGCGTGGTCATGGGTGAACAGGCAAGCGTCCACCCGCTTGACCCCCGCCCTCACCGCCTGCAACCGGAAATCCGGCGCGGTATCGACCACCACGGTGGTGTCCTCGGTCGCGCCCTGCCCGCCTGGCCGGCGGACCAGCATCGAACAACGCGTCCGCAGGTTCTTAGGCTCGGCCGGATCGCAATCACCCCAGTTGCCGTCCGCGCGCGGCACGCCGCCGGACGAGCCGGAGCCCAGGATCGTGAACTCCAGCCTTGCGGTCACGGGCGAGGAATCCGGTCAAACAATGCGAAGAAGGCGTCCTCGGTGCGTTGCTCGGCTTCCGCCCGGCTCCAGCCACGGATTTCGGCCAGCTTGTCGAGGACATGAGGCAGGTAAGCGGGCTCATTGCGCCGACCACGCATCGGCACGGGCGCCAGGTAGGGACAGTCGGTCTCAAGAATGATCTTGCCTTCCGGCATGTCGGCGACGATGTCCCGCACGTCTTGGGCCTGCTTGAAGGTGGCGATACCCGAAACCGAGAACCACGCTCCCAAGGCCGCCATCCGTTTCGCGAGGTCCGCCCCGCTGGTATAGCAATGCATCAGGATCTTGAACGGTCCGCGAGCGTGTTCCTCCTCAAGGATGTCGCCCATGAGTTCGTCGGCTTCGCGGGTGTGAACCACCAGCGGCAGGCCGGTCTGGCGCGCCGCCGCCACATGGGCGCGAAACACCAGGGCCTGCACGTCGCGCGGGCTGAAATCATAGTGGAAGTCGAGGCCGGTCTCGCCGATGCCGATCACCTTGGGCCGCCCCGCCAGTTCGACCAGGCGCTCGGTCGTCAGGTCGATATGATCCTTGGCCTCGTGCGGATGAGCCCCGACCGTGCACCAGATGTCGTCCTGGGCCATGGCGATGGCGTGAACGGCTTCGAAGGACGGGATCTTGTCGCAGATCGTCACCATCAGTTGGATGCCGGCGAGGCGAGCGCGATCGATCACCGCGTCGCGGTCTTCGTCGTATTGTTTGGCGTGCAGGTTTACATGACTGTCGATCAGCATGGCGCTAGTTCGCCGCTCGGGCGGCGGCGCGCAAGTCCATGATCGCGGTCCAAAAGACGTCGGCGCGGTCGAGGTTGATGGCCTCGGCCTCCCCCGGAGCGCGCATGATCTTCTCCCAAGCGGCCACCCAGCGGTCCAGGCCCGCAGGCACGCCCTCGCCGGCCATGCCGGTGGCCATGGCGTGGATCTGGTCGCCCAGCCGATCGAACAGCAACTCGAAGCGGCCCGCGCCCTCGGCTCCCTTGAAAGTGTCGGCCAGGGCCAGCAACGCGCCCTCGTCCAGGTCCGGCAGCTTGCGCAGGATCTCACCGGCCGCGTCGTCGGCGGCCAGGGCTCCCGCAGCGGCCAGCTGCAGGGCTCGTCCCGGCGCGCCCTTGGCCATGCGGGCCAGGCGATCGGCGTCATGTGACGAGACCCCCGCCCGTTCCTCGACCATGGCGGCCGCTTTTGCCATGTCGGGGGCGGGCACCACCAGGCGGCGGCAACGCGAGCGGATGGTGGGCAGCAGCCGACCCGGCGAATGACTGACCAGCAGGATCACGGCCTTGGCCGGCGGTTCCTCGAGCGTTTTCAGAACAGCGTTAGCGGCGTTGACGTTCAGGTCGTCGGCCGCGTCGATGATCGCCACCCGGTAGGGCGAAACAGCCGGCGAATTAGCGAAGAAGGCCGGCAATTGGCGCGCCTCGTCCACGGGGATCGACTTGCGGGCCTTGCCGTCGTCGGTCTCGCGCTCCAGCACCATCAGGTCGGGGTGAGAGCGGGCGGCGACCTGGCGGCTGACCACGTCGGTGGGCGAGGCGCCCAGCGGCCCGAAGGCGGGATCGGGCCTGGCGCCCAACAGACGGCGGGCCATGCGATAGGCCAGGGTCGCCTTGCCGACGCCCTCCGGCCCCGTCAGCAGCCAGGCATGGTGGAGCCTGCCGCGATCCAGGGCGTCGAGGAAGGCCAGTTCGGCGCTCTCCACGCCGTCGATGCGAAAGACGTCGCGAGGATGCGGCGGCGCGTCCACGTTCAGAGACCCAATCGCGTGGAAACGGCGTTCCAGACATCGGTCCACACCGCGTCGATATCGCCGGCCGCCTCGATGACCACGCAGCGCTCCGGTTCGCGCCGGGCGATCTCGAGGAAGGCCGCGCCCAGGCGTTCATGGAATTCAATGCCCTTGGACTCGAACCTCGCCTCGCCGCCTCGCGCCATGGCGCGCTCCAGCCCCGCCTGGGCGGGCAGGTCGAAGATCAGGGTCAGGTCGGGAAGCGTGCCGCCCAGGACATGGTCCTCCAGCGCCTTGATCAGCGAGAGCGGCGCGTCGCCCCCCGCGCCTTGATAGGCCTGGGTGCTGTCGGCGAAGCGATCGCACAGCACGATCGCTCCGCGTTGCAAAGCGGGGCGTATCACCCGTTCCAGATGATCACGACGCGAAGCGTACATCAGCAGGGTCTCGGTGATCGGCGACCAGCGATCGACCTCGCCGTTCAGGATCAGGTCGCGAATCTGCTCGGCCCCGGGGCTGCCGCCCGGCTCACGGGTCAGCACCACGTCGGCGCCGTCCGCCTTCAGGCGCTCGGCCAGACGACGGATCTGGGTGGACTTTCCAGCCCCCTCGCCGCCTTCGAAACTGATGAAAACACCGTTGGTCACCGGCTTCAATTCGGCCGGATCGCGCCTCTTGTCCAGACCCCTTTAAGGTCGAAGAACCGTCGCGTCTGAAAAGCCCAAGGCGGCGACCCGATCGCGCATGCCGAAGGCCTCGCCCTCGTCGGATCCGGCCGTGACAACCACGCGGTACAGGACGCCTTGGCTGCGCTCTACGGGCTCGATCGAGGCCCGCCCCGCTCCGCTCAGCTGCGCGGCGGCGCGCTCGGCGTTGTCGAGATTGGCGAAGGAGCCGGCCTGGATGCGATAGCTCGTCGCGATCGTCGCGATCGGCGCGGATGGCGCGGGCGACGCGGATGGCGCAGGGGGCGCGTCGACCATGGGAAGAGACGCGGCATAGTCCCGATCGGGGGCCTTCGGCGGGGGCGTCGCGCCGTAGGCTGGCTGAGCTGGTGGCAGACCGCCAGCATAGACCCGGGCCTTGGTGGGCGGCGCGTAACGCGATTCAGACTGTGGCGGCGCGGCGGCGATGATTCGACGCTCATCGAAAGGCGTCTTGCCCGCTGGCCCTATGTACCGAACCCGGACGTGAGCGACGCCGGCTCGGCCATAACCCAACTGTTCGGCGGCGGCTTTGGACAGGTCGATGATCCTGCCGTCGACGAACGGCCCGCGGTCATTAACCCGCAGCTTCATCTTGCGGCCATTGTCCAGATTGGTGACCTCGACGACGCTCGGTAGCGGCAGCGTCTTGTGCGCCGCCGACGGCATGTCCATGTCGAAAATCTCGCCATTGGCGGTGCGGCGATTATGAAACTGCTCACCGTACCAGGAACCGATCCCCTGCTCGTCATAGCGCGGATCGGCCTTGGGATAGTACCAGACGCCCTTGATCTGATACGGCTTTTCGGTGCCACGCAAACCGGTGGTCGAACCGGGCGCCGGTGGACCGGAATAGGGTCTCGCCGACGGAGCCTGGTGGATCGCCAGACGCGGTTGCGGTGTGGCGCAGGCCACCAGCCCGGCCGAGCCCAGGGCGGCCACGGCCAGTCCGCGCAGCACGCGCGTTCCGCCTCGACTTTCGCGCAGCAGGTCCAACAAACCGCTCCAACCATACAATCTCAGGTGACAAGATCGTGCAGGAGGTTTGAGGTCTGGTTAATCCAGGGTGCGACCAAACAGACTGGAAATCGACTAGAGCCGGCGCGCGACCGCTGATATAGGCCCATGCTCCGGGCAGGTGGCCGAGTGGTTTAAGGCAGCGGTCTTGAAAACCGCCGTGGGTGAAAGTCCACCGTGGGTTCGAATCCCACCCTGCCCGCCACATCTCCCGAGATCCGTTTCATGTCCGATATTCCTCGCGTCGCCGTCTATGGCTCTCCACTTCTTGATCTAGTCGACGTGCCCGGCGGTGCGGTTCAGGTCTCGCCCCTGGTGACGGACTCGACCGACCTGGCCGACCTGGCCGAAGGCGCGCTGGACGAGATCGTTATCCAGGCCCCTCCCGGCGTGGCCGAGCGGCGCTATGTTCTGGCCCAGGCCCTGCGCGTGCTGAAGGTCGAGGGGCGCTTGACCGCCCTGGCCCCGAAGGATCGTGGTGGCCTGCGGATGAACAAGGAACTGGCGGCGTTCGGGTGCTCGATCGGCGAAAGCGCCAAGCGCCACCAGCGCATCTGCGTGACCCTGAAGCCCACGAGCCTGACAGGGATCGACGCCGCGATCGCCGAGGGCGCGCCGCGTCGTCTGGACGGCGACGGCCTCTGGACCCAGCCGGGCGTGTTCAGCTGGGATCGGCTGGACCCCGGCTCGGCCCTGCTGCTGAAGTCCCTGCCGCCGATGAGCGGCGTCGGCGTCGATCTGGGCTGCGGCGTCGGCGTGCTGGCGCACGCCATCCTGACCTCGCCCAAGGTCACCAAGCTGAGCCTGGTCGACCTTGACCGCCGGGCAGTCGAGGCCACCAAGCGCAATGTCGCCGACCTGCGGGTCGAAGTGCTTTGGGCCGACGCCCGCCGCGGCGCGGAACTGTTGACCGGCCTGGACTTCGTGGTCACCAACCCGCCCTTCCACGACGCAGTCGGCGAGGACAAGGGCCTGGGCCAAGCCTTCATCACCGCGTCGGCGGCCATGTTGCGCAAGGGCGGCGTGCTGTGGATCGTCGCCAATCGCCACCTGCCCTATGAGGCGGTGTTGAACGAGCACTTCAAGACCGTTCGCCCGGTGGCCGACGCCGGCGGCTTCAAGGTCTACGAGGCCCGCAAGTGACAAAAGCCTTGATGGCGCGCCTGGATCGTCTGCTGGCCAATCTTGGCTACGGCAGCCGGCGCGACGTCCAGGCCCTGGTCTCGGGCGGCAAGGTCACGCTCGACGGCGTTCCGATCAAGGACGCCGGTCAAAAGATCGCCGTCACTGCTGATCTGCCAAGCCAAATGAAGATTCGCGGCGTCCCGGTCGATCCCCCCGCGCCGCTGATCTTGCTGATGCACAAGCCATTGGGCCTGGTCTGTTCGCACCGCGAGGACGGCGAGCGGATCTATGACCTGCTGCCCAAGCGCTGGCAGATTCGCGACCCGGCCCTGTCGAGCGTCGGGCGGCTGGACAAGGATACCTCCGGCCTGCTGCTGATCACCGATGACGGCGACTTCCTGCATCGGGTGATTTCACCTAAGCGCCACGTGCCCAAGGTCTATCACGCCACCCTGGATCGGCCCCTGACCGGAACCGAGGTCGCGGCCTTCGCCAGCGGAACCCTGATGCTGGAAGGCGAAGAAAAACCGTTGCTCGCGGCCGAGCTTGAAGTGCTGGGCGAGCGCGGGGCGCGGCTGACGATCACCGAGGGCCGCTATCACCAGGTGCGCCGGATGTTCGCCGCCGTCGGCAATCACGTGACGGGTTTGCATCGCGAGCGAATCGGCGGTCTTTCCCTGCCGACTGACCTGGCGCCAGGCGGGTATCGCATCCTGTCCCAGGCCCAGGCTGAGGCGGTGTTCGATGGCTGAGGCCCGCCTGGTCGACGCCCGGGGCCACCGCTGTCCGGTGCCGACCCTACGCCTGCGCCGCGCTTTGGAAGAGGCCGCGCCTGGAGCTCAGGTGCGCCTGATCTCCGACGATCCGCTGGCGCGCATCGACGTGCCCCACTTCGCCGCCAGCGCCGGGGCCACAGTCGTTGAGGTTGTCGACGCGCCGAACGGGGCGATCAGCTTTCTGGTGGCGAAGGCGCTTTAAGCAGCACGGCCTTGGGGCCTTCGAGCAAGGCCCTTGGCCGTTCTTCCAGGGCGATCTCCATCTCGGTGGCCAGGGCCCCGCCAAAGAACACCGCATTGACGCTCCAGGACAGCCAGATCAGGAAAATGATCACCGCCGAGATTGAGCCGTAGGTCGCGCCCAGATGGGCCACCTGCTCGACATAGAATGCGCTGGCCCAGGACATGAAGACGCAAAGCACCGCCGCCGCCGCGCCCCCGGCGATCGACGCGCGCCATCCGACAGGGACGCGCGACATGGCGTAGCGATAGACCAGGGTCATGCCGACCATCAGGCCCAGGCTGGCCCAGGTCCATTCGCTCTGGATCCAGGAGGCGCCTTCCAGCGGCCGAAGGTCCAGGGTGCTGGACAGCAGGCGGAAGGTCAGGAAGACGCCCGACATCACGAACAGCAGAGCGAACGCGCAGACCAGCACGACGAGGGCCATGAAGTTGAAGCCCAGGAAGCCGCGTTGGTTCTCCTCGTCGTGGATAAAGGACAGGCCGGCCAGCAAGGCCTTGAAGCCCCGGTGGGCGGCATACAGGCCGATGACCAGCACCACGGCGCTCTGGGCCGAGATCGCCTGCTCCGGCGCATGGGCCAGCCGACCCAGTTCGCTCTGAAAGATCGGTCGCGCGCCGGACGGCATCAGATAGGACAGTTTGTCGGCCTGGGCGGCGGCCTGTTCGGGAGTCAACAGCAAGGTGTAGAGGCCGATCAGGATCGCCAGGCCGGGGAACACCGCCAGCAGGACGAAGAACGAAACCCCGCCGACATAGAGCATGACATCGCGGCCCCACAGCCGCTGCAGGGCCAATCCCATGACGCGCAGGATTTCTCGCACCCAGTGGATCGGATCGAGGTCGAGATCCCGAAAGCGAAGGCGGTCTGCGGGTGGCTTCATTCGGCGGAAACTGCCCGCGTCATCCCGCTGAAGCAAGTCAAGCCTGAGATACCGGAGTTCTGGAGCACAAAGCCCCGCCGCTTCAGGGAAAGCGACGGGGCTCCGCAGGACGAACCTGAACCGATCGCCGCATCGAGGGACGGGTGGCGCGACGGCCGGTTGCAGGTGTGTTCTAGGGCTCGGCGGCTGAATGGCGGCTGAACGGGAATGGCGCCTGACTGTCAGGTCTCGCCTAGAGCGCCCCCTGCTCCCGCAGCGCCCCGATCGCCTCGGCGGAGAAGCCCCAGTCGCTTAGCGCCTGGTCGTTGTCGGCGCCGATCTTGGGCGGCGGACCCTGGATGACGCCGGGTGTGGCCGAAAAACGCGGGGCCGGCGCGGGCTGGATGACGCCGGCCACCTCGACGAAGGTCTGGCGGGCGGCGTTGTGGGCGTGGGAGGGAGCCTCGTCCATGGTCAATACCGGAGCGAAGCAAACGTCGGTTCCGTCCATCAGGGCGCACCAGTCGTCGCGGGTCTTGGTGGCGATGACGGCGGCCAGCTTGTCGTGAAGCTCTGGCCACTCCTCGCGGCTCATCTGGTGCTGGAACTGAGGGTCGGTAATGCCGGTCTTTTCAAGCAGCAGCAGATAGAACTGCGGTTCGATCGAGCCGATCGAGATCCATTTGCCGTCACTGCATTGATAGGTGTCGTAGAAGTGCGCTCCGCCATCGAGCAGGTTGGACCGCCGCCCTTCGCCCCACATCCCGCCGGCCTTGAAACCGTAGAACATGGCCATCAGCGAGGCCGCGCCGTCGCTCATCGCGCAGTCGATCACCTGGCCCTGACCCGTCGAGCGGGCATGGATCACCCCGGCCAACAGGCCAAACGCCAGGTAGAGCGCCCCGCCGCCGAAATCGCCGACCAGGTTCAGGGGCGGCACCGGCTTGTCCGTCGTGCCGATCGCCGCCAGGGCGCCGGTGATGGCGATATAGTTCATGTCGTGGCCGGCGGCCTTGGCGTAGGGCCCGGTCTGGCCCCAACCGGTCATCCGGCCATAGACGAGCTTTGAATTGCGAGCCAAGGCGACGTCAGGCCCCAGGCCCAGCCGCTCCATCACGCCGGGCCGGAAGCCCTCGATGATCCCGTCGGCGCTTTCCATCAGCTTCAGGCAGGTCTCGACCGCGGCCGGCGACTTCAGGTCCAGGGCCACGGAGCGGCGTCCCCGGGCCGTGACGTCGGCGGGCGAACTGCGCCCCGAGCCCTTGCGGTCGATGCGCACCACGTCGGCGCCGAGGTCCGACAGCAGCATCCCGCAGAACGGTCCCGGACCGATCCCTGCGAATTCTAGCACCTTCAAGCCAGATAGCGGTCCTTGGGCCATGTCTTCCTCCTGCCGAATCTCGCGGCTTCCTCTGGCATTTGAACGATCCTGACCCTTCGTCATGCAAGTCCCGTTTTGATCCCCATCTCGCTTGGCCCCTGCGGCGATGCGTACCTATGAGCGCCGTCCGCCTCTGCTATGTTGCGGCGTCGAATCTCGACGGCGCTGCGTCGTCGAGCGATACCGGTATCCGGGGCGGAGGCTTGAGTTGACGGTGAACGCCCGAATTCTGATCGTTGCGCGTGACGATTCCCGGGCTGGGCCGCTGTCGGAAGGGCTCGACAAGCTCGGCTGGCGGACCATCACCGCCCGTGGCCCCTATGCCGCCCTCGCCGCGCTCGGCGACCTGAACATCGAAGCCGTGATCGTCGATCTCGAGAGCGCCGGCCCTGACGCCCATTCGCTGTCGCGTCGCCTGAAGGCCGCCGTGGCCCCGCGTCGCCTGCCGGTCATCGCCATCGGCGAGCCCGGGACCGACGCCCACCACCAGGCCTTCGACCTGACCCTGTCGCCGCCGCTGCACCCGGCCCAGGCCGTGCTGCGCCTGGAATCCCTGGTCCGCACCGCCATCGCCGAGGAGGAGTTCGAGCTTCGCCTGGCCACCTTCGGCGACCGCGGCCGCCGCCTGGACCTGCCGGAACCCCATGCCGAGCCCTTCCGGATCCTGGCGATCGGCGAGCCCGCGCCGCAGTTCCTGGCCCTGTCCAACGCCCTGACCCGTAGTGGGGCCGACGTGGTCGGCGCTTTCACGGCCTACACCGCCTTCGACTATCTTCACGAGCGGGCCTTCGACGCCGTCGTGCTGTGGGCCGGAGACAACCAGCAGGAAGCCCTGTCGATCGCGGCCGGCATGCGGCGCAACACCCGGCTGTTCCACATCCCGGCCCTGCTCTATTTGAAGGCCGAGAGCTATGTGACCACCTCGGAGGCCTTCCATCGCGGCGTGTCCGACGTCGCTTCTCCCGAGACCCCCGAAATCGAGACCGCCCGGCGCGTCATCGAGTTGGCCCGCAACTATCGGCGTGGCGAGTCGATCCGAGGCGCGCTGGAAAAGGCCCGTAGCTCGGGCCTGATGGACGCGGCCACGGGTCTGTTCACCCGCGACCTGTTCGCCGCCCACCTGGTGCGGCTGGCCGGGGCGGCGCGCGAACGGGTCCGACCGCTGTCGATCTGCGTGCTGCGGGTCGCCGACAAGCCCGACACCGTCTGGGCCCGCAAGAACGGCTGGCTGGACCGCGCCATCCCGCAGATCGGCTCGATGGTTGGGCGGTTGGTCCGCGTGGAGGACACCGCCGCCCGCCTGGCGCCGGAGGTCTTCGCCCTGGCCCTGCCCGCCACCAACCAGGCGGCGGGACGCGCGGCGGCCGAACGGATCGCTGCGGTGATCGGCTGCACCGCCTTCGACGCCGGCGACGATCGCGCGCCGTTCGTCTGCGAGTTCGACATCGGCGTGGCCCAGATCGAGAGCGGCGAAAGCGCCGTCCACGCCTTGGAACGCGCCGCCGCTAGAGCCCTGCAACGCGACAGCGCCTGAAGGCTTGCCCAAGACCGGCCGCAGTCTTACGTGGCCTGCGACGCCAGTTATTCGAAAGGCCGCGCCATGGGCCAGCCCCTGCTGATCGACCTTGTCGCCGACGTTGTCTGCCCCTGGTGCTATCTGGGCTGGCGACGGGTAAAGTCGGCCGTGGCCCTGCGGCCCGACGTCGAGCCACTGATCGTCTGGCGCCCCTACCAGTTGGACCCGACGCTTCCGGAACAAGGCGTTGATCGTAAGGACTATATGGCCGGCAAGTTCAAGGATCCGGTCAAGCTGAAGGCCGTGCACGCCGCCCTGACGGAGGCGGGAGCCGAGGAAGGCATCGTCTTCAATTTCGCCGACATCGCCCTGTCGCCCAACACCAGCGCCGCCCATCGGTTGATCCGTTGGGCGCACGGGGCGGGCAAGCAGGACGACGTGGTCGAGGGCCTGTTCGCCGCCTATTTTACCGACGGTCGCGACATCGGCGATCCCCAGGTTCTGGCGGATATCGGCGAGGCCGCTGGCATGGATCCGGTGGTGATCCTGCAATTGCTGGCCCAGGGCGCCGACAAGGACACCGTGGCTCGCGAACACGCCATGGCCGTGCAAGGTGGGATCACCGGTGTGCCGTTCGCGATCTTCGGTGGTCGCCTCGCGGTCGTCGGCGCCGAAAGTCGCGAAAACATCGCCCAGGCCATCGACAGGGCGCTTGAAGCGGCGGCCTGACGCGGACAGGTGTGAGCCAGGGGAGCTGCGGCGTTCGCGGCCGGTATATCGGGGCGTCTCATCAACCAGTCCAACACCCAGATGGTGGTGACCATCGCCGTCGTGGCCGTCGTCTTCGCGCTGCGCTTTCGAAGCATGAACCGCGAGCGCCGGCTGAAGCTGGAATGGATGTGGGTGCTGCCCGCCGTCATGCTGGTCGGCATGGCCGCCACCCTCACCCAGTTTCCGCCACAAGGTCTCGACTGGCTGTGGCTGGCGGGGATCTTCTTGGTCGGGGCGGCGATCGGCTGGTGGCGCGGCAAGCTGATTCCGATCGCCATCGATCCCGAGACCCATTTGCTCAACACCAAGCCCTCGCCCGCCGCCATCCTGTTCCTGCTGGGCCTGTTCGTCGTGCGCTTCGGGTTGCGGGCCGTGCTGCAGGGCGAGGCCTCGGCCTGGCATGTCAATCTGGTGTTGCTCAATGACGGCTTCATCGTGCTGGGCGTGGGCCTGTTCGCGGTGTCGCGGGTTGAGATGGCGCTGCGGGCGTGGGGACTGCTCAAACAGGCCCGGGCGGCCAAGGCGGCGCGGGCGGGGGCCTGAAACTTCTCCCCCCGTGGGGGATGTGGTCGCGGAGCGACCGGTGGGGGAGGTTTAGGGTCTTCGATCGCAGGTCTGGCCGGCATCCAATCACGCCCCCCACCGTCGGCTGCGCCGACACCTCCCCCACGGGGGGAGGACTTCACGCGGATCGCCGCGGAAGAGCTTGGGGAGGGTGCGAAGCGCCCGGGCTCCGCCCGGAGGTTTTGCAGATTTGATACCGTTTCGACGAAGACGAGCGCTTCGCGCGGCCTTCAGACGAGAGCCATCGGCGCGCGGGGTCTTAACCCGCTTCCGAAGTGGGCCCTCGGCGGGCGGAGGGTTGGCTGACCCTCCGGACCGTACAGGCGATTTCAGCCCGTACCTGTTGGCAACGGCCGCCGACCCGGGCGCCGAAGTTTTGTCGCCGCGGGGGCGAACCTGCTCCGAACCGACCTTGGGGCGTCTCCCGAAGAAGACACGGCGGCCAAGCCTTCCCGCTCGACCACGCCTCACCGCCCGTCAGGTCGCCGGCCGACGTCCCTCCCCGTGCGATGGGGTGAGCAGAGTATGCGGGCGCCAGAAGGGGGTGGGTGTCAAAAAGATCGAGAAAGTTTAGAGCGTTGATTTTGATGGATTCTGTTTCGTACCCGCCCGCGTCGACACGCTTTTCCGTTAGGAGAAGGCGGCATTCGCCAAGCTTGACCCTTTTCTGCTCACCGGGAACACTCTGCTAGGCGATCCTTGCCGCCAGTGTCGCCCCTCGACGCTAAGCCCCTGAAAAGCCTGGCCCCGTCCACGCGCACGGCGCTTGCAGCGCGCGCCCCGCCTGAGTTCAAGGCGGGAGTTCCCATGCTCATTTCCGGTCCCAGCATTCTGGCCTCGCTGGCCAGCGCCACCTTGGCGAAGATCAACAAGGTCACAGTGGCCAAGCCGGCCGACGCGACCTCGGCCCTCGGCATGGCCGCCGCGCCCGCGAAGACCGCCAAGGACGACTTCCTCGACTACGCCAGGCTGACACCCGCCCAGAAGATGCGCACGGCCATGCTGGGCAAGATGGGCCTCACCGAGGAACAGCTGAAGGCGATGGACCCCAAGGCTCGCCAGAAGATTGAGGATCAGTTGAAGGCCCAGATCAAGGCGCAGATTGAGAACGACCCCGAGATGAAGCAGGGCTCGTTCCTCGACGTGAAGGCATAGAGCATTTCCCGACCTGACTGCGTCAGGCCGTGAGCTCTAACCTTTGTTTTGACGCATTTTTCTTCACGCGAACCGGAACCACTTCGCTCGAAAAATGCTCTAGATCAGCCCCGCCAGCGGCGAGCTGGGATCGGCATAGAGCCGCTTCTGCATCCGGCCGGCCAGATAGGCCTCGCGACCGGCGATCACCGCGTGCTTCATGGCCCGCGCCATGCGGATCGGATCCTTGGCCTCGGCGATGGCGGTGTTCATCAGGATGGCGTCGCAGCCCAGCTCCATGCCGATGGCCGCATCCGACGCCGTGCCGACCCCGGCGTCGACCAACACCGGCACCCCAGCGTTCTCGATGATGATCCGCAGGTTGACCCGGTTCTGAATGCCCAGACCCGAGCCGATCGGCGCGCCCAGAGGCATGATCGCGACCGCGCCCGCCTCTTCCAGCTTGCGGCAATAAACGGGGTCGTCCGAGCAATAGACCATCACCTGGAAGCCCTCGGAGACCAGCAGCTTCAGCGAGCGCAGGGTCTCTTCCATGTCCGGATACAAGGTCTTGGGGTCGGACAGCACCTCCAGCTTGACCAGGTCCCAGCCGCCGGCCTCGCGGGCTAGGCGCAGGGTGCGCACGGCGTCCTCGCCGGTAAAGCAGCCCGCTGTATTCGGCAGGAACGTGAATTCGGTCGGCTTGACGTAGTCGACCAGCAGCGGCTGGGTGGGGTCGGTCAAGTTCACCCGGCGCACGGCCACCGTCACGATCTCGGCGCCCGCAGCCTTGGCCGCGGCGGCGTTGGTGGCGTAGTCCTTGTACTTGCCGGTGCCGACGATCAGCCGCGAGGTGAAGGTGCGGCCGGCGACGGTCCAGGTATCGGCGTCAGCGACGGCGGCGGCGGATTCGGGGGGGACGTGCGCGTTCATGGGGTGGGTTTACGCCTGTGGGGCTCGGGTTTCAAACGCGCAGGACGCCCCTGCCGTCTACCCACCCCCTATGAACGTCACGATCTCGATCCGGTCGCCGTCCGTCAGCGCCGTGGCGGCATAGGTCGAGCGCGGGGCGATCTCGAGATTACGCTCGACAGCCACCTTGCGGGCGTCCAGGCCCAGGACCGACACCAGATCCGCGAGCGTCGAGACGCCCTCGAACGCCCGGTCCTCACCATTCAACAGCAGCCGCATATCACCTCCGAAGCGAGCCCTGCTTGTGACCTGGCGGAACCGGCTATACAAGACCTCCCGGAATCGACGGCGGGAGCCGAATGCTAAAACCGATCCATGTGCTGAGCGGACCCAACCTCAACCTGTTGGGAACGCGTGAGCCCGAGATCTACGGCAAGGACACGCTCGACGATGTCCGTGCGCGCTGCGAGGCGCGGGCGGCCGCTCGGGGCCTTTCCGTTGTCTTCAGGCAAAGCAATCACGAAGGCGTGCTGATCGATTGGGTGCATGAGGCCCGATTGGACGCCTGCGCGCTGGTGATCAATCCGGCCGGATACGGCCACACATCGATCGCCTTGCTTGATGCTTTGAAGGCCTTGAACATCCCGATCATCGAGTGCCACCTGTCTAACCCGGCGGCGCGGGAAGACTTCCGCCGCCACACCTATGTTTCGCTCGCGGCGACCGGAATAGTCTCCGGCTTCGGCGCGGCGAGTTATGAACTGGCGATCGAGGCCGCCACCGGCCTGGTCGGCGCCAACTAGCCGGCCACCCCGGCTCCTGAAAAAGACAGCAAGGTAAGCTTCCATGTCCATTCCCAAGGCCCCCGCCGATCCGGTCGAGACCCCGTCGATCGACGTCCGCCTGGTCCGCAAGCTGGCCGACATCCTGAAGGACACGGGCCTGTCGGAGATCGAGGTCGAGCACGCCGGCCTGAAGATCCGGGTCGCCCGCGAGCTGACCCTGGCCGCCCAGCCCGCCACCTATGTTCCCCCGCCCGTCGCCCAGGCCTCTGCGCCCGCTCCAGCCGCTGCGACGCCGGCGGCTGAGGCGCCCGCCGCCCGCGCCGCCGGCGACATCGTCAAGTCGCCGATGGTCGGCACCGTCTACATGTCGTCCCAGCCCGGCGCCGACGCCTTCATCAAGGTGGGCGACACCGTGACCGCCGGTCAGACCCTGCTGATCGTCGAGGCGATGAAGACCATGAACCCGATCGCCGCCACCAAGGCTGGCAAGGTCGTCGAAATCCTGGTGGCAGACGCCCAGCCCGTCGAGTTCGGCGAGCCCCTCGTCATCGTCGAGTAATCGGCATGTTTGACAAGATCCTCATCGCCAACCGAGGCGAGATCGCGCTTCGGGTTCACCGCGCCTGCAAGGAAATGGGCATCGCCACCGTGGCGGTCCATTCCGAGGCCGACGCCAATTCCATGTGGGTGCGGCTGGCCGACGAAAGCGTCTGTATCGGCCCGGCCTCGGCCGCCAAGAGCTATCTGAACATCCCGTCGATCATCGCGGCCGCCGAAATCACTGGCGCCCAGGCGATCCATCCGGGCTACGGCTTCCTGTCGGAAAACGCCCGCTTCGCCGAGATCGTCGGCGCGCACGGCTACACCTTCATCGGACCCAAGCCCGAGCACATCCGGATGATGGGCGACAAGATCACCGCCAAGCAGGCCGTCAAGGACGCGGGCATTCCTGTCGTTCCCGGCTCGGACGGCGGCGTCACGACCGAAGAAGAGGCCTATGCGGCGGCCGAGCTGATCGGCTTCCCCGTGCTGATCAAGGCCGCTTCCGGCGGCGGCGGTCGCGGCATGAAGGTCGCCGAGACCCGCGAGGACCTCGCCGAGGCGGTCTCAACCGCCCGCGCCGAGGCCCGCGCCGCGTTCGGCGACGACACGGTCTATATGGAGCGCTACCTCCAGAAGCCGCGCCACATCGAGATTCAGGTCATCGCCGACAGCCACGGCAATGTGGTGCATCTGGGCGAACGCGACTGCTCGCTGCAGCGCCGTCACCAGAAGGTGCTGGAAGAAGCCCCCTCGCCCGCCCTCCCGGCCGCCGGTCGCGAGAAGATCGGCAAGGTCGTGGTCGATGCGATCAAGGCCATTGGCTATCTGGGCGTCGGCACCATCGAGTTCCTGTGGGAGAACGACGAGTTCTTCTTCATCGAGATGAACACCCGCCTGCAGGTCGAGCATCCGGTGACCGAGGCCATCACCGGCATCGACCTGGTGCGCGAGCAGATCCGCATCGCCGCCGGCCTGCCGCTCTCGTTTACCCAGGCCGACGTGGTGTTCGAAGGCCACGCCATCGAGTGCCGTATCAATGCTGAGAACGCCCGCACCTTCACGCCGTCGCCGGGCACCATCACTGACTTCCACGCCCCCGGCGGCCTGGGCGTGCGGCTGGATTCGGCGATCTACACCGGCTATACGATCCCGCCCTATTACGACAGCCTGATCGGCAAGCTGATCGTTCATGGCCGCGACCGCCAGGAGTGCATCGCGCGCCTGAAGCGCTGCCTGGGCGAGATGGTGGTTGGCGGCATCGAGACCACGATCCCGCTGTTCCAGGACCTGCTGGTGCAACCCGACATCCTGGCCGGCGATTACGACATCCACTGGCTGGAGCGTTGGATCAAGGCGCAGGGTTAGGCTGCGAGATCGGGATGGACGACGCCTTTACAGTCGATGATCTCATCGCCTGCTACGAGCGCGGCGTCTTTCCGATGGCCGACGCGCGTCAGGACGAGAGCATCTTCCTGATCGATCCCGAGCGCCGGGGCGTGCTACCGCTGGGCGGCGTGCATGTGCCGCGGCGGCTGGCGCGCACGGTCCGCGCCGATCCCTTCGAGGTCCGCATCGACAGCGCCTTTGACGCCGTGGTGGAGGCCTGCGCGGCCTCGGGGCCGGGCCGCATCGAGACCTGGATCAACAACCCCATCCAGCGGCTCTACAGCCAGCTTTTCGCGCGGGGCCTGGCCCACAGCGTCGAGTGTTGGGACGACGACGAGATGGTCGGCGGCCTCTATGGCGTGGCTCATGGAGGCTGTTTTTTCGGCGAGAGCATGTTCTCGACCCGCCGGGACGCCAGCAAGGTGGCGCTGGTGCACCTGGTCGGTCGCCTGATCGTCGGCGACTACCGCCTGCTCGACACCCAGTTCATCACCGACCATCTGGAACAGTTTGGCACGACCGAGATCACCCGGGCCGACTATCGCCGGCGGCTGGGCCGGGCCTGGAACATTCAGTCGGACTTCTACCGGCTGGCGGCGGGCGCCGCCGGGGTCGAGGTCTTGCAGGCGATCAGCCAGGCGTCATAGACGGGGTGCTGCAGCGGGTTGAGGCCCGGCGCATTGGCGTACATCCAGCCCTTGTAGATCTGCCGCCCCGCCGGCGCCACTCGACCTGGCAGCGCCTTGGGTTGGGTGTCGACCGTAAGATAGGCCACCGAGTCCGGGGCGTCCTCGTCGGGCGTGGTGGTCTCGCAGGCGCGGACCGTGAACACCAGAGTCTTGTAGCGGACCGGCTGGCCGACAGGCGCCTCGAACTTCATGGTCTCGGTGGTGACCTTGTCCAGCGCCTGGATGATGGCGACGGACGAGCGGGCGCGCTTGACCGGCTCTACAGGTTTTGCGGACGCGGGCGGAGGTTTGGCGACTGGCGTCGGAGCCTTGGTCGGGGCCGGCGCGGGTACGGCGGGGGTGGCGACGGTCGTTCCCACCGCCGTTGGTGTTTGTGGCGCGGCCTGGGGGGCCGGCGTCGGCACGGGGCGCGAGGCCGGCGGCACGACGATCGGCGCCGGGGCGGCGGGAGCGGGCTGAGCGACTGGGGCCTGCGGGGCGTTCTGCAACGCCCTGGCTCCGCCAGCCGCCAGCGAAACCGCCACGGCCATCGCCGCGACGCCCGTCCATGTCCGCAGCGTGGTCATCCTATTCCGGCGACCAGGGCTTGTAGTCACTGGTGGCGGCCGAGCGCTCGCCGCCCCGGGCCAGCGAGCCCTTGGGACGCCAGGCGTAGATCGTGCCAGTCAGGTTGGGATGGTGATCCTTTTCCCAGGCGCGACGCATCAGCGGCGCCGTGGTCGGCGGCTCGTCGAACGTATAGTGCAGCCAGCCGCTCCATTCGGGCGGCACCTTGGAGGCCTCGGCATAGCCGTCATAGATCACCCAGCGGCGCTTGCGGGCGTCATAGCTGTCGCTGTTGTCACGCGCCTCGAAATAGCGGTTGCCGTAGTCGTCCTGGCCAATGAACACGCCACGACGGCTAATGTGGAAGCGCTGACCGATGGTCGCGCCGTTCCACCACGTGAAGATCGCTTTCAGCACCGCTTCAGCACCCAATTCCAGACTGGCTCGCACCACGCGGGAAGCATGGCGAAGCGGCCGGACTATAGGTCGGCGGCCCGCCAGCGTCCAGCATCGGGCGCAACGCTGCGACATCAACATCTTGTGGATCAAGGGGGTGCGACGCCCCACATCTATTGAAGGCGCCTGTGGAGCGAACTAGGATGATCCATTCTTGGCGCTCAGGTCGCGGAATCGTTCATGCGCATTCAGTCCCGACATCCCGGCCCCGACCCCAGGATGGAGCCGCGCGACCTGGAACGCAGCGACTGCGTCATCGAGGTGCTCGCGCCCGGGGACTGGACCGACGCCCGGGTCGAGGCCTGGCTGGATTGGATGGACGGACCGGTCGACCTCGGCCTGCCATTGGGCGGCGGCCCCGCTCGCTACGCTGATCGCCTGACCCGGACTGGCCTCGACGAGGGTCTGTTTGGCGATGCGGCCGACGCCCAGGCCTTCCGCGAGGCCTTGCTGGCCACCATGCTGACTGGGGTCGCCACGCCAGCCGGCGATCGGATGGCCTCGCAACATGTGGCCGACATCAGCGAGATCGAGTTCAAGCGCTTCGCCGAGGGTCATCTGGCCAAGGTCCGGTCGACGAAACTAGCCGCCAGGGCCGCCGCGCGGCTGGACACGGCCCTGGCTCAGGTCGGCGACGCCGTAGCGCGCTGCCACGGCGACGCCAAGGCCTGCGGCGATCCCCTCAAGAACACCGCCTTGGGCCGCGCCGCTCGCGGGGCTCGTGAATTGGGCGCCGACGACCGCATGATCCTCGACGCGATCGCCTTGGCCGGAGCTTCGTCCACCGTCCTGATCGATCCCGAGACCCCGCCCCCCGCCCCGCTGGTCGCCTCGGCCTCGCGCCAGGCCGTCGCGGCGGTCGACGAGGCGGCCAGCTTCGCGGCCCAGGTCGGCTGGGAGACCAGCGCCCTGGTCCTGGCCATGTCGCCGGAAGACGCGGAAAGCCTGGCCCGGGGCGCCGCCCTCCGGGCCGCCATAGATGTCACCGCCTTCCAACACGACGGAGCTTTCGACTTCGAAGGCTTCAACCAGGTGGTCGGTCTGTGGGTCACGGCCTTGGAGCTCGAACGCGGCGAACGTCCGGCTGAACTGGGGCTCGCGGGGGTCGGCGATTGGCTGCTGGCCCAGGGCCTGTCCGTGGCGACCGACACGGGCCGCGACGCCGCCTCCGCCCTGTGGGCCCTGGCCGTCGGCGCGGCGCTGAGCGCGAGCGCCGAGGCGGCCGCGCTGCTGGGGGTCGATCCGATCTTCGCCCAGGAGCGCCAGACCCTGTTGCGCAGCCTGGCCGAGCGCCGCGTGCGCGCCGCCGCCCTGCGCTCGCCGCTGGCCGCCGAAGCCGCCGCCGCCCTGGCCGTGGCCCATGGCCTGGCCCGCAAGCACGGCCTGCGCTCGGCCCGCTTGATCAGCGCCTTCAGCGACCCCGAAGCCGCCCTGCGCCTTGGCGGCAAGCCCCTGGGCCATGCCGCCGCCGCGGCCTCGATCGCCACCGCCCAGACCGATGACGGCTTTCAGATCCCGACCTTCAGCGCCGCCGCCCATGCCTGCCTGACCGGCGCGGGGGCCGATTTCGACGCCGCCCGGCGCCACGCCATGGGCCACGGGACCCTGACCGAGGCGCCGGCCATCGACCATATGACGCTGCAGGCCCGAGGCTTCACCGCCCACGAGATCGAGTTGGCCGAGGACGCCCTGCGCCACGCCGACGGCCTGCGCGCCGCCTTCGCCCCCGCAGTGATCGGCGCGGGCTTCCTCGGCGACGTGCTTGGCGCGCCCGCCAGCGCGCTCGCTGATCCGAATTTCGACACCTTGGCCTTCGCGGGCTTTTCGCCCGTCGAGATCGACGCCGCAGAGCGCCACGCCCTCGGCGCCCGCCGCCTGGCCGATTGCGAGGGCCTGGACCGCGACATCCGCGCCTTGTTCGCCGCCATTGAGACGCCCGTCCTGGCCGACCGCCTGGCGATGACCGCCGCCGTGGAGACCTTCACCTGTCTGGCCGCCCCGGCCCCGTTGGACCTGCCGTTCGACGCTCGCCCCGCCGACGCCGCGCGCCTGCAGGCCGCGGCCGCCCGGGCTGGAGTCCGCGCCCTGCGTCTGAACCGCCTTGCGCCGCCCATCGGCTTCGCGCTGGCCCTGCCCGAGGCCGAGGTCGAGGCGGCCAAGCCGACGCGTCCCCTGGAAACCGCCCCCGAATCCAAGCCTGTGGTCAAGGAACGCATCGTCGAGCGCGTGGTGGAACGGATCGTGCAGCGCGGCGGCCCCGCCCGCCGCAAGCTGCCCGACCGTCGCAAGGGCTATATCCAGAAGGCGGCCGTCGGCGGCCACAAGGTCTATCTGCATACCGGCGAATACGAGGATGGCGAGGTCGGCGAGATCTTCATCGACATGCACAAGGAAGGCGCCGCCTTCCGCAGTTTGATGAACAATTTCGCCATCGCCATCTCGATCGGCCTGCAATACGGCGTGCCGCTGGACGAATATGTCGACGCCTATGTGTTCACGAAATTCGAGCCCGCCGGACCGGTCACCGGCAATGACTCCATCCGTTCGGCGACCTCGATCCTCGACTATATCTTCCGCGAGTTGGGGGTTTCCTATCTGAACCGGGACGACCTCGCCAATGCCGACCCTGGCGAGTTCAACGCCGACGGCCTGGGCCGTGGCGAGGGCGTCGCCGAGAGCGAGGCCGAGCCCTTGCCCGCCAGCAAATTCATCTCCAAGGGCTTCTCGCGCGGCGCGGCGCCCGACAACCTGGTGTTCCTGCCATTCGGCGGCCGCCGGACCGACGAAGCGCCGGCGTCGGGAGCCTCCGGCGAGGTTTGCCCCGCCTGCGGCGACCTGGCGCTGAGCCGCAAGGGCGGGCTGGTGGTCTGTGACAGCTGTGGAACCCAGGCCAACGGCCGGAGCGGCAGCGACGGCATTATCAACTAACGCCTTCAAAGGTGGCGCCCCGTCGGAACCCGCGTTTGCTTGGCCTTAAGCTTACAGGGCCATGCTTAATCGACTTTCCCGCCGAAAGACGCGTGCCTGCATGAAAACGATCGCCTCGCTCCTCGCCGTCACCGCCCTGGCTTTCGCGGTCCCGGCTGCGGCCCAGAACGCCAGCCAGATCGCCAAGGTCCGGGCCGGCGCCAACTGCCCGCATTGCAACCTGTTCCAGGCCGACCTGAGCAACACGGTGCTCAAGAGCAAAAACCTGGCCGGCGCACGGCTGCGGCAGGCCGATCTAAGCCTGGCCGAGATGAACCGCACCAATTTCGCCGGCGGCGACCTGCGCGACGTCAATTTCTACGGCGGCGTCTTTGGCGGAGCCAGCTTCGCCGGCTCCAACCTGACCAACGCCAGCTTCGTCGGGGCCTATCTGGAAGGAGCCAATTTCAGGAGCGCCACCCTGGCTGGGGTCAACTTCTCGGGCGCCGAGATGGACCGCGCCGCAGGCCTCACCCAGCTCCAACTGAACCGCGCCTGCGGCGACGATTCGACCCGCCTTCCGCGAGGCCTGTCGCTGCCCACCTGCCGTTAAACTTCCGTCATTACCGCGATTTAAGTGGCGCTGGGCGCCTCGCGGCCCCAAATCGTAACTCACACGGTCGCTTATTCTTGACCGAGTTGGAGGTCTCGATGTCCCGATTGGGGATCACTATCGCCGCCCTGACCCTGGCCCTGTCCGTCTTTGGCGCCCAAGCCCATGCCGGGGTCGAGGACAAGGACGTTCCGCGGATGATCTCGCTCGGCGGGACCTGCGTGAACTGCGAACTGGCGGGACGCAAGCTGACCGGCGCGCGCTTTACCGGCGCCAACTACGCCAAGGCCAATCTGATGGGCGCCGACCTGCGCGGCGCCAGCTTCTTCGGATCCAACTTCGTCGCCGCCGACCTGTCGCGGGCCGACCTGCGCGGCGCCGAGATGCGCGGCGCCAACTTCGTCCACGCCATCTTCACCGACGCCAAGATGTCCGGCATCGAAAGCAGCGGCGCCAATTTCCAGGCCGCCGACCTGGGCCGCGTCGACCTGTCGTCGTCCGAGCTGCAAGGGGCCAATTTCGTCGGGGCCAATCTGGAGCGCGCCAACCTGTCGAGCAGCGAGCTGAACGGGGCCAATCTGCAGGGCGTCAACGCCCGCAGCGCGAACTTCACCTCGGCCGAGCTGAACGCCAGCAATCTGATGGGTGGCAATTTCGAGCGGGCGGTGTTTCGAAATGCCGAGTTCAACGGCTCGGGCCTGCGCGGCGCGATCTTCAACGGAGCCGACTTCCGCGGCGCCGACCTGTCGGGCGCCAATCTCGGCGGGGCTGATCTGTCGGGCGCCAAGGGCCTGGACCAGGACCAGCTCGACGAAACCTGCGGTGACCAAGGCACCCGCCTGCCGGCCGGGCTGAGCGTTCGAAACTGTTCCGGCGACCACCGCAACATCCGGGTCAGCCAGGACTTCCAGCGCGCCCAGGCCGAGGCCCATCGCGCCGTGGTCGCGGCCGCCGCCGCGCTGAGCAAGCCGCCCAAGCCGCCCCGGGCCCCTAGTCCGCCGAAGCCGCCAAAAGAGCTGAAATACTAGGCTCAACCTGGCCTGAAAATCAGGAAGCCCTCCGATCCCGATGGAGCGGAGGGCTTTTTTATTCCGCTACACCTTGATCGGCGGGGCCGAGCGGATGTGCAGTTCCTTGTATTGCCGCTCGGCGGCCTCGGCAGGGGCGTTCATCAGCAGGTCCTGGCCCTGCTGGTTCAGCGGGAAGGCGATGACTTCGCGGATAGCTTGCTGCTCAGCCAGCAGCATGACGATCCGGTCGATGCCGGGGGCCAAGCCTCCATGGGGCGGGGCGCCATAGCGGAAGGCGTTGAGCATGCCGCCGAACTGCTCCTCGACCACCTCGGCGCCATAGCCGGCCACCTCGAAGGCCTTGAGCATGATCTCCGGCTTGTGGTTTCGGATCGCGCCCGAGCACAGCTCGTAGCCGTTGCAGACGATGTCGTACTGGTAGGCCAGGATCGACAACGGGTCCTGGCTCTCCAGGGCCGCCATCTCGCCCTGCGGCATCGAGAACGGGTTGTGCGAGAAATCGACCTTCTTCTCGTCCTCGTTCCATTCGAACATCGGGAAGTCGACGATCCAGCAGAAGCGGAACTGGTCCTCGTCGACCAGCTTCAGCTCGGTCGCGACCCGGGTGCGGGCGCTGCCGGCGAACTTGGCGAAGACGGCGGGATCGCCGGCCACGAAGAAGGCGGCGTCGCCAGTCTTCAGGCCCAGCTGCGCGGCGATGGCCGCGGCCTTCTCCCCGCCGATGTTCTTGGCGATGGGCCCCGCCGCGCCCTCTTCATTGCCGTGCTCGTCAGCGGCCCGCCAGAAGATGTAGCCCAGGCCCGCCGCGCCCTCGCCCTGCGCCCAGGAATTCATCCGGTCGCAGAAGGCGCGGTTGCCGCCCGTCGGGGCCGGGATGGCCCAGATGGCGTTCTTGGGATCGGCGCTAAGGATCTTGGCGAACAGCCCAAAGCCGCCGCCCCGGAAGTGTTCCGAGACGTCCTGCATCTCGATGGGGTTGCGCAGATCCGGCTTGTCGCTGCCGTATTTCTGCATCGACTCCCGATAGGGGATGCGCTGGAACGGATAGGTCGAAACCCGCTTGCCGTTGGCGAACTCTTCAAAAACCCCGTGCATCACCGGCTCGATGGCCGCGAACACGTCCTCTTGCGTCACGAAGCTCATCTCGACGTCGAGCTGGTAGAATTCCAAGCTGCGGTCGGCCCGCAGGTCCTCGTCGCGGAAGCACGGGGCGATCTGGAAATAGCGGTCGAAGCCGCTGACCATCAGCAGCTGCTTGAACTGCTGCGGGGCCTGGGGCAGCGCGTAGAACTTGCCCGGATGCAGGCGCGACGGCACCAGGAAGTCGCGGGCCCCTTCCGGCGACGACGCGGTCAGGATCGGGGTCTGGAACTCGTTGAAGCCCTGGCCGAACATCCGCGAGCGGATCGACTGGATGACCTTGCTGCGCAGCACGATGTTCCTGTGCAGGGTCTCGCGGCGCAGATCGAGATACCGGTGCTTGAGGCGGATTTCCTCGGGGTAATCGGGTTCGCCGAACACCGGCAGCGGCAGCTCGGCGGCCTCGCTCAGCACCTCGACGGCGGTGACGCGGATCTCGACCTCGCCGGTCGGCAGGCCCGGGTTCACGGCGGCGGCGTCGCGGGCCACGACCTCGCCGTCGATCTTGATGACGCTCTCGGCCCGCAGACGCTCGACGATGGCGAAGCCCGGGGTCTCGGGGTGCAGCACCAGCTGGGTCAGGCCGTAATGGTCACGCAGGTCGATGAACACCAGGCCGCCGTGGTCGCGCTTGCGGTGGATCCAGCCCGACAGGCGCACACCGGCGCCGGTGTCGCTGGCGCGCAGGGCGCCGCAGGTGTGGGAGCGGTAGGCGTGCATCGTCGTCATGGAAAAGGGTCTTCGAAGGGGCGATTTGCGAGGCGCGGAAAGGGACATGGGGGGGCGGCGATGTCAAGGATTCTGGGCTGGGTCGGAAGTCCTCCCCCCGTGGGGGAGGCGGTCGCGCAGCGACCGGTGGGGGGAGGTTTGCGGCTGATGATCGGGTCTGGCCATCGTCCGACTACTCCTCCCACCGTCGGCTTCGCCGACATCTCCGCCACGGGGGGAGGACTTCACGCGGACGGCCGCTGAAGAGGTGGAAAGGGTCGCGGAGCGCCGGACATCGTCCGGAGTGTTTTCTAGTGTGTACCGTTTCGACGAAGCCGATCGCTCCGCGCCATCGTTATCCGTCCGCGTCCGGTAGGCGGCCCTGTTAAGGCCTAGCCGGATGACCGGTTCGCCGTTTCCGACGAGCTCCGGCGCCGGGGGACGCGGATCCAGAAGACACGCACGCCGATTCCCCAGCTGACGCCGACGGCGGGCGGGGCCTGCAACGCCAGGCTCCCCGGACACACGTGAGTAACCCCCTCACGCCCAGTCCCGCTCGATCGCCCCCCGCCGCCGCATCGGTCGCTGGCCATGCGCCCTTTCCGGTGCGACGAGGTGGGATCAGGATAAGGGCGCCGGGAGTCACGGAGGATAAGTCTTTTTCGAGCGTTGAATTCGCTGGAGAAACACGCCGGGAGACGCGCGGCGCATTTTCTTTGACCCTCTCCCTTTGGGCTAGCAGGTTCACACATCTCGATTGAGCGAGTGGACGAGCTCTGATTCATTGGGTTCATCTGACGGGAGATGGCGATGGATCTGCTGCTGGGGCGGTTTGGCGACCGCCGCCTGGAAAAAGGGGGGCCTGGGCTCTGGAGCGGGCGGTGGCGCGGGCTGGCTGCAAGGCCTCGGTCAGCGGGCTTGGCGGCGACCGGGCCGGCGAGATGCGGCTGAGGCGCTTCCTGGAGAACGCTGCGGTCGAGGTCAACGAGATGGTGGCGCAGGCGGCGATCCGCACGGCGCAGGCCTCGGCGGGCCGGCACGTACTGGCCATCCAGGACACCACGGCGGCGCGCTCGGACCCGGCAGGCGGCGGCGGGCTCTATTTGCATGCGATGATCGCGGTGGACGCCGCCGACGGCGCGCTGCTGGGGCTGATCGAGGCGCGCTACCTGGTGCGAGAGCAAGGGCGGCGTGGGCAGCGCAAGGCGAGGGCCTACGAGGACAAGGAGAGCGCGCGCTGGCAAGCGGCGGCGCAGGCGGCGGACCTGATCTGCGGCGGGGCTGAGCGGGTGACGGTGATCGCCGACCGCGAGAGCGACATCTATGAGGCCTTCGCCGAGGCCCCGGCCGGGGTGGAGATGCTGGTGCGGGCGGCGCAGGACCGGGCGCTGGGCGACGGCGGCAAGCTGTTCTCCACCCTCGACGCCCTGGCCGAGGCCGGGCGGCAGGTCGTGAAACTGCCGGCCCGGGGCGGCCGCAAGGCGCGCGAGGCGACGCTGGCGGTGCGGCTGGCCCCCGTCGAGCTGGCGCGGCCGGCCAACCGCGGCGCGGGTTGCGCCCTGGCCGCCAGGGTGGCTGTCACGGTGGTCGACGCCCGCGAGGTCGACGCTCCGCAGGGCGAGCCGCCTTTGCACTGGCGGCTGATCACCACCGCGCCCGTCCAGACCGCCCAGGAGGCTTTCGCCGTGGTCGACCTCTATCGCCGCCGCTGGGCCATCGAGCAGTTGTTCCGGGCCCTTAAGACCGAGGGCTTCCACATCGAAGCCCTGCGCCAGGCCCACGATCTGCCCCGCCAGAAGCTGGTCACCCTGCTGTTGATCGCCGCCGTCATCGTCCAGCAACTGGTCCATGCCCGCGACCCGGTCCCAGGCCAGGTTCCCCGTCCCATCCTCGACGCCTTCGATCCCGGCGACATCCCGCTCATCGAGGCCTGCTGCGCCGAACTCGAAGGCAAGACCCAGCGCCAGAAAAACCCCCATCCCCCGAAAACCATGGCCTATGCCGCCTGGGTCTGCGCCCGACTGGGCGGCTGGACCGGCTACTACGGCAAGCCCGGCCCCATCGTCATGCTACGCGGTTGGCGCAGCCTCCAGGACCGCAAATGCGGCTGGACCCTGGCTAACTTACAGGCCGCCCTCAGACATGTGTGAATCTGCTAGCCCTCTGGGAGAGGGTTTTCAGAGGCCAGCCACCGCATCCGGTAGGCCATCATCGCCGTCTTCCCCAGATGCGCCGTCAGCCGCCAGTTGACCACGGCCCCGACCGGCGCGCCGACCACGGGCAGCATCTGGGCCAACTTGGCCAGGTCGATGTGGTCGCGATACTGCTGCTGGAACGACCGCCAGTCGAAGCCCTTCAGGTCTGCGGGATGCTCGGCTGCGTCCCAGTCGTCCATGGCCGCCAGCACCTTGATCCGGTGCTCGACGTCCGAAAAGGCCAGCTCGAAGATATGCAGCATGTAGAGCCGCTCGCTCAGCACGCGGCCGTCATGGCCGTAGAGGGCGGCGATCTGCGCCAGCAGCTTGAACTTGAAGCTCATCAGCAGCGGGAAATCGGCCAGGGCCAGGGCGAACCCGCCCAGCCCCGCCGCCCCGCCCTCGGCCCCCGCGGCGGTCTTCCAGCCGTCGATGGCGGCCACGACCTTGGCCTCGCGGTCCTCCAGGCTGGCGTTCTGGAGCGGCGACGCCGTGGTGAAGTCGGCCCCGGTCAGGATCGCCTTGGTCATCCCCGACATGGCGGCGGTGATGGCGGCGTGGACCTTCACCGGGATGAGGGTGTTGATCCGCCGCTGGACGGCGCGCGACGCCGCGCCGAGGGGGCCGGCGGGGCGGGTGATGCGGGCGCGCCAGGCGGCGAGGTCTTTACGATCGGTTTCAGAGATCACAAACTGCCCCCCCCTAAACGATCGATAAAAATTCCTTTAATTTCTTATCCAAACGACTGCTGACGTCTTTTTGAACTATTCCGGGAACATCATCCCAAGATGATCTGTAATAAGCTGTAAAATTGTCCGAAATGAACTCGTCTACGTTCCTACATATTTTCAAGAACGACATATCTCTAGGCGATGAGATCGCATATTCTTCAATCTTTATTGCCAGTGACGAAAATGCGGGGTGAGCATGAAGAAATTGCGAAACGTTAGAATAGAAATATTCATTTTCCATTCCTCGCATTGAGCATTTCGCCAAAACCGAATAGGATTTTTCAAATCCACCATCGACTTGCTTTAAGTATGATTGCACCCCCTTAGGCATGGTCAGTTCGGATCGGCCGATGTCAACTACACGGAACTCAACTGGGTGGTCTTTGTAATAAAGCCATGCAAAGGCATTTTCTATGTAAGCCCTAATCGATGACGCTGCTCCGCGGTTGGCACCAATCGCCCAGGCGGCGCCGGCTTCAAGAAGCGCAATCTTCGTTCCGCTCAATAGAGGGTTTGCAGGATTTGAAGAAGCGAGAGGCACCTCCCTCTGGATCCACTCTTTGGAAAGGGGAAGGCTTGCGGAAAATTCACCCAGCGCGTCCTCCAGTCCCTCCAAATTTGCGGCAACTCGGGCGGCGATTTCAGAAAAGACGGTCATGACCTATTAAGGGTCCAACCGCGCTCATTCCGATCTGCGGAGTCTAGCGCAGCGATAGCGGCATTGAGTAATGCTCCGCCTCCCACAGCCTTGCTTACCCGTTCCAGCCAGCGAGCTAGCCCCTCCTTCTGGTTGAAGGGAGTAATTTTGCCGCTACCCTCCATCTCGGCATTGAGAAGCTCAAATCGTATCCGCTCAGCCGCTTCGCGTGGAGGAATCGCAGCATCGCGAATAAGTTCAACGATATCGCGGCTGATCGGCGAGATATGAGAGAGCCCTCTATCATCATCTTCAAGTATAATGTCTAGGTGTCGAATTCTATTTCTGATTTGCCTATACAGGCTCTCAATATCTGCCGCTGGAACAGATTGAACAATGCTCACCACATTTTTGAATTCTGACGCGCTCATCTCGGACGCTGCAGCCAGAACAAGTAATCTTTCTAGAGGACTTTGAATCATAGCCCTATCCTTCCAGCAATCTCTAATCCAACCGATCTAAGATCAGAGCTGACCAATTTCTTATTTGAAACCTTCCTATCCTGGATAAATCCCGTATAATCTGCCCTCGCAGATAGTACGCCAGAATGATAGACGCGACTTGCAAGAAGCCTGTCTTTGAAGAACTCCGCACTTCTGATATCTTTTTCTGTCTGCGTAATTCCCTCTGACCGCTTCACGCCATTCATTACGATATGCATGTTGGGCTTTCCACCAACCGACGGATGATCGATCAGCTTCTTGACAAGCTCCAGCCCTAAAACAGAAAATTTGTCCGGGCGGACCGGAGAGAGGATGTCGGTCGCTACGGACAGCCCACAAAAGGTCAAAAATGAAGAGCTCGGATTCATGTCAAGGACAACGAGGTCAAAGTGATTCCGAGCGGCACTAATGGCGCGTTTAAAATACTCTCTGGCGTGACCCAATTTGGCATGATCTGCTATAAAACTATATTTTGTCAGCTCAAATGTTCCAGGAACTATTGATATAGTAATTTCTGGCTTCTGAATAAAATATCTCAACATAACTGATATATCTTTGGTCGGAGGTGGATCATTGCCGTTTACGTTTATGTCGAAAAAGTCTGAAACAGGCGCAGGCTCAAACATCCTTAGGGCTGACATTCCCTTACCTATTGCTGCATCATAGCTGCTAGGTTCGAGCAATTGCTGGCTTAGATTGTACTGAGGGTCAAGATCAACCAGAAGTATAGACTTTCCTTTGGCAGTAAATATTTCACGCGGCATATGAGCGGAAATTGTTGTCTTTCCGACCCCGCCCTTCATGTTCAAAATAGCAAGTACAGGTGCAGGCATCTCTTCCCCAATTTAGTTTTCTTCTTTCGCCACATAATATGCGAATTCCGCCGTTCCATATGGCCCGACTTATAGGCTCTGTGAGCTACACAACCTAGGCGAGGGCGCGGTCTTACTCCAGCGCTGATGATGTTAATCTCCCTCCCATCCACACCTCCCCGCCCCTCATCCCCAGCCAAACCACCCCCGCACCTCGCCCTCCCCGACAACGCGCCCTATATGTCCGCCACCAGAGTAAACCCCAACCGGACGCCGCCTTGCCCCGACAGTTGCGACTGCCGCTGACCGCCCCGCCTCGCTGGGACCGGGAGTCGTTCGCGGCGTCGCCGACCAATGGCCAGGCCCTGGCGGCGCTGGACGGCTGGCCGGGCTGGCCCGAGGGGCGGCTGGCCCTGGTGGGGCCGGCGGGGACGGGCAAGACGCACCTGGCGCGCGACTGGGCGCGGCGCTGCGGGGCCGTGGTGATCGCGGCGGCCTCCCCAAACACCATCGGGGGCGGCGAGCCGCTCGACCTGGCGGCCCTGCGCGGCCGGCCGTTGCTGGTCGAGGATGTCGATCGCCGGGCGGAGGGCGACCTGGTCGACGACGAGACCCTGTTCCACCTGATCAACATGGCCGGGGTCGACGGCGGCAGCTTGCTCCTGACCGGCCGCCTGGCGCCCGTGGCCTGGGAGGCCGGCGTGCCCGACCTGCGCTCGCGGCTCAACGCGCTGAGCGTGGCCCGGATCGAGGAACCCGACGACCTGGTGCTGGCGGCGGTGCTGCGGCGCGGCTTCGAGGCGGCGGGCATCCGGCCAGCGGCGGATCTTTATCCGTATCTGATGGCGAGACTGCCCCGCTCCGCGCCGGCGGCCCTGGCGGCGGTGGCGGCGTTGGACGAGGCGGCCAGTGATCAGGGGCGTGAGGTGAACAAGGCGCTGGCGCTGGCGGTGCTGGATTTTGGGGATGTTCCGGGTGACGAGGACTGAGGCTCACTCACTTGCCCCCACCTGACCGCTTCGCGGTCTGTCCGCCCCCACAGGGGGCGGAGCCTTAAGTACGGCGCCGGCGACTGAGCTCTTCCCCCTATGGGGGAAGACGACCGCGAAGCGGTCCGTAGGGGGCAAGCGGGTGAGCCACCGTCGCCAATGTCTTGCTCCTGTCACCACCCTCCTTCACTCTGTACACAGTAACCGGAGCCCCCCATGACCGACGCCGTCGCCCTCGACCTGCCCGCCGCGCCGACCCCGGCCGCGCCGGACCTCGCGGGGTTGCGGCTGGACGAGGATCTGCTGGCCTCACCCGAGCGGTTCTTCAACCGCGAGACCTCGTGGCTGGCCTTCAATGAGCGGGTGCTGGAGGAGAGCGCCAATCGCCGCCATCCGCTGCTGGAGCGGCTGCGGTTCCTGTCGATCTCGGCCAATAACCTGGACGAGTTCTACATGGTCCGGGTGGCCGGCCTGAAGGGCCAGGTGCGCGAGGGCGTGCGGGTGGTCAGCCAGGACGGGCTGACGCCGGGCGAGCAGCTGTCGCGGATCAACACCGCGGCCGCCGAGCTGATGGCCGAGCACCAGCGGATTTGGCGCGACCTGCGCATCCAGCTGTGGGACGAGGGTCTCAAGCTGCTGGACGCCAAGGACATCGAGGACGCCGACCGGGAGCGGGCCGAGGAGCTGTTCCTGTCGCGGATGTTCCCGGTGCTGACGCCCCTGGCCATCGACCCGGCCCACCCGTTCCCGTTCATCCCCAACCTCGGCTTTTGCCTTGCGCTCAAGCTGCGGCGGATCGCCGACGACAAGCACCTCTATGCTTTGGTGCCGGTGCCCAGCCAGGTGCAGCGGTTCTGGGAGCTGAGCCAGGCGGCCGGGACCAAGACCCGCAAGCGCGAGCGGCGGATCGTGGCCCTGGAAAGCTTCATCATCCTGTTCCTGGGTCACCTGTTCCCCGGCTACGAGGTCGAGGGTCGGGGCCTGTTCCGCCTGATCCGCGACAGCGACCTGGAAATCGAGGAAGAGGCCGAGGACCTGGTGCGCGAGTTCGAGGCGCGACTGAAGAAGCGGCGGCTGGGGCGCGTGGTGCGGGTCAAGATCCAGACCACCATGCCCGAAGACTTGCGCGACTTCATCATCGAGGGCCTGCGCGCCGCGCCCGAGGACGTGATCATGGTCGACGGCAAGCTGGGCCTGGCCCAGATGGCCGAACTGATCCCGCCCGACCGTCCGGACCTGAAGTTCAAGCCCTACAACGCCCGCTTCCCCGAGCGCGTGCGCGACCATGGCGGCGACTGTTTCGCGGCGATCCGCGAGAAGGACATCCTGGTTCACCACCCGTTCGAGAGCTTCGACGTGGTGGTGCAGTTCATCCGCCAGGCGGCCCGCGATCCTAGCGTGCTGGCCATCAAGCAGACCCTGTACCGGACGTCCAAGGACAGTCCGATCGTCGCGGCCCTGATCGAGGCGGCCGACAACGGCAAGAACGTCACGGCCCTGGTCGAGATCAAGGCGCGGTTTGACGAAGAGAATAACCTGAAATGGGCGCGCGACCTGGAGCGGGCCGGCGTGCACGTGGTGTTCGGCTTCGTCGACTGGAAGACCCACGCCAAGCTGTCGGTGGTGGTGCGGCGCGAGGGCGACGCCCTGCGCACCTATTGCCACTTCGGCACCGGCAATTACCATCCGCAGACGGCGCGGGTCTATACCGACCTTTCGCTGTTCACCTGCGACCCGGCCCTGGGGCGCGACGGCGGCAAGCTGTTCAACTTCATCACCGGCTACGCCCAGCCGCACGGGCTGGAGAAGCTAAGCTTCTCGCCCGAGACGCTGAAGCCGGATTTGCTGCGAATGATCGCCCACGAGGCCCACAACGCTCGCGAAGGCAGGCCGGCGGCGATCTGGGCCAAGATGAACGCCGTGGTCGATCCGCAGATCATCGACGCCCTCTACAGCGCCAGCCAGGCCGGGGTGCAGATCGACCTGGTGGTGCGCGGCATCTGCTGCCTGCGGCCGGGCATCAAGGGTCTGTCGGAGAACATCCGTGTCAAGAGCATCGTCGGCCGCTTCCTGGAGCACAGCCGCATCGTCGCCTTCGCCAATGGCGGGGCCATGCCCAGCCCGCAGACCCGGGTGTTCATCAGCTCGGCCGACTGGATGCCGCGTAACCTGGACCGCCGGGTCGAGAGCCTGGTGCCGGTCGAGAACCCCACCGTGCACCAGCAGATCCTCAACCAGATCATGGTCGCCAACCTCAATGACGAGGCCCAGAGCTGGACCCTCGATGCTGAAGGACGTTACACCCGCGACCCCGCCTGGGATCGCAAGGGCGCCTTCTCGGCCCACGAGTATTTCATGACCAATCCCAGCCTGTCGGGCCGCGGCCACAAGGTGAAGGACCTGCCGCAGGCCTTCGACCACGTCGGACCGCGCCGTTCTTGAGGCGAGTTCTCGTTGTCCTCGCCGCCCTGACCCTCGCCTCCTGCGGACCCAAGCCCGCCGAGCAGGCGCGGATTTGCGCGATCTTCGCCCTGCCCGGCGTGCCCGGCGACAGCCAGGTCGGCGACGCCTATGACCTGGCCTGGGCCAAGGCGGGTGAGCGCGCCCTGTTCAAGTCGGGGGCGATCTACGGGCCCGGCTGGCAGGTCTTGAGCCACGGTCACTCCTGGGGCCGCTGCCCAGTCCGCGCCAAGCCGATCGAGCATCTGCTGATCAGCCCCGACCACGGCTACGCCATGACCAAGGGCGGACGGCGGGCGAACGGTCACCCGACCAGCTTCGGCGCCTGTTATTACCAGAAGGGCGAGGCCGGCTGGCGTTTGCGGGCCTGCCGAAAAACCTTGAACGATCCCGTGCCGCTGGTTCCGTTCAAGACCGCCAAGCCCCCCGCGTCCTAGTCGTCGATCCCCTGGGGAGCGGCGCGAGCTTTTTGCCCATGCCACCTTTCCCTCCCCGTCCAATAGGCTAAACCCCTCCCATGCCTTTTGCGGCGCCGCGCGACGCGGCCGTTATCGATATCGGGTCCAACTCGGTGCGCCTGGTGGTGTATCGACTGGAAGGCCGCGCCATCTGGACCGTCTTCAACGAGAAGGTGTTGGCGGGGCTGGGCCGTGACCTGGGCGTCGGCGGCCGGCTGCACCCCGAGGGCATGGCACAGACCCTCGCGGCGCTGAAGCGCTTCCGCGCCGTGCTCGAAGCCGTCAAGCCCGCCGAGACCTTCGTCGTCGCCACCGCCGCCGTGCGCGAGGCCAAGGACGGCGCGGCCTTCGTCGGGCTGGTCCAGGCCGAGACGGGCCTGACCATGCGGGTGCTGTCGGGCGAGGAAGAGGCCCGCTACGCCGCCCTGGGCGTGCTGGCGGGCGCCCCCGACGCCACCGGCGTGGTCGGCGACCTGGGCGGCGCCAGCCTGGAGCTGATCCGGCTGGAGCCGACCGGCGCGGGTCTGGGCGTCACCCTGCCGCTGGGCCCGTTCAGCCTGGGCCTCAGCGACGGCTTCGACCTGGAGCGGGTGCGCAAGCTGACCGCCCAGCGCCTGGCCCCGGTGGCCCAGGCCTTCAAGACCGACACCTTCCACGCGGTCGGCGGCGCCTGGCGAAACCTCGCCTTGCTGCACATGCGGCTTAGCGACTATCCGCTGCACATGGTCCACCAGTACAGCATCAGCCGCAGCGAGGCGCTCGACGCCGCCCGCCTGGTCGCGCACCAGTCGCGCAGCTCGCTCGACCGCATCGAGGGCATGAGCAAGAAGCGCTCGGAAACCCTGCCCTATGCCGCCGTGGTGCTGGAGCAACTGATCGAGAGCCTGGATTTCAAGCACATCGAAATCTCCGCCTATGGCGTACGCGAGGGCCTGCTGTTCGAGGCCATGCCGCCCGGCGTGCGCCGGCTAGACCCTCTGATCGAAGGCTGCGCTTCGCTGGGCGCTCGGCAGGGCCTGGCCGACGAGCTGGGCGCGGCGCTGGATACTTGGCTGTCCCCCGCCCTCGCCGCGCTGCCGCCGTGTTTTGGCGACGTGCGCGACCGGGTTCTGATCTCATCGGCCTGCCGCCTGGCCGACCTGGGCGCGCGCCTCCACCCGGACCACCGCGCCGACCTGGTGTTCGAGCAGGTGCTGCGCGCGCCGATCGCCGGCCAGACCCACGCCGAGCGCGCCTTCCTGGCCGCCGCCGCCTTCGCCCGCCACGCCACGGCCTTCAACCCGCCGGAGATAGGCGTGCTGGAGCGCCTGCTTTCGCCGGTTCGCCTGAAGCGCGCCAGAGCCTTGGGCGCGGCCATCCGCCTGGGCTGCGACCTGTCGGGCCGCAGCGCCCCCTTGCTGGCCCGATCGCGCCTGACGATCCACCGGGGCGACCTGACCTTGGCCGCCGAGCCCGGCTATGCCGACCTGCTGCTGGGCGAACAGACCGCCAAGCGGGCCAACACCCTGGCGACGCTGCTGGGGATGAAGCTGAAGATCCTGGCGCTGTAGGGGTCTCGCCGGCCAGGGCGGATCGACGCCTAGCGCGCGGCCTTGCCGTAGGCCGCGAGCGCCACGGCCATTTCCGGCGTGGCGTCTGCGGGGACCGGAGTCGGGTCCGCCGCGTTCCCGCCGGCCAGGCGCGCCAGGGCCTCGGCCGATAGCGTGACGGTGTCCTGCGGGCGTGCGTCGGTCGTCTGGGCGGCGTCGAGGTCGCTCTGCAGCCGCGCGCGATAGTCGTCCACCGAGGCGGGCGGGGGCGAGCCTTGCACGCCGACCTGCAGAGACGCGACGATCGTCTGGTCGGTTTCCGACAGGCCCTCGAACGCAGCCTTGGCCTGCCGCTGCGGCGCAGGCGGCGCGGCGCCGGACCCGGCCCAGGCGGCGCGGGTGAAAGTGTTGAGAGCCGACTGCACGGTCTTGGCGAAGGGCGACTCGGTGAGAGCCTGGCCCAGGGCCGCGCGCTCGCCATGGCTCGCTGCCGCCCAGCGGTTCGACAGCGCGTGATAGGCGCCCAGCTGTTGGTCAAGGCTGGCCGCGCCGGTCGTGTCATTGAGCGCAGCGGCGGCCGCCCACGCGCCGCCCGGGAAATCGATAGCGGCGGGCTGACCCGCGCCCGCCGACGAAATCTGAGAAATCTTCATTGCATCAGCACCCTCGCGCCGGGCCAATGAAGGCGGCGTGAAGGGCTGTGGTAAATACGACTCAGCGAAGGCTTACAGGTCCGCTTTCGGCGCCCGGCGCACTTCCACGACCCGCACGCGCGCGCCGTCCAGCACCAGGGCCAGTTCGCCGCGTTTGATCTTCAGGGCGTCGGACCCAAAGGCCTCCAGCCGCCAGCCTTGCAGGGCCGGGGTGTTGGCCTCGTCGTCGGCGGCGATCTTTTCCAGGTCCGAGACGGTGGCGATCAGCTTGGAGGCCACGCCGGCTTCCTCGGCTCGGGCCTTCAGCAGAACCTTCAGCAGTTCGACGACGGCGCCGGCCGAGGCGGGCGGCGGCGGGCCGGCCTTGTCGAGAACCGGAGCGTAGCCCTCGGGATCGGCCAGGGCCGCCTTGATCGCGGCCAGCAGGTCGGGGCCGAACTTGGAGCCGCCAAAACCCTTGGGTACGCTGCGCAGGGTATTGAGCCCCTCCAGCGAGGTCGGGGCCTGGGTGGCCAGTTCGTCGATGGCCTCATCCTTCAGGATCCGGCCGCGCGGCTGGTCGCGGGTCTGGGCGGTGCGCTCGCGCCAGGCCGCGACGGCCTTGAACACGGCGAGATATTTCGGGGCGGTCTTGCGCGGACGCAGGCGACGCCAGGCTTTTTCGGGATCGACGTCATAGGCCGCCGGATCGTTCAGCGCCTTCATCTCCTCTTCAACCCAGGCCAGGCGGCCGGCATTGTCGAGGCGGTCGCGCAGGATCGGGAACAGGGTGGCCAGGTGCGTCACGTCGGCGACGGCATAGGTCAGCTGGGCGTCGCTCAGTGGACGCCGGGCCCAGTCGGTGAAGCGGCTGGACTTGTCGAGCTCGATCTTCAGCATCTGGCGCACCAGGGCGTCATAGGCGATCTGCTCGCCAAAGCCCGCAGCCATGCCAGCCACCTGAGTGTCGAACAGCGGCGTGGGCATGGCGCCCAGATTGTTGAAGATCTCGACGTCCTGGCGGGCCGCGTGGAAGACCTTCATCACTGCGGGATCGCGCAGGATGTCGAGCAAGGGCGAGAGGTCAAGGCCCTCGGCCAGCGGGTCGATACACGCCTCGGTTTCCGGAGAGGCCACCTGGATCAAGCACAGCTTGGGCCAGTAGGTGGTTTCGCGCATGAACTCGGTGTCCACGGCGATGAAGGGGGCGCCCTTCAACTCATTACAGAACTCCGCCAGCGCGGCGGTGGTGGTGATCGTCGTCATCGGCTGCTAATAGCCTCGCGCACCCCCGAGTCTGCAAGCACAAGCTTGGGGTGAGCGGCAATATTCCTTTCCAAATTGGCCCTTTGGGCCAACCTCGACCCAGAGCGAACCCATGAGCGACCAGCAGAACGGCCTAACCTACGCCCAGGCCGGCGTGGACATCGACGCAGGCGCTGCCCTGGTCGAGGCCATCAAGCCCCTGGCCAAGGCCACCCGCCGGCCCGGCGCCGACGGGAGCCTGGGCGGTTTTGGCGCGCTGTTCGACCTCAGGGCCGCCGGCTATGACGACCCGCTGCTGGTCTCCACCACCGACGGGGTCGGCACCAAGCTGCGCATCGCCATCGACGCCAAGATGCACGCCACGGTCGGGATCGACCTGGTGGCCATGTGCGTCAACGACCTGCTGGCCCAAGGCGCCGAGCCTCTGCTGTTCCTCGACTACTACGCCACCGGCAAGCTGGACCTCGAGGTCGCCAAGAGCGTGGTGGCCGGCATCGCCGAGGGCTGCAAGCTAGCCGGCGCGGCCCTGGTGGGCGGCGAAACGGCGGAGATGCCGGGCATGTACAGCGACGGCGAATATGACCTGGCCGGCTTCTCGGTGGGGGCGGTCGATCGCGACGACGTGTTGCCCAAGCTGGACAAGCAACGGGCCGGCGACCTGATCATCGGCATCGGCTCGTCGGGCCCGCACTCCAACGGCTACAGCCTGGTGCGCCGGGTGGTCGAGCGCTCGGGCCTGGCCTGGGACGCGCCCTGCCCGTTCCCCGTTCCTGGCGAGGAGGGCAAGACCCTGGCCGAGGCCCTGATGGCCCCGACCCGCATCTATGTGAAGTCGATCCTGCCCCTGCTGCAGTCGGGCCGGGTCAAGGGCGGCGCCCACATCACCGGCGGTGGCCTGATCGAGAACCCGCCGCGCTGTATCGCCGAGGGCCTGGTCCCGCTGTTCGACTGGAGCGCCTGGCCCCTGCCGCCGGTCTTCGACTGGCTGCAGCGCGAGGGCGGCATTTCAGATCATGAGCTGCGCCGGACCTTCAACTGCGGGGTGGGCTTCATCCTGATCGTCGCCGCGTCCGACGCCGAGCCGGTGCTGGCGGCGTTGCTCAACGCGGACGAGGACGCGTTTGTCTGCGGGCAGCTTGTTCAAGCCTAGCTTCCTTCTCCCCCAAGGGGAGAAGGATTGGGACACACTGATGACGAAAACCAAGGTCGCCGTCCTGATCTCCGGCCGAGGGTCCAACATGGAGGCCCTGGTCCGCGCCGCCCGGGACCCCGCCTGTCCGTTCGAGATCGTCCTGGTGGTGTCCAACAAGCCCGAGGCTGGCGGACTGGCCACGGCCCAGGCGGCCGGCGTCGAGGCGATCGCCATCGATCAGCGCGAGTTTGCCAAGAATCGCGAGGCGCACGAACGCGCCATCAACGCCGTCTTGCGTGCGCGCAGGATCCAGGTCGTGGCCCTGGCCGGCTACATGCGCATCCTGACCCCGTTCCTCGTGAACGCCTGGGAAGGCAGAATGCTCAACATCCACCCCTCCCTGCTGCCGAAATATCCCGGCCTGGACACGCACGGCCGCGCCCTTCAGGCCGGCGAGGTCGAGGCCGGCTGCACGGTCCATCTGGTCACCGCCGGCGTCGACGAGGGTCCCGTCCTGGGCCAGGCCCGCGTGTCGATCCTGCCGGGCGACACCGAGCATAGCCTCAGCGACCGGGTGCTGGAGCAGGAGCATCGGCTCTATGTGGCGGTCCTGGCGGCCTTCTGCCGGGATCTTGCCGGCGTCTAGTCCCGTGATCGGGACGGGCTGGCGGAAGCCGTCGCGGTGGCCATCGCTGGCAAGGCGTCGGCTCGGCTGAACACCATGGTGACGCGCATGCCGCCGTTGGGCGCGGCGTCAACCTCGACCCGAGCGTTCGCGTTCTGGCGCAAGGACTGAACGATCATGTTGCTGAGCTTGCCAGGCCGAGGCCAGACATAGCCCGGCTCCAAGCCATCGCCGTCGTCGGAGACCACCACCCTGCATCCTTCGTGGTCCACGAGACTGTGCAAGCTGATCGTGCCGCCGTCGCGGTTCTTGAAAGCGTGCTTCAGCGCGTTGGTCAGCAGTTCATTGACAACGAGGCCCGTCGGCATCGCGACGTTGATCGAGACTGGCCAGGTGTCGACCTGGAGGTCCAGATGGATGCCTTCGACCGCGTGCGCCCGCATCACCGCCGAGGCGATCTCGCTGAGATACACCCCCAGATCGACGGTCTCCGCCAAACCTTCCTCTGACAGGGCGCGGTAGAGCAGGCCCAACGCTTCGACGCGGCCCGCGAGCCGGCTGAAGCGCTCGTCCTGGGCGTCCTCGGGCGCATTGCGCGCCTCGATGCGGATCAGCGCCGTGATCATTTGCAGATTATTGGCTACCCGATGCTGCAGTTCGCGCAGCAAGACATCCTTGTCGAGTATGCGCTGTTCGATGGAATCGCGGCCGGTGGCGGCCACCAGCGCCAGCATGCGAAACACCGGGGCACCGGAGTCGTCCAGGATGATGTTCGACCAAGCGTCGACGGCCTGCCCGCCATCGCCGTGGGTGAACGAAAAGACGCCGATATAGTCCTGATCCTCGACCACAGCTCTACCGAGCGCGTCGTCGTCGTCCGATTTCGCCGAGCGCCCCAGCAAGGCGCCCCAGGACTTGCCTTCGAGGTCCGCGCTCAAGTGGCTACTCAGCCGCTCGAACTCCAGATTCGCATAGACGATGCGTTCGACAGGGTGCAATTCGGAGACGGCGATCGCGATCGGCGCCTGATCCAGAAATTGCCGGAAGCCGTCACTCTCCAGCACGTTGGCGAGATCGGGCGTGTTGAGCAGATGATCCATCTGCTCGCTGTTTTCACTCACGTGTCTACTCTCCGCCTTCACGCTCCCCAAACGGCGCGGGAGAGCGAGAGGCGACTTTTATACGCGACCGCGTGTGTGCGCGCATACGAAAAGCGGCGCGACCATAGGCCGCGCCGCTTTCCAGTATCGCTTGGACCGGCGAACCTCGCCGAGGCTGAAAGCCTTAGCCGACGATGTCTTCGTCCTTGAAGAACTGGGCAATCTCGATCGCCGCGTTCTCCTGGCTGTCCGAGCCGTGGACCGAGTTCTCGCCGATCGACAGGGCGAACAGCTTGCGGATCGTGCCTTCGTCGGCATTGTCCGGGTTGGTCGCGCCCATCACTTCGCGGTACTTCAGGACGGCGTTTTCGCCTTCCAGCACCTGGACGACGACCGGCTCGGCGGTCATCTGCTCGACCAGTTCGCCGTAGAACGGGCGCTCGGCGTGGACTTCATAAAACGTCTTGGCTTGAGCGTCGGTCAGCTTGACGCGGCGCTGGGCCACGATGCGCAGACCGGCCTCTTCGATGACGGCGTTGATCTTGCCCGTCAGGTTGCGACGCGTGGCGTCAGGCTTGATGATCGAGAAGGTGCGTTCGGTCATGGTCCGAATTATCTCACACAGAAAGTTTGTGGATTGGGAGGTTGCGGGCTTATAGCCGGGCGCTCCCTCCCCGCCAACCCGCCGCGTACCTTCAAATCATATGCTCCAGATCAAAGACCTGACCTTCATCGCCTGGGGTCGGAAGTTCTTCGACCACGCCAGCGTGAGTCTGCCCCCCGGCGCCAAGGTTGGCCTGATCGGGCGCAACGGCGTGGGCAAGTCCACGCTGTTCAAGCTGATCCTCGGCCAGCTGCAGGCCAGCGAGGACGAGATCAGCCTGCCCAAGAGCGCGCGGATCGGCTCCGTCGACCAGGAGCACCCGGCCACCCCCTTCACCCTGCTGGAGACCGTGCTGGAGGCCGACGAGGAGCGCCACAAGCTGTTGACCAGCCTGGACACCGCCGAACCCGAGGACATGGGCGAGATCTGGGCCCGGTTGATTGAGATCGACGCCGACGCCGCGCCCGCCAAGGCTTCGGAAATCCTGGTAGGCCTGGGCTTTTCCCAAGAAGACCTGGCCCGGCCGATGGCCGAGTTCTCCGGCGGCTGGCGCATGCGCGTGGCCCTGGCCGCGGCGCTGTTCGCCGAGCCCGACATGCTGCTGCTGGATGAGCCGACCAACTATCTCGACCTGGAAGGCGCCCTGTGGCTTGAAGCCAGGCTCCAGAAGTACCCGCATACCGCCCTGATCGTCAGCCACGACCGCGAGCTGCTCAACAACAGCTGCACCCACATGCTGCACCTGGCTGGCGGCAAGCTGGAGCTCTACACCGGCGGCTACGACGACTTCGAGGAACGCCGCGCCGAGAAGGCTCGTCTGCAGTTGTCGGCCAAGGCCAAGCAGGACGCCGAGCGCGCCCACCTGCAAGCCTTCGTCGACCGCTTCAAAGCCAAGGCCTCCAAGGCTGCCCAGGCGCAGTCTCGCATGAAGCGCCTGGCCAAGATGCAGCCGGTGGCCACCACGATCGAGGAGCGCGTCGCGCCCTTCACCCTGCCCTCGCCGCCCCGCCCTCTGGCTCCGCCGCTGATCCGGCTGGAACATGCCTATGTCGGCTACGAGGCCGAGCGTCCGATCCTCAAGAACCTCAACCTGCGCATGGATCTGGACGACCGGATCGGCCTGCTGGGCGTCAATGGCGCGGGCAAGTCGACCTTCGCCAAGATGATCGCCGGGGCGCTGAAGATTCAGTCGGGCGAACTTCACCGCGACCGCAAGATGAAGGTCGGCTGGTTCCACCAGCACCAGATCGAGGCGATGGACCCCGACGACACCCCGCTGGAGATCATCCGCCGGGCCTTGCCGGACGCCTCGGAAAGCTCGCGCCGCTCGAAACTGGCCCAGTTTGGCCTCGGCTTCGAGAAGCAGGAGACCACGGTGGCCAACCTGTCGGGCGGCGAGCGGGCCCGGCTGCTCCTCAACATGGTGGCGATGGACGCGCCGCACATGCTGATCCTCGATGAACCGACCAACCACCTGGACATCGACAGCCGCCGCGCCCTGCTGGACGCCTTGAACGACTACGAGGGCGCGGTGATCCTGATCACCCACGACCGATCCTTGATGGAGCTGGTCGCCGACCGCCTGTGGCTGGCCGCCGATGGCACCGTGAAGCCCTTCGACGGCGACATGGACGAATACGCCAAGTTCGTGCTCGATCGCGCCAAGCAGTCGGTGAAGCCCAGCCAAGTGGCCCGCGAGGAGGCCAAGGCTGCGCCCGCCGCCGCCGCGACGCCCGCCAAGAAGACCGTCGCCATCGAACCGCTGAAGCGCAAGATCGAAGCCGCCGAACAGGTCGTCACCCGTACCACGCGCCAGCTCGGCGAGCTCGAGGCGCAACTGGCCGACCCACAACTCTACAAGAACCCGGCCAAGGTCGCCGAGCTCACCAAGCGGCTGGATGCGGCGAAGACCAAGCTGACGGACGCCGAGGCGACCTGGATGGGCCTGGCCGAAGAACTGGCCGAGGCGCAGGCCTAGGGCGATAGAAGAAAGAAACCCTCTCCCAGAGGGGAGAGGGTTCAACTCAATGTGGTAAACACCGTTAAACCACGTCCTTTAGGCCTTCTGTGACAGGATGCCGCTACCCCTGTTCCCATGAGCTCAGGACCCGCCTCCCGTAACCACATCGTCGCCAACCCCGAAGGCCTGTCGGCCGCGTCGGTGCTTCTGGCGTTCGGCGAATGGCTGGATCAGCGGCTGGCCGAGGCCATGCGGCTGGACATGGACCTGGCGTTCAGGGACCGGCCGTTCGATGTCGAGATCGGTCGCAAGCCAGCCCTGGTGGGTTGGGAGCACCGCTATCTGAGCGCCGGCGCCCCGGCGCCCAAGGGCAAGCAGTGGACCGTTTATCGCCTGCAGGATCAAACCGGCCGCCCTGCGACCCTGCCCCTCCACGCCTCGCAGCCCTCTGGCGACTATGCCGACACGGTCACGCCGCTGCTGGGCGAGCTGGGTTATCTGGGCGTGTTCGATGGCGAGCCGGCCTTGTTCCCGGGCGTCGGAACCCGTTAGCGCGTCAAGGGCTTACGTCCGCACCGAACCTGGTCGATAATGGCTGGACCGTTCGTGACGAGACGCTCCATGCCCGCTCAAGAATCCAGGTTGAAGGTCGGGGTCGATGTGCCTTGGGTGACCAGTTGGAGCGACGAGGAAGACCTGGGCGTTCGCCCCTGCCCCAGCATCGGCGGCCGCCTGGCCATTTGCCAGGCCGAGCGGCCCGGCCTGGGCCGACCGCAATATTCGATGAACCACTTTCGCCGCCAGCGCGAGACGGTCGCCAAGATGCTGTGCCCGATGTGTGGCCAGCCCACGGCGTCCGGCGACCGCTGGACCCAGATCGCCAAGCGGGTCCCTGCCGGCCTGCTGCGCGCCAAGGGTCTGGACGGGGCCTTGCCGGCCGCCCTGCCCAACGATCAGATCATGATCGACGCCGGCTCGATTGCCCCGCTGCACGACGCCTGCGTCAAGCGCTCGCTGGAGCACTGTCCTCACCTGCGCGCTCATCCCGGCGTTGAAGTCATGGCCTGGCCAGAGCGCTGGATGGTGGCGCCGCTGATGGTTCAGGCCACGGCGCCGCCCGCGCCGCTGGCCGTGCTAGCCGCGCCCCGCGCTCCGCCACCGCCGATGGCGGTGGTCGGGTTCCTGCAGATTTTCGGCTTGACGGAAGAGCGCGACCCCCGTTGGCGGCGGCGGTTGCGGGAATTGGACGTCGCCGCCGCCCATCATCACTAGACGGCGCGGCCCAGAGCATTTTTCGAGCGAAGTGGTTCCGGTTCGCGTGAAGAAAAATGCGCCAAAACAAAAGATTAGAGCTCACGGCCTGACGCAGTCAGGTCGGGAAACGCTCTAGCCGCACTTCACCTGCTGCACCACGCCGGTGTCGGGATTGAACAGGATGTTCAGCCGGTCGGCGCGGTAGTCCATGGTCACTGGGCAGGTGGTGCAGGCCACGCGCCAGCGCGAGGGATCGACCGGCGCGGGCAGCGACGTGCGGTTCTTGCCAACGAAGGCCTGGGCCTCCTTGACGCCGCACTGGTCCTTCTCGGCCGTCGGGCCCGCGGGCAAGGCGATGGCCGGCGGGGCGGTCGGCGTAGACGGCGGCGGCATCGGCGCAGGTTCGGGCGCGCTGGAGCACGAGGCCAGCACCAAGACGGCGCCCGCCAGCAGGAAACGCTTCATGCCTGTTTCTCCCATCCCCGTTCGGCGCCTTGGCGCCAGTAGGACACGGGGTGGCCCGCGCCCTTGAAAGCTTTCCATCGACCCCGCGCCAAACGCAGGGCTTCCTCGTCGCGGCCGTCGAATAGCAGGATACACCGCTCGAACCCCGTCAGATCGCCTGGCTCGGCGCCGTCGAGCAGGAACAACGCCTGACCACCGTTCGGGTTGTCGAGCTTGTCGGTCAGCAGCACCGGCTGGCGGTCGGCCATCGGCTCGTCGTCCAGCCCGTGGGGCAGGAAGCTGTCGTCCCTGAAGGTCCACAGGTGAGCGTCCAGCGCCCGCAACCGCGCCGGATCGCCACCGCGCACCAGCGCCCGCCAGCCGCGCCCCAGGGTCTTTTCCAGCAGCTCGGGCAGCACCTGCTCCGTCGCGGTGCGCTCCAGGTGGTAGAACCAGATGTCGCAGGGCGCGGCGGTCAAGGGGCTAGGCCTCGTAGGCGTCCGCGACCAGCCGGTTCAGCAGCCGAACGCCGAAGCCGACGGCGCCGTCCGGCACGGTCGGATCGGTCGAGGGCTTGCGCCAGGCCACCGAGGCGATGTCCAGATGCGCCCACGGCACACCGTTGACGAACTTCTGCAGGAACAGGGCCGCGGTTATGGAACCGGCCGGGCGTCCCCCGATGTTCTTCAGGTCGGCGATCGGGCTCTCGATCTGCTTCTCATAGGCGGCGGGCATCGGCATGCGCCACAGCGGCTCGCGCTCGGCCTTGCCGGCGGCCAGAAGTTTTTCCGACAAGCCGTCGTTATTGCTGAACAAACCGCCCAAGTCATGACCCAGAGAAATGATGATCGCCCCGGTCAGGGTGGCCAGGTCGATCATGAACTTTGGCTTGAAGCGCTCCTGGCAGTACCAGAGCGCGTCGGCCAGCACGAGGCGGCCCTCGGCGTCGGTATTGATGACCTCGATCGTCTGGCCGCTCATCGAGGTGACCACATCGCCAGGACGCTGGGCGTTGCCGTCGGGCATGTTCTCGACCAGGCCCAGTATGCCAATGGCGTTGACCCTGGCCTTGCGGCCGGCCAAGGCGTGCATGAGGCCGGACACCGCAGCGGCGCCGCCCATGTCCCACTTCATGTCCTCCATGCCCTCGGCGCCCTTGATCGAGATGCCGCCGGTGTCGAAACAGACGCCCTTGCCGACGAAGGCGATGGGCTGGGCCGACTTGTCGGCCGCGCCGTACCACTTGATCACCGCCAGCTGGCTCTCGCGGACGCTGCCCTGGCCGACGCCGAGCAAGGATCCCATGCCCAGCTCGGCCATCTGCGCCTCGCCGAGGATCTCGACCTCCAGGCCCAGTCGCTCGAGACCCTTGACGCGGGCCGCGAATTCCTCGGGATGCAGGATATTGGCCGGCTCGGACACCAGGTCGCGCGCGAACAGTATGCCGTCGGCCACGGCTTCCAGAGCGACGAAGGCCTTCTGAGCCTTGGCGGGGTCGGCGGCGGCGATCTTGACCACGGTCACCGAGGGCTTCTTCTCGGCCTTCTCGGTGGTGCGGTATCTGTCGAACCGGTAGGCCGCCAGCTTGACGCCGAAGGCGGCGCGGGCGGCGGTCTCGGCGTCGTTGCCCAGCTTCAAGACCAGTTCAGTGACTCCCGAGGTCGCCACGGCCTTGAAGGCATGGGCGGCGGCGAGTTCGATCGTCTCCGGCTCGACCGCGCCGTCGCCGTCGACGCCGATCAACACAACGCGCGCGGCCTCCAGGCCGGCGGGCGCGACGAGGTCGAGGCTCTGGCCCTTGGCGCCGGTGAACCGGCCGCCGGCCACGGCGCGCGCCAGGGCGCCGTGGCTGGCCTCGTTGACGGCCTTGGCCTCGGGCGACAGGGCGGCGGCCTCATAGGCCAGGACCGCGAGGGCGGCGTTGGCGCCGGCCAGGGTGTCGGCGGGGACGAACTCGATACGCATGACGCGCTCCTGCAAACCTGTGGAGCCCTTGGAGGACCTTCCACCCGTTGGATTGGCGCAAACCAGACACGAAGAAAAGGACCAATCGACGAGGTCGGCGGCGAGGCTCTCCCCCCAATGTTGGGGATGGCCACTTTGCGGCCTGACTTGAGCGGTTGTGCGCATGCGAACACGCCGTGTAGAAGGAAGCCCTTCCGGGGGTTCGCCGCGCGACTCCGCTTTCCCCGTTATCCGTCGTCGATGCGCCTGATCGAACGCTATCTTTTCCGCCAGTTCCTCGGTCCGACGCTACTGGCGACGTTGGCCTTGATCGCGCTCGCCTTGCTGGCCCGCAGCCTGTCGGAATTCGACGTGCTGATCGAACAGCGCCAGACGGCGATGGTGTTCTTCAAGATCATCGCCCTGGCCCTGCCCCAGCTGCTGGGCATGATCCTGCCGATCGCGCTGTTCGTGGCCACCCTGGTGGCGCTGAACCGGCTGCACACCGAGCAGGAAATCGTCGTCTGCTTCGCGGGCGGCATGAGTCGCTGGCGGGTGATTTCGCCGGCGGTCCGCCTGGCCGTAGTGGCCACCCTGATCTCGCTGGGCATGAGCCTATGGGTCGCGCCCTGGAGCTCACGGGCGATTCGCGAGACCTTCTTCGACATCAAGTCCGATCTCGCCTCGACCTTGGTCCGTCCGGGCGAGTTCACCGAGCCCGGTCCCGGCTTGACTGTCTACGCCCAGACGATCGACCGCGACGAGGTCATCCACAACCTGTTCATCCACCAGGAAAAGGCCAACGGCGGCGCGATCACCTACACGGCCCGCGAAGGCGTGATCGTCCAGCGCAAGGGCTTGCCGGTGCTGATCCTGCGCAAGGGCTCCAATCAGGAATTCTCCAGCGCCGGCGTGCTGCAATACCTGTCCTGGGACGAATACACCTTTGACCTCAGCGCGCTGTTCCAGAGCGACGAGCTGCTGCACTACAAGATCGGCGACCGCTATCCGCACGAGCTGTTCTTCCCCGACCTGACCCAGGAGTGGGAACAGCACAACCGCGTGAAGCTGCTGTCGGAAGGCCACTGGCGGCTGGCCAGCCCGCTCTACAACCTCGCCATGATGTCCATGGCCCTGGCGGCGGTGATCGGCGGGCCGTTCAGCCGGATGGGCTATGGCAAGCGGATCGCCGCAGTCGGCGCTGCGGCGGCCGTGGTCCAGATCCTGGGCTTTGGCGTCAAGGCCGCCTGCGACAACGACGTCTGGCTCAATCTGCTGCAATACGCCGTGCCGCTGGGCGCCATCTGGTGGGGATTGGCCCAAATTTTCCGCCAAAAGGTCAATCGCTATATCGCCATCGGCCATCATGACCTCATGACACCCTTGGGGGCGCGATGATCGGCGTCGGGATCATCGAGCGCTATGTGCTCAAAAAGACCCTGGGCGCCCTGGCCGGCGCGCTGGCGGTGGTCGGCACGCTGGTGATGCTGATCGCCTTCGTCGATATCTCCAAGAACGTCGGCAGCCGGGCCGATGTCAGTTTTGTCCAGCTTCTTTTCCTGACGGTTCTGCAGGCCCCGGCGACGATCCTGGTGTTGACGCCGTTCATCTTCCTGTTTGGCACGCTGTCGGCCTTCGTCGGCCTGAACCGGCGCAGCGAGTTGATCGCCATGCGCGCGGCGGGGGTCTCGGCCTGGCGGTTCATCATGCCCGCCGCCGTCGCCGCCTTCGTGATGGGCCTGCTGACCGTCACCCTGCTCAATCCGCTGACCTCGGCGATGAGCGCGCAATTCGAAACCTCGCGCAACGCGATGATGGAAAACTACCTGAAGTCAGCGCCCAAGGGGCTGTGGCTGCGTCAGGGCGACGACAAGACCCAGATCGTCATACGGGCCAGGGCCCGCGACCAAGCCGCAGACGGCGCCGTGCGCCTGCGCGGCGTGTCGTTCTTCATCTACAAGATCGCGCCCAATGGCAGTCTGCAGTTCTCGCGGCGCATGGAAGCGGCAGAGGCCAAGCTCGAGCCCGGTTTTTGGCAGCTGACGGGCGTGCGCGAGGCCGCGCCGGGTACGGGGGCTATCCGTTCCGACAGCCAGACCGTGCCGTCGAACCTCGACGACCGCTCGGCCTCCGAGCGGTTCAACAACCCCCAGGCGATCGCCATATGGCGCCTGCCCGAGACCATCAGGCGCACCGATGCGGCCGGCTTCTCGTCGGTCTCGCTGCGCCTGCGCCTGCATCAGGTGCTGGCCACGCCGCTGCTGTTCGTGGCGATGTCGGTGCTGGCGGCCGCGTTTTCGCTGCGGTTGATGCGGCTGGGTGGTCTCGCGGGCCTGGCCGGCGCTGGCGTGACCTTGGGGTTTGGTTTCTTCTTCTTTAACGAGTTATGCGGCGCTTTGGGCAAGGCGGCTGTGTTGACGCCCGCCATGGCCGCCTGGACGCCGCCCTTGGTCGCGTTTTTGGCGGGTTTGACGCTGCTTTGCTATACCGAGGATGGTTGAGTCTGTGTCACCGGGATCGAGGTCGTTGATGATGGAGCTTCGCTGGGGGGCGAACGAGAAGGGCCGCGCGGTCCTGCTGGCTGGCGCCGCATGGCTGGTGCTGTCCGGCGCGGCGTTCGCGCAGCAATCGTTCGCCACGATTCCCGCCGCGCCCGCGCCGTCGCCAGCCGTTGACGACGGCCTGGGGGACGGCGGCTACTATCTGGAGTCCGACCTCCTGATCCGCGACGACGTCAATCAGAAGATGATCGCCAAGGGCGACGTCGAGGCGCGCTACCAGGGCCGCACGCTGCGCGCCGACGAGGTGGTCTACGACACCAATTCCGAGGTGGTGACCGCCCACGGCCACGTCACTCTGATCAATGCCGACGGCACGGCCCAGTTCGCCGACGACATGACGATGGACAAGGAACTGAAGGCCGGCTTCGCCCAAGGCTTCTCGGCTCGCCTGGACAAGAACATCAAGATCGCCGCCGACACCGCCATTCGTCGCAATGAGCAGATCACCGAGCTCAACAAGGCGATCTATACCCCGTGCGAGATATGCGCGGCCAAGCCGAAGCCTACCTGGAGCATAGAGGCCGACAAGGTTGTGCAGGATAAGAACCGCCATCTGGTCTATTATCATGGCGCGACCATCCGGGTGTTCGGCGCACCGCTCATGTACCTGCCGGTGTTCTGGCATCCCGATCCTCAGACCGAGCGTAGCTCGGGCTTTCTGACGCCCAAGATCGGGGTCTCCAAGCGGCGCGGCGTTTCGTATACCCAGCCCTATCTCCTGGTGCTGTCGCCGTCTCAGGATCTGATCGTAAGTCCTCAGATCAATGGGAAAATCAACCCTTTCGTGAACCTGAATTATCGCAAGCGCTTCTATTCCGGCGCGGTCGAGGTTCGGGCCGGTGGGACCTACGAAAAGGACTTCGACAATCACGGCCACCGCTTCGGCGAAGCGACCGCCAAAAGCTACATCCTGGCCAAGGGCCAGTTCGACGTCGACGAAAAGTGGAAGTGGGGTTTCACGGCCGAACGGGCGTCAGATCCGCTGATCTTCGACGATTACGACGTCAACGACGTCTACCAGCAGCGCGGCATGTTCACCGGCGACGACCATCGCCTGATGTCGCAACTTTACACGAAGCGCCAGGACAAGCGGTCCTATTTCTCCGCATCGGTGATCTCGATGCAGGGCCTCCGCGTGGGCGGTCTGGACCCTTCGACAGGTCTGGGCAACAAGTTCGAAAACAGCGGAGCCTTCCCGACGATCGGGCCCTTGATCGAGGGGCGTTGGGAGCCTGAATCACACGTCCTGGGCGGGCGCCTGCGGGTGCAGGGCTCGGGCGTGGCCCTGACCCGCTCGGAGTCGCAATTCGGCGAACCGCCCTATAATTTCATCGCCCCCGGCAATGATTATAAAGGCCAAGACGGCGTAGATAGCATCCGCGGCTCTTTCCAAGGCGACTGGCGGGCCAGCATTGTGACGGGCCCCGGCGTGCGCATCCAGCCGTTCGCCCAGGCGCGAGGCGACGCCTACCGGGTCAGCGACGTCTTTCTGCCGAGCGCGGCGCTTGTCGCCGGCGACATTTCAAGCATCAACTATCGCCGCGCCCTTGGCGTGGCGGGCCTGGATCTGAGTCTCCCGTTGTACCGCAGCCTGAAAGGCGGCGGCAGCATAGTCCTCGAACCCCTGGTTCAGTTCGCTGCGGGATCCAACAGCTCACGGGTTCCCATCGTGGTTGCTCGCGACGCCTTGGGTGCGCCGATCTATTTCAACGAGGACAGCACCAACTTCGAGCTCGACGAGACCAACCTGTTCGACGTCAACAAGTCGCCGGGTTTCGACCTCTATGAAGGCGGCAAGCGGATGAACATTGGCGGCCGGGCCACGGTTGATCTCGCCGACGGCCGCAGCGGCAATCTGCTGATCGGTCGCAGCCTGCGGACGAAGGTCGATCCCCTGCTGCCTACCCGCGCCGGGCTCGATCAGAAGGCCTCCGATTGGATCGTCGCGGGCAGCATAACGCCGATCCGGGGCGTGACGGCCTTCAGCCGCGCGCGCTTCGACAACGACACCGGAAAGCTCAACCGCATCGAGGGCGGCATCGACGCATCATCGGCGCGTGGCTACACGTCACTCCGCTATCTGCGTGACAACAGGGATACCTCGGGCCTGCGCCAAGAGAACCTGGACTTCAATATTGACTATACAGTTTGGAAGAACTGGGGCGTGACAGCCCTGGGCCGTCTGTCTTATCAGGACGCACGCGCTTTTGGTCAGCCCGAGTCTGAAAGCCAGTGGTCTTGGACCCGCCGCGACCTGGGCGTCTACTACAAAGACGATTGCATCCGTATCGATGTGATCTATCAGAACGAAGATCGCTACACTCAGACGGCCACGGGCCTGCGCCTGAAGTCGGATGAATCCGTCATGCTGCGCCTAACGCTCGCCACATTGGGCGACACAAGGTAAAGCCAATTAAACGTCATCGCGTCGGGGGACGCGCGGTAAAACGCGCGCCTTCCTTTGGACGCGTCTAGAGGAACGACAATACCGATGCGGTCTGCGCGTAGCGTGACGAAACTGGCGGTCTGCACCGCTTCCATCCTCGCCTTGACCGTGGCGAGCCTCGGCCTGCCGGCCCTGGCGCAAGACGCCGTGCCCGCAGTCCAGGCTCCTGCGACTCAAGCCGCGCCCGCGCCGCCCGTCAATCCGCTGTCGGAGAGCGTGGCGGCGGTCGTCAATGACGACATCGTCTCCAGCTACGACCTGATGCAGCGCATGCGTCTGCTGATGGTGACCTCGGGCCTGCAGCCGACCCAGGAGAATCTGCCCCAGCTCGAGCAGGAAGCCTTGCGCTCCCTGATCGACGAACACGTCCAGATGCAGGAACTGCATCGGGTCGAGAAGGCGCAGAAGATCACGATCATATCGACCGACAAGGAAGTCGACGAGCAGATCGAGGACATCGCCAAGGGCAACAACATGACCGGGGCCCAACTGGCCCAGCAGTTGGCGGCTCAGGGCGTCGGCGTGGAGACCTGGAAAGCCCAGATCCGCGCTGACAGCAGCTGGCAGGCCTGGATCAGCGGTCGCTACGGCTCGCGCCTGCGGATCGGCGACGGCCAGATCAAGGCCTTCGAGCGCCGTCAGGCCGAGGCCGCCAGCAAGCCACAATATCAGGTCAGTGAAGTGTTCATCGACGCCGTCCGGGTCGGCGGCATGGAGACGGCGCAGAACGGCGCCAAGCAACTGGTCACCCAGATGCAGCAGGGCGCGCCTTTCCCGGCCGTAGCCCGCCAGTTCTCGGCCTCGCCGACCGCGGCCAATGGCGGCGACGCTGGCTGGATCAGCCCGGGCGAGATGCCGCCCGAGGTCGACGCCGCGCTCGAGCAGCTGCGTCCCGGTCAGATGTCGGCCCCGATCCCGGTGCGCGATGGCGTCTACATCATTTATCTGCGTGAGAAGCGCTCGGGCGCGAAGGCGGCCCTGGTCGATCTCAAGCAGATCGCCGTTCCGCTGGCCAAGGACGCCACCCAGGACCAGATCGACGCCGCCAACCGGACCCTGATGGCCTTGAAGCCGCAGATCGCCAATTGCCAGACCCTGGAAGCCACGGCCGGCAAGGTCGAGGGCGTCGTGGCCGGCGACCTGGGCGAAGCCGAGATCGCCGACCTGGCCCCCGCCTTCCAGCAGGCCGCCACCACGCTCAAGGTTGGCCAACTGTCCGATCCGATCCGCACCGACGCCGGCCTGCACCTGATCGCGGTGTGCGGCAAGCGCCAGTCGGGCGCCCAGGCCCCGACCCACGATCAGATCGAAAATCGTCTGCGCGGTCAGCAGCTTGCGCTGATCTCCAAACGTTATCTGCGCGACCTGCGCAATCAGGCCACCATCGAGACCCGGTGAAGACGGCCGCCCTCGCCCTGAGCGCAGGCGATCCGGCCGGCATCGGCCCGGAAATCATCGCCAAGGCCTGGGCGGCGCTGCGCCAGGATGGACCGCCGTTCATGGTGGTGGGTGATGCTCAACTGCTGGCCTCGGCCGGCGGCGGGGTCAAGGTCCGTGCGGTGACCGGACCCGCCGAGGCGGTCCGGGTGTTCGCCCAGGCCCTTCCCGTCCTCGACATTCCGCTCCAGGCGCCCGTGGTCTCGGGCAAGCCCTCCAGCGCCCATGCCGCCCAGGTCATCCGCTGGATCGAGACCGGCGCCGGCTTGGCCCTGTCGGGCGCGGTAACGGGCCTGGTGACCGCGCCGATCGCCAAGGCGCCGCTCTATGACGCCGGCTTCGCCTTTCCGGGCCACACTGAATTCCTCGCCGAGCTGACCCATGTCGGCGAGCAGAAGCCGCCGCACGGGCCGATCATGATGCTGGCCGTCCGCGACCTGCGCGCCACTCTGGTGACCATCCACAAGCCGCTGTCTGCGGTGCCCGCCGCGCTGACTGTCGAGTTGATCGTCAACGCCGCCGTGGTCACCGTCGCGGCCTTGCGCAAGGATTTCGGTATCCAGGCGCCGCGCCTTGCCGTCGCGGCCCTGAACCCTCACGCGGGCGAAGGCGGCGCCTTGGGCGGCGAGGAGGCCGCGGTCATCGAACCGGCGGTCCGCGTGCTGCGCGAACTGGGCATCGACGTCAGAGGACCGGCCCCGGCCGACAGCCTGTTCCACGCCGAGGCCCGCGCGACCTACGACGCAGTGTTGTGCATGTATCACGACCAGGCCCTGATCCCGGTCAAGATGCTCGACTTCTGGGCCGGCGTGAACATCACCCTGGGCCTGCCGATCGTGCGCACCTCGCCCGACCATGGTACGGGTTTCGACATCGCCGGTCGGGGCCTGGCCCGGGCCGACAGCCTGATCGCCGCCATTCGCCTGGCCGCCGAGATCGCCGCCCGCCGCGCCGCCGCCTGAGTTCCCAAGACCATGTCCCTCGCCGATCTGCCGCCGCTCCGCGAGGTCCTCGCCGAGCATGACCTGTTGGCCAACAAGAGCTTTGGCCAGCACTTCCTGCTGGACCTCAACATCACCCGCAAGATCGCCCGCCTGGCCGGGGTGGGCGAAGGCGACACGGTGATCGAGGTCGGTCCCGGTCCGGGCGGCCTGACGCGCGCCTTGCTGGAAACCGGCGCGCGGGTGATCGCGGTGGAAATGGACAAGCGCTTCATCCCGCTTCTGGAAGACCTAGCCGTCGCCGCCGACGGCCGGCTGGAGATCGTCCAGGGAGACGCCCTGAAGGTCGACATGGCCGTCATCGCCGGCGGTTCGGCCCATGTGGTCAGCAACCTGCCCTATAATGTTGGCACGCCGCTGCTGATCAACTGGCTGACCGGCCCGTTTCGCCCGCTGTCGATGACCCTGATGTTCCAGAAGGAAGTCGCCGACCGCATCGCCGCCGCCGTCGACGACGACGCCTATGGCCGCCTGGCCGTGGTCTCCCAGACCGTCTGCACCGCCAAGGTCATCATGGACCTGCCGGCCCGCGCCTTCACCCCGCCGCCCAAGGTGGCCTCGGCCGTGGTGAGGCTGGTCCCGCTGACGCCCGCGCCGGACAAGGCCATGGTCGCCGCCCTCGAGAAGGTCACCGCCGCCGCCTTCGGCCAACGCCGCAAGATGCTGCGCTCCAGCCTCAAGGGCCTGGGCGGCGCGGCGCTGTGCGAGAAAGCCGGGATCAATCCGGACGCGCGGGCCGAGACGATCCCGGTCGAGGGGTTTCAGGCGCTGGCGCGGGTGGTGGTGGCGGGCTCATAAGCTGGCCCGCGGGAAGGCGGCGGCCGCGCGGATCGCGGCGCAAGGCTCTTGACTCTTCGATCGTCTCGTCACTTAATTCTGTTATGACAGAAATGAATGACAGATCGCTTCCTCTCGCCGTGGAGCAGATCGTGCTCCGCTGGGGGGATTTGGGCGGGCAATGGGGCGTGAACCGCTCGGTGGCCCAGATCCAGGCCTTGCTCTTTCTCAGCGAGAACCCGCTGACCGCCGAAGAAATCGCCCTAACGCTGGGCCTTGCGCGCTCCAACGTCTCCAACAGCCTCAAGGAACTGTTGGCCTGGAAACTGATCCACAGGGTTCCGGTCCTTGGAGACCGACGCGACCACTATCAGGCCGAAACCGACCTCTGGCAGATGGCCACAAAGGTCGCTCAAGGGCGCAAGGCTCGTGAGATCGATCCGATGGTGGCCGCGATCAACGAAGCGGTGGCTGGCGTCGACACGCAGGGCTCCGGCATCAGCCCCGAGGTCAAGGCGCGGCTGAAGCGGATGCACGCTTTCGTCAACACGGTCGACGCTTGGTATCAGCAGATGCTCGACGTGCCGCCCGATACCTTGATGCGGTTGATCCGCATGGGGTCCAAGGTCGTGGGCCTGTTGAAATTCGTCGGCGGCAAGGACCGCAGACCCTGATCATGGTTTTGCCTGCACATTTCTCTCGATACAGAACTAACCGATAAGAATGAACGAGGATGTCATGACTGAGCAGCCACCATCGGCCACGAACGCCCGCGGACGCCTGAATCGTCGCCTTCTCTCCGGCTTCGCGCTGGCGCTCGTTCTCGCGCTCAGCGCCTTCCTCTTGCTCTCGGCCTCGCGCTCCGGATCAGCCTGGTTCGCCAGTCTCTGGTTTTTGGCTCTGCTGCCCGCCCTGCTCTGCGCCCTGATCTGCTACATCGGCGATCCCGATCAGACCCGGTCATCGAACTTCTACTGGCAAGTTCCGCTCGCGCTCTGCGCCATGGTTTGCTTGGCCTCGATCTTCCTATTGCACGAGGGTGTGATCTGCCTGGTGATGCTGTCGCCGGTCTGGCTGGCCAGCGGCTGGGCCGGGGCGTTTGCGATGCGCTCACAGCGCGGGCGTCGAGGTCGCGCCCTGGAGTCCAGCTTCCTGATCATCCCGCTGGTCGCGGCGCTGCTGGAGGCGCAGATACCCATTCCGCACGAAACGGTCACGCTCACCCGCAGCGTCCTGGTGAAGGCGGCTCCGGAGGAGATCTGGCGCTATGCCGTCTCCAGTCGCGACATTGGCGCGCAGGAGGGACGCTGGACGATAACCCACAACATCATCGGCATGCCGCGCCCCCGGGATTCCGTCGTCGTCGGGACCGGCGTGGGCGCGGTCCGGACAGCCTACTGGGGCGAGCATGTCAACTTCCAGGAACACATTGTCGCCTGGGAGCCGGGTCGCAAGCTTGGGTGGCGTTTCAATTTCACTAACAGCACGGTCCAAGATTACACCGACAAGCATATCGCGCCGGATGGCCAGTTCCTGAAGATCGACTCCGGCGATTATGTCCTGCGGACAGTCTCGGCCAACACGACGCGACTTACCTTGACGACCCGCTACGTCGCCAAGACCCACGTCAACCTGTACGCCAAGCTGTGGGGTGAATTCTTGATGGGGGACGTCGAAGAGAACGTGCTGACCATCATCAAGGATCGCGCGGAGCGCGACTCCGCGAGGGCTGGTTAGATTTGGCTTGTCGCACCGCAAGTTGCGAGCGCCGTCAGAGGCGGGCGTCCCGTTTCCGCGCTAGGCCGGACGGCCAGCCCATGACAATCGGCGATCCCGATGATCGAACTGGTTACTCTAAATCTCTTCCTTCAGCAGATCCGCCACCAGCCCGCCGATCCACGGGTTGCGAACGCGCTTCTGGCGTTCGGCGTGGTAGATGTGGGCGAGGTCGGAATAGGCGCGGTCGAAGTCCTCGTTGAGGATCACATAGTCGAAGCGCTGCCAGTCGGCGACCTCGTCCTTGGCGCGCGCCAGGCGCTTGGCGATCACCTCTTCGCTGTCCTGGCTGCGGGCGTGCAGGCGGCGGCTCATCTCGGCCAGGGACGGCGGCAACACATAGATCAGCACCGAGTCGTCCGGCAGTTGGGCGTGGACCTTCATCGCGCCCTGGAAGTCGATGTCGAACAACACGCTCTCGCCGCGCTCCAAGGCGTCCATGATCGGGCCGCGCGGGCTGCCATAGTGGTTGCCGTAAACCTCGGCCCATTCCAGGAAGGCGTCGTCCTGGATCATCACCTGGAACGCACCTTGGGTGACGAAGTGATAGTCGCGCCCGTCGTGCTCGCCCGGCCGCGCGTCGCGGGTGGTGGCGCTGATCGACAGGTGAAGGTCGTTGTGGTCGGCGACCAGGCGGCGGGTCAGCGAGGTCTTGCCGACGCCCGAGGGGGCCACGACCATCAGCAGCAGGCCGCGCGTGCGTCCGTGCGGGTTATTCGACATTCTGGACCTGTTCTCGGAATTGCTCGATCGTCGCCTTCAGATCGAGACCATGCGTGGTCAGCGCCGTCAGCGCCGACTTGCTGCACAGGGTGTTGGCCTCGCGCATGAATTCCTGGCTGAGGAAGTCCAGGCGGCGGCCGGCGGCGGCCTCGCCGTTCATCAGGGCGCGGGCGGCGACCACGTGGCTGGCCAGGCGGTCGAGCTCCTCGCGGACGTCGGCCTTGATCGCCATGGCTGCGGCTTCCTGGACGATGCGCTCTTCGGAGGCCGATTCGCCGATCAGGTCGGTCAGGCGCCGGGCGTAGCGCTCCTTGAGCACCGCCGGTTGGCCGGCGGCCTCCTGATCTGCCAGGCTGGTCAGGTTGTCGATGCGATCGACGGCGCCGGCCAGGATCGGGGTCAGGGCGGCGCCCTCCTCCAGCCGCGCGGCCTTCAGGCCGTCCAGGGCCTGGCCGATCGATGCGGCCATGGCGGCCTCGACCATGGCGCGGTCCTCGGCGGCGTCTTCCTCTTCGCGAGCGTCAATGACCCCGCGCAGCGCCAACAATCCGTCCAGTGACGGCTTGCCGACCATGCCGGTGGCGACATAGGGACCGCCGGCCTTCAGATACCGCTCCAGCACCTCGACATTGACCTGGGTGGTCCCAGCGGTCTCGGCGCGCTTGGCCTGCAGGTTCACGGTCAGTTGGCCGCGCTGAAACCGGGCCTGGGCGCCGTCGCGGGCGGCCTTGTCGAGGCTCTCGAAGCCCGGCGGGCCCCGAAACCGGGTCTCCAGATTGCGGCCGTTGACGCTGCGCGCCTCCACCGCCCACGACCAGGCCCCGTGCGCGCCCTCGACGCGGGCGAAGCCGGTCATGCCCGATAGCGCCATCCTAGCCTCCGCTCAGCGGCGTCTTCTGGGGTGTGGCGGCCGCTTTCGACCGCTCCACCTGGCGCCATTTGGCGACATTGCGCTCGTGTTCCTCATAGGTCGAGGCGAACACGTGCCCGCCCGTGCCGTCGGCGACGAAGTAGAGGTCGTCGCTGTTCATCGGATTGAGCACGGCGGCCAGGGCGGCCTTGCCAGGATTGGCGATCGGGGTCGGCGGCAGGCCGTCGATCAGATAGGTGTTGTAGGGAGTCTGGCGTTGCAGTTCAGACAGCAGGATGCCCCGGCCCAGCGGCCGTCCGCGGGTCAGGCCATAGATGATCGTCGGGTCGCTACCCAGGCGGACGCCCTGGCGCAGGCGGTTGATGAACACCGCCGCCACGTGCGGGCGCTCGCTGGCCAGGCCGGTTTCCTTTTCGACGATCGAGGCCATGGTCACGGCCTGGTCCTTGGTCGCGAAGGGCAGGCCCGGCTGGCGGTCGGCCCACAGCTTGTCGAGCAAGGCGTCGCGGTCGTCCATCATCCGCTGCAGCACCGCCGCCCGGTCCTCGCCGCGCACGACTTGGTAAGTCTCGGGCAGGATCGAGCCCTCCGGCGGGGTAGGCACGGTGCCTGTCAGTTCCGGGGCGCGCATCAGGATGTCGACCACCATGTCGGAGGTCAGGCCCTCAGCGACGGTCACGTGGTGGCGGACGATCTTGCCGTCGCGGATCTTGGCCAGCACCTCGCGCAGCGAGGCGTGGGTCGGAAATTCGTACTCACCGGCCTTCAAGCGTCGCGCCGCGCCGGTGGTCTGGGCGGCGGTCAGGAACAGCGAGGACGAGCGGATCACGCCCGCCTGTTCAAGGGTCGAGGCGATCTCTGGCAGGCTGGCGCCGCGCCGCAGGACGACATTGGTCGCCTCACCCGACTTGGCGGCGGGACCCGGACCCTGATAAACCCACAGGCCACCCAACACGGCCAGCATGGCGACGACGCCCAGTATGGTCAGCCCGCCCACGCCCATGGCGATCAGGCGGCGGCCGATTGAGGCGGTCTCGCGCCGGCGCGCCCCGGTCTTCTTGGGGGCCTTGCGCGGCGCGGGGGCCTTGCGGAGCGGTGCGGGCTTGCGGCTCACGAGACTTTGCGGAACACGACGGAGGCGTTGGTGCCGCCAAAGCCGAAGCTGTTGGACACCGCCACCTCGATCTTCATCGGCACGGCCTTGTTGGGCGCCAGGTTCATCGCGACCGTCACGTTCGGGTTATCCAGGTTGATGGTCGGCGGCGCGATCTGGTCGCGGATGGCCAGGATCGAAAAGATCCCCTCGATGGCGCCGGCCGCGCCCAGCAGGTGGCCGGTCATCGACTTGGTCGACGACATCACCACGTTCTTGGCGTGATCGCCCAGGAACCGCTCGACCGCGCCGGCCTCGATGCCGTCGGCCATGGTGGAGGTGCCGTGGGCGTTGATATAGTCGATGTCCGAAGGCTGCAGGCCCGCGTCCTTGACCGCCGCCGACAGGGCGCGGAAGCCGCCGTCGCCGTCCTCGGCCGGGGCGGTGATATGATAGGCGTCGCCCGACAGGCCATAGCCGATGACCTCGGCATAGATCTTGGCGCCGCGCGCCTTGGCGTGTTCGTATTCTTCAAGCACCAGGGCGCCAGCGCCCTCGCCCATCACGAAGCCGTCGCGATCCTTGTCGTAGGGACGCGAGGCCTTCTCAGGGGTGTCATTGAAATCGGTGGAAACGGCGCGGCAAGCGATGAAGCCGGCCATGCCGACCTTGCAGACGGCCGCCTCGGCGCCGCCAGCCACCATCACGTCGGCGTCGCCATACTTTATCAGGCGGCAGGCGTCCCCGATGGCGTGGGCGCCCGTGGCGCAGGCCGTAACCACCGAGTGGTTGGGACCCTTGAAGCCATAACGGATCGAGACTTGGCCCGAGATCAGGTTGATCAGAGCCGAGGAGATGAAGAACGGGCTGATCCGGCGCGGGCCCTTGGCTTCCAGTTCCAGGGCGGTGTCGGCGATGGTCGACAGGCCGCCAATGCCGGAACCCATGATCACGCCGGTGCGATACTTGTCCTCGTCGGTTTCCGGGACCCAGCCGGAGTCCTTCACGGCCTCGTCCGCCGCAGCGATCCCGTACAGAATGAAGTCGTCGACGCGCTTCTGATCGCGCGGGCTCATCGTCAGGTCGGGATTGAAGGCCCCCTCGACATCCGGGCCGCCGCCGCCGCGGCCATCGACGCGCGGGACCTCGCAGGCCACCTGGCAGGCGTATTCGGTCGGATCAAAGGCCGAGATCCTGTTGGCGCCAGACTTGCCGGCCAGGATATTCTTCCAGGTCACATCGACGCCCTGACCCAGAGGGGTCAGAAGGCCAAGCCCGGTGACGACGACTCTACGCATGGATCACTCCCAACCTTCGCATCGCGGACATATGGGGATTTCGGACAAATCCAGCGCCCCCCGGCTCGCGAATCTCGGCCACATACGAAAACCGCCGCGCGCACGATGGCAAGGGCCCGTGCGACGCGGCGGTTGATAGTCCTGTTCGCGAGCCTTGCGAACCCGACGCCTTAGGCGCCGGTCTTTTCCGTGATGAACTTCACGGCGTCACCGACGGTCTGGATGTGCTCGGCGGCGTCATCCGGAATTTCGATGTCGAATTCTTCTTCGAAAGCCATCACCAGCTCGACGTTGTCGAGGCTGTCGGCGCCCAAGTCGTCGATGAAGCTGGCCTTCTCGGTGACCTTTTCCGGGTCGGCATCCAGGTGCTCGATGACGATCTTGCGCACGCGCTCGAGAATGTCGGACATTCTGTTAGTCCCTCGTTTTAAATCTTGCAGTTCCGCAGGCGGTTTCGGCGAACCTAACCCCCCACGGGAATTGTCGGGCCACCGCCTATCACGTTCTTTTTCGGGTGACTAGCGGCTGTACTCTTTAGAAATCAGGGCCTGGGCCTTTCAAAGCGGAAAGGCGTGAAACCCCGGAAAGACGACTTGGTCAGATCATGGCCATGCCGCCGTTGACGTGCAAGGTCTGACCCGTGACATAGCCGCCCTGGTCACTGGCGAGATAAACGCACGCCGCCGCGATATCGCTCCCCTCGCCCAGACGACCGGCCGGAATCGTCGACAGAATGCTCATCTTCTGGGCGTCGTTGAGGGCGTCGGTCATCGGGCTGGCGATAAAGCCGGGGGCCACGCAATTGACCGTGACGCCTCGGCTGGCCAGTTCCTGAGCCAGAGCCTTGGAGAAGCCGATCATGCCGGCCTTGGAGGCGGCGTAGTTGGTCTGGCCGGGATTGCCGGTGACGCCGACGATCGAGGTGATGCCGATGATCCGGCCCGCGCGGCGCTTCATCATGCCCTTAGCGGCGGCGCGTGACAGGCGGAAATAGCCTTCCAGATTCACCTTGATCACGGTGTCCCAGTCCTCGTCCTTCATCCGCACCAGGAGGCCGTCGCGGGTGATCCCGGCGTTGGCGATCAGGATGTCGAGCGGCGCGCCGGCGGCCTCCTCGGCCTTGGCGACCAGGCCATCGACGGCGGCGGCGTCCGACAGATTCGCGGCGACGAACGACACGCGCTCGCCGAACTGGGCGGCCAGCTCCGACAAAGCTGATTCGCGGGTGCCAGACAGAACGACATGGGCGCCCTGCTCATGCAGAGCCTTGGCGATGGCGCCGCCGATGCCGCCCGTGGCGCCGGTGACAAGGGCGGTCTTGCCCGTGAGATCGAACATGATCTGATTTCCTGGTCTAGAGCGACTTTGCGAAGGCTTCGAGGTCGGCCGGGCTGTTCAGGGGAACGGCTTGCGCATCCGGAGCGATCCGCTTGGCCATGCCCGACAACACCTTGCCGGCCCCGGCCTCGGCGAAACGGGTGACGCCGCCCTCGCCCGCTAGCCAGGTCATGCTCTCGCGCCAGCGTACCCGGCCCGTGATCTGCTCGACCAGCAGACGGCGGATGACATCGGGATCATGGACCGGCGAGGCGGTGACATTGGCCACCAGCGGCGCACGGGGCGCGACGATCAGGGTGTTGGCCAGGGCCTCCTCCATCTCGTCGGCGGCGGGCCGCATCAACGGGCAGTGGAACGGCGCCGAGACGTTCAGCGGAATGGCCCGCGCGCCCAGTTCCTTGGCCTTCTCAATGGCCTTGTCCACGGCGGCCTTCTCGCCGGAGATCACCACATTGCCGTTGTTGTTGTCATTGGCCACGACGCAGACGCCGACTTCAGAGCCGGCCGCCGCGGCGGCTTCCGCCAGGGCCAGGTCGGTCTTGGGACCGATCAAGGAGGCCATGGCCCCCTCGCCCACCGGCACGGCGCGCTGCATGGCCTGGCCGCGCAGCTTCAGCAGGCGGGCCGTATCGGACAGGGTGATCGCGCCCGCGGCGGCCAGGGCGCTGTATTCGCCCAGGCTGTGACCGGCCACGAAGGCGGCGCGATCGACGCCGACGCCAAATTCCTTCTCCAGCACGCGGGCGACCGCCAGGCTGACCGCCATCAGGGCGGGCTGGGCGTTCTCGGTCAGGGTCAGGTCGGTCTCAGGCCCCTCGACCATCAGCTTGAACAGCTTCTGGCCAAGGGCGTCGTCGACCTCCTGGAAGACCTCGCGGGCGGAGGCGAAGGCCTGGGCCAGGTCGGCGCCCATGCCGACCGTCTGGCTGCCTTGGCCGGGAAAAATGAAAGCGATGCTCATGGAAGCTCGCGCCTCTCTTTTATAGATTGCAGGCGCGGAGGGTTAGGGGAAAGCCCGCCGACGGGCAAGCGAGACAGCGGTCGCCGACTTCTCTTGCTTTCCGTTGCAGGGCGTCCAAATTGCCGCCCGACCCGTAGCTCGGGTGATCTAAGGTCTCTGGAGCCCAAAGCATGCAACGCCTGTTCGCCAGCCTCGCCCTCTGCGGCGCCTTGGCCGCCGCCTCGCCCGCCCTGGCCGCCCTCAAGGTCGGCGACAAGGCGCCCGACTTCACCGCCCCCGCCGCCCTGGCCGGCAAGGATTTCAAGTTCACCCTGTCCAAGGCGCTGAAGAAGGGCCCCGTGGTCCTCTATTTCTTCCCCGCCGCCTACACCTCGGGCTGCACGGCCGAGGCCCATGAGTTCGCCGAGGCGACGCCGGAATTCGAAAAGCTGGGCGCCACGGTGATCGGTGTCACGGCCGGCGCCGTCGACCGCATCAAGGACTTTTCCAAGGAACACTGCCGCGACAAGTTCGCAGTGGCCGCCGCCCCCAACGGCCTGATCAAGTCCTACGACGTGGCTTTGAAGGCGGTCGGCGTGCCGATGCCGGGCGGCCTGTCAAACCGCACCTCCTACGTCATCGCGCCGAACGGCAAGATCCTGATGGCCTACAGCGACGGCAATTTCGCCGGCCACGTCACCCAGACCATGGACGCCGTGAAGGCCTACAAGGCGGCCAAGAAGTAGCATTGGGAGCGTCGGACTTCGGTCCGGCGCGCTCGGTACCGGACCCTACCAGCTCGTCCGGACCAGCTTGACCATCACCCGGCCGTCCTGGACCCTCTCGTCGGCGGCGCGCAGGCTGACGGTGAACTCGGCGGGGATGTCGAAAGGCCGGGTCAGGCTGACGTCGAAGCCCTCCTCGCCCATCGTGCCGCCGCCCACGGCGATGGAGGCCACCGGCCGGCCATCCAGGGTCAGTTCGGAGCGAAGACTGGCCCGGGTCACCGGCGTGCGGCCCCGTAGATACACCGGCTGGGTGGCGTTCATGTCCATCGACAGCCGCACATAGTTGGTCTTGGGCAGAATGCCGAAGCCGAACGATCGCGCCAGAGACGAGCGGATCGCCGCTTCGCGCGCGTTCCACGAAGCGCCGGCCGAGAGCGACCGATTGGCCTGGCCGTGCTCGTCGGGCTTCTGGCTGAGATTGAGGTCGAGATTGTAGGTCGGGTCATCGATCGCGCCGGCCACCTTGGCGGTCACCCGAGCGCTCTCGGCGTCGGTTGACAGATCCAGCGGCAAGGCGGCCGAATAGCCTCGGAAGTGGCCGTCACTGCCCCAGACCGACAGGTCGGGCTTTTTCACCACGTCGCCCGCCACAGCCGGCGCGGCGGCGGCCAGGGCGACCGAGACGGCCATGATCAAGGAAGACGGTCGAAACCCCATGTTCGCCCGATACCACGCGCTAGCACCAGACCGAAGGGGCCAGGCTGCACATTTGTATGATATTGCCACGACGGCCTTTAAACCGGGCGACCAACGGCTTCCTTGCCTATCCGCCGGCTTTCCTGTAATAGCGCGCCCTCTCACGGATGGCGGTCTTGCACGCAGCCCTATGGGTCGGGATTTCCCGCTCGGCATGCAGGATCCATCGTGATCGACGGACTTCCGCCGTCGCTCACGCCGCTGTCCAAGCCGGAAGAAGGAAAACATGTCGTTCTACGAACACGTGGTCATCGCGCGGCAGGATATCTCGCCGCAACAGGCCGAAGCTCTGAATGAGCAACTCAAGGCCCTCCTGGAAGAAAATGGCGGTCACATCGCCAAGATCGAATACTGGGGCCTGCGTAACCTCACCTATCGCATCAAGAAGAACCGCAAGGGCCACTATTCCCTGCTCGCCATCGACGCTCCGGCTGCGGCCGTCAAGGAGATGGAACGTCAGCTGCTGATCAATGAAGACGTGCTGCGCTTCATGACCATCCGCGTCGAAGAGCTGGACCTGGAACTGTCGCCGGTTCTGGCCCGTCGCGACCGCGAACGTGGCGAGCGCACTGAGCGCCCGCGCGACGAATTCGCGCCGGCCGCGTAAGGGAGAAGAGAGATCATGACCGATACAACCGCTCCCGAAGCCGCCGCTCCGGCCGCCGGCGCCGGCGCCCGCCGCCCGTTCTTCCGCCGCCGCAAGGTCTGCCCGTTCTCGGGCGCCAACGCGCCGAAGATCGACTACAAGGACGTGAAGCTGCTGCAGCGTTACGTTTCCGAACGCGGCAAGATCGTGCCGTCGCGCATCACCGCGGTGTCGGCCAAGAAGCAACGCGAACTGGCCAAGGCCATCAAGCGCGCCCGCTTCCTGGCTCTGCTCCCCTACGTCGTGAAGTAAGGGAGACACCACGATGAAAGTTATCCTGCTCGAACGCGTCGAAGGCACTGGCGTCCTCGGCGACGTGGTCACGGTGAAGGACGGCTTCGCCCGTAACTTCCTGCTGCCGCGTTCCAAGGCGCTGCGCGCCAACTCGGCCAACCTGAAGAACTTCGAGGTTCAGCGCGCTGAAATCGAAGCTCGCAACGTCAAGAACCGCGAAAACGCCGGCAAGGCCGGCGAAGGTCTGGACGGCACGACCTATGTGATGATCCGTCAAGCCGGCGAAAGCGGCCAGCTGTACGGTTCGGTCGCGGGGCGCGACGTCGCCGACGCCATCAAGGGCGGCGGCGGCAAGATCGATCGCTCGATGATCGTCCTCGACAAGCCGATCAAGAACCTGGGTCTTCACGAAGTGAAGGTGAAGCTGCACGCCGAGGTGACCATCACGGTTACCCTCAACATCGCGCGCAGCCAGGATGAAGCCGATCGCCAAGCGCGCGGCGAAAACGTCGTCGCCGCCCAGTTCGAAGAGGATCGCGCCGCTGAGGCCGAAGCCGCTTCGGACATGGCCGCCGGTGGCGCCGGTTCGTTCGAAGGCGACCACTACGAGTCCTGATCGGCTCGTAGCGCCTTGAGAAACCTGAAAAACGGCGCGGAGCAATCCGCGCCGTTTTTTTCTGTGCAATTACATAGAAATGCTCAGCTTGTAGGCGAACGCCGCGATACCCATCCTCTAGCCAGGGGAGACTGAACTCCCCGCCTCGGGAAAAAAGGCGCGAGACGCCCCCGGAGCTTCCAGAGGGGAATACTGTCATGCGTTTCAAGAGCTTCCTGTTGACCGCCACGTCCGTGGCCGCTTTCGCCGGCGTCGCCCAAGCCCAATCCACGGCGCCGAACCCGGATGAACAGACCGCAGTCGAAGAGGTGGTCGTCACCGGCACCCGCACCACTGGCCGTTCGCGCCTCGACACCTTGGCGCCCGTCGATGTGGTCACCGCCAAGGCCCTGCAACAGCGCGGCGCCACCGACATCGCCACCGCCCTGGCCGCCACCGTGCCTTCAATCACCTTCCCGCGACCGTCCAACACCGACGGCACCGACGCCATCCGTCCCGTGGTGCTGCGCGGCATGGGTCCCGACCAGACCCTGGTGCTGGTCAACGGCGCGCGCCGTCACACCTCGGCCCTGATCAATGTCAACGGCTCGGTCGGGCGCGGCTCGGCCGCCGTCGATCTGAACGCCATCCCCACTAGCGCCATCGACCGCATCGAGGTGCTGCGCGACGGCGCCTCGGCCCAATACGGTTCGGACGCCATCGCCGGCGTCGTCAATCTGCGCCTGCGCGAGGCCGATCACGGCGGCGGCCTAACCGTGACCTACGGCGAGTACGTGACCCAGCTGAATGGGTTCTACGGCGGCAAGCGCGACATCACCGACGGCGCCTCGGCCACCGTGTCTGGCTGGCAGGGCTTCAAGCTGGGCAGCGACGGCTTCCTGACCGTCTCGGCCCAGTACCGCGACCTCGACCCGACCAATCGCGCCGATTTCGACCCGCGCGTCAGTCCCGCCCGCGTCACCGGCCGCACCGGCGATCCGAAGACCGAGGACGTCTCGGTCTATCTGAACGCCGCCAAGCCCCTGGCGGCCGGCTGGGAAGCCTATGGCTGGTATGGTTATCAGCAGCGCGACGCCAACTCCGCCGCCAGCTTCCGCCTGCCCACCGACGCCAGCCAGAACATCCCGTCGGTCTATCCGAGCGGCTACCTGCCGCTGGTGACCACCGACACCGAGGACGTCACGGCAGCCGGCGGCCTGCGCGGCGAACTGGGCAGCTTCAAGATCGACACCAACCTGGTCTATGGCCGCAACGACATCGACTTTGGTGTCGAGAACACGATCAACCCGTCCTATGGCCCGACCTCGCCGCACAGCTTCAAGGCCGGCGGCCTGACCTATGACCAGTTGACCTTCGGCCTGGACGCCAGCCGCGAGGTCGAGGTGGGCCTGGCCGCTCCGCTGAACGTCGCCTTTGGTCTGGAAGCCCGCCGCGAAGGCTTCCAGATCAATGCAGGCGAGGTCGCTTCCTATGCCCGCGGTACGGTCTCGCCGACTCTGGCCTTCGGCTCACGCGGCTTCACCGGCTTCGCGCCGAGCAACGCTGTCGATGTCGATCGCCACGAGGTCGGGGTCTATATCGACCTGGAAGGCAAGGTCGCCGACAAGCTGACCGTCGGCGTCGCGGGCCGCTACGAGGACTATTCGGACTTCGGCTCCAGCACGACGGGCAAGTTCACGGCGCGCTATGACTTTACCCCCGCCTTCGCGCTGCGCGGCGGGGTCTCGACCGGCTTCCGCGCCCCGAGCCTGCAGCAGCAGTACTACACCGCCACCTCGATCACCTATGTGGCCCAGGCTCTGCCGGGCGGCGGCGGCACGGTGTTGGTGCCGTTCGAATCCGGCACCTATCCGTCGGTCAGCCCGGTGGGCCTGGCGCTGGGCGGCAAGCCGCTTGAGGCCGAGAAATCGACCAACTATTCGCTCGGCGCGGTCTATCGCAAGGGCGCCTTCGAGCTGACGATCGACAGCTACAAGATCGACGTGCGTGACCGCATCGTGCTGTCGGAACTGTTCTCGAACGCCGCCAGCGCGTCCAACCCCAACGCCGCCCAGATCGGCGCCCTGCTCGCGCGCTATGGCACGACCGCAGCCCGGATCTTCATCAACGGCGTCGACACCTCGACCCAGGGGATCGACGTGGTGGCGCGTTACCGGATCAATGACGAACAGGCCGGCACGTTCGACCTGACCCTGGCGGGCAATCTCAACGACTTCAGCGTCGACAAGACGCCGGTCACCACCACCCTGGCCAAGCCGCAATCGCTGTTCGCCCGCCAAGCCACCCTGCGCTTCGAAAAGGGCACGCCGCGCCAGAAGGTCACCCTGCAGGGCGACTGGAGCAAGAACCAGTGGGGAGCGACCCTGCGCTCGACCTTCTATGGTGACGTGCTGGCCCCCGGCACCGCCAATGACGGCAGCACCGACTGGCACACCGGCAAGAGCGGCGTCATCGACGCCGAAGCCCGTTACACCTTCCCGATCGGGTTGACGGCCTCGGTGGGCGCCGACAATCTGTTCGACTCCTACACCAACCAAGTGCCGCCCAATCTCAACACCAGCGGTGCGGGGCCCTACAGCAACTTCTCGCCCTATGGCTTCAACGGGCGACTGGTCTATGGCCGCCTCAGCTACAGCTGGTAGGCTGACCTAGGGTCAATCCATAAGGCGCGGAGAGCGATCTCCGCGCCTTTCTCATGCGTCCGGGCCTGTCGTAAGCCGAGCGCAGAACATACACAAAACATCCCCGTTCATCTGTCGCCGTCGGCCATGCGGACCGTGTGCGAGGGAAGGCTCCGCGTTAACCTGTGCCTATGTCGCTCGTCCCCGCTCTAGACCTCCGCCCGTTCTCTCCGATGGGCGAGATCATCGTCGCTGTCGCGCCGCACAATCTGGAGGCCGAGCAGGCGCTGCTGGGCGTGCTGCTGTACGACAACGCCGCCTATGAGCGCCTGACCGACAGCCTGCAGGGCCGTCACTTCTACGAGCCCTTCCACGCCCGGCTGTTCGGCGCGATCGAGACCCACATTCGCAAGGGCCAGCTGGCCGAGCCGATCCTGCTGGCCGACGAGTTCAAGAAGGACCCGGCCTTCGAGGAACTGGGCGGCCTGCGCTATCTGGCCGACCTCGTCGATCGCGCGCCCCCCGCCGCCAATGTCGGCGACTATGCGCGGGCGGTGTTCGACCTGGCCCTGCGCCGCGACCTTATCCGCATCGGCGGGACGATCTCGACGACCGCCCACGGCCATGGCGAGGTGCAGCTTCCGGCCCGTGACCAGATCGAGGCGGCCGAGCAGCAGCTCTACACCCTGGCCGAAAGCGGCGTGGCCAGCTCCGGTTTCGTCAGCTTCGGCGACGCCCTGCGCGGCGCGGTCGAGATGACCGCCGAGGCCTACAGCCGCGACGGCGGCATGTCGGGCCTGGCTTGTGACCTGATCGACCTGGACCAGAAGATCGGCGGTCTGCACCCCTCCGACCTCGTGGTGCTGGCTGGCCGCCCATCGATGGGCAAGACGGCCTTGGCCACCAACATCGCTTTCAACATCGCCCGCAAATATGCCTGGGAACCCCAGCCGGACGGCAGCAAGAAGACGGTCAGCGGCGGCGTCGTCGCCTTCTTCTCGCTGGAAATGAGCGCCGAGCAGCTGGCGTTGCGGATGCTGGCCGACGCCTCGGGCGTGTCGGGCGACCGGCTGCGCAAGGGCGAGATCGACGCCTCGGAGTTTGGCCGGGTGCGCGACGCGGCCATCGAGCTGCAGGAGGCGCCGCTCTATATCGACGCCACCGGCGGCATCTCGATCGCCAAGCTGACCGCTAGGGCCCGTCGCCTGAAACGCCAGGTGGGCCTGGACCTGGTGGTGGTCGATTACCTGCAGCTGGTCACCGGCTCGGACCTGGGCGCCAACGCCAACCGGGTTCAGGAAGTCAGCCAGATCACCATGGGTCTCAAGGCCTTGGCCAAGGAACTTGCCTGCCCGGTGATCGCCTTGTCGCAGCTATCTCGCCAGGTCGAGAACCGTGAGGACAAGCGGCCCCAGCTCTCCGACCTTCGGGAATCGGGCTCGATCGAGCAGGACGCCGACATGGTCTGGTTCGTCTATCGCGAGAGCTACTATGTCGGCCGCGCCGAGCCCCGCGAAGGCACGCCCGAGCACCTCCAATGGCAGGAGGACATGGACCGCCTGCAGGGCTTGGCCGAGGTGATCATCGCCAAGCAGCGGCACGGCCCGATCGGGACCGTGCGCCTGTCGTTCAACAGCGACACCACCCGCTTTGGCAATCTGGCCCGCGACCACTATTTCCACCAGCACCGCAGCGGCAGCGAGGAATAGGGGCGCGCTGAGGTTTGACCTGACGGACAAACACGGGTCAGGGTCGCGCCGTTCACATCGCGAGGCTGATCGATGGACTTCCACCCCCTGCCCCTGGACACCGTGGCAGGCGCCTTCCTGCTAGCCTTTCCGGCGCTGTTCTCGATCGTCAATCCGGTCGGCGCCTCGCTGATCTTCCACCAGGTGCTCAGCCATCGCACGCCGGCCGAGCGCCACGCCCTGGCCGCCAAGATCGCGGTCTACGCCCTGGCCATCCTGCTCGGCTCGCTGCTACTGGGCGGCTATATCCTCAACTTCTTCGGTGTCAGCCTGGGCGCTCTGCGGGTGGCTGGCGGGCTGGTTGTGGCGATCCGCGCGTGGGGCCTGTTGATGGATCCAGAAGACTACGAGGACCGCAAGAGCGGCGACGCCGCGCCGGCCCAGCAACGCGCCGAGGACATCGCCTTCTTCCCCCTGACCATGCCGTTCACCACCGGACCAGGCTCGATCGCCGTGGCCATCGCCCTGTCTTCCCAGAGGCCGGCCGGCGGACACACCGTGGTGCCATTTTTCCTGGGCGCGAGCCTGGCGGCCGTGGCGATCGCCTTGTCGATCTGGCTGCTGTATCGCGCCTCGGATCGGGTCATGGCCCTGCTTGGCGTCTCTGGTGCTCGGGTGATGTCGCGTCTGGTCGCCTTTCTATTGCTGTGCATCGGCGTGCAGATCCTGGCCAGCGGTGTGGAGAACCTGGCGACACAGTTTCTGCTGCATCACTGAACGCGATCTCCACTGGCCTTGGACGGCGGCCTCGGTTACGCCCTGCCCCGTGACCGAAACCAGCCTGCTCACCCTCGACCTCGACGCCCTGGCGTCCAACCACGCCGTGCTCAAGGCCGCGGCGGGCGGGGCCGAGATCGCGCCGGCGGTCAAGGCCGACGGCTACGGACTGGGCGCGGCCTTGGTGGCGGGCCGGCTGTGGGACGAAGGCGCGCGGAGCTTCTATGTCGCCCGGCTGTCGGAGGGCCTGGCCTTGCGCGCGAGTTTGGGTGATCGGGACGCCACGATCTACCTGCTCGACGGCGTGACGCCCGGCGCGGCCCCGGCCATCGAGGCCGCGCGCCTGACGCCGGTGCTCAACAGCCTGCCGCAGATCGAGGCTTGGAATAGCCATGCGCGCGGCCGAGTGCTGGACGCCGCCCTGCACATCGACACCGGCATGAACCGCCTGGGCCTGCGTCCGGAGGAGGCCGTCGTGCTGACCGGGGCCATGGACCGCCTCAAGCACGTCAACCTCACCCTCGTGATCAGCCACCTGGCCTGCGCCAGCGAGCCGGACCATGCTTTGAACGCCCGGCAGCTATCCCGCTTCACCGAGGCGGCGGCCCTGTTCCCCAACGCCCGTCGCAGCCTGGCCAATTCCGGCGGGATCTTCCTGGGCGGCGACTACCAGTTCGATCAGGCGCGTCCCGGGATCAGCCTCTATGGCGGCGGCCCGCGCGACCTGCCCGACGCCCGGATCAAGGCCGTGGCCACCCTGGAAGCGCCGATCCTGCAGGCGCGGGTCGTGCCGCGCGGCGAGAGCATCGGCTATGGCGCGGCCTTCACCGCCACCGAGACCACCCGCGTCGCCATACTGGCGGCCGGCTACGCCGACGGCGTGCCCCGCGCCGCCCATCCGCGCGGGGCGATGTGGTTCGACGGCGCCCTGCGGCCGATGCTGGGCCGGGTCTCCATGGACCTGATCGCCGTCGACATCACCGATTGCGACGCGGCAAGGCCGGGTGCGATGATGCAGATCATCGGCCCCGACCGCCTGGTCGACGACGCGGCGGCGGCGGCGGGCACCACGGCCTATGAGCTGCTCACCCGCATCGCGCCCCGGGCGCGGCGGGTGGTCAAGGCTCGATAGGCTCGCGGGACAAGACCTCCAGCCGCGCGGCGTCCACCGCATTCACCGCTTGCCGCAGTTCGTCGATGTCCGCCGTTTGACCAGCAGCCTCCACCGTGAAGCGGTCAGCCACCAGCATGCTGTAGCTCCCCGAGTTAGTGGTGTTGTCCCATTTTTCCGTGACCAGCCTTCCATTGAGCTTCTCGACGGTTTCATAGCCGTTGGCCGTCTTGCGCGTGGAGGGATTGCTAATCGCCGTCGCCACGCTCGCCATGATAGAAGATGGCCCCAGATCGGTAATCGTCAGGCTGAATTTCAACGCGCCCCGAATATAGTCACCCTTGCCCACCGAGGTGCCGGTGGTCTCGTTCCAGCCGCTCTCACCGCCAGCCCTCTGATAACCCGCGATATCAAGCGGCAGCAGAGCGCCCAGCCCCTTCACCGGTGCACGGGCGGCTGCGACATTGGCGTTCGTAGCCGCTTGAGCCTGCATCGCCTCGAACATCTCGGCAGCGGCCTTGTCGTCGTTTAGGATGGATTTCGGCGTGCTTCCCGTGAAGGCGTCGCCATGAAAGGCGATCCACCCCGCCGTCAGGTTGGTTGCTGTACTGGTCCCGACGAACAGCACGATCCAACAAATCGTTGCAACGGCCATATAGCCGAACGCCTTCTCCTTGGCCGACCTCATCAGCCTGGGCAGCCCGACATAGTACAGGTACACGCCATAGAGGTTCGCCAAAACGCCCACGATGCCCAGCAGAGGGAACACACCCAGCAGACCAAAGAGCCAGCCTGGTGTAGATGCGTAGGCGGCAACCTTCAGAGCCCGAACGAAATCGCGTCGCCCGTCGAAACCCGGAGCAACACCGTTGATGACCAAGGCGAGAGCAAAAACGGACAACAAGGTCAGCGCATACTGAACGGCCGCGCCGGCGATCATCGGTTTTAAGGGCAAGAACCCGTGGCCGAAGAGCTGGATGAGGACCAACTTGGCCGCCGATGGGATCGCGGCGACAAGTCCTACATAGCCAAGATTGAGATAGCCAAGTCTGGTTGGCTCTTGGTCGATCTGATCCCATTCGGCCGAAGGAGATCGCAACAAATTCGCCAAGCGGCCGAAAAGGTTGAACGAACCGGCGCCGTGTTCAGCAGCTGACATCGTGCGTTTCCCCCGAATCCGAACATCTACCGCCGAACATACAAGGTCGGTGTGGTGGTCGGAGCCAATTCTTCCCCGCTCGGACGGACGCCCATCCCACGTCCGGCTTTGGCGCATCGCCCCGGCACCCTGTAGTCTCCAGTCACGCGCGAATCAGGAGACCCCATGGCCCGAGACGGCGCCGTCTATGCCTGCCAGTCCTGCGGCGCGGTCACGACCAAGTGGTCGGGGCAATGCTCGGCCTGTCAGGGCTGGAACACCCTGGTTGAGGAAACCGGCGCTCGCGCCCCAGGGGCCTTGTCGGTCACCAAGGCCAGCCGCGCGCGCGGTTTGCAGTTCACCGGCCTGGAAAGCGACACCCCCGCCCCACCCCGCATCATCACCGGGGTCGACGAATTCGACAGGGTGTGCGGCGGCGGCGTGGTGCCGGGCTCGGCCATCCTGATCGGCGGCGACCCCGGAGTGGGGAAGTCCACCCTGTTGCTGGAGGTGGTGGCCAAGGCCTCGATGCGCGGCGCGTCCTGCGCCTATATCTCCGGCGAAGAGGCCGTGGCCCAGATCCGGGGCCGCGCCGAGCGCATGGGCCTGGCCCATGCCGATGTGAAGCTCGCCGCCGAGAGCAGCCTGCGTGACATCCTCGACGGACTGAAGCGCGACAATTTCGACCTGGTGGTCATCGACTCGATCCAGACCATGTGGAGCGACGCCCACGAGGCCGGTCCCGGCACGGTGACCCAGGTGCGGGCCTGCGCCCAAGAACTGGTGCGCCTTGCCAAGAAAAAGGGCGTGGCCATCCTGCTGGTCGGCCACGTCACCAAGGACGGCCAGATCGCCGGGCCGCGCGTGGTCGAGCATCTGGTCGACGCGGTGCTCAGCTTCGAGGGCGAGCGCGGCTATCCGTTCCGCATCCTGCGCGGGGCCAAGAACCGGTTCGGGGCCACCGACGAGATCGGCGTGTTCGAGATGGGCGATTCGGGCCTGCGCGAGGTCAAAAACCCCTCGGCCCTGTTCCTCAACGAGGGCGGCGAGCGGGCGGCGGGGGCGGCGGTATTCGCCGGTATCGAGGGCTCGCGACCCGTGTTGGTGGAGTTCCAGGCCCTGGTCGCGCCCTCCGCGTACGGAACACCGCGACGCGCGGTGGTCGGATGGGATTCCGGGCGCCTGGCCATGGTGCTGGCCGTGCTAGAAAGCCGATGCGGCCTTGGTTTTGGCAACAAGGACGTCTATCTGAACGTCGCTGGGGGCTTGCGGATCACCGAGCCCGCGGCGGACCTGGCGGCGGCGGCGGCCCTGGCCTCCTCGGCCCTGGACATCGCCCTGCCGCAGGACTGCGTCGTGTTCGGCGAGGTCAGTCTTTCCGGTGAGGTGCGGCCCGTGAGCCGTATGGAGACGCGTTTGAAAGAAGCCGCGAAACTCGGCTTTGGTCGAGCCCTGGGTCCGTTGTCGGGCCTGCCCGAAGGCGGCGGCGCCCTGCCGGTGGCCGGCGTGTCGCGACTGGCCGACGCGGTGCGGCGGATCGGCGACGAAATCTGGGGTCAGCTGACGTGACGCCTTTCGACATCATCTTCGGCCTGATCCTGCTGGTCTCGGCCATCGTGGGCTTCGCGCGCGGCGCCTCCCGCGAGCTGACCTCGGCCCTGTCGTTCATCATCGCCGCGCTGGTCGCCCTGCTGGGGCTGCGGATCACCGGACCGCTGTTTCGTGGCCTGATGGACCCCGACTGGGCGGCCACGGCGGCCGCCATCCTGGTCACCTTCGTCATCGCCTTCATCCTGCTGCGGCTACTGGGCGCCTCGATCAGCCGGACGCTGCACGCCGACGGCGCGCTGGGAACCCTGGACCGGCTGATGGGCATGGCGTTCGGCCTGATCCGGGGCCTGGTGGTGCTGGGGGTGTTCAATCTGGTGTTTAACATGGCCACACCGCCCGACCGCATTCCCGCCTGGGTCTCGAAATCGGCGCTCTACCCCCTATCTACGGCCAGCGCCAAGGTGCTGAAGGTCTTTGCCCCCAAGGGCGCCGGCCTTGCCGGAAAACTGGCGCCCGCCATCGAGGACGCCGTCCATGATGGCGCCAGCGACAAACCGTCCGAACCCAAGCCGGGCGAACCAGGCTATGATAGAACCCAGCGTCGCTCCGTCGACGAGCTGGTGGAGAAATCGCGATGACGTCTTTCGGCCAGTCGACCGACCGCTTTTCCTCCGCCCCTTGGCGTGACCCGGAGGACGACACCCTGCGTCTCGAATGCGGGGTTTTTGGCGTTTATGGCGTTCGCGACGCCGCCGCCATCACCGCCCTGGGACTGCACGCCCTGCAGCATCGCGGCCAGGAAGCCTGCGGCATCGCCGCCTTCGACGGCCAGCGCTTCCACACCGAACGGCATATGGGCCATGTGGGCGACGCCTTTACCGGCAATGACCTGGTGGAGCGTCTGCCAGGAAGTATGGCCATCGGCCATACCCGCTATTCCACGGCCGGCGGCAGCGGCATCCGCAATGTCCAGCCAATGTTCGCCGATCTCGAGACCGGCGGCGTGGCCATCGCCCACAACGGCAACCTGACCAACTTCCTGACCCTGCGCGAGCGGCTGGTGCAGGAAGGCGCCATCTTCCAGTCGACCAGCGATAGCGAGGTGATCCTCCACCTGATTGCCCGCTCGCGGAAGGCTCGCATCGTGGATCGCTTCATCGACGCCGTCGCCCAGATCGAGGGCGGTTATGCTCTGGTCGCCATCACCAACAAGAAGATGATCGGCGTGCGCGACCCGCTGGGCATCCGCCCGCTGGTCCTGGGCGATCTCGACGGCAAGCCGGTTCTGGCCTCCGAGACCTGCGCCCTCGACATGATCGGCGCCCGTTTCGTGCGCGACGTCGAGCACGGCGAGATGGTGGTCATCTCCGAGACCGGGGTGAAGTCGACCAAGCCGTTCAACAGCCTGCCAGCTCGCCCCTGCGTGTTCGAATATGTCTATTTCGCCCGCCCCGACAGCGTGGTCAACGGTCGCTCGGTCTATGACGTGCGCAAGCGCATGGGCCAGCGCCTGGCCATCGAGACCGGCATCGAGGCCGACGTCGTGGTGCCGGTGCCCGACAGCGGCGTGCCCGCCGCCATCGGCTACGCCCAGCAGAGCGGATTGCCCTTCGACTTGGGCATCATCCGCAACCACTATGTGGGCCGCACCTTCATCCAGCCCACCCAGGGCGTGCGCGAACTGGGCGTGCGCATGAAGCACAGCCCCAACCGCGCCGTGCTGGAAGGCAAGCGCGTGATCCTGATCGACGACTCGATCGTGCGCGGCACAACCTCGCTGAAGATCGTCCGCATGGTCCGCGAGGCCGGCGCCAAGGAGGTCCACCTCCGCTCGGCCAGCCCGCCGATCAAGTGGCCTGACTTCTATGGCATCGACATGCCCGAGCGCGACCAACTGCTGGCGGCCAACAAGTCGCTGGAAGAGATGGCCCGGTTCCTGGAAGTGGACAGCCTCGGCTTCCTGTCGGTCGATGGCCTTTATCAAGCGCTGGAGGCCGGTCCTCGTGACCCCGCCCGCCCGCAGTTCACCGACCACTATTTCACCGGCGACTATCCCACGCGCCTGACCGACCGCGAGATCGCCGAGGGCCGCAACGACCAGGTTGACCGTCAGTTGTCGCTTCTGGTCAGCGCCTAGGCCCTGCGTCCTTCGAGGCTCGCCGATGGCTCGCACCTCAGGACGAGGAACGTTGAGCCAAATCTTGAATCCCTCATCCTGAGGCGCCGCGCAGCGGCCTCGAAGGACGCAGGGCGTCGCCGCTAGGATGCTGCGCTTGTTCAAAGACCTCCTCGCCAAGCTGAAGATCGACCCCTACATCCTGCTGCTGGTCAGCATGGTGATCCTGGCCTCGATCATTCCGGTGCGCGGCGAATTGGCCGTGATCCTCGGCTGGATCGTCAAGATCGCCATCGCCCTGCTGTTCTTCCTGCACGGCGCCAAGCTGTCGCGCGAGGCTGTGGTGGCGGGCATGATCCACTGGCGGCTGCACCTGCTGATCCTGGCCTTCACCTTCGTGCTGTTCCCGCTCCTGGGCCTGTTGATCGCCAGGTCGGGCGTGCTGTCCCCCACCCTCTCGACCGGCATGTTATTCCTGTGCTGCCTGCCCTCGACCGTGCAGTCGTCGATCGCCTTCACCTCGATCGGCCGGGGCAATGTGGCCGCCGCCGTCTGCGCCGCCTCGGCCTCGAACCTGTTGGGCATATTCCTGACGCCGGTGCTGGTGGCCTTGCTGATCCATGCCCACGGGGACACCGGCGGCGGGCTGGACTCCATCGTATCGATCGTCGTGCAACTGCTGTTGCCGTTCGTGATCGGCCAACTGCTGCGACCGTGGGTGGGCCCGTGGATCGAACGGCACAAGGCCATCGTCGGCAAGGTGGATCGCGGTTCGATCCTGCTGGTCGTCTATTCGGCCTTCAGCGCGGCGGTGGTTGGCGGCATCTGGAAAATTGTGTCGATCCCAGAGCTGTTTCTGCTGCTGGCCGTCTGCGCGGTGCTTCTGGCCATCGTCATGGCCGCCACGGTGTTCGGCGCCAGGGCCCTGGGCTTTTCCAAGGCTGACGAAGTGGCCATCGTGTTTTGCGGCTCCAAGAAAAGCCTGGCCAGTGGCGTTCCGATGGCCGGCATCCTGTTTCCCGGCGCCACGGCCGGTATACTGGTGCTGCCGCTGATGATCTTCCACCAGATCCAGCTGATGGCCTGCTCGGTCATCGCCCAGCACTATGGCGCGCGACCGGCGGACGAGGCCTGACAGCGGTTCCAATCCGTCGCCTTAGCCACTAGAACCCGCTCATGAAGTCCGACTCCGCAACGCCGCTGGCCGGCCGCATCGCCCTCGTCACCGGCGCCACGCGCGGCATCGGCGAAGCCATCGCCGTCGGCCTGGCCAAGGCCGGCGCCCATGTCATCGCCCTGGGCCGCACCCAGGGCGCGTTGGAAGCCCTGGACGACACGATCTTCGCCGCCACCGGCGAACACGCCACGCTAGTCCCGCTGGACCTGCGCGAGGCCGATGGCCTGGACCAGCTGGCCGCGGCCCTTCAAACGCGCTTCGGCAAGCTGGACATCCTGGTCGGCGCCGCCGGGGTGCTGGGCGCCCTGACGCCCGTGGGCCATCTGGACCCAAAGGGCTGGGACATGATCATGGCCACCAACCTGACCGCCAACTGGCGGCTGATCCGGGCCATGGACCCCTTGTTGCGCCGCGCCGACGCCGGCCGCGCGATCTTCATCACCAGCAGCGTCGCCAAGAGCCACCGCGCCTTCTGGGGCGGCTACGCGGCGTCCAAGGCCGGACTTGAGGCCATTGTCGGCTGCTACAACGACGAAATGGAGAACACCACGGTCCGCGCCCTCTGCGTCGATCCGGGCGCCATGCGCACCCGCATGCGGGCCGGCGCCTTCCCCGGCGAGGATCCACTTAGCGTGCCGGCCCCCGACACCCTCGCGCCGCTGATCGTCGAGCTGGCTCGCGCCGACCGGGAGCCGCCCGGAGGCGTCGTGGTGTTCAAGGCGCGCGGTCAGGAATCGGCCAGCATCGGATAAGGCGCGCTTTGCGAGACCCTTCACGCAACCTCAGGAGGGGCTTGCGCGTCTATGGGCGCTGGAGACTCGCAATGACGAATTGCCCTTCGCTGTCCGTCGCCCACCCATGAGCCAGACCTCATATGACGCCGTGATCGTCGGGGCGGGTCCGGCTGGCCTGACTGCGGCGCTCTACATGGCTCGGTTCCGCCGCCAGGTCCTGGTCATCGATGGCGGCGACAGCCGGGCCGCCTGGATCCCCGAGACCCACAATCATCCGGGCTTTCCCGAAGGCGTTTCCGGCCTGGATTTGCTGGAGTTGCAACGCCGGCATGCTGTGCGTTACGGGGCGCAGATCCGGTCGGGGACCGTGGACGCCCTCTCATCGACCGGCGAAGGCTTCAGCCTGTCGATTGACGGCGAAACCGTGCTGTCGCCCACCGTCCTGCTGGCATGCGGCGTCGAGGACAACGAGCCGGCCCTGCCTGGCGTCGAACGCGCCGTGCGCCAAACCTTGCTCCGCACCTGCCCCATCTGCGACGGCTTCGAAGTGATCGGCAAGCGCGTGGGCGTGATCGGCGGCGACGGCTTGGGCGCGCGGGAGGCCTTGTTCCTTCAAACCTATGCCGACCAACTTACCCTGATCCATGTGGGCGCGCCTGACGCCCTGACGGCGGACGAGCGTGATCAGTTGGCGCGCGCGGACATCACGATCGTCGAAACCCCGATCGAGAGCGTCGAACTGCAGATCGACCGCCCACGCGCCCTCTGCTTCTCAGGCGCCAGTCGCCTGGAGTTTGACGCGCTCTATACGGCCTTGGGAGTCACGCCGCGCACGGGCCTGGCCTTGGCGATCGGCGCCCACCACGACGAGTCGAGCCGGCTGGTGGTCGATGAACACCAGCAAACCTCGATCCCCGGCCTTTACGCGGCTGGAGATATGGTGCGCGGCCTAAACCAGATCACCACGGCCCAGGGCGAGGGGTCGATCGCCGCGACGGCGATGCACAATCGTCTGAGAGGTTGCTGACGCGCTTGGTGATCGCCTCTATTCATCGGCCTTGCGGATCTCGCTGATCTCGCACCGGGCGTATTCGTTGGCCGCCAGGGTGTACTGGTTGAGCAGGCCCGTATAGCCGTTCACCGCGCCGATGAATTCGTCCATCGCGCGGTTTCGGACCTTCATGCTGGCATTGTAGCGATCGAGTTCGCCTTTCCGACAGGTGTGCGTGCCCTTGGCCACATTAACGCAGGACGGCAGTTTCGGAATAGGCGGCAAGGTGGGCCGGATGGTTTGCGGCGGCGTCGGCGCGCTGCAGATACGGCTGGAAAGCTTGGCGATCGGCGCCGCGCCAGCGACGGCGTCGGCCTGGTTCAGCGCGGCGGCGAACCCTACGGCGGCAAGAAACATGTAATCACTCCCCCTGACACGGCAACTATAGCCAAGCTGTCAGGGGAAGCGCCACCTGAAGTCGATCGCGATCGGCGATCGAGGAACGATTTTAGCGCCCCTTGGGCGGCGCCTTGTTGCCCCGCACGGTGCGCGAACCGGCCACCGGACGGCGCGGACCCGCCGCCTTGCCGCCAGCCGCCTTGAAGCCAACCTTGTAGCTCGGGGTCTCGGACTTCTTTTGGGCCTTGGGGCCCAGCTTCTTGACCGACTTGACCGCCGCCTTGCCGGGCTCGACCGCAGGCGCGGCCTTGGTCGGAACGATTGGCTTGGCGGTTCTGGTCACGGTGGGGCCAGCCTTCCTGGCGATCCGGACGGCCGCTTTGGTCGGGGTGGCCTCCTGATGGCCAGGCTCGAACTCGACGCCGGCCGCGGCCGCCGCAGCCTCGGCCAGGCGGACCGACTTCTTGACGGTGTTGCGCGACGCCTTGATGCGTTCGGCCTCGCGCTCCTTGCGTTCGAACTCGCGCTTGCCCTTGCCGGAGTGGCCCTTGGCCTCGCCCTCGGCGTAGGGATTGGCCCCTGACTTGATGGTGATGCGCAGCGGCACGCCGGGCAGGTCGAAGCTTTCGCGCAGGCTGTTGATCAGATAGCGCCGATACTGTTCGGGCATCTGGTCGGCGCGGCTGGAGAACAGCACAAAGGTGGGCGGGCGCGCCTTGATCTGGGCCATGTATTTCGGCTTGATCCGCTTGCCGCCGACGCTGGGCGGCGGGTGACGCTGCATGGCCATCTGCAGCCAGTCGTTGAGGTCGCGGGTCTTGACCTTGGTCGACCAATCCTTGTGGCTCTTCAGCACGGCCGGCATCAGCTTTTCGACGCCCTTGCCGGTCTCGCCCGACAGGGCCACCACCGGCGTGCCGCGCAGCTGTGGCAGCATGCGTTCGGCGTGTTCGACGAAGCCCTTCAGAGTGGCGGCCTGGTCCTCGACCAGATCCCACTTGGCCAGCACGAAGACGACGCAGCGCCCTTCCCGCTCGGCCAGGTCGGCGATCTGCAGGTCCTGGGTCTCGAAGGGGTGGGTGGCGTCCATGATCAGCAGGACGACCTCGGCGAAGGTGATCGAGCGGATGGTGTCGCCGGTCGAGAGCTTTTCCAGCTTCTCGTTGACCTTGGCCTTCTTGCGCAGGCCGGCGGTGTCGACGAGACGGACCTTGCGGCCGCCCCAGTCCCAATCCACCGAGATGGAGTCGCGGGTGATCCCGGCCTCGGGGCCGGTCAACAGCCGCTGCTCGCCGATCAGGCGGTTGATGAGGGTCGACTTGCCGGCGTTGGGACGGCCGACAATGGCGATCTTGATCGGCTTGTCGTCGCCCAGTTCCTCGTGCTCGCCCTGCAGTTCCTCGGGGGCGATGGCGATCAGGGCGGCATAGAGCTCGGCCATGCCTTCGCCATGCTCGCCCGAGATCTGGATCGGCTCGCCCAGGCCCAGGCTGTTGGCCTCAGCCGCGCCGTGGTCGCCGGCCTTGCCCTCGGACTTGTTGGCCGCGACCAGCACCGGCTTGTTCCGCTTGCGCAGGATCTCGGCGAAGGTCTTGTCCAGCGGCGTCAGGCCCTCGCGGGCGTCGAACACCAGCAGAGAGACGTCGGCCTCGTCGATCGCCAGCTCGGTCTGGGCGCGCATCCGCGCCTCCAGGCTCTCGTCGGTGACATCCTCGAAGCCGGCGGTGTCGATCAGCTCGAGGTCCAGGTCGCCAAGGCGTCCGTGGGCGAACCGGCGGTCGCGGGTGACGCCGGGCTGGTCATCGACCAGGGCCAGCTTGCGGCCGGCCAGACGGTTGAACAGGGTCGACTTGCCCACATTGGGGCGGCCGACGATGGCGAGTTTCAAAGGCATGGAGTGTGATTAGTCGATTTCGGGGACAAAAGCGACAAACCCGGACTGGTAAGCACCAGCCCGGGTTCGCGCGGCTTGAATTGTGGCTTCGGGCGACGCCCGAAACGTCTAGCGGATAGCGATCAGATTGGCTTCGTCGGTCGCCAGATAGACGGCGTCGCCCATGGCGATCGGACCCAGCAGCACCGATTGGCCGATCTTCAGGGTCTTCAGCGTCTCGCCGGTCTTGGGGTTCAACGCCACGGCCTCGCCCTCGCTCGACACGGTGATCAGGCGGCCCGACGCGAGGATCGGCGTCGACCACAGCAGCGGATGCTTGGCGCGCTTCTTCTTTTGCCGCTTCGACAGCTTGTCGGTGTTGTTGAGGTCGCGGATCCAATAGACTTGACCGGCTTCCCGCGACACGCAGATCACCTGTCCGGCCTTGTCGACCACGAAGACCACGTCGCCGGCCGCCCAGGGGGTGGTGATGGCGGTTACGGGCAGGGTCCAGCGGGCTTGGCCGGTGCGAAGGTCGGTGGCGGCGAAGACGCCCGAATGGCTGACGGCGAAGACGTCGCCCTTGAAGATCACCGGACGACCGGCGATGTCGCGGATTTCCGACAGGGCGTTGGTGCGGCTGGCGCGGCTGAGCGCCTCGCTCCACAGGTCGTTGCCGTTGGTCGTGCGCAGGGCCACCAGTTCGCCCGAGGCGAAGCCAGCCACGACGGTGTCGCCGCTGACCGCCGGGCTCGAGGCGGACAGGATCCGCGCCGGTTCGATCAGGGCTTGATAGGTCCAGCCCGGCGCGCCGTCGGCGGCATTGAAGGTCAGGAGCTCGTTGTCGGTCGAGGTAACGAACACCCGGCCGTCAGAGACGGTCGGCGCCGAGTGGACAGGAGTGCTGGTTTCCTGGCGCCAGCCCTCGGCGCCGCTCGCGGCGTCCAGTTGGGCCACGAAGCGGAAGCCGGACGAGACGTAGAGCTTCCCGCCGGCATAGGCGACGCCGCCGCCAAAGCCGGTGCGATCGCCCGAGCCGCCGAAGCCGAACATGCCGCGCTTCTTGCCCGGCGCCTTGGCGGGACGCAGGTCCTTGCGCCAGACGGTCGCGCCGCTGCGGGCGTCCATGGCCACGACGGTGGCCTCGCCGTCCATCACGAAGATCTTGCCGTCGGCGGCCACGGGCGGCGCGGTGACGTGGAATTTCCTGTTGGCCTTCTGGCCAAAACCCTTGCGCCAGGCAATGTCGAAGTTGGCTGCGGCGGCCACGTGTTCGACCGACTGCTCGGCGTTGCCGCCCGGCAGGGGCCAGTCGGTCTGCACCTTTGCTTCGGGCAGGAAGAAGTCCGAGCCCTTCAGCGCTTCGGCCGGCTCGACCTTCTGGTCGAAGGCGATGACCGAAATCCGTTGACCTTGGGTGGCCAGGGTCTTGTTGGCCTCCTTCTTGTCGAACGGATTGATCTTGGAAATCGTCGAGCAGCCGGCGACCGACACCGCGGTCGTCAGCAGCGCGGCGAGAAGCAGGGAACGCTTTGAAGTCATGGTGCGGCGGCTCATTGGGCGGAATTGAGGGCGGCGGGAAGGCCGGCGGGCGGCGCCTGCAGGGCCGACGGCGGCAAGGCCTTGGCGGCCTTGACGACGGCGGCGAGATTCTTGGCCGAACCGGAATCGATCATCGCGATCGCGCCTTGGGCGCGCTGGCGGACCTCGTCCGACGGGTTGTCCAGCGAGTTGGAAAGCACGCTGAAGTCAGCCCGCGCGCCGGCCAGATCACCAGCCTGCAGCTTGGCGAACGCCAGCGCTTCCTTCGCCTGAACGCGATAGGGACTCTTCTCGCCCATCAACGGGGTCAGCCTCGCCTCGACATCCTTGTAGGAAGCCGTGTCGAGGAGCGCCAAGGCGGAATTGAGGCCGGCCAGGTCGGCCAGGATGGGATTGGTCGCAAGCTTGGCCGCCTGGTCGAAATAGACCACCGCTTCGGGGGTCTTGTTCTCTTCAAGGCGCGCCCCGCCCATCTCGATCAAGGCCAGGGTCTTGTAAACGGCCGGGCCGGTCTTGGAGATCGCCTCGAAGGCCGGGAACGCCTTGACCGGGCCGATCTTTTGCTCGCTCTCCAACGCCGCCTGGTAGGCTTCTGAAGCCTTGGCGATCTGGCCCTCCTGATAATGGGTCCAGCCCCACCAGGCGCCAACGGCGAGAATCGCCACGGCCGCCAGTACGCCCAGCCAAGGCAGCGACTTCAGCGCGAGGGACTTGTAGCGGTCGGAGCGCAGTTGCTCTTCGACCTCGTCAAACACATCGACCACGAACGAGGCTCCGGTAGGGGCGAGAACAGCGCCCGACGGCGGCAACGCCGGATTGCTCCGAGATTGCCGCCATAGATGAAAACCAATGGCGAGCGGGCTCGCCGAGGCGGCGAACCTATAGCGTGTCTGGGTCAGCCGCAACGGGGCGGAGCGGCCTCAACGCGACAGCCGCCCTACCCCTTCTTGGCGTAATAGGTCTCGGCCTCGCCCGGGAAGGTGCGGGCCTTGACGTCGCGCGCGTAGTCGGCGGCGGCCTGCTGGATCTGGTTCTTCAGGTCGGCGTAGCGCCGCACGAACTTCGGCGTCCAGTCGAACAGGCCCAGCATGTCGTCGGTGACCAGGATCTGGCCGTCGCACCCCGCCGAGGCCCCGATGCCGATGGTCGGTGGGGCGATGGCGGCGGTGATCTCGCGAGCCAGGTTTTCGGCGACGCCCTCGACGACCACGGCGAAGGCCCCGGCTTCGGCGGTGGCGCGAGCCTCTTCGAGCACGACGGCCCGGCCGGCCTCGTCCTTGCCCTTGGCCTTGAAGCCGCCATCGACCAGCACCGCCTGCGGGCGCAGGCCGACATGGCCCATGACCGGGATCCCGCGCCGCACCAGATAGGCGATGGTCTCGGGCACCGTAGGGCCACTCTCGACCTTCACCGCCTGGCAGCCGGTTTCCTTCATCAGCCGCACGGCGTTGGCATAGGCCTCTTCGGGCGGGCCCTCGTACGAGCCGAAGGGCATGTCGACGACCACCATCGCCTTGCGTGAGCCACGCATCACCGCCTGGCCGTGCAGGATCATCATTTCCATGGTGACGCCAACGGTGTTGGGCAGGCCGTGCACCACCATGCCCAGCGAGTCGCCCACCAGCAGCACGTCGCAGGCGTCGTCCAGGGCAGCAGCCACCGGCGCGGTGTAGGCCGTCAGGCAAACCAGAGGCTCGCCCCCCTTGCGGGCGGTGATGTCAGGGGCCGCCAGGCGACGGATCTTTTCTTCGCGATGAGCGGACAAGGCGAGCCCTCCTGGAAAAAGCGTGCGCCGTTTTCCGCCAGATCGTTCCGCACCGCAACATGATCGATGAAAAAGGCGGGTTTAAACCTCGTCCACCAGCCGGGTCACCACGAAGGCCAGCGCCAGGGCCGCCAGCACCGCCGCCAGCCAGATGGTCTCGGTGCTGCCCATCGAGAAGAACTGGTCGTAGCGGGCCACCACCTTGCCCAGGCCCAGGTCGAGCTGCTGAGCGCCGTCGCGCGAGACGTTCGAGAACTCCTCGGCGAAACGGCTACCGATCAACTGCACGGCCACCGCCAAACCGGCGACAACGCCAGTCGCGCCGATCACCGCGCGGCGCAGGGCCCAGCCGCGATCCAGCTTGTCCGTGACGCGCTGGGTGAACTGTTCGGAATCGCGGAACACGGGCGGCTGGCCAAAGAGCCGCGAAAGTTGGGTTTCGAAATCGAGGTCAGCCAAGGTTTTCCCTCCTCGCGGAGTCGTTCGAGACGCGTCCCGATGGCGAGGCCATTCGGGTCCTGAGTTTATCCAGACCACGTTTGACATGGGATTTGACCGTCCCCAGGGGGATATTCAAGAGCTCTGCGGCCTCGGTGTGCGACCAATCGGCTCCGTAGCAGAGGGATATGCACAGGCGCTCGGCGTGCGACAGGATCTTGAGCGCCTCGTCCAGATCCATACGGTCGGCCGTCGCCCCGGGGCCGTCCAACGCGATCGGCGCGGAGTCCTCGGCGGTCTCGGTCAGCACGAACCGCGAGTCCCGCTTGACCCGGCGCAGATAGAGCCGGGCGGCGGTCTTCTTGATCCACCCGCCAAAGGACCCCTCGCCGCGATAGTCGGCGATCTGCTCGAACCCGACCAGGAAGGCGTCTTGGGCGATGTCGTCAGCCGTGGCGGAGTCCGCGCCCAGCCGGCGCAGCAGGCCCCGCACGGCCGAGCCGTGGCGACGCACCAGCTCGCCGAAGGCCATCCGATCTCCCGCCGCCGCCAAGGCGGCCAGCTCGATATCGTGGCCGGTGGGTGGGCGCTCGATGCCCATCAGATCTGTCCCCTCTTCCCCGCGTTCGGAATCAGTCTTGCGGCGGATGCTTGACGGGATTGAAGAAGCTGAGAATGACGAAGGCTAGGCCGACAGCACCAGGGAGAGCCGCGCCGGCCATGGTGCAATACATCGCGATGTGCATCCCGGTATTGTTGACTTGCCCCAGGGCGAGGCCGGTCAGTGCGGTGCCTCCGGCGATAAACAGAAGAATGATGCCGATCCGCATGTCGCGATGCGCGGAGGACACTCGCGGCGACCTCGTATCCTTGGACAGCGCTTCGATCAGTTCCGGGGGAAGGGTCTGGCCTTTTTCAATGGCCGCTCGGACGGTTTGTTGCATTTCGCGCCGCTCGCGGCTTTTCAGCCAAATTGGCACGATGACGATGGCCGCGACCATCAAAAACGGTGACATCGGAATCAGAAATCCCAGGTCCATGGCTTAAGTCCCCTCAACGGTATTGGCGGCGGCGTCTCGCCATCGCCCTCTGTAAGTAAGAGACCTGGGCCATGGCGTTTGGAGGCGCCCGGGCACATGAAACTTTCGTAAGCCTAGCGATGGGCCAACACCTGGCTGCTCGCCGCATTGCCAGACTAGTCGGCGCCGAGGCCCTGATTGGATGCGGCGACCTTGGAAATAATTTCATCCATGGCCGAAAACATCATGGTCGGTGCGTGGTCGGCCAGGGCCCGCCGGGTGGCGTAGCCCCATTCCACGGCTCCGCAGGCCAGACCCGCCTCGCGGGCCGCCTCGATGTCGCGAGTCTCGTCGCCGATGCACAGCACGCGGTCCTTGGCGACGCCCGAGGCCTTGACCACGGACCTGAACTTGGCGGCCTTGCCGAAGATCGCCGCGCCGCAGCCAAAGTGATTGACCAGGACGGCCAGGTCGGGCCCGAGGATAGAACGAATGGTCGCCTCGGAATTGGAGCTGACGATCGCCAGCCTCCGCCCCGCCGCCGACAGGCTGCGCAGCAAGTCGCCGGTGCCGGAGAACAGCGGAATGGAATGGGCCTCGGCCGCCATCATCTTCTTGCCTTGGGCGGCGACCAGCGGAACCTTCCAGAGCGGCAGGCCCAGATAGGCGATGATCTCGCGGCTGGAGCGGCCTCGCAGCATGGCGATCTCGTCTTCGGTCACGGCCTTGAACTTGAACCGCTCGGCCAGCGGCCGCACCGCGCGCATCGCCCACGCGGTACTATCGGCCAGGGTGCCGTCGAAGTCGAAGATGACGAGATCGATGCGGGCGCCCATCAGCCCATCGCCTCCTGGTATTGATCGGGCCTGAACCCAACCAGGAGTCGGCCCCGAAAGTCGAGCACCGGACGCTTGATCATCGACGGTTGGGCCAACATCAGGGCGATGGCCCTGGTCTCGTCCAGGTCCTGCTTGTCGGCCTCGGGCAGCTTGCGGAAGGTCGTGCCGGCGCGGTTGAGCAGGGTCTCCCAGCCCACGGCCTTGGCCCAGGCCTCCAGGCTGGCGGGATCGACACCGGCGGCCTTGTAGTCGTGGAATCCGTAGGCCACGCCGTGACCGTCCAGCCAGTCGCGCGCCTTCTTCATCGTGTCGCAGGCCTTGATCCCGTAGATCGTGGTCGTCACGCCGATTGCTCCGTGCGCGGTCAGATTCTTGTTCTGGCCACAGTAGAGTTCGCGCGCCATCGGGCAAAACGGAAAAAGGGCGGGCTCATTCCCCGCCTACTCCTTCAAGGATGGCGAACTTCACCCTGGCGAAGCGCCGGGCCATGGCGTCGATATCGACGAGGCCTTGGCCGCCCAGCACCCTACCGCCCCGCCAGCCTGCCGGTGAACCGCCTCGAAGACGGCGCACTGTTCAACTGGTGATCTTGAAACCAGGCGGCGCTCCCCGCTACTCCGGTCGGCTCTGGACGCTCGAAGCGCCGCCCTCGCTGGCCTTGTGAATATATTGCTCGGCGACCAGCCAGGCCTTCACCGGCCGTAGCGTGCCCAGGCAACCCACCAGCAGCGCGGGGAAAACCGTCGCGAACTGAACCCAGATCGGCGGCTGGAAAGCCACGACGCTCCAGGCCCAGACGGCGATCACCAATATGCCGACGCCGGTCATGACGAAGAAGGCCGGGCCGTCGGCGGGTTCTGCGAAGGCGAAGTCCTGGCCGCAGCGATCGCAGGCCTTCGCCAGCGTCAGGAACCCGCTGTAGAGCCGCCCTTCACCGCAGCGCGGACACCGGCAGAGCAAACCCGCCTTCAGGCTCGATGGAGAATTGAGGACGGGAGTCATCGCCGGGCCTTACATACAAAGTGGAGCGAATTGCATACATTATGATTAGAATGTATGTATTTCGTCATGGATACACAACCGTGACCCGCGACCTTCCCATCGCCGGCTGGCTGAGGCGTATCGAGCCACGCGGCGGCCTGCCGATCTATCTGGCGCTGGTCCAGGCTCTTGAAACCGCGATCCGGGGGGGAGAGTTGCAACCAGGCGACCAACTTCCTCCACAGCGCGCCGTCGCCGCTCAGCTCGGCATCGACTTCACGACGGTAACCCGCGCCTATGGCGCGGCCCGGGCCAAGGGCCTGGTGGAGGGGGCTGTCGGACGCGGCACCTTCGTGCGCCGCCGGGTCGGCGACGATGACGCGGGGGTAGTGGATCTGAGCATGAACCTTCCGCCGCCGCCGACCGGCCTGTCGCTGGCCGCGCTGTTGAAGGAGACCACCGCCGCCATCCTGGATCGCACCGACTTCGCCACCCTGATGGCCTATCACGCTGGACCCGGCACGCCGGGTCAGCGCGCGGCCGGCGCGGCCTGGCTCGCCCCCGTCATGGGCGAGATCGCCCTTGACCGCATCATGGTCTGCCCCGGCGCCCAGGCCGCCCTCACCGCTCTCCTGCTGACGATCGCCGGCCGCGGCCAGAGTCTGGTCGTCGAGCCGCTGACCTATCCCGGCCTGCTCGCCCTGGCCGAGACCTTGGACCTTCGCTTGCTGGCCTGTCCGGTCGATGACCAGGGCTTCGTGCCCGAGGCGCTGGACAGACTTTGCGGCGAGCAGCGGCCTGCGGCGATCTATGTGGTGCCGACGACCCAGAACCCGGTCGCCACGACGATGGGCCTGGCCCGACGCCGCGAGGTCGCCGCGATCGCCAGCGCACACCGCGTCTGGCTGATCGAGGACGATCCTTATAGCCGCCTGTTCGACGCTCCGCTTCCGGCCCTGACCACGCTTGCGCCGGATCTGGCCTTCCATGTAGCGACACTGTCCAAGACGCTGTCTCCGGGTTTACGGACGGCGTTCGTGGTCGCGCCGTCCAGCGGAATGGCCGAGCGGATCACGTCGCGCCTGCGCGCCACGGCCTTGATGGGCTCGCCCTTGACCACGGCGGTGGCCGTGCGCTGGATCCGCGACGGCGCCGCCGAGCGCGTTCTTTCGGCGGTCCGTCTCGAGGCTCGCGCGCGGCGGGCCCTGGCCGGCGAAATCCTGCCGACCGCGAGGGGCGCGGCGGAGTCTATTCATGTGTGGCTCGACCTGCCTCCGGGCTGGCATGCGGGACGGGTGCACGCCCAGGGGGCCGCCCAAAGCCTGTCGCTGGTCGCCGCCGAGGCCTTCGCCACTACGCCAGACCACGCCAACGGCCTGCGCATCTCGCTGGGCGGCCCGGCCAAGCAATCTGTGCTGCGCGAGGCGTTGAGCCATGTCGCGGCGCTACTCGCCAGGGGACCGGGCCAGCGCCTGGTCGTCTGAACGAAAAAGTCCCGGAGCGCGAAGCTCCGGGACAGTGCAAATCAAGAGGGGGATACGGCTAGACAATTCGCCAGCTGACGATTGGTTCAGTCCGGAGAGCGATGTCCTTTGGGACATCAGGCAAGCTTCCGTCGCCCCAAGGGAATGTGCCGGGTTTGGCCGACCAGGCTGTGGATCAGAACGAACTCCGAAACTTTCCAATCCACGCCAAGCCGGTGGGCTCCATCAGCCGGCGGGCAATCAGGTCACCTGTCGTGAGTGCCTTCCAAAGCGTCTCCTGCGCATGTGGAAAACACCTCGTCGGCCACGATGTCCTGCGTGCCGGGCTTCAGGGCGACGTCGGTCATGGCTCAATTTCCTTCAACAGAGTTCTGAGGTCAGCGAAGCGTTCGCGCCAGAGGACGCCGTCGCCAAAGCAACTGCGGATCAGAGCACTTGTTCCGCCTTTGCGGTAGCCCAGGTTCGGCGACAGGGCCAAAGCTCCGGCGACGTGGGATTCTCCATCAATGTGAGGTTTGGGTCAGCCTTGCGGCGCGGCGTCCGCGGATTTGGTGGTCGAGATCTCGCCGGTCTCCATCAACTGCTTGAAGCGGCGAAGCTCGCGGCGGGCCTGGATTTTCGGCTTTTTCTGGAAGTGCTTCGCGGTCAGCTTTCCAAGGTCGCCGCCGGGGGGGCGTAGACGATGGTCGCGGTGACCTCGGTCTCTCGTCCGGGCGGGCCGTCGCGAAACTCGATCCGGCCAGCGTTCTTGATGTCGGCCCCCTCGGCCGACTCCCAGGCCAGGACCTCGTTCTCGACCTCTTCGGTCAGGACCGAGTCCCACTCCACCGTCTTGCCGGCCGGCGCCTTGACGACCCAGTGCGAGCGCTCACCGTCGCTTGGCGTGACGCTCTCGACGTTCTCCATGAACAGGGCCAGGTTCCGGAAATCGCGCCAGAAGGCGTAGAGCTCAGCGCGCGGCCGATTGGTCGTCACCGTACGGCCGACCAGGGCGGCGTTGTTCCAGCCGTGTTCCTCGGCGACCTCGTGGGCGATGTCGCGCTGGTGGACGGTGGCGGTCAGAGGCGCATCGCTTTCCAAGACGCGGGCAATGGTCTTATCGGACATGGGGAAGTTCCTCCTGCCCGGCTCCAACCGCTCGCGCGGACAGGTGTTCCTGCCGCGAAGTCAAAGGCTTCCCATGTCTGAAATGCGACAGGGCGCTTAGGCGCAAACGCCTGAAGTATGGCGCGGCGAGCGCTTGGGCGCGACAATCGACAGGGTCTGGGGCTCCACATCAAATGATGTCGCCCTGCTTCGCGAGAAGCGGCGAGGCCAGAGCTTCGTCGTCGTCCCGCGCTCGGCACGATCCCAACCCAGGGCACGACGCTGCTATCTCGGGCGCGTCTACAGGCCATCGCCCGTGCCACGGGTGTGCGTCAGGTCCGAGCCGTCCCCAAGGGCGTGGCCTTGACCCTGACGGCCCTCGCCGCCCAGGCCGCCGCGAAACGTCTGTCGCGCGTGGCGGCCGGGTTCTCTCTGGACAACGGCAAGATCGTGGTTACGTCGCCGACCGACAGCGACGCGGAGCGACGCGAGCCCGTCGAACGCCTGCTGCTGGTGGTCGCCCCATGGAAAACGCCCTCGGAACCGCGTTCCGAGAGCGTCTTCATCGTCGCCGGCTGCGAAATATCAGCGCGCGTCGCGAAGATAGATGGTCTTGCTGCGGCCGCGCAGGAGAAGCCCCAGGACGATGCCGATGGCGCCGGCGATGGCCACCGCAGGCAGCGGCTTGGAGACCACATAGGTCTCAACCGCATTGAGCTGTTCGTGAACTTGGCCCCGCACGCCTTCCAGCGTGTCTTCGAACGCATCCTGGACGCTGCTCTTGGCCTCGCCGAACGCCTGCTGCACCGAGCCGACAGCTTCCTTGAGCTTGCCCTTGGCCTGGAGCTCGTCGTTGCCGGTCAGGCCGCCAATCCCGTCTTGAAGGCGTCCCAGGCCCTGGTTGGCCACGCCCGTCATTTGCTCGTCCATCACCGGTTCCCGCTGGTTTGACGCCCGCTTGATCGCGAAGCCCTCCTCAAACCCCTGTCTTCGCGCCTTGTTCCGCGAGCGCGAGTCGGCCGTCACGGCGGAGCGATTGTCCCTCATCGTCGTTTGCGTTGCTCAACAGGAGCCAGACGATGAGCCCGCCGCGACCAGGTTTGACCACCAGACTTTGGAACACATTGTCCACGCGAATCCTCCTGGGGCTTGTCGTCGGGCTCTTGGCTGGCGCGGCGCTCAGCGGGCGTTCTTCGGGGATGCTCGATCTGCTCTCGGCCATCGCCGCGCCCATGGGCCAGCTGTGGCTCGACGCCTTGACGATGACGGTCGTTCCCCTGGTGTTTGGCCTGCTTGTCACGGGGGTCGGCTCGGCGACGGCCAGCGCCGCGGCGGGCGGCGTCGCGGCCCGGGCGATGGTCTGGTTCGTGGTCTTGCTGGTCGCGGCTTGCGCGCTGAGCGCGGTGCTCACGACCCTGGCGCTGACCTGGGCGCCGATCCTCGCGGGCAGCGGCGCCCTGCATGTGGCCGGCTCAGCTCCGCCCGTCGTGGCCGAAGCTGGGGCATGGTTCAAGGGCGTGATCCCCGCGAACCCGGTCAAGGCCGCAGCCGAGATGAACATGGCCCCCCTGGTCGTCTTCGCCCTCTTCTTCGGGTTCGCGGCGAGCCGGATCGAAACCCACCTGCGGACATCGCTGACGACCTTCTTCGAGGCGGTCGTGGCGACCATGTTGGTCATCGTTCGCTGGGTGCTGCTGGCCGGCCCGCTTGGCGTGATGGCGCTCGGCTTCGGGGTTGGGGCCAAGATGGGGCTGGGGGCGGCTGGCGCGTTGGCTCATTACGTCCTGATCGTGGTCGCCGCCTGCCTGGCGATCACCCTTGCGGCGTATGTCCTGGCGGCGTTGGTGGGGCGAATTTCTCCCATGACCTTCGCCAAGGCGGCCCTGCCCGTTCAGGTCGTGGCCCTGGGCACGCAGTCCTCGCTCGCCTGCCTGCCCGCGATGATCACCGCGACCCGTGCTCTGCGAACCTCACCCGGGGCCGCAGAGGTCGTTTTGCCGCTTTCGGTGTCAATCTTCCGGGCCGCGAGCGCGGCGGCCAATATCGCCGTGGCCATCTATCTGGCCCATCTTCACGGCGTCGGTCTGTCGCCAGCCAATCTGGGCATAGGCGTTCTCGTCGCCGCGGCGGTGAGCCTTGCGGCCGTCGGCCTGCCCGCTCAGGTCTCATTCTTCGCGACCATCGGCCCGGTCTGTCTGGCGATGGGCGTGCCCCTCGACGCCCTGCCGGTCTTGCTGGCGGTCGAGACTGTCCCCGACATCTTCCGAACCTTGGGCAATGTAACCACGGACCTGGCCGTGGCGCGGATTGTGGGGCGTCCTCGCAACGACGGCCAGTTCATTGACGACGATATCGAGCAGTCTCCACAGCGCGCCGCCAATGTATCATTTGATAAATGAGCTCCGAGCCCGCTGAGACCGATGGGACGACCGGCCGACCGATCTGGCCGGCGTGATCCTCAATCAAGCCAAACTGGTCGACAGCCATGAAATTGGGTGTTGCCGGCCATTTCGGTGGCGCGCACGCGCAAACCCTCCTCGCTGGTGAGTCCTGCAAGCCGCTCGGAAAAACGTTGCTGCCCGCGATGACTGGAACGAGGGGCCACGGGGTCGGTTGATCAGGCTTCATCCCCGTTTGGAATTCCTCTCATGGCCAGCACGGCTAAGACCAAAGCCAGGAAGACTTCGACACGCGCGGCGACCAAGGCCGCTGCCGCACCCAAGGCCAGCCGACCCGACGCCCTTTCGCTGCTCATCGCCGACCACCGCGACGTGGACGACTATTTCGACCAATACGAGACCCTCACCGACGACACGGCCAAGAAGGCGCTGGCCGACAAGATCTGCCTGGCGCTCAAGGTTCACGCCCGGATCGAGGAAGAGCTCTTCTACCCAACAGCCCGCGAAGAGACTGGCGACAACGACCTGATCGATGAGGCCATCGTCGAGCACATGGGGCCCAAGACCCTCATCGCTCAGATCAAGGCCGGCGCGCCACGTCAGCCCCTCTACGACGCCAAGGTCAAGGTGCTGGGCGAGCAGGTCCGCCACCACGTCAAGGAGGAGGAGGAGGAGCTCTTTCCCGAAGTCCGCCAGACCACGATCGACCTGGACGCTCTGGGCGCCAAGCTCGTCGCGCGTAAGGCAGAGCTGATGGCTTTGCTGGCCGTTCCCCCCGTTCCCGTCTGACAGCCCCCCCCTCCCTCCACGGCGAGCCCACGCGGCTCGAAGGACACCCCATGGCCAAGAGCCCCTCCAACACCACTGCGAAATCTCCCGTGAACGGCGCCCAGGACCGAAATGGCTCCGTCGGTGAAACCCTGGTCGCGCCGGGCGGCGAACTGCACCAGCAGGCCGGCGACCCGGCCAGCCAGTTGACCACCAATCAGGGCGTGCCGATCAGCGACAATCAGAATTCGCTGAAGGTCGGCCCGCGCGGACCGGTGCTGCTGCAGGACTTCATCCTGCGCGAAAAGATCATGCACTTCGACCACGAGCGGATTCCCGAGCGCGTTGTCCATGCCCGCGGCTCGGCGGCCCACGGCTTTTTCGAGTGTCTCGAGAACCTGTCCGACATCACGTCCGCTGACTTCCTGCAGCGGCCCGGCGAGCGAACCCCGGTGTTCACCCGGTTCTCGACGGTGGCCGGAAACAAGGGCTCGCCCGACCTGGCCCGCGATGTGCGCGGCTTTGCGGTGAAGTTTTACACTCAACAGGGCAATTTCGACCTCGTCGGGAACAATATCCCGGTGTTCTTTATCCAGGACGCCATCAAGTTTCCCGACCTGATCCATGCGGCCAAGCAGGATCCCGACCGGGAATTTCCGCAGGCCCAAACGGCCCATGACACCTTCTGGGACTACATCTCCCTGACGCCCGAGAGCATGCACATGATCATGTGGATCATGTCAGATCGGACCATCCCGCGCTCCTACCGGATGATGGAGGGCTTCGGTGTTCACACCTTCCGGCTGGTCAACGCCGCCGGCGCCTCGACCTTCGTCAAGTTCCACTGGCGGCCCAAGCTCAATGCCCAGTCCGTCGTCTGGGATGAAGCGGTGAAGATCAACGGCGCCGATCCCGACTTCCACCGCCGCGACCTGTGGGAGGCCATCGACACCGGCGACTTCCCCGAATGGCAGTTCTGCCTGCAGACCTTCACCCAGGAACAGGCCGACGCCCTCCCGTTCGACGTCCTGGACCCCACCAAGCTCATTCCCGAGGAAGTCATTCCGCTACGCGTCGTCGGTCGCATGGTGCTTGACCGTAACCCCGACAACTTCTTCGCGGAGACCGAGCAGGTCGCCTATTGCGCCTCGCACGTTGTGCCCGGCATCGACTTCACCAACGATCCGCTGCTGCAAGGCCGGCTGTTCTCCTACCAGGACACCCAGCTCAAGCGCCTGGGCTCACCCAATTTCCACCAGATCCCGATCAACCAGCCCAAGTGTCCGTTCCACAATCTGCAGCGCGACGGCCACATGCAGATGAACGTCCCCAAGGGTCAGGTGAACTACGAGCCCTCCAACATGGGTGCGGACGTGGCGCGGGAATCCCAGGCGACGGGCTACAAGACCTTCCCCGCGCTCGAGACGGGCGAGCAGTTGCGTGTGCGTCCAGACGCTTTCGCCGACCACTACACCCAGGCTCGGATGTTCTTCTTCAGCCAGACCGAGCCGGAACGGAACCATATCGTCGCCGCCTTGATCTTCGAGCTGAGCAAATGCGATCTGGCCTCCGTTCGTGAAGCCATGCTGTCGCGCCTGGTCAATATCGACGAAACACTGGCCTTGCGCGTCGCGACCGGTCTTGGCCTGCGTGGCGAAATCACGCCGGCGCCTGCGCCCATCCCCGCTAGCGAGATGGAGCTCTCCCCGGCCCTCAGTATCCTGGCCAAGGCCGCGCCGGGTTTGATCGGTCGAAAGGTCGGCTGCCTGGTGACCGACGGCGTGGACGACGCCATTCTGGCTGAAGTCCGCCAAGCGGTGGCGGCCGCTGGCGCCAAGCTGGCCATCGTCGCACCGACGATCTCCGGCGTGGTGACGGCGAGCGGCGAACTCGTTGCCGCCGACTTCCGGGTTGATGGTGGTCCCTCGATGCTGTTCGACGCCGTGGTCCTGCTGCCGTCGGATGAAGGCGGGGCGGCTCTGGCGCTAGAGGCCACGGCGATAAATTTCGTGCGTGACGCGTTCGGCCATCTGAAGGTGATCGCCTACCTGCCGTCAGCCGCGCCGCTGTTCGTCAAGGGCGGCCTCTCCGAGGCCAATCCGGACGCCGACGCCGGTTTGATCAACCTGCCCAAGGCGGCCGTCGCCGACTTCATCGCAGCGGCCCAGGCGGGGCGGATCTGGGCGCGCGAGCCCACGGTTCGCAAGGTGTTCTAGGTCTCCTGAACCGTCGTTTCGTCCCATGCGCCGAACCAAGGCGCATGGGACGCCGATAGGCTCTTTACCCCTGGCCCGTTCCAATCCCGAGCTATGTGCGCGGCCGCTGTCCCTTCCCCGCCCCGCAGTCGGACACCGCGAACGCCCCTGGCATGTCGGTCGTCCATACCCACCGAACTCTGCAGAGCCTCAAGAAGATTGAAGGGCGCCCAGCTTCGGCAGGCGGAAGATCGCACCGCGATCAGGATTGTGTCTCGATGGTGAAGTTCAGTCGCAGGCGGGCCAGGACACCCCCTTCAATGGAAATGCTCGCCTCCAATCCCAATCCCAGTGCGTCAGGCTGTTCCGTGCTAGCCCACGGAACGCCTTTGCCCATCGCGCGAAGCCCAATGTTCGGGTCCAGTGACCTCATTTGATGGACCTTCGGCGGGGGACCAAACGCAAAAAGCCCCCTGTCGCCAGGGGGCTTTCGCGTTCGTGATGAACCTCGGCGCTAGAGCGCGCGGCGGCCCGAAAGCATGTGGTAGATCACCAGAACGACCACCGCGCCAATCGTGGCGACGAGCAGGCTGTAGAGGTTGAGGCCAGAAACGCCGGCGCTACCGAACTGATTGAACAGAAAGCCGCCGACGACGGCGCCGATGATGCCCAGAACCAAGTCGAGGACTAGGCTTCCGCCCGAACGATTCACGATCTTGCTGGCGATGAACCCGGCGACAAGGCCAAGAACGATCCATGCGAGAATAGACATGTTTGCCTCCCTAAAGAATGGCGCGCCTTCGCGCCGGTCGCCAGCAATAAGGCCCAGGGAAAAATTTTGTTCCGGCCGTTTCGTCTTTCCATTTCGCATAATTACAGGCCGCACGGGCTTGGCTCCCGTGTGGGACCGTTAAGCGAAAACACAGATCGCTGTGGCAGGTCTTGAAACACGGGAACTGCGACTCGCCAATTCCGCTCACTTGAGACGATCGGCGGCGCAGCGCCGCGACCGATGGCCAGAGCCGTGGGCCATCAGGCGATGTGTCGCCAACCCGCCCTAGGCAACCACGCTGACCACCTGCCGTTTTTGCATCCTTCTCCGGCAGGGCGGGAACTATGAACGACCAATCAAGCATGGTGCGGTTTTCAATCCGTCTGCGGGCTGACGGCTGGCGCTGGGAGACCTTGGATGCGCAAGGCCGAAGGCGCACGAGTGGCGTCGTCCGATCCAAGGTCTTGGCTGCGGCTCTGGTGATCCGCGACATCTGCGCGGCGCAAGCGCCCGTCCGAGATCATCATTTGATCAGCGCCAAAGCCGCCTGACATGCGCGTCAGAGGTGCCCACCTATCGCGGGCCGCATCTCTACAGCCACCGACCGATGATCAGGATTCAGCTCGACCTTGGCTCGCTGGAGGCCTGCCGACACGGAGCCCCAGCAAAACACAGCCGTCGTGTTCAGCCTCGCGACGCGCCGTCCTCGTTCGCCGCCGAAAGCGTGAAACCCCGCGCGTGGTTGCGCCGCGGAAGGTCAAATCGCGCCGACAGGCCTTCCGGCCGCCATTCCAGCAGCGCCTGGCCTCGCAGTTGCCGCTCGATGATCGCCGAAATCATTGTCGCGCCGAACCCGCGTGGGCGCGCGGCCGCCGGTGGCGGTCCGCCCATTTCCGTTCAGGTCAGGACGAGACCCCCACCGCCCCCTTGCGACCACCCCAGGCGAACCTCGCCATTCGGCGCCGACAGAGCCCCATGCTGGGCCGCATTGGCGATCATTTCATGCAGAACAATCGCCAAGGGCTGAACCAGCGCCGCGCCGACCTCGATCGGCGGCCGCTGCAACGTGATACGCCGGCCACCTTGCATCTCGACCAATGCACGCAGCAGCACGTCGACTTGAAGATCGCGCCAACCTTCTGGCCCCAAGAGCGCGTGGGCCCTGGCGAGGGGTTGCACTCGGATCTGGATAGCGGCGGCATACTGAGACGGATTATCGGCTCGGGTCAGCCGGACGATGCCTTCAACAATGGCCAGAGCGTTCATTGCCCGGTGATCGACTTCCCGAAGCAGCCGGTGCTCGGCGGCCTCCAGACTGCGGATCTTGCGAGACTCGGTGACATCGCGCTGGGTGGCGAAAATGTACAGCAACTGTCCAGTTTCATCGCGGACCGGGCTCAGATGCAACTGGTTCCAGAACGCCGATCCGTCCTTGCGATCGTTGAGAATCTCGACGTCGCACTCCTGGCCCTCGCCAACAGCCGCGCGAATCTCGGCAATGGCCCCTTTCGAGGTTTCCCACCTTTGTAAAAATCGGCAATTGCGCCCGACCACCTCATCAGGCCCTTAGCCCGTCAGGTCCAGAAACGCCTGGTTGGCCAGGACGATTGGATGGTCGCCATTTCGCGCGTCGGCAATCACCATGGGCATGCGCGTGCGCTCGACCGCGACGAACGCGAGTTCCTTGCGGTCGGCGCGACCCTGCGCCGTGGACGCGGCGGGTTGATCACCGCAGAGAGAGAGATGGCCGGCTGGACTGCGTCGCTCATAGCGCACTCGGCCTGCTGCGCCGCAGCCGATCAGGTCATGAGTCCGGCGGCGCGCAACGCCTTGGCAATGACCGCGCGCACATCGGCTGGCACGTGGGCCGATACCGCGTCCAGCACCTGCGCCGCCTCACCCGAAGGTCGCGCGGGACCGGCGTCCTGGCCCAACTTCTGCACGGGAGCCTCCTCGGCGGCGGCGTCTTGCTCTTCCGGCCGCACGGGGGATTGCCCCGCCTCAGCCCGACGCGCCACACCGGCGCCCAAGCCCCAGAATCGCGCGATCTCCTGCGTCGAAGAGATGCCCGCCTCCAGCATGTAGGGCGCCGGACGGCCAATCCCGTCCGCTTCCTTGGTCGCGAGCGGCGTACCGTGACCCAGGCCGTGGACGATGTTGAGTTCGACCACCGAACCGCCAGTCTCGCCCCGCCAGACCGAACGGGTCCTGCCCTTCAGTCGCTCGATCGTCGCCGACCCGCCGTCCAGCGCCGTCGCCGCTGTCCACTGATCGGCAAGATTTTCGGCATTGGCCCGATTGACGGTATAGTCAGCGTCGCCGTGCCAGATCGACAGCCTGAGGGTCGCCCCTGTCTTGCGGGCCACCAGACCGCCCAGGGCCGCGCCCGAGCGCCCGTCTCCCTGGCCCATCACCCGCAGCGCGTCGGGAACGCCGCGCGCCACGCCATAGGGCAATCCGGCGATGATCGCCGCGCCCGCGAACATCTCGGGGTATGCGGAGAGCATCACCGCGCTCATCGCTCCGCCCGCTGACAGGCCGGTGACGAACACTTGGCGAGGATCGCCTTCGCACGCCGCCAGCGCGGTAGTCACCATGGCGGCGATCGAGGCGGCCTCGCCCTGGCCGCGCCGAGTGTCTCCTGGCTCAAACCAGTTGAAGCAACGATTGGGATTGTTGGCGGCCCGCTGTTCGGGGGCCAGCACGGAAAAGCCCAGGCGATCGGCTAAGGTGATCCAGCCAGCGTCGCGCGCGTAACCCTGACCGTTCTGGGTGCAGCCATGGAGCACGACCACCAAGGGCGCGCCCGGGGGTAGGCCGGGTGGCGAGTAGGATAGCATGCGTAGCGCACCGGGGTTCTCACCGAAGGTCTCAGTGTCCACCATTCCGTCCAGCGAGGTAACGGCAGGATTCAACAAACCGGGCATCGAACGGCGCAGGCGCGCCAGCATCGCGGTGGTTTCGCCAAGGCCTTGCATCGGTGTGTCCGCCCGGGCCGCTAACGAGCCCAGCAAGACAATGCTGCAGTGCAGCATAGAGTCGCATCACGATTCGTTACGGCCTCTGGGTCTGATACGACCGCACCCCCGGCGAACCGGGGATGCGGCGCCTGATCAGTAGGACCGTGTGGTCGGCGGCGCGGCCGGACGATCGCTGCGGCTCAACTCGTCGTCCGTGACGGCGACTTCATCATTCGAGTTGAAAGCCCGATCTTCGCCGTACAAGGTGCGCTCCCGACCGATCTGGTCGGCGCTATAGGGTGTTGCGGCCGAGTCAAAGCCGGTCCAGCCCGTGTCGCGATAGGCTCCACCACGGCTAGTTGCGTCGACACCACGGCGCTCATTGAGGATGGTCTCGACGGTCGCGATCTCGTCGTCGTGCGCCTTGACGCTGACCAAGGCGCCGCCGCGGCGCACCCCCTCGGCATAGACATTGGCCTCTTCGTCGCTGTGACCCGCTTCCTTCAGCGCGCCCAGCAGGCCACCGGTCGCGCCGCCAGCCATGGCGCCGACCACGGCGCCGACGGCGGTGGCCGCCAACCAGCCCGCAGCCACGACTGGACCCAGGCCCGGAATGGCCAGCATGCCAAGACCGGCCAGCAGGCCCGCGCCGCCGCCGATGACGCCGCCCGTGGCCGCGCCCTTGCCAGCACCGTCGGCGACATCGTTCTCGCCGTCGCCATTACGATCGCCAAGCGGGCCGTCAGCGCCGGGCGCCCCGCCGGCGTGCGCGTGGCCGTCGTGCCATTTATCGGTGTTGTTGGAGACCAGGCTGATCTTGTCGTGATCAATGCCGCGGGCTTCCAGGTCGGAAACCGCGTCAAGGGCTTGGGTATGGCTGTCGAACAGCCGGGTAATCGTCTTGCTCATGGCTTTTTCCCGAGATTTTTATGGTTTTTATGGATTGTGGTGCGGTTAGTCAGAGCTAGAGCGTGGTGATCGCGCCCTTGTAGTCGATCGAAACGCTGACCTGCTTGCCGTCCTTGGTCGCGTTGCCTTGCCAGACGCCGTTGGCGTTCTGGTTCAACGGACCAAGTTCGGTGTATCCAGCCTTCTCAATCGCGGCCCGTGCCTGGTCGGCGGTGTAGGAGCTGGCGCCCGGCGTGGGACCTGTTTCACCGGTCGTCGGCGCCGTGTCGACAGCGGCGTTGGTCGGCGCTTCAGCTGTGGAGACGGCGGGACCCTCGACCTTTTCATGGTCGGCATTTTTCTGGCCGCAAGCGGCCAGCAGTATCGCGGCCAGCGCAAGGCCCGTCATTGATTTCAGCATGTCTTGGATCTCCCAGAGGTGGGAGAGAAAGACTTTTCAACCCGACAAGGTTCCTGAATTTATCGTTCGGCTGAGGCGCCAATTTCCCGCTTGGAATTCGCCGCATCGGGATCCGGTCGTGGACCTCAGGAGATGTTGCGCCGCAGGATTTCACCGATGCGACGACCAAGCTGTTCGATGGCGAACGGCTTGCTGATGATCTCCATGCCGCCGTCGAGGAAAGCCGCCTGGTCGGCGGCCTGCCTGGTGTAGCCCGTCATGAACAGGATCGGAAGTTGCGGCCGGCTCTCGCGGGCGATCTCGGCCAGCTGTCGCCCGTTCAGGCCCAGCAGGCCCACGTCGCTGATCAGCAGGTCGATATGCATCGAGGATTCAAGGATAGGCACAGCCTGGCGACCATCTGCGGTCTCGACGCCCCGATAGCCAAGCTCCTCCAGCACCTGCATCACCAGCAGGCGCACAGCGGCGCCATCCTCGATAACGAGAACGATTTCGCCGGCGCCGGCCGGTGCGAAGGCCTCGTCGATCGGAGCCGTCGGCTCCACGGGACCTTGATGACGTGGAAGGAAAAGCTGGATGGTGGTGCCCCGTCCCTCTTTGCTGTCAATGACAACGTGGCCCCTGGACTGCTGGATGAAGCCATAGATCATCGACAGCCCCAGGCCGGAGCCCTCCCCCAGAGGCTTGGTCGTGTAGAAGGGGTCGAAAACCTTCTGCAGCACGTCGGGCGGCATGCCGAGGCCCGTGTCGGTCACTGTGATCGCCACATAATCGCCGGCCTCGGCGTGGTCGCTGTTGACCAATGTGGCGGCGCCGGAAATTCGGACAGTTGGCCAAGGTAGGTTTGACCTCGATGAAGGGCGGACTTTATGACTGGGAAGCGGAAGCGATACGCGGCTGATTTCAAGGCCAAGGTGGCGCTGGAGGCGTTGAAGGGGGAGCTGACCCTGTCGCAGTTGGCGAGCGACAAAGCACGGCGTCCACCAGACGATGATCGCAGCGTGGCGCAAACAGGCCATCGAGGGGCTTTCCGGGGTGTTGTCGGGCAAGGCCGAGGCGACCGAGGGGAGGCGATCGATGATCGACCCCAACGACCCGAAGATCTCGATCCAGCGCCAGTGCGCCCTGGTGTCGATCAGCCGCTCGGCCTTCTATTACCAGCCGCCGGGCGAGACCCCGCTGAACCTGGCGCTGATGCGGCTGATCGACGAGGCGTTCCTGGAGACGCCCTGGTACGGCTCGCGCCAGATGGCCCGCCATCTCCGCCGCCAAGGCTACAGGGTCGGCCGGATGCGGGTGCGCAGGCTGATGGCCAGGATGGGCCTGGCGCCGATCTATCAGAAGCCGCGTACGACGATCCCGCACCCGGAGCACCGGGCCTGCAAGTACCTGCTGCGCGGGCTGACCATCGACAAGCCCAATCAGGTCTGGTGCGCCGACATTACGTACATCCCGATGCGGCGGGGCTTCCTGTACCTGGGCCGCCAGAAATCTTCCACACCGACCAGGGCAGCCCGTTTACCTCGCCCCGCTTCGTCGACGTGCTGAAGGACGCCGGCGTGCGGGTCTCCATGGACGGCCGCGGCCGCTGGATGGACAATGTATTCATCGAGCGGCTCTGGCGCAGCCTCAAATATGAGTGCGCCTAAATCCATGCCTTCGAGACCGGATCGGAGACGCGGGCCGGCCTGACCAAGTGGATCGGCTACGACAACACCAACCGGCCCCACTCGGCTCTTGCCGGGGCCACCCCCGACGAGGCCTGTGGCCAAATCCAGGCGCCGCCCTATCCGGGGCTCGCCCCGGATAGGGCCAACCTCGAGCCCAAACTGGCGGCGTGATCTGAACCCGAACCAACCTTGGCCAAGCCGCCAAACCGTGCGGAGAACCGGCGCCACCTCACTGTGCCGTGGCGCTTGTCGTCGTGGCTATGGCCGCTGAGCGCCCGGCCGTTGGGCAATTTCAGGGCCTGAATCGACGGCTTGTCGTCAACACAGATCACCACCGCATTTTCGGGCGGCTCCATGTGGAGCCCGACCACGTCTGCGGCCTTGGCCACGAAATCCGGATCGCGGCTCCCGCACCAGGACTTGCTGGCCGCCAGGTCGAGCTTTTGCGCGCGCAGCACCCGCCAGACGTGCTGGGCATGCACATCCCCCAACGCGGCGGCGATCAGCGGCCCCGTCCAGCGGGCGAACCCCGCCGGCGGCGGCCGATCCAAACCCGCCAGAACCCGCCGTCCGGTATGGGCGTCGTACTTGGCCGGCGGCCCGCGGCGCGGCCTTTCCGCCAGTCCCGCAAGCCCCTCGCGCGCACAGCGACCGCGCCAAAGGCTCACCGTGCGCGGCATCACCGCCACCGCCTTGGCGATCGAACGCGTCGAGCGCCCTTCGTCAGCCAGCAACACTATCCGTGCCCGAAGCACGTCACGCTGCTGCGACGTCGGGGCCCGAACCCGAGCCTCCAGAACAACACGACCTTCCGGACGCAACCGGACCACAGCAGCCTTGGGAACCATCCCCAACGCTGAATCCTGAATCAGGCAATCGGGGAAGCTGGTAATAGGTGTGTAGTCCCGGAATCTGATGGTGCATCATCGGTCCTGTCTCGTCAGGAGGAGGATGGCCTATGGCAAGCGTTCTTCACGGCGGCGCCCGCACGACACCGCGTGTTCGAGCCGAGTTCCAAGCGTCGCAAGAGAGTAGCCGGACCCTTGCCGCCCGCTACGGCGTGAACCCCAAGACGGTACGCAAGTGGCGCCAGCGCACGACGACGGCCGATGCGCCTATGGGGCCGAAGGTTCCCAAAAGCCGGTTCTGACGCCGGCCGAGGAAGCCATCGTGGTGGCCTGCCGGCAGAAGACGCTGCTGCCGCTGGACGACGTGCTCGGCTGCCTGAGGGACACCATTCCCAACCTCAGCCCCAGCGCTCTGCACCGCTGCCTGCAGCGCCACTGCATCTCCCGGCTGCCGGTCGAAGAGACCAAGGACAAGCGCAAGCGGTTCAAGACCTACGAGATCGGCTATGTCCACATCGACAGCTGCGAGCTGCGCCATGCCGACGGCAAGCCGATCATGTTCCTGGCCATCGACCGGGTCTCGAAGTTCACCTACGTCGAGTTCCACGACAAAGCCGGCAAGATGGCAGGCTCAGCCTTCCTCAGGAACGTCGTGGAGGCCTTCCCCTACAAGATCCATATCGTGCTTACCGACGACGGCATGGCCTTCGCCGACCTGCCCACATATCGCGATAGCCAAGGCCATGGCTCCGCCGGCGGTCACATCTTCGGCCGCGTCTGCATCGAAACCGGTATCGAGCATAGGCTGACCAAGCCCTACTATCCGTGGACCAACGTCCAAGCCGAGCGGATAAACCGCACCATCAAGGACGCCACGGTGAAGATTTACCACTACGACGACCTGGAAAGCCTCAAGGTCCATGTCGTGGTCTTCGTCACCGCCTACAACTTCGCCAAGCACCTGAAGTCCTGCGATGGCGAACACCCTACCAGGTGATCTGCGAGGCCTGGACGAAAGGCCCGTCAATCTTCAAGATCAACCCGCGCCACCTCATTCCGGGACCCTACAGATCTAATCCAAACGACTGCCTATCAACTTGCGAGGAGGGGGTCGTCCACATATGAGGTGAGCCCTGGATCGACATCGCCTAACATCAGCTTCTATCTCCTTTGGCTCCCGCGTCCCGCACCTGCGGCCTCTGATGCGGATCGAATTGGCCTGCCCGTCACCACTCAGGGCCCCGGGCCGCCATCGGATTGATGAGGTCCACGGTCTCGCCTTGCAGCCCTGATCGATCACCCGAGCCGGACGACGAGGCGATGAACGGCGCCGTCGTCATCCAGGGGGACTGACACCGGCCTCGCCGCGATCGCCACGCCATCGAATTCGGCGACCGCGACCCCCCGCTGCACGCCCTGCGGGTTTTCGACCGTGATTTCGTAGTGTGACGCACCATGACGTAATGTCATATTGAAGCCAGGCCAGGACCCTGGGATACAGGGGTCGAGCCGTAGCAGGCCGCCTTCAATCCGAAGCCCAAGGATGCTCTCGACGCCAGCGCGCTGCATCCAGCCGGCCGAGCCCGTGTACCAAGTCCAGCCGCCCCGCCCCACGTGGCCTGGTGCGGCGTAGACATCGGCCGCGACCACATAGGGCTCGACCTTATAGCGATGCATGTCGGTGCGTGTACGAGCGTGGTTGATCGGGTTAAGCAGCCCGAAGAGGGCGGCGGCCTTGTCGCCCTCCCCCAGGCCCGCGAAAGCCATCACGGACCATAGGGCGGCGTGGGTGTACTGCCCGCCGTTCTCGCGCAGGCCCGGCGGATAGCCCTTGATATAGCCGGGGTCGGGCGCCGAATGATCGAACGGCGGCGTGAACAGCAAGGCCAGTCTGTCGTTTGGCAGAATCAATTCGCGATCAACGGCTTCCATCGCCTGGGCCGCGCGGTCCGGCCGCGCAGCGCCGGACAGGACCGCCCACGACTGGGCGATGGAGTCGATGCGGCACTCCTCGCTGGTCGCCGAGCCGAGCGGGGAGCCATCGTCGAACCAGCCTCGCCGATACCAGTGGCCATCCCAGGCCTCGCGTTCAAGGGCGTCGCTCAGCGCCTTGGTGTGCGCCCGCCACTTCGCGACTCGCGCCTTGTCACCGCGGATCACAGCGACGTCTGCGAAGTCGCCCAGCGCGGCGTACAATAGCCAGCCGAGCCAGACGCTCTCACCCTTTCCGCCCTCCCCGACGCGGTTCATGCCGTCGTTCCAATCGCCGCCGCCGATCAGCGGCAGTCCGTGGCGGCCGACCGCCAGACTGGCGTCCAAGGCGCGAGCGCAATGTTCGTAGAGGCTGCCGAGTTCATCACTTACGGTCGGCAGAAAGAAGCTGTCGCCCTCGCCCGGCTCAAGCATCGGACCAGTCAGGAAGGGTCGCACTTCATCCAGTATGGCGGCGTCACCAGTCACCTTGATGTAGTGCGCCGCTGCATAGGCGAGCCAGGCCCGATCGTCCGAGATCCGCGTCCGCACGCCTTGGCCGGAATGAGGCAACCACCAGTGTTGGACATCGCCCTCCCCGAACTGCCGGCTCGCGGCTCTCAGCAGGTGCTCACGGGTCATCGATGGCCGCACCGTGGCCAGGGCCATGCAGTCCTGCAACTGGTCGCGGAAGCCGTAGGCCCCGCTGGCCTGGTAGAACCCCGACCGGGCCCAGACCCGGCAGGCAAGGGTCTGATAGGTCAGCCAGCCATTGAGCATAATGTCCATCGACCGGTCGGGGGTCTTCACCTGAACCGTGCCGACGATATCGTCCCAGAAGGCCCGGACGTCGGAGAGCACGGTGTCCAGATCGGTCCCGCGGTAGCGGGCGATCAGTGACCGCGCCTCGGTCTCGTCCAGAGCGTCGCCGAGGAAGAAATCGATCTCGACGACTCCGTTCGGCGCAATCTCGACCGTGGTCTGTAGCGCGGCACAGGGGTCGAGGCCAGAGCCGACCCGCCCCGAAAGCAAAGTGCCGTTGGCCAGGACCGCAGGCCAAGCCAGCGTTCCATTTCGGCCGATAAACTCTCGTCGGTCACCCGTCCAGGCCGTCTGGCGTCCCGCGAGATCGGCGAAGGCGACCCGTTCGCCAAACGCCGGGTTCCACGGATTGTTCGCAAGCACCGCCCCGCTCTCGGCATCGACCCGCGTTGTCACGAAGGCCGCCGCTGCCGCCCGTGAAGGTCCGAGCACCCACTCGACATACGCTGTCACCGAGAGGCGCCTTGCGCGGCCAGTGAGGTTGCGCAGTTTCAGCCGGGAGATTTTCAGCGGGTCGGCGAGCGGCACGTACTCCAGCAGCTCGGCGGCGATCCCGTGAGAGGTATGCTCAAACCGGCTATACCCCCAGCCATGGCGCGCAACATAGGTCGCCGCTTCATCCCTGATCGGCAGCGCTGTGGGGCTCCACAGATCTCCGCTATCCTCGTCTCTCAGATAGAAGGCCTGACCAGGTCGGTCGGTCACCGGGTCATTCGACCAGGGCGTTAGCTGATGTTCGCGGCTGTTCACCGACCAGGCGTAGCCGCCACCCTCCGCCGACACCTGGAAGCCGAAGCCTGGATTGGCGATTACGTTGATCCAGGGGGCGGGCGTTGACTGGCCTGGCCCCAGGATCGTCACATATTCTCGGCCGTCTTCGGCGAAGCCACCAAGTCCGTTGAAAAATTCCACTCCCGGCGCCGGACGCGACACTTGAAGCTGGGAGGTGGCGAGAGGACGCCTTGGAGGGACGCGTCTCGCAAGCCCGGCGTCTGAAGCTCGCTCGAGTTGATCGACCAGCCGCCCGCGGTCGCCTACCAGTACGACCCGCGCGACAGACCCAAGGAGGGCTCGGGCCTCGGGCGGAACAAGGTCCGACCGAAGCATGAAGGTATGCCCGGGTGGCCGCTTGTCGCCGATCTGTGGCCGGGACTGGCTCGCTCTCACCAAGGTCTCAAGCGCGATCTGCAGTTCTTGTACATAGGATGAAGCGCGCTCGTTGAGGATCACTAGATCGACCGCGAGTTGCTTCATCCGCCAATACTCGACGGCCTGAAGCGCCTCCTTCACGAGACCCAGCTGATGGACGTCATCGATCCGGACTAAAATGATCGGCAAGTCGCCGGAAATCCCCAGAGACCACAGACCCGGCTGACCGCCACTCCCGCTGCCGATGGTCTGAGATGGCGGACGCAGCATCGGCGCGGCGTAGAGCATGTGACCGGCAAGACGCTGGTACTGGCCCGCTTCGTTTCGATTGATGCCAAGGTGGTGTAATTGCACTTGGGCCTGGGTCCAGGCCAGAACCGCCGTGCGCTGGAACGCGCCCAAGTCATGGTGCTTGTCGACCAGATCTAGCGCCGCTTCGCGGGACGAGGCGACCATCGTCCAGAAATCAATGCGAGCTGTCGCCCCGGGCGCAATCCGTACACGCCGGCGCAGTGCGAAGATTGGATCGAGCACCGCGCCGGTGGCGCCTGAAAGCGGCCGGCCGCTCATGACAGCGCCGGGCGCACGAATGCTGCCGCCACGACCGAGGAATCGCGCTCGGTCTGTCTCAAACTCACGTTTGCCCACGGCCTCGCCATCGACAACCGCCAAGTGCGCTGCCCAGACCTGAGGCTCCGTCGGCGACCGCTGCCGCCGCGTAGCGAGAATGGCGCCCAGTCCGGCGAGGTGCTCGGTCTCGATGAACAGCTTGGAGAAGGCCGGGTGCGCCACGTCAGAGGCCTGGGGCGCCAGAACCAGTTCGGCGTAGGATGTGACCTCGACTTCGCGGGCGCTATCGCTGAGGTTTGAGATCGTCACGCGGCGCACCTCTGCGTCGTCTTCCGCAGAGACAAGCACCTGGAGATTGGTCGCGAATGCCCCGTCTCGGCGGGCAAACTCGGCCCGATCTTCGTTGAACGTGACCTCGTAAGCCTCCGGCTCGCTCCCGATCGACTGGTACGCCGCCGTCCAGACGTCCCCGTTGGCGACGTCTTTCAGAAAGACGTACGAGCCCCAGTCATCGCTGGTGGCGTCCTCTCGCCAGCGGGTCACCATTAGATCCCCCCAGGCGCTGTAGCCAGATCCCGCGGCCGTCAGCATGACCGCGTAGCGGCCGTTTGACAGCAACTGCGTGGCGGGGGTGGCGCTATGCGGGCTGGTGTTGCGCCAAGCAGCAGGCCCTTCAATCTCGCGGACCTTCGCTTCAGAGGTGGTCTCGGAAACCAACGGCGGCGTCGCGGTAACCTCGCGAGGCGCCCGCTCCTGCAGAAGGAGCTCCGTCGCCTGCACCATGCGCTCTGCGTGGAAGCGGCTGCGCATCAAGCCATCCAGCAGGGTATCGGCGATCGCAGTGATCGTCATACCCTGGTGGTGCGCCATGAAAGCGCTCACTAAGGCGACAGTCCCGCCGTCCGGGATCCGGGCCGGGGTAAAGTCCAGCGCTTCGACGAATCCATAGCGACCGCGCGCGCCGAGAGCTTCGAGGCGCTCGAAGTTGCGCGCTGCCGCCTGAGGATCGATCATGCAAGCAAGGGCGGTGGCGTAAGGCGCAACGACGGCGTTGTCGGCGAGCCCGCGTTTTAGGCCGAGGCCAGGCACGCCGAAGTTGGAATACTGATAGGTCAAGTCGAGGTCGCGCGCATTGTAGGCAGATTCCGATACGCCCCACGGGGTCCCCCGTGTCGCCGCGTAGTCAATCTGACGGCGGACGACGAGCCGATTGGTCTGTTCCACAAGGCTGTCCGCCGGCGCCCGCATGACGATGGACGGCATCAGGTACTCGAACATCGATCCGGACCACGAGATCAGCGCCGCGCCATTGGCCACCGGCGTCACAGCGCGGCCCAGGCGAAACCAGTGGCGGGCGGGCGCGTCGCCCTTAGCGATCGCCATGAAGCTTGCCAGCCGAGCCTCAGAAGCAAGGAGGTCGTAACAGCTCGGATCTAGCGCGCCCTCGGACGGCAGATACCCAATCGATAGCAGAAGGCGGTCGGGGTCGATCAGAAAGCCAAATTCCATCGCCATCGCCATCGACCGCGCGGCATCTTCAAGCGCCTGAAGTCTTGCTACAAGCGGAGCGGCCAAAGGCGCCCGGCGATCACGCCCATGACTTTCAATGCAGGCGCCTACGGCGTCCGCCCAGAACTGCAGATCCGCGCCAGCGTCGTCGTGTTCTTCAAGGACAATTTCACGAACCGCGTCCCCCAGGATCGCAGCCTGCTCCGAGAATTTCTCAACACGCCCTTCAACCGTGCCGCCGAGCGCGGTTGCTTCAAGCAGACCGCCCGCGAGACGTTCGATCTCTTCGCCTAGCCTCCGCCACGACACGTCTTGCGATTTGCGCAGATCGCGCAGATCGCGCAATCGACGTGCCTCGTCCCGGACCAAATCTAGAGCGTCGGCGACACCTTGGAACCGCCGCTGTTCTGGCAACGTGTCCCCTCGCCATTGACCGCAGGCGTTGGCCAAAGCGATCAGATGTCCGGCCAGATTTCCGCTATCGACCGAGGATACGTACTGCGGATCGAGCGGACGCAAGTCACGCGTATCATACCAATTGTAAAGGTGACCGCGATGCTTAGCCATGCGAGCCATGGTGGCCAGGGTCGCTTCCAGCCGATCTACGGCCTCGACGGTTCCGATCCAGGCGAAGTCCCGCGCGCTAGCGACCGACAACAGGTAAAGGCCGATATTGGTTGGTGAGGTCCTGTGGGCCACCACAGGCTCCGGCGACTCCTGGAAGTTGTCTGGCGGCAAGGCATTTTCGGCGGGCGTGACGAAGTCCTCGAAGAAGCGCCATGTCCGTCTGGCGATCAATCGCAAGGACCGGGCGTCCGCCTCGGCCAACGGACGCCGGCCCAATACCCGAGGCGAGAGGCTCGCCCAAAACGCCACCGCCGGGGAGGCGAACCAGGCGAGCGCAAACGCCAAGGCCAGGGGCCAAGTGCCGTGGCCCCAAATCCACGCCACGCTGATGGCTGCGGCGCCGGTTAGCACCGCGCCGCCCATCCGCTTGTAGGAGCCGCGCACCCCCAAGCTAGAACCCGACGCCGCCTGGGCCGCCGGTACCCATTCGAGCAGGTGGCGGCGGGTCAGCGCGAGGCGGATCAGGGTGCGGGCGATGGCGTCTCCCATCAGCCAGGCTTGGTCCGCGAGAAAGACGATCATCAGGCCGACCTGGATAAGCGCGACACGAATCTCCGCGTCCAGGGCGCGGAGATTGCTGCGAAGCGCCACGCCGGGCCGACGCGGGACGAGCCCGATTATCACCGGGATTAGGGGCGGCAGGGCCATCGTCGACAGGATGAAGATCGTCCAGGTCGCGGCGGCGTGGATGGGAAGGGCCCAACCGGCGATAAGCGCGATGACGATCGAGGGCGCAGAGAGCGAACGTCGGACATTGTCGAGCATCTTCCAGCGCCCGATAGCGGGAACGCCGCGTCGCGGCCGATGGGAGGCCCCCTTCGGCCCGCGCCCAACGATCCATGGCAGAAGTTGCCAGTCCCCCCGGACCCAGCGATGGTGACGCTGGGCGGCGACCTCATAACGGGCAGGAAACTCCTCCACGACTTCCACGTCCGAGGCGAGTCCAGCGCGGGCGAAAATCCCCTCGAACAAGTCGTGGCTGAGGAGGCTGGATTCGGGGACACGGCCTGCAAGCGCCGCCTCGAAGGCGTCTACATCGTAGATGCCCTTACCCGTGTAAGACCCTTCGCCGAACAGGTCTTGGTACACGTCGGACACGGCGGCCGCGTAAGGATCAATGCCGGAAGCGCCGGAGAAGATACGAAGGAACAGCGAGCCCTCGCGCCCGACCGGAAGCGCCGGCGTCACCCGCGGCTGCAGCACGGCGTAGCCCTCGACGACCCGGCCTAGCTCAGCGTCGAAGCGCGGTCGATTGAGAGGATGGGCCATCTTGCCGATGAGTCGACCGACGGTCTCGCGCGGGAGGCGTGTGTCTGAGTCGAGGGTGATGACGAAACGGACACTTGATGGCACAACAGGCGGCGAGAGAAATGTCGTGTTCGAAGCACCGCGAAGAAGCCTATTGAGTTCACAAAGTTTTCCGCGCTTACGCTCCCAACCGATCCAGCGTCCTTCGCCCTTATTCCAGACCCGCCGCCGGTGCAGCAGCAGGAAGCGCTCTCCGCCCGCAGCTGGCCCGTACCGTCGATTCAGACGGTCGATGCCTTCCTTGGCTGCGGCCAATAGTTCTTCGTCGCCCCCTACGTGCTCGCTCGTCGCGTCGGACCAGTCCGACAGCAGCGCAAAGTGGAGGTCCCCCGGGGGGCTCGCCAGGTAGTGAACCTCCAGGCGGGCGACCAATTCCCCGACCTCCGAGAGCGAAGTCAGGAGAGTGGGCACTGCCACCAGCGTGCGGAGATCCGCGCTGATCCCGCCACGTAACGCCATCGCCGGCAGCAGGGTGGCCCGAAATCCTTGGGTCACCACGTGGTTCACGATGGCGACGGCGACGTCCACCGCCGGGATCAGTCCCAGAATCCCAAGCACAAGTAGCGAGGTCGCGCCGAGGCCGCTTGCAGCCGCGATGGCTAGAGGAATGGCCAAGAGACTGGCTGCGACCGCGGCGCCCGCGGCGACATAGCCTCCGATCCCCAACGTGCGATAGAACTGTCCCGGCCAGGCCTGGGCAGGCGGTCGAAAGCCGATCGCCGCTTCGAACCCGGCCCGGCCTCCAGCGATCAGATAGTAGCCCGGGTCGGCCATCCGAGCGTCGCTCGCATCTTGGTCGGTCTTTAGCGCTCGTGACGCAGCCGCCACGGCCCGATGCGCGACTTCAAGTTCGGTGAGATCGGAGCTGCGTGCGAGGTGCTCGACGGCGCTGCGGTAGAGATTTCGTGTCGGGAAATCCATGTCGCCAAAGGGGCTTCCGGCCTCAAACACTTCATCGACCAGGCTGACGCGCTCGAACAGCTCCGTCCAATCCACGTCAGAGATCAGACGCATGCTGGTGATGATGTTTCGCACTGTGACACTGCCGGACACTTGCCTCTGGTGCTCATCGCGGACGACGGCGTCAGCGGTCGTTCCCGCTCGTCGAAGTTGTTCTTCGAGCCAGTCTAACGCCGGTGAGATGCTAGGATCCTGATCGCGGAGCCGCTGGACCAGTTGCACCAGAAAGGCGTCGGGGAAGGTCATTTTGGGATGCGACTGAAGGACAGCCGCGGCCGGTTCAGGTTCACGGCCCCTGGCGCCCAGTAGTCGGTCAGCCAGTATGTCGGCGCTCCGGCGACCGGCGCGGCTGTCCATGACTCGCTTGGCGATCCGTCTGAGGTTTTCGACAAGAACGATCCGGAGCGTGATGGCGACGGCCCAAAGCTCGCCGATGGTCAGCGGCTGAACTTCTTGGTAGGCGCGGAGGTAGCGACGCAGGATTTCGGGATCGAAGAGACTGTCGGTATGGGCCACGAACGCCCAGGCCACCCCGAAGACCCGCGGGTACCCCGCCAAGGGCCCCCCTGCAAGTTTGGGCAGCTGCCGATAATAGCCCGGCGGCAGATCGCCCCGGACTTCACGAATCTGCTTTTCGACGACATGGAAATTGTCGATCAACCATTCGGCTGCGGGCGTGATGGCTGCGCCCGCGTCGATTGCGTCAGAGACGTCACGGTAGGCTGACAGGAGCACAACCTCGTTGTCGGCGAGCCGCTTCGCGAGCGAAGCGCCCTTCACCTCGCGAGGCGTCACGGCCTGCGCGGACGCCAGGCTTCTCGCGTGCTCCTCAAGCCGATCGACGCTGAAAAGTTCGGCGCGGATGGGGGCTCCGTCGTCCCAGGGTGGTCTCTGTCGAGCGCTAGCGAGCAAGCCGTGGAGCGGGGCGATCAAATCCGACCCGTGGCGCAGTCGGCGCTCGCGCGAGGGAGCATTTGTCTCGTAACGCATGATGTTGCAGGCCCTCTACCGGGCGGGGAGTCATTGGTGCGCCACAGTCCTACCCAGCAACCGCGGCGGTGCGCTCTTTGTGGGCGGGCTAACTCAACCCCGCGCCCGCTCATGGTGATCTGAGGGTTCGACGACCACCTCAGTACGCTCGCCGTGACGGCCGATCGCATCGGCGATGCAGTTCGCCTCTCGAACGGCCAAATCCCTTGACCAGAATGGCGTCGACATGCCCTCACCCAGCCGGATGGCCCATCCGTGCCTCTCTTTGACGACGTTGAAGGTGATCATCGCGCAGGCCCTCTATTGGCTGGTGGTTTAGCAACGCGCGACCTTGGCAAAGGCTGCTGCGGGTAATCCCAGCGCAAGTAAGCGTCGTGCTGCGCGAGCCGCTTTGATTCACGTCGACAGGCATTAGGGCCAGGATGACTCCGAAGATGCGGCTCGGTCCGTGGCGATCGCCGGTTCGTGTCGTTCCGGGTTCCTTACGTGAAGCGGCACAGACCATGGAGGCGCCGGATTAGCGTCGTGACCACCAAGCGTCGAGACCGGATCTGGCTGTCGATACCGATCGACGATGGGCTTGATCGAAATCATGGTGGGCGCCTACAAGATGACCTCGACTGGCCGGCGTTGCGGCTCTCTTCGTGGAATGGCTGCACGACCAGCCGCTACGGACACGTGCGCATTCCAGTGATCGTGGGCAGCCGTACCAGGCGATGGTGGGCACCGATTCCACGTGATCGTGGGCGGTCTGGAGCCTGACCGACGGTGGCGTCATCGCGAAGACGTCATCGCCTACATTCTCAACCTAGGGAGCGCCCCCGCTTGAGTTGTGCAGGATCCGGCAGTGTACGGGGGACTAGGGCGTTGAAAGCCGCCTGCACGAAGTCCACGATGGCGACTTTGCCTAGATCGACGGTTTCGCCGTCGAGAACCGCCGACATGGGCTCGTCCGATCGTACTTCCACGTGCCGGACATTGGCGCTCCGGATCATTTGATCTGCTGCCGCCCCCGGAATAACTTTTCGTAGCGCCAGCATTAGGGCGTCGAGAGCCCCATCGCGCGTGATCACTGCAACGCGGAAGGCCACGATATCGGGTTTTAGGCCCATCGGCTTTAGCGGACATCCAACATACACGACCTGCGCCTGGCCGGATTGGCCTTCGAAATCGTAGTGCAGGGATCCCTCGAAACTCTTGCCAATCGCCTCAAGGCCTTCGCGAACAGCCTCGCCGATATCGCCATCCCGAAGGGCCTCGCGAGCTTCGGCGAACAGGGAGATATTGCCGATGATGGCGGAAACAAAAAACGGCTTCTCCCCTATGCGTCCGCCGCCAATCGATTGCACGGTAGGCGCCGCTAGCGTTGCGCCCAGCGCGTCTTGCCAACTGAGGGCGCCATAGAGGGCCTTGGGTAGTCTGTTCATCGTCCCGCCGGGAAGTGGGACCAGGTAAGGGCCACCAATCGGAAACGCCTCGGCGGCGGCGCGGTGCGTGCCATCGCCTCCCAACACGATTAGGACGGCGAGCTGAAGAGACCGGGCCTCCTGCAATGCGGCGTCCACGGCCTCGCCCCGGACACACCAGATCTTGGCTACCCGGCAGCCCATCTCCTTCAGCACGGCTTCCAACTCGTTTTCGAAACCGGGTGCGTAGCCACCGCTCGACGTATTGACGAGCGCGCCAATGCGCAGCGTTGGGACGCTAAGAGGCGTCAGATCCATGGTGAGAAGCACACCCATTTTCGTCCAAGTATAACCGGAGCAGGAGGCAAACTTCCAGGTTCGTGGGAAGTAAGAAACTTTGACCCATGAAAAACCTGCGCGCCCTCATCGGCGGATGCTCTCAAGCAGCGCTGCGTCGCTCGGCGGGGCGAAGACGCGCCTAAGGGTGACCTGGCTAGTGGACCAGCAGCAGGTTGAAATCGCCTGCGGGCTGCAGCAGCATGTCGTCGGTGGCGCCGCCGAAAAGGGCCTCCATGGCGCGCGCATGGCTGAACGCGCCGGCGATGAGCACATCAGCGCGGGCTTGCCGCGCGGCTGCGCCCAGGCCGCCGCCACGGCTCAGCCCAGACTGGCTAACGGCAAGGATGTTTTTGACGCCGTGGAGCTTGAGGTAGGCCCCCAGACTTGTCAGGTCTGCGGCGAGACGATCGGTGGCGCTGATGTGGTCGGCATCCTGCAGGAGGACTACCTTCGATGCGGCGGTCAGCAGCGGCAGAGCAGCACGCACCGCGCGACCGGCTCCTTGGCTTCCATCCCAGGCGATCGCGGCGACGCCATGTTCGGGCGCCACCCGGCGCGCGATGTAGAATGGCAGCCTGGCCTGCATCAACGCCCCAGAAACCAGGCCGCTCCAGAGCCCTAGGCTCTTGAACGTCGATTGGCCGACGATGATGAGATCGCAGAGCGGAGTCTCGCCCAGCATGTCCGACTCGGCCATAGACCCCTCCGGTAGTAAGACAATGCGACCGCCCTCTGCGTCGAGTGTAAGGCCCTCGCGCTTGGACGTCTCGCAGACCAACGTCTCGGTATTGCGACGAGCGTCGTCATTGGCCTGCTGGATGAGAGCGACGATCTCCTGGCTGATATAGCCGCCGGACATTCCTTCCGAGAACATCAGGCTGGAGGCCGTGGGCAGGGCCAGCCTGGCCCTCACTTCGCCGCCTTGTCCGCGGACAAACTGCGCGCCAGCGGATAGGACGACGGCATCGTCCGGGCCGCTGGTCAGGATGGCGAGAATGCTGGCATAGGTCATGGCGGTCGCTCCTGCTTCATTCACTCTTCTACCCCTGGCTCCCACCCTGCCTTGAGCGACATCAAGCGCTTGGCCTGACATCTACTGAATGCTGAGCCGGAGCGGCGCGGGGAACCGCTTCAGCCCAACCCAAAGCTGATGGTCAGAAATCTAAGCTACTCTCGCTGCATCCGCCCATGCTCGGTGGAGAGTGGCCATCGGATCGATGGCCCTGGCGGCGGGTTCGCGCCAGAAACAGCCAGATGCCCGCTCGCCAAAAGCCGATGCTGGCGATGCGCCGAGATGCTTTTAATACTTCTGCGGTGACCTTCCCAACGGCTTCCTGGGCCTCCTTGACCAATGTCTCGGAACCGTTCTCAGGCGCCTTTCCGGTCTTGGCATCGACCCCGACCTCGAGCTCCTTGCCAAGGCTACGAGCGTGATTTTGGCCCGGGCTGCGAGTTCGTGGCCCTTCAGCGTCGAGGCCGGAGATGCAGCGTTCGCGGCGGCGGCGGTCATGCTAACGGAGGCCAGGGCCACGAGCAGAAGACGGTTCATTGGCAATCCGGCCGTCTTGGAGGCTGCCTCGATGCGTTCCTTGAAACCAGGCCATAAAACGAGGCCATAAGCGAGTTGGACGCCACAAGCGGGATCGCTCAGGGCAAGCGGCGCCTCCACTCAACTCTCCGATTTCCCCCTGGTTCCCTATCTTGGTGCGCGACACTCCGATCGAGCGCCACCGCCAAGGCGGCCCCGAGGCTGCGCCAGTCGGGCATGGCGTTGACGGCCAGGATCACCAAGGCCAAGAGCCCGCAAAGCGAAAGCAGCGCCCGTATTCGCGCGCGCCATCCCGCAGTCGTCGCGAGGCTGGCGAGGGCCAGCAGCGCCAAGGCCTGCGCCCCAGCCACGACCAGCACCACCAGGGTGAGGCTCTGGCCGTTGGGCGCATCGCGGATGGCCAGCAGGGCGCCGAAGCCGCTAGTTAAGCCGCCTCAGGCGAGCAGGGCGAAACTGCAACAGCGAAGCCGAGGAGCCGCTCGCCAGCGGAGCGGCCAGCGCGACGGTTGGAAAGATCCAGCGCGGGTCAAGGCATAACCGCCGCGCCGATCGTCGCTTCACCCGTCGCGCCCCATGATCCGAGGGGCGTCGATGGGCATGTCCGCAAGGATAGGCATCGGGAAGGCTCCTTGGACGTCCTAGGGCTAGCGAACGCTCAGCGGCCGAATGGCTGGCTCGTGATGGGGCTGACGAAACTGCCGCAGTTGGCAGCCGGCCGCCGACGCCACGGCCAGAACGACAAGACCCGCGACCAAAGCGGCTTGAAGCTTGAAGGAAGGCCGGCGGGTCATCGTTCGGTTCTCCCGTCCCAGGGCCTTTTTGACCTGCGCATGACCGTCCCTTCGCCGGCGGCGGCCTGCACCGACACCGCGCTCAAGGTCAGGACGACGGTCGCGAATGCGGCGACATTCAAGATGACGAAGGCCAGTTGAAGAACGGTCATGACGCGAACCTCCTGTTCGTTGTCCGATGATCTCGCCGCGCCGCGCCGATGAACTTGATCTTGCTCAATCGCGGGAAAAAAACTTGGCCGCCGCAGGCGCTGTCGGCGCTCCGCGAGACGGCTTCTCAATGCGCCGCCTTCCGCAGCTTGGTCCCAGGCCGAGGATCAAGGCTCCGGAGAGAGGCCTTCAACTGAGCAACTTCCTCGTCACCCAGTTCGACCGTCGGCAAGCGCGGATGGCGTTCGGCAGAGCCCTCCCCGGGTTGCGGCTGGGCGCCAGCATGCCTTCGGTCAGGATCTGGTCAAGACCGCCTGGCGGGCAGCGCCGATACAAGGTCGCGAACGGCGGCGCATCGGCCAGCGGGCTGGGCCGGGCGTCCACGGCATGGCAGATCCCGCAATCGCACTGGGCGATCGCCTGGCGCCAAAACGTCTGCGAAGACCGCAGCGGCTTGGGTTTGGCGAAGCTTGGGCCGCCATGCCCAGGACCAAGATGGCGACCAGTCCAGCGCCGATCGTCCTTACGCCGCTCACAGCCGATCATCGAAGTCCAGCGCCAACCGGCCTTCGATCTCGCCGCGCGCCATGCGGTCGAAGATGCTGTTGATATTGTCCGGCCCTTCGGCGTGGACGGCGCCCGTGCCATGGTCCGCGAGCGTCACTACATCTGCCGTCGCCTTAACTGCGTCTATAGCATCTCCCGACCTGACTGCGTCAGGCCGTGAGCTCTAATCTTTTGTTTTGACGCATTTTTCTTCACGCAAAACGGAACCACTTCGCTCGAAAAATGCTCTAGGCTTAGACCCACACAGCGGCCAGCCAAATTCGGAATGATCTCAGCCGCCGGTTTTCGCTCAAGATCCTGTTGCACGAGCCGAAAAACTCATCCTGACACCCCCCGTGTCGTCGTCACGCGGGAGCCGTTGCTGAGGGGAGCCCTGCCGTTGAGACACAGCAGGCCTCTCTTCCTCGTCGGATCAGAAGGTCGGGTTGATCAGAGACCAAACGGCCAGGTTTCGTCCTCGCCTTCCAACTGGCGCGTGGGCAGGGGCGTGACAGCAGTAGTCTCGTCGAACCAGACCCAGGCGTCGAACTGCTGCGGCAGGGAACAGCCCGAATAGTGGCTCCAGCGCTCGGTTTCCGGCCGGTAGATGACGCCGATGAAGCGTTCCAGCTTCGGAGCGAGCAGAAGCTGTCGCAGCGGTTCATGCACACCCTCGCGCAAGTCGAGGAGGAAGCGTCTGACCCCGCTGTCGTGGGCCAGGCGCTCGTAGCTGTCGGGTCGTGAAGGGTTGATGGGCTTGACCTCCATCGGCTCGCCCCAGTCGCTGGCGCAGGCGACCGTGCCGGCATGCGTTCCAAGGCCGATCAGGGCGGCGTCGCGGCCAAAGCGCTCGCGGCACAGCTGGCCGATGTTGAGCTCTTCCCGGACCAAGCCCATTTCGGTCTTGGACGCATCGCCGATATGCGAGTTGTGGGCCCAGACCACCGCCTTGGCGTCCGGTCCCTTGGCGTCGAGGATGGCGCAAAGCGTTTCGAACATATGAGTGTCGCGCCGGTTCCAGCTCGCAGCGGCGCCGTAATACATTTCGCGATAGTAGGCCTCCGCGTTCTTGACCAGCCGCGCGTTGGCGCTGGCGTCGAGGAAGCTGTCGCCGTCTTGGGCGGTGTACTCGAGGCGTCGCTCCAGCATCTCCGTCAGGGTCCTGACCACGCCCTGTTCGCACCGCGAGTAGCCGGCGGTCAAAGCCATGCGACCATAGCCCTGCGGCTCCGTGGCCCAGGGCGTCAGGCAGCCATATCGTTCGCGCGCGACCTTGGCCGCCTCGGGATCGACCCGGTCTAGGTAATCCAGCACGGCCTGGATCGAGCCGGACAGATTGTACAGGTCGAGGCCGTAGAAGCCCGTGCGCGCTTCAGCCGGCCGCCCCTCGTTCCAGCCGCGCATCCATTCGATGAAGGCCTCGACATCGGTGTTGCGCCACATCCAGGTCGGAAAGCGCCGGAATGGCGGCTGCGCATGCGTCGGCGACGGGCGCTGGCGGACGTAGCGATCCAGGCTGGCCGCATCCGGCCAGTCCGCTTCGACCGCGACGATCGTAAAGCCGTGATGCTCGACCAACCGGCGGGTAATGGCGGCGCGGGCGCGGTAGAATTCCGAGGTGCCGTGGCTGGCCTCGCCGAGCAGCACCACGCGCGCCTCGGAGAAACGGTCAAACAGCGGGCCGAAGGCAGGGTCGTCGAGGTCTGGCAGCGGCTCGGCGGCCGCGCGGATCAGCGCCGAGATTGAAGGCTCCGGCTCAACCTTGCGGAAGCTGCGTGGCTCGGCGTCCCGGCGGGGCTCATTCTTAGCCTCCGGCCAGCCATGCTCGCCGATCAGCGGAACGAAGCGGACCCCGCCCAGGTCGTCCTCCTCAAAATGGCTGGCGCTGACCCGGGTGACCTTGACCAGGCGCTGCTCGGCTTGGCTCTCGCCTACCGGCATGACCAGACGCCCGCCCAGGTCGAGTTGGTCCTTCAACGCCTGAGGGATCGCCGGACCGCCGGCTGCCGCCAGAATCGCGTCGAACGGTCCCGCCTCGGGCCAGCCACGCGTGCCGTCGCCGGTGCGCAGCTCGACGTTGTCATAACCCAGACGCTGCAGGCGCTCTCGGGCGAGTTCTGTGAGGGCGTCGTGGCGTTCGACGGCGAAGACCTGGTCGGCGATTCGGCTCATCACCGCTGCCGCATAGCCTGACCCGGCGCCGATCTCGAGCACCCGGTCGCCCGGACGGATCGCGGCGGCCTGAATCATCAGCCCGACAATATAGGGCTGGGAGATGGTCTGTCCGGCTTCGATCGGCAGCGGCGAGTCTTCATAGGCGAACTCCTGCAGGCCTTCAGGCACAAAGATCTCGCGTGGGACCTCGCTCATCGCCGCCAGCACGTAGTCGTCATTCACCCCGCGACGCCGAATCTGGCGATCGACCATCAACTCGCGGGCATGGGTCAGATCCAACATGGCGGAACCCTCAGGGACTTGCTTCGGCGGCGCTGATCAGAATCGACGCCGCCGACGAGACCGGCGTTGTTCTCGACACCGCCCTCCACCGTGTTTTCGCCCTTCAGAATGTCCGGGGCCTCACCAGCGATGGTCGCGTCCCTCAAGCGGCCGCTGCCCGCCGATGCCGGCCGGCAGCGTGTTGGGCGCGCGGCCCGAGGCAAGTGCCTGTTCATGACGTCCTCCTGGTGGCTTTCGCGAGGCCACCGAGCCAAGGCAAGACACAGGTCCGCCTCGACCTCCGCTCTATCGAAACGTGTACTGATCCATGTTGTCGTCTCTCAAGTGTCTGAACGGTTGCTTCATCAGGCAGTTCTGGTCAGCGAAGGACAATCGACATGAACGTCAGCGAATGCATGAGCACCGATGTGCGCGTCTGCGCGCTGGACGACACCATCGGGGACGCGGCGCGGACCATGAAGGAGAACGACGCCGGTCTCTTGCCGGTCGGTGAGAACGACCGATTGGTGGGAATGTTCACCGATCGGGACATGGCAGTCCGGGCCATGACCGAGAACTCTGCCGCCGGCGCCCTCCACGACGAGCGTCATGTCCAAGGCAATGGGCGGCTGATCCTCGGCCACGAGGACTGATAGTGGTTGAGCAATTAAGGCGCCGCGACGCGAAGTTGGAAAACGTCGCATACGGGTAAGCGCTCAAAGTGCCAAACGTTCCGTTTCTGCTGAAAGAAGGGCCACCAACCCATCGGGATTCCAGTGGAAAATCAGGTCCCCGCGGAGCCCCCCGTTGACGCTTCTGCGGGCCAACACGCTGCCGAAGCCCTCTCGGTCGGGCGGGGCCTCGATCACGGGTCCGTCCTTCTCTTGCCACGAGAGAGCGAGGCGGCCCTCGGCCACCGCCCACGAAATGCGGACACGCCCGCCGGGGACCGAGAGGGCGCCGTACTTGGCTGCGTTCGTCGCCAACTCATGCACGACGAGCGCGACGTTCGTGGCGGCCTCCGCGCCGATCGCGATCTCCGGCCCGTCGATTTCGGTGCGCGCGCCTTCGCCCGTCCCCGCCGGATCGACGTAGGGCGAGAGCACGTGCCGGACCAATTCGCCCAAGGTGGTTTCCCGCTTTTCGGCCGGGGCCGCCGCAAGCCGCGGTCTGATCAACTGGTGGGCGCTGGCGAGCGCGCCGAGCCGGCCTTGAATTGTCTCGGCCAGTTCCTTGGGCGTGGTCGCCGACTTGGCGCTCAACGCCACCATTCCCCCAACGATGGCGAACAGGTTTTTGACCCGGTGATCCATCTCTTTGAGGAGCAGATCCTGCTGCTCCTCATGATGTTTGCGCAGGCTCACATCGAGGAAGATCACACCGATTTTCAGGACGGCCCCATCCAAGAAGCGAAAAGCGAACAACTCCAGTGTCCGCCCTTGCGACGCCAGCTCGCGCTCGAAACGAATCGGCTCTCCCGTCGCCATGACGGCGTCGTAGGTGTCGAACCACTCCTGGGGCTCGTCAGGAAACGCTTCCCGAATGGTCTTGCCGACGACGCCGCCGACACCAGTTTGTTTCTCAAAACCGGCATTGGCGGAGAGGTAGCGGAAGTCGCTGGGCGCGCCGGCGCGGGTAACGAGCTTTTCGAGTGTGCAGAAGCCCTCGTCGATGAACTCGAAGAGCATCCGAAATCTCGCCTCGCTCGCGCTTAGCGTTGCCTCCGCTAGCTTTCGCTCAGTGATTTCGAGTTGCAGTCTAACGTTCAATGCGTCTGCTGTGTCGACGAATTCTTGCTGGCGCAACGAACTGAGGATCAGCGCCTCGTTCATCGCGATCGTATTTTTATGGAACTGCGTGGCTTCAGTCATTTGGGTCATCGGCCCGACGAGAGGCTCGTCTCCCAACGTGTATACCACAACCGTGAGGCAGCGCCGGAAAATCGAACGGGCGGCTAGGCTTGGCTACCCCCCTCCTGTCGAGGGTAAGCGCGGCCCGGATGGCCTGCCAGAGACCGGACCTCAAGTCTATTTGCTGCCAGGCTTCTATTTCACAATCCTCGCCTTCGCCTTCGGCTTCGCCCCAGCCTTCGGCTCCGGAGGGGGCTCTGCTTTTTGCGCCGGGCTCGGGCCGGTTCGCGTGGGAATTCCGGTGGTCAGTCCGTCATAGTCGGTGGATCGCGGCTGGATGACGACCACGCCCTTGTCGGTGATGACATACTCGCGGATGTCTTTGCTGTGATTGCCGCCGCGCATCTTGATCACGACCATGACCTTCCGTAGCTGGCCGTCGATTTCCACATAGCGCATCCTGATGATGTCATCGGTCAGGAACGAGATCGTGTAATGGCTGAAGGAAAACCCGGTGAACGTATCCTCGATTTCGACGGTGCTGAGAATCGTGACCCCGGCTCCCGTCAACGCCACGATCAGCCGGTACAGCGACTCGCGAAAGTCCTCGCGGAAACCGGGCGCCAGCGCCATCTCGAGACTGACCAAAGAATCGATCACCAGACGTTTCGCGCCGACCCTTTCGACGGCGTCGAGAATCTCTTGCATGGTTTCATCCACCGAAAGGTCGAGCGGACGAAGGTAGATGATTTCCAGCTTTCCCTTCTCCAGCGGCGTCTTCAAATTCAAACCAAAGCCGTCGGCGCGATCGGCATAGCCTTTCGGTCGTTCTTCGAAGATCGCCATGATCCCCGGCTCGCCATTGCGCAGTCCCGCGGCGATGAATTGGGTGGCCAGCGCCGTCTTGCCCGTTCCCGACGGCCCCGCGATGAGCAGGCTGTCGCCTTCGAGAACGCCGCCGCCCATCATCTTGTCCAAATCGGGAATGCCCATCGAAAGCCGCCGGGGCTTGGCCGGCTTCCCCGTTTTGGGGATGAATCCCAGCGTGCGCGAGAAGGCTTGCAACCCGTCGTCGTTGATGCGGACGGTGTGCAGTCCCGGCACCGAACCGGACCCGCGCACTTTCAGGATTTGCAGTTTTCGCACCACGGAATTTCTTTCCACCTTCTGCGAAAGCCAGAAGAGGCCGTCAGCGATGGTGAACAGCGGATTGCCTTGGGTCTCTTCCTGCCCAAATTCGCCGACCAAAAACGTCGTGGCTTCCCAACTGGTTAGAAACTGAGTGAGCTGCTGAATGAACGATTGCATCTCCATTTCACCGGCGGCGGCCTGTGGTTTGCGCATCACGGTGCGAAAGGAGTCCACCACCACGACGCCCGGATTGGTCGCTGTGACCTGCTTGATAATTTCAGCAAGGACCGCATCCAGGTTCTGATTCAACACCAGGTCGCTGAGATTGATGAAGCGGACGGCCTTTCCCAACTTGGATCCGTCGAAGAATGAAAACTGCTGTTGGTAGCGCAACATTTTTATGGCGGGCTCACCGAGGACGGTGAAGAAGAGCGCGGGTTTTTCCGCCGTCGCGTTGGCGAAAACGATCTGATGGGCCATCGTGGTCTTGCCGCAGCCGGGCAGGCCGGCGATGACGTTGAACGAAAATTCCGGAACGCCGCCGCCCATGATGTCGTCGAGGCCGCGAACGCCGGTCGGCAGTTTACGGATCGCGACCTTTGCCGGTTGGCTCGCGGCGTTGTCCGTCAGTTTGCGGGTAGCTGCGGGGTTAGGTTTCTTTGCCATCTTAGTCTTCCGGGACCAACTGAAAGCCGTTGACGTTGTTCAACAACTGCAGTGTTAAATTTTCGCCAATGAGAGTTACTAGCAACCCTAGCAGCCGGGCAAGCAGAACAAGCCCGCCAGTAGCGATTTCTTCTGGGTTCGCTTGGGCTTCAACTTGGTTCAGCCCTTCGAAAGAGCAATCCGCTTTGACATTCAGATCGCTCAGCCAAGCAACTTCCGCGCTAGCCAGCACGAGGGCGCGCGAAATGAGCGCGCGAAACCCTGCGGCGCCCATGAGTGCGCCAAAATGTGCATTCAACGTCTCTATGACGACAAAGCCCGCAGTGGGTTTTGATTTAGAATACGCATTCTGGCCCATCTCATAAGCGATGAGACGCTCAGCGTAGATACGCAGCTTCGGAGTAGTTCGGTTCATTCAGGAACGTGCTCGAACGCGGCGCTATTCAGAGAAAACCTTGCTCGCGATCGAGGTGGGGGCATTGAGCGTCCAGCTGACTTCGTTGACATACGACGGTCGCCTCGGGACGGGTCGGTCTTCACCTTGCACCATTAAAACGCGGACTACTAATTATAGTGCTGCCCTAGACAAACAGCGGGCTTCGGGTCGAGGCCGGAAGGGTCTGAGGTGGCGCCGGTTCTCCGCACGGTTTGGCGGCTTGGCTAAGGTTGGTTCAGGTTCAGATCACGCCGCCAGTTTGTGCTCGAGGTTGGCCCTATCCGGGGCGAGCCCCGGACAGGGCGGCGCCTGGATTTGCCCATAGGCCTCATCGGGGGTGGCCCCGGCAAGGGCCGAGTGGGGCCGGTTGGTGTTGTAGTAGCCGATCCACTTGGTCAGGCCGGCCCGCAGCTCCGATCCGGTCTTGAAGGCATGGATGTAGACGCACTCGTATTTGAGGCTGCGCCAGAGCCGCTCGATGAAGACATCGTCCATCCAGCGGCCGCGGCCGTCCATGGAGACCCGCACGCCGGCGTCCTTCAGCACGTCGACGAAGCGGGGCGAGGTAAACGGGCTGCCCTGGTCGGTGTTGAAGATCTCTGGCGGCCTGTAACGGGCCATGGCCTGCTCCAGGGCCTGGATGCAGAACTCGGCGTCCATGCTGTTGGACAGCCGCCAGGACAGCACCTTCCTCATCGCCCAGTCCATCACCGCCACTAGAGCATTTTTCGAGCGAAGTGGTTCCGGTTCGCGTCAAGAAAAATGCGTCAAAACAGAAGGTTGGAGCTCACGGCCTGACCCAGTCAGGCCGTGAAATGCTCTAGCGCATCCCCGGCGGCGCCCCGAACATCGGCGTCGCCACGGCGCCCGTCGCCCAGGATGGAGGCGTCAGCGGATAACCGGGTCCCCGTCCGCAATCCGCCGAATTTCATGTGCGATTTCCTCCGGCGAAAGAACGAAATCAATACAGCCACTGTCGATGGCGCTTTGCGGCATGTCGGGCTGACCGGCAGTGTCGAGTTTCTGAGCGATCGTGATCCCGCCGACGCCCTTTATCCCGCACAATGCGGCTGCCCCGTCTCCGTCATAGCCCGAGACAATCACCGCGATCAGCTGGCCGGACCAGTTCTCCGTCAGCGAGCGCAGAAAGACCGTAATGACGTCGGGCCAACCCCTTGGTTTCGAGATTGGCTTTAGTCGAAACTCCCCGTTCAGGATGTGCAGATCACGATCTTCTGGGATGATGAACACGCAGTTGGGGCGGACGACCAGCCTGTCTGAAATCAACTCCACGGGCATGCGCGTGGAGTTCGGAAGAATTTGGTGCAGCCTGGTGGCAACGGTTCGGATGTGATTGACGATGACGACCGCCACACCCAGGTCGCTCGGCAGATTTTTCAGTAGCCGGATATAGGCCTCTAGACCGCCAGCTGAGCCGCCGACACAAACGACCGGGAAGTCCTTCGCCATAACCTAGCCACCTATGCAAGTTGCCGAAAGCGGATGCCTACCTCAGCGAGCCCCGCGCCAACGCCGCTAGTTTGATCGTCGTCCCCCTCCTAGCAAAGGGGCCCGGGCCTCTAACGACTCGAGTCTACGGCCCTGGCGCACAGATCTCGTATTTCTTCGACCAGTTGCGTGCTCGTGAAGGGCTTGGGAAGGCGGGACTCTTGGTGCAGTCGCACCGGCAGCGTCTCGGCGCGGTAGCTGCTCAGCAGCAACACTGGCAAGCCGCGCTTTAGAAGTATGTCAACGACGGGATAGGAATGGCCGCCGATGATATTGATGTCGAGAATTGCGCAACCGAGCGCCGCGATGGTGGCTACGTTCAAGGCTTCATCGAGCTCGGCTATCGGACCGACGACTTCATGACCAAGTCCTGCAACGGCGTCCTCTATGTCCATCCCGATCAGAGGCTCATCCTCGACCACGAGCACACGCAATCTGGCTAAACCACCAGTCATCGAGATGGCGTCTCAGAACCCGCTGCGGAAAGGACGCGACCGATCTCCTCGGTAAACGGCACCGAGATTTGGCACCGGACCCCGGTTGCAAGGAACTCCCGATCCACCTTGGCCTTCAGTCCTCGAACCAAGCTAAGCTCGATGAGCTTGGTTCCGAAGCCCCGGCGCGTGGGGGGAGTAACGGGCGGGCCGCCGGTTTCTAGCCACATGATTTCGAGCTCTGATTTCCCATCAACTCGAACAACGCGCCAGGTGACGTTAAGGCGCCCCTCCTCGGTCGAAAGGGCTCCGTATTTGGCCGAATTTGTCGCCAGTTCGTGGATCGCCAACGCCACGCTCAGGTTTGCCCTCGATAAAAGCACAACATCTTCGCCCGACATCGTGACGTTCGAGCGGTGCTGGTAAGGCTGTAACTCCGTCGCCACGAGCCCGCGCAGCGACCCCTCCACGCCGCCAAGTTCGGTCAAGAGGCCGTGAGCGCGCGAGATTGCCTGGATCCGACCTTCAATCTCGGCTCCCGCAGCCTCCGCAGTGCCCCCTGCCTTGAGCGTTTGAGTGACCACTGACGAGACAACGGCCAAAATGTTTTTCACACGATGATCGAGTTCCTCCATCAGCATCTCAGCGCGCTCTTCCGCCATCTTTCGCATGGCGATGTCCCGCGCCACGGCCGAGGCTCCAATGATAACGCCTTGCGCGTCGCGCATCGGTGAGATGTTCAGTGATACGTAGATGACCCGGTCGCCCTTGGTGACCCGGCTGATGTCGATGTCGGTAATGGGCTCGCCCTGCCGTAGGCGGGCCAGATTGGTCGGCCATTCGTCGATCTGCACGTCGTCCAGCAAGGTCGACATCGGCTGCCCAATCATCTCACTCGCCGTATAGCCGTAGATCTTCTCCGCGCCAGCGTTCCAGCTTCTGATCGTCCCCTCGAGATCATGGCTGATGATGGCGTCCTCAGAGGACGCGACAATGGCGGCAAGGTGAGCCCGGTCCCGCTCCAGCTTCTTGCGGTCGGAAATATCGATGAGCGTGATGACGACGCCATCGATGACATTGTTCAGGTCACGATATGGCTTCACGCGAACCAGATAGGTCGCGGCGCCGTCCTCAGACTCCGCTTCGCGTTCGATCGAGCCCAGATCACGCAGCACCGTGACGATGTCTTGGGTCAGGGCGGAGCCGGCCAGGCGGGATGAGAAATCGCTGATGAGGCGACCTTCGTCCCCTTCCCGGACATTGAAAATCTCGGTGATCGCCGGGGTGAACCTCCGAATATGTGATTTATTGTCGAGGAAGAGCGTCGCGATCGAAGTACTATCGAACAGATTGGCGAGATCGCTGTTGGATCGCACCAAGCTGTCCGCGCGGTTATTCAACTCTGCGTTTACGGTCTGGAGCTCTTCATTGATAGACGACAACTCCTCCTTCGAAGTCTCCAATTCCTCAACCGTAGAATGCAATTCTTCATTGACGGATTGGAACTCTTCATTGGAACTCTGCAATTCCTCGTTCGCCGTCTCCAGTTCCTCAGTGATGGTCTGCAGCTTTTCGCGTGCCGTGATCAGTTCGCTATGCTCCGGATCCGCAGCCGCGACGGGCTGATCAGGCTTCGCGGAATCAGCTTGTGGCGCTGCCGACGTCAGCTCTTGGAACGCCAGCAGGAAACATCGCTGCCCCCCGGCTGGCTCCGCCATCGGTTCAGCGATCAGATTGATGGTGTGCGGCTGGCCGGCCACCTGGAAGGTGACGTATTCCTGGGCCGGACGTTGCTGCTCGAGCGCCTTGCGAATGAGGCTGCGTACGGGTGACCGCAACTGAGCGTGCAGCATTCGGAAGAGATTCAGGCTGGCGCCGCCAGTTGTTGGCTGCATGAACTTTTCGACCGGTCCCGAGAACCGCTGGATCTCGTGCTGGCCATCGAAAACGATATAGGCGGGCGCGTATTGCGCGATCATCCGCGTTGCTTGAGCGTCGATGTTGTCGGGCTCAGCGGTTCGCTGAGAAGGAGAAGCTGGGCTCATTCGGCTACTTGGTTTGGGGCGCGGGATTTCGGGGGCGACGTCGAGACGCCTGAAGATTTTGCTGCGCTTGTCGAACGCCTTAAACAGACGCCCACTCGCGGCGATCGTCTCTGAAGGGCCGAGCCAAAGGAGGCCATTGGCTTTAAGTCCATAATGAAAGGTTGCAATGACGCGCTGCTGTAGCGGAGACTCAAAGTAGATTAACAGATTTCGACAAGTAACCATGTCGAGCCTCGAAAACGGCGGGTCTTTAACTAAGTCATGTGTTGAGAAAACGCACATTTCTCTAATGTGTTTCGCGACGCGATAGCGTTGGCCTTCTCTACAAAAATTCTGCTCGAGTCGGATGACTGTGGTATCTGCCTCGATTGCATCGCTGTAGAGGCCTGCCCGGGCAATCGTGACGGCGCGATCATCTATATCGGTGGCGAAAATCGTCACCTTTCGTGGCGACTCCGCACGGGCCAACGCTTCTCGGAACAGGATAGCGAGAGAATAGGCCTCCTCGCCCGTCGCACAGCCAGCGACCCATACCCGGATCGGTTCTTCAGCACCGCCGTTGGCGATCAAGTCCGGCAAGACTGTCGCGGCCAAGGCATCAAACATGGCTGGGTCGCGGAAAAAGCGGGTTACGCCGATCAAGATCTCGCGAAACAGCAGCTCGGGTTCATTCGGCAGACTGCGTAGCTGGGCGATATATTCGGCCGGGTCTTCGATATGGAGCACCTGCATTCGCCGGCGAACGCGACGCATCAGCGTGCTGGATTTGTATTGCCCAAAATCGCGACCCAGGCGGCTGTTGAGCACCGCGCAAATGGTCATCAGGTGGTTGACCCGGCCGGGCTCGGCGGTTTCATTGAGGCCATGGATCGCCTCTCGGGATTTGAAGTCTCGGTGCTCCAACAGGCGTGCAGGCATCTCCTCGGGTTGGAGGACGTAGTCAACAAAGCCGCCGGCGGTGGCGCTCTGCGGCATCCCAAACTTTGCGCGGTGGTCGAACGCCGCTTCGCTTAAGGTCAGCCCCCCCCCTTCCTTGATCGCCGCGATCCCAATCGTCCCGTCGCTCCCGTAGCCCGAGAGGATGATCCCGACGGCGTTTTCACCCTGATCGTCGGCCAGCGACACGAGAAAGGTGTCGACGGAGGACCGTCGCGCCGTCGGGCTTTCCGGGAGGGCGACTCGCAAGACGCCAGCCTCGATCTTCAGGATGGCGTTTTGAGGAATGACCGCGACGGTGTTCGGGGCGGCGACCGTTCCGTCGGAGGCCTGCACCACGGGCATCGCGGTGCATTCGCCAATGATTTCGGCCAAGGCGCTCTTGTAGTCCGGGTCCAAGTGCTGGACCAAGACAAAGGCCATGCCGCTATCGGCTGGCATTTGCGCGAAAAATGCCCGGAAAGCATCAAGTCCGCCCGCTGAGGCGCCGATGCCTACGATCAGATGATCTACCCGAGCGGGGCCGCTATCGATTGCGCCGCCGCCCGACTGCACCTTAGCGGCTGACGGCGGAGGAACCGCAGGCTGGATAGGTGAAGATGATCGACGCTTTGCCATACCTAACAATCGGTCAGCACTGCCGTCAATGCAATGACGTTGCCCAGATGATCTGTGAAGCACGCTGATCTGGTCGGCTTCACGCGACGCCACTCAGCCTCGTTCAAGCGGCCATTACTTGGCCTCCGAGTGGATCACCTTTCCGATGACGCGCGCTACCTGAGCTAAATCCACGGGCTTGTCGCATCGGACGATTTCTCGGTAGGGGCTCGGAATCATGGACCTGTTATAGCCTGTGGTGAAGACAAAAGGCACGCCGCGCTCAAGCAGCCGGTCAGCCACGGGAAAACTCAACGCACCCTGTAGGTTCGCGTCAAGAACGGCGCCATCGATGCGCGGTTCGGCGTCAATCAACGCCAAGGCGTCCTCAACCGTCGCAACCGGTCCAATCACCACCGCGCCGGCATCGCTCAAGTTTGTGGCGAGTTCGTCGGCGAGCAGATACTCGTCTTCAACAACAAGTATGTGGCAGTCCCTCAGTGTCCGCTCAGTCATACTTGCATTCCCACCGGTTCGTCTGCCGAGACCGGCATCGAGATCGTGCAATGCACGCCATCCGGTCCAAGCGAGTAGCTGGTCTTCGCGCCGAGTTGATAGGGCAAGGCGCGCTCGATCAGCTCCCTCCCATGGCCCCCGCCTCGCGGCGGCGCTCCATCCGACGCCATCTGGACACCGCTCTCTCGCCAATCAACGTGAAGCCACGGCTGATCCCTGGGTCCGATGGGCTCCAAGGACCAGGTGATGGCCAAGCGCGCTCCAGCCGAGGCCTGGCCGAGGGCGCCGTATTTGACCGCATTGGTAGCCAGCTCGTGAAGAGCCATGGCCAAGGTCTGAACTGTCGAGGAGCGCAGACGAACGCCTACCGGCCCCACCAGCGTCACCCGCTCTCCAGCCGCATCCATAGCTGAGAGTTCGGCCTCGATCAGCTCGTCGAAGGAGACCCGATCATGCTCGTTCAGGCGTGAGAGCAAGCCTTGTACTCGCGCGAGGCTGTCGAGCCGGTCCGTGAACCGGGCGCGGAAATCCGCCAGGTCGGCACTCTCCCGCACAGTCTTTTCCGCAATCGATCTGACGATCCCGATGACGTTGCGGGTGCGGTGCTGGAGCTCGCCGACCAGCACTTTTTGTCGCTCCTGCAACTCGCGCAAGTCTTGAACGTCGGTGCAAGTGCCAAGCCATTCCAAGATCCGTCCCTCGGCGTCGAGCACCGGGGCAGAGCGGGTATGGTGCCATACCCACGCCCCATCGGCCGCACGCCGCACGCGGTATTCCACGTCCAGCCTCCCGTGCGACCGAGCCTGTTCCCAGGCGAGCGTGGTCGCCGCGCGATCATCTACGTGAACGGTGTCGAGCCAGCCCATTCCGTGGCTCTCCTCCTGCCCCTGCCCCGTAAATTCGAGCCACTGCGGGCTTGCCCAGGTCCAGAGCCCCTCGTCGCGTGACCGCCAGACAAGTTGCGGAATGCCTTCCATCAACGTGCGTTGGCGCGCTTCGGCGTCTGCCAGCGCATGTTCCGCCGCCTTCAGGTCAGTGATATCTTCACCCAGTCCCGCGATCCGCGTTACGCGCCCTGCCGCATCAAACATCGGGAAGTCGGTGTTACGGACCCAGCGCAGCGAGCCGTCCGTGGCCCGTCTGGCTTGAAGCTCCGCCTCGATCCGCTCGCCGGCGCGAACCCGCCGAAAGTTAGCCAGCGCGGTCTTGCGACTTTTCGGCTCGATCAGCCGAGCCCAGGCCCGCAAACCGGGGTCGCCGCCCCGATCGGGACCCGCAATTCCATAAATCCTATCGAACGCCGGACTAGCGAACTCCATCCGCATCGTCGCCGCATTCCGAATCCAGAGGATATTGGTAGAAGCTTCGCTGAACTCGCGGAAGCGGGCCTCGCTGTCTCGCAGCGCTGCTTCGGCGCGGGCGCGCTCGACCGCTGCCCAGCTACGCTCGGCGACTTCTTCAACGAGCGAAACCTCCGCCTTGGTCCAATCGCGAGGCGCCGTGGCGTGCACGCCAAATTCGGCCACCAGTCGGCCGCCCTTGGCCAAGGCCGCGACTACGGCGGCCCGCACGTCGGCGACGGCCCAGGCCGTTCGCTCCAAATCGGCGAAGCCAGGGTTGGTGTCGATGTTTGCAACGACCAGCGTTTCGCCACGATGGCGTGCGGCCATTGTGTGCGTGCCAAAAGGACAGAATGCGAAGCGCTCCGGAAAGGGCGCGGCTGACGGCGTCCCCCCACTCGATGGCCGGACATATTGGCCGCGTATGGTCCCTGTCTCCGCGCCGAGTTCGCCATCGACCTCAGCGTACATCACTCGGTCCGCGCCTATGTGCTTGCCCAGCAGATGAGTTGTGGTAGCGAGAATTTCAGCCGCGTCGGAAAGCGGACGAAGAGCGTCGCTCAGCTGGAGCAGAAACGTCTGCCGCACCTCGCTTTCGCGCAACAGGACTGCGGCCCGGCGCTCCTCGGTCACGTCGTTGGCATTGTGGATGAGGGCCTCCACCTCGCCGTCGTCATCGAGCACCACTGAGTTGACTGGGCTCCACCAGCGTTCCTCGAATGTGCCATCTGACCGCGCGACGTCGTACTTCAGGCGGGGCAGTGTGTTTGGCTGTCGTGAAGCGAGCACATGTTCAAGCGAGGCCCGCAAGGTGCTCACGCTTCCAGTCGTCTCGTCGGACGGATTATCGGGGTAGGCCTCGAAAATCCCACGCCCGACCACCTCGTCGCGCGTCCGCATGGTAGCGGACAGGTAGGCGTCGTTGACTTCGGCGATGGTGAAGCGCGGCGCGTCGGGCTTGACGACCAGGAACGGTGCTGGTGATGCACGGAACAACCGTGTGAAGCTCTGATCCGCCTTAACGCGCGCGGTTACGTCCGTCGCCGCCCCGAACCATTCGGAAATCTCCCCAACGTCGTCGAAAAGCGGGATAGCGCGCGAAAACGTCCAACCAACCGTACCGTCCGCGCGCAGCACGCGGTGCTCCAGCTCAAAGACATCCTTGGCGCCGATCGCCCGATGAATCGCTTCGCGGACGCGAGAACGCTCATCGGACGGAATGTAGGTATCAACCCAGTCGGCAGTCGGCTCGTCGCTGTCAGCAAGAAAGGCGGCCCCGTCGAGATGGCGCATCTCGCGCCAGTCCGGACTCATCCGATAGATTGAGGATGATCCGACCGTTGCAAGCGCACGAAACCGCGCCTCACTGACCCGAAGCGCGACCTCGGCTCGTTTGCGTTCGGTAAGGTCGTGAGTGACAGTACCCAAGCCAGTCGCTCGCCCCGTCTCGTCCTTTAGGACGACAAGGCTGTAATCGACCCAGACTGGCTCACCTGTGACGAAATGGCGAAAACGAATCTCGACCTTGGCTTGACCTTCACGCACCACGCGCGGCAAGAACTCTTCAGTGATGAAGGCCAGATCTTCGGGAAAGAAAAACTCCTGCAGCGGCGTTCTCTGAACCTGTTCCAGATCGGTTAGTCCGACCATTCGCATTGCCGCAGCGTTGCCGTAGATCGGCATGAACTCCATGTCGCACGTGCCAAAGAACTCGCTGCTGACTTCCGCCAGCGTGACTAGCTGCTGGAAACGCAACTCGGCCCGCTGCTCGGAGGACTTTGCCAACTGAAGAGCCTGCACTGTCTGATGTGCGGCCGAGGCGAAACGAGCCAGGCTCTTGATGATGCGAGCGTCTTCAGCCTCAAAATGATTGTTGGGGCTATGCTTAATTGTCCATACCGTGCCGACCGGAACCCCGCTAATGTAAAACGGAGCGAACAGCCCCTCACTGATGCCGGGTTCTGCCTGTAGCAACGCCGGGAACAATCGTGCGGGGTTCTTCATCAGCAGGACCGCTTCCCGCGCAATGACTTCACCGCACGGGCTGGCCTCACGCGGCATCGTTTTGTCTCGATAAGGCGACCAGGCTCCGGCTGTCGCGACCCAGCGAAAGGCGCCGTTCTCGCCACCAGGCTCCAGCAGGCTGATCCCCGCGGAATCGGAACCTGTCAGTTCCATCGCCACCTCAACCAAGCGTTGAAACACCGTGTCGGGGCTGTTGCTCATCGCTTCGGCGAGCGAGTTGAGCGCCTGATTTTCAGCTTGGAAGTCGGACACCCTGGACGGCCGGCGATCGAGATCGCCGGTTATGATGACGGCATCCATGTCGTAGCCCGCGTGCTCTTTCACGTTTGCGAAACGCCGCTGTGTAGCTCAAGTTGCACTAACGTGACCTTGCCGAGACGATCGTCACAGCCACCGTTTTAACTTCAGGTTCTAAGGTCGGCATGCCGGGCCTCCCGTCCAGGTGACTATTGGAGTCCTCGCCGTGTATCGAAAAAGAGTCTACGTTTTTTTCTCTCTCCGCTCGTCCGCGCTCAGATCATTGCCAGAGTGCATCTTGCGATTTGTCGATGGGCTTGTCGGTTTGCACCGGCGCCAAGTCCACTTTTTCGCCCCTTCTCAGACGATGAAAACGTCCCAGTTCTGACGGCCAGCAAGTCTCCGTGTCGCAGCGTAGTGGGCAGCTCCTGGCGTAGCTTCGGCGGTTCCGGGGCAGATCTGGGATACCCAGGCGCAACATAGCGTAGGTGCGACGATCACGATTCGAACCTCAGATCGCCGCCATAACTAAGGGCATGTTTTGGCGTGTTCTCGCTCTGATCGCCGAGATGCACCGCCGCCTTGCGTGCGGCTGATGGCGGTAGAGACAGGTGCGCGCTATACTGTCAGTCCCGCCTCCCCGTCCGCCTGCGGATAAAGCCGCGATCGGAAGCCCGCTGATGGCCTCGCGATGCGCCAGCATCATACCGATGAGCGCTTAGATGCGGCGCTTGCGCTCTTGCCGGGACGGATAGCGATCGGCCGCGAAGGCTTCACGCTGGGCGCCGAAGCCAATGTGAAGGTTGGCTATAGCCCGGTCTTGTCGTTCAACAGGTGGTGAAATCGGCGCGGAGGCTTCGAGGATCGACATCGGTTTGCCCTTCTCTACTCGCGGAAAGCCGCCAGGGCCGCGCGTTCCTGGCGCACCACCTCTGGCTCGGCGGTGGCCTGTATGTCGAAGGCCTTGAGCTCTTCGGGCACATACCAGTGCAGCTTGTCGCCGTGGTAGGCGGACCAGACGGTCTGGGCGACCTCGGAGGGCGGCGTCAGTCGCCACATCCCGTCGGGCGGGGCCATCGCCTTGATCGTGTCCGACAGGATCGGAGTGTCGATCAGGCCCGGCAGGAGATCGGCGGCGCGAACGCCGTGGCGCATGAATTCGATAGACAGCGCCTCGGTCAGCCCGCGCACCGCGTGCTTGGTGGCCGAATAGGTGGCGATACCGGCCGTGCCGAAGATCGCCGATGACGAGGAGGTGGTCAGGCACAGCGAACCGGGCGTCACCTTCAGCAGGCCAATGGCGGCGCGCACGCCGATCATCACCCCCAGCAGATTGACCTGCACGACCTTGACGATGTCCTCCCAGGCGACCTCGTCAAAGAGGCCCGCCACGGCGATGCCGGCATTGTTGAACATCAGGTCCAGGCGCCCGCCCGTGGCCTCGCCAAACCGCGTCATCGCCGTGGCGAAGGCCTCTGGATCTGTGACATCAAGGGTCGAGCACAGACCGTTGCCGGAGCCGATTTCCGCCTCCAGGGAGACGAGCCCTTCGGCATTGACGTCATAGGCGCCGACAAACCACCCCTGGCGCGCGAACAGCAGGGCGGTTTCGCGGCCCATCCCTGAGGCCGCGCCGGTGATGAAGATGGCCTTGCGGCCGCTTTGCTCGGTCATGGTCAAACGCTTTCCTTGGCGCGCACGGGGGCGCCGTCGAGTTCCAGGCCGGCGAAATCGCCGCTCTCACGCCATTGGCGCAGCATGTCGATGAACATCACCGGGCCCGCGCCGTGCGGGAGGGCCCGGGCGGTCTCCATCGAGGGGCGACCTTCGTTGTTGTAATAGCCCGGCGTGCAGGTCTCGAGCTTCCTGATGCGGTCGGCGCTGGTCTGAACGATCTGATCGACCCAGTCGTCCTGCGCCTGGGCCGAAGCCTCGACGGTGGCGACGCCTGTCTGGACGCAATGGCCGATGATGTGAGCCAGATGCTTGGCCTGCTCGCTGAGCATGTGGGGGAAATTGGGCGACATGCCCGACTGGGCCTGGCTGATGATGAAGCAGTTGGGAAAGCCGCGGCTGTGCATGCCGTGATAGGTGGCCGGCCCCTGCGCCCACTTGTCCGACAGGGACTGGCCATCCACGCCGCGCAGATCAAAACCCGAGCGCTTGGCGAAATCGCCGCCGACCTCGAAGCCGGTGGCGAACACCAGGCAGTCGAGCGGATATTCCTGGCCGTCCACGACCACGCCCGTCTCGGTGATCTTCTCGACCCCGCGTCCGGCGGTGTCGACCAGGGTGACGTTGGGTTGGTTGAAGACGCCCAGATAGCCGTCGTGAAAACAAGGCCGCTTGCAGAACAGGCTGAACCACGGCTTCAGGGCCTCGGCGGTGGCCGGATCCTCGACCAGGTCTTCGATACGCGCGCGCACCTGAACCATCTTTTCCATGTCGGCGCGCTCGAGCAGCTGGCCAAAGTCGGCGCCCTGGTCTTCCGCGAACATTTTCTTGATCGCCCGGGCCAGGACGGTCCAGCCGTCGGCGACCATGTCCTCGTCGGCCAGGTGACCGGCCATCTGGGCCGTGAAGTTTTCCATCCGCGCCTGTTGCCAGCCCGGCTGAAGGCTCGCGGCCCAAGCCGGATCGGTTGGGCTGTTGTTGCGCGCATCGACCGACGAGGGCGTGCGCTGGAAGACGTAGAGGTGTTGCGCGCTGGCGGCCAAGGGCGGCACGCACTGGATCGCCGTCGCGCCGGTGCCGATCACCCCCACGCGCTTGTCGCCTAGCTTGTCGAGCGGCGTCGTCGAGCTGCCGCCGGTGTAGTCATAGTCCCAGCGGCTGGTGTGGAAGCTGTGGCCCTTGAAGGTCTCGACGCCGGGGATCGCCGCCAGCTTGGGCTTGTTGAGGGGACCGGTGGCCAGGACCACGAAGCGGGCGCGGATCGTGTCGCCGCGATCGGTGGCGACGACCCAGTGCGCGGCCTGGTCGTCCCAGTCCAGGGCCGTGACCTGGGTAGAGAACAGAGCATTGTCGTAGAGACCGAAATGCTTGGCGATGCGCTGTGTATGGGCCCGGATTTCCGGCGCCTTGGAGTAGCGCTCGGCGGGCATGTAGCCGGTCTCTTCCAAGAGCGGGAAGTAGATGTAGGACTCGATATCGCAAGCCGCGCCGGGATAGCGGTTCCAGTACCAGGTCCCGCCAACATCGGAGGCGACCTCGACAATCCGCACCGAGGCGACGCCCGCCTCTTTCAAGCGCGCGGCCGAAAGCAGGCCGCCGAAGCCGCCGCCGACCACCAGCACATCGACCGAGTCATCGACGGGGCCGCGCGCAACAGGCGCGGCGTAGGGGTCTGCCAACAAGTGCGAAAGGTCGCCGCTGAGGTCCAGGTAGCGGCGGTCGCCCGCACTGGCCCGCCGATCTTTTTCCTGGCGATAGCGCTCTCGCAGGGCGGCCATATCCGGCGCGTTGGCTTGGGGCGTTTCGTCGGGCTCAGACATCTTGGTTCCGTCGAGGAATGGGAAAAATAGCCGCCCGGCCCGGGAAGGATGAGCCGGGCGGCAGGTGCGTTCCGAGGTAGGTCAGAACGTCTTGCGCACCGTCACGCCATAGGTGCGTGGGGCATTGGGATAGCCGCTGTAGCTGCCGTCCTGGGCGACCGTCGGGAACGTCGCGATCAGACTGTCGTCCTTGGTCAGGTTGCGCGCCCAGAGCATGACTTCCACCTGGCTGTCGGCGTGAACCACGCCCAGGCTGGCGTTGACGAGGTTCTGGCCCCAGGTCGATAGGTTGGGCGGCGTGGTCTCCGTCAGCTGGGTCTTGCTGGTGTGGTCATATTCGGCCCGCAGGTAGCCGCTGAAGCCTCGGCCCAAGTCGTGCGAAAGCGTCGCGGAGGTCGAATAGCTCCAGTTGGCGATGCCGGCCGGCCGATCGCCGGTCAGGTCGCGGAAGTTGGGCCGCAGGCCCGTCGCCGGGTTCACCGGACAACGGGTGGTGTCATAGTTGACGCAAGCTGCGCCCGTGAAACTGTCATAGGTGGGGTCGAGATAGGTGACCGAGCCGGTCAGGGCCAGCCAACTGGTCGGCCGCCAGGCGCTATCGACCTCGAAGCCCTTGACCGACTCCTCGCCGGCATTGACCAGGCTGTAGCCGATCCCGGTATAGGCGTTGGACTGGAAGCCCTTGATCGACTGGTCGAAGACCGCGAGGTTGAGGTAGCCGCCTTGGAACTTGGCCTTCAGCCCCGCCTCGTAAACGCTGACATTCTCGGGAGCCGCCGTGCGGCCGACGCCATTGGCGTTCGGTGGTCGGCTGTCGGACGACAGGTTGAACGCCCCCGCCTTCCAGCCCGTGGAATAGCTGAGATAGGCGTTGATCCAGCCAAAGTCGTAGGCGGCGCGAACCGCGTAGGTGACCTTGTCGCCCTTCAACTGGCCGGACTCTGCGGCGTTGGGGAAGTTGACCGGCCCGTGGTTGGGGGTGTTGCCGTAGTAGAACTGCAGGCCGCCTAGGGGCGCGTAGATATTACCTGGCAGGCCCAGGGCGATGAACTGCGGCACGGCGTTCAGATTGAGGGCCGAGAACGGATCGCGCAGCACCACACCCGAGGTGGCCTGCTTGTCATCGTTCAGATAGGCCAACCCGCCGGTGATCGTCAGCTTGTCGGTGACCTTGTAGTCAGCTTGGCCGAAGATCGAGTACGAGGTCTGCTTCATCGCATAGTCATCGTCGATGCCTTGGCCGGCCTGGAAATAGGTCTTACCGGGCACGATGGAAGGGGTGACCAGGCTTTGCAGGAACTCCAGGGCGTAGAGGTTCGAACGGCCGGTCAGGGCCGGCCGCAGGGCCGGCGGCAGCGCGCCGATCAGGCTCGCGGGCGCCTGGCCGCTTAGACCATCGCCATAGGCGCGAATGTCGCGCCCATAGTTGATCGTCCGGCCGGTTTGGAGTTTTTCGTGTTGGTAGAACCCGCCGATCAGCCAGCTGAACGGCCCGTCGCCCTTGGACGCCAGGCGTAGTTCCTGGGTGAAGGTCTTGATGTCGTTGCCGTCTGCCTTGTTGGCCAAATCAGCGCCGGTGAAGTCGACGTCTTGTACTGATTGGGTGGTCTGTTTGCGATACGCGGTGATCGAGGTCAGGGCGGCGAAGCCTAGATCCTGATCGACCTGCCCCGAAATCCCTTTGCCGGTCAGGCGATTGTCCGGATCGGTGTTGAAGATGATATCGCGGGAAAAGACCTTCGAGGGATCGCCAACCGGTTTGCCAAGGCCGAACGGTGCGGGCGCGCCGACGAATTGGGTGGCGGGACCGTTATAGATCGACGACACCGCGCAACAGACCTCGTGGATCTTGTTGTAGTCGGCGATGATCCGCACCGAGGTTTGGTCTGTGGGCTCCCACAAGAGATCGCCGCGCAATGACCAGCGATCGCGATTGTTGACGTCGTTGTCTGTGGTCAGATTATGCGAGTAGCCATCGCGCTTGTTGACGCTGCCCGAAACGCGCAGGGCCAGATCCTTGGCGATAGGCCCGGTGATCGTGCCCTTGAACTGGCGAAGGCTGTAATTGCCGAGGCTGACCTCGGCCTTGCCTCCGAAGTCGAACGAAGGCTGCTTCGTCACGATGCTGATCGCGCCGGCCGAGACGTTCTTGCCAAACAGCGTCGATTGCGGGCCACGCAGCACCTCGATGCGCGCTACCTCAGGCAGGTCGTCCAGGGCCGAGCCCGAGCGGGAGCGATAGACACCGTCGATGAAAACCCCGACCGAGCTTTCGATGCCGTCATTACCGTTGCCGTTGCCGAAACCGCGAATGATGAAGTTGGTCTGACTCACGGCGTTGAGCTGAGAAACCTTCAGCGAGGGTACGACCGACTGCAGGTCAATCAGGTCGCGCACCTGGGCCCGCTCAATGGTCTGCTGACCGGTCACGGCCACCGAGATTGGCACGTCCTGCAAGGTCTGCTCGCGCTTGGTCGCTGTGACGATGATCTCTTCAACCATCGATGCAGACGGGGCGGGCGGCGCAGCTTGCGCAGCGGGCGCCGGAGCTTGAGCCCACGCCGTATTGGCGGCCATCAGCGCGGCCAATGAAACGCCCAGAAACTGAAGCTTCTTCACGGTAGTCCTCCCTCGATTGCAGCCTTGATCGGCTTTTGCGCGGACGACGGCGCGACGAGTGGCGGGCGTCCGTGGGTTTCCTCCCGGACCGTGGCGTTATGCTACGCCCTTCGGTCCAGGCGTAATTTAAAGCAGACCTCAATAATTCAACACAAGCTCAAAATTTAAGTTTGCTTGCATCAGCTCTCGCTGAGCCGCTAAATCAAGGCCGATGGATAGCCTTCCGTGAACAAGCTCGGCGCCTTGAAGCCCGCTGCCCGCGATCAGCCCCGGACTCTGGCCAACAGCCGCAAGTCGGCCAAGAAGCGCGACGCGATCCTTCGAGCCGCGATCGAAATCATCAATGTTAAGGGCTACGCCAACACCACGATGGCGGAGATCGCCGCGACGCTCGATCTAGGCGAAGGCGCGCTCTATTATTATTTTCCCAACAAGCAGGCTTTGGTTTTTGCCTGCCATCGCCAATCCCTGGAACGGTTTGCCGCGCTGCTGGCCTCAGCTGATCAGACCAGCGGGTCGGGCGCGGCAAAACTGCACTTCTTTTTCAACGTCCTTTTGTGCGACTCGGCGCGCAACGGCCCCCAGCTCTACTATGGGGAGTTTTCCTATCTCGACGACGATCAGAGTCGCGAGATCACCCAGTGGGGTGATCTCCTGAAAGGCCACCTGGAGCGCTTCCTGACCGATGGCATGGAGGACGGCTCGATCATGCGCTGCGAGGCGCAGCTGGTGGTCAATCTGATGCTTGGCATGCTGATCTGGCTGGCCAAATGGGTGCCCGAAATAGAGGGTTTGACGCCAGATCGCCTGATGGCGGCCATCGGCGCGATGGCGTTCCAGGGACTGGAGATCAGCAATACCTCGGACCAGGGCTCGCCATAGGAATGTCTGGGCCGGATTTTGCGCGCGCCCTATGGGGCGCCGCAATTGACCGGCCGCTCCCGTGTCGAAGCGCCGGCTTGGACGAGGTCGAGATAATCCCTCCGCCGGCGCAACAAATATCGGCTTGGCGCTCTAAATTCTTACCAACGACGACAATGCCGCGTCCGGCAGGCCAGTCCTTGGGTTTCAGGGGTTAAAAAAAGAATGCGAGCGATCTTAGGCGTTTTAGGGACGGCGGCCTTGCTGAGCGCGAGCTGCGACTGGGCCATGGCCCAATCAATGAGCAGCCACGCAACCCCTGGCGCTCAACCACAGATGAAATCACCCCGCGACAAGGCTGGCGCTGAAGCGCTGAAATCCGACGGCATGCGCATGAGCCGCGGCATGATGTCGGCACGCGCGCCCGACATCGATGTCCTTTGGGCCAAGGTGATGATCGCTCACCACCAAGGCGCCATCGACATGAGCCAAAGCGTGCTGAAGACTGGCGATGATCCCGAAGCCCGCAGGCTGGCCCAAGCCACGGTGGACGAGAATACCAAGGCCAAGGCCGATCTCGAGGCCTATGTCCGCAAACACGGCGGCTAGGAAACTCAGATCTTCGCGCCACGTGCGCGCGGCTACGAGCGCGGCCGGTCCTGGGTCGCCGACGCGAGCGCGCGCCCCTCGCTGCGAATGCGTATCCACAGGACAGCGGCGTTCAAAAACGAGAACAGGACGGCGAAGCCGAGCAAGCCGAAAGTCAGGGGCAGGACGGCGATCTCGGCTGCGACCACCACGTAGTTTGGATGAGACACGAAGCGGTATGGCCCCCTTCGCACGAGATCCGCCCCGGGCAAGGTGATGATCCGCGTCGTCCAGCGATCGCCCAAGGTCGCGATCACCCAGACCCGCGCCAATTGCAGCGCGATGAAGATCGCCAGCAACAATAGGTTGGTCGGCCGGTTCCAGGCCAGCAGCCACAGTCCTGCCAGCCATGCCGCATGCAGGATGACGATGAGCGGATAGTGCTCTGCCCCCGTCTCCACCGCGCCTCGGGCCAGCAAACGGCGGGTGTTATGATTGGCGAGCACGAGTTCGCCCAGTCTTTGGACGGTCACCAGGCCGAGAACGATGATCGACAGCGTCATGCCGCAGATCTCAAGGTGACGGTGCTTGATGTGAAGCCCGGGCCCAAGGCGGTCACGACCGACCTGCCCGGGAGGCCGGCGCGGCGCGCTTGATCAAGAACATAGAGGACCGTCGGAGCCGACATGTTGCCGTGGTCGCGAAGCACCGCACGTTCGTGATCCAGGCATCCCTGCTCCATCGACAGGGCCATCTCCATGGCGTCGATCACCTTCATGCCGCCCGGGTGGCAAATGAAACGATCGACGTCTTCCAGACCCAGTCTCTGGCTTGCGAGCATTTCAATCATGGCCGGCCGCAGATTGGCGCGGGCAAACGGCGGGATGGCGCGGGCGAAGATCACGCCCAGCCCCTGGGGATCGACGCGCCAGCCCATGATGTCCAGGGTACCCGGCCAAGTGTGCTCGGCCATGCCCTCCACATGAGCAAAGCCGCCTTCGTCACAGCGCAGGACAGCGGCGGCCGCGCCATCGCCAAACAGCGCCGTGGCCACGATGTCGGCCTTGGACAGGTCCTCGAGCCGGAAGGCCAAGGTGCAAAGCTCGACGATCACCAGGAGCACGACTGCCCCCGGCGTGGCCTTGGCCAGGCGGCTCGCCAGCGCCAGGCCGGTGGCCCCGCCCGCGCATCCCAAGCCGAACACCGGAACGCGCGCCGCGTCGGGCCGAAAACCGACGCGCGCCATGGCGCGGGCTTCAAGGCTTGGCGTGGCGATGCCCGTCGAGGAGACGGTGACGATGATGTCGACATCGGCCCCCTTCAATCTGGCCTCATCGAGCGCGGTCTGAGCTGCCTCGACGAAGAGTTCGACGGCGCCGTGCAGATAGGCCGCAGTCCGCTCTGGCCAGGAACGCGGTTGCAGGTACCATTCAATCGGCAAGATCGACTGGCGCGTGCTGATCCCGGCGGTCTCAAACACCTTGGCCATCCGGTCAAACTGCGGAAATTTTCCTTCGAAAAGCCTCCGGGCGACCTCGGCCACCTGGACCTGCGGCATCTGATGGGGCGGCGACGCGGTCGACAGCGACAGCAAGGCGACGGGGGCTGGCATGATGCAACTCCGACCAGGCGCTCGCGGCGGCGGACGCGCGGTCGGTTTGTGGTCATCAGCTTAACCAGTCGACGGCGCTCAAGGTTCCGCCCATGTGGTATTGGCCGCCGGACGACGGAACGTCATCCATCGCCAACGCATTTGCCAAGCGTCGCGTCACGGCCTCGCCGGGGGGCCGGCACGGCTGCGGGACGCTCGCCTTGCCCCATATCTTCGAACACGACCGCGTGCCGGCCAGGGTGTGGGCCGGCTTCGCCATCATGTGCCTCGGCATGTTCATGGCGATCCTGGACATCCAGATCGTCGCTACCTCGATGCCGACCATTCAGCAGGCCCTGGCGATCGCGCCCGACCAGATGAGTTGGATCCAGACGGCCTATCTGATCGCCGAAGTGATCGCGATTCCACTGACCGGGTTTCTGACGCGCCTGCTGACCATGCGCTGGCTTTTCGTCCTTGCCATCGGCGTGTTCAGTTTGGCCTCTCTGGGCTGCGCCATGAGCACTGGCTTCGCGCCTCTCGTCGCCTGGCGGGTCCTACAGGGATTTTCAGGTGGCACGCTGATCCCGGCGGTGTTCTCGGCGGTATTTCTGCTCTTTCCTGAACGCCGGCAGGCCGTGGCCACGACCATCGCAGGCGTATTGGCCGTCCTGGCTCCCACGATTGGCCCGATCGTCGGTGGCTGGGTCACCGACACCTTTTCGTGGCGGTGGCTCTTTCTCGTCAATGTCGGGCCGGGATTGATCTGCGCCTTGCTGGCTGCCTGGCTGCTGCCGGTGGAACGACCGGTGGCGGGGGAGGCCCGGCGCCTGGACATCCTGTCACTTGTGCTGATGGCGCTGGCCTTGGCGGCCTTGGAGCTGGCGCTCAAGGCGGCGCCGCAGCGTGGGTGGATTTCGCCGCTGGTGGTGAGCCTCCTGGCCTTCAGCCTGGTGGCGTCTGGGTTCTTCACGCGGCGCACCCTCAGGGCGGGTCATCCCATCGTGGGCCTGCGGACCTTCAAGGATCGCAACTTCGCCATCGGCTGCCTCTTGAGCTTTGTCCTGGGTATTGGGCTGTTCGGTTCGGTCTATCTTATGCCTGTCTTCCTGGCCTTCGTGCGCGGCCATGACGCCTTCGAAATCGGCAAGATCATGTTGGTGACGGGCATGGCCCAACTAATCACCGCGCCGATCGCCGTGGCGCTGGAACGCCGCGTCGATGCGCGGCTGCTATCAGGCGCGGGGTTTCTTCTCTTCGCCGTTGGCCTTGGCCTCAGCGCTTTCCAGACCGCCGACACCGATTTTTCGCAGATGCTCTGGCCGCAGGTGTTGCGCGGCGTGGCGATCATGTTCTGCCTGCTGCCGCCCACCCGTCTGGCTCTGGGGCACTTGGAAGCGTCGCGGGTTCCGGACGCCAGTGGTCTCTTCAACCTGATGCGCAACCTCGGCGGCGCGATTGGCTTGGCGCTGATCGACACGGTGATCTACAGCCGAGCGCCGATCCTCGGCCGGGCAATCGCCGGACGGCTGGAGGCCGGCGACGTCGAAACCGCAAAGGCCGTAGGCATACCCCTGGACCTGTTCCTCGCCCGCGGACCAGGACCCGCCGACGCGGACACCGTGGCGATCCTGGCGCCAATGGTGCAACACCTCGCGCTGGTCCGCGCAATCAACGAAGCGTGGGCATTAATAGCCCTTTTGACGCTCACGGCCGTGCTTGCTATTCCGGTGGCGAGGGGCGCTGAGCCGATTAAGCCCCATGGCTGACGTCGACCCAAGTGTTTGATAAGCCAAAGCAACGGCGGCAACTCCGAGAGACGATTAGCCCCCCACCCCCGCTATGCCTGGAGCTTCACTGTGCGGAGTCGCAGGGCGTTGCCGATTACGCTGACCGAAGACAAGGCCATGGCCAGGGCGGCGACGGCCGGCGAGAGCAGCCATCCGAGGGTCGGATAGAGAACGCCCGCCGCGATCGGAATGCCAGCGACATTGTAAGCGAAGGCGAAGATCAGGTTCTGGCGAATATTGCGCATCACGGCCCGCGATAGCCGCCGGGCCCGGACGATGCCCTGCAGATCGCCCTGCAGCAGGGTCACCCCAGCGCTCTCGATAGCGACGTCGGCGCCTGCGCCCATGGCGATGCCCACCTCGGCGGCGGCCAGGGCGGGCGCGTCATTGACGCCATCGCCTGCCATGGCGACCGACCGACCCTGCGCGCGCAGCTTCTGCACGACCTTGGCCTTGTCTTCCGGCAGCACCTCGGCCTCGACCTCGTCAATGCCCAGCTTGGCGGCCACGGCCAGGGCGGTCGTGCGGTTGTCGCCCGTCATCATCACCAACCGCACACCGTCGGCCTTCAAGGCGCGGATGGCCTCGGCCGTCGTGGCCTTGATCGGATCGGCGATCCCCAGGACACCGGCCAGCTTGCCGTCGACTGTCGCGAAGATCGTCGTCGCGCCATCCTTGCGCAAGGCGTCGGCCGTGGCCTCCAGCGACGAAAGATCCACGCCCTGTTCGGCCATCAAGCGGGCGCCGCCCAGGGTCACATGCTTGCCATCGACCACACCGACGACCCCCTTGCCGACGGGCGAGTCAAATTCCGAGGCTTCGGAAAGGGTCAGCTGGCGATCCTTGGCGGCCCGCAGAACGGCGTCGGCCAGGGGGTGCTCGCTGCCGCGCTCCAGACTGGCGGCGAGGCGCAGCAATTCGACCTCGTCGAAGCCGGCGGCCGGCTTGATCGCCGTCACCGCCGGTCGCCCCTCGGTCAAGGTGCCTGTCTTGTCGATCACCAGGGTGTCAATCTTCTCGAAGCGCTCCAGCGCCTCGGCATTCTTGATCAGGACGCCGACCTGGGCGCCGCGGCCGACCCCGACCATGATCGACATCGGCGTCGCCAGTCCCAGCGCGCAGGGGCAGGCAATGATCATCACCGACACCGCCGCCACGAGCGCATAGGCCAGACGCGGCTCGGGTCCGACGAGCGCCCAGACGACGGCGGCGAGAAGCGCCGCGCCGATCACCGCTGGCACGAACCATGCCGAGACCTGGTCGGCCATGCGCTGGATTGGAGCGCGGCTGCGTTGGGCCTCCGCCACCATCTGGACGATGCGCGACAGCAGGGTCTCGGCACCGACCTTTTCGGCCCGCATGACGAAGGACCCGGTCTTGTTGATCGAGCCGGCGATCACCTTGGCTCCCGCTTCCTTAGTGACAGGCATGGACTCGCCGGTGACCAGCGACTCGTCAATCGACACCCGGCCTTCGGTCAATTCTCCATCCACGGGGACCTTCTCGCCGGGGCGCACGCGCAGACGATCGCCCACAGCCACCAGGTCCAGCGTCACCTCTTCGTCCGATCCGTCGGCCTTGATCCGCCGAGCGGTCCGGGGCGCGAGGTCCAGCAAGGCCTTGATCGCGCCCGACGTCCGCTCGCGCGCCCGCAATTCCAGCACTTGGCCCAACAGCACCAGGACGGTGATCACCGCAGCGGCTTCGAAATAGACCGGCACGCCGCCCATGGCGTCGCGGATGGCGGGCGGGAACAGTCCGGGCGCGAACAGGCCAAACAGGCTGTAGCCATAGGCCACGCCCACGCCCATGGCGATCAGGGTGAACATGTTGAACTTGCGCGTCACCAACGATGTCCAGCCGCGCGTGAAGAACGGCCAGCCGGCCCACAGCACCACCGGGGTCGAGAGGGCGAACTGGATCCAGCTGGAGATCTGAGCCGGAACCCATCGGCCATGGCCCATCACGTGGGCGCCCATCTCCAGGACAAAGACCGGCAGGGCGAGCGCCAGACCAACCCAGAAGCGCCGGGTCATGTCGGCCAGTTCGGGGTTGGGGCCGCTGTCGACCGTCACCGTCACGGGCTCCAGAGCCATGCCGCAGATTGGACAGACGCCGGGACCGACCTGGCGGATTTGCGCGTGCATCGGGCAGGTGTAGAGCGCCCCGCCTGACGCGGCGGCCCGAGGGGGCTCGGGCTTGGCTTGGTAGGCTCCTGGATCGGCGACAAACTTGCCCAGGCACCTGGCTGAACAGAAATAGACCGTTGCTCCCTGGGCCTCGACATGGTGGCGCGCGGTTTCCGGATCGACGCTCATGCCACAAACCGGATCCTTGACGGTGGTCGAGGGCGAAGGGATCGGGTGCGAATTCATGAAATCTCCAATGCGCTCCACCTAGCTTCAGTTGCTTGAGCGGTGCAGCAAGCCTTGGCCCGGCGTCGAGCTTCAGCGGCTTGGCGGTTGGATGGCCAGCGGGCGCGGATCGAGGTTTCTCAGATAGGCTTTGAGCTGAGCGACCTCGTCATCGTCGAGATCGGCCATCGGCATGCGCGGGTGAGACGGCGGTGAGCCTTCCTCGGGCATGCGGCTGGGACGCAACATGCCCTCTTGCAGGATCACGTCGAGGCCGCCAGGCGGATAGCGATCATGCAGCGTGCGGAACGGCGGCGCATCGGCGAGCTTGCTGTCGCCCGCCGCCACCGCGTGACAGCCGCCGCAGTTACGTTCCGCGATCCGTTGGCCGCCCGACATCCCGGTCGGCGGCCGTTGAGGTTGGGCCCCGGCCAACGTGCAGGCTCCGACCAGACTGGCCAGCAGAACGCCGGTGGCCAACGTCGCGACATTGAACGTCTTCATCAGGCGTTATCCTGGAAATCGAGCACCACCCGGCCCTCGATCTCGCCACGGCTCATACGATCAAAGATGCTGTTGATGTTCGAAAGCCCCTCGGCATGAACGATCGCCTTCACCCTTCCGTCGGCGGCGAAGGCCAGCGCCTCCTGGAGGTCCAGGCGGGTGCCGACGATCGAGCCGCGGACGGTAATCCCGCGCAGCACGGTGTCGAAGATCGACAGGGGAAAATCGCCGGGGGGCAGGCCGTTCAGCGCCACCGTTCCGCCGCGCCGGACCATACCCATCGCCTGGGCGAACGCCGTGGGCGAGACCGCCGTGACCAGGACGCCCTGGGCGCCGCCGATCTCCTTTTGCAGGAACGGACCCGGATCGATGTTGCGGGCGTTGACGGTAACGGACGCGCCGAGGCTCTTGGCCAGGCTTAGCTTGTCGTCGTCGATGTCGACGGCCGCGACCTTGAAGCCCATGGCCTTGGCGTACTGGACCGCCATGTGGCCCAGGCCGCCGATCCCGGAGATCGCTACCCAGTCGCCCGGCTTGGCGTCGGTGACCTTTAGGCCCTTGTATACGGTGACTCCGGCGCAGAGGATCGGCGCGATCTCAAGAAAGCCCATGTTGTCGGGCAAGTGACCCAGATAGTCGGCGTCGGCGACGACATATTCGGCGAATGCGCCATTCACCGAATATCCGGTGTTCTGCTGGGCCTCGCAGAGCGTTTCCCAGCCACCCAGGCAATGAACGCAGTGGCCGCAAGCCGAGAACAGCCAGGGCACGCCGACCCTGTCGCCTTCCTTAACGTGCTCGACGCCCTCGCCGACCGCCACCACGGTTCCCACCCCTTCGTGACCGGGGATGAATGGCGGAGACGGCTTGATCGGCCAATCGCCATGCGCCGCGTGAAGGTCGGTGTGACAAACCCCGCAGGCGGCGATCTTCACCAGGACCTGGCCACGGCCGGGATTGGGGATCTTCACCTCCTCGATGACCAGCGGCTGGCCGAACGACCGCACGGAGGCGGCCTTCATGGTCTTGTCCATGGCGTATCTCCAAAGGCGCAGGACCAAGCAAGAGCCGGTCGGCGTGTATCCACACCTTGGATATCGACCCGGCGCGGCGAGCGCATTTGGGACTATTACTTAGGTCGCCGGATCGAGGGGGACCCGGGTCAGTCGCTCCACGGCCTCGACCAGAACGCTGTCCACCAGCGGCTTTTCGACCACACCGCTGAACCCCGCCTGGTGAGCGCGCGCCACGAGTTCGGCGGTATGAAAACCGGTGATCAGCAGCGCCTGGCCCGTCCAACCCAGATCAAGCAGTCCCCTCAGAACGTCGAACCCGCTCAGCTCCGGCATCTTGTAGTCGGCCACCAGACAGGCGGCCGATAGCGCACGAGGGTCGGCGAGCAGCGCCGCCCCTGAGGCGTAGGCGCGGACATCCAGGCCCCGGCCGCGCAAGAGCAATTGAAGAGAGCGTCGGACCCCGTGGTCATCCTCGACCAGCAACACCTGGGGGCGACTTTGCTCGGACGGGATCAAATCGCGGTTCATTTTAGGGCCTGTCGGACGCGGCCTGACAAAGGTGACGCTTGGGCACCATGTCGCACTGCATTACCAGGCCGTCGTTACGTATTGGTCCTAGGCTGCCCATCCTGAAGCCCCGCTGCGAAAGCGATCCGCAGGGCTTCGGACAGACTGTTGACCTGCAGCTTGGTCATCAGATTGGCGCGATGCACCTCGACCGTCCTGGGCGAGATGCCAAGATCGAAGGCGATGGTCTTGTTGGGAAGGCCCTGAGCCAGGCCTCTCAGGACGTCCTGCTCGCGTCCCGTCAAGGCCGCGATGGCCACTGCGGCGTCGGTGGCGCGGGCCGAGCGTCCGTTGGCGTCGTCGAGCCGCTCGAACGCCGCCACGATGGCGCTCAACAAGACGATCTTCTCGAACGGCTTTTCGATGAAGTCGACCGCGCCGGCCTTGATCGCCCGCACCGCAATGGACACGTCGCCATGGCCGGTGAGCACGACGATCGGCATCGAGACACCCCGTTCGGCCAACTGGCGTTGCACCTCCAGGCCGTCCAGGTCCGGCATGCGGACGTCCAGAAGCACGCACCCCGGCTCGACGGTCTTGGCGGCGCTCAGGAAGGCGACACCCGACGCGAAGGTCGTCACCGCATAGCCCGATGTCTTGAGCATGAAACCGGCCGAGCGCCGGATTGCCTCGTCGTCATCGACGATGTGGATCATTCGCCTATCGGCCATCGCCAGGCTCCAGCTCTGCTCTGACCAGCGTGAAGTGAAACTGCGCGCCGCCGCCAGGACGCGCCTCGAACCAGATGCGGCCGCCATTGGCCTCGACGATGGTGCGACAGATCGACAGCCCCAGGCCCATGCCATCGCTCTTGGTACTGACAAAGGCGGTGAACAGTCCGTCGGCGACAGCCGGCGCGACGCCAGGTCCATTATCAGCGACGGTGATCCGCACCAGGTTCTCACCGTCCGGGCGACTACACAGCCACAGTCGCCGATCGGGACGATCCGCCATCGCTTCCGCAGCGTTGCGCGCCAGATTGATCAGTACCTGCTGGATCTGCACCTTATCCACCAGGACGGCGCCAATCGCCGGATCGAGGGAAAACTCCAAGGCCACGTCACTCTCTCGCGCGCCCATCAGGCCCAAGGCTGCGGCTTCACGCACCAGGGCCTCGACATTTTCCGCAGTCTTGTCGACCTCGCCTCTCGCGACGAAATCACGCAGACGTCTCACGATGTGGCCAGCCCGGAGGGCTTGGCCGGCGGCATCGGCCAAAGCTTCGCGGATCATCGGCATATCGTTCAGATCAGGCGTGGCGAGCAGATCACGCACCGCCTCGACATAGTTGGTCACGGCGGTGATCGGCTGGTTGAGTTCGTGGGCCAGGGTTGAGGCCATGGCTCCCATGCCGCTGACCCGGGCGACATGGATGAGTTCGGCCTGCAACTCTTCTAGTCGGGCTTGGGTACGCTGTTTTTCGGTGAGGTCGCGGATGAAGCCGGTGAACACCCTCTGCCCGTCCCCGACCGCCTCACCGACCGACAACTCCATGGGAAAGGTGGATCCGTCCCGCCGCATGCCGACCACCACCCGACCGATACCGATGATGCGACGCTCGCCGGTCGTGACGTAGCGTTCGAGGTAGCCGTCATGTCGCTCGCGATCCGGCTGCGGCATGAGACATCGGATGTTAAGGCCCAGCATCTGCGCTTCCGGACTGCCAAACAGACGCTCCGCCGCGGCGCTGAACGACAGGATGGATCCACTCTGGTCGATGACGATCATGGCGTCCGGGACGGTCGCGAGGATGGACCGCAGATGGTTGGCGCCCGCGCTCAAGGATTGCTCGCTGGCCCGCTGGTCGGTGATATCACGCAGGACTTTGGCGAACCCCTGGAGGACTCCGGTCTCGTCAAGTAGCGCGGTGATCGAGACATGAGCCAGGAACTCCGACCCATCCTTGCGCAGCCGCCAATCTTCCTCCTCGAACTTACCTTGCGCCCGAGCGCGCGCCAGATCGGCTTGAGGCTTTCCGGCCTGCCGGGCGTCCTCCGGATAAAAAGTCGACAGATCGAGGCCCAAGGCCTCGCCCTCCTCCCACCCCTTTAGACGCTCGGCGCCCGCGTTCCAGATCATCACGCGACCTTGCGGATCGAGCATGTAGATCGCGTATTCCGTTGCGCCGTCGATTAGCAAATTGAGCTCGCGAGCCACGCGGGCGGCTTCCTGGGCGCGGTGTTCGGCGCCCAGCTCGCTGGCGATGGCACGCCGCCGGAAGCCCCCGATCCGGCTTCCGATAAAGATCACGCCACTGGCGGCGATCACGAAGCTGATCGGTTCGATCAACCTTTCTCCTTGCGGCGACAGGCCGCCACTGATGAGCAAGCTCGCAAGCAACCCCAGGACAGCGGCGCATACCCCGGCGCCGACCCCGCCCAACGCCGCGGCGGCGACGACCGGAACCATGAACAGGAGGTAGGACGAGCGAAGCCCGAACCAGGTTTGCAAAACCCAACCGACCAGAGCCGCGAGCAGGACCGTAACGAACGTGGCGCCGTAGCCCTGCGCAAGGATCTGGGCTCTGCGACGGATGTCTGGCATGGGCCCTCCGCCAGGCATCGCTGGAGCGCGACGCGGACAGGACGCCCCGGACCGCGCACCAGATATCAACCATGCCCGTCTGGTGAGCGTGGCGCAAACGACAACCGGCCTCGCCGGTTGATTGAGGGACTCTACGGATAGCCGGACCGCGCTCGCCTGAGCCAAGTCCCTGGGCTTTCACGCGCCGCGTGCGCCGCCCGAGGTCGCCATGTCCCTGCACAACCTTTCCAAGCTGCTGTCACCGGACTCCGTGGTCGTTGTCGGCGGGTCGGACCGTCCAGGCGGGGTGGGACAGGTTGTGGTTTCCAACTTGATGGTGGGGGGCTTTGCCGGCGCCGTTCACATCGTCAATCCACGTCGGGTGAAAGTTGCCGGCGCCCTGTGGTCGGCCAGTATCGCGGGTCTTGCCTCGGTTCCCGATCTGGCCGTGGTGATCACGCCAGGACCTGCCGTGCCTGAGGTCATCGCTCAACTTGGCGCGCGGGGCGTGAAGGTGGCGGTCGTGATTTCTTCCGGAATCACTCACGCCAATGGATTGCGCGCAGCGATGCTGGCGGCGGCCAAGCCGTCGGGCTTGCGGATCATCGGCCCAAACGGCCTGGGCCTCCTGGTTCCGCCGGCGCGGCTCAACGCCTCCTTCGCGCGCGGCGCGGCCGCGCCCGGACGCCTGGCCTTGATCTCCCAGAGCGGGGCCCTGATCAGCGGCATCGTCGATTGGGCCTCGACGCGGGATATCGGCTTTTCGGGGATCGTTTCGGTGGGAGACATGGCCGAGGCGGACTTGGGCGACCTCCTCGACCTGTTCGCCGCCGACCCGCACACCGACGCCATCCTGATGTACGTCGAGGGCGTGACCAACACCGCCAAGTTCATGTCGGCGGCGCGAGCGGCGACGCGAATCAAGCCGGTGATCGCCTTGAAGGCAGGACGAACCGCGGCCGCCGGCAAGGCGGCGCTTTCCCATACCGGCGCCTTGGCCGGGGCTTACGACGTCCATGCCGTCGCGTTCGAGCGCGCGGGCATTGTCATGGTCGAGACGCTGAGCGGCCTGCTCGACGCCGCCACGGCCCTGTCGTCGCGATCGGCGCTTCCCGGTTCCCGCCTGGCGATCGTCACCAACGGCGGTGGGGCGGGCATCCTGGCGCTCGACGCTATGACCTCCACCGGCGCGAGACTGGCCAATCTGTCTCCGGAGACGCTTTCAAAACTCGACCTCGCGCTTCCCGAAGGCTGGTCGCATGGCCATCCGATTGATGTAATGGGCGACGCCCATGCCGGCCGCTATCGCGCGGCGCTCGATATCGTGCTTGAGGACGCCGGGGTCGATGCGGTCCTGGTGATCAACTGCCCGACCGCCCTCTCCTCCCCTGACGAAATCGCCAGGGACCTGATCGCCGGCCTTACGCAGGCGCCGGCGCGCCGATCGCTCAAGCCGATCCTGGCCTGCTGGTTGGGCGACACCAATCGAGAGGCCGTCGGCCCGATCTTCGCGGCGGCCAGGATCCCGCTGTTCGACACGCCGGACGCCGCGATCCGCGGGTTCGGCTACCTCGTCGCCGCGCAACGCGCCCGCGCGAGCTTGACGGACGCCCCGACCGGTCGTGTCGAGGGGGTCGGCGACCAGGCTGCGGCCCAGGCGCTGATCGCTTCGGCGCGTGTCGAAGGCCGCACCCTGCTCAGCGAGATCGAGGCCAAGGCGCTGCTCGCAGCCTACGGGGTTCCCGTGGTCCCGACCCGGTTCGCCGCCACCGCCGACGATGTCGGCCAGGCCTGTGAAGGGCTCAAAGCGCCCTACGCCGTCAAGATCATCTCCCCACGGATCAGTCACAAGTCGGACGTCGGCGGCGTGGTTCTAGACCTCGCCGACGCCGACGAGGCCGTCGCGGCGGCACGGGCCATGGCGGAGCGGATCGGCTGGGAGCATCCGGAGTTCGACATCAAGGGCTTCGCCGTCGAAACCATGGTCGTCCGCGCGGGAAGCCACGAGATGATCGTCGGGATCGCCGACGACGCCACCTTCGGCCCCGTGATCATGGTCGGGGCTGGCGGCAAGGCCGTCGAGGTCCTGAACGACAAGGCGCTCGGCCTGCCGCCACTCGATGACGCCCTGGCGCGCGCCATGATCGACCGGACCCGTATATCGCGGCTCCTGGCGGGCTATCGCGATGAGCTGCCCGCCGATGTGTCGGGCGTGATCGCCGTGCTGGAGGCGCTGTCGGCGATCGCCGTCGACCTGCCCGATATCCTGGAGCTCGACATCAACCCCCTGCTGGTCGACGCCCAAGGCGTCCTGGCGCTCGACGCCCGGATCGTCATAACGGCGCACGCCAGCCAAGGCACACGCATGGTCATCGCGCCGGCGCCATTGACTGCGCAGCCGATCTGAAGACCCGCTCTGGCCTGGCCCTCCACGTTCGCCCGGTTCGCCCCGACGACGAGCCGGCGATCACCACGTTCTTCGCCGATCTGACGCCCGAGGACCTGCGCTCCGGTTCCTCAGCAGCCTGAGCGCCGCCGATGGTGGCCGCCTGGCGATGATGACCCAGGTGGACTATTGCCGCACGATCACCTTCCTGGCCTTTGCTGAGGACGGGCAGACGGTGATCGCTACGGCGATGCTCGCCACCGGAGCCGATCCGGAGCGCGCCGAGGTCGTCCTTTCGGTGCGCTCGGACCCGAAGAGCAAGGGTCTGGGCTGGACCCTGCTCGACCATGTCCTGCATTACACGCGCGCCCGGGGCGCGAAGGTCGTGGAATCGATCGAGAGCGCTGACAGTGATCGGGCGATCCGCCTGGAATGCGAGATGGGCTTCACGGTCCGCGCCTGCCCGACGAGCCGGCGCTGCGCATCGTGGAGCGCAGGCTCACCCTGCCCGCCTCGCTCATGCCAGGCGGCTGAGCCGGGAAGGGCTCCGCGCTATTCCGCGCGCGTGAGCGGAGCCGCCTCCTGCCCGTCCCTCGCCAAGAGGTTCGTCGTCAGCTGGCTTCCGCGAAAGGCCGCGTCTTCAATGGCGGCCAACAGATCCTCACCCCGCTGGGAGGTGCGGTCCCTGCCCAGCAGACGTCGCGCGGAGACGATGACCGTGAAAAGATTGCGCAGGTCGTGAATCGTTTCGCGATGAGAACTTTCGGCGAACTCAAAGTCCGATTGTGAACTGAGCATGGAGATCTCCCGCAGCGGCACGGCTCGTTGTCGTTCACCCTGATCGCCGCCGACATCCGCAATTTCCCTTAGGTGCATGCCATCCGATCTCGAAGGCGCATGATCCGGATCAAGGCGAGGCGCCCAATTGCCGCTAGCGATGGCGCCAGCAGCCCGTCCACCTCCTAGGAAGTCGTCATGAAGACCGCCGTCATCCTCGCCCACCCCAAGCCGTCAAGCTTCTGCGCCGCGGTCAGCCGCACCTGTGTTGAGACGATCGAGGCGTCGGGCGCGGAGGTGGTGCTGCGGGATCTTTATGCGATGGACTTCGATCCTCGCCTCAAGACCGGCGAGCTCCCGACGCCGCAAGGCTGGACCATGGCGCCCGACATCATCGCCGAACGTGCTCTCCTGGCTGACGTCGAGCATTTCGTGTTCGTCTACCCCTTCTGGTTCAACGCGCCGCCAGCCATTCTCAAGGGCTATATCGATCGGGTGTTCAGCATGGGTTTTGGCTACCAGCCTGGATCCCACGGCGGCGATCCCCTTCTAGTCGGCAAGACCCTGATGACCTTCTCGACCTCTGGCGCGCCGGAACATTGGATCGACTCCACCGGCGCCCTCAATGCCCTGATGAGCGTGTTCGATCTACATTTGGCGGCGGTGACGGGCCTTCGGGTCCTGGGACATGAGCACCTGGGCGGCATCGTCGCCCCCATGCGCCAGGACGCCGCCGACGATCTTCTCCAGCGGGTTCGCGCTTCGGTCTTGGCCGTCTAACCGGCGCTAGAGCATTTCCCGACCTGACTTCGTCAGGCCGTGAGCTCTAATCTTCTGTTTTGACGCATTTTTCTTCACGCGAACCGGAACCACTTCGCTCGAAAAATGCTCTAGCGGCGGCGGCGCTCTAAGTATTGTCACCAATGTCACCGCTCCCCGCGACGCCATATCCATGATGGCGTTCCTGGAGACGCCGGATGACCTTCTGCACCCTCACGCCTGATCGCGCGCCGATCTCGATCGCCGGATGCGCCCCGCAAGATTCTTTCGAGGCCATCGGCGCGCATCTGCGCTTCGAGGCGGGCGAGGAGATCTATGCTCAGGAGGAAGACGCCGATCTGCTCTACCGGGTTCTGGTGGGTTCGGTGCGCCGGACCCGCCTGCTGGAAGACGGCCGCCGGCAAGTGGGCGGCTTCTACTTCCCAGGCGACTTCTTTGGCCTTGAGATCGGAGGCCAGCACCGATCCTCGGCCGAAGCCTTGGATGCGGCGAAGGTGCTCGTCATCGAGCGCTCGGCGCTCAAATACCATGGCGAAGACGGGGTCCGCGTTGAGCGTATGAGTTGGCTAGCCACGGGGCTCGAACTTCAGCGCGCCGAAGACCACATGATGCTTCTCACCCGCAAGAGCGCTTTCGAGCGCGTGTCGGGTTTCCTGTTCGAGATAGGCGCTCCAGCGCGTGGCGCATGGACCCAGTTGTCCATGAGCCGCCAGGACATTGCCGATTATCTGGGCCTGACGATCGAAACCGTGTCGCGGATGGTCACCCAGATTCAGGCCGAAGGTTTGGTGGTGTTCGACGGAGCCCGCCGCTTTCGGGTCTTGCAACACACCCGGCAGGCCTGCCTGGCGGCGGCCTGAAGGACCTTATGGTTCCCCCGCCTGAAGTCCAGGGACTTGCCCCCGGCCCCATCGCCCAGCGCGAACCCAGCACGCTGGCCGCCGTCATTTTCGACGTAGATGGTGTGCTGCTGGCGTCGCCTCACGAGCGGGCCTGGCGTGAGGCGCTGACCGGATTCGGCGATTCGGCGCAATTCACGACGGGGCTCTATCAAGCCAAGGTCGCTGGAAAGTCGCGCCAGGATGGGGCGCGGGCCGCGCTTGAGGCCTTGGGGGTGGCCAACTGGGAAATCCAGGCGGGCGCCTATGCCAAAGCCAAGCAGACCCGCCTCGAAGCCCTGATCGCAAAGGGCGGCGTGCGCGCCTTTCCTGACGCCCTAAGATTGGTGGCGGCTTTGGCGAGCCTTGGCTTTCCCATGGCGGTCGCCTCGGCCTCCAAGAACGCGAGCGCCATGTTGCGGGTGATCACCTTGACGGGCGGCCGCCGCCTCGCTGACTTTTTTGCCGCCGAGATTTGTGGCCGTGACCTGGCCCGGGGAAAGCCGGACCCCGAGATTTTCAGCCTGGCCGCAGCGGAACTCGGCATTGACCCCCATCGTTGTCTGGTCATCGAGGACGCGACGTCCGGGATCATGGCGGCGCGGGCCGCGGGCATGACCGCGCTGGGCGTCGCGCGATTGGACGATGCGGCGCCGCTGCGCGCGGCCGGAGCCGATCTGGTGGTCTCCAGCCTCGATGAAATAAGCCTGCGCAGCCTTAAGCAGGGCCGACTTGGCCTTCGCCTGGCGGGAACGGACGTTGAGCGATGACCGACCCGTTCGCGCCGACAGCCGATCCCACTTGGTTATGGACGGAGGCGGGCTGCGACCCGCTGCGCCAGAGCAGCCGCGAGACACGCTTGGCGATCAGCAATGGCTTTCTGGGTGTCAGGGGCGCTCCGGCCCTGAATCGCGGCGGAGGCCGGGTCGCGCCAAGCCGCACCTATGTCGCGGGCCTGTTCGACACCGCCTCGGCGCAAGGGTCGGTTTCGGCCCTGGCGCCCGGTCCCGATTGGCTACGGGTTCGGCTCGCGACCGCTGCGGGACTCCTCGCCCACGATCCCGAGGCGATCTCCGAGCACAGCATGACGCTCGACATGAGGCGCGGCCTTGTATCGAGCGATTGCCACTCCGTCGAGGCTAGGGGCTTGCGCCTGGGTGTGCGGTCGCTGCGCCTGGTGTCGCTGAGCCAAAGACAGATCGGGCTTCAGGGGCTGCGTCTCCGCGTCGATGACGGCGAGAGTGACCTGACGCTGGAGGCCGACTTCGAGGGCCTCGATCTGGGGCTCATCCCCGAATGCCAGGAGCGGGACCGGGGCGTTTGGCGCACGCGGCGCTCGGCAAAGCGACTGGCGATCGCCTCGACGGCGTCCGTGTTGATCGATGGCGAAACGCTGGCGGGCGAAGTCTTGAGTCCCTTCCATCGGCGCTGGACGTGGAAGGCCAGTCCGGGGCAGCAGATCGATTTCGAGCGCATCGTTGCTTTTGTCCGCACGGACGCCGCCGACTTTGACGTCGATGTTGTCAAGGCGGCCCCGTCGGTCCTGGCCCGAGCCGTCCGGCGCGGCTTTGCGGGCTTGATCGCGGACCATGCCGCCGCCTGGGCCGAGCGCTGGACATCAAGCGACGTGCAAATTGACGGCGACCCGGCCGCTCAGCAGGCCCTGCGGTTCGCCCTGCATCACCTGAACGGCGCGGCCGACCCGGAGGACGAGCACGTGTCTATCGGCGCGCGGGCCCTGACCGGAGAGGACTATCTGGGTCATACCTTCTGGGACACCGAGATATTCCTGCTGCCCTTCTACACCTTCACCTGGCCAAGCGCGGCGAGGGCTTTGTTGATGTACCGCTTCCACACCCTGGAAGGCGCGCGCGCCAAGGCGGCGGCCATGGGCTGGCGCGGGGCCCTATATGCCTGGGAGTCAGCCGACACCGGCGCGGAAACGACCCCAGACCAGTGGGTCGGTCCCGATCGTCAGGTCCTCGATATCCTCACCGGCGAGCAGGAACAGCACATCAGCGCCGACGTCGCCTATGCGGTCTGGCAATATTGGCGGACGACCGACGATGAGGCGTTCCTGCGCGAAGCGGGCGCGGAGATTCTACTGGAGACTGCACGCTTCTGGGCCAGCCGCGCCGCTCCGGACACAGACGGTGTGCATCACATCCGGCGCGTGATCGGGCCTGACGAGTATCACGTAGGCGTTGATGACAACGCCTACACCAACCTCATGGCACGCTGGAACATCCGCCGGGCCCTGGAGGTCGCGGCCTGTTTCTCCGCGCGGTGGCCAGCGGCGTGGACGGCGCTCTCGGGTCGGCTTGGCTTGACGCGGGTCGAGATGAGCGACTGGTCCCGTGTCGCCGAAACGATGGCTACGGGCGAGGACCTGGCGACGGGCCTGACCGCACAGTTCAAGGGCTTTCTCGATCTGGAAGACATCGACCTGGCCGCCTATGCCGGGCGGTCCGTGCCGATGGATACCGTGCTGGGTCGCGATCGCACCGCCCGGTCCCAGGTGATCAAACAGGCCGACGTGGTAGCCCTGCTGGCGCTGTTACCGGACGAGTTCACGCCGCAAGCCACACGCGCAAACTTCGCCTATTACGAGGCGCGATGCGGTCACGGCAGTTCGCTTAGTCGGGCCTTGCATGGCTTGGTCGCCGCTCGCCTGGGACAGCTCGACAAGGCGTTGTCCTATTTGCTGCAGTCGTCCGCCATAGATCTGGGCGACACCCATGTGGCTATCGCCGGCGGCATCCACACCGCCGCCCAGGGCGGGGTCTGGATGATCGCCGTGCTCGGGTTGGCGGGCCTGGGCCTGCGCGACGACGGCCTGTCATTGGAACCGCGACTGCCCGACGCCTGGCTCGGCCTGACCTTCCCCGTCCAATGGCGCGGTCGCCAAGTCAGGATCAAGATCGACCGCAGGACGTGTCGGCTGGAGGCGACCCTGGAATCCGGCGGGGCGATGGTGCTCTGGGTCGAGGGTGAACGTTATGACCTTGGCCTTGGGCGACCGGTCATCGCCGAGCTCACTCCCTTGGCCTCTGATCCTAGGCAAGCCCCGTGACCTGCTCTCCCCCAACGTTCCGCTGTCGTCGATATCGGCCGACGGGCACGCGCGCCGCCCGATGACACCTTTGATCCCACCAAAATCCGGAGTTGTCGAGATGGCCTTCCGTGACCTGTTGATGCATATCGACACCTATCCGACGCCCACGCCGGAGGCCGTGATCGAGGAAGCCGTCCTGTTGGCCGCCAGCCTTGGCGACAAGGTCACCGGCCTGGCCTTCGAGATCGAGATCGCCGTTCATAGCAATCGCCTGGCCGACTACCTGATCGGGCTGAGCGCCATGGCCGCCGCCGAGGAGTCGCGCAGCAGCCAAGCCTGTCAGGACGTGTTGGGGCATTTTATCGGCCGGGCGAGGGACGCGGGGGTCTACAAGGACGCCATCTCCGCCAAAGCAAATCACTATGATGTCGCCGGCAAGGTCGCCAAGGTCGCCAGGACCTATGATCTTTGCCTGTTGCCATTGGTCGATGGCCCCAACGGTCAGCTCGACACCGCGCAAAGTGTGATCTTCGAGTCCGGACGACCGATTCTGACCTTCCGACCGGGTACGGCGGCGGCGCTGACCCAAGGCCCAAAGGAGGTTGTGGTCGCCTGGGACGGCAGCCGCAACGCCGCCCGAGCCCTGGCGGACGCGCTGCCGATCCTGATCCGCGCCAAGCATGTGCGGATCCTGACCGTCTTGAACGAGAAGCCTGGCGTCCTATCGACGACCGGCGCCCAGGCGCAGCGTCATCTGGCTGCTCATGGGGTCAACACCACGCTGGACGAGGTGGATGCCGGCGGCGAAGCGATCGGACCGGCCTTTGACCGATATCTCGATGGGACGGCGCCGAACCTGCTGGTCATGGGCGCCTACGGCCATTCCCGCACCCAGGAATTCCTGCTGGGCGGCGCCACCCAGCACATGCTGGCGCGTCCAGGCTGCCCCGTCCTTCTGTCGCACTGACCTCTAAGACCGGCGAGCGCCGGCGGATCGGATCTGCACTATGGCACGCGACGTCCTGAGGGGACTGACCAAGACCGAGGTCGCCCAGCGCCTGTCCGAATTTGGTCCCAACGCCCTGCCGCAAGCCTCGGCCCGAGGGCTGGCGCGGATCATCCTCGACACCCTGCGTGAGCCGATGTTCCTGCTGCTGATCGGCGCCGCCGGCCTCTATCTGGTGCTCGGAGACCTGGGCGAGGGCTTATTCCTGATGGCCGGGGCCTTAGCCACCATCGGCTTGGTGGTCCTGCAGGAAGCCCGTAGCGAGCGCGCCCTTTCGGCGCTGCGTGATCTCTCGCAACCGCACGCCCGGGTAATCCGCGATGGGGTAGAAGCGCGCCTGGCCGCGCGTGACCTGGTCCCCGGCGACATCGTGTTGGTTGGCGAAGGCGAGCGCCTGCCCGCCGACGGCGCGCTGGTGGCCGGCGACGTCCTGAGCGTCGACGAGTCCGCGTTGACGGGCGAGTCCGCACCGGTTTCAAAACGTCCGTTGACGGACGGTGAAACGGCCGATGCCGACACCCAGCCCGGCGCCGAGACGGGACCCTATCTGTTCTCCGGCACCTTGGTGGTTCGCGGCCAGGCCGTGGCCCGGATCGGCAAGACCGGTCCCAGAACGGCGCTGGGCAAGATCGGGGTGTCGCTGGCGGCCATCGTCCATGAGCCTACGCCGCTGCAAAAAACGGCCGGACGCCTGGTCACGCTGCTTGGCCTGGCGGCCATCGCCTTTTGCGGCCTCGTCACCCTTGCCTACGGTCTGCTGCGCCAGGACTGGGTCGGGGGCATGCTGGCCGGGATCACTGTCGCCATCGCCCTGATCCCCGAGGAATTCCCGATGGTGCTGGCCGTCTTCCTGGCGCTGGGCGCCGGGCGGCTGGCCAGGCAAAAGGTGCTGGTCCGTCGTAGCGCCGCGATCGAGGCGCTGGGCGGCGCCTCCTTTCTCTGCGTCGACAAGACCGGCACCCTCACCCAAAACAAGATGCGGGTCGCGCGCCTGTGGACGGAAGACGGCGACTGCCTCGTCGAACCGGATACAGCGCCTGGCGGCGGCGCGGAGCAACTGCTGGAGATCGCCGGACTGGCCTGCGCCGTTCGCCCGGTCGATCCAATGGACAAGGCCGTTCGAGCGCTCCTGACGCCAGGCGACACGGTCTCGCCCGTTACCGCGAGTGAGCCCGCCAGGACCTGGCCGCTTCGCCCCGAAATGATGGCCATGATCCAGGTCTGGTCAGCGCCCGGAGGTGAGTGGCAGGCCGCCGCCAAGGGCGCGCCCGAGGCGATCTTCAGGCTTTGCCGCTTGCCCGATGACCAGGCCGAGCGCTTGACTTCCCTTGTCGAAGAGTTCGCCGTCCAGGGTCTGCGCGTCCTGGGCGTGGCCTCCTGCCAGACGAAGACCCCCTTCCCGGATGACCCCGTGGAGGCGCCGTTCGCATTTGCTGGGCTTGTCGGTTTCCTCGATCCCGTCCGTCCAGACGTGCCCGCGGCCCTGAGAGAGGCGCGAGAAGCCGGGATCTCCGTGCTGATGATCACCGGCGATCATCCCGCCACCGCCCTGGCCATCGCCAAGGCGGCGGGCCTGGATGTCTCTGGCGGCGTCTTGCTCGGCGACGAGATCGCCGCCCTGGACGACGCCGCCCTGGCGGAGCGCCTTGGCCGGACCCAGGTCTTCGCCCGCATCATGCCCGAGCAGAAGCTTCGCATCGTCCAGGCTCTCAAGGCCGGCGGCCAGGTCGTCGCCATGACCGGCGACGGCGTCAATGACGCGCCGGCCCTCGAAGCGGCGCATATCGGCATCGCCATGGGTCAGAGGGGCACCGATGTGGCCCGCGAGGCCGCCGACCTCGTCATTCTCGACGACAGCTTCGCCTCGATCGTCGGTGGCGTCCGATTGGGCCGACGGATCTTCGCCAACCTGCGCAAGGCGCTGGTCTATATCACCGCCATCCACGTTCCCATCGCCGGGGTGGCGCTGATCCCGATCGTCATGGGTCTGCCGCCCCTGCTCTACCCCATGCACGTCGTGTTTCTGGAACTGGTCATCGATCCGGTCTGCGCCATGGTGTTCGAGGCCGAACCGGGCGGCGCCGGCGCGATGAAGCAGCCGCCCAGACCGCGTGATGAGCCGCTATTTGGCCCCAGGCAACTTGGCCTGGCCATGTTGCAGGGCGCCGGCGTCCTGGCCGGGGTGTTGGGTGTCTATCTCTGGTCGCTCGGCCATCAAGGGGAGGAGCAGGCCAGAGGCGCGGCCTTCCTGACGCTTGTCGCCGGCAACCTCACGCTGGCCTTGGCCGACGCCTCGTCGTCAGGGGGGCGTCTGTTCGCGCCGCATCGCAAGATCTACTGGCTGATCACCTCGGCCGCAGCGGGCTTCCTGGCCCTGATCTTCGCTGTGCCGACCCTGGACGCCATCTTCAAGGTCGCGCCGCCCTCACCGGGCCTGTTGGCCAGCGCCCTGCTGGTCGGGTTCGCCAGTGGCGGCTGGTTTGGCTTGGTCCGAACCCTGGGCGCGCGCCTGCCAAGCCGCTCAACTTGATGACCCATCTCAGCCGCTAGAAAAGGAAGACAGCAATGCCCCTTACGCCCCCGCCTTCAAGTCAGATCCCGCAGAGCGCCGATGAAGCCAACCTTCAGGCGCGCATCCTCTCTGTCCTCGACAGTCGCCATCTGATGGCCCTGGCGACGAACCGGCCCGACGGTTGGCCCCAGGTCACGCTGGTGAACTATTTCCGGCGCGAGCACGCGCTCTATTTCGTGGTCGCCACCGGCAGCCAGAAGTTCGCCAACATTACCCGAGACCCGCGGGTGTCGATCGCCATCGGCGGCGGCGCGGCGGGTCCCTACAGCCTGTCGATGTCCGCCCATGCCACCGAAGTTCGCGACTTCGAACTGATCGAACGCCTGAACAAGACGATCCAGGCCCTACCACCCGAGTCCGGGTTCACACCGCACCCTGGCGCCAACAGCGTCGTTCTGCTGGAAGCCCAGCCTCAAATCATCACCCTGGTGGACTATGCGACCCCACCGGGCCATCGCGAGGTCCTCACCGTCGTCGAGCGTTGGACGATCCAGCGGACAGAGGGTCCTCAATGAGCTTTTAAGCCGCCGAACGCGTCGAGGGCCTCGCCCCAGCAGCGATAGTGCCCTCGATCGAAGCTGCCCGGAGGTGATGAGATGGTCGCCAATGAAACTCGGACCCGCGATGTCGCGATCATCGGCGGTGGCCAATCAGCCTTGGCGACGGCTTACTTTCTTCGCCGCACCAACCTGTCCTTCGTCATTCTCGACGGCGAACCGGCGGCTGGCGGCGCATGGCGTCACGCTTGGCCCTCCTTGCGTCTCTTTTCCCCGGGGCAATGGAGTTCACTCCCGGGCTGGCCGATGGCGCCCACCGGGGACGCCTATCCCAGCCGCGAGGAAGTCATCGATTATCTGAGTCGCTACGAGGCTCGGTACGGCTTGCGAATCGAACGTCCGGTCGAGGTCCTGAACGTGACCGCGAATTCTGACGGCATGGAGGTGGCGACAGACAAGGGGGCCTGGCGCGCCGGCGCCGTGATCAGCACCACCGGCACCTGGCGTGCGCCCCATATCCCCGACTACCAAGGCCGTGACCAATTCCTGGGCCGTCAGGTCCATTCGGCCCATTATCAAGGCCCCGAGCCATTCGCCGGCCAAGCCGTTCTGGTCGTCGGCGGCGGCAATAGCGGAGCCCAAATCCTAGCCGAGGTTTCGCAAGTGGCCGGGACGGCCTGGGTGACACAGCAACCTCCAAGCTTTCTGCCTGACGATGTCGACGGGCGGGTTCTATTTGAGCGCGCCACCCAACGTTGGAAGGCTCAGGGAGGGACAGGGCCGGAAGGTCCGCCACCTGGTGGCCTGGGCGACATCGTGATGATCCCGGCGGTTCAAGCAGCGCGCGGTCGTGGCGTGCTCCATGCCGTGCGCCCATTCACCAGGTTCGTCGCGACCGGCGTCCTTTGGGAGGATGGGAGCGAGAGTACGGTTGATGCGGTAATTTGGTGCACCGGGTTTCGGCCGGCTCTGAAACACTTGAACTCGCTGGGAGTCGTCAACACGGAAGGCAAGATCGACGTCCAAGGTACGCGGTCGGTTCTCGAGCCAAGGCTCTGGCTGGTCGGTTATGGCGAATGGACGGGCTTTGCCTCGGCGACACTGGTGGGCGTCATGCGCGGCGCGCGGCAGACTGCGCAGGAGGTCTTCGGCGTTCTCAAGGGTGAAAGCGCCAGATAGTAGGCGATTGACCCAGGCGAGGCTTTCCCGCTCCAGATCCGACAGCGGGCGTAGCCCCTTGCTGGTCATTGTCCGGTTGCCCCAGCCTGGCGTCGCGGGCGTCGAGCCGTCCGCGACGCCAGCCAATGCCGATGCCGATGCCGATGCCGATGGCGATGCTATTTGGACGAAGCCGCCATCGGCGTCAGCTTGATCGCGGTCGTCTTGGCGGCCTGTTGCTGGGCCGCGGCTGCGGCGCCAAGCCGTGGCCTTGCAGATACCCTCCACGCCCGATGGCGGCGTCGGAGACGAACCCGGCCACGAATTCCCGCAGGCACGCAGGCACGCCGTCACGCCGACATTAGCCTTCTTGACGTAGATGTAGAGCGGGCGAGACAGGGGTAGAACCCGTCGATGATGGTTTGCGGGGTGGGTTTGACGCCATTGATGGAAGCGGCCTTCAGTTGCCGCTTGTGCTCGTCAAGGAACGAATAGCCCCCCAGCGTGCCGGGGATCTTTTCGATCAGGCCGACGATATCCTCGTCGTTCTCGCCGGCGTCGACCCAGCCGCCGTCCGACAGCATCGGATCGACCTTGGCCTTGAAGGCCGCCGGATCCTGAGCGCGCGGCGCCTCGTTGGTCGGAAACTTGCGGGCCCCCGGCTCGATGGCCAGGTCCACCCAGGCGTCGCGAGTACCCGAGCTGGCGGGCGGACCATAGACGATGATCTTGCTGGCCGGCAGTTCGGCGCCGACCTCGTTCCATTGCTTGTAGGGGTTTTTCACGAGGTCGCCGCCGCGCAGCACGTTGGCGGAAAGTGCCAAGTATAGGTGTTCAAGCTTGAAGGCGTAGTCGGGCGACTTGTCGTCGGTGGCGACCACGATGCCGTCCAGGCCGATCTTCAGTTCGACGATGCCTTTCACCCCGGCCGCCTGACAGGCGGCGAACTCGGCTTTGGTCATCGGGCGCGAGGCGCTGGCGATGTCAGGGAATTTGTCGCCGGTCCCGGCGCAAAAGCGCTAGAAGCCGCCGCCGGCGCCCAGGCTCTCGATGCGCGGCGGCTTCTTGCCGGTCTTCTTGTGGAAGGCTTCTGCCACGGTGATGGAGAGCGGATAGACGGTCGAGGATCCCACCGCCCAAACCGTGTCCCGGACGGCCTAGGCGGTCGAGGCGCCGATCAGAAGGGCTACGGCGGCGGCGACGCATAGCAAGGTTTTCATCGGGATGTTCCTGATCAGTCTTGGGGGTTGGCGGTCAGGGAAACGACTTCACCGTCTTCCTTGGTGAAGCTGTCGGGCTTGCGATCGAGCAGATCGAAGACGACTTCGGACGGCCGACACAGCTTCACGCCCTTGGACGTGACCACCAGCGGGCGATTAACGAGAACTGGCGTTGTGACCATGGCGTCGAGGATCGCATCCTCGCTGACGCCGTCCCCCAGCAAGCCAAGTTCGGCGGCTGGCGTGCCCTTTTCGCGCATCAACTGGCGAAAGGTCAGGCCGGCTTCACCGGCCAGAGCGCGCAGTTGATCGTGGGTCCAGCCGGCTTGCAGATATTCTACGATCTTGGGCTCGTAGCCGGCGGAGCGGACCATCTCGACGACGTTGCGAGACGTACCACAAGCGGGATTGTGAAAGATCACCACAGGAAAGTCAGCGTCGCTCATGGGTCACCGGTGCGAAGAGGAAGAAAGGGGTTTACGGCCTAGCGAGAGCTTGCGAACTGCGGCGCCGCGCTCGTACCAAGGCTTGCTGGCGTTCACGATCGCGACGATTGACAGCATAACCGGGACCTCGATCAGAACCCCGACCACAGTGGCTAGCGCAGCCCCGGACTGGAAACCAAAGATCGAGATCGCGGCGGCCACGGCCAGCTCGAAGAAGTTGCTGGCGCCGATCAGGGCCGACGGGCCCGCGACGCAGTGGGCTTCGCCAGTCAGGCGGTTGAGAATGTAGGCCAGGCCAGAGTTGAAATAGACTTGGATCAGGATCGGCACGGCAAGGATGGCGATGATTAGTGGCTGCTTGAGGATCTGGTCGCCCTGGAAGCCAAACAGCAGGACCAGCGTCGCCAGCAAGGCGATCATCGACAGCGGCTGCAGATTGGACATCAAGGCGTCCAGCGCGGCCTGACCGCCGGACGACAGCAGCGCCTTCCGGATCAATTGAGCGGCGATCACCGGCACGAGGATGTAGAGCCCGACCGACAGGGTCAGGGTCGACCACGGCACGGTGATGGCTGACAGGCCCAGGAGCAGGCCGACGATGGGCGCGAAGGCCACGACCATGATGGTGTCATTGAGCGCCACCTGGCTGAGCGTGAAGTGGGGCTCGCCGTCGGTCAGATTGCTCCAGACGAACACCATGGCCGTGCAAGGAGCCGCCGCCAGCAGGATCAGGCCGGCCATATAGCTGTTGATCTGGTCGGCCGGGAGGTAGGGGCGGAAGACATGGGCGATGAACACCCAGCCCAGCGCCGCCATGCCGAACGGCTTGACCACCCAGTTGATAAACAGGGTCACGCCGATCCCGCGCCAGTGGTTCTTGACCTCGCCCAAGGCGGCGAAATCGACCTTGATCAGCATGGGGATGATCATCAGCCAGATCAGGCCGGCCATCGGCAGGTTGACCTGGGCGACCTCAAGCGCGGCGATCCCGTGGAAGACCGGCGCGAAGAAGTGGCCAAGGGCGACGCCCACGATTATGCACAGCCCCACCCAAACGGTGAGGTAGCGTTCGAAAATAGACATGAAGCAGCCTTGGTCGGAGGAAGAGCGTTAGGCGGCAGGCTCGTCGGGCGCCCTGGACTTGCCGATTTCGTCGAGCCGCTTTTGCAGCGACATCTTGTCGATCGACGCCATCGGCAGCGCGCAGAACAGGGTGATGCGGCTGTTGAGTTGGCGATAGGCTTGAGCAAAGGCCAAGGCGATCTCAGCCTCGGTTCCGACGGCCGCTGACGGATCAGGAATGCCCCAGTGGGCGCTCATCGGCTGGCCGGGCCAAATCGGGCAAACCTCCCCGGCGGCGTTGTCGCAAACGGTGAACACGAAATCGAGATCCGGCGCGTCGGGGTTGCCCGCCTTGGCGAACTCATCCCAGGCCTTGGAGCGCAGGGTGTCGGTTTTGTAGTTGAGGTGCTTGAGCAGGTTGATGGCGTAGGGATTGATCGTGCCGCTGGGCATCGATCCGGCCGAATAGGCCTTGAAACGTCCAGCTCCGACCCGGTTCATGATCGACTCGGCCAGAACCGATCGCGCCGAATTGTGGGTGCAGAGAAACAGGACGTGCTTCACGTCAGCTTGGGTGGCGGTCATTCTGTCTCCAATTCGACAAGGCAGGTCCCATCGCACTCGGCGGCCCGGGCGACGATTTCGTTCAGGGGCGCGCAAATCTCGGGATTGCCGCCGCAGCAGTCTTCCATCAGGAAGCCCAGCAGGCCGGTCATCGCGCCGTAGGCGGCCGAATAGATGATCGAGCGGCCATCGCGGCGAGACACGATCAGTCCGGCATGGCTCAGAACATTGAGGTTGGCCGACAGGGAGTTGGGGATCATCGAAAGCTGGCGCGCGATCTCGCCGGCCGAAACGCCCAGGTCACCAGCCTTGACGAGCAGACGGAAGATCGCCAACCGGCCTTCGTGGCCGAGTGCGGAGAGACTTGCGACGGCGACTTTAGATTCCATATTTCTAATTTAATGGAAACGTGTGACGAAGCCAAGACAGTTCGAGGAATTTGGAAATCATGACCGACCTGCCCGCGCTCCAGTCGCAATTTCTCACCGCGCCAACGCAGGGCCAGCTTGAGCCAAAGGCGCCCGCGGCTCATGCGCCTCGGATCCTGCTGCTCTATGGGTCACTCCGCGAACGCTCGTTCAGCCGGCTGCTGGTCGAGGAGGCGGCGCGCATTCTGCAACTGCTGGGGTGCGAGACCAGGATCTTCGATCCGCGCGACCTGCCGCTCCCCGACGCGACGGGTCCGGACCATCCCAAGGTCCAGGAGCTTCGGGCGCTGTCGCTATGGTCCGAGGGCCAGGTCTGGTGCAGCCCGGAACGCCACGGCGCCATCAGCGGGATCATGAAAGCCCAGATCGATTGGATCCCGCTGGAGATCGGCAGCGTGAGGCCGACCCAGGGCCGCACCCTGGCCGTTATGCAAGTCAGCGGGGGCTCACAGTCGTTCAACGCGGTCAACACCCTGCGCCTGCTGGGTCGCTGGATGCGGATGATCACCATCCCCAACCAGTCGTCGGTCGCGATGGCCTACAAGGAATTCGACGATAACGACCGCATGAAGCCTTCCGCCTACTACGATCGCGTCGTCGACGTGATGGAGGAGCTGGTGAAATTCACGCTGCTGACCCGAGACCGTGCCGACTACCTGGTTGATCGCTACAGCGAACGCAAAGCCAGCAGCCGGATCAGCCTAGAAACGACGCCCCGTCATTCCCATTCAATCATCAACGGTTCAGCCAAGCGGCTATTTTGACCCACTTTTCCTACTGTACGTTTCGCTAAACGCCGTCACCGATTACGTCATTTTGGATCGCGCTAAACCCTTGTTTTCACTTAGACTTTTTGACATAAAATTCGCGTTATAGTCGCCCAAATTTGCTGACTTTCGCATCTTTTTTCGGACGCCCATTACGACGGCTTCAATCGATAATTGGCGCTCTTCCACATGATGGCCGGCGAACCGGGGTAAAGCCAGACTCAAGCAGCGAACAGTTCCTGTTCCGTTCTAGCTTTGCTAGGGTCGGAGTCGTCATGACCAAATTCCCTCGCAAGATCATCCATATCGACATGGACGCGTTCTATGCGTCGGTGGAACAGCGCGACGATCCCAGCCTGAAGGGCCGCCCGCTTGCCGTTGGCCATGGAGCGCGACGCGGAGTGGTGGCGGCCGCTAGCTACGAGGCGCGCCAATTTGGGGTGCGTTCGGCCATGCCCTCGACCACGGCGCTGCGCCAATGTCCGCAGCTGGTGTTCGTGTCGCCCAGGTTCGAGGTCTACAAGGCCGTGTCGCGCCAGATCCACGAGATCTTCGCCGATTATGCCGACCTGATCGAACCGCTGTCGCTGGACGAAGCCTATCTGGACGTCACCGCCAATCGCGCGGGCCTGGCCACCGCCACCGACACGGCCAAGGAAATCCGCGCTCGCATCCTGGCGGCCACGGGCCTGACGGCCTCGGCGGGGGTTTCCTACAACAAATTCCTGGCCAAGCTGGCCTCCGACCAGCGAAAACCCAACGGCCAGTTCGTGGTCGCGCCGGGCAAGGGCGAAGCCTTTGTCCAGACCCTGCCGATCGGCCGCTTTTACGGCGTCGGCGCGGTGACCGAGGCCAAGATGAAGCGCCTGGGTATCCACACCGGCGAGGACCTGCACCGCCAGTCGCTGACCTTCCTGCAGCAGCATTTCGGTAAGTCTGGGCCTTGGTACCACGCCATAGCGCGCGGCGAGGACCATCGCCCGGTCAATGGCGAGCGAGTGCGCAAGTCATCGGGCTCGGAGACCACCTTCGAGACCGACCTGACCGACCCGGCCGCCATCGAGGCGGAGGTCCTGGCCTTGGCCGACAAGGTCTGGGGCTGGTGCGAGACCGCCCAGGCGTTTGGCCGCACGGTGACGGTGAAGATCAAGTTCGCCGATTTCCAGCAGGCGACCCGCAGCCGCTCGGCGCCCGGCCCGGTGTCGCACCGCGAGCACCTGCGCCGCCTGGGCCGCGACCTGATCGGCTCGGTCCTGCCCTCGCCCAAGGGCGTCCGCCTGGTCGGGGTGACGGTGTCCAATTTCCAAGCCGCGCCGGCCGAGCGCCTGCCCCAACCGGCGCTGATCGGCTAGCGCGCCGTTCCGCCCTGCTCTAGGTTCTCTCCATGCCCCCTCGCCTTCGCCCCACCGCCCGCCTGCTGACCCCCGCCGGTTGGGCCAGCCTGCTCGCCGTGGCGCTGATCGTCGGCGCGGCCGCCTGGGCGCTGGTGGTCGTCCTGCCCGGCGCCTAGCGCGACCAGAAAACATGGACCTCGTCGTGGGCGACCGGCCAGGGCCGGGCCGGCCAGAAGCGCCGCCGCCAGACGGCGTCGGGTCAGGGTCATGACAGCATCTCCGATGAGGGGGTTGGAAGGTGACGGGGCGCGCGCGTGGCGTCCGCCGAGGAGCCGACCAGCAGTCCGGCGGCCCAGGGCAAGCGCCGGCGACGAAGCCAGGCGGCGGCGAAGCCTTCGGGGCCATGGGCGGCCAGGACCTCGCCGATCGCGGCTTGGTCGGCCTTGGAGGAGGCTGCGCAAAAGGCCAGGGCCACGGGCCCCAAACCCAGGTCGAACAGGCGGTCGCCGACCCGCGATTGCAGGTAGTAGTCGCGGGTCGGCGTGGCCCGGACGAGGATCTCGATCTGCCGATCGTTCAATCCGAACCGGGCATAGGCCGCCGCCCCTTGCGGCTCCAGGGCGCGCGGGTTGGGCAGGAAGATCCGGGTCGGGCAGCTCTCGACGATCGAGGCGGCGATTGGACTTTCGACGACATCGGCCAGCGACTGGGTGGCGACGATCACCGATGCGTTCTTCTTGCGCAGGGTCTTAAGCCACTCGCGCAGCTGGGCGCCGAAGGCCGGGTCGTCGAGCGCCAGCCAACCTTCATCGATCAGGATCAGGGTCGGCCGACCGTCCAGCCGCCGTCCGATGCGGTGAAAGAGATAGGCCAGGACCGCCGGGGCAGCCGCGCCGCGCGCCAGGCCTTCGGTCTCGAAGACCTGGACGCTGGCTTTCCCGAACGCCTCGCCCGCGCCGTCAAGCAACCGGCCAAACGGTCTGCCCAGGATGAACGGCCCGAAAGCGGCCTTGAGCGCCTTATTGGACAACAGGGCCACCAGGCCTGTCAGGGTGCGCTCGGTGACCGGCGCGCTGGCCAGGCTCGCCGGCGCCGCCCAGAGGTGGTCGCGCACGGCCGGGGTGATGGCCACGCCCTCCCGCGCCAAAACCGCAGCGAGCCAGCCGGCCGCCCAACCCCGCTCGTCGGGCTCGTCGATGCGCGCCAGGGGCTGCAGGGTCAGGGCCGGCCCGCCGTCGCCGGAGAGGTCGTGGAACTCCCCGCCCATGCCCAGCACGGCCGCCCGGCTGGAGGCGCCGAAGTCGAAGGCGAAGACCCGGGCTTGCGGGTAGCGCCGAAACTGCAGGGCCAGCAGCGCCAGCAGCACGCTCTTGCCCGCTCCGGTCGGCCCGACGATCAGGGTGTGGCCGACGTCGCCGACATGCAGGCTCAACCGAAACGGGCTCGAGCCGGCCGTCTTGGCGATCAGTAGAGGCGGGCCATCCAGATGGGCGTTGCGCGCAGGCCCGGCCCAGACCGCCGACATCGGGGCGATGTGGGCAAGGTTTAGGGTCGAGAGCGGCGGCTGGCGGACATTGGCATAGGCATGACCCGGGATGGTACCCAGCCAGGCCTCCACGGCGTTGACGCTCTCACGGATGACGGTGAAGTCGCGGCCCTGGATGACCTTCTCGGCAAGGGCCAGCTTGGTGGCGGCTAATCCTGCGTCCTCGTCCCAGACCACCAGGCTGGAGGTGACATAGGCATAGGCCACCGCGTCGCCGCCAAGGTCCTGCAGGGCCAGATCGGCGTCGGCGGCCTTGTTGGCCGCGTCGTTATCGACGAGCGGCGACGGCTCCTGGGTCAGCGCCTCGCGCAGCAGGACCAGCACCGACTTGCGCTTGGCGAACCACTGAGGCCGGATCTTGCCCAGCAGGCTGGCCGCATCGGTCTTGTCCAGGCAGATCGCCCGGGTGGTCCAGCGATAGGTCATGCCCAGGCGATTGAGCTCGTCGAGCAGGCCCGGGGCCGTTGCGGACGGGAAGCCGGTCAGGGTCAGGACCCGCAGGTACAAGAGGCCCAGGCGCGGCTCGAGCCCGCCCGTCAGGGCCTCTGTCGCCAGCAGGGCGTCCAGGTGCATGGGCGTCGTGGGAATACTCACCGCCTGGCGGGTGGTGGAGACCGCCCCATGCAGGAAGCTCAAGGTCGCCGCGTCAGCCAGCCAATCGGCCTTGGGCATCAAGCCGTCCAGCAGGGCCAGAAGGCGATCGGAGCGATCAACGAAGCCGGCCAGCTCGGCGCGCCAATCGAGCCCCGCCCGGGCTCGGCCCTCAACGAACAGACTCTCATTGCGACCTCGGCGATCGGCCGGCGGCAGATAGGTCAGGGTCAGGAAGTAGCGGCTCTCGAAGTGATCGCCGGTCTGGACGAAGGCGGCCTTGCGCTCCTCGTCGACCAAGGCCGAGACCGGATCGGGAAAGGCGCTGACCGGATAGGCCTGGGCTTGCGCCGAACGAAAAGAACGACAGGAAGAAGCTGGACGCGGCAAACGCGATGCTGAGCCCAAAGACGATCTGGATCAGCTTGCGCGAGCCGCCGGAGGTCTCGCCGAAGGCCAGGGTCAGGCCGGTGACGATGATGATGATCAATGCGATGATCTTGGCGACGGGTCCCTCGATCGACTCGAGGATGCGCTGCAGCGGCTCTTCCCAGGGCATGGACGAGCCGGCGGCCTGGGCGCTGCCGGCCACGAGGAGCGAGGCCAGCATCAAGCCGCTGAGCAGCGGGCGCGGGTGAGGGTTCGCGTGCGGCGAAGCCGCCGCGCGATGTCGGTGGAACATTGGAAAACTCCGGGGTTTTAGGGGCGGGATCTCAGGCAGGGCTGAGCTGGTAGGCGCCGTCGGGCGCCAGGCCGTCCAGACGCGCGAGGTCCGCCAGGCGACGCTGTCGCCCTCGCCCGGAAAGGACCGCGATCAGGTCGATGGTTTCGGCGATCAAGGCGCATGGCACGGTGACCACCGCTTCCTGGATCAACTGCTCCAGCCGCAGGTGCGCGCCCAGCGGCGAGCCGGCGTGAAGCGTGCCAACCCCGCCGGGGTGGCCTGTTCCCCAGGCCTTGATCAGATCCAGCGCCTCGGCCCCGCGCACCTCACCGATGATAATGCGATCGGGCCGCAAGCGCAGGGACGAACGCACCAGGTCCGACAGGCTCGCCACCCCGTCGCGCGTGCCCAGGGCCACCTGATTCGGGGCCGCGCATTGAAGCTCGCGCAGGTCCTCGGCGAGGATCACCCGGTCGCCGGTCTTGGCCACCTCGGCCAGAAGGGCGTTGATCAGGGTGGTCTTGCCGCTGGAGGTCGGGCCCGCGACCAGAATGTTGGCCCGATCAGCGACGGCGGCGGCCAGCACCCGCCCTTCCCGCTCGGTCATCACGCCGGCGCGGACATAGTCGCCGAGCGAAAACACCAGGCTGGCGGGCTTGCGGATGGAGAAGGTCGGGGCGGCCACCAGGGGCGGCAACAGGCCCTCGAAGCGCTCACCCGTACCGGGGAGCTCAGCCGAGAGCCGCGGCCGATCCGCATGGATCTCGGCGGCCACGTGATGGGCCACCAGCCGCAAGATTCGCTCGGCGGCGGCCGCACCAATGGTCAACCCGGCGTCGACCAGGCCGACATCGAAGCGGTCGATCCAGACGCGGCCGTCGGGATTGAGCATGACCTCGGCCACGCCCGGATCCTCCAGCAACCCCAGCAGCCTGGGGCCCAGGGCGGTGCGCAGCATCTGGCGGCTGCGCTCAAGTCCGGCTTTGGTTTCGGAAAGGTCCACGGCGGGTCCCCGTTGCTTACGGGGACGAGTAAGAAGACCTAGACCCGGCCGATCTCAACAGCCAAATCGGCCGGTCGTACCGTGGCGTACAAAGACAGGCGATCGGCAGGTTCACGCCGCCGACGAAGGTCGCAAAACGATCCGACGACGCTCTGTTCAAGTCTAGGCGCGCCGAAATCCACGCGGCTATAAAGAGCGCCCAGCCGCCAAACCGATCAGGAACCACCATGACCCAGATTCCCACGCACGATGGTCCCCGCGCGGCGCCCGCCTCCGGCGGCCCGGCCAAGTCGCTGGTGATCTTCCTGCATGGCTACGGCTCTAACGGCGCGGACCTCATCGACCTGGCGCCCCACTGGGCCTCGGCCCTGCCCGACACGCTGTTCCTCGCGCCCGACGCGCCCCAGCCCTGCGACGGCGTGCCCTATGGCCGTCAATGGTGGCCCCTGACCAGCCTGGCGCCGCAGGCGCGCGCGGCGGGCGTGCGCGTCTCGGCCCCAGCCCTGAACGCCTATATCGACGCCCAGCTCGCCGCCCACAGCCTCAGCGAAGACAAGCTGGCGCTGGTCGGCTTCAGCCAAGGCACGATGATGGCGCTGCACATCGGACCGCGCCGGACCAGGACCCTGGCCGGCGTAATCGGCTTCTCGGGCATGCTGGCCGACCCCGACGCCCTGGCCGCCGAGGTCGTGACCAAGCCACCGATCCTGCTTATCCACGGCGACCGCGACGAGGTCCTACCCGTCGAAGCCCTGCATCAGGCCGACGTCCAGCTCAAAGGCCTGCACTTCGAGGTCGCATCCCACGTCTCGCCAGGTCTGGGCCACAGCATCGACGAGCTGGGTCTTCAGCTCGGCGCGCGCTTTTTGATCGAGCGCTTCGCCTGAGCGGCAAACCTCCGCTCACGACCTCCACAAAATCGATGTGGGCCCGCGGCGTTGCCGCCAAACCAGAACCCTGGCGCGCTTCCAACAGCCAGACAGGCGTTCTATGGCTTGCGCGTGAGCGGCCAGGACCGCAACCCCGCGCGACCAGGAGACGCAACCGCCATGTCGAGCCGCCATGGCCTGTCTATTCGAGCCGCCGACAATGGCGACGTGGACGGATTGGTTGAACTGCTCAAAACAGCGGGCCTGACCATCGCCCGGGACAAACTTGCCCCGCGCCTGAGCGCCATGCAGGACCAATCTGGGGCCTTGCTCATCGCCGACGAATGGGGTCCGCCGTCGGGTGTCATCGCGGTGCATTGGCATTCGGTTCTCACGGCCGACCTGAAGGTGGGGTGGATCTCCGCCCTCCTCGTCGATCCAGACCGGCGTCGAAACGGGGTCGCCCGCCTGCTTCTCAAGGCAGTCTCCCAGGCCGCCCGCTCCGCGGGGTGCGGCGAGCTTGTGCTTCACGCGCCGACCGAGCCCGGGGATCTGCACACATTCTGTCTCGCCACGGGTTTTGTCGAAAGCGGCGAGATTTTCACCCGCGCCCTACGAAAGCGCAGCTGAGTTGCGCCAGGAGCGGACCTTGGGATCGCTCCAGGAACACGACGTTCGTTTCACCTGACGCCACGTCTTCCCCAGTGATATGTTCGGGGCTGCGCACAGGGTAAGCCATGGGCCGCTGGACCTCATCAGACCCTGCCGACATCGCTTGGCGCGTGAGCAGATGAGCACATCGCAGGCCTGGCCAGATGTCCACGCGCAGAGCGGTTCGCCGCCGAGCTTGAAGCGCAGGATCTCAGCCCCGCAGATCAGCGGGCCGCGCTGAAAGTATTTTCTGGGAAGGGCGCAGGAGTGGGCAGAGCAACAGCCCGACCCACGGACGACCTCATTCAAGCTGTGAAGTGACTTCAAAGGTCGATCTGCTCTGGCATCTCCAGCGCATCGTCCACCTCGATCCCGAGATAACGCACGGTGCTTTCAAGTTTTCGATGACCAAGCAGAAGCTGGCAGGCTCGGAGATTGCCCGTCTTCTTGTAAATCAGCGCCACCTTCGTTCGGCGCAGGCTGTGCGTGCCGTAGGCGCAGGGCTCCAGGTCGATCATCGCTACCCAGTGATTTACAAGCCGAGCATATTGCTTGGTCGTGATGTGCTCGCCAGGCCGGGACCGACTTGGGAAGAGCCAGTCGTCAGCTCGGCGACCGCGGCGCTGCAGCTTGGTGGCCAGAGAGTCTCGCGTCGGCTCGGTGATCTCGAACGGCACCGGCTGGCCCGTCTTCTGCTGGATGACTGTGGCGCGTGCGCGCAGCGAACCACCTGGGGCGACATCGCAAATCCGCAGTTTGACCAGGTCGCATCCGCGAAGCTTCGCATCGATCGCACAGTTGAATAGCGCGAGGTCACGAACACGCCCCGTGGTCGTCAATTGCTGCCTGATCCCCCAAACGTGCTTGGGCTTGAAAGGCGGCTTGGGGCCGAAGAGTCGGCGATGGTTCCAGGTTTGCTTGGGCGAAAGAAAAAGGTCGCGCTGAGCCATGTCACGCCTCCAGCGCGCCAACGTCCCTCCTCTCCATTCTACAATCGTTTTCAGCGTTTAGCGCCATAAGCGGACCTTGGCGTCGGTCCGGAAAGACGACCGTCAGGCCGGCGCCCAATCGGCAATGATCGCCGCCAACGACCACCGCCGGCGACGAGGCCAGGACCTTATTGTCCCCAATCATGCCCTCGCGCCTGCGTCGTAGATCACGGCGTGTCGGCCCGAGGCGCGCCAAGCGATAACTCTGTATCCTTGTGGGCGCCGCCGGAGAAACCCTATCGGCGCAAGCGCGCAGCCAGGTTGAGAAGGGTGCGGCCATTCGGTTAGCCCTCGCCTGCAGTTCCAGCATTCGCCGCGCGAATAAGCGCGCTTCCCCTGATACTTCGATGCCAGCCACGCGGTCTTGGCTCATGGTGCGGCGAGCCAAGGCCAAAAAGGCTTCGTCGATGATGATTGAGTGATCGAGTTACCGTCACAGGATCGCTAGAGGGCCGGCGACCACCCCGTCCAGTTGCCGCCCGGCGAGGTCTGGGCGTTGGAATAGGTGACATTGTTGGCGTCGACCACCCAGATCCGCACCTTGCCGTCGTTCTGCTGGGCGGCGGCCACCGAGACCAGGTTGGGCGGCGAGGCGCCGTTCCAGACGCCCGACCAGGCCGACCAGGATCCGCCGGGCGTTTCCTGGAAGGTCGAGCGCAGCTGGCCGGAGGTGTCGATCCCCCACAGCTGGGCCCCGCGCGCACCGCCCTGCTGGGACGCGGCGACGGTGCGCAGCGGCGGCGGGTTGGACCAGCCGCCGGGCGACCAACCCGTCCAGTTGCCGCCCGGGGAGGCCTGGGCGTTGGAATAGAGCAAGTGGTTGGCGTCGACCACCCAGAGGCGGACCTTGCCGTCGTTCTGCTGGGCAGCGGCCAGGGAGACCAGACTGGCCGGCGAGGCTCCATTCCAGACGCCCGACCAGGCCGACCAGGATCCGCCGGGCGTCTCCTGATAGGTCGAGCGCAGCTGGCCGGAGGTGTCGACGCCCCACAACTGGGCGCCGCGTGGCCCGCCCTGCTGCGACGCGGCGATGAGGCGCAGCGGCGGCGGATTGGACCAGCCGCCGGGCGACCAGCCCGTCCAGTTGCCACCCGGCGCGGTCTGCGCGTTGGAATAGAGGACATTGCCGACGTCCACGGCCCAGAGCCGCACCTTGCCGTCGTTCTGCTGGGCGGCGGCCAGGGACCGCAGTTGACCCGGCGAGAGGCCGTTCCAGACCTCCGACCACCCCGACCAGGGACCGCCGGCGCTGATCTGGAAGGTCGAGCGCAGCTGGCCGGAGGTGTCGATCCCCCACAGCTGGGCGCCGCGCGAGCCGCCTTGCTGCGACGCGGCGATCGCGGCCAAGGGCGGCGCGCCGTTCCAGCCGTTGGACGCCACCTGGGCCGGAGCCGGTTCGACCGTCCAGTAGTCCCCTTCGGCGGCGATGGCGATCCATTCGGACTGCCACAACCGGGTGTCGCGCGTCAGGCGCTTGTCCTGGGCGTACAGGTTGGCGAGGTGGATCTGGTCGCCGAAGCGCAGGGGCTGGTCGGGGTTGGCCAGCTTCTGGACGATCCAAGTCTGCTTCTTGAGATTATCGCCGTCCAGGTACTCGTCGTAATAGTAGCAGTCGTGGGAGTCCGCCCAGTCGCCCAGGATGTTGTGCGCCCCGGAGGTCGACTCGCGCGACACTAACAGGACCTGGCTGTTGTTGGCGATCTGGGCGGCCGGATCTGGCGCGGACGTCACGAAGGTCATCGGGGCCGGTTGGGCGCCGAGCGTCGGGAAGTAGGCGGCCACGCCCAGGTCCGCGCAGATTTCCGTCAGCGAGGTTGGGATCACCGACCCGCCGCCGGCGACTTTCATTGTGCAGTAGGCCGGGCTCAGATACTGGCCGTTCTGGTTCTTCAGGTTGAATGTGTCGCCGTAGTGAACCAGGTCGCCCGCTGCGCGCGGGGTGTCCAGGAAGGCCAGCGACGCGGCGTCCGAACGGGGCTGGTTCAGCGTCAGGACGCCGTCGAAGGTGGGCGCCGCGCTGGCCCGCGCGCCGAACTGCGCCACTAGGTCCTTGCGGCCGATCGCGTTCAGGGTGGTGGCGATGACCGAGGCGTGGTCGAAGGGCGTCTGGGTCGAGGACCGGAACACCGTGCCCTTCTGGACGTAGGGCGAGATCACGATCGTCGGCACCCTCGCACCCAGGCGATCGAACTTGAAGCCGGCCGAATTCTTGTAGGGCGGCTGGCCGTTCGGCGCCCAGGGCGGCTGCACGGCGCCCGCCTGCATGTCGGCCGTCTGGTGGTCGAACGAGCCGACGAACTCGTCGAAGGTGATCAGCAGGAGGGTCTTGTTCCAGGCCTCCCGGTTGGAGATCAGGCTGGTATAGACCTCCTTGACGAACTGCTCGCCCGCCAGGACGCTGCCGGGCGGGTGGTAGTCGTTGCCCAGCGCCGAAAACAGGTTCTCGTAGGTCGGGTTGTCGGTCGTGCTGTGGGCGATCGACCAGAACGGCTCGATATAGCTGAACTTCGGCAGCTGGCCGGCGCGAGCCTTGCGGTGGAAGTCGTCCAGCTTCTGGAACTTCTGGGCGGCGTTGGGGACCTTGTCCTTGATCTGCGGGAACAGGCGCCAAGTGTAGCAGGAGCCCAGCTCGCCCGAGGTCAGGTCCATCAGATATTTGACGTAGGGATCCAGCGCCACCAGCAGAGCCGCCACGGCGGCGGCCATCAGGGGGCTGACCACCAGCAGCGCCAGCAGGGCGGTGCGGTATTCCAGGAGCGCCGAGATCTTCTGCGGCAGGTAGCTGGTCTGGTAGAACACGTTCCAGTCGACGCCGGCCGTCTGCAGGGCGTTGAAGATCGTCGGGGCGTCTACCCGGTCGTCGCCGATGGCCATGCCCAGGATCTTTTCCAGGGCCTTGGCCTGTGGGTCGGTCTCCAGGTCGCCGTTGTTGATCATCCCGTTGGAGGTGCCGCACATCAGGAACGAACGGTTGGGATTGGTCTGCGAGGGCACCGAGGCGTGCCAGGCGTCGCTGACGGCATAGTGCCGCGCCAGCTGATTCAGCACTGGCGCCTGGCCCTGGGTGAAGCTCTGCATGACCATCGGCGCCAGGCGGAGGATGTCGGCTTCGGCGACCTTGCGCTTCTGCAGGACCTCGACGAAATCCTCCAGCACGCCCTTCATCGTGACCGGTGCGCCTGGGGCGGGGCTGTTGGTCCCGTAGAACTGGGTTAGGACTTGGTCGAACTCTTCGCCAGGCGCGATGTCGGGGACAGTGAAGCCCTGGACGCCGCGCGTGGGCTTGACGCTGAGCTTGCCGTTCAAGGCGGTGTTGACGAAGTCGTTCGGATTGATCGCCTGCAGCCCCCGGAAAGGCGCGCCGGTGGTCGTCGGGACGTAGGCTGCGGGCGAGTCCTTTTCGTAGAGCCACCCCAGCATACTGTCGAACGAGCGGTTCTCCAGCATGAGCACGACGATGTGTTCGATGTTCTGGATCGTCATGGCAATGCCCCCGGGTTGGCGTTCTCAAGACCGCTCAAGACGCGGCGGGAGGGTGCTACCTTATAGAGAGTTGTGTCAATTATATCTACGATAAGGGGTATTTGTTGGTCGAGGGCGTTCGGTTTGGTGGACGGCGCAGTCGCCTTGACCCGGCGCCCGGCCCGCGCGACGCCCCGGCTCAGAGAATAGCTGACCATTCTCCTCGTCGGATCCGGTGGGCGCGAACACACCCTGGCTTGGAAGATCGCCGGTTGCCGCTGTGCGCCGGCTGGTGGCCGCTCCCGGCAATCCGGGGATCGAGCAGGTCGCCGAGGTGCGCAGCCTCAGGCTCACCGATGTCTAGAGCATTTTTCGAGCACCAAGCATGGATAACTAGCCAATCACCTGGCTAGTGCGACGTCTGACCGATGTTATGATGCGATACCGCGCACTTATCAACGCTATGGTCTCGAATTATTCAGATCCTGCCGACATTGCTTGGCAGCGTGAGCAGGTGATCATCAACAACAATATCTCGGGCCTAACGCGCTGCCCGCAAGCAGAACATTTTGCTGCTCAGCTTGAGACGCGAGTCCTCAGAATCGACGATCGACGGAAAGCGATAGCCGAGTACTTCCGTAAAAATGATGAGGAGCGTTCGGGACAGTCCGATAGCTCCACCCCTAAAATTTTGGAGGCGCGCTACAGGGCGACCTGCACCGACATTTCAAGAGTATCGTCCACTTCGATCCCAAGATAACGCACGATACTTTCGAGCTTTCGATGGCCAAGCAGCAGTTGGCAAGCTCTGAGGTTTCCTGTCTTCTTGTAAATCAGCGCCACCTTGGTTCTGCGCAGGCTATGCGTGCCGTAGGCGCAGGGCTCCAGGTCGATCATCGCCACCCAGTGATTTACGAGCCGAGCATATTGGCGGGTCGTGATGTGCTCGCCAGGCCGGGACCGGCTTGGGAAGAGCCAGTCGTCAGCTCGGCGACCGCGGCGCTGCAGCCAGGTAGCCAGAGAGTCTCGCGTCGGCTCGGTGATCTCGAACGGCACCGGCTGGCCGGTCTTCTGCTGGATGACTGTGGCGCGTGCGCGCAGCGAACCACCTGGGGCGACATCGCAAATCCGCAGCTTGACCAGATCGCATCCGCGAAGCTTCGCATCGATCGCACAGTTGAATAGCGTAAGGTCACGAACACGCCCCGTGGTCTTCAATTGCTGCCTGATCCCCCAAACGTGCTTGGGCTGAAAAGGCGGCTTGGGGCCGATGAGCTTGCGATGGTTCCAAGGTTGCTTGGGCGAAAGAAAAAGGTCGAGCTGGGCCATGTCACGCCTCCAGCGCGCCAACGTCCCTCCTCTAAATTCTACACTCGTTTTCCGCGTTCAGGCAGCAGCGAAAGCTGTTACGCAAGAGTATTGCTGGTCACGGCCACGAGGCCTCCGGCAGATGGAAGACGCTGTAGCGCTTTCGCCTCGCAAGAGGTGTGACATGCTTAAACGTGTCCGGCTCACCTCAAAATCGAGGCGAGAAAACTCGGTGAGAAACACAGCGCCAAGAGAGGCCTATAGTTTCGCACATTTACTCAGAAGCCAGCGTGTTATGTTGAACCACCGCAACCACGCGACGTTGTGTCAGCATGGCTTTGCATTTCGAGCGCATGGGCGTTGGCCCTCCCCTGCTGATGGTCCACGGCCTTGGCGGAAGCATACGGTCGTGGGACACCATCGCGCCGACGCTCAGCCTTTCGCGCGAGTTGATCCTGATCGACATGCCCGGACATGGTGAGTCGCCGCCGGTCCCGGGACGGCAAACCATGTCCGCCTTTGCCGACGCCCTGACAGACTTCATCGACCGTGAAAGACTTGGCGCGGTGGATCTGGTCGGCAGTTCTGTAGGCGCCCGCCTGGTCCTGGAGCTCTCGCGTCGGGGCGTCGGTCGCCACTGCGTCGCCTTGGACCCGGGCGGATTCTGGCGAGGCTGGGAGACGCGGTTCTTCCAGACCACCATCTTGGCATCTATTCGGCTTGTGCGAGGGCTCCAACCGGTGATGCCGTTCCTTTCGCGCCATTCTGGCACGCGGACACTCCTGCTGGCGCAGCTATCCGACCGACCGTGGGCGCTCGCGCCCGAGATCGTCCTGACTGAGATGCGGACCTTCGCCGCCACCCGGGTTTTCGACGAGGTGGTGCACGAGTTGGCAAGCGGCCCGTTACAAGCTGGAACGGCTTTCACGCCCGGACGCGTGACCATCGGCTGGGGCCGTCAGGATCGTCTTCTCCTACCCCGACAGGCCCACCGCGCTCAGGCCGCTTTCCCGAACGCCAAGCTGCACTTGTTTGACAAGTGCGGCCATTTTCCGCACTGGGACCAGCCCGAAGAAACAGCTCGGATCATAGTTCAGACCACTGACTAGGCCGTAGTGACGATTTAGGATTCCCATCGAGAGGCGGTTCTGATTCAACGCTGCTTTTTGGAGGCGGTGTTGGAAGGCGAAGTTCTTCGGGACGATCAGTGGGCTCGGATCGAGC